>JAWKIL010000058.1:0-1690 GCA_041394285.1 Acidimicrobiales bacterium | reverse complement strand
TCGTGAGAAGGTCCCGGGCGTGGACGTAGCCGACCACCCGGGGCTCCGGGTCGTTGCCCAGGATCGGGATCCGTTCCTGGCCCGACGCGGCCACGACCCGTTCGGCCTGGGCCGCCGTCGAGCCCAGGCGCAGGCTGGTCAGCGCGGCGACCGGAGTGGCCACCTCCCCCACCGGGCGCAGGGCGAAGTCGAGGGCCCCGGTCAGGAGTTGGGCGTCCTCGGCCCCGATGGCCCCCTCCTCGCTGGAGTGGGAGACGATGGCGGCCAGCTCCGACGCCGAGTGGACCGCCACCAGCTCGTCCCGGGGCTCCACCCCGACCAGCCGGCAGCCGGCGCCGGCCAGGGCGTTGAGGAGGCGGACGAAGGGCCGGAACAGGGCGAGGTAGGCCCGGTACGGGAGGACCAACCAGCGGGTGACCCCGTCGGGGGCCACCAGGGCCAGGTTCTTGGGCACCATCTCACCCAGCACCAGGTGCAGGAACACGACGATGCCGAGGGCCCCCGCGATCCCGACGGCGTGCACTGCCCCCTCCGAGAGGACCCCGCCGAGCAGATCGGCGATGACCGTCTCGAACGCCGGTTCGGCCACGTAGCCCAACCCCAGCGAGGCCATGGTGATGCCGAGCTGGGCCCCGGCCAGCTGCATCGACAGGTCCGACATCGACGCCAGCGCGGCCCGCGAGCTGCGGCGATCGGCCAACCGGGGGGATTCGAAGGTGGAACGGCGGGCGGCCAGGATGGCGAACTCGAACGCCACGAACAGGGCGTTCAGGGCGATGAGGACGACAGCGGCGATCAGGTACCAGGCCAGCGTGGCGCCGGCCGGGCCCGGGTCGGTGGCCAGCATCAGACCCCGGCCCCCGGGGGAGCGACGAGCTGGACCGACGCCACCCGGAGCCCGTCCATCTCCACCACGTTGACGGTCCAGCCGTTGAAGGCCAGGGTGTCGCCGGGGGCGGGGATCCGCCCCAACCGGTCGAGGATGAACCCGGCGATGGTCTCGTACTCCCCTTCCGGCAGTTCGAGACCGGTCTGGTCGGCGGTCTCGTCGAGGTGGAGGGTGCCGGCCACCAGGTACACACCGTCGCCGATCCCGGTCATCTGGGGGCTCGCCTCGTCGTGCTCGTCGTCGACCTCTCCGACCATCTCCTCCAGGACGTCCTCCATGGTCAGGATCCCGGCGGTGCCGCCGTGCTCGTCGATCACCACCGCCATCTCGGTGCCGCTGGCCCGGAAGTCGTCGAGGATGTCGATCAGGTGCCGGGTCTCGGGGACCACGAGGGGTTCCACCATGATCTCCGTGACCGGCCGCCGGGACCGTTCGCCGGCGGCGGTGTCGAAGATGGCGGTGATGGCCACGACGCCCCGGACGTTGTCGAGGTCGCCGTCGAACACCGGGTACCGGCTGTGCTGGACCCGGGCCGCCACTTCGACCAGCTCGGCCACGGTGGCCGCCACCGGGACACCCTCGATGTGGACCCGGGGTGTGAGGGCGTCGGCCGCGGTCTTGTCGCCGAAGCGGAGGGTCCGGGTCAGCAGGCTGTGCGACTCGGGGTCGAGGGCCCCCGACCGTCCGGAGGTCCGGATGAGGTACGCCAGCTCCTCCATCGAGCGGTGGACCTGGTGCTCCTCCCGGGGTTCGATGCCCACCGACCGGACCAGCCGGTTGGCCGCTCCGTTGAACACCACG
>JAWKIL010000057.1:0-2086 GCA_041394285.1 Acidimicrobiales bacterium | reverse complement strand
CCGTCGACACCCCGCCCGGCCCCAGCGGCGACGCCGACCTGTCGCGCGTGGAGGCGGTGGTGGCCGCCATACCCGCCGGCACCGAGCTGGTGATGGTAATGAAGTCCACGGTGCCGGCCGGCACCGGCCGCCGGATCACCCGGCACCTGCGGGCTACCGGCCGCCACGGCGTGCGCTACGTGTCGAATCCGGAGTTCCTGCGGGAGGGCTCGGCCGTGCACGACGTGCTCCATCCCGAACGGGTGGTGCTGGGCTCCGACGACGCCGGCCAGCCCGGCTCCGCCGCCGACGCCGTGGCCGCCCTCTGGACCCCGCTGGGGGCACCGGTGGTGCAGTGCGACGTGGCCTCGGCCGAGATGGTCAAGCTGGCGGCCAACGCCTTCCTCGCCACGAAGATCTCGTTCGTCAACGAGATCGCCAACGTCTGCGACGCCGTGGGAGCCGACGTGGCCACCGTGGCCCGGGGCATGGGGCTCGACAGCCGGATCGGCGCCGCGTTCCTCAACCCCGGGATCGGCTACGGCGGATCGTGCTTCCCCAAGGACGTGGCCGCTCTCAAACAGCTGGCTGGCAACTCGGGCTACCACTTCCAGCTGCTGTCGGCCGTCATCGAGGTCAACGAGTTGCAGAAGCGGCGGATCGTGGTGCACCTGGCCAACCGGTTGGGCCAGCTCCAAGGGGCGCGGATCGCCCTGCTCGGGCTGGCCTTCAAGCCCGGGACCGACGACCTGCGGGAGGCCTCCAGCCTGGTGCTGGCGGCCCGGCTGGCCGCTGAGGGCGCCACCCTGGTGGTGCACGACCCGGTGGTGGGCGACCAGGTGCTCGACGCGCTCCCGCCGGGCACGGTGAAGGTGGAGCGCGCGGCCGACGCCCTGGCCGGGGCCGACGCCGCCATCGTGGTCACCGAGTGGCCCGAGTATCTCGATCTGGTCCACCCCGAGCTGGCCTCGTCGATGGCCCGCCCGCTCCTGGTCGACGGCCGCAACCTTATCGATCCCGAGGCGGCGGCCACCGCTGGCTTCGAGTGGGTGGGCATCGGCCGACCCGACTGCCTCCCCGACGCTCTGGGTGCGCCGCACCTGGATCTCGACGCCGCACCCCCCACGCCGGTGGCCGGCAGTTGAGCACGGCCGACACCTCCTGGCTCGATCCGGTCCGCGCTGCGCTCGACACGAGGTCCACCCCCACGGCGGCGTTCGTCCGCGACGACGATGCCGGCTGGGGCCACGACCACCTGGCGGCGCTGGTGTCCACGGCAGGGGGCCACGGCGTGGTGATCGATCTGGCCGTCATCCCCGACGCCCTCGACGATGCGGTGGCCGCCGATCTGGTCCGGTGGACCGAATCCGGTCACGTCCGCCTCCATCAGCACGGCCGCTGCCACGCCAACCACGAGCTGGAGGGCCGCGCCTGCGAATTCGGCCCCGGCCGGTCCCGTCACGACCAGCAACTCGACCTGCTTCATGGCTCCCGTCGCCTGGCCGCCCAACTCGGGCCCCTGGTCGATCCCGTCTTCACGCCGCCGTGGAACCGCTGCACGGCGGTGACGGCGGAGCTCTTGGCCGAGCTCGGCTGGCGGGTGCTGTCGCGCGATCACACCGCCGAGCGGTTCGGCCGGCCCGACCTGATCGAGATCCCGGTGACGTTCGACTGGTTCGGCAAGACCGGGGGCCGGCCGTGGGGCCCGATCGAGCGGGCCGAGCGGCTCGCCTCCTCTCTGGCCGACAGCGAGGGAGCCGCCACCGGCATCATGCTCCACCACGCCGTCACCGACCCGGAGGGCCTGGCCGCCATCGACCAGCTGCTGGCTCTGCTGGCCACCCACCCGATGGTCCGCCTCACCTCCCTGGCCGACCTCGCCGCCGCCGTAGCCGGATGATGACCGCCGGCCCGGCACCCCACGATCGATACCGGGACCGCCTGGCGCTCCTCGCCGACCCGGCGGCCGTGGCCGATGTGGTGGGCGACGGACGCCGACACTACGGCCGGTTCCACCCCGGCGAGCCGGTGTGGGCGGTGGTGGTCACGGAGCTCGCCACCGGTGGCTTCCGCACCGTGGAGCTCTCCGACGATCCCGGGCCCGGCG
>JAWKIL010000056.1:0-2603 GCA_041394285.1 Acidimicrobiales bacterium | reverse complement strand
GCGCCCGAGCGCCGTGATCTGGTGCCGCCGGCCGTCACCGGTGACGCCCCCGGGCAGCAGAACACAGGCGGGGCCCTGGCCCGGGAGGTGGTGGAGCTCCGGCGCCGGGTGGAGACCCTCGAGGCCGCCTTCGCCCAACAGGAGGCCCGACTCAACCAGCTGGTCGAGGAGCTGGGCGGCTGATCGCCTCCGGGGGCTGGCCCCCGGCTCGGCCCGGGGGGCGGTGCAACCCTGAGACGGGATCGGGGGAGAACCCTGAGACGGCCTCCGGGACCCCTCAGGGTGCTATCGGTACAAGGCCCGATGGGCGGCTGACGGAGCGTTTCCTAGGTTCGGATCTACCGAAGATTCGCACTGAGAGGGAAGTCCCATGAGCCGATCCACCACCGTCCCCGCCCCCATCGTCGCCGCCGCCCGAGCCAGCGTGGGGCCCGAGCCCATCGCCGCCGCGGCGGCCGCCGTCGGCGCCACCAAGGTCTACGGCAAGGGCGACACCGTCGTCCGGGCCCTCGACGGGGTCGACGTCACCTTCGACAAGGGCCGCATGACCGCCATCATGGGCCCGTCGGGGTCGGGCAAGTCCACCCTGATGCACTGCCTGGCCGGGCTCGACCAGCTCACGTCGGGCCGGGTGGTGATCGGGTCCACCGACCTCACCCAGCTCAACGAGCGCCAGCTCACCCAGCTCCGCCGGGACCGCATCGGCTTCATCTTCCAGGCCTTCAACCTGATCCCGACGCTCAGCGCAGCCGAGAACATCCGGCTCCCCATGGACCTGGCCGGCACCACCCCCGACATGAGGTGGGTGGAGCACGTGATCGCCACCGTGGGCCTGGGCGACCGTCTGCGCCACCGCCCGAGCGAGCTGTCGGGCGGCCAGCAGCAGCGGGTGGCCGTGGCCCGGGCCCTGGCCAGCCGGCCCGAGATCGTGTTCGCCGACGAGCCCACCGGCAACCTCGACTCCCGCACCGGGGCCGAGATCCTGGGCTTCATGGCCCGGGCCGTGGTGGAGCTGGGGCAGACGATCGTGATGGTCACCCACGACCCGGTGGCCGCCTCCTACGCCGACCGGGTGGTGTTCCTGGCCGACGGCCGCCTCCGGGGCCAGCTCGACCATCCCACCGCCGACACCGTGCTCGACGCCATGCGGAACCTGGGCCAGTGAGCCCGGCGACGCGCTGAACCGATCTGACCTCACCGACCTGATGAAACCGAGAACCTGACATGTTGCGTCTCACCCTCAAGAACCTGGCGGGCAACCGGGTCCGCTTCGCCCTCACGGCCTTCGCCGTGGTGTTGGCGGTGTCGTTCGTCGTCTCCTCCTTCGTGCTGACCGACGGGCTGCGCCAGCAGTTCGACGGCCTGTCGGCCGAGATCGTGGGAGGCACCGACCTGATGGTCCGCCCGGTCGACCCCGACTTCGGCGAGACCCCGAACCTGCCCGACTCCCTGGTGGCCCAGGCGGCCGCCACCGACGGGGTGGTCGCCGCCGCCCCCGTGGTCGGTGCTCCCGACAACGCCATCCGGCCCATCCCACCCGACGGTGAGCTGATCGGCACGAACGGGCCGCCCCAGATCGCCGTGAACTGGGTGGACGACCCGGCCCTGTCGAGCTTCACCCTGGTGGAGGGGCGTGCCCCCACCGCCGACGGCGAGTTCGCCATGGACGTCGACGCCGCCGCCACCCACGGGTTCAGCCTGGGCGGCACCTACGACGTGCTCACCCCCACCGGCACCGTGACCGAGACGCTCACCGGCCTCACCCGCTTCGGGGCCGACAACGCCACGCTCGGCGCCACGCTCATGCAGTTCCCCACGGCCAGCCTCCAGCGGCTGACCGGCGAGACCGGTGTCGACTCGGTGGCCATCGCCCTGGCCGACGGGGCCGACCGGGGAGCGGTGCAGGCGGCGCTCGCCTCCCTGGCCCCGGGCACCGAGGTGGTCGACAACGCCACCCTGCTCAGCGAGCAGCAGGACGGCTTCAACCAGGGCATCTCGATCATGGGCAACGTGCTGTTGGGCTTCGCCGCCGTGTCGCTCTTCGTGTCGATCTTCATCATCTACAACACCTTCGCCATCGTCCTGAGCCAACGGACGCGGGAGCTGGGTCTGCTGCGCCTGGTGGGGGCCGACCCCCGCCAGATCCGCCGCTCGGTGCTGGGAGAGGCGCTGGTGATCGGCATCGTGTCGTCGCTGCTCGGCATCGGGGCCGGAGCCTTGGTGGCTCAGGCCCTCATCGCCCTGTTCGACGCCCTCGGCGCCTCCCTGCCCGACATGGCGCTCGTCATCTCGGCCCGCACCGTGATCGTGGCCCTCGTGGTGGGCATCGGAGCCACGATGGTCTCGGCCATCGGCCCGGCCCGCAAGGCGGCCCGGGTGGCCCCCATCGTGGCCCTGCGTGACGGTGCCGCCGCCGGCACCCGGACCGGTACGGTCCGCCTGGCCGTCGGCACGCTGATCCTGGCCGCCGGCCTGGCGGCGGGCGGCACCGGCCTGTTCGCTGCCTCCGGCGGCGCCGCTGTCGTCTCCCTGCTCGGCCTCGGCGCCGCCGCCGTGTTCATCGGCGTGACCATGGTGAGCCCGGTGGCGGCGGTGCCGGTGAC
>JAWKIL010000055.1:0-3054 GCA_041394285.1 Acidimicrobiales bacterium | reverse complement strand
ACCGTCGGACACCCCCGCACCAACTCCACATACTCCTCGAGATGGATCGTGCGATCCTTCTCGGCCTGCTTCAGGGCGGTAGCTCGACGTATCTGCGTGAACAGCTCGGTCTCGGTAGGCATGGTCGGTTCTCCCGTTCCGGCAGGACCCGTGATGCCCGTCAGCAACAACCGGCCCGTGATCCTGCGTCGTTGCCTTCCACAACGTACGGCAGCCGCGTTTCGGGAAAAGGCAGCTGCCAGTGACGATCAAAGGTCCCAAATCTGACGCCCTACTTACACCGGAATGAACAGGGCGCTGGTGACCAGCGAAAAGACCCGACAGGGGCGTACGGTAACCTTCTGTTCGGGCCTGGTGGCCCCTGTCACAGTTGACGGCGGCATGTGACGGCCGCCGCCAGACGGCCACCACCCGACCCGGTAGAATCGGCCCGTGCTCGGCAGGCGAAGCGAGGCGCGTTCGGCTGAGCGCGTGGGCTGGTGGCAGCTCCCGCGCTCGCTCGACCAGCCGCACGGCGATCCGGCCCTGGCGCTACCCCGCCAGCGGGCGGCCGACACGCGGCGCCTCCAGCAGGTGGGCAACGCCCTGGCCTGGGTGGTGATGGGGGTCGGGCTCCTCGTGCTGGTCGGCTACGCCGTGGACAACGACCGGATCGTCGAGCTGTCGCCCAGCCTGCCCCCGATGTATCCCAACACGGCGATCGGCCTGGCGCTGGGCGGGGCAGCGGCGCTGGCGGCCGGGCGGCAGGGCGCCAGCCGCTGGATCGGGGCCGCCTGCGCCGCCGGGCTCACCGCGGTCGGGGCGGTGGAGCTGTCCCTCAACCTGGTTCAGGCCGGCCCCACGTGGGTGGAGGGGTTGTTCCGTCCCGGGGTGGTGGCCGCCACCACGCCGGTGGGCGGACGTCCGGTGGTGGAGACCTGCGCCGCGTTCGTGCTGGTGGGCGGGGCGCTGCTCCTGATCACGCTCGATCGCAAGCCGTTGGTGGCCCAGGGTCTGGCTCTGGGGTCGGCCATGGTCGGTGCGTCGGCGGTGGCCGGCTTCGCCCTCGGCGTCGACCGGCGCGAGCTCGGCAGCACGGTGGCGGTGGGCATGGCCCTCCACACCGGGCTCGGCATCGCTCTGCTGGGTTCGGCCGCCGTCCTGATCCGCCCGGCCGTTGGCGTGCTGGGGCGGCTCCTCGAAGGGGGCGTGACCGGGGGCCTCGTCCGACGTCTGACGTTGGTCATCGCTGGCACCCCGCTGATGCTGACCGTCGTGGCCGCCGGGCTGGCCCGGCTCACGTCCGACAACGACATGGCGCTGTCGGTGTTCTCGGTGGTGCAGATGGCGGCGCTGGGGGCGCTGGTGCTCGTGCCGTCGGCCGTGATCGTGCGGACGGAGTGGGAGCTGCGGGAGCGGCTCGACAACGTGCAGCGGCGGGCCGAGTCGGCCGACGACCTGACCGCCGTGGTGGAGGCCATCACCACCGAGCTCAGCGTCACCCGGCCCGAGATCCCGGGGTGGGAGACGGGCATGCGGTACGAGCCGGCGCACGGCCACCTCACGGGAGACTCGGTGCAGGTGCTGCGCCGCCAGCTACCGGCGCCGGCCACCCTGCTGGCCGTGTTCGACATCGCCGGCCACGGGGCCCAGTCGGCCGTCCTGGCCTACGGTCTGCGCACCCACATCGCCGCCCTGTGGGAGAACGGGGCTGGCGTGGCCGAGATCGCGGCCAGCGCCAACGCCAAGCTGCTGCGGCGTCGGACCAACGCCACGGCGGTGCTGGTGGAGATGCCCGACGATGACGGCGACGTGCGGCTGGTCAACGCCGGCCACCCGCCACCGCTCCAGGTCAAGGGACGCAAGCTCACCCATTGGCGCCGCACCGGTCCCCTGCTGGGCTTCCCCGGCGTCACCCACGAGGTGCGCTCCATCCCGGTGGCGCCGGGCGAGCTCCTCGTGATCACCACCGACGGATTGCACGAGGCCCGGACCGAGGGCCGGAAACTGCTGGGCGAGGAGCGGCTGGCCGAGCTGATCGCCGAGCGCCACGACGACGCCCCTCAGCGGCTCGCCGACGCCTGCGTGGATCTGGCCCTGGAGCACACCGGCGGTCGCCTGCGCGACGACGCCCTGGTGGTTGTGACCCGCCGTTGCTGACCCGGCGAATCAGCCCGGTGACTCAGCCCAGCGAAGGGATCCCTGCGAACTGTGGCGTGCCGTGCTGCGATTCGAGCGCGGGCGCCACGGTTCGCCGGGATGAACGGGATCTCAGGCGGATCGACCCACGAAGTTCAGCAAGCGGGTCTGGGGTGACGCGCCCTTCTCGGGCTTGATGGCCGGCCCGCACATGCCGGGCGACCGTAGAGCCTCCTCGGGCAGCGTCTTCCACATCGCCAGGGTGACCTTCACCAGGCCGGGATCGATGCGCTCGTCGACCTTGGCCGTGCGGGCCAGATCCCACGTGTGGATCACGAGATCGGCGCCCATGAAACCGATCAGGTCGTCGATCGCCATGGGACCGAAGTCGGGGCCGAACGGATCCTCGGCAACGGCCTGGAGCACACCGGGCTGATCGAGCGCCTCGAGCGTGGTGTCGCGCAGCTTGGCCCAGGCGGTCAACGGATCGGCGCCGACCTTGGGGAGCGTCTTGGGCCCCTTGCCGGTGGCGGCGAAACTCTGCACCATCTTCACGCCGCCGATGGCGTGCTCGATGACGTCTTTGCCCGTCCATCCGACGCAGGGGGACTTGCGGGTGAGCGCCTTCTCCGGCGTGAGCCGCAGCACGTGATCGAACCCGTAGACCGACTTGATGTAGTTGCGGAGATTCACACTCATCGCCGCAAGGTATCGGGTGGTGAAGCGGCTGCATCGCCGTCGGTATGGGATCATCATCCGGTCAGGAACGGGGGGATGCGACGCGTGACTATCGAGTTGGCGATGGAGACGGTTGCCACCGGGCTCCGGTTTCCCGAGGGGCCGGTGGCCATGCACGACGGCTCGGTGCTGGTGGTGGAGATCGAGCGGGGCACGCTCAGCCGGGTCGGTCCCGACGGCACCGTGGACGTGGTGGCC
>JAWKIL010000054.1:0-3944 GCA_041394285.1 Acidimicrobiales bacterium | reverse complement strand
ATGGAGGGCGGTGTCCGAGCGCCGTTCCCGACGCAAGCTCAGTGCCAGCCTCCGTCCGCTGGCGCCGCTCGCCGTCGTCTGGCTCCTCGGCTCCCTCACCCTGGCCCTGCTCGTCGCCCAGCGCCGGATCCCGATGGAGGAGCTGCTCCTCGATCCCAACGCCTACGGCGGCGTCCACTGGTACACGGGCCTGGTGTCGAACCTCGGCGTGCTGGGCTGGACGGTGGCTGCGGCCGGTGGCGCAGCCGGGGCCTGGATCAGTGGCGCCGGACACCGGGCGGGGGCGGTGCGGTTCCTCAGGGGCGGCTGCCTGTACACCGGCCTGCTCCTGCTCGACGACCTGTTCCAGCTCCACATCGTGGTCAGCCGGGCCGTGGGTCTGCCCAAGTCGGCCTTCTACTGCATGTACCTCGCCCTCGGGCTGTGGTGGGGGCTGGGCGGCCGGGCGGAGCTGGCCCGGACCCGCTGGCCCCTGCTGCTGGCCGGCGTGGGGGCCCTCTCGGTGTCGGTGGTCGTCGACCAGCTCGTGCCCCCTTCACCCCGGGCGTTGCTGGCCGAGGACTCCTCCAAGTTCCTCGGCATCCTGGCCTGGGCCCTCTACTTCTGCCTCACCGCCCGCGACATCGCCTCCTCGGTGGTGGCCGGCGCCACCCGGGCACGACCCGACCGTGACTCCCCCGGCACCGACCCGTCGAGCCGGCACGAGCCGGCCCCGACGCCCGATTCCTCCCCCGCTCCACTGGGTGCCGGAGCCGGACGTTGAGCGTCTGGCGGAAGCGCAGTGGGCGGCCGACAGGCGTCTCGGTCATCGCCGGGGATGAGTCGGACGGCCCCCCGACGAACGGGCCTCACGCCCCTGGCCCGAACCTCGTGCCGTCCCTACCGTCGGAGACGATGGCCACCGATGTCGAGCGCGAGCCGATGGGCGGGCGGAACCCGGCCCCGCCGGACGACCCCGGACGCGGCACGGATCAGGGTCCCGACGACGCCCCGACGCCTCCGGGCCCCGGGGACCGGACGATCCCGGCCGGCGACGCCGACGTCGCCCATCGGCCCGCGCCCGACGGCACCGCTGCCGGCTGCACCGACACCGGCACCGGCACCGGCACCGTGGCCGGCCCACCTGCCACACCGACCGCCGACGACGACAGCGACAGCGACAGCGACAGCGACAGCGACAGCGACGGGTCGACCACGGCCACCGCACCCGACCCGGGACCGGCCACCGACGCCTCCGACAGTGTCGCACCCCGCTGGGTATCCGAACCCGAGCCCGAACCCGATGCCGGGCCTGCGGCCCCGGACCCCGGTCTGGCGGCCGACGCCGGAGTCGCCTCCCGTTCGCTCGTCCTGGCCCAGCCACCCCGAACGCAGGGGGCGATGTCACGGCTGGGCGACGTGCTGGCCGCTCCGTTGTTCAGCCGGCGGCGGGAGACGGTCATCCTGCTCTCCCTGGCCGTACTGGCCGTGCTGGCCTACGTGGCCGTCGTGCAGGCGATCCCGCCCGATCCGGTCAGTTCGGTCGTCGGCTGACACGCCGGTCCCGCGCTGCGACGATCCGGGTTGTGCCGGCCGGCTCGGCTGGCGACAATGGTCCGGTGAGCTGCGCAGGCGGGCGGGGAAGCCGGGTACCGGTACCGGGCACGGCTGACGGGCACCCGCTGATCGGGCGCCGACGTGCCTGAGGCCCCACCTTTGACCTCGGTGGCCCAACCGGGCTGGTACCCCGATCCGTGGCAGGTGGCCGCCTGGCGGTGGTGGGACGGCCGGACCTGGACGGCCCACGTGGCCCAGGCCTCGTCGCCCCGCCGGCCCCGGCTCCCGGCCTGGTTGAGCGTGCCGGTGGTCGTGGCCGCGGTGCTGACGGTGCCGGTGGTGGCCGTGATCACGGTGGTCGCCCCGCTGGCCATCGTCGCCGGCCTGGTACGCTCCTGATCGTGTTCCCCACCTTCGCCTGGCTGGACCGGGTGAACCGGAGCCGTGGGCGTCAGCCGCTTCCACGCCGCTGTGGGGCGACGGTCGCCGGGACGGTGGCGGCCATCGTCAACACGATCGTGGCCCTCGGCTGGGGCGACAACGCCGCCGCGGTCGTGTCGGCGCCGCTGGTCGAGGAGGCCATGAAGGGCGCCGGGATCCTGTGGGCGGTCCGGCGCCGCGAGGTCGACGGCGTGATGGACGGCATCGTCTACGCCGGTTGGGTGGCGCTGGGATTCGCGGTGGTGGAGGACTTCACCTACTTCGCCGACGCCGCCTCGGGCGGGATGCTGCTGCCGATCTTCATCCTGCGGGCGCTCCTCACCCCGTTCGCCCATCCCCTGTTCACCTCGTGGACCGGCCTCGCCGTCGGTCTGGCCGTGGCCCGGGGCCGGTCGGTGGTGCCGGCCCTGCTGTGGGGCTATCCGCTGGCGGTGGCCTGCCACGCCGCCTGGAACGGTTCCCTGGTCTATGCCGAGTCGACGGGCGACACCGCCGCCATCTGGGTCGCCTACCTGTGCTTCGTGGCCCTGTTCCTGGCCGCGATCGTGACCGTGATCCTGATCCGCCAGCACCAGCGGCGGCAGTTCGAGCAGGCGGTACCCATGCTGGCGGCCCGATACGGGATCCCGCCCCACGAGGCACAGGTCTTCGCCCGGTGGAGGGAGATGCTCCGGGCCCGGCGCCGGCTCAACCGGAGCCAGCGGCGCCACTTCGACGCCGTCCACGCCAGCCTGGCCCGCCTGGCCCTCCTCCACGCCCGCCCCGGACCCCTGTCGGGAGCCGACGAGCAGCGGCTGGCCGAACAGCTCCAGCGGGCCCGCACCGGTCGCTGACGGGCCCGTCCGCCCGGCGCCAGCGTGGGCCGCCCAGCGGCACCATCGGGGTGGTCATCCGGTCGGCGGGTACAGGCGGGCGGCCCGGCACCGATACCTCTGGCATGACGTCGCAGCCACCTGGCCCCGATCTGGTACGCGCTCCGGCCCGGGCGGTCGATCTGGGCATCCCCCTCGGGGTCGCCGAGGACCTGTTCATGCGGCGGGTCCTGGCTGATCGCATCACCACCCTGAGCGACGTGGCCCGGGCACTGTGCGTGACCCACGCCGTGGCCGACGAGCTGGGTAGCGGGCTGCGCGACAAGGCCCTGCTCGAATATCTGGGCGCCAGTGGCCGCGACTATCGGGTCCAGCTGACCGAGCGGGGGGCCCAGACCACACAGCAGCGGATGGCGACCGGACGTCATGTGGGCCCGATGCCGGTGCCGCTGAGGGTCTACGACCTCGTGGTCCGGGAGCAGCGCAGCATCGAGCCGGTGGACCGCCGCCGGATCCGCAACGCGTTCGAGGACATGTACGTGGAGCCGGAGCTGCTGGACCAGCTGGGCCCGGCGTTCGTCAACGGCGGGGCGGTGTTCCTCTACGGTCCGGCCGGCACGGGCAAGACCAGCCTGGCCGAGCGGATGAACCGGGTGTTCGGCGATCCGGTGCTGATCCCCCGCTATGTCGAGGTCGACAGCCAGATCGTCACCGTGTACGACCCCGCGCTCCACACCGCGGTGGACGACCCTCCGGCGGGCCTCGACCCCCGCTGGGTGCTGTGCGAACGGCCGCTCATCCTCGTCGGCGGCGAGCTCGATCTGGGCATGCTGGATCTGCGCTACGACCGGCTGTCGGGGGTGAGCGTGGCCCCCATCAGCATGCAGGCCAACAACGGCATCCTCGTGATCGACGACTTCGGGCGGCAGGGGTTCCGGCCCGACGAGATCCTCAACCGGTGGATCGTGCCCATGTCCCGGGGCATCGACTTCCTGAAGGCGGCGACCGGTACGAAGTTCACCGTCCCGTTCGAGGCCCGGCTGGTGTTCTCGACCAACCTCGAGCCGACATCGTTGGGCGACGAGGCGTTCCTTCGCCGGCTCCGCAACAAGGTGTACATCGGTCCGATCAGCGACGACGGCTTCCGCTGGGTGC
>JAWKIL010000053.1:0-5299 GCA_041394285.1 Acidimicrobiales bacterium | reverse complement strand
GGTGCCGACCACGGCCGGGAGGCCGAACTCCCGGGCCACGATGGCGCAGTGGCTCATCTGGCCGCCGGTGTCGGCCACCACGGCCGCGGCCACCGCGAACAGGGGCACCCAGGGGGGCAGGGTCATCTCGCACACGAGCACGTCGCCCGGCTGCAGCTTGGCTGCTTCGGCCAGGCTCCGCACCACCTTGGCCGGCCCGGTGGCGGTACCGCCCGACGCCGGGTGCCCGGTGAGCATCGTCGAGCCGGGGGTGGCGGCCGGAGTCCGGCGCCGACCGGCCAGCCGGTTGGCGATGGCGTCGAACAGGGGGTCGAGGGCCTGCCCCTCGGGGGCCGGTGGCGGGGGTGTGCCCAGGGTCGGTGGGGCGTCGAGCGCGGCGGCGGCAACCATCGTGGCCCGCCGCCCGGCGGCCGTGGCCCGCCAGTCGCCCCCGTCGGCCAGCGCTCGTTGCACCTCGTCGCGCCGGAGGTGGAACACCTCGGACGGGTCGTCGAGGCAGCCGGTGGCCACCAGCCGTTCGCCCACCTGGAGCAGGAAGCGACGGACGTTGGCCACCCCGCTCTGGTCGATCCAGAAGGCGTGGTCCTCGGTGACCGGGAGGTTGTGGCGGGCCGCGTCGTGGTAGCGCTCGAACCGGCCCAGCAGCTCGGGGTCGCCGGCCAGGGCGGCCCGGGCCCGGGCCAGCAGGTCGTCGCGACGCTCCGCGGCCCGGTCGAAAGCGAGACGGGGGTCGTGGCCGTCGTCGAGGGCGGCGTAGCCCCGGAGTGAGTCGAGGGGGATGGACGGGTCCTCCCTCCAGGTCACGTCGCCCACGTCGTACACGGCGTCGCTCCGCCATCCGTACTCGTCGAGGAAGGCCCGGAGCTCCCGGGCGAAGTCGGCCACCGGGGCGCTCGCCGTTTCGGTCCCCGGTGCGCCGGGGTTCAGAGCCCGGGCCAGGTCCGGGGTGGGCAGGTCGAACAGCCGGCTCAGCTCGGACGACGACCGCACCAGACGGCTCAGGCGCCACAGTTCGTCGGTGGCCCGCACCGTCTGGGTGACGTAGCCCTGGAGCACGGCGTAGCCCTCGTTGGGGTCGGACGGGGCGAGGGCTTCGGTGTAGAAGTCGACGAAGCGGGCGCCGGCGACGGTGGCGAAGTTGATCCTCCCGTGGATCGTCCACTGGTCGATCATGTCGTCCCGCTGACGGTCGAGCTCGGCCGCCAGTTCGGCGTTGGTCAGACCCCGGTAGTCGCGGGCCCGGCCGGCCCGCACCCGTTCGACGAGGTCCGGCTTCCACTCGGTCTCCCACCGCATCCCCACCTCGTCGAGCAGGCGGGGCAGTTCGGCGTAGCGTTCGGCCCGGCGGGCCAGCTCCACCTCGTCGGTCACCGGCCGCAGTGACGAGTACAGGTAGTGGTGCACGGCCCGGGAGTGCATGTCGAGGGGTGCACCGTACTCGGCGTGGGCCCGGGTGAAGCCGATGGCCAGGGTGTCGGTGATGAGGTCGAAGGCCAGCGACGTCATCGGCCTCGGCGCGTGGATCCGGTCGTGGCTCCAGAACCCGTCGATCTCGTCGGGTCCGGGAAAGCGAAGCTGGTGCTGGTCGGCCCCCTGGTCCATCCGGGAACGATAGATCCCCCGCCGGGGAAAATCCGATCCGCTTCAGTTATCGGCGGGACGGGTCAGCTGCCCGGCTTCCAGATCATCAGGTAGAGCGCGATCACCAGCAGCAGCTGGGTCGCCGATTCGCCGATCATCAGCTTGCGGGCGGCGGCCGAGGCCTCGGGATCGGTTTCGAGCACTGTGTCGGGGCTGAGGGCGGAGGCCCGCTGGGCCATGGTCGCCACGGCGGGGCGGACCGCCCCGTGGGCCGCCCCGACCAGGGCGAACCACACCAGGAAGCTGGCCGACACCCACGGGTCGCCGAAGCCGTAGGCGTCCTTGCTCACTGCGATGAGCACGATCCCCAGCGGGAACAGGGCGTAGATGGCGTAGTGGGCGTAGTTGGTGACGCCCCGGGTGGCGTCGAGCAGCTCGCCCGCGGTGCGGGCCGGCCCCCGGAACGCTCTGGCGTTGTAGAACCCGTGGGTGATGACCCCGCCGAAGCCGATGATGGCGGCGAGGATGTGCAGCAACAGCATGATCTGGTACAGCGCTGAACCCGTGCCCATGAAACGTGTCTCCGTCCTGTCGAGGAGCCCGGCCGACCGCCATGTCGGGGCCGGGCCGTTTGACGCCTCTCGTCGGTCGCCGACAGGGTAGCCTCCAGTTCGTGGCAGCTCCTGACTTCGTGCCCCAACAACCCGCCCGCCGGGTCCGTGCCTACACCTCGCCGCCCCGCCGACCCGACTCCTGGGTGCCGGACCGCCCCGGTGAGCTCCCCACCGGCCAGCCCCACGGGGCCCGGCTCGGCACCATCGGCCCCGACCAGGGGTACGCCTACCGGCTGGTGAAGCAGTTCGACGGTCGCCTGGAGCTGGGCCGCGTCAGTCACGACGACGCCACCGCCGGGTGCGTGGCCGTGGCCATGAAACGGTCGGGCCTGTTCGGCCGGGCCCCCGTGGTCCACGACCTGACCGCGGCCTTCACCTTGTTCGGTTTCCTCGACGCCAGTCCGCCGGCCGAGCTGGTGGAACTCAGGGAGAAGCTGTTCGCCCAGGTCCACTCGCCCCACCACTATGTGGAGCTGAGGCATCTGGTCGATCTCGTCCCGGCCGACGTGCTGCGTTCCAGCCACGACGCCATCGCCACCGCCTACCGGTCCGATTGGCGGTCCAATCTGGCCCTGGCCCACTAGTGAGCGACGTCAGGGTCCGCTTCTCGCCGGCGCCGACCGGCTACCTCCACCTCGGCAGTGCCCGCACCGCCCTGTTCAACTGGCTCTACGCCCGGCACACCGGTGGCACGTTCGTGCCCCCATCGAAGACACCGATCCCGACCGCAGCCGCGACGAGCACATCCACGCCATCCTCGAGATCCTCGACTGTTCGGCATCCAGGGCGACGAGGTGTACCGGCAGTCGGAGCGGTTCGGGCACTGGCTCGCCGGGTGGCCGACGAGCTGCTGGCCGCGGGTCGGGCCTACCACTGCGACTGCTCGCAGGACGCGGTGAAGGCCCGCCACGCCGCCGCCGGGACGGCCGGTGGCTACGACGGCTACTGCCGCGACCGGGGCGTGGCCCCCGGCGAGGGGGTTGTGGTGCGGTTCCGCACTCCCGACGAAGGGCAGACGGCGTGGGACGACGTGATCCGGGGTCGGGTCGCCTTCGACAACGCGGTGCTGGAGGACTTCGTCATCGTCCGGGCCAACGGCGCCCCCATGTTCCATCTGGCCAACGCCTACGACGATCTCGACATGGCCATCTCCCATGTCATCCGGGGCGAGGACCTGGTCAACACCACCCCCCGGGTGCTGCTGCTGCGGGAAGCCATGGGGGCCACCGACCACCCGGTGTACGCCCACCTGCCCCTGATCGTGAACGAGAAGCGGCAGAAGCTGTCGAAGCGGCGCGACGACGTGTCGGTGGGCGACTACCGAGACCGGGGCTACCTGGCCGAAGCCATGCGCAACTACCTGGTCACCCTGGGCTGGGGACCGAAGGACGGGATCGAGATCCGTCCCATCGACGAGATCGTCGATCTGTTCGACATCGTCGACATAAACAAGGGGCCCGCCTTCTTCGACGTGAAGAAGCTCGACCACTTCAACGGTGAGTACATCCGGGCCCTCGACGTCGACGGGTTCATCGAACGAGCGGCACCGTTCCGTTCGGGCAGCGGGGCGGCGGTGGCCGACGACGTCTTCCGCCGGCTGGCCCCGATGATCCAGCAACGGGTCCGCCGGCTCGATCAGGTCGACGAGCTCGTGGCCTGGATCGGCGGCGACGCGCCCCCGCCCCCCGAGCGCGACTGGGCCAAGGTCATGGGGGCCGACGGCGTGGCCGAGGTGCTCGACGCCGTGATCGACCGGCTCGCCACGGTGGCCTGGGATCCGGCGACCCTGGAGGACGTCGTGCTGGGCGTGGGCACGGAGCTGGGGCGCAAGTCGCAGCTCCCGGTCCGCCTGGCCGTGACCGGTGCCTCCACCGGGCTGCCCCTGTTCGAACCGATGGCCGAGCTCGATCGGGAGACGGTCCTTGCCCGCCTCCGCGCCGCCCGGTCCCGGATCTGAGCGGGAGTCTTCGGCGCACCGGCGCCGGTTGCCGCTCGGGCGCGTCCGTCGGCGGACCCTCGCCTGGGGGTTGGTCGCAGTCGTCGTGTTGTATCTGGTGGGCACGTTCCTCGACGTGTGGTTGACGTCCCGCTCCAGGTACCGGCCGGTGGACGGCGGTGCCGGCCGGGCCGCGATCGTCCTGGGGGCGGCCCAGTACAACGGTGCGCCCTCGCCGGTGCTGCGGGCCCGCCTCGACCAGGCCCTCGAGCTGTGGCGGGACGACCAGGTCGAGCTGGTGGTGGTGACCGGGGGGCGCCAACCGGCCGACGTGACGACCGAAGCCAAGACCGGTTACGACTACCTCCGGGAGGCAGGCGTGCCCGACGAGCAGCTCCGCCTGGAGGTGCAGGGGGGCTCCACCTACGAGTCGTTGGCCGCCACCGCCCGGTTCCTGCGGCGGGAGGAGGTCGACCGGGTGGTGCTGGTCACCGACCGCTACCACGCCCGCCGGTCGATCCTGGTGGCCCGGGAGGTCGGGCTGGAGCCCGTCGTCGATCTGACCGATCCACCGGCGTCGCTGCGCCGGCTGGTGCAGGAGACAGGGGCCGTGGCCGCGGGGCGGCTGCTGTCGTTCCGTCGTCTCCAGGCCCTGCAGTAGCCGGGACCTGCCTCCGACCCGCTCCCGGATCGCCGGTGGCGGGTTCGGCTCGACCGGGTTCGAAGGTCGGGTCGCCCGTTCAATGCCCTCGAACATCTGGCATCCGGGCCGGTGCGGATCACCACTCGACTCCTGCCTGGGGTGGTACGGCGTCAGCCTCTTCGTCGACGGCATCGGCCGCGTCCGGGCAGTCGTTCTGGATCTGTGGGAACCGTGAGTCGGGCGGGGGGAGCCTACGCCGGGCCCGCAGAATGGACGCCGGCAGAAGGAGCTTCAGCTTCGTTCAGTCTGCTGGTACCCGGGAGCACGAGGATGGGAACGGAGATCAGCGGGTTGAGTCGGCGTCGCAGTCCTGGATATGGACCTCGGCTCCGACCATGAACGGAGGCGTGATCGCCTCCTCGCCGAGGGAAGCCCTGGTCACCCTGAGCCGGTCCCCCGGGGCGAGCGTTCGAGGGTCGGCCGTGACCGATCCGCAGAGGAGCTCCTGCTCGGAGAACACGAGGG
>JAWKIL010000052.1:0-6018 GCA_041394285.1 Acidimicrobiales bacterium | reverse complement strand
GGCCGGCTCAGGCGCTGCGGCCGAGCACCGTGTCGCGGCCCTCGAAGGCGAGGGGGGCGGCGGTGAGGTTGGTGACGGTGAGCCAGTAGGTGACGCGGTTGCCCGACGCCCGCTCGAGGGCCACGTCCCACCGCACCTGGGCTGCGCCCGGCTCGATCGTGGTCGGCAGCATCCACCACGCCACCCGGTGCCATTCCCGCCAGTTGAAGGTGAACCAGCGCCGGGTCTCGTTGGCGGCCAGCGTCCCGGTGAACTGCACGCCGGCGTAGGGGTAGGCGTAGCCGGGCCAGTCGGGGGCCACGCAGGCCCCGGCGTTGTCGGACCAGAACGTCTGCACGGTCACCCCGTCGCGCACGGCGGTGGAGCTGCAGATGTCGCCGATCTCGCACCAGCCGGTCTGGTTGCAGGTGCCGGGCACGCCGAGGAAGGCGCTGCCCTCGGGGTCGGTGCACGCCTCGACGATCTCGTGCGAGATGATCCGGGTGATCGAGGCCAGGTTGCCGTTGTTGGTGATCCAGGCGAACGGCACCCGCTGGCCGCCGGGCCGGGTGCCGAAGGTGTGCTCGCCGACGAAGTTACCCCCGGCGGGGTTGATCCCCGGGGGCATCACGACCATGTAGAGGGTCTGGTTGTCGACGTCGGGGGCGGGCAGGGTGCCGGCCGTGATGGCGCCGTTGACGAAGTTCCACACCTGGGTGTCGGTGAAGCCGGCCGGCGGGTTGCTGGTGGCGATGGTGGTGGCGCCCCGCAGGAAGCCCCGGCCGATGCCCCGGTACTCGTCGAGCCCGGTGAGCATGGGGCCCCGCACCATGGTGCCCACCGCCGCCGTGATGGCGGCCGCCGTGGGGTTGGGCGGCGGGCTGGCGGCGGCCCAGGCTGCGCCCCAGTACACGAGCTGAACCTGGATGACCTGCAGCACCGGGCCGCCGTTGTCGGTGAATTTCGCCGTGGCCCCGCCGGCGGCTTCGAGGGCGGCCCGGCTGGTGGCGTCACCGGCCACGGGGGCGCAGTCGCAGCCGGCGTCCTCGGGGGCCAGCACCCCGCCCCCCTGCACGGGGCCGGGCTCGGGCTCGCTCGGCGCCGGCGGCAGGGCCAGCTCGGCCACCCGGCCGTTGCCGGTCGGCTCGGTCGTGTCGGGCATCAGGTGCTCGGGGGCCGGGCCCGCCGTCTCGATGGCGACCATGGGTTCCTCCTCTGTCAGCCCACAGAGGCCGAGGCCGGGGATTGGATACAAAGCCGGCCCGGACCCAGTAGCGTGCGGCGCCATGGCAGACGCTCCCGATCTCCAGGCCATGGACGCGTTCCTGGCCGAACCCCGCAACGCCATCGTGGCCGGCATCCGGCGCGACGGGCGGCCCCACCTCACCCCCAACTGGTTCTGGTGGGACGGCTCGAAGTTCTACGTGTCCACCACCAAGACCCGGCTCAAGTACCGGATCTTCACCAACGACCCCCGCATGCAGTTGGCCATCGACGACGTCACCGGTTTCCGCTACATCATCGTGGAGGGCCAGGTGACGATCAGCGACGACGTGGAGGTGGAAC
The DNA here is from genome assembly GCA_041394285.1 of Acidimicrobiales bacterium. Taxonomy (GTDB): domain Bacteria; phylum Actinomycetota; class Acidimicrobiia; order Acidimicrobiales; family SZUA-35; genus CADEDH01. The sequence goes on along the minus strand of JAWKIL010000052.1, from coordinate 4,473 downwards.
TGCCGCTGTTCCGGGCGATCCGGGCCAAGCACGGCCGCCCCGATCAGACCGACGACGAGATGCGGGCCGAGCTGATCCGCGACGAGCGGGTGCTGCTGGTCATGACGCCCGACAAGCCCCAGGCCGAATGGATGGCCCGGGGCTTCTGATCACCTCGCCGTCGGCGCCTTCGCCCAATGCGACGGTGCCGACGGCCCGCTCTTTCTGCGGAACGGAAACCGCGCCCTGCCACCCTTCTGCGTCGCGTTTTCGCCGGCTTTCGGGGGATTCGCGACGTAGTTCGCCCGCTGGGCGCGAGTTCCGTCGCGCAGAACGGGGGCGGTGCCGGCCGCGGCCCGAGCGGGGCCGCTCAGCCGAACGTCCAGGAGCGTTGGCCCTGGCCGGCCAGGAGGCGGCCGAACTGGAGGCCGGGGAAGTGGGCGGCGGCCACCGGGGTGTCGGTGCCTTCGAGCTCGCGGGCCAGGGCCTCCCGGGTGCGGCGGGCCAGGTCTCGGTCGACGTCGAACACGGCCTCCCATTCGGTCTCGGTGAGCTCGGCCGTGCAGTGGGCGATGTCGCCGATGAGCATGGCCCGCTCGGTGCCGCTCGACACCACCACGATCACCGAGCCCGGGGTGTGGCCGGGGGCATGGCGCACGTCGACGCCGGGGGCGATCGTGCGGTCGGTGTCGAACAGCTCGAGGTGGGGGGTGACCGGGGCGAGCTTGCGGACGGCGCCGGGGGCGGCGTCGGGGCCCTCCATGAAGTGGGCCCAGTCGTCGGCGTGGCAGCGGACGGTGGCGTTGGGGAAGACGATCTCGCCCTTCTGGGTGCACCAGCCGACGTGGTCGAAGTGGAGGTGGGTGAGGATGATGTCGGTGACGTCGGCCGGGGTGAGGCCGAAGGCGGCGAGGGAGTCGAGCATGGCGCCGCCGTGGAACTTGTCGTTGTCGACGGTGCCGAGGCCGGCGTCGATCATGACCTTGTGGTCGCCGGTCTCCACCAGGTAGGCGCCCATCGTCATCACCAGGTCGCCGGCGTCGTTGAGGAGGTCGGCGTGGGCGTTCCACGGGTCGCCGGGGAAGCCGGGCTTGACCAGGATCTCCCGGGCCGGCTCGGTGGCGTAGCCGTCGATCAGCGACAGGATGCGGACGTCGCCCACCCGGTGCTCGTTGGCCAGTGTGCTCATAGGTCTCTCCTCGGGTCGGCTGTCGTGCAGCGCGATGCTACGACGCCCAGGTGACACCGCACGAGGCGATCGGCCCGGTCGCTGTCACACACATCGGCTACGTTCGGCAGTACCGCATACGATCAGTCGGGGAGGTAGCGCGATGTCGGCGCCAGATCCAAGTCATGAAGTCGAGCCTGCAACTCGCTCATTGCAGGTGTCGCCGCTGGACATCGACGACTACCCGGATCGTGCCACACGGCTGGCCCGCTTCAAGGCGAGGCGCGCTGCCGCTCCTCCGCTCACCGCAGACGACGAAGCGCTGATAGCAGAGCTGCTGGCGGGGGCCGACGAGCGCCTGGCCCGCTTTGGCATCTTCCCTATCGAGGGCAGCGCTAGCCAATAGGTCGCTGCGGGCTGATCAACCCTACGTCGTGCGGCCCGTCGTAGCGGGAGACGGCAGGCAGGATCGTGGCCCGGGACCTGCGGAAGTAGCGCCCACCCCGCCTCCCCTTCACCGGCCAGTCGTGCAATGACCAGCAACAGGCGAAAGAGGTCACTGGGGGTTACGCCGACCCCGGTGCCGTACCGCTGCCACCACCGCTCGAGATCGCGCACCACGCCGGCATCGATGAGGTGCGCGGGATCTGGATTGGCGGCGAAGGGATGCGGCGGCTCGGCGTTCATGTGGTCATCCCCCAGTGGCCGACCCACCTGGCGGCCCGATGAACCGACTCTCCCACCGGGGTGTGACAGTGAGATCGAGGAAGGCCGGGCGAGGGCTCAGGGCGATCGGTAGGCGCCCGCCCGGGCGAACACGCCGACGACCGTGACCTCGTGCTGGCTCTCGTCGATGCGGTAGAGGACGCGGTACGTGCCCCGACGAGCGCTGTATCGATCGGCCAGCGGAGGGCGGAGTCGCTTGCCGACGCGATGCGGGTTGTCGAGCAAGGGGCCCACGATGAACTCGAACGCTGCGAAGGCGACCGGCTTCGGGCAGCTGCTCGGCCAGCTGCCGTCGAGCCAACGGAGCCACGGTCAGGCGGTAGCGGCTTTCCGTCACTGACGATGTCGGCGAGCGGTCATCGCGCGGCCCGGAGGTCGTCTCACTCTCGCCGGCGCCGGCTGCAGTCAGCGTCGGCATCGGCCAAGGCTCGCAGCAAGTTGCTGTTGTCGGACAGGATCTCTATGGTCTCCTCGAGACTCTCCAGATCCTCGACAGCCACCAACACCGCAGTCGGCCGGCCATGTACCGTGACGGTCACCCGGTCGTGCTGAGCGCCGACCTGCGCCACGAGCTCCGACAAGTGGGCCTTGACATCAGCCAGTGAACGGTTTCCGACATGGTCACAAGTATGACCATCGGCAAGGACATCGGCAACCATGACCACGTACGGAGCCCTTGCCATCCAACATTGGTTAGTACACACTAACGGTTAGTGGCTACTGACCAAGCGATCCTGGAAGCGCCGGTGCTGGATGCGGTGGGCGACGGCACCCGGCGGGCGATCCTCGACCTGCTGGCCCGCTCCCCCTGTTCGGTGGGCGAGCTGGCGGCGGAGCTGCCGGTGAGCCGGCCGGCGGTGTCGCTGCATCTGAAGGTTCTGCGGGAGGCCGGGCTGGTCACGTCGTCGGCGGCCGGTACCCGCAACGTGTACCGCCTCGACCAGACAGGGCTCGACGTGCTGCGCCGCTACCTCGACCGCCTGTGGGCCGCCGCCTCGACCGCTTCGCCGCCGCGGCCGAAGCCACCGCTGTGGCCGAGGCGGCCTGGGCCGCCGGCGAGCCGGCGACCAGCCCCGATCCCCATGCCGATCCCGAAGCTGAAGCTGAACAAGGAGACCCACGACCATGACAACGCAGTCGATCGCCCCCGTCGTGCACGAGCGCACGGTGCGGGCCCCGGTGGACACCTGCTTCCGGGTGTTCGTCGACGGGTTCGGCACCTGGTGGCCGCCGGAACACCACATCGGCGAGAACCGCGAGATCACGGCGTTCACCATCGAGCCGCTCGTCGGCGGCCGCTGCTTCGACACCGACACCTCTGGCACCGAGTGCCACTGGGGCACGGTGCTGGCCTACGAGCCGCCAACCAGGCTCGTGCTGGCCTGGCACATCCAGGGCGACTGGCAGATCGACCTCGACCCGGCCAAGCAGAGCGAGGTGACGATCACGTTCACCGATGCCGGCGACGGCACCACCGCCGTGCGCCTGGAGCACTCGAAGATCGAGCGTCACGACCTGCCCGAGAACGTGGCCGGCCCGGTGGCCAGCGAGGGCGGCTGGCCGTTCATCGTCGGCCGCTTCGTCGACCGGGTGGAGGGCCGGGAGCCCCGCCCCCACGGGGCCGGCTGACCCCGCTCCCCCGCCGGCCCCCGCCTCGAACTTTTCACCGAGACCGTCACAGGCGGTGCCCTCCGTTCTGAGAACGAGGGGCATCGCCCGGGGGGGCTCAGCCGACCAGGTCGAGCGTCGCCTTCGCTGCCCGGGTGTAGTGCTCGCGGGCGGCGTCGATGGCGGAGCGGGCCGCCTCGGCCGCCAGGCCCCCGATCGATCCGTCGTCGTGGTCGCCGTCGCCATCGGCCCGGTCGAACTGGTCGGGCGACGGGGGCAGGCCCGACACCAGGGCGTCGAACACCGACCCGATCACCCCCGCCCGCAAGTCGGCCACCGGCAGCAGGTGAGGATCGGTCTTGGCCCGCCGCTCCTCGTCGTCGGCGGCCGACCGGGGCCGCACCAGCTCGGCGAAGCGGTTGAGGTCGGCGGCGTCGAGGGCGGCGGTCACGATCTCCCAACCGGCCCCGGCGCCGGCGGTCGCCGCCAACGCCGCCTCCACCCGCCGCCCCAGAGCCAGGCGCGGCTCCCACGGGCACGGGTGGGGCGGGAGCGGCACGTACTCCTCGAACAGGCGGGTGGCGTAGCGGGCGATCACGAGATCGATCCACCACCGGCACCAGCGGCGCTGGGGCGGGGTGAGCCAGTCGAGGATGTTGCGGTAGTAGGCGGCGATCTGGTGGAAGTCGTCGGTGAACGTGCCGGGTGGATCCTGCAGGCCGAGCAGGTTGAGGTTGACGAAGTGGTGCCAGGTTGCGTCGCACACGATCCGGCCCTGCCCGGCCAGGTGACCGTCGTAGGCGCTGATGGCGCCGAACAGCTTGGGGGTGGTGGGCGGCTTGTTCACGTCGTTCAGGTAGCGGCCGGCCGACACCGACCAGGCCACCACCTCGGGCCGCAGCCCGGCGGGGAAGTCGGCCGTCTGCCGGGTGTCGGCACCGCCGTAGCACACGCTCTCGTGAGCGTGGTCGGGCAGCACGTCGATCGTGCGG
>JAWKIL010000051.1:0-8707 GCA_041394285.1 Acidimicrobiales bacterium | reverse complement strand
TCGACTGTCGCCCGAGGGGCCGAGGCGGCAAGCAGCCGAAATCTCATCCTTGATCGATCAGACCGTCGCCCGTGATCACGACACGCATTTACCACTGCCGTTCGGATGTACGCTGACGGATCCCTGATCTCCCCGAGTTTGGGCTGCATTCGAAGGAAGACCGTCTGGACTACGTCCTCGGTGACCGAGTGGTCATGAGTAAGCAGCCATGCCAAACGGACGGCGCTTGGATAGCACCGGCGGTATAACTCGACGAAGCGCTCATCCGTTGACACTTCCACCAGAGGCTGCACTCGGGCTCGCACACCTGTCCAGACGCCCTGGCGGGTCATTCCGTCCCAGTCCTTCAGAGAAATCTGGCTTTGGCGCTGGGTGCTCCTGCCGGTCGGTGACGGGCTTCCCCCGGAGGCGGGCCACTCCGGCACATTTCGAGCGCTCGGAAATCGCTTCCCTCTGAGGCCAGATTAGTTTCCAAAAGATCATCGTTCGGCCTTTGCTGGCCCTGGATCATTTCTAGGACTTCTTCTCCTGAGAGGCCCGGAACCGGGGTTCGCTGTCACACCCCCTGCGTAGGGTTGTCTCATGGATTTGGCGGCGGAACCAGCATTCGAGGACGGCGAGGTCGCCGCCACGTTCGCCGCTCTGCGGGCTGCGGCTCATGCTGCGGTGGCCGCCGTCGGGCGGTCGTTGACCGCCCGGGATCTGCTGGCCGTCGAGCAGGAATGGGAGCAACTGCACCGCATGATCGGGGCGGCCCAGCTCGAGAATCTCACTGCTATCGACAGCACCCGGGCCCACCGGATCGACGGGCACCGCTCGGTCAAGACCCACACCGGTCACGTCCTCAAACTCGCCCCCGACGAAGCGGGCCGGCGGGCCAAGACTGCACGGGCCCTGCGCGCTCTGCCCCAAGTGGCCGAAGCCCTCCGGGCCGGCCGAATCGGGCTGTGCCACGCCCGGCTCCTGGCCGCCGTCCACGCCAACCCCCGAATCAGGGGCAAGGTGGTGGATCGCCAGGAGAAGTTCCTGCGCTGGGCCGACGAGGAGACGTTCGACGACTTCAAGGTCAAGGTCCTCGACTGGGAACGCGCTACCGACATGAACGGGGGCTTCAAGGACAACGAACGCAACCACGCCAACCGCAACGTCCGCCTCGTCAACAACAGCATCGAACGCGTGTGGGACCTGTCCGGCCACTTCGACGCCGACCAAGGGGCCCGACTACGGGAGATCCTCGACCACTACAGCGACGTCGAGTACCAGGCCGACTGGGCCGAGGCCCACAACCGCCTCGGCGACGTCGCCACCGTGTCGGACCTGAAACGCACCGACGCCCAACGCCGGGCCGACGCCCTGGAACGCATCTTCAACGACGCCGCCGGCGCCCCTCGAGACACCTCCCGCCCCCCGATCGTCCACAACATCGTCTGGTCAGCCGACACCTACCTCGCCCTGGCTGACCTGCTGGGGGCCGACGCCGCAGCGCTCGACACCCACTGGTCCGCCACCCTCACCGACCCCAAGACCCAGCGGGACCAGTGGTGCAACCCCGACACCTACCGCTGCTCCACCCTCGACGGCGTACCCCTCGAACCCATAGAACAGTTCTTCTCCAGCCTGGCCAACGAAGTCCGCCGCGTGATCGTCAACACCAAGGGCGTGGTCATCGACCTCGGCCGCAAAGCCCGCCTGTTCACCGGTTCCGCCCGACTCGCAGCACAACTCCAGCACCCACACTGCATCTGGCCCGGCTGCTCCATCCCCACCACCCAGTGTGAGGTGGACCACCTCCACGACCACGCCAAAGGCGGGCACACCAACCCCGGCAACGGAGCACCCCTGTGCGGGTTCCACAACCGATGGAAACAGAAAGGCTTCGCCACAACCCGAGACCCACTCACCGGACGGTGGCGCACCTACCGCCCCGACGGAAGCCTCATCACATGAGCTCGGTCCGACGCGTCAACTCGGTTGCAGCATGGCCATCCCTGGTCAATGCTGGGTGTCACCGGAGGTGCCGGGCCGGTGGCCGTCACCCGGGCGGGCGGGTACTCCGGGGAGCGGAGCGGGAGCATGAGCGAGTCGTCGACGACGCACCAGTGGTTCTCATCGACAGCCGGCGTCTCGGTGACGAGCCACAACGGCTCCGCCCTGCGTTCCCGCCAGCTCGGAACCCGCACCGCGTTCCTGCGGGCCTACCGGGCCGGGTACCGCTGGTTCCAGGTGGACGCCACGCCGATTCAGGGCGACCTCGTCTCGCACCACGCCATCTTCGGTCGCAGCCGCCGCTTCACCGGGCGGTCCAAGGAGGAGCTGGCCCGCACCCTGCCCGACGTGCCCTGCCTGTACGACCTGCTCAACGACCCCGAGCTGACCCGGGCCAACTGGAACATCGAGATGAAGAGCAAGGCCGGGCTCCCGGCCCTCCTGGACCTGCTCGGCCGGCTGGGTGACGAGGGATGGGACCTGTCGCGGATCCTGGTGTCGTCGCCCATGCGGCCCTCGGTGCTGGAGGCGGTGGTGGCCCGCTTCCCCGAGGTGGGGGTGGCCGCCCCGGTGGTTCACGGCGGCACGTTCGGGGTCCGGCTCCTCGGCCCGTCCCGGGCCCGCACCAGCCGCGGGCCCTACGACTGCCAGCAGGTGTTCCACCCCTTCGTACGGGCCCGGCGGCGTCTCGGGCGGGCCGAGCGGCCCCTGGTCCAGGCCTGGACGGTGGGCAACCGCCGGGTGCTGGACCGGGTGCTGCGGGCCGGCGCCCATCCCATCGTCAGCTCCCAGGGGCTGATGATCCGGCGCAGCCTGGGGCAGGCTCCGCTGCCGGTGACCACCCAGGAGGACCTGAGGCAGGAGGTGGCGGCCCAGCTCTACCGGGCCCCCGACGCCCTGGCCCTGGGCGGGGGCGGCTGGCGGGGGGCGTTCGGCGGCATCGGAGCCGTCATGTACTTCACCCACCGGGGCAGGTACCGGGCCGTCCACGACGTCGTCGGCTTCAGCGGCGGCTCGTTCGCCGTGGCTGCGCTGTCCCGCCAACCCAGCCGGGCCCGGCTGACCGGGGACGACGACGAGCCGCAGGACCTCAGCCACGTGGGCGCCCTCCGGGCCCTGCTCGAGGCGCTGGAAGGAGCCGGCAGCAAGACCCGGAGCATCCTCGGGATCGTGGCCACCGGGCTCATGGCGGTGGCCACCGTGGCCGGTGTGGTCACGGCCAGCGCCGTCAACGACGACACCCGCAGCGTGTGGGTGCTGGCCCTGCTGGGCGCGCTGGTGGCCGGATCGTTCCTGGTCCGGGCGGCGGCCACCCTCCGCTGGAAGTGGATCCTGCGGGGCGTCTACGGCACCCACACCATGGCCCCCAGCCCCCCCGACGACCAGCCGGGGCGGCCCGGCCGCCGGTTCGCCATCGGGGCCACCGGGCTGTCCGACGGCTACCTCTACTCCTTCACGTCGGCCGCCGGCGACGACGTGCCCCGCTGGCGCCAGGACCCGCGTCTGGCCACGCCGCTGGGCGGTCACCGCCTGGCCGACGTGGTGGCCCGGGCCACCTCGTTGCCCGGCATCGGCCAGCTCGGCGTGGGCCGGATCTGGCTGCCCACCTGCGACCACGATCGCCACACCCGCCGGGACCGCCACCGGTGCGACAGCATCCCCGACCGGCTGGTCGACGGGGGAGTGTCGGGCATCTTCGGCCGGGGCCTCATCCAGGCCCGGTACCGGCGGATCCAGGGGGGCGACGAGCCCACCGAGGTGGTGGTGGTCGATGCCGGCCGACGCCTCCCACCCGAGACCCGCACCCTCGGGGCCCGCATGGCCCGGCTGGGTCAGCGGTCGAGCGCCCTGATCCTGCTCAGCCGGTGGCTCCAGGTGGCGCTGGACGTCGCCTACCGGGAGGAGCTCAAGTACGTCCGGGACGGCAACGTGGTCGACGGCCACCGCTTCCGCCTCGTCCGCCTGGCCGAGGAGGAAGACCCGTTCGACCCCCTCACCGGCACGGTGAAGAACGCCTCGATGGCCACCGTCCGCCGCCGGGACGACCTGAACCGGCTCTACGTGCTGCGCGACCAGGTGCACCAGTTCTCCCTCATGCGGGTGAACCGGGCCAACGCCAACCGCACGATCGTGGTGGCCGTGGCGGCCTGTGCCCTCGAGTTCGAGCACGAACCCGACATCGGATCCATCCTGGCCGCCATCGGGGAGCGGCTGGGGCGGGGCCGGGAGCTAGCCGAGGTGTGGCATGGCGTCCGCGTCCCGCTCCTCGGTGAGCCGTCCCAGCTCGGGCCACCAGAGGTGCGGCGCTCCAAGGTGGTCGACCATCGCCCGGCTGCGTTCGAGGTGGTCATCGGCGGCAGCTGACCGGCCGAGGACATCGGCCAGGAGGGCCAGCCCGGCGTCGACCGGCCCGTGCGTGCTGAGCCCGTTCCACGCCATGCGGCCGGCATAGGGGGAGAGCAGCTCGTACAGCGGCCCCGCCAGCGCCACCGCCCGCCGGGCCCACACGGGGCGGCACAGGACGGTGGCCGCCGCCGTGAGCGTGAGGTCCTGGGCCAGGGCCAGGCCGGTGCCGGCCACCAGGCCGAGCTCGCGATCCATCGCCTCGGCGTCGCCGGCGGCGTAGGCCACCGACGCCGCCACCACGTGCCACGTCACGAACTCGGGCGAGTGCTCGGCCAGCGCCGCGATCTGGGGCCACAGCTCGCCGGCCCGTCCCTGGGCCTCGCGCACCGGGCCGATGAGGGCGTAGTGGATGCTGGCCGCCCAGCTGAGCGAGAACGTCTCCAGGCTGGAGGCCAGCACCTCCTCGGCCAGGCGACCGGCCTCGTCGAGGTCGCCCCGGATGAAAGCGTGGACGGAGGCCACCTGGCGCAGCGACTGTTGGTGGTCCCGCTGGCGAACGGCCGACGTGAGGCGGTGGAGGTCGGCCGCGGCGTCGTCGAGGGCGGCCCGGTCGGCGTCGATCAGGGCCAGGCCGAAGGCCAGGTAGCGGCCCTCCCATTGGGCCTCGTGGTCGTCGAAGGCGGCGATGTCGGCCGCTGCCCGCCGCCGCAGGTCGAGGTCGTCGGGGTGGGGGAGCCCGAGGTGGGCGTTCATGAGCACCGTCCGCCGGGTGGCGGGATCGCCCCGGCCGTCGGTCAGCTCCATGGCCCGTCGGTAGAGCTGGCGGCCCCGGTCGGTCTCGTCGGAGATGGCCAGCAGGGTGCCGGCCGCCGCCATCAGCGGGGCCCGCAGCTCGTCGCCCACGGCCAGGCCGAGGGCCCGCTCCAGATGGGCCCGGGCACCCTCGTCGACCGAGCCGGCCAGCGTGGTGCCGCCGTGGAGGCACAACTCGGTGGCCACCTCCACGTAACAGGCGTCGTCGCCGGCCGCCTCGGCCCGGGCCGCCGCCTCCAGCAGCTCCCGATCGCTGCCGGCCCGGTTGAGCCGGCGCATCCCCCGCCCGGCCATCAGCCGCAGGGCGGCCTCGTCGGCCGGGACGTCGATGCCCAGGTGCTCGATAACGGCCAGACCGTGGCCGGCCCAGTCGATCACCGCCGCCCACTCGAACACCTGGGCCTCGCTGCGGGCCGCCTCCAGGCAGCTCCGCACGGCCCGCAACGGGTCGAGGTCGGCCGCTCCCAGCGCCTGGCGGGCCAGGGCCACGGGGGCGGCGCCCAGCGCGGCCAGCTGGGTGCACAGCTGGTCGTGACGGGTGACCCGCACCGCCGCCGGTAGCAGCTCCACCAGGGCGTCGACCACCAGCCCGTGGGCGAAGGTGCCGGTGGCGCCGGACGGGTCGACCACGAGCAGGCCCTCGTCCACCGCGTCGTCCAGCGCACCGTGCAGGGTGGGGTGGATGGCGGCCAGCGGCGCCAGGGGGAACGTCTGGCCGAGGAGGGCCGCCGTGTGGAGCACCTCGCGGGTGGCGCGGGAGAAGCCGGCCGTCCGCTCGTGGACGGCGTGGAGCACGGTGGGCTGCACGTCCCGCCCGAGGCGCCCCTCGGCGGCCAGCTCCAGCTCGAGGCGGAGGAACAGGCCGTTGCCGCCGGTGCGCTCGTGCAGGTGGTGGGCCAGCTCGTCGGTGGCCCGGATCGGGAGGACGTGGTGCACCAGCTGGCGGACCTCCTCCACCGTCATCGGCGGCACCTCCACCGCCGCCATCCGCCGCCACGGGTCACCGAACAGGTCGGCCGGAAGCCGCCGGCTGGTGGCCAGGACCGGCACCGTGCCCCGCTCCACCAACCGGCCCAGGATCTCGGCCGACGAGGCGTCGAGCCAGTGGGCGTCCTCCAGCTGAAGCAGGCAGCCGGTGCTCTCGGCCACCGTGGCCAGGAGATCGGTGATCTCGATGATCAACTCGTCCCGGGAGATGGGCAGAGCCGGGCCGGTGGCCGGAGCACCGGTGAGACGGGCGACGGCGGCGGCCGTCGCCGGGCGGTCGAGCAGGGGGCGGGCCAGATCCGAACCGCCGGCCGTCAGGTGCTCCACCAGCTCGGCCACCACCTCCATCGGCCGCCCGGGGTCGGGGCGGGCGGCGGTCCGCACCACGGGGCGCCCGGCCGCCGCCATCTGGTCGGCCACCGCCCCGGCCAGCACGCTCTTGCCCACGCCGGCCTCGCCCCACAGCACCACCGGGCCGCGGGCCAGCTCGGCCACCACCCGTTCCTCCACGCCGGCCCGGGGCACCACCTGCGAGGTCGGGCGCAGGGCGGCCCGGGGGGCGGCCGAGGGCACGTCGCCCGCCGGCGCCGCCGGGATGAGGTCATGGCGCAGGATCCGGTTCTCCAGCTCCACCAGGTCGCCTCCGGGCTCCAGCCCGACATCGACGAGCGCGGCCCGGTGGCGCTCGATCAGGCGCAGAGCATCGATCTGGCGGCCGCCGAGGGCGAGCAGGGTGGCGGCCAGGGACGCCACATCGCCCTGGGTGGGATCGTCGTCGAAGGCGGCCCGCACCGGGCCCAGGGCGGCCCGGGGCCGGCTCAGCTCCACCTCGCACCGGGCCAGAGCCACCACGGCGGTGGCCCGCAGCGCTTCCAGGTTGCGGCGGGCCTCGTCGACCAGGAGGGAGTCGACCCCGGCGAAGGCGGCCGGTGTCCGCCACAGGTCGAGGGCCTGCTCGTAGCGGCCGGCGGCCGCCTCCGGGTCGAGGAACCGGGCCCCGGTCACGAGCGACTCGAACAGGGTGGAGTCGAGCTGGTGCAGCGCCCCCGACAGGCGATAGCCGTCGAGGCGGAACTCGATGCTGAGCCCGGGGCCGAGGGCGGCCCGGATCTGGGCGATCTGGGTCTTCAGCCGTTGCCGGGTGGTGGTGGTGTCGGCCCCCCACACGTCGTCGAGCAGGACCGAGCGGGGGACCACCGAGCCGGCGGCGGCGGCCAGCGCGGCCAGGATGCGCAGGCGCTGCGGGGCCAGCGGCGTCTCGGCTCCGGTGTCGTCGTACAGCACCACGTCACCGAGCACGGCGAGCCGCACCGGCTCCTCGGCTCCCATCGATGTCGATGGTAGGTGGTGGACCGGGGTCGCGTCCCGCTCCGCTGTTCCCCCTGGCGCGGCCCGGCTAGGTTCTGGCCCATGGACAGCTCGCTCGACCGCTACGCCCCGTTCCCCGGCCTCCGCATCGACCGGCCCGAGCCCGGGATCCTCCGGGTCGTGCTCGACACGCCGGGCAAGCTGAACGCCGTCGACGCGGTGAAGCACTCCAACCTGGCCGACGTGTGGCCGGTGATAGACCGCGACCCCGACACCAAGGTGGTCGTCATCCACGGCGAGGGCGGCACGTTCTCCTCCGGCGGCGACCTCGACATGATCCGCGACATCATCGCCGACCCCGAGACCCGGGCCACCATGTTCCGGGAGGCCCGGGACCTCGTCTACAACATCGTCAACTGCTCCAAGCCCGTGGTGTCGGCCATCGAGCGGGTGGCGGTGGGGGCCGGGCTGGTGGCCGGTCTCATGGCCGACGTGTCGGTGGTGGGGAAATCGGCCCGCATCATCGATGGCCACACCAAGCTGGGGGTGGCCGCCGGCGACCACGCCGTCATCATCTGGCCCCTCCTGTGCGGCATGGCCAAGGCCAAGTACTACCTGCTCACCTGCAACCCCCTGCTGGGCGAGGAGGCGGAGCGGATCGGCCTGGTGTCCATGGCGGTCGACGACGACAAGGTGATCGACACCGCCTTCGAGGTGGCCCGTACCCTGGCCGCCGGTTCCCAGCAGGCGATCCGCTGGACCAAGCTCGCCCTCAACAACTGGCTGCGCATGGCCGGCCCGGCCTTCGACGCCTCCGTGGCCCTCGAGATGCTCGGCTTCGCCGGCACCGACGTCCACGAGGGCGTTCAGGCCATCGTCGACAAGCGCCCGCCTCGTTTCTAACGGGGGCTGGCGCCCTTTCCCTGTCCACAGGGCGCGTTGTGAACGGCCTGTTGCGGCCGTAGCATGGCTAGCTGGCGTACTGCCACGGCTCTGTCGGGCCCGTCCGCCGTTTTCTCGAGTTGGCTGGTGGTGCAGCGTCGCCGTACCTCGCCGTTGCCGGCCCGACCCGCGCTGCAACTTCCGTTACTACCCGCTCGCCAGCGGGCCGAAAGGTACCTGGGTGCCCACCATACAACAGCTGGTCCGCAAGGGCCGGGAGACGAAAACCAAGAAGACCAAGACCCCCGCCCTGGTCGGCTCCCCCCAGCGGCGGGGTGTGTGCACCCGCGTCTACACGGCCACGCCCAAGAAGCCGAACTCGGCC
>JAWKIL010000050.1:0-10717 GCA_041394285.1 Acidimicrobiales bacterium | reverse complement strand
AGACTGATCGGCCGGCAGGCGTGAGGTTCCGAGAACCGATCGCTGCGGTCCATTGCGCAGCTGCGCTCGTCGGCGATCGATCGATCTTTCCACCCGAGGCCCCAAAGCCCGCGCCAGCGTCGCTACTACCGGCGTGGCAGCGCCTGCTGCATGACCCGAACGCACTGGTGCTCGTAGCCGAGGACCCGAATATTGTCGGATGCGTTGCGCTCGTACCCGAGGACGAGGTCCCCAGTGGCTACCTACTGGCCCGGCTCCACGTTGTCCCGCACCAACGACTGGACTTCCCAGCCCTGAACACGGTCGGCTCGCAACACACCGAGACGCGCACTGGCCTCGTTGCACGGCCTGAACGGGCTGCGGATCTCCCGAGGCACTCAACGCCGCCCATCGACGACCTGGGTTTCGAACGTGGACACCACGTCCTGCAGATCATCGGCGAGGGCGGCAAACGAGCGACCGTTTCCCCTGGCGCCCCACCCTGCCCATGTCGAATTTCCCGCGGGAAATCCGCTCACCGTCTGTGAGCCGTGCTCACGCTCGCCCCAGAAGCCCGCATCGATCGTGCGGCCGGTGACGGCACTCCCGAGAACCTCGGCCACGCCGGCCGGAACTGAGCGGCCTGTCGAGAGGTGAGCACCAGCCCGAGTGGTTGGTGAGCAGGTCAGCGAACCACGGTCCGCGGCGTCGACTCTTCGACCCTGGCTCACCACAGCCGACGTCGTTCACGGTGACCTCGGCCCGGTGGCGGGACGCCATCAACGGGCTCAGCGCAGGTGAGCGGCCTTGACGATCGGCCCGACGATCGGCCTTTGGGTCCCGGCCGGTGACCTGGATTGTGCCCGGGTGGGCCATGAGGGAATCGAACCCCCGACCTCCTCCGCGTCATGGAGGCGCTCTAGCCAACTGAGCTAATGGCCCGGGACGGATCAGGCTAGCAGGTGGTGCTGCCGACCGTGCTGAGCGCGGAGCGGGATTCGAACCCGCGAGTCACGGCTTTGCAGGCCGCTCCCTTGGACCACTCGGGCATCCGCGCCGGAGTGGCCTCACCTTACCTGCTCCCGGCCCGTTCCAGCGCCGGATTGGACCATCCAGCACCCGCGCCTGCGAGGCGGCGCCCCGGCTCACTAGGCTGTCGCCGGTAAGCGCCCGCGACCCGGGCGGCGACTGTGCGAGGCTGGGTGCCAATGAGCGACACCTACATCGGTTGGGACGGCAAGTCATACCCGTGGCCCCCGCCCGACGGGTGGTACCACGCGTCCGACGGCCGATGGTGGGCGCCGAACACCGGCCCCAATCCCCCACCGACGGCGGCGCCCTCCCGATTCGAGCGCACGGAACCGCTCGACCACACCAACCAGTACCCGGAGCACGGCTACGACGACGAGGGCCACGACGAGCACGATCCCTACGCGTCGCAGGCCACCGAGCTGCTGTCACCGGCCCGAGCTGCCGCTGGCCCTGCGGCGACCCCCAGCTACTTCGACGACCCCGCCCGCCTGCCGTCGCCGGCTCCTGCGTCCCAGCTCCCCCCACCCGGGCCGGCCGGGTCGCCGGGGCCTGCCGGGCCCGGTGGGCCGGACTTCGGCGACGATGGCCATGACCCGTACCAGTACGGCGTGCCGCCGGCGGCAGCCGGGCCGGCCGGCGAGGGCGGCCTCGGCCCCAAGAAGCTCGTGATCGGCGTGGCCGCCGTGCTCGCCGTGGTGGCCATCGGCGTCAGCGCCCTCCTCCTCCGGGGCGGCGACGAGACCGCCACCGACACCACCGGCTCCGCCACCACCGTGCCCGGCGCCACCTCGGCCACTCCCGCCACTCTGCCCCCGGCCAGCACGCCGGCGTCCGTGGTCGACCCGAACGCCACCACCACCGTCGCCCCCGTGGATCCGGCGGCATCGAGCACGCTGGCCGGCGGCGACGCCGCGCTGGTGGCCAGCTTCCGGGATCTCCTCGTGCAGCAGGGCCTCACCAGCGACAAGCTGTCCGACACCGAGATCCAGAGCTTCGCCGCATCCTTCTGCGTGTTCGCCAAGTCGAGCGACGGTGGCGACGAGTTCAACGTGTTCCGGGAACAGGCGATCTCCGAAACCCAATCGAGCCTGGACCCGGCGTCCCTGAACAAGGTCATCGACGCCGCCGTGATCACCTTCTGCCCCGACGAAGCCACGCGCCTGGGGATCACCCTCGGCTGAGGATCAGCCGCCGGCCTCGCGGCGCAGGGCGAACTCGATGTAGACCAGCGTGGCCCGGGCGTCTTCGTTACGGACGAACATCTTCACCGCCAGGTCCCGACCCCAGGCCCGCCGCTCGGCGATGCTCGGCCCCGTGCCGCGATAGGCCTTGTACAGCTCGTCGATATCGGCCATGGCTTGGTGGTACAGCATCGATGTCTCCGTTATAGGCGGACCGGCAACGGCGCCCAGCTCCCGCTGGAATCGCCCGAGGAACTCGTCCCAGGGGAACCCGGCCCCGGGATCACTGCGGCGGGTGGGATCGAGCTCGGCGTGGCCGATGAATCCGGCAGCGCCCACGCGGTACTCGGCGGCCGAGATCCGGCGGGCGGGGACGATCGCCCCCGTCGACGCCCTCACGAAGCGGGCCATGTTGGCTGCCTCCGCGGCGCCGTTGCGGATCGCCCCGCTGAACCAGCGCTCGGGCAGGACCGGCCACTGAACGGCGCGGCAGGCGAACGACAGGCCGAGTGACCACCGGTTGCCTCCCGTGCCCTCGTGGAACATCTCCCACTCGTAGCGTCCCACCCGGACGATCGAGTCGGAGTCGACCACCGAGTGGTAGCTGCCGGCGTCGCGCCGGGTGGAGATGAACCGGGCCACGTCCTCGGCGCTCGTGTCGGCGCCGTCGAGGACGGCCACGTTCTCCGCCGTGTGCACCACGATGGCACCGGTCACGGCGGCCCGGCGAGGGTTCAGGTACTGCTGCCGAGCCGGCGGATGGTCCTCCAGGTAGACACCCACGTCAGCCGCACTCTCCTGCATGCTCGATCGACAACGGCAGCGACACTATCAGCGCTGGCAGACGCCCCGCACCCATTCGCACGCCGGAGACGACCCGTTGAGATCGATCGCCGCACCCTGCGGGTACCAGCCCTTCACCTTGGCGTCGTAGCGGTTGTAGGCCGCTCCTTCCACGAAATAGGCATCGGCCGCACCGCTGGTGGTGAACCTGACGCCCCCGTCCACCAGGGGATGCACCAGGTCAGCGCCGCGCAGAGCCAGCAAAAGGTTGGAGCGGGTCAACCCGCCGGGCATGGCCGCGGCGATCCGCAGGATCTCCACGTGGGCCCACCCGTATTGACCGAACCCCACGCCGAGCAGCTCACGGGTGGGATCGAGATCGGCCGCTTCGAGCTGCTCCACGGCGAAGCGGACGAAGGTGTCCTCGGCGTGGGCCGGGTCGTTGAGCGACACCACGCCGGGCCCCACGGCGTAGACGCCGTCGGCGGCGGGACCGGCCGGGTTCATGTAGGCATCGGCACCGGTGCAGACCGAGGGCAGGAACCGCACGAGAGCGGTGGCGTCGAGGCCGGTAGTGGACGCCTCCTGCATGGCCGACGTGCAGGCGGGGCCGTTCGTCATGGCCAGGAGGACCTGGGGCTGGCCCTCGGCCAGCTTCGTCATCTCCTGGGAGACCGACGTGACAGCCGGGGCGTGCTTGACCACCGTGATCCCGGAGACCACGTCGGGGTTGGCGTCGGCCCACTGCTGGAAGGCATCGGCGTAGATCTGTCCGAAATCGTTGTCGATCACGAGCGCCCCCACGCTGACCGGCCCCTTGCCCCCCAGGTTCTGCTTCAGCCAGTTGCCCCACAGCACGGCCTCGGTGGGATACGACATCTGAAGACCGGTGCTCCAGGGATGAGCGACCGGATCGGCCAGCGCCGGATGGCTGGTTACGGCGAACGGCTGGGGAATGCATCCCTTGTTGAGCTGGTCGTACACGGCCAGGCTGCCCGGGGTACCCACTGTGGTGACGTAGAACGGGTTATCGGTGGCCAGCATGTCGGCCAGCGCCGACGGGGTGGTGGCCGGGTCGTAGCCATCGTCTCGGGTGACGAGCTGGATCGTGCGCCCGCCGATCCCACCATGGGCGTTCACCCAGTCGAAGTACGCCTTCATGCCCAGCCACAGATCGTTGAAGGCGGCCTGATCACCGCTCTGGGGCAGGATGAGGCCGATCGTGATGGCGGTGTCGGTGAGCCCCGACACATCGCTCCAGCCGGCGGGACAAGCGGCCAGGTCCACTGAGAACTGTGACGGGCCCACGAGCACACTGCTCTCGTTGATCCCATAGGAGTCGGCCGACAGCGACGCCACCACCGCCGCCCGGCGTGCGGCCCACCGGGCCTCCAGGTCGTCCATGGTCTCGACGTCCTTGTCGACCGCCGTGGTGGCCGGGCCGATGCTGGGCGTGGACCGGGCTTCGCTCCCGACCGCTGTCGGCGGGGCGGTGATCGTGGCCGCAGCATCATCCTGGTCTTCGCCGCCGCCGCACGCCGCCGCCAGCAGCAACAGTGAAGCAGCCACGCCGACGATCCGCCCGAGGCGACCCCGGTCAGTCGACCCTCCCATTCGCAGCACCTTACCGGCTGGTTGACCTGCGGCAACGCCGCCGAGCAGGCGTTCGCCGGCCACGAACCCAAGGAACACCAACCGTCATCCTAGAATTGTCGGGTCCACGGGAGCAGGAGCGTGATGACAGACGACTCTCAACCTGACCGCGAGGGGCCGCCGCCCCCGCCGTCGGGTCCGGCCCGCCGGCTCACGGCACGCCGGGCCCTGGTGGCCGCCCTGGCCGCCACCGGCCTCGTGGCTGCGGTGACGGTGGCCGTCCGGGCCGGGGACGACGGTGGGACCAGCGGCCAACCGGCCGCCGACACCGCCTCCGGGGGCGCCGCTCCCGCCGCCCCGCAGGCCGTCTCCCCCGGCTCCGCCACCGACACCAGCGGCGGGGGCGACGCCCCCGCCGGAGCGGCCAGCACCATGGAGGAGCTGGAGGCCCGGTGGGCGGAGGACCGCCAGGCCATGGTGGCGGCGCTCAGCGCCCCCGGCCTCGGCGTGGGCGCCGACAACGTCCTGCGGGGCCCCGGCGGCTTCCAGCTCGACCTGAACGCCTGCCCCGCCGGCTGGTCGCCGACCGAGGGGATCGACGACACCCGGATCCTGCTCGGCCACACCACGGCCCGCACCGGCAACCTTTCCTCGTCGGGTCGGGTGACCGACGGGCTCCAGGCGTATCTGGACGAGGTCAACGCTGGCGGCGGGGTGGCCGGCCGCCGCATCGAGCTGGTGGTGAAGGACGACGGCTTCGTCCCCACCGCCACCGCCGAGGAGGTGGGCGAGCTCTTGGCCGCCGACAAGCCGTTCGCCGTCACCACCCTGGGCTCCCCCACCAGCCTCGCCGTGTACGACACGCTCAACGAGGCCTGCGTGCCGCAGCCCTTCGTGATCAGCAGCCATCCCGCTTGGGGCGACCCCGTGAACCACCCGTGGACGGTCGGCCTCCAGCTGTCTCCCCCCACCGAAGCCGTGCTTTGGGGCACCTGGATCGAGCAGAACCTGGCCGGCGAGCTGCCGGTCACCGTCGGCGCCCTGGTGATGGACAACGAGCTGGGCCGGCTGTACGAGCTCGCGTTCCAGCGGTGGGCCGAGGCCCACCCGAACGTGGTGTCGTCGTTCGTCCCGGTCCATCACCCGGCAGCGACGGCCTCGGTCAGCGCCGAGATGGATGAGGTGGCGGCGCCGGGACCCCGGGTGTTCCTGGCCATGACGGCCGGCCGCCCCTGCCTGCAGGCCGTCGAGCAGGCCGACGGCACCGGCCTACGGGCGGGGGCCGCCGCTCTGTTCCTGCCGTCGTCGTGCCAGGACGCCGCCACCTTCCTGGCCCCGGCCGGGCCGGCGGCCGACGGCTGGCGCATCCTCGGCGGTGGGCTCAAGGCGACGGCCGACCCGGCGTGGGCCGACGATCCCTTCGTCGCGTTCGCCCGCCGGACCCTCTCCCAGGCCGGCCTCGATCCGGCCGATCCCCAGGCCAGCGCCGGGTTCGGCCTGTTCGGCTGGGCCGAGGTGGAGGCCCTGCGGGTGGCGGCCGAGCTGCCCGGCGGCCTCACCCGACCCAACCTGATCCTGGCCCTGCGGGGCCTCCAGCTCCACCATCCCCTCTCGCTCGACGGGATCGTGCTGGCCACCAGCGGCAACGCCGACCCGTACCCGCTGGAAGGCTCGGAGGTCCTGGTCTTCGACGCTGCGGCCCAGGCCTGGCGGGCCGACGGCGGGCCGGTGCTCGACGTCGACGGCTCCACACCCCCCTGCCCCTGGACCGGCGGCTCCTGCTGAGACCTGGACTCCGGAAACCGGGGCCCCGGACGCGCCGGTGCCCCGGGGGCGAACCCCCGGGGCACCGGATCAGCCGATCAGGTCAGCTGCACGTGCTCAAGCTGCTCACTTGCAGGAGCCAGCCGTCTGGTCCCAGGCGCAGGGCGACGACTTGCCCGACAGCTCGATGATGCCGAGGTCGGCCTCGGTCTCCCAAGTCTGACCAGTACCGTTGAACACGGCGAACTCCGAGCCCTCGATCGGGTACGGGTCGTCGTTGCCGGACATGTTGTACTTGATGCCCTCGAGCAGGTTCGGGTTGGTCATCGACAGCATCCGGGCCGCCAGCATGAAGTTGGGCCGGCTCAGCCCACCGGGCAGATCGGCGGCCAGCTTCAGCGACTGCACCACCGGCCAGCCGAAGCCGAAGCCGTTGCCGAGCTGGCTCGAGCTCTCGGAGGGCTTGCCCGCCGCGGCCAGCAGGTCCCGGGCCCAGGCGATCCAGACCTGGTCGGCGTTCTTCGGGTCGTTGAAGTCGAGGGCGCCGCCGCCCACGATCCACCAGCCGTCGGCGGCCATGCCGTCGCCGCCCACCTTGTCCTTGCCCACGAAGTTGAGGCCCTTGCACACCGAGGGCTGGAACAGCATCTGCACGCTGTCCTTCATCCCGTTGTTGGCGGCCTCGGTGATGGCCTGGGTGCACGAGGTGCCGGCCGTCATGGCGATGAACACGTCGGGGTTCTTCGACGCCAGCGTGGTCATCTGGTTGGTGATGGTCGGCGCCGAAGGCTCGATCCGCTCGAACACGAAGTTGATCTTGACCTTGGAGGTCTTGATGAACTCGTTGAACCCGAGCTCGTAGGCCTTGCCGAAGTCGTTCTGCATGATGAGGCCGGCCACGGTGACCTCGCCCTTGTCGGCGAACTTCTTCTCGATGAGACCGCCCCACAGGATGGCCTCGGTGTTGTAGGCCAGCTGGTGGCCCCACACCCACGGGTGGTTGACCGGATCGCCCCAGGCCGGGTGGCCCGACATCACATAGGGGTCGGGCACGCAGCGCTGGTTGATCTTGTCGTACACCTTCATCGTGGCCGGCGAGCCGATGGTCTCGATGGCGAACGACTTCTCGGAGTCGAGGAGCTCGTCCACGATCGGCACGGTCTTGGCCGGGTCGTAGCCGTCGTCCTTCTGGTTCGTGGTGATCTGCCACGTCTTGCCGGTCACGTCGTCGATCCCACCCTGGGAGTTGACGTAATCGAAGTAGACCTTCTGGGCCACGCCGATGTTGCCGTAGTCGGCCAGCGTGCCGGAGAAGACCATGTTCTGGCCGAGCTTGATCTTGCCGTCGACCAGGCCCTCGTAGGGATCCCAGCCCGCCGGGCAGGTGCTCAGGTCGACCTCGAAGCCGCCGGGTCCGGTCACCTTGTTGGCGTCCTGATCCCAGCCCCAGCCGTTGTCCTTGATGTTCTTGACCACGGCGGCCCGCTCGGTTTCCCAGAGCGCCTCCCAGTCGGCGATCGTCTTGATCTCAGCGGCCGGGGCCGCCGTGTCTGCCGCCGTGGTGCTGGTGCTCTCCAGCGCGTTGGCGGCGGCGTCCTTGGCGTTCTGGTCGAGCACCGTGCCGTCACCGCCGGCGTTGGTGTCGTCGCCGCCTCCGCTGCTGCCGCAGGCACTGGCCATGAGGCCGAGCGCGAGCAGGGGCGCGAGCCCTCGGGCCCATGTCCGGAAAGTCATTGAAGTTGTCCCCCTTGGGTTCAACCGATCTGGTTACGTCGGTGCCGCACCGTCCCCCTGCTGCGGGGGGACGCCTGCAAGATGCACCCTAATTGAAGGAGTGACGTCGGACACAGCCCCCGCGTGTTACGAAGCCGCTAAGGAAGGTTCGAATGATGAATCAACTCGGGCCCGACGGGCCGGTACGGAGCAGACCAGACATGGAACTACCTGCTGCTATGACTCCGCTGTATCCCCCTATCTCTTGACATGCCTATTTGCGATGACCGGTGGGTACCAGGTTTAGAAACCCGTCAGAGCGATTCGAGCCGACCACGACCAAGCCGAATGAGGCGCCGTTTGGCAACGGGGCCAGCGGCGGTCACACGCGGGCGAGGAGGATCCCCTCGCCACTGGCCGGCCGGAGCCCGTCGGTTCGCCCGGCCAGGTAGCGGTCGGCCAGCTCGTTGGTGGGGACGTAACGGACGTCGCCGAAGCCGGCACGGCGGGCCAAGTCGGTCATCTCCTCCGGCGTGAAGAAGCTGATCCACGGAGTACCCGAGGCCCGGGCCCCCCGGGCTGCCCCCTCGAGACCGGGCCGGTCGGCCGGGTCGGCCAGCTCGATCGGGAGCATGAACGTCATGGCCACGATCGAGCCGGGAGCGAGAGCGGCCAGGCGGCGCAGCGTCGTCTCGGTGGCCTGCCTGGTGATGTACATGGACACCCCGCTAGACGACACGAGCGCCGGAGCCGCCGGGTCGAACCCGGCGTCGACCAGGGCCTGCCACCAGTCGGCGTCGGACTCGAAGTCCACCGGAACGAGGCGAAGATGACCACCCACGCCGTAGCCCAGCGCTTGCAGCCGCCGCCGCTTCCATGCCTGGGGTCCGGGCTGGTCGATCTCGAACACCGTCACCGTGGCGGCCAGGTCGGGGTGACGCTGGGCGAAGGTGTCGAGTCCGGCCCCCAGCAGGACGTACTGCTCGATGTGCTCGTCCCGCACGAGGTCTTCCACGAACCGGGTGCGGGCCACGATGGCGGCCCGGTACCCGGCTGTGCCGGCCGGGTGCATGTCGCCACGCTGCTGCCAGCCGGCGTCGGGGGCGGCCAGGGCCAGGCCGATCTCATCGTCGATGAGGTGGGGTTGAGCGTCGATCTGAACGTGAAGGGCCCGCCACAGGGCGGTGCGTACCGCGCTGCTGTCGGGAGCGGCACTGGAGGCGGGATCGGCGCTGGAGGCGGAATCGGTGCTCATGGGGTGTCACCCGGCGCCTGGAGGCTCCAGACCCGGCCGTCGGGGTCCCGGACGGTCATCTCCTGCGTGCCCCAGTGCGTCGGCTGGAACGGGGAGACGACGTCGAGCTCCGGATCAGGGACGAACGCCTCGGCGTCGGCCACCCCGAGCACCAGCCGGGTGCCCACCGGCTGGCTCTCGGGGACCTCGGCGATGAAGAGGTAGGGGCCGCCGCCACGGGGGCGGAGCTGGCCCGAACCGTGGCCGGTCTCGAAGTCGAGCTCATACCCCAGGGACTGGAAGAACCGGGCTGCCCTCCCCCAGTTGTGGGTCTCGAGGAACACGGCCTCGATGCCGTCAGTTTCCATGCGTCCGGTCCTCCCTGGTTCGCAGGTACTCGTCCAGCGCCGCGGCGACGAGCCCGGAGAGGGACTGCTCGGTATCCACCGCGTGATGCTTCACCCGCTTGATCAGCTGCACCGGCAGGTACACGTTGAACTGTTTGACCTCGTCCCCTGCCATGCAAGGATGCTAGCAACGTAGCCTTATTACCACCCTCTCCGCCGACCGAGGAGCTGCCCGACGCCGGCTCACCAGGCGGGGGCGACAGGAGGGTCCAGGTGGAATCCGGCGGTCGGCCCGAATCCCGCTCGGGTGGAACAGCCGCCAGCGAACCGGGATTGCGACACGGAAGATGGACACGGACGACCGGCTCGCTACCAGCAGCCAGCACCACGGGTGTGGACGGTCATCGCGCGAATCTGTGCACCATGATCTTCGGTGACGACCTCAAGCCAGCCGAGACGGCCGCTCCAGCCGAGTGGCTCGAACGAGCATGCCGTGGGGACTGGTGGACCGTGGGCGCTCTCGTGCCGAATCGGTATGACGCATTCCTGCGTGTCTATGCACCGGCCGCCGAAGCGGATGAGTGGTGGCGGTCCTATCGTGCCCTGTTCGAAGTCATTGCCTCGATTGGGGAGCGCCACACCTCCAGCCCCCACTCGGCCTGGTTTGCCGTATGGGAGGGACACGGATTCAAAGAAACCGAGACCCGCATAGCGTGGAGGGACCTCCCAATGGGCGAGCGGGAACGACGAGCACGAGATGCTGAACGTGAGCGGCTGCGTGACGGGGACCGCCGCCGAAACGCTGGCATCGGTTCACTGCTCAATCAGATTCCGCGGTTCGAGCGGCCTGGGCGCACGTATTACCTGCTGACGGGCCCCGTTGCGGCAGCAGGCAAGTTGCGCTACCCCGATAGCGACGAATGGCGCAATCCCGACTTGTTCTGGCCCGACGACCAACGGTGGTTCGTGGCGACCGATGTCGACTTCTGGTCGCTCTATGTCGGAGGCTCGAATGGCTTCATCGCCGAGTTGGGCGGCACGCTATCCACCCACGCTGAACCCATTGGCCTCGATGCACCCCTGGAGATCGA
>JAWKIL010000049.1:0-11749 GCA_041394285.1 Acidimicrobiales bacterium | reverse complement strand
GGCCACCAGATGGGGCGGGGCCTACCGCTCCAGGAGCGACTCCGTGGTGCGAGGCGAGGTGATGGGGTCGGCGTGGCGGTGGACGATGCGCCAGCCGTCATCCTCGAGCCGGTAGACGGTGGTGGCCCGCAGGGCCACATCGGCCGGGGCCTCCTGGCCGACCATGGTGACCCGCAACCGTTCCACCTCTACCACGCAGGCCAGCGTGTCGGAACGGTGGAGGCTGACCCGATCGACCCCGAGGATCTGGCCCGAGGCGTAGCGGGCGGCGGCCGAGCCGATGGTGCGGTCGGTGTCGCCCCAACCGAGGGCGAAGGGACCGAACGGGTTGCCGATGGAGACGTCGTCGGCCCGGGAATAGAAGGCCATGAACGGTCGGTGATCACCGTTGACCACGGCCAGGACCCCGGCCCGGGTCGCCTCGATCGTCTGTTCCAGATCCTGTGACGTCATCGGTCGACCCCCACCCTGTGCCACCAGCTCGCTGCCTGCGTACCGGCACGACCTTAGAACACGGGCCGACGCCGGGTGGGCCGTCGCCGGGTGGGCCGTCGCGGGGTGGGCCGTCGCCGGGTGGGCCGTCGCGGGGTGGGCCGACGCCGAGTGGGCCGTGGCGGACGGGGCGGACGGGGCGGACCTGGCGGCGTTCCCGTCGCCGGCGGTTCCGGCCCGCTGGAGCCCGCCTCCCACCGGTGCCATGATCGGGGGCCATGGCCGAGTTGCTGTTCGAGAAGTCGGGTCCGATCGCCACGATCACGTTGAACCGTCCGGAGAAGCTGAACGCGTTCCACAACGCCATGCTGGCCGACTGGGCCGAGGCGTTGAAGGAGTGCCAGGCCGACGAGTCGGTGGCGGTGGTGGTGCTCACCGGGTCGGGGCGGGCGTTCTGCTCCGGCGGCGACCTGGGCACCATGGGCGACGTGGAGGGCAACGCCGCCCTGTACATCGGCGACTATCTCCGCAACCACGTCCATCCGGTGGCCCGGGCCGTCGACGCCCTCCAGAAGCCGTACCTGTGCGCGGTGAACGGGGTGGCCACCGGGGCCGGGATGGACATGGCCCTGATGACCGACATCCGCTACGCCGCCCACAGCGCCCGCTTCGCCGAGAGCTACATCAAGGTGGGCCTCATCCCCGGCGACGGTGGCGCCTTCCTCCTGCCCCGCCTGGTCGGGCTGACCAAGGCCCTGGAGCTGTTGTGGACCGGCGACTTCGTCGACGCCGAGGAGGCCGAGCGGCTGGGCATCGTGTCGAAAGTCTGCGAAGACGACCAGCTCATGGACGAGATCCTGGCCCTGGCCCAGCGTCTGGCCGACGGACCGCGCCTGGCCGTCCGGCTCATGAAGCAGGCCGTGTACCGGTCGCTCCGCATGGACTTCCTGTCGGCCCTCGACAATGTGGCCGGCCCCATGGGCGTGGCCTTCAACTCCGACGACCACCGGGAGGCGGTGCGGGCCTTCGCCGAGAAGCGCCCGCCCCGGTTCACCGGCCGCTGAAACTGCGGAACCCGACGACCCCGGCTACTCCCGGGGGGCGACGATGGTGGACGTGCCCTGGGCCAGGGCCACGAGGCGGGTCCGCTCGCCCCCGGTGTCGTCGGTCCAACGGTTCACCACCTCCACCTTGATCACGGCCAGCCGGCGGCTCATCGACACGACCTCGGCCGTCGCCTCCACCCGGCCCCCGCTCACCGGGGCCAGGAGGTTGATCTTGAACTCGGTGGTGGCGGCCCAGGAGCGGGGTGGCATCACGGGGTACATGACCACGCCCAGCACATGGTCGACGAGGGCGCTGACACAACCCCCGTGGATGTTGCCGATCATCGTGACCAGCTCGTCGGTCACGTCGAAGCCGGCCACCAACCGACCGGCGGTGAATTCCGTGGCCACGATCCCGAGGTAGGCGTCGATCCCCGATCGGCCCCGCTTGTGCAGCACCTTCTTCGGCCATTCGGCGTCGAAGTGCTCGAAGGTCACGGTCTCACTCATCGTCGGTCGGATCCTCTCTCCGGTCGGTGGCGAACGCTCTCACGCCTGCGGGGTGACCACACCGTGGACCGGCACCGCGCCCTCGGCCTCGCCGGCCAGCCGGGCGATCAGGCCGTGGAGCCCGTCGAGACCCACGGTCTCCCGGGGCAGGTCGGCGAACGGGTAGCGGCCGGAGGCCAGGAGCTTCATGGCCGCCTCGTAGGCCGGGTAGTCGACGCCCAGCGCACCCCTGATCGTGAGCTCCTTGTAGACGACGTGGTCGGGGTCGAAGCCCGGCGTCCGGTCACCGGCCCCCCGGGTGCCGGCCACCACCACCCGGGCCCCCGGAGCCGCCATCCGCACCGCCTGGGCGAAGGCGTCGGGGGCCTTGGCCGTCACGTCGACCACCACGTCGGCCCCCCGGAACCCGGCCTGGCGCAGGGCCCGGGCCGGGTCGGTGGTGGCCACGTCGATCGTGAGGTCGACCCCGAACGCCGGGGCCACCTCCAACCGGGGCAGGTCGCGGGGCCCGAGGCCGGTCATGGCCACGAACGAGGCGCCGGCCTCCCTGGCGGCGGCGGCCACGGCCAGGCCCCGGATCCCCGGACCGAGCACGGCCACCACCTCACCCGGCTGGAGGTCGGGCACCGTCACCCCCCAGCGGATACCGGCCCCCAGCGGGTTGAACGCGGTGGCCACCACCGGGTCGAGAGCGGCTGGCACCGGCAGGAGGAGGGCATCGGGGTGGAGGTAGAGGTGGGTGGCGTAGCCGCCCCACAGACCCGGCTGCTCGTCGGACGAGATGAATCCGTAGAAGTGGTTGACCCCGTGGCGCACGCAGCGCCGGTACTGGCCGGCCCGGCACGGCTCGCACTCCCGGCACGACAGGAACACCTCCACCGCCACCCGGTCGCCGACCTTCACCCCCCAGCGCCGAGCGGCCGACGGACCCACGGCCTCGACCACACCCACGATCTCGTGGCCAGGGATGTAGGGGTAGGAGGCCGAGATGTGACCCGACCACTGTTCATGGTCGGTGCCGCACAGACCACAGGCCTCGATGCGCAGGAGCCCGTCGTCGTCGCCCAGCTCGGGGAGATCGAAGGCCGTCGGTTCGAGTTGGCGGTGCTCCCGCAGGACGAGGGCCCGGGCCCCGCTTCCCGCCATCACAGCACCTCCGCGCCGACCTTGTCGGCCAGGAAGGCGGCGATCATGGGATTGAGCTGATCGGGCACCTCGACCTGCACGAAGTGGCCGGAACCGACGACATGGCCCACGGTGACGTCGTCGAACAGCTCCCGCACGGTGGCCGTGTCGTCGGGCTGGGCGCTGACCCACAGCACCGGGCACCCCACCTGCCGGGCCAGGGCCCCGGTGTTGCCCGCCATCTGGCGCATCTCGGCGGTGGCCACCGGCACCGGGGTGGCCAGGGCGTTGGCCACCGCGTCGTCGACCACCGGGCCGGGGGCCCGGCGACCGAAGAACGACCGGTAGAGCCGCTCGAAGAACGGCGCACCCTCCGACTCCAGTCGCCAGCAGCTGCGCTCCCGCGAGTCGCGCCAGGGGTCGGGGCCCCCGCCGGCGGGGGTGTGGAGCCGGGTGTCGACCAGGATCAGCCCTTCGGTCCGATGCGGGTGGCGCACGGCGAAGGTCAGCGCGGTCGGACCCCCGCCGGCGTGGCCGGCCACGGTCACCCGGTCGATCCCCTCGGCGTCGAGGATGGCGGCCAGGTCGTCGGCGTGGCGGCGGCCGAGTCGGCCGGCTCGTCGGCGGTCGACGCCCCATGCCCCGGCGGTCCCAGCGGACGATCCGGTGGCTGGCGGCGAAGCGGGCGACCTGGGCGTCCCAGTGGGCCGACTTGGAACACCACCCGTGGGCGAAGGCGAGGGTCCGGGCTCCGGATCCGTCCACCTGGTAGGCCAATCGGGCCCCTGGGAGATCGAGCACTGCCATGTGTCGACCGTACCCCACCGGCCGGTACCGGCCCAGCTACCCCGCAGGAGGCGGCCGGTTCAGGCCGACCGGGCGGTCGCCGGCCCGTCGCCGTCGCCCGAGGCCCGGGCCAGGAGGCGGCGGACCTCGGACCCGTGCTGGTCGTAGGTGGGCCCGGGGGCCGTGACCCGGGCCGGCGTGCGGGACAGGGCGAACCGCGGCCCCTCGATCACCACCGGGCCCAGCAGCGGGTGCTCCACCGTGACGTAGTGGCCCCGGTGGACCAGCTGGGGATCACCGAGGCAGCCGGCGGTGTTCTGGACCCGGTGGGCCGCGACCCCCAGCGCTTGGAGCTCGTCCTGCACCACGGTGGCGTCGAGCCCGGCGGTGCGGGCGGTGATCAGGTCGTCGAGCTCGTCGTGACGGGCCCGCCGCTCCGCCGGCGTCAGGGCGGACAGCTCGGGCCGGCCGAGCCAGGGGGCCAGGGCCCGCCACTGGTGGTCGTCGGCGCAGGCGATCGCCACCCAGGCCTCGGTTTCGGCCTCCGGGTCGTCGCTGTCGAGCCGGGTGCGGTAGACGCCGTGGGGGGCCAGCACCGGGTCGCGGTTGCCCCGACCCTCGAACGCCCGGCCGTTCACCTCGGCGTCGAGCAGGGCCGGCGCCTGGAGATGCATCGAGCTCTCGGCCTGGGAGAGGTCGAGATGCTGGCCCCGGCCGGTGCGGCGACGGTGGTCGAGGGCGGCCAGCACGGCGGCCAGAGCGAACCGCGGCGACACGATGTCGGTGTAGGCCCCGAAGGGACCGCACGCGGCCCGGCCCGGCCAGCGGGTGGTGGTGGAGAACCCGAACAGGGCCGTGGTCAGGTTGCCCAGGCCGGGCATCTCCAGCGTGCCGGTCTGGCCCGGCAGGCAGCTCGACAGCAGCACGATGCCGGGGTTGGCGGCGGCCAGCGCCGGGTAGCCGAACCCCATTCGCTCCAACGCCCCGGCCGAGAAGCTCTCGACCATCACGTCGGCCCAGCGGACCAGGTCCCAAAGGGTGGCCCGGTCGGCAGGGTCGGTGAGGTCGAGCTCGATGCCGAGCTTGCCGGCGTTGCAGTTGGCGAAGAGCCCGCTGCCCTCCATCGGCACCTCGGCGTGGCGGGGATGGAAGGGAGAGGTGGTGCGGGTCAGGTCGGGACGGGCCCGGTTCTCGACCTTGACCACCGTGGCCCCGAAATCGGCCAGGGCCCGGCCCACGTAGGGGCCGGCCACCGACCAGGCCAGGTCGAGGACCCGCAGCCCGTCGAGCGCCGGCCGGTCGGGATCGGGTGGCGACCCGACGGCCACGCCGGTGCCCGGTGACGGCGACCCGGCCGGCGTGCCGGCACGGGGGGCGGGCCGGGCCGGCAGGGAGTGGTCGTCGCAGCCCAGCCGGGGGGCGGGGCCGAGGGTGGCCAGGGGGGCGTCGGACGCCACCACGAACCGGCCG
Source organism: Acidimicrobiales bacterium (assembly GCA_041394285.1). Taxonomy (GTDB): domain Bacteria; phylum Actinomycetota; class Acidimicrobiia; order Acidimicrobiales; family SZUA-35; genus CADEDH01. The sequence goes on along the minus strand of JAWKIL010000049.1, from coordinate 6,380 downwards.
GGGTACCGGTGGGCCCGCTCCGCCTCGGGGTGGCGGACCTCGTCCCAGAACCGGCGGTGGGCGAGGTGCCCGTTGTCGAGGACCTCGTCGAGCGTCGAAATGGGAGCGAGGAGCACCTTGCGCCGGGCCGCCTCGGCCGCCAGGTGCGCCTTGGTGCGATCCGAGGTGAACCGGGTGATGATCGCACCGAGCCGCTCGGCCTCGGCCGGGGCGACCGTGCCGGCGAACAGCCCCTCGTTGAGGGCCACGAAATCGGTGTCTCTCGTGGCCTCGTCGCAACCGCCCTCCTCCCAGATCCAGCGGAACAGGTTCACGGTGTAGTGGGCCAGGGACGCACCGAAGGAGAAGGTGATGCTCACCTCGCCGTCGAGGGCGGGGTAGGTCCAGCGGACCTTGTAGACACCGAAGTCGATCCCGTCGCCCGAACGGCGCATGGCCGGCCACTGCCACGCCCGGTTGACGGCGTAGCAGAACGAGGCCTGGAGGCATGACGCCTGGGCCGACACGTCGGCCAGCTGACCCCGACCCGACCGGGTCCGCTCGTGCAGCGCCACCAGGGCGGCCACCGCCATGTCGGCCGCCCCGTGGAGCCACGCCTGGGGCGACCCCCATCGCAGAGGTGGGAGGTCGGCGTCGCCGGTGAGCGACATGGAGCAGCCGGCGGCCCCGATCGTGAGGTCGGTGGCGGCCCAGTGGGCCTTGGGGCCGTCGAGCCCGAACGGCGTCATGACCACGATCACCAGGCCGGGGTTCGCCGCTTCCAACTGGTACCGGTCGAACGGTTCCTCACCGGGTCGGCCGGTCCACAGCAGCACGTCGGCCCCGGCGGCCAGATCGGCCAGCCGGGCCCGACCGGCCGGGGTGCCGGGGTCGGCCGTGACCGACCGCTTGCCCCGGTTGTAGGCCCAGTGCCACAGGCCCCGCTCGGGGCCGGGCCGGTCATCGGCGAAGGGCGGGAGGCGGCGCGACGGCGAGCCGTCGGGCGGCTCGACCAGCACCACCTCGGCCCCCAACTGGGCCAGCAGGAAACCGGCGAGCTGACCCCGCTCGTCGGTGCAGTCGATCACCCGGTACGGCGACAGCATCATCCCGGTTCCCCCTTCGGGCCAACCTAGCTCCGTCCCCCGGCGTGGACCCAGCTGAAACGGCGGCGGGGCCGGCCGGCTGGTCAGCTACAGTCGCCCGACGTGATGTCTCTCCTCCGCCGGCTCGTCGCCGCCCTCGCCCTGGCGCTCGGCCTGGGCCTGCCGGTGGCCACGGTCGGGCTCAGCTCGGGCGACACCACAAGCTACGAACCGACGACGATCCGCAACTACGAGGCCACCTTCGACGTCGCCAGCAACTGGTGACCTGCAGGCCCAGGAGACCCTGACCGTCAACTTCCCGGTGACCGACCGGCACGGCATCTTCCGCTTCTGGGACGTCGTCGACCCCAACCACGCCGACACCCGCCTCGTCCCCGAGAACATCACGGTGACCCGCGACGGCCGGCCCGACGAGGTCGACATGTCGCGAGCCAGTCGGGGGCCGCTACCGGAGTGGCCCGCATCGGGTCGGCCGACCAACCCTCCGTTGGGCGACCACGTGTACACGATCGGCTACACCATCCGGGGTGTCCTGACCCCCGGGGTCGACGGCCACCCGACCGAGCTGTACTGGAACATCATCCCCAGGGGCTGGCGCCAGGACATCGACGAGGCCACCTCACCGTGCGCCTGCCGGCTCCGGCCGCCGGCGTGACCTGCATCGTCGGGTTCGGCACCGGGACCCCGTGCCAGGCCGCGGGCGACGGGACCACCACCCTCCAGGTCGACACCGGGCCGTTGCCGGCCCGGACCCCGGTGACGGTCAGGGTCGGTCTCGACCTCCCCACCCCGCCGCCCGGTCGCTCGGTGCCGTGGCCCATCCGGTTCGACGCCGCCCTCGGCTCGTCACTGCCGCTGGCCGCCGGGCTCACGGCGGCCGGGGTGGGGGCCGGAATGCTGGGCTGGCTCACCGGCCGGCGGACGAAGGAGGACGAACCGGGCTTCCCCCTCCAGTACGCTCCGCCGCCCGGGATCGGCCCGGCCCAGGCCAACTACCTGCTGAGGGAGAGGGTCAAGCGGGAGGACTTCGTGGCCTCGGTGCTCCAAGCGGCCGAGCACGGAGCGGTCACGATCGGCCGTAACGGCGACGACTGGTCGATCACCGACGCCGGCGGGGCGCCGGTGTGGGCCGGGCTCGACCCCGTGACCCGGGAGGTGGCCCACCTGCTGAGCGGCCCCGGGACCACCTTCTGGGCCACCCGGACCCCCGAAGTGGGCGAGCGGCTCAAGAGCGAGGTGAGCCGGTTCGACAGTGCCGTCGCCCGGTGGGCCCGGGAGCAGGGTCTCGTGGTCCGCAGCCGGGGTGCCGCATGGGGCGCTCTGGCCGTGCTGGCCGGCATCGTGGCCGCCGGGATCGTCGTCTTCGCCGACCCGTTCGGGAGCCGGTTGGCGGCACTGGTTCCGGGATTGTTCGTAGTGGGCGGCACCGACTTCCTGACCGCGCAGGCCATCACCCGGCGGACCGACGCGGCCCGGGAGCTGTGGTCACGGGTGGGCGGGTTCCGCCGGGTCCTGTCGACCTCGTCGAGCGAGGCCCGCTTCGAGTTCTCGGGTCGCCAGGAGCTGTACACCGCCTACCTGCCGTGGGCCGTCGCCTTCGGCTGCGCCGACACCTGGGCCGACAAGTACCGCACCGAGATGGGCACCGAGCCCCCGGCGCCCCGCTACTTCGCCCACGGCTACGGCTACGCCGGTGCCAGCAACTTCGCCGACCGGATGGTGGCCGACTTCTCGGCCACGGTCAGCTCGGCCATCTCCGCCTACGAAGCGACCCAGTCGAGCAGCTCCGGTGGGGGCGGCGGTGGGGGCGGCGGCGGAGGCGGCGGGGGCGGCTCATGGTGAGCGGCCCGGACGCCGTTGCGGGGCCGGCACGGTCCGACTCCGCCACGGAGCGACCCGACGGAGAGGAACCGACATGTGGGGTGTGATCGCGCTGGTCGTGGTGGTGGTGCTGGTCCTGGGGCTCGCCGCCTCGGGCTTCAACCGCCTGCGCCGCAGTGACGTGGATGCCCAGGAGGCGCTGGGCGGCATCGACGTGCAACTCACCCGGCGGGCCGAGCTGATCCCCAACCTGGTGGAGACGGTGAAGGGCTACGCCCAGCACGAGCGGGGGGTGCTCGACGAGGTCACCGCAGCCCGGACCAACGTCCAGCGGGCCGCGGCTCAGGACGACGTGGCCGGCAAGGCCGCGGCCGATGCCGCCCTCCAGCAGGCTCTGGTGCGGGTCAACGCCGTGGCCGAGGCCTATCCCGATCTGAAGGCCAGCGTCAACTTCCAGGAGCTCCAGCGCCAGCTGGCCGAGACCGAGAACCAGCTGGCGTTCGCCCGCCAGTACTACAACGACGCCGTGTCGAAGCTGAACAAGCTGGTGACCACCATTCCCTGGATGTTCTTCACCGGCGTGGCCGGAGTGGGCCGGCGCACCTTCTACGACGCCCCCGAAGGCTTCGAGCAGGCGCCCCGGGTCCAGTTCTGATCGCGTCGCCCCCGCCGGGGAGGTGACCGGCCCCGCCGGGGAGGTGACCGGCCCGGCCGGTGAACCTATGCTCGCAGCCATGCGTACCGCGATCGGGGTTGGAGGGGCGGCCAGCGGCCGGGAGGACTGGCACCGCCAGGTCGACTTCGTGCGCGAGGCCGACCGGTTGGGGGTCGACTTCGTGTGGTCGGCCGAGGCCTGGGGTCAGGACTGCCTGACCACCCTGGCGTACCTGGCCGCCGTGACCGAACGGATCAGGCTGGCCACCGGCATCATGCAGGTGTCGGCCCGGGCCCCGTCGATGGCGGCCATGAGCGCCATGACCCTGTCGACCATCTCCGGCGGGCGCTTCGTGCTCGGCCTGGGCGTGAGCGGACCCCAGGTGGTGGAGGGACTCAACGGCCAGCCCTTCGCCCGACCGTTGGAGCGGCTGCGGGAGTACGTCGACATCGTTCGGCTGGCCTTCGCCGGCGAGAAGCTGGTCTACGACGGCAACCAGTACGTCCTGCCCCGTCCCGGCGGGGAGGGCAAGGCCCTGCGCCTGGCCCAACCGGCCGACGACCGGATCCCGATCTACCTGGCCACCCTGGGCCCGAAGGCGCTCGAGTACACGGGCCGGGCGGCCGACGGCTGGGTCGGCACGTCGTTCGTGCCCGAGGCCGGAGACGCCCTGCTCGATCCGATCCGGCGGGGCGCCGAGGCGGCCGGCCGGTCGCTGTCCGACGTCGACATCCAGGCCGGTGGGGCGGTGCGCTTCGGCGACGACCTGAGCGAGCTGATGGCCCACCACCGCCCCGGCGTGGCCTTCTCCCTCGGGGCCATGGGCTCCCCCCGCACCAACTTCTACAACGACGCCTACCGGCGGGCCGGGTTCGAGGAAGCCTGCGTGGAGGTGCAGCGCCTGTGGGTGGAGGGCCGCCGGGACGACGCCATCGCCGCGGTGCCCGACGCCCTCGTCCTGCAGACGAATCTCCTGGGCGACGACGCCAGCGTCAGGGACCGGATCCGGGCCTACCGCGACGCCGGGGTCGACACCCTGCGCCTGGCTCCCACCGGCCGCACGCTCGACGAGCAGCTCGCCACCCTGGGCCGGGTGCTCGATCTCGTGGCCGACGTCAACCGCGAGTCCCCGGCGGCGTGACGGTCGGCCCCACTGCTCAGGGGGTGATGCGCTCGAACCGGCTCCAGCGGTGGATGCCGAAGTTCGACTCCTCATGGGGCGCGGCGATCAGCTCGATGGGGTGACCGAAGCGCTCGTCGAAGCGGGCCTGGAGGGCGCGCTGGATGTCTTCGGCCCCGACCTGCAGCCAGGCGTCGAGTGACTCCCACACGAAGACCAGGGTCACCTCCCCCGGCTTGGAGTCGTCGAGCCAGACCTCCTTGGACAGGAACGGGATGTGGTCGAAGCCGTCGAGCAGGGCCTCCCCCAGGGTCCAGATCTCGTGGTCGAGGGCCAGGTACTCCTCGACATGGGCCGGATCCATCCGGAACACCAGCACCTCGACCGGGAGCCGCTCGCCCCGCTGGTACCGGTAGGGGCGGGGACCTGACAGACCGGGACGATCAGCGGGTGCGGAACGTTCGGAGGAACCGGGGGAAGACGCGTCCATCGCCGTGAGGCTAGGCCGACGGTCCGGTCGGTCGGCCCACCCCACCAGGCGGGTGCCAGGACCAGGGGCGCCGGGCGTCGGATGGGCCTGCAGGAGCGGCGAGCGGTAGGGTCGGGTCGACGGGGGGTCGTCGACCGCGCGCCTCCCGGCACGAGGGGGATGCGCGATGACCGTGACCGACGACGACACCGGCGGCGCCGGGGGCCGGGACACGGGGGCCGGCGCCGGGGCGGGGCCGCTGCGTGGCATCCGGGTGGTCGAGATCACCAAGTACGTCCAGGGGCCGGTGGCCGGGCTGACCCTGGCCAACCTGGGCGCCGACGTGATCAAGATCGAGCTCGTCGGGCGGCGCGACTTCATGCGGGACGCCGTCATGCTCCACGGAGTCCTCCTCGACGACCGGGGCCGCGACTGGATCTACGCCTCGGTCAACCGCAACAAGCGGGCCCTGGCCCTCGACATCACCTCCGACACCGGGCAGGCCGTGTTCCGCCAACTGATCGAACGGGCCGACGTGCTGCTCACCAACCTGCGCGACGCCGGGCTGACCGCCATCGGCGCCGACCACGCCACGGTCTCGCGCCTCAACCCCCGCATCGTCTACGCCCAGGGCGGCGGACTCGGCTTCGAAGGCCCCCTGGCCGCCGACCCCTGTCAGGACACGATCGGCATGGCCTACAGCGGGTTCATGGACAACACGTCGCCCACGGGAGACCCCAACTACCCGCCCGGGTCGATGAGCGACGTCCTGACCGGCACCAACCTGGCCGCCGCGGTCATGGCCGGCCTGCTGGAACGGGCCGTCACCGGTCGGGGCTCGCTGGTCCGCACCACCCAGCTCCAGACGATGCTGTGGATGCAGATGCTGCCGGTCGGCATGGTCGGCTCCATCGGGGAACGGATGCCCCGCTTCGTGCGGGAGGAGGCCACCCCCCTCTACAGCGTCTACCCCACCGCCGACGGCTGGATCGCGGTGGCCGCCATCCACCCCCACCACTGGCCCCCGCTGGCCCGCACCGTCGGCCTCGGCCACCTGCTCGACGATCCCCGCTTCGCCTTCGACAACATCGAAGCCAACAAGGCCGAGGTGGCGGCCCAGCTGAGCCACGCCTTCCCGGCCCGGACCACCGCCGAGTGGTACGACCTGCTGCGGGCGGCCGGGGTCTGGTGCTCACCGGTCAACCGGATCGAGGATCTCCCGGCCGACCC
>JAWKIL010000048.1:0-14940 GCA_041394285.1 Acidimicrobiales bacterium | reverse complement strand
CGCCGGCGGCCCGGAGGCGGGCCACCACCGGGGCGTCGGCCCCGGCGTACCAGTCGGGGTCGTAGACCACCGAGTTGCCGGTGGTCTCGCCTTCGAGGCAGGCGATGATGTCCTTGATGCCGATGGGAATGCCGTGCAGCGGGCCCTTGTCGACGCCTGCCGCCAGCTCGGCGTCGGCCGCAGCCGCCGCTTCCAGGGCCGTGGAGTCGTAGCGCTTGATGTAGACGCCGAGCGTCTCGTCGAGGCGGTCGGCGGCGGCCATGCAGGCCTCGGTAAGGGCCACGCTGGTCAGGTCGCCCGAGCGCAGCGCCGCCGCCGCCCCTGTAATGGTGAGGGGGCTCATGGTCAGGGGGATCTCGGTCATGGGGTCGTCTCCTGGGTCGGGTGGGATGAACCGGTCATGCCGTCGCCGCCACGGCGTCGGCGGCGGCCAGCGGGGGCACGGCCAGGTGGTGGTCGGTGAGGCGCTGGAAGGCGTCGCCCGCCTTGAGCACGGCGGCGTCGGCGAAGGCCGGCCCGGCGATGTGGAGGCTGAGCGGCAACCCGCCCACGGTGAAGCCCATCGGCACCGACAGGGCGGGGAGGCCCACGCAGTTCCAGTAGGCGGTGTAGAGGATCTTCCAGAAGCTGTCCCACTCGATGCCCTCGAGCGCCGGGGCCCCGGCGCAGGCGGTGGGGGTGAGCACCACGTCGACGGCCGAGAACACCTCGGACTGCAGCCGCCCGGCGGCGATGCGGCGCACCTTCTGGGCCTGGGCGTAGTCGGCTGCGGTGTAGAGGATGCCGGCCCCCACCGAGGCCCGGGTGAAGCTGCCGTAGTCGGTCCACCGCTCGGTCATCCACGGCCGGTGGAAGGCCCACGCCTCGGTCATCGCCGTGACCAGGCAGGCCGCCCCCAGCTCGTCGACCAGGGGCAGCGTCACCTCCACCACGGTGGCCCCGGCCGCCGTCAGCGCCGTCACCGCCGCCTCCATGCAACCGGCCAGGTTGGGGTCGTCGAGCTCGTTGCCCAGGAACTGGCCCAGGTCGATGCCGACGGTCATGCCGGTCAGGTCGCCGGTGAGGGCGGCCGGGTAGTCCTCGCCGGTCACCCCGGGCGGCATCGACGGATCGGACGGGTCGAAGCCGGCCAGCACGGTGAGCATGGCGGCGGCGTCGGCCACCGAGCGGGTCATGGGCCCGATGTGGTCGAGCGTGACGCCGAGCGGGAGGCAGCCGGCCTTGGGGACAAGCCCATAGGTCTGCTTGTGGCCGGTGATCCCGCAGAAGGCGGCCGGCATGCGGATCGAGCCCCCGGTGTCGGTGCCCAGGGCCCCCAGGAACAGCCCGGCCGAGACCCCGGCGCCCGAGCCGGAGCTGGAGCCGCCGGGCCAGGTGGAGGTGTCCCACGGGTTGCGGGGGATGGGGAAGGGCTTGTCGGGGTCGGGCAGCCCGCAGGCGTACTCCATGGTGGTGAGCTTCCCGGTGATGATCGCACCGGCGGCCCGGAGGCGGGCCACCACCGGGGCGTCGGCCCCGGCGTACCAGGTGGGGTCGTAGACCACGGAGTTGCCGGTGGTCTCGCTCTCGGCGCAGGCGATGATGTCCTTGATGCCGATGGGGATCCCGTGGAGGGGGCCCTTGTCGACGCCGGCCGCCAGCTCGGCGTCGGCCGCAGCCGCAGCGGCCAGAGCGGTCTCGTCGTAGCGCTTGATGTAGACGCCGAGCGTCTCGTCGAGGCGGTCGGCGGCAGCCATGCAGGCCTCGGTGAGGGCCACGCTGGTCAGGTCGCCGGCCCTGATGGCAGCGGCGGCGTCGGTCATGGTCAGGGGTATCTCGGTCATGGGCGGGGTTCTCCGTTGGTCGGGCGGGGGAGTGGGCGGTCGGGAGGGATCACGAGCAGGGGCTGCATCAGGTGGCCGCCTCCACCGACACGCCGGTCAGGTCGACGAACCACGACTGGGGCATGGCGAAGCCCTTCACCGTGGGGGCGGTGGCCCGGGGGTTCTTGTCGCTCACGATGAACAGCCAGGGGGCGTCGTCGGTGATCACCTTGGCCGCCTGGGCGTAGACCTCGCTGCGGGCCTGGGGGTCCACGATCGTCTTGGCCTCGGCCAGCAGGGCGTCGAGCTCGGGTTGGAGTACTGGCTGGCGTTGGTGGCCGACCCGGTGCCGTACCACGACTGCCAGAAGCCCTCCTGCTGGTAGCTGAGGGAGATGTTGACGGCGTCGGCGTCGGCCGTGATCTTGCCCACGAAGAAGTCGGTGAGCATCGCCGCCCACTCGATCGGCTCCAGCGTCACGTTGATCCCGACCTTGGCCAGGTCGCTCTGCAGGGCCTCGTTCATCGGGATCGGCACCATGTTCCCCGAGCCCGACGTGGGGAACGACAGGCGGAAGCTGAACCCGTCGGGGTAGCCGGCCTCGGTGAGGAGCTGCTTGGCCTTCTCCGGGTCGTAGGTGTAGGTGTCGTTCGCCGCCCGGTAGGCGAAGTTGGCCGGGGGCGCCGCCTGCACCAGGGGCGACGCCGTGCCCTGGAGGATGTCCTTGCTCAGCGAGTCACGGTCGATGGCGTAGTTGAGGGCCTGGCGCACCCGCACGTCGTCGAACGGGGGACGGCTGGTGTTCAGCACCCACGGCCACTCGTGGTCGTAGGCGTTGAGGTGCACGGTGAAGCCCTCGGACTCGAGCGTGGCGACGTCGTCGGGCAGCGGCACCTCGATCCAGTTGACCTCGCCCGAGCGCAGGGCGGCCACCCGGGCCGTGGGGTCGGGTATGGGCCGCAGGATCAGGCTGTCGAGCTTGGGGGCGCCCCGCCAGTAGTCGGCGTTCTTCTCCAGCACGAGGCGCTGGCCCTGCACGTACTCCACGAACTTGAACGGGCCGGTGCCCACCGGGGCCTTGCCGAAGCCGTCGTTGCCCAGCTCCTGGATGGCCTTGGGGGAGCCGAAGAAGATCGTGGCCAGGTCGGCCGGCAGATGCGACCAGGGCGCCTTGGTGGTGATCTTGACCGTCATGTCGTCGACCTTCTCGGCCGACTTCACGCCCACGATGGCCAGCCCGGCCTGAGCGTTCAGCTCCGGGTAGTACTGGGGGGCGTCCTGGTTGAGGATGCGATCGAAGGTGAACATGGCGGCATCGGCGTCCCACGGCTCGCCGTCGTGGAAGGTGACGCCGGAGCGGAGCTTGAACGTCCACTCGGTCAGATCGGCGTTGGGCTCCCAGCTCTCGGCCAGGGCCGGCACGATCGGGGGGATCTGATCGGGGTCGGACAGGTCGAACCGGGTGAGGGCGTCGTAGAGCTGGTTGCCCACGAACCGGATGCCCTCGTAGCCCTCGTTCTGGCTGAGCGTGGTGTCGAGCAGCGGGATGTTGGTGGCCGTCATGCCGATCACCAGGGTGTTGCCGGCGCTCCCGCCGGCGGCGGTGGATCCCCCGGCCGGTGTGGCGGCCCCGTCACCGCCGACGGAGCCGCCGCCGGTACCGCAGGCGGCGGCGATCATGAGCAGGGCCGCCAGCGCGGCCAGCAGGGCCGTGCGGTGGCGCCTTGCTCTGCGGTGCGTGCGCCCGGGGCGCGTTCGGTTGGCCAGCCTGGATGGCACGGCTCTCCTCCTTGTGTCCTTCGACGTATGGGTTGGTTGGGATTTGGTTGTGCAGCGGGGGATCAGGGGCCGCCGGCTAGGCGGCTGGATCAGGGGCCGCCGGCTAGGCGGCTGTACGGGCCTCGTTGACGCACGCCACCAGGTGGTGGGGCTCGGTGATCTGGAGCAGGGGACGCTCCTCGGCGCAGGCCGGCAGCGCCACCGGGCAGCGGGTGCGGAAGGTGCAGCCCGACGGTGGGTCGACCGGGCTGGGTGGGTCGCCGGTGAGCATGATGCGGGTCCGGCCCGAGGAGGGGGCGGCCGACAGCAGAGCCTCGGTGTAGGGGTGGCGGGGCCGAGCCCACAGCTGGGACGCCGACGCTTCCTCCACCACCCGGCCCAGGTACATCACCAGCACCCGGTCCGACAGGTGCTCGACCACCGACAGGTCGTGCGAGATGAACAGGTAGGCCATGCCCAGGTCCTGCTGCAGCTCCACCAGCAGGTTCAACACCTGGGCCTGGATCGACTTGTCGAGGGCCGACACGGCCTCGTCGCACACGATCAGCTCGGGCGAGGTGACGAGGGCCCGGGCGATGGCGGCCCGCTGGAGCTGGCCGCCCGACAGCTCGTGGGGGAAGCGCTGGCCGTAGGCCATCGGCATGCCCACCCGCTCCATGGCCTCGGCCACCCGCCGGGCCCGTTCCGCCTTCTCGGTCCGTTGGGCCCGCAGGTTGAACTCGATCGACGAGCGGATCGACAGGCGGGGGTTGAACGAGGTCTGCGGGTCCTGGGGCACGAGCTGCATGCGGGCCCGCACCTGGCGGAGCTGGCGGCCCCGCACGGCGGTGAGGTCGTCGTCGCCCAGCAGGATCAGGCCGGCGTCGGGGGCCAGCAGGCGCAGGATCATCTTGGCCGTGGTCGACTTGCCGCAGCCCGATTCGCCCACCAGGCCCAGGGTCTCGCCCTTGTGCACGGTCAGCGACACGCCGTCGACGGCCCGCACCCCGTTGCCGAACGTCTTCACCAGGTCGTTGACGACCAGCAGGGGGGTGGGCCGCAGCGACCCGGCGGTCGTCGGGTCGTCGGCCAGCTCGGCGGTGGTGCTCATGCTGCGCTCTCCTCTCCGGCCGGGGCCGGGGCCTCGACCGGGGTTTCGTCGGTGGGCCCGGCGGCGTCGACCGGACCGTCGGGGCCGCCAGGGCCGCCGGTGGGTCCGGCGGCCCCCGCATCCGTCGGATCCCCGGGCCCGGCCGGGGCGTCGGGATCGTCGGTGAGCAGGTGGCAGGCGGCCAGGCGGCGGCCCGGGAGGTCCACCAGCACCGGGTCGGTGGCCCGGCACCGGTCGTGGGCCTCGGGGCAGCGGGGGGCGAAGGCGCAGCCCGGGGGCAACTCGCCCGACACCGGAGGCTGGCCGGTGATCGACCGCAGCTGTCCCCGCTCCACCCCGGGGGTGGGGATCGAGTCGAGCAGGGCCCGGGTGTAGGGGTGGCGGGGGTCGCCCAGCACGTCGGCCGCCGGCCCGTACTCCACGATGCGCCCGGCGTACATCACCCCGATGCGGTCGCCCACCTCCTCGGCCACCCCCACGTCGTGGGTGACGAGGAGCACGGCGGAGCCCATGCGGTCGATGAGCGACCGGAACAGCGCCAGGATCTGGGCCTGCACGGTCACGTCGAGGGCGGTGGTGGGTTCATCGGCGATCAGCACCTTGGGGTCGCAGCTGACGGCGATGGCGATCACGGCCCGCTGGCGCATGCCGCCCGACAGCTCGTGGGGGAACGAGCGGTAGACCCGGGCCGGGTCGGGGATGCCGACCTGGCCCAGCAGCTCCAGGGCCCGGGCCTTGGCCGCCGCCCGGCTGGGCACCGCCTTGTGCTGGCGCAGCACCTCGACGATCTGGGCCCCGATCCGGCGCAGGGGGTCGAGGGCGGCCGACGGGTCCTGGGGGATGAGGGCGATCTCCGGGCCCCGGACGCTGAGCATCTCCTTGGGGCCGGCGGCCAGGAGGTCGCCCCGGCCGTCGAGCTCCACCGTGCCGGCGAAGGTGGCGTTGGCCCCGTAGAGGCGCATGATCGACTTGGCCGTCACCGACTTCCCCGACCCCGACTCGCCCAGCAGCACCGTGATCTCGCCCGGATGGAGGTCGAGGTCGACCCCCCGCACGGCGTGGACGGTGAGGCCCCGGGAGCTGAACGTGGTGTGCAGGTCTCGCAGGCGCAGTGTGGCGCCGCTGGTGCCGCCGGCGGGCGGGGTGGCGTCGGTCATGATGTCGGCGTCGCTCGTGGTGGCCAAGGTGGTCATCGTCCGTCGCCCTTCACGTCGAGCAGGTCCCGCAGGCCGTCGCCGAAGACGTTGAAGGCCACCGAGGCGATGAGGATCACCACCGCCGGCACCAGCGAGATGCCGGGGGCGCTGAAGGTGAACTGGCGTAGCTCGTTGACCATCAGCCCCCACTCGGCGGTGGGCGGGGCCACGCCGAGGCCGAGGAACCCGAGGCCGGCGGCGTACACGATCGACAGGCCCACCAGGGCGGTGCAGTAGACCACGATGGCCGGCGCCGCGTTGGGCAGCACGTGGCGCAGGGCGATCGACCACCAGCCGGCGCCCGACACCCGGGCCGCCTCCATGAAGGCGGCCGAGCGGATGCGGGCCACCTCCGACTCGGCCAGCCGGGCGATCGGCGGCACCAGGATCACCGACAGGGCGATGATGGCGTTCGACGTGCCCGACCCCAGGGCGGCGGCGATGGCGATGGCCAGCAGCACGGCGGGGAAGGCGTAGAACACGTCGAGGGTGCGCATGATGATCGTGTTGACCCGGTGGCTGCCCAGGCCCGCCACCAGGCCGAGCAGGGTGCCGATCAGGCCGGCCACGAACACCGGGATGAGCCCGGTGAGGATCGAGGGGCGGGCGCCCCAGATCACCCGGCTCAGCACGTCCCGTCCCTGGCCGTCGGTGCCGAGCAGGTGGCCGCCGGAGAAGAACGGCTGGAGCCGGTTGGAGCGGTCGTCGGCGAGGGGTTCGTAGGGGGCGATGAGGGGGGCCAGCAGGGCGGCCAGGAGGAACGAGGCGCACACCCCGCCGGCGATGCGGGCCGGCCAGCCCAGCCGGCGGCGCTTGACGGTGCCGCTCGGCCGGGTGTCGCGGGCGGGGGTGGAGCCGTCCGGCGCCGGGATGGCGTCGCCGGGGGCGGTGTCGGTCGGGGTGTCGGCGGTGTCGTCGCCGACGAGCTGGGTGGCGGTCACAGGTTTCCCTTTCTCATCAGCGACGTCATCGGCGGATGCGGGGGTCGAGCAGGCCGTGGAGCGTGTCCACGATCAGGTTGATGACGACGAAGGCGAGGGCCGACACGAGGACGCCGGCCTGGATCACCGGCAGGTCCCGCTGGCTGATCGACTGGAACACCACCAGCCCCAGGCCGGGCCAGCTGAACACCACCTCCACGAAGATCACGCCGCCCAGCAGGTAGCCCACCTGGAGGCCGGCGATGGTCAGCACCGAGGGGAGCGTGTTGTGGAAGGCGTGCCAGCGGATCTTCCATTCGGGCAGGCCCCGGGCCCGCAGGGCCTCCACGAAGTCGGCCGCCAAGGCGTCGAGCATGGAGGATCGGACCATGCGGGCGATGATCCCGAGGGGCACGAGGGCGGCCGAGATGCCGGGCAGCCACAGGTGGCGGATGAGGTCGAGCGTGGTGCCGGCGTCGGCCCCGGTGGTGTTGCGCATGCCGCCGGTGGGGAACCAGCCCCGGCCGGCGGCGAGGTAGACGATGAAGATCAGGCCCACCGAGTACTGGGGGGCCGAGACGGCGAACAGCGACAGGCCGGAGCTGATGGCCGAGGCCACCTTGCCCCGGCGGGTGGCGGCGATCACGCCGAGGGCGATGCCGCCCACGATGGCGACGACGGCGGCGAACAGCGAGAGCGTGATCGTGTTGCGGAACGCTTCCCACACGTAGGCCAGGGCGTCGGTCTGCTTGGCGATCGAGCGGCCCAGGTCGCCCTGCGCCACCCGGCCCAGCCAGGTGACGTACTGGACGGGGATGGGCTTGTCGAGCCCGAGCTTGGTGGTGAGCTCGGCCCGGGCCTCGGGGGAGCCGGTGGGGCCGAGGAGGGAGGCGACAGGGTCGCCGGGAACGATGCGGATCGTCACGAAGATCACGAGCGATACGCCGAGCAGGGTGGGGATGGCGAGCCCGAGCCGGCGCAGCAGGAACCGGATCACGGGGCGGTGGGGAGGGGTCGACGGGTGGGCACGGATCGAGCGTCCCAACCCGGCGTGTCACCGGTGTGTCCCGCCGGATACGCCGGGGTTACGCCACACCGGTGCGTCCGTGGGCCCAGTGTGTGCCGGCTGTGATGGCCCTACCGGTCGGTGGTTCGCCATCCGTGGTACCGGTTACGCCGCCCGCCCACCTCGCTCTGCCCGGATCTCTGACATGGAGTACCGCCCGGCGGTACGGCGTGTCAGAGTTCGCGGATCGTCAGGAGGCGACGGCGTCGAGGGCGGCGCGGATGGTGGCGGCGCTGTGGCGGAGGGCGGCGGTCTCGGCGTCGTCGAGGGGGACGTCGACCACGGGGCCGGCGCCGTGGCGGCCCACGATCGTGGGGAGCGACAGGCACACAGGGCCCACTCCCTCGATGTCGTGGGCGGTCGACACGTTGAGGACGGCCCGCTCGTCGTGGCCCACCGCCTCGATGATCCGGGCCGACGAGAAGCCGATGGCGGTGCTCGTCGCCCCCTTGCCCCCGATGATGCGCCCGGCGGCCCCCCGGACCTGGTCGAGCAGCTGGTCGAGGCGGTCGGCGGGCCAGCCCGCCTCGGCCAGCCACCACTGGAGCGGGGTCCCGCCGGCGGTGGCGCTCGACCACAGGGCCAGCTCGCTGTCGCCGTGCTCACCGACGATCGAGGCGTGCACGCTGGCGGCGGCCAGGCCCAGCTCGTGGGCCAGCAGCACCCGGAGGCGGGCCGTGTCGAGCACCGTGCCCGAGCCGAACACCCGGCCCGGGGGCAGGCCGGCCAGGTCGTCGGCCACGAACGTGACCACGTCGACCGGGTTGGTGACCACGAGCACGACGGCGTCGGGGGCATGCTCCAGGGCCACCGGCAGGGCCTGGCGGCACAGGGCCACGTTGTCGGCCGCCAGCTCGAGGCGGCTCTGGCCCGGTCGTTGCTTGCGCCCGGCGGCCAGGACGAGCATGTCGCATCCGGCCAGGTCGCCGGGGTCGGCCGACCCGTGCACCGTCACGGGTCCGATGAACGGCGTGCCGTGCTGCAGGTCCTCGGCCTCGGCCTCGGCCCGGAGGCCGTCCACGTCGTGGAGCACGATGGACCGGGCCGCCCCCCGGGCGGCGGCGGCCACGGCCACGGCGGCACCCACGCCACCGGCCCCGATGATGCCCAGCTTGCCGATCACGGCCTGACCTCCCTCGCTGCGGGCCACGCGCCCCGCCGACCCTAGCCGCCCCCGCCGTCGTCCCCGGGCCACCTGCGGGCTGCCCGCCCGCAGCGTCGCCGGTGGCGGCCGGGCCAGGAATCGGGATGGGATGCGAGGGGTGGTCGGGCTGACGGAGTGGGCGGTGGGGGATGGCGTACCGTGTCGGGCGGAGCGGATCGGCAGCGGGGAGGGCACGACATGGCAGCAGCGCCGTACACACCGGCGGGACCGGGCGTGCCGGGCGGCCCGATGGCCCCCGGGGCCGGGGGAGGCTCCGAGCCGCCGCCGATCCGGCCCGGCGGGGGGACGAACCCGCTCGTGCCCCACCTGATCTGGGAAGCGGTCCTGGCCGTCGGCCTGCTGGCCGTGCTGGCGACGGCGGCGGCTACGGACGGTCGGCTGATCGAGCGGGCGATGCTGCCCCAGGCCGGGGTCATCGCCCTGGCGGGGGCGGCCATGGCCCTCTCGGTGTGGTCGGGCGCCCCCAACCTGGCCATCGGTTCCATCGCCGTGTTCACCGCCCAGGTGGGGGCGTGGCTGGTCGACGGCCAGGGCTGGCCATTGTGGCCGGCCATGGCGGCGGCGGTGGTGCTCGCACTGCCGATCGGCCTGGTCATGGGGCTGCTGGCCGGCCCCATCGGGCTCCCCGGCTGGGCCGTGACACTGGCCTCGGCCATGGGAATCGAGGCGGTGACCTTCGCCGTCGCCGACTCGTCGGCCGTCCCGCTCCGGTTCCAGTCCGACCTCACCTACGTCTGGCTCGCCCTCGGGCTGGCGGCGGCCATCGCCACGGCCGGGCTGACGTGGGCACCGGGTGTGCGAGCCCTGGCGCCGGGCTGGGCGCGCGCCGGCCTCCTGTCACCGCCGCCGCCGGTGGACGATCGGCCCACGGCCCCGGCGCCGGCCGGCCCGCTGCCGGGGACGGGACCTCTGGTGGCACTCCTGCTGTCGAGCGTGCTGGCGGCCGTGGCCGGGGTGGCCCAGGCCAACCGGGTCCAGGCCGCGTTCCCCCAGAGCGGGTTCGGTCTCACCACCACCAGCCTGGCCGTCGCCCTGCTCGGCGGGGCCAGCGCCTTCGGCGGTCGTCTCGGGCTGGTGGGCACGGCGCTGGCGTCGCTGATCCTGTCGGGGGTGGGGGCCGTCCTCGCGTTCCGGAACGTGGAGGCGTGGTCCCAGAGCCTGACCTTGGCCGCCGCCGCCTTCGTCGGCCTGATCGTCGGCGCCGTGCTGGGCCGGGTCACCCGAAACTAGGAGCCTGAGCGGCGCTCAGTGCGGCTCAAGCTCCTCAGAACGGCGGGGAGGCCGAGGGGTCAGCCGATGACGGGGGCGAGCCAGCGGCGCACCTCGTCCTCGCTCATCCCTTTGCGCCTTGTGTAGTCGGCCACCTGGTCGTCGCCGATGCGGCGCACGCCGAAGTACCGGCTCTGGGGATGGGCGAAGTACCAGCCCGACACCGACGCCGCCGGCGACATGGCGTAGCTCTCGGTGAGCGACACCCCGATCCGGCGCTCCGGCTCCAGCATCGAGAACAGCGTGCCCTTCTCGGTGTGGTCGGGGCAGGCCGGGTAGCCGGGTGCCGGCCGGATGCCCTGGAACCGCTCCCGCAGCAGCTCGTCGGGGGAGAAGTGCTGGCGCTGGTAGCCCCACAGCTCGGTGCGCACCCGGTGGTGGAGGTACTCGGCGCAGGCCTCGGCCAGCCGGTCGGCCAGGGCCTTGACCATGATCGACCGGTAGTCGTCGTGGTCGGCCTCGTAGCGGGCCGACAGCTCGTCGACCCCGGCCCCGGTCGACACCACGAAGGCGCCGATGTGGTCGGGCACGCCGGCCGACGCCGGGGCGATGAAGTCGGCCAGGGCGAAGTTGGGCCGGTCGTCGTTGTGGGCCACCTGCTGGCGCAGGGTGTGGAGCCGCACCGTGCCGCCGGCCCCGGAACCACCGGCGCCGAGGTCGACCTCGATGTCGTCGCCCACGGCGGCCGCTGGCCAGAACCCGACCACGGCTTTGGCCTCCAGCACCTGGCTGGCGATGATCTCCTCCAGCATCTCCAGCCCGTCGTTGTGGAGCGAGCGGGCGGCCCGGCCCACCGTCTGGTCCTGCAGGATCCGGGGATAGGAGCCCACCAGATCCCAGGCCCGGAAGAACGGGGTCCAGTCGATGTAGTCCCGCAGCGTCTGGAGCTTGATGTCGTCGATCTCCCGCACCCCGGTGAACGAGGGCGGCACCGGCGAGTAGGCCGACCAGTCGATCGGCACCCGGTTGGCCCGGGCGTCGGCCAGTGACACCAGCTTGGTGGTGGCCCCGCCCTGGCGGGAGGCCCGGATCCGCTCGTAGGTGGCGGCGATCTCGCCGGTGTAGGACGCGGCGTCGTCGCTGAGCAGCTTCGACACCACGCCCACGGCCCGGGAGGCGTCGGTGACGTGGAGCACGGGGTGGCTGTAGGCCTGGTCGATCTTGATGGCGGTGTGGACCTCCGAGGTGGTGGCCCCGCCGATCAGCAGCGGCAGATCGAAGCCGCCGGCCTCCAGTTCGGCCGCCACCCGCACCATCTCGTCGAGGCTGGGGGTGATGAGGCCCGACACGCCCACCACGTCGGCGTTGTGCTCCTTCACCGCGGCCAGGATCGTCTCCGGCTTCACCATCACGCCCAGGTCGAACACGTCGTAGTTGTTGCAGCGCAGCACCACGCCCACGATGTTCTTGCCGATGTCGTGCACGTCGCCCTTGGCTGTGGCCAGCACCACCCGGCCGGCGGCCCGCCGCTCGGTGTCCTCGCCAGCGATGTAGGGCTCGAGGTGGGCCACCGCCTTCTTCATCACCCTGGCGCTCTTCACCACCTGGGGCAGGAACATCTGGCCCGACCCGAACAGGTCGCCCACCACGTTCATGCCGTCCATCAGCGGCCCCTCGATCACCTCGATGGCCCGGGCCGAGGCCTGGCGGGCCTCCTCGGCATCCTCCACCACGAACTCGTCGAGCCCGTGGACCAGGGCGTGGACGAGGCGTTCCCGCACCGGCAGGTTCCGCCAGCTCAGGTCGGCCCCCACCGCCTGCATCGTGCCCTGGGCCTCGGCCGCCACCTCGATCAGGCGCTCGGTGGCGTCGGGCCGGCGGTTGAACAGCACGTCCTCGATCCGCTCCCGCAGGTCCTCGGGCACGTCGGTGTAGACGGGGAGGCGCCCGGCGTTGACGATGGCCAGCGACAGCCCGGCCCGCACCGCGTGGTAGAGGAACACGGCGTGCATGGCCTCCCGCAGGGCGTTGTTGCCCCGGAAGGAGAACGACAGGTTCGACACACCGCCCGACACCTTCGACGGCGCCAGCTCGGCGGCGATCTGCCGGGTGGCCTCGATGAAGGCCCGGCCGTAGTCGGCGTGGGCCTCGATGCCGGTGGCCACGGCGAAGATGTTGGGGTCGAAGATGATGTCCTCGGGGGCGAAGCCCACCCGGTTCACCAGCAGGTCGTGGGCCCGGTGGCACACCGCCACCTTGTGTTCCAGCGTCTCGGCCTGGCCGCTCTCGTCGAACGCCATCACCACCACGGCCGCCCCGTAGCGCAGGGCTTCGGTGGCCTGGGCCAGGAACTGCTCCTCGCCCTCCTTGAGGCTGATCGAGTTGACCACCGGCTTGCCCTGCACCGAGCGGAGCCCGGCTTCGATCACCGACCACTTGGACGAGTCGATCATCACCGGCACCCGGGCGATGTCGGGCTCGCCGGCGATCAGGCGCAGGAAGCGGGTCATGGCCGCTTCGGCGTCGAGCAGGCCCTCGTCCATGTTGACGTCGATGATCTGGGCCCCGTTGTCGACCTGGTCCCGGGCCACGGCCACCGCTGCGTCGTAGTCGTCGGCCTTGATCAGCTTGGCGAACTGGGCCGAGCCGGTGACGTTGGTGCGCTCGCCCACGTTGACCAGCAGGCTGGTGGCGTCGACCGCCATCGGCTCCAGGCCGGCCAGCCGGGTGGCGGTGGGCGGCTCGGGCACGGCCCGGGGGGCGACGCCCGCCACCGCGGCGGCCAGCTGGCGGATGTGGCCGGGCGTGGTGCCGCAGCAGCCGCCCACGATGTTGACCAGCCCGGAGCGGGCGAAGCCGCCCATGGTGGCCGCCATCGACTCGGGCGACTCCTCGTAGAGGCCGAGCTCGTTGGGCAGGCCGGCGTTGGGGTGCAGGCTCACCGGCACCCCGGCCGCCGCCGCCAGCTCCGACACGTGGGGCTTGAGGGCGTCGGGGCCCAGCGCGCAGTTGAGGCCGACCGACAGGGGCCGGGCGTGGCGCACCGAGTTCCAGAACGCCTCCGGGGTCTGGCCCGACAGGGTGCGGCCGCTGAGGTCGGTGATCGTGCCCGAGATCATCAGAGGCAGGTCGAGCCCGGTGCGCTCGGTGTGGCGGAGGTAGCCGTAGATGGCGGCCTTGGCGTTGAGGGTGTCGAAGATCGTCTCGATCATGATCACGTCGGCACCCCCCTCCACCAGAGCCTCCAGCGCCTCGGTGTAGGCCGCTTCGAGCTGCTCGAAGGTGACGTCCCGGCGGGCCGGGTCGTTCACGTCGGGCGAGATCGACGCCGTGCGGTTGGTGGGGCCGAGCACCCCGATCACGAACCGGGGCCGGTCCGGGGTGCGGGCTGTCCACTCGTCGGCGGCGGCCCGGGCGGCCCGGGCCGCCTCCCGGTTGATCTCGGCCACCAGGTGCTCGGTGCCGTAGTCGGCCTGGGCGATGGCGGTGGCGGTGAAGGTGTTCGTCGACACCAGGTCGGCCCCGGCCTCCAGATAGGCCGAGTGGATGTCGGTCAGGATGTCGGGCCGGGTGAGGGCCAGGATGTCGAAGTTGCCCTTGAGGTCCACCGGGTGGTCGGCGAAGCGCTCGCCCCGGAAGTCGGCCTCGTGCAGGTTGCGGCCCTGGAGCATGGTGCCCATGGCCCCGTCGATCACCAGGATCCGCTCGCTCATCGCCTGGCGCAGGGCCGACGCCCGGGCCGCCCGCTCCTCGGGGGTGGCGGGAGCGGCGGGGGTGGCGGGAGCGGCGGGAGTGGCGGCTGCGGCGGGGGTGGCCACGGCGATCCGCTCGGCCGCCGGGGAGGCGTCGGCTGCCGCTTCGGCCGGGGCCGGCGCCGGGGCCACGGCGTGGGTGCCGAGACCGAGGCTGCGGCAGATGGCGGCGGGGAGCTGGCGCCGGTTCAGGGTGTAGAAGTGGAAGTCGACGATGCCTTCGGCGGCGAGGCGCCGGATCTGCTCCACCGCGATCGACGTGGCCACCAGGTGACCGACCTCGGGGTCGTCGTCGAGGTCGTGGAGGAGGCTGTCGAGCCAGGGCGGCACGCTGGCCCCGCAGCGGGCGGCGAAGCGGCGCAGGCCGGCGAAGTTCCCCACCGGCATGATGCCGGGCACGATCGGCGCCGTGATGCCGGCGGCCCGGGCCCGGTCCAGGAAGGCGAGGAACACGTCGGTGTCGAAGCAGAACTGGGTGATGGCCCGGTCGGCTCCGGCGTCGAGCTTGGCCTTCAGGTGATCGAGGTCGGCCTGGGCCGACCGGGCTTTGGGGTGGACCTCGGGATAGGCGGCCACCGAGATCTGGAACTCGTCGCCGTCGGACCGGTCCCGGATCGCCTTCACCAGGTCGATGGCGGAGGCGAAGCTCCCGGCCGGCGGTTCGGCGGCGGCGCCCTCGATGGTGCCGGGGGGATCGCCCCGCAGGGCCACCACGTGGTTCACGCCCAGCGAGCGGTAGGCGTCGAGCGTCTCGTGGATGGCGTCGGTGGTGGCGTTGACGGTGGTGAGGTGGCCGGCCACCGGCACGTCGAGACCCCGGGACAGGTCGCCCAGGGTGCGCAGCGTGCGGTCCTGGCTGGTGCCCCCGGCCCCGTAGGTGACGCTCACGAAGCTGGGGGCGAAGGCGGCCAGGCTGGCCGCCGTCTCGCTCAGCTGCACTCGGGCGTCGTCGGCGGCGGGC
>JAWKIL010000047.1:0-16644 GCA_041394285.1 Acidimicrobiales bacterium | reverse complement strand
GGGGGCGCCGCCATCATCCTGGGCGAGACCGCCCGCCCCGGCCTCGTGACCCGGGCCTGGACGTTCGAGCCGATCCTGTTGCGCCGCGGGCCGGTCCTCACCGGCGAGGGGGCGCCGGCCATCGCCGTGGGGGCCCGGGGCCGTCGGGCCCGGTTCGCCTCCCGCCAGGAGGCCTACGACCGCTACGCCAGCCGCCCGCCGCTGAGCCTGCTCGATCCCCGGGCCTTGGCCGCCTACGTGGAGCACGGGTTCGTCGACGATCCCGACGGCGACGGGGTGCTGCTGCGGTGCCGGCCCGAGCACGAGGCCTCGGTGTTCGAGCACCACAATGCCGGTGCGTTCGAGGCGGCGGAGGCGCTCTCGATGCCGATCGTGGTTGCTGCCAGTGGAGACGGAGGCGACCCGGCCGAGTGGGTTCGCTCGGCGGCGGATCTGAACCCCCGTCTCACACTGGTCAACTATCCCGATCTCACCCACTTTGGACCGCTTCAAGAACCGGATCGACTGGCCGTCGACGTTGCTCTCTTCTTCCTGGGTGATCTCGGGAGTCGGGGCGACGGTTGATCGGATCCGCGCCGGTCGCTGAACCGGTGCGGGGCGAAGATCCGTCGTCGCCCTCGAAGGCTTGCTCTAGGGGCCGCCGGCCGGATGGGGGGGCGGGGAGAGGTGCCGACACCGGACTGGGCCGGGCCGAGGCGGCGGCGAGCACGGCGCGTGCCCAGCCGGTGTCGGAGGCTTGTCGCCCTGGGCGGGATCAGTGGTCTCGGGGACGGCCACTAACGTCAGGTGTCATGCACATCGACTTCCAGAGGGGAGGGAGGACCGCCGGATTACTTGCGCCTGGGAACACATCGGCTCTGTGGCACACTAGGGCACGCTTCGTGGTCGCTCAACCCCTTTCTGTGGCAACAGGAATGGCCAAGCTTCGACAAACAGCGGGATGAGATGCCATTCCGGCGCTGTGAACAGGCGAGACGTTGGCTCCCTGCGGGGGCGACGGGGAAGGCGGCGAGGGCAACTTCGGTCCAACTTCCTGGCGCTGGTGGTGGTGATGTCGTTGCTCGACGCGGGCTGCGGGCGGGCTGAGAGCCCGGAGCCGGCGCCGGGGGCCACGGCGGCCGGTGTCACCGGCTCCGGCGACGCCCCGGTCTCCTCCGCCGACACCGCGTCCTCCATCACCTCCTCCACCACCTCCGTTTCGGCCACCACCGGCGGCGGCACCACGGTGGCGCCGGAGCCAGTCCGGGTGGGGGCCGAGGTGGCGGCGGCCGACGGCTTCCAGCGGTTCCGGGGCCAGCGATTGGGTGTGATCCTGAACGTCGCCTCGGTGGTGGACGGGCGGTCGCTGCTCGACGTCCTGGCCACCACCGAGGGCGTGGACGTGGTGGCGGCCTTCGCCCCCGAGCACGGGGTGCGGGGTGACGCCCCGGCCGGCGCCCCGGTGGGTGACACGGTCGACCCCGCCACCGGCGTGACCGTCCACAGCCTGTACGGCGATCGCCGGGCCCCGGGCCCGGCGCAGCTGGCCGGCCTCGATGGGCTGGTGTTCGACCTGCAGGACGTCGGGGCCCGGCCCTACACCTACCTGTCCACGATGGGCCTGGCCATGCAGGCGGCGGCCCGGGCCGGGGTGCCGTTCGTGGTGCTGGACCGGCCCAACCCCCTCGGCGGTACCGGGGCGGCCGAGGGCGGCGTGGAGGGCTGGGTGCTCGAGGCGCCGTTCGCCTCGTTCGTCGGGCAGTACCCGGTGCCCCTGGTCCACGGCCTCACCGCCGGTGAGCTGGCCCGCATGATCCAGGGCGAGGGCTGGCTCGACGGGCTCGACGGCCTCCAGCTCGACGTGGTGCCCATGGCGGGCTGGCACCGGAGCCAGCGCTGGGCCGACACCGGTCGGGCCTGGATCCCGCCCAGCCCCGGGCTGCCCTCGCCCGCCACGGCTGCGGTCTATCCCGGCACGGTGCTGTTCGAAGCCACGTCGGCTTCGGTGGGGCGGGGGACCGACGAGCCGTTCTCCGTGGTCGGCGCCCCCTGGATCGACGGGCCGGCGGCCGCCGCCACGCTCAACACGAGGGGCCTGCCCGGTGTGCGGTTCGAGGCGGTGACGTTCGCTCCAGCACCCACGCCGGCCGTGCCCGATCCGCCGCTGGCCGGCCGGACGGTGGGCGGGGTCCGGGTGGTGGTGACCGACCCGGCGGCCGTGCGCCCCGTCGCTCTCGGCGTGCACCTGCTCGACGTCGTGGGGGCCCAGGCCCGGGCGGCGGGGGAGACCGGCTTCGTCGCCCGCCCCGCCACCCTCGACGCCCTGGCCGGCACCGACCGGCTCCGCCTGGCCCTGGCCGCCGGGACGCCGGCGGCCGACATCGTCGCCGCCTGGACCGACGAGGTCAACGCCTTCGACCAGCTCCGCCAGCCCTACCTGCTGTACTGACCCCGTTCTGGTGCCCCCGGCCGTCACCGGTGACGCCGCGGGGTATCAGTTCGGCGGTTCCCGTTCTGATGCCCCCGGCCGTCACCGGTGACGCCGCGGGGTATCAGTTCGGCGGTTCCCGTTCTGATGCCCCCGGCCGTCACCGATGACGCTGCGGGGTATAAGAATGGGCGCGGGGTTGGGTCAGCAGGGGCGCTCGAAGACGGCCCAGAAGCCGGAGCCGGCCCGGGCGGTCACGCCCTGCCAGTCGTCACCGGGGAGGGCGGCGATCACGTCGGGTGGGGGGAGGTGAATCGGGGTCCGGTCGCCCAGCGTGTTGACCCAGACGACCTTGCCTCCCGGGCTCAGCACCCGGCACAGCTCGGCCGGGAACAGCAGCATGTTGACCAGCACGGCCACGTCGAAGGCGGCGTCGGGGAAGGGCAGCACCGAGGCGTCGGCCCGCACCCGCGGGGCCAGATCGGTGGCGTTGGCCAACATCCCGGCCGACAGGTCGACGGCCACCAGCCGGTCGGCCACGGCGGCCAGCTCCACGGTGCCGACGCCGGTGCCCGAACCGAGCTCGAGCCAGCGTCCCGCCGGGTCGAGGCCGCCCCGGCGCAGGGCGTCGTGCAGGGGGGCGACGCGGACGGCGCCCGAATGGTCGGCCGTCCAGCCGGCCGACAGCGAGTCGAACAGGTCGGCGATCTTGGCCGCCCGTCCCGGCGACCAGCCGTCCTCGAACGCCACCTGGCGGGTCACCGCTCGCATGGGATGGTCGGGCCCGGCCAGGGCCTCCGGCTCCACCACGTCGTCGGCATCGGGAAGCTCGCGTAGCACGGACCCAACGGTAGTTGACCGGCCGATCTGGTGTCCCACGGCGCCACCGGCGACGCTCGGGGGCACCAGATCGGCGCAAGGTCAGGAAAGCACCGCGGAAACGGCCCGGGCGGCGGCCAGGCCGGAGTTGTAGGCGCCCTCGAAACGGGACGTGCCGAACCCGTCGCCGGCCAGCACCAGCGGCCCGGGCCGGTCGGCGATCGCGAGGCACGGCTCGGGCCATGGGGTCACCGGGCCGGTGTGGCGCCACCGCTTGAGCTGGAGCGACGTGACCTCGGCGCCGCCGAGATAGGCCCGGGCCGGCTCCGTGAGGCGGGCCACCACCTCGTCGTCGGACAGATCCCACAGCTCGGCCGACAGGGCGTGGGCGGTGTGGAACGTCATGGCCGGCACGGGGCTGATGCCCTTGGCCTGGTTGTCGGCCACGAAGCTGAACACGGGATCGTCGGGTTGCTGGAGGGCGCCCGGCGCGGGCAGCCCGGGCGACCGGTCCAGCACGGCCAGCAGGGCCAGGACCCGGTGGTAGGCGAAGGCGTCCAGGCGCTCCCGGTGCTCGGCCGGCACCGCCACCGCCCCGTTGCGCAGCAACTCCAGGATCTGGGGCACCGGTGGCGTGACGATGAGGGCGGCGGCCCCGTCTGGCTCCCGGGTGGCACCGTCGTACGTGGTGACCCAGCGCTCGCCGTCCGACAGCACGGCCGCCACCCGCCGGCCGGTGACCACGTCGACGCCCGCCCGCTCCAGCTGGCGACGCATGTGGGCGGCCAGGGCGAGCATGCCGCCGGCGGCCCGGTAGCGGGGGAAACCGTCGATCTCGGTGAACCCCCGGCACCATTCCTCCACTGCGCCGTCGGACAGCCACTGGTCCACCCGGGCCTGGAGGGTGTCGGACCGGACGGTGAAGAACTGGGCGCCGTGGTCCAGCACGGCCCGGTCGATGGTGCGGGTGGCAAGGCGGCCGCCGGTCGTGCGGGCGGCCTCCACCAGGGCCACGCGGCCGGCCACGCTCCCGCCGGCCGCTTCGGCCTCCTCCACCAGGTGGAGGGCGGCGCTCAGCCCGGCCAACCCTCCGCCCACGATCAGCACCGACCAGCTCGCCATGCCCCGACCCTAGCTGTCACCCAGGGGGCTGGGCGCCCCCGCCGGCTGGCGCCGGCTCCCCGTCCACGTCGGGGGCCCTACCCCGCCGTGACGGAATTCACATCCAACAGATCGTCTCAAGCGCAACGGTCGGCGCTCTGAAGTACCGTCGATGCGCCTCATCGGGGAGGCGCACCGACCATCGCCCAAACACCCGCTGAGAGGACCATCCACCCATGGCCGCGCTGCACAACGCGATCGCCGTCGAGACCGCCACCACCGCCACCATCAACAGCCGGGCCCTGCTGCCCGCTGTCGGTTCGATGCTGGCGCTGGCTGCGCTCGATCTGATCGGGGCCGTGCTCGCCCGCCACTGGGCGGATCAGCGAGCGATCATCTCCCTGGTGGGCGGTATGGCCGTGTTCGCCCTGCTGTTCGTGGTCTACGGCCGCAGCCTCCATTACGCCGAGCTGAGCACGGTGACGATCGGCTGGGTGGCCTTCCTCCAGATCGGCGTGGTGTTGCTGGACCGGTTCGACGGCGGCGTGGACATCCCGCTCCACAAGCTCATCGCCATGGGCGCCATCATGGTGGCCCAGTGCGTGCTCACCCTGGGCTGAAGCGATGTTGGACCCTGATTCCCGACCGGTTCGCTGGGGTTTTTTGTCTCTCACGCGTGGGGCCGGCGCCGAGAGCCGTAATGATCAGATCATGAGCCGAATCCTGGTCACCGAGGCGATCGCCGACACCGGTCTCGACAAGCTGCGCGCCGCCGGCCACGAGGTCGACGTGCGCCTCGGCCTGTCGCCCGACGAGCTGCTGGACGCCCTTGCCGGCGCCCAAGCGCTGATCATCCGGTCGGCCACCACGGTCACGGCCGACGTCCTGGCCGCCGGCACCGACCTGATGGTGGTGGGGCGGGCCGGAATCGGGCTCGACAACGTCGACGTCGACGCCGCCACCAAGCGGGGCGTGCTGGTGGTCAACGCGCCCCAGTCGAACGTGCTGTCGGCGGCCGAGCAGACGATGGCCCTCCTGCTGGCCATGGCCCGCAACACGGCCCAGGCCGACGCCGCCCTCAAGCAGGGCCGGTGGGAGCGCAGTGCCTGGACCGGCATCGAGCTCCACGGCCGCACGCTGGGCATCATCGGCCTCGGCCGGATCGGCAAGCTGGTGGCCGAGCGGGCCCACGCCTTCGGCATGCACCTCATCGGCTACGACCCGTTCGTGTCGGACGAGCGGGCCCGGGAGATGTCGGTGGAGCTGGTGTCGCTCGACGAGCTGGCCGCCCGGGCCGACATCGTGACCCTCCACGTGGCCCGTACCCCGGAGACCGTGGGCCTGATCGGCCGCAACTTCCTGGCCAAGGCGCGAGACGGCATCCGTATCGTCAACGTGGCCCGGGGCGGCATCGTCGACGAGGCCGCCCTGTACGAGGGCCTCGTGTCGGGCAAGGTGGGCGGGGCCGCGCTGGACGTGTTCGACGCCGAGCCGTGCACCGACTCGCCCCTGTTCACCCTGCCCAACGTGGTGGTCACCCCCCATCTCGGGGCCTCCACCCACGAGGCCCAGGACAAGGCCGGCGTCACCATCGCCGAGCAGGTGGCCCTGGCCCTGGCCGGGGACTTCGTGCCCTTCGCCGTCAACATCGACGCCGCCGAGCTGGCCGGCACCATGGTGCCCTACCTGCCGCTGGCCGAGAAGCTCGGCGCCTTGCTGTCGGCCATGGGCCGCGACGCCGTGGGCGACAAGGTGGAGATCTCGTTCGAGGGCGAGATCGGCGGCTACGACAACCGCCTGGTGAGCCTGGCGGCGGCCAAGGGCCTGATGTCGCAGCTGGTCGACGAGCCGGTGTCGTTCGTGAACGCCAGCGGCCTGCTGGCCGAGCAGGGCATCACCCTGAGCGTCGTGTCGTCCGCCACCTCCCGGGACTACCGCAACCGCCTCACCGTGCGGGGCGAGCACCGGTCGCTCACCGGCACCCTGATCGGCCTGCGGGACGAGGCCCGGATCATCCAGATCGACGACCATGTGCTCGACGTGCCGCCGTCGGCCCACCTGCTGATCGTGCGCAACGACGACCGCCCGGGCGTGATCGGGTCGGTGGGCACGATCCTGGGCAACGCCGGTATCAACATCGACAACATGGATGTGGGCCGCACCACCTCGGGCACCTCGGCCATGATGGTCATCGACATCGGCCAACCGGCTCCGGCCGAGGTCGTGCAGACCCTGCGCCGCACCGACGGCGTCACCACCATCGACGTCATCAACCTGCGCTGACCCCGCCCCCCGCCGGCCCCCGTCGCCGGGCTGGCCCCAGCCCCGGTCGTTCTGCGCGACCGAACCGCGCCCCGCCACCGACTTGCGTCACGTTTTCTGCGGAATCCGCAGGTTCCGCGACGCAGTTGGCTGGGAGGGCGCGGTTTCCGTCGCGCAGTTCGCCGGCGGGGAGTGGAAGGATGGTGGCGGTGGGGACGTCCAACCGGGTGTGATCGACGAGGCGATGAGGGCTGGCGAGGAGATCGACGCAAGCCGGTTCGAGGCGATCGTGCGCCAGCACGACGAGCGGCTGCGGGCGTTGGCCTACCGCATGCTGGGAGACCGGACGGCCATGGACGACGCCCTGCAGGAGGCCTACCTGAAAGCGTGGCGGGGGCTCGGTGACTTCCGGGGCGAGGCGGCGATCGGCAGCTGGCTGTACCGGATCGTGACCACCACCTGCCTCGACCACCTCCGGCGGCGGGCCCGCCGCCAGGGCCACGAGGTGCTCGACGACGACTCGGAGGCTTCGGCCCTGCCGGGTTCCGGGCCGGGAGGAGCCGGAGTCGGGGAGCGGCTCGAGCTGAACGAGGCCCTGGCCCGGTTGGCTCCCGGCCACCGGGCGGTAGTGCTCCTCGTCGATGTCCACGGGTTCGGCTACCACGAGGTGGGCGCCATGCTCGGCATAGCTCCGGGCACCGTGGGCAGCCGCCTCAACCGGGCCCACCAGGCCCTCCGCCACCTGCTTGCCCCCGATGCGGCCACGACCGACGAGAAGGGTGGAGACCGATGACCGACCCCATCGAGCGCGACACCGACCTGGGACGGGCCATCGACGCCCTGCCTGTTCCCGGTCACCGTCCCGGTTTCTGGGACGAGCTGCGGGCCGAGCTGTCCATCGCACCGGCCGGAGCGGCGAACGACGGCATCGGGGCCGCTCTGATCGACCTCGGCCCCGATCGCCGGCGACGGCCTGGCCGCACGCCGTTCGGGAACGGGCGATCTCGCACCCGGCTGCTGGTGGTGTCGGCGGCGGCGCTGGCCATCGTGGCGGCCGGGGCGCTGGTGGCGGTCCGCGCCACCGACCGCTCCGGCCCCAACCGCGTCGACAGCGTCGGCACCACCACCGCGCCCACAGCCACCACTACGTCGGAACCCACCACCGGCCCCACTGGTGGCGCCTCCACCACCGTGCCCACCGCGGCGGTAGGGGGAACGGCGGTGGACGTGCCGGCACCGGGTCGGCAGTTCATCCTGGGTGCCGACGCCGCCATCGTGGGCCTGAGCCCGGGTGGCGAGGTGGCCTACGTGCGAGCCGAAGACCCCGAGGCGCCCCAGAACGAGTGCGGCGGCTCGTCGCTGTATGTCCAGCGGGTCGGCGAGACGACCCGCAACCGGGCCGGTGCGCCGGGCGATCTGCCGATCACCTGGACCGATGTGGACGCCGAAGGGCGAATCGTGGCCCCCGTCCACTGCGAAGGGTTCGTTTCCGGCCTCTGGGTCGGCCACCTCGGCCCCGACCTCGTGCCGGTGGAGGACGGCCGGATCGTTCCCCAGCTCACGGCGAGCGAGGCCGGGTTCGACTTTTTCGACACCTTGACCTGGACAGCCGACGGCAGCGGCATCCTGATCGCCACCGGCACCGCCGTGTACGAGATCGACCCTGCCACCGGGTCCGTTGCTGATCTCGGGCTGGGCCGGGGGTTGGCGGTGGCCGAGGACAGCACCGGACGGAGGGCGGTCGTGCTGGACAGCGGCGAGGTTCTCCTCGACGGCCGATCGCTCGGCTCGATCCCGCTGCGACTACGCAACGGAGACGAGACGGGCACCAACGACGGCACGATGGCGGGAGTGACCGATCTGGCCTTCGACCTCGACGGCGCCGTGTGGGTGACCACCGTCGATGGCGTTTACCGCCTCCGGCCCGACAGCGAGGTCGAGGAGATCGACTCTGCCGCCGGCTGGGCCCTGTTCCCGACCGGCGCCGGGATGCTCTGGGTCCGAGGCACCGACTTGGACGCGAGCACCGCCGGCGTGGTCGACGGGCGGGTGGTCGACGTCTTCTCCCTGCCGATGACCGCCGTCGACCCGACCGGCACGGCTCTCGGGATCACGCTGCCGGACGACGATCTCACCCGGGCTGTCGTCCGGCTCGACCCCTGACGCCCGCTCGTCAGGCGAAGGGGATCCAGGCCACCTGGTCGAGCGAGCCGTCGAAGCGGTTGACGCCGACGCCAGCGGTGGAGACGGTGTAGAGGTCGTCGCCGATCACCACCGTGCGGTAGATGTCGCCCGGTATGGCGTAGCAGAAGTCGGGCGGCGGCGCGATCACGCCCGTGGATCCCCCGCCCGACACGATCGGGCCGGGGGGAGCGGGGACGGTGGTGGTGACGGCATCGGTGGGCGTGTCGCCGATGCCGCCGTCGCCCTCGATGGGCATCGGCAGCGGCACGCCGGGGTCGCAGGCCCGGGTGGCGGGCTGGGTGACCCGGCCCACCTCGGTCAGCTCACCGCTGGCTGCGTCCACGGCCACCACCACGGCGTCGGAGCCGTTGGCCTGCTGGCCGGTGCGGGGGTCGAACCGGTACCAGCTCACCGGCACCACGGCATTGCCCTCCCACCAGGTGAAGGCCCGGGCATCGGACGACACCGGGGTCCACGAGCCGTCGTTGCCGAACCCGTTGCTGCCCTCGCCCTCGGGCCCGATCGACAGTTTGGCCGTACGGGCCGGGCTCTCCGGGTCGGCCACGTCGAACAGCGACAACACGGTGCCGAACGTGGCCCCCTGGTCGTTGCCGTCGGTGCCAACGCCGAGCAGGTGTCCGTCGTCGAGCGGGTGGAGGTAGCTGGAGAACCCGGGGATCTTCAGCTCGCCGGCCAGCCGGGGGCGGGTGGGATCGGCCAGATCCACCACGTACAGCGGATCGGTCTGGCGGAAGGTGACCACGTAGCCCTTGTCGCCCAGGAACCGCACGGCCTGGATCTGCTCGCCCTTGCCCAGCCCCCGCACCTCGCCCGCAGCGACGAGGGCCTGACCGTCGAGCCCGAGCACGGTGATCATCGACTCGCTCTCCGGGGCCCCGCCGCCCCACGGCGACCCGGCGGTGGTGGCCACCCGGAGGTAGCCGCCGTGCTCCGACAGCGAGTACTGGTTGAGCAGGTGGCCGGGCACCGAGCCGGAGGCCACGTAGGCCGCCTCGTCGGGGTCGGTGATGTCGAAGGTGTGGACGGCGGTGGTGTAGGCCGCGCCGTCGTCCACGATCGCGCCCCGCTCGTCGTAGGTGGGCCAGCGGGGCGTGGCCACCGCCACCAGATCGGTGGAGGCGTAGACGGTCTGGGCGTCGGTGAGCACGGCCGTGGTGTCGACCAGGCTGAGCCCCTGGGCGGGGTCCACCGTCAGCAGCACCAGCGAGCCGAAGCCGGCGAAGTCCTGCGGGATGTACGTCCGCTCGCAGTCCACCATCGGGCCGGAGTGGGTGGTGACGCCGCCCTCCACCACCCGGTAGGTGGGTAGCCACTGGTCGATCGTCGACTCCTCGATCAGGGCCCGGTTGGCCTGCTCGGCCGCCGCCTCGGCCTGCTGGTTCGAGGGGAAGACGAAGGCGAACCGCTCGGCGTTGGCCGACACCACGATGCGCACCGTGCCGTCGACCTCCCGGGCCGACAGGTACGACCCCTCGAGCTCGAGGGTCCGGGTGACCGTCCCCTCGGCCAGGTTCACCTCGATCAGGCGGGCGGTGGGGGAGCCGGGGAACCAGTCCGACGGGTAGACCCGGGCGCCGTCGGTGACGTACGGCCGGTCGGTCCAGCCGGTGGTCATGACCAGCGCCGTGTCTCCGGCGAGGAACAGCTCGCCGCCGGCGATGCCGTCGGGCAGGGTGATGACCTTGACCAGCTCCGGGGTGGCGCCGGTGGTGTCGATAACCCGCAGCTCGCTGCCCGACACCACCACCAGGCGGCGGCCGTCGGTCTTGACCAGGTCGGCCTCGTCGACCCCGGTCTCCTGGTTGTTGGTGCCCGAGGTCTCGGCCGCCGCACCGGGCCCGGCCTGATCGGCCAGGGCCGGGGCGCTGGCCGCGGCCCGCTCGCCCGATGCCACGGCATCGCCACCGACCCCGGCGGCCGGGGCGACCGGGGCCGCCGTGGTGACCGGGGCCAGCCCGGGAGCGCCGCCCTGGCTGCCCTCGGCGGCGGCAGTCGCCCCGGGGGCGACCATGTCGGTGGCGAACACCGGGCCGCCGTACTGGCCGCCGAACCCGTAGGGCCCCACCCGGTCGAGGGCCTCGGCCTTGATCCGGGTCAGGAGGTCGTCGCAGCTGTCCACCGTCTGCAGCCCGGCGGTGAGCACGATGTCGTCGGTACCGAGGTGCACCGTGGCGGGGGGCACGGTGTCGTAGTCGATGATGGTGCCGCCGTCGCCACCGAACGAGCAGGCGGTGGCCCCGATGGTGACGGCCGCCAGCACCGAAGCCAGCAGGGCAGGAGAGCGTGTGGTCATGGCTCTGTGACGACCGTCGCCGGCCCCCTGGTTCCGCCCGGATCCAAAAAAGGTCGTTTGGTACGCTCGGGGCACCCTGATCGGAGCACTGTGACCGAGCCCCACCTCAGCGCCATCGCCGACGCCTACCCCTACCCCTACTGGTATGACGACGTCGACGAGCCCGACTCCAACCCCACCCTGGTCCGGACGGACTCGTGCGACCTGTGTGTGGTGGGCGGCGGGTACGCCGGGCTGTGGACCGCCCTGATCGCCAAGGAACGGGACCCCGAGCGTGACGTGGTGCTGATCGACGCCCGGGAGGTCGGCTCCGGAGCCAGCGGCCGCAACGGCGGGTTCATGGAGTCGAGCCTCACCCACGGGATCGCCAACGGCCAGGAGCGGTTCCCCGACGAGCTGGCCGTGCTGGAGCAGCTGGGGCTGGAGAACCTGGAGGCCATCGAGTCGGCCATCCGGCGCTACAAGATCGACTGCGACTACGAGCGCACCGGCGTGATCGACGTGGCCACCACCCAGCACGTCCCCAGCTACGTCGCCGAGCTGCGTCAGGACATGGGCCTGCTGCGGCGCCTGGGCCAGCGGGTGGAGCTGCTGAACCAGACCGAGGTGCGGGCCCAGGTGAACTCGCCCACCTACGTGGGCGGTCTCTGGCGCAAGGACCGGGCGGCCCTGGTGGACCCGGCCCGGCTGGTGTGGGGGCTCAAGGCGGCGGCCGAGGAGCTCGGCGTGCGCATCTACGAAGACACCAAGGCCACGAGGATCGAGCGGGACGGGATCGGGGTGCTGGTCACCACCCCCCTGGGGCGGGTTCGGGCGGCCAAGGTGGCGTTGGCCACCAACGCCTACAAGCCGCTGCTGCGCCGCATCGGGCACTACATCGCCCCGGTGTACGACTACTGCATGGTCACCGAGCCGCTCACACCGGCCCAGATCGCCGACATCGGCTGGACGCAGCGCCAGGGCCTCACCGACATCTCCAACCAGTTCCACTACTACCGGCTCACGGAGGACAACCGGATCCTGTGGGGCGGCTATGACACGATCTACTACTTCCGAGGTCGGGTGAACCAGGAGCTGGAGAACCGGCCCGAGACGTGGGCCACGCTGTCGCAGCACTTCTTCCAGACGTTCCCCCAGCTGGAGGGGTTGAACTTCACCCACGTGTGGGGCGGGGCGATCGACACCTGCAGCCGGTTCTGCGTGTTCTGGGACACGGCCATGGGCGGGCGGGTGGCCTACGCCCTGGGCTACACCGGCCTCGGGGTGGCCGCCACCCGCTTCGGAGCCGAGGTGACGCTCGACCTGCTCGACGGGCGCAAGACGGCGGCCACCGAGCTCGAGTTCGTGAAATCCAAGCCCGTGCCCTACCCGCCCGAGCCGTTCCGGTTCGTCGGGATCCAGGCCACGCGGTGGTCGATGGACGCCGAGGACCGCACCGGCAAGCGCAACCTGTGGCTGCGCAGCCTCGACCGCCTCGGCCTCGGCTTCGAGAGCTGATCATCGGCTCGAGTTGGCGCGTCGCACGCGTGCTACACTGTTCTCGTGTCCAGCCCTGAACCTCAGCCGATCACCCAGCGGGAGCTGCGCAACGACAGCGGTGAGATCATGCGCCGGCTCGACCAGGGTGAGGCGTTCGTGGTCACGCGCAACGGGACCCCGGTGGCTGAGCTGCTACCGCTGCGGCGGCGCCGATTCGTGAGTGCCGAGGCCGCCGTCGCCGCCTTCCGATCCGCTCCGGCCATCGACGCTCGCCGGTTCCGTCACGACCTCGACCAGTTCGCCTCTCAGGACATCGCACCTCGTGCCTGATTCGGGCCCGGTACACCTGCGAGGGCTACTCGACACCTCCGTCGTCATCGATCTGGATCATCTCGACGCAGCGTCGTTACCGCGAGAGGTGGCCGTCGCAGCGATCACTCTCGCCGAGTTGGCGGCTGGTCCCCACGCGACCACCGATCCCGGCGAGCGGGCCCGTCGCCAGGACCGGCTCCAGCGGGCAGAGGCAACGTTCGACGCGTTGCCGTTCGACACCGATGCGGCACGGGCATACGGGCGGATATACGCCGCCGTCGTAGCGGCCGGCCGAAAGGCCCGAGGCGCTAGAGCCGTCGATCTGATGATCGCCGCTACGGCCAGCTCCACGGGTCTGCCGCTCTACACCAGGAATCCGGAGGACTTCCGGGCGCTGGGCGATCTGGTCGAGATCGTCGCCGTCTGAGGGCCGGTGCTAGCGTCGCCGGCTATGGGGGACATACACGTCGGGGTCACGCTGCCCCAGATCAAGCGCACCTGGGACGAAGCGAAGGTGGCGGCCCAGACGTTCGAGGAGCTCGGGTTCGACTCGGTGTGGGTGTGCGACCACCTGTACGGCGTGCCCACCGCGGCCACGCCGATCCTGGAGGCGTGGAGCGAGCTGACGGCGGTGGCCGCCATCACCGAGCGGGTTGAGCTGGGTTCGCTGGTCACACCTCCGCTGTTCCGCACCCCGGCCCTGTTCGCCAAACAGATCGCCACCATCGACAACATCGCCAATGGCCGGGTGATCGTGGGCCTCGGCGCCGGCTGGTACCAGGACGAGTTCGAGGGCTACGACCGGCCGTTCCCGTCGCTCAAGGAGCGGATGGACGCGCTGGAGGAGACGTGCGAGCTGCTGCCTCGCCTGTGGAGCGAGCCCTCCGTCACCTACGAGGGCACCTGGGCCCGGGCCCACGAGACGGTGTGCGAGCCGAAGCCGCCCCGCAAGCCGCCGATCCTCATCGGCGGCTCGGGGGAGAAGCGGTTGATGGGGATCGCCGCCCGCCACGCCGACATCTGGAACAACCTGCAGGTCACCGAGGGCGAGCTGGGCCCCAAGGTGGAGGCGCTGCACCGCCGCTGCGCCGACGTGGGCCGGGATCCGGCCGAGATCACGGTGTCGCAGCAGACGATCGTGGTGCTAGGCGAATCGGAAGACGACGCCCGGGACAACCTGGGCAAGGCGGTCAAGGTCTACGGCGGCCACCTCGGGGCCGGCATCGAGGCCCACGGCATCTGGGGTGACCCCGACGGCGTGATCCGCCGCATGCAGGGCCACATCGACAAGGGCTGCACGATGTTCGTGATCGAGTTCTTCGGGCGGGACACGAAGATCCCGGCCAAGCTCTTCGCCGAAGAGGTCCTCCCCGCCTTCCAGTAGAACGAAAAAAGGAGCCTAAGTGGCGCTCAGCGCCACTTAGGCTCCTCAGAATGCGCTAGACCCGGGCCGCGGGCATCCAATCGGGGCGGTGGGCCTCGAAGGTGCCGATCGAACCCTCGTGGCGGAGCGACAGGCCGATGTCGTCGAGGCCCTCCAGGAAGCGCTCCTGGGTGGCGTCGTCGAGCGGGAACGGCTCCGAGAGCCCGAGGGCCGGCACCTCCACCAGGCGGCGCTCCACGTCCACCGTGATCTCGAGCGACGGGTCGGCCTGCACGGCGTCGAGCAGCTGGCGCCCGAGCTCGGCCGACACCACCACCGGCACCAGGCCGTTCTTGGTGGAGTTGTTGCGGAAGATGTCGCCGAACCGGGGCGAGATCACGGCCTTGAACCCGGCCTGCTGGATGGCCCACACGGCGTGCTCCCGCGACGAGCCGACCCCGAAGTTGGGGCCCCCGATGAGGATGGTGGCGTGGGCGAACCGCTCGTCGTTCATGACGAAGGCGGGATCGTCGCGCCACTCCGAGAACAGGCCCTTCTCGAAGCCGGTGCGCTCCACCTGCTTCAGCCAGTCGGACGGGATGATCTGGTCGGTGTCGACGTCAGACCGGTCGAGCGGGACGGCCCGGCCACTCACGATGCGTACTGCTTCCATGGTTGTGTTACTCCTCGGCGATCTCAGCTCAGGTCCGACGGGGCGGCGAAGGTGCCGGCGATGGCGGTGGCGGCGGCCACGGCCGGCGACACCAGGTGGGTGCGCCCACCCCGGCCCTGCCGGCCCTCGAAGTTGCGGTTCGACGTGGACGCCGAGCGTTCGCCGGGCGACAGCTTGTCGGGGTTCATGGCCAGGCACATCGAGCACCCGGGCTCCCGCCAGTCGAAGCCGGCGGCCCGGAACACCTCGTGCAGCCCTTCGGACTCGGCCTGCATCTTGACGGCCCACGAGCCCGGCACCACCAGGGTGCGCACCCCGTTGGCCACCTTGCGGCCCCGGGCCACCTCGGCCGCCGCCCGCAGGTCCTCGATCCGGCTGTTGGTGCACGAGCCGATGAACACGGTGTCGACCTTGACCTCGCGCATCGGGGTACCGCCCACCAGGCCCATGTAGTCGAGCGCCCGGGCCGCGGCGTCGCGGGCCCCCGGGTCGCTGAACGAGTCGGGGGTTGGCACGGTGCCGTC
Organism: Acidimicrobiales bacterium; assembly: GCA_041394285.1. Lineage (GTDB taxonomy): Bacteria > Actinomycetota > Acidimicrobiia > Acidimicrobiales > SZUA-35 > CADEDH01. Next base: position 1,206 of record JAWKIL010000047.1, on the reverse strand, counting down.
GAGCCGGGTGACCTGGCCCGGGTTGGTGCCCCAGGTGACGTGGGGGCCGATGGCCGAGGCGTCGAGGTCCACCACCGTGTCGAACCGGGCCCCGGCCTCGGTGGGCAGGGCCCGCCAGGCGTCGAGGGCCCGCTCCCAGGCCGCCCCCTTGGGGGCGTGCTCCCGGCCTTCGAGGTAGGCGAAGGTGACGTCGTCGGGGGCGACCATGCCGGCCCGGGCTCCCGCCTCGATGGACATGTTGCAGACCGTCATCCGGCCTTCCATCGACATCTGGGAGAACACCGAGCCCCGGTACTCGATCACGTGGCCGATGCCGCCGCCGGTGCCGAGCTTGCCGATGATGGCCAGCACGACGTCCTTGGGGGTGGCGCCGGCGCCGAGCTCGCCGTCGACGTTCACCGCCATCGTCTTGGGCCGGGACTGGGGCAGGGTCTGGGTGGCCAGCACATGCTCGACCTCGCTGGTCCCGATGCCGAAGGCCAGGGCGCCGAAGGCCCCGTGGGTGGAGGTGTGGGAGTCGCCGCAGACCACGGTCATCCCGGGCTGGGTGAGGCCCTGCTCCGGGCCGATCACGTGCACGATGCCGTAGCCGGGGTCGCCCATCTTGTGCAGGGTGATACCGAACTCCGCGGCGTTGGCCCGCATGACCTCGATCTGGCGGGCGCTGATCGGATCGGCGATGGGCTGGTCGATGTTCTCGGTGGGCACGTTGTGGTCTTCGGTGGCCACGGTCAGCTCGGGCCGGCGGACCTTGCGCCCGGCCAGGCGGAGCCCGTCGAACGCCTGGGGCGACGTGACCTCGTGCACCAGGTGGAGGTCGATGTAGAGCAGGTCGGGCTCGCCGTTGGTCCCCTTGTGGACCACGTGGGCGTCCCACACCTTCTCGGCGAGTGTTCTGGCTTCGTCGGCCATCGGAGGAGTCCCCTCGCTTTCTTCTCGCAGCCCGCCGGCGCCTGCGCCCCGTTGCGGGTGTCTCACATATTGAGACTAGTATCTCAAGTCATGGTATCAACGGGCGAAAGCGGTCCCACGGTCGGCGTGCTCGACAAGTCGCTGGCCGTGCTGGCGGCGGTGGAATCGGGCCCCCGCTCGTTGGCCGAGCTGGTGGCGGACACCGGCCTGTCCCGGGCCACCGCCCACCGCCTGGCCGTGGCTCTGGAGGGCCACGGGCTGCTGCGGCGCCGGCCCGACGGCCGCTTCGCCCTC
>JAWKIL010000046.1:0-17374 GCA_041394285.1 Acidimicrobiales bacterium | reverse complement strand
GCCGGCGGAGAGCACCTCGAAGCGCAGGATGCAGCGCTGGTCGGCCTCCATGGCGGCCCGGTACTCGTCCCAGTCCGGGTGCTCGCCCCGCAGGGTGCGGTAGTACTCGACCAGCAGCTCCATGGCGTCGGGCAGATCGATGATCTCCACCCGGCACTCCAGCTGCACCCACCGGCCCAGCCACTTGCGGGGCATGACCACCAGCCACGCCCGGTTGTCGCGCCGCAGGTTCTTCACCTTGTACGCCGTCTGGCGGGTGCTCATCAGGATCTGCCCGTCCACCACGGCCAACGTGTTGGGCGACATCTGGGGCGTGCCGTCCCGTTTGAGGGTGGCCAGCACCGTCATGTCGTTGGCCGCCACGAACTCGATCGCCTGGCTGATATCCATTGGCACCACCTGACCTCCTGGCAACCAGTGTGGCACGATGGCCCCACGGCTCACCCGAGCACCGGAGAACGAAGGGGGTCCCACCGATGGGCAAGCATCTGCTGATGGTCTTCACCAACCCGACCGAGGGCAAGGAAGACGAGTACAACACCTGGTACGACGACATCCACCTGGGCGAGGTGCTGGCTGTCGACGGGATCACCCGGGCCCAGCGCTTCGCCGTGGCCGACGTGATGCCCGGCGTCACCGACCACAAGTACGTGGCCATCTACGAGCTCGAAACCGACGACCCCCAGGGTGTGGTCAAGGGCCTCAACGCCGCCCTGCCCACGATGCGGATGAGCGACGCCATCGACCTCAAGACGGCCAAGATGAGCGTGGTCTCGGCCGTCTCGGGCGAGCAGACCTCGGCCTGACGCGGGCCGGCACACAGCACACAGCACACAGCACACAGCAACTCGAAAGGACGGCGATGGGGTCGGCCAGCCAGTCAGGGGAGATCGACCGGGCCAAGGAGGCCACCGGCACCACGGTGCTGGACGCCGCCGACGCCCTGGTGGAGCTGTCGCATCTCGTGTGGGCCCACCCCGAGGTGGCCTTCGAGGAGCGGCAGGCCGCCGACTGGACGGCCGACGCCCTGGCCACCGGGGGCTTCGACGTGACCATGGGGGTGGGTGACCTGCCCACCGCCTACACCGCCACCTATGGCACCGGCGACCTCGAGGTGGCGGTGTGCGTGGAGCTCGACGCCCTGCCGGGCATCGGCCACGCCTGCGGCCACAACATCATCGCCGCCGCTGGCGTGGGTGCCGGGCTCGGCCTGCGGGCCGTGGCCGACGACCTGGGCCTGCGGATCCGGGTGGTCGGCACCCCGGCCGAGGAGCTGGGCGGGGGCAAGATCCTGCTGCTGGAGCGGGGCGTGTTCGACGGCACGCACCTGGCGATGATGGTGCATCCCAGCCCGGTGGAGGGCGACGCCTTCGCCACCCTGGCCGTGGCCCAGTGCGACGTCCACTACCGGGGCCGCACGGCCCACGCCTCGGTGTCGCCCCATCTCGGGGTCAACGCGGCCGACGCCATCACCGTGGCCCAGGTGGCCCTCGGCCTCCTGCGCCAGCACCTCGACCGGGGCGACCAGGTGCACGGCATCGTCACCACCGGCGGCGAGGCGGCCAACATCGTGCCTGGCTACGCCTCGGCCCGCTACTTCTGGCGGGCCCCCAGCCTCGAGGCGTTGGCCCGCCTCGAGCCCCGGGTGCTGGCCTGCTTCGAGGCGGGAGCGGTGGCCACCGGCGCCACCCTGGAGCTGGAACAGCTCACCCTGCCCTACTCCGAGTTCGACACCGACACCGAGATCGCCGCCCTCTACCGGGCCAACGCCGAGAGCCTGGGGCGCACGTTCGGACCCCGCGCCGGCGGGGCGGCCGGGTCAACCGACATGGCCAACCTGAGCCTCCTGATGCCCACCATCCATCCGATGCTGGGCCTCGACTCTTTGCCGGCCGTCAACCATCAGCCCGAGTTCGCCGACTTCTGCCGCACCCCCACCGCCGATCAGGCTCTGATCGACGGCGCCCGGGCCATGGCCGCCACCGTGGTCGACGCCGCCCTCACCCCGGCCGTGCGCCAGCGGCTAATGTCGGCCGCCGACACCGTCTACGGCCACCGGGACACCTACCCCTGGCGGTTCTGACCGGCCGGGCCGGCCGTGGAGGCGCTCGACCGGCCGGCTGGCCGGGTCACAGCACGTCGAACGTGGACTCCTTGACCACGCACGATGCCGGCCCTTCCTCAACCCGGTAGATGCAGGCCTTGAGCACATTGCCGGTGGGCCGCAGCACCTGCCCGTTGGGGCAGTTGCTCTCGGGCCCGAACGTGTACTGGCCCAGGGCCCGGCTGGCCGACCGGTCGCCCGGAACCTGCTGGCCGTTCTCGTCGGTGGTGACGTTGAGCTGATCGTCGGGGATCGGGATCCCGTTGATCTCGAGGCGGGCGGCCCACCCGGGCCGGAGGTCGACCCCCACCGCCTCCTGGCAGGCGCTGGCCTGGCCCGAACGGGGGAGGAACGCCTCGACCGGGTCGGTGACGGCTGCGGTGGTGCTGACCTGGTCCACGGCTCCGCCGCCCCCCACCACGCCGCTGCCGGCGGCGGTGGTGGCCGTGGCGTCGGCCAGGGCCCCCGCCACAGGGTTGTCGGGAGTGGGGGAATCGGCCTGGTAGATGGCGCCCAGGATCAGGGCGACGGCGGCGAGGCTGAGCAGGCCCCACGTGACCAGGCGCTGTTGTGTCCGCGTCACCACTGGTTCATTGTGCCTTGTCCCTGTCCGGACGCGGTGATCAGGGCCTAGAGTGGCGGCGCGTTCCGGCGGGGCGCGATCACATTTGTTCCCGGACCTCCACTCGGATCCCCGCCGCATGCCTGACTGGACCATCAGCGACAACCAGCACCCCGGCCTCCCGGCGATGCTGGGCGACGTCGGTGTGGGCCGTGTTCTGGGCGGCCGGTACCGCCTGGTGGCCCTGATCGGGTCGGGCTCCTCGGCCCGGGTGTACCTGGCCGACGACGTGTCGCTGGGCCGTCGGGTGGCGGTCAAGGCGCTGCGGGCCGGGCTCACCGGCGACTACCGGTTCCTGCGCCGCTTCCGGGCCGAAGCCAAGGCGGCGGCCCAGCTCGGCCACCCCAACATCCTGGCCGTCTACGACTGGGGGGAGGATGCCGCCGCCGCCTACCTCGTGACCGAGGTCCTCCTGGGCGGCAGCCTCCGCAACATGATCGACGCCAGCCCCCAGCTCAGCTCGTCCCAGGGGCTCCTGGTGGCGCTGCAGGTGGCCCAGGCGCTCAGCTACGCCCACGAGCTGGGCTGGGTCCACCGGGACATCAAGCCGGCCAACCTGATGTTCGGCAAAGACGGCCGGCTCCGGATCGCCGACTTCGGCATCGCCCGGGCCCTGGCCGAGGCCACCTGGACCGAACCCGAGGGGGTGCTGGTGGGCACCGCCCGCTACGCCGCCCCCGAGCAGGCCACGGCCCGCTCGGTCGACGGCAAGGCCGACGTGTACTCCCTCGCCCTCACGGTGGTGGAGGCCGTCACGGGCCGGGTGCCGCTGCTGGGGGAGACGGCGTTGGCCACCATGATGCTCCGCCAGGACCGCGACCTCGCCGGCCTGGAGGACCTGGGCGCGCTGGGTGAGGTGCTGATGGAGGCCGGCCGGGCCGATCCGGCGGCCCGTCCCACCGCCACCGAGCTGATCGACCGGCTGCTGCGGGCGGCCCGCAACCTGCCCCGCCCCGGGCGGCTGCCGCTGGTGGAGTTCCGGCTGCCGACGGCGCCGGCCGGGGTGGCCCTCATCGACCTGCGCTCGGCCCGGGTCGACCCGCCGCTGGGCGGCCCGGCGTCGGGCCCGGCCCGCCCGCTCACGAGCGCCGCCGGGGCCCGGGGTCGGGCCGCAGCGTCCAGACCGGTGGGCGCCTCGGCCACCGGCGGGTTCGGCCCCGACCCCAGCGGCAGCGGCCCGATGCCGACACCTGGTGACGGCATCCAGGCCCGCCCTCGCCCGGTGCCGGCCCGCCTGGCCGACCGGGTCAGCGCCCGCACCCCCCGCCCCACCACCCCTGCCGTCGGTGCCCCGGTCTCCGCCTCCCGCCTCGGCGGCGTCCGGCACCCCGACATCTGGCACGCCAGCGGCGTCGGGCACCCGGGCGTCCGGCACCCCGACATCTGGCACGCCAGCGGCGTCGGGCACCCCGGCGTCCGTGGCGGCTCCGGTCGCCGTCCCGCCGTTCGCCACCCCGCCGTTCGCCGAGGCGGAAAGGGCCCGTCGGGTGCGGGCGGCCGGGCCGCCCACGGAGCCGACCCTGCAGATCCGCCCGACGCTGGGTCCGGCGCCGGTGAAGGCGGTCGAGGCGCTCCCGGCGGCCGGCGAGCCCCGCCGCTCGGTGCTCGGCTCGGCCGACGTCGACCACGGCGCCGGCTCCGCTCCGGGGGCGGTCGACGGGGGCCGTGACGGTGACGGCCTCTCGACCATCCGCCGGCGCCGACTCCGGCGCCGCCGCTCCGACTGACCGGTCCGCTCCAACGCGGGAGACCGGGGCGAACTGCGTCGCGGAGACCGCCCCTCGGCGACCAACCGGGCGAACTGCGTCACGGAAAACGTGGGTCGGTGACCAACCGGGGGCGCGAAACCCTCGGAATCCGGGGACAAGGTGACGCAGTTCGTTCGCGTGACGCGTTTTCCGCAACGTGACGCCGGTCGTCCGCGGGCGCCGGGCGTCCGCGGGCGTGCGGGCGGTCGGCTGGCGGGAGACGCTCGGGTGTCGCCGGCGGGCCGGGGTCAGGAGCGGGACAGGTCGGCCAGGATGGCCTGGCTGGCCAGGCGGCCGGGGGCGCCGGTCAGGCAACCGCCGGGATGGGTTCCCGAGCCGCACTGGTAGTAGCCGTCGATCGGCGTCCGGTAGCGGGCCCAGCCCGGGGCGGGGCGGAACGACCACAGCTGAGGGGCCAGCAGCTCGCCGTGGTAGATGTTGCCCTCGGGCAGTCCCGCCACCTGCTCGATGTCGAGCGGGGTCACCACCTCGCGCTGCAGCACGAGGTCGTCGAAGCCGGGAAAGAACGCCCCCAGCGTGGCCTGCACCCGGTCGGCCATCGGCTCCCGCTCGGTCTCCCAGCTGGCGCCGCCCCGGAGCCCGTAGGGCGTGTACTGCACGAAGCACGACAGCACGTGGTGGCCGGGCGGGGCCATGTCGGGGTCGAGGACCGACTGGACGGCGCAGTCGATGAACGGCCGGGTGGAGTACCAGCCGTACTTGGCGTCGTCGAAGGCCCGCTCCACGTACTCGATCGAGGGGGCGATGTTGGTGAACCCCCGCCAGTGGTCCCGCCCACCGCCCCGAGCCGGGAACCGGGGGAGGCCGCTCAGGGCGAAGTTCACCTTGGACGACACCCCCTGGTAGCGGTAGCGGCCGAGGTCGCTCACGAGCTGGGCCGGCAGCTCGCCCGGATCGACGAGGCCGGTGAATGTGGTGCGGGGGTCGGCGGCCGACACCACCACCCGGGCCGCCACCTCGGTGCCGTCGGCCAGGGCCACACCGGCGGCCCGGCCGCCGGCGGTGAGCACCCGGACCACCTCGGCCCCGGTGGCGATCTCGGCCCCGAAGGCCCGGGCGGCCCGGGCCAGCACCTGGGTGAAGCCGCCGTTACCGCCCTTGTGGAACGCCCACGACCCGAGGTTGCCGTCGTGCTGGCCGAGGTGCATGAACAGCAGCACCAGCCCCGACCCGGGCGACATCGGCCCCAGCCGGCTCCCGATCACGCCCGAGGCCGACAACCAGCCCTTGAGGACCTCGGTCTCGAAGTAGTGGTCGAGGAAGTCGGCGGCCGACCCGGTGAGCAGCCGCACCAGGTCGTGCAGGACCTTGGGCTCCAGCCCGCCCAGGTGGCGGGCCAGGGCGGCCAACTCGGCCCGGGCGGCCGGCGACGGGTCGAACAGGTCGGGAGGGGCGGCGTCGATCACCGGCTGCAGGGCCCGGGACACCATCGTGAGGTCGTGCTGGTACTGGAGCCAGGCGTCGGCGTCGCGTCGGCTGTGGCGGGCGATCTCGCTGAGGTTCTCCCCCCGGTCGGGGCCCAGCACCAGGGCGTCGCCGTTCTCCATGGGGCAGAAGGTCGACGGCATCACCAGGGGCTGGAAGCCGTGGCGGACGAGGTCGAGCTCCTGGATCACGGCCGGGCGCACCAGGCTCAGGGCGTAGGAGAAGGTGGTGAACTGGAAGCCGGGGCGCAGCTCCTCGGTGATGGCCGCCCCGCCCACCACCGCCCGCCGCTCCAGGATCAGGGTGCGCAACCCGGCCCGGGCCAGGTAGGCCCCGTTCACCAGGCCGTTGTGGCCGCCGCCTACAACCACGGCGTCCCACGGCCCGGCCGACCGCCAGCCCTGGTCGGGGCCCGAGACGCCGGCGCTCACGGCGCCAGCCCGGTGGGGAGCGGAGCGGGAACGGCCCGCCGGCGAGGCGGGTCGAACAGCGGGTTGCGGGCCACGGTCGCTCCTATGCGGACGTAACGGTGGTTGATCGTGAACTCCAGCGCCACCCGCCGGCCCGGCTCCGCCGCCTCGGGCCGGAGGCGAGCCAGGGCGATATGGCATTGGAGAGTGGGGGAGTAGACGAACGAGCAGGTGAAGCCGACGGCGGGGCCGTCGCTGCCGTGGCCCTCCGGCGCTCGCCGAGGCCCCGTCGTAGACCAGGGCCTCGGTGTGGACCGGGTGGAAGGAGTAGGGCGGGGTCACGCCGGCCTCATGATGACGCGTGTCGTACTCCAGCTGGTCGATGGCGAGCGCCATCATGGCCCACCGGCTGCGGCCCTCGTCCCGCTCCCGCAACAGGGCCCGCCGCCCGGTGAACGGTCGGCTGTCGTCGTCGATGCCGGCCAGCATCCAGCCCAACCCCAGCTCATAGGGCGTCGACCGCTGCTCGTCGTTCTCGGCCCGTCGGGCCGACTGGAAATCCACCCGGTACAGGAGCAGCCCGGCCTCGATGCGGGCGATCAGCAGCGCCACCTGGCCGAAGGGCACCAGCCCGTGGGGTTGGCCGGCCTCGGCCACCCGGTCCCACACCTCCTCGGCGTCGCCGGCGCGGCAGATCACCTCGTAGCCCAGGTCGCCGGTGAAACCGGTGCGGGAGATCGTCACCGGGGCGCCCCCGATGCGGGCCGCCAGCAGCTCGAAGGGCCGGAGGCGGGCCAGCTCGGGGCCGGTCAGGGTCGCCAGCACGGCGTGCGACCGGGGGCCCTGCACGGCCAGGATGCCGAGCTCGTCGGTCACCTCCTCGACGGCGACCCGGCCCGCCGCCGCCGGCAACCATCCGGCCCGCTCCGACAGCAGGGCCAGGTTGGGGTCGTATGCGGTGAGCAGGAACTCCTCGGGTCCGAGGCGGAACACCACACCGTCCTCGCAGACGTTGCCCCGGTCGTCGCACCACAGCGTGTAGTGGGCGTGGCCCGGGGCGCAGCGCCGGATGTCGCGAGCCAGCAGCCGGCTCAGGAACGTCTCGGCCCCGGGGCCCGTGATCCGGTACTTGCGCAGGGGTGAGGCGTCGAAGATCCCCACGGCGTTGCGGATGGCGGCGTGCTCCCAGCGCTCCGACAGCTGGTACTGCTCCACCACCAGGTGGCCCGACCAGTGGCTCCAGATCTGGGTCTGGTTGGCGGCGGCCACCCGGCTGTGGAACGGGGTGTGACGGAGCATGGGGTGCCCGTCGGCCTTACTCGTCCGAGGTGAAGGCCCGCATCTCGCCGTAGATCTCCATGGCCAGCGGGTCGGCGGGGTTCTGGCCGGCCTGGAGGGCCAGCAGCTTGGAAGCGTCGCCCTCCAGGAAGATCTTGCCCTGGAGGAAGGCCTGCATCACGGCCTGCTGGTCCTGGGTGACGAAGGCGGCCTTGGCCGTGTCGTAGTCGACGGTGACGGTGGCGTCGGCGTCGGCCACGTGGCCCTCCTCGATGATCGTCTGGCCGTCGGAGGAGTCGATGTGGCCCCGGAGCTCGCCCCCGTCCCGGTGGGGGATGCCAGTGACCACCACGTTCAGCTTCACCGGCATGCGGGGAGGCGGGAGGCGGTGCTCGTAGCGGGCCCGCAGGTCCCGGGCCTGCGCGATCCACTCGTCGGACAGGAACGGGTGGGCGGTCACGGGCCCAACGCTACCGGCGCGCGCCGCGGGCCGCGGGTCGGGCGGCCGAGCCTCGGCCGGGCGCCGGTACCCTGGCCAGGTGGCACCCGAACCCGACGACCCCGTGCTCACCCGGCAGGACGTGGCCAAGGTGGCCAAGCTGGCCCTGCTCGACCTGAGCGACGAGGAGCTCGACCGCTTCACGCCCCAGCTGGCCGCCGTGCTGGAGCACGCCCGGGACCTGCAGAGCTTCGACCTCGAGGGCGTACCGCCCACCCACCACCCGTTCCCGCTGGTCAACGTGTTCCGCCCCGACGAGCCGGAGCTGGCCGACGACGTGCGGGAGGAGGCCCTGGCCGCCGCCCCGGCGGTGGAGGACCACATGTTCCGGGTGCCTCCGGCACTGGGAGAATCGGCATGACCAACCCCGTCACCCTGCCCGACGGCACGCCGGTCACGGCCCGGGCCGGCCAGGCCTCGGCTGTCGACACCGCCGCCGCCGTGCGCGCCGGCACCCGGTCCGCCGCCGAGGAGCTCGAAGCCCACCTGGCCCGGATCGAGGCGGCCGACGGCGCCCTCCACGCCTTCAACCACGTCATGGCCGATCGGGCCCGGGCCGATGCCGCCGCGGTCGACGCCGCCGTGGCCGCGGGGCGAGATCCCGGCCCCCTGGCCGGTGTCACCGTGGCCCTCAAGGACAACCTGTGCACCCGGGGCGTGCCCACCACCTGCTCGTCCCGGATCCTCGAGGGCTGGACCCCGCCCTACGACGCCACCGTGGTGGAGCGCCTGCGGGCCGCCGGGGCGGTGGTGGTGGGCAAGACCAACCTCGACGAGTTCGCCATGGGCTCGTCCACCGAGAACTCGGCCTTCGGCCCCACCCGCAACCCCTGGGATCCGGCCCGGGTGCCGGGCGGGTCGTCGGGCGGCTCGGCCGCGGCCGTGGCCGCCGGGCTCACCGCCGTGGCCCTCGGGTCCGACACCGGCGGCTCGATCCGCCAGCCGGCCGCCCTGTGCGGCGTGGTGGGGGTCAAGCCCACCTACGGGCTGGTCAGCCGGTACGGGCTGGTGGCGTTCGCCAGCTCGCTCGACCAGATCGGTCCCTTCGCCCCCACCGTGGCCGACGCCGCCGTGGTGCTGGAGGCCATCGCCGGCCACGACCGGCGGGACTCCACGTCCATCCCCCAGCCCACCCCGGCGCTGTCGGCCCAGCTGGGCGAGGGCGTGGAGGGTCTGCGAATCGGGATCGTGAGTGAGCTGTCGGGTCAGGGGATAGAGGGGTTCGAGCCCGAGGTGCTGTCCCGCCTCCACGAGGCGGCCGACGCCCTCACCGCGGCCGGAGCCAAGATCGACACCGTGTCGGTGCCCTCGGCCGTGGCCGGCCTGTCGGCCTACTACATGATCGCCCCGGCCGAGGCGTCGTCGAACCTGGCCCGCTACGACGGCGTGCGCTACGGCCTGCGCCGGGAGGCCCCCAACACGGCGGCCATGATGGCGGCGTCCCGCACCGCCGGGTTCGGCCCCGAGGTCAAGCGGCGCATCATGCTCGGCACCTACGCCCTGTCGGCCGGGTACGCCGAAGCGTTCTACGGCCGGGCCCAGCGCATCCGGACCCTGATGATCTCCGAGTTCGCCAAGGTCTACGAGGGCTTCGACCTGCTCATCTGCCCCACGTCACCGTGCGTGGCCTTCGAGTTCGGGGCCAAGGCCGACCCCCTCACCATGTACCTGAACGACGTGTGCACGATCCCGTCGAACCTCACCGGCCAACCGGCCATCTCGGTCCCGTTCGGCACCGACACCACCGGCCTGCCGGTGGGCATCCAGGTGATGGCACCGCTGCTGGGCGAAGCCGCCATGTTCCGGGCCGCCGCCGCCCTGGAAGCGAGCCGGGCCGGAAAGACGGAGAGGTAGAGCCATGACCGCCACCGCCACCCCCGACACGATCGACGCCGGCCTGCCCGCCGGCTGGGAGATGGTGATCGGGCTCGAGGTCCACGCCGAGCTGGCCACCGCCACCAAGATGTTCTCCCCCGCCCCCAACCGGTTCGGGGGCGATCCCAACACCAACGTCCACCCGGTGTGCCTGGGCCTGCCCGGCACCCTGCCGGTGGTCAACGGCAAGGCGATCGAGCTGGCCATCCGCATCGGCCTGGCCCTCAACTGCACCGTGCAGCGCTGCGTGTTCGCCCGGAAGAACTACTTCTATCCCGACATGCCCAAGGACTACCAGATCAGCCAGTACGAGGAGGCCCTCAACGTCGACGGGCACCTGGAGCTCCCGTCGGGCGCCGTGATCGGGATCGAGCGGGCCCACCTGGAGGAAGACACCGGCAAGTCCACCCACATGGGCGCCTCGGGCCGCATCCACGACGCCGGCTACTCCCTGGTCGACTACAACCGGGCGGGCGTGCCCCTGATCGAGATCGTCAGCCGGCCCGATCTGCGCACGCCGGACCAGGCCCGGGAGTACGTCGACGAGCTGCGCTCGATCCTGGTGACCATCGGGGCCTCCGACGGCAAGATGGAGGAGGGGTCGCTGCGGGTCGACGCCAACGTGTCGGTGCGCCCGGTGGGTGCCACCGAGCTGCGCACCCGGTGCGAGATCAAGAACGTGAACTCGCTGCGGTCTTTGGGCCGGGCCATCCTCTACGAGGCCCGCCGCCACGTGTCGCTGTACGAGGCGGGCGAGCGGCCGATCCAGGAGACGCGCCATTGGGACGAGGAGGCCGGCCGCACCCGGGCCGGCCGGTCCAAGGAGGAGGCGGAGGACTACCGCTACTTCCCCGACCCCGACCTGGTGCCGGTGGACCCGTCGCCGGAGTGGATCGACGAGATCCGGGCCGCCCTGCCCCCCCTGCCCAGCCAACGCCGCCATGCCCTGATGGAGCGGGGGGCACCGGCCGCCGGGGCCGCCATCGCCGTGGGCCGTGACCTCGACGGGTTGGCCCTGGCCGCCATCGAGGCCGGCGCCGACGCCGAGCGGGTGGTCACCCACGTGGCCAACAACCTGGCGATCGAGGGAGCGGAGCGGCTCGACCCGGGGCACTTCGCCGACCTGATCCGCATGGAGACGGCCGGCGAGCTGACCGCCACCCAGGCCAAGCAGGTGCTGGCCGACATGGTGGCCACCGGCCGGCCCCCGGCCGACATCGCGGCGGAGAAGGGCTTCCAGGCCATGGACTCGAACGAGCTGGAAACGCTGGTCAACGGCATCGTCGACGCCAACCCCGACGAGTGGGCCCGGTTCTGCGCCGGCGACGAGAAGTCCCGGGGCAAGCTCCAGGGCTTCTTCACCGGCCAGGTCATGAAGGCCACCAGGGGCCAGGCCGACGGCAAGGCGGTCAACGCCCTCCTCATGGCCCGCCTCGCCCGCGACACCGCCTGACCCTTCCCCTCCCCCCAGGAGTGCGAACTGTGGCGCCAGCGCGCAAAATCCAGCGCCACGCGCCACAGATCGCCTTCTAGGTAGAGGACGGGAGGGCGGCGCCGGTCACGAGCCAATGGCCGCTGCGCCAGCGCCACCACACGGCCACACCCCGCAGGAACATGAAGGCGGTGAGGGCCGTCCACAGCCAGCCGAGCCCGGCGCCGGTGGCGATCACGGCGGCCCCCATGGCCAGGAAGGCGATCGACACCGCGGTCATGGCCCGGCCCAGGTAGGCCAGGTCGCCGGCCCCGATGAGGACGCCGTCGAGGGCGAACACGAACCCGTTGAGCGGCTCGGCCGCAGCCACCCACACCAGCAGGTAGGCGATGAGGCCGATCAGCACGGGGTCGTCGGTGAACAGCCCGGCGATGGGGCGGCGGAACATCAGGGTCAGGGCGCCGGCCACCACCCCGAGGGCCACGTCGAGCTCGACCATGCGGCGGGCGGCGGCCCGGGCCTGGTCGGCCGCCCCCGCCCCCAGCCACCGCCCGGTGAGGCTCTGGCCGGCGATGGCCACGGCGTCGAGGGCCAGGCCCAGCGTGCTCCACACCTGGATGGCCACCTGGTGGGCGGCCACGGCCTGCACCCCTACCCGGGCGGCGGCCGCCGTGGCCAGGGTGAACGCCGCCCGGAGGGACAGGGTGCGCAGCACCAGGGGGCGCCCGGCCCGCAGCAGCGCCCCCATCTCGGCCGGCACCGGCCGTAGAGCGACCCCAGCCCCTCTCGCCGAGCCCGCCATCTCGTGACCCACGGAGCCGCCGCCGGTGGTGCCGTGGGTGAAAAGGCGGGGGTGGTCGTCGGTTCGGGCCGACTCGTGACCCACGGAGCCGCCGGTGGTGCCGTCGGTGAACGGCTCGGGGGTGGAGGACGGCGACGAGGCCCAGCCGACCACGAGGCGGGTGTAGACGACGGCGACGCCGGCCTGGACCACGGTGGTGGCCAGGGCCGAGGCCCCGATCCCGTATCCCAGGCCCGGTACCAGGGCCAGCTCCAACCCCAGGTTGGCCACGTTGCCGGCGACGGCCAGGGCCAGCGGCACCCGGGCGTTCTGCCGGCCGTGGAACGTGCCGCCCCCGGCCAGGGACATCAGCAGAAAGGGCAGCCCGAGACACGCCACCTGCAGATAGGTGCGCCCCGCCACCAGGGCGTCGCCGCTGCCGCCCAGGCCCCGCAGCAACGGCGTGGCCGCCGCCGCCAAACCAGCCCCCACCACCGTTCCGATCACAGCCGCCAGCCACAGGCTCTGCACCGCCACCCCCATGGCCCGCCTCGTGTCGCCCGCCCCCAGCAGACGGGACACGGCCGACGTGGTGCCGTAGGCCAGGAAGATGCAGATGCCGTGGACGGCCAGCAACAGGGTGGAGGCGAGGGCCAGGCCGGCCAGCTCCGCCGTGCCCAGATGGCCCACGATCGCCGTGTCGGCCAGCACATACAGCGGCTCGGCCAGCAGGGTGCCGAAAGCGGGCACGGCCAAGCGGGCTATGGCCCCGTCGTGGGGTGAGCGGAGCCGGAGCGCCAACTCAGGCGTTCAGGCGACGTCGGCCCGGCTGAGGCGCCAGGCCGTGAGGGCCACCGACAGGGCGGCGGCCAACAGCGGGATCACCACGGCATAGGCGAAACCCCGGTCGGCCTGCGGCAGCTCGATGTGGGTGATGTGCGACAGCACCGATGCAGGATAGGTGTTGATCGACAGCCGTGCCGCCCCCTGGCCCACCCGGGCCACGAACAGCTCCCAGATGAACAGGTAGGCCAGGCCCCAGATGAGGGACCGCCGGATCAGCAGCCCGACCAGGGTGAACAGGCCGGTGTAGGCCACGGCGGCCAGGGCCATGGCGGCGGCCACCGCCCCCATGGTTCGCCCGTCGCCTCCGGTGCCGATGGCGGACGCGACCACCAGGGGAACGACGCTCACCGGTACCGCCACCGTGGCCGACGCCAGCCAGGCGGCCAGCGCCAGCACCCAGCGGGGATTGGGCCGCAGCCACAGGTACACCAGCGTCTGGTCCTCGACGAGCTGGCCCAGCGACGAGCTGGCCAGCACGAGCGACAGGATCGGCACCATCAGGGCCAGGCCGAAGACCGACAGGAATCCCACCGTGCCCTCGATCCGCTCGCTGGGTAGGGCGTTGCGGGCGATCAGCACGGTCACCAGCAGGGCCAGGCCGCTGAGGGTGCCGGTGAGCACCAGGCGGCCCTTGGTCAGCTGCTGGTGCAGCAGGAGGCGGTACAGGCCGAGCAGCGGGGCCGCCCCGCTGGCGGGGCTCATCGGGCGATCCCCACCAGGTAGCGGAACACGCTCTCCAGGTCGTCGTCGAGCGGCATGACCTCTTCCAGCCGGCTCCCCAGATGCTGACAGGTGGCGGCGAGCTGGCGGCGGAAGGTGCGCACGTCGGTGGTGGTGATCTCGATCGAGCCGTCGGCCGCCACCGAGCAGCCGGCCAGAGCCGGGGACTGGATCAGCGACGCCGCCACCAGCCGGCTCTGGCTGCACCGCACCCGGATCCGCAGCGGCTGGTCGTCCATCAGGGCCCGGATGGCGTGGTAGTCGCCCTGGGCGGCCAGGCGGCCCTGGGCCACCACCAGTACGTGCGACCCGAACCGCTCCACCTCCTCCAGCACGTGGCTCGACACCAGCACCGTGCGGCCGTGCTCGCCCAGCTGATGGAACAGGCCGATCATGTGGCGGCGCTGGCGGGGGTCGAGCCCGTTGAGGGGCTCGTCCAGCACCAGCACGGCGGGGTCGTGGACGATGGCCATGGCGATCTTCACCCGCTGGCGCATGCCCTTGGAGAACGCCCCGACCGGACGGGCCATGTCGGGATCGAGCTCGACGGTGGCCAGGGCGTGACGGGCCCGGTCCACCGGGTCGGTGAGGCGGCTGAGGGTGGCGGCCAGGGTGACGATGTCGACCGCGCGCTCCCGCTCGAACACACCGTCCTGCTGGGGTACGAGGCCGATGCGGCCCCGGGCCGCCAGGTCGGTGCGGGGGTCGCCCCCGGCTACCCAGACGGTGCCGGTGGAGGCCCGGGTGAGCCCGCACAGGAGGCGGATCAGGGTGGATTTGCCGGCTCCGTTCGGGCCGAGCAGGGCGGTGACCCCGGGGCGCACGGCGAACGTCACGTCGGACACCGCCACCAGGCTGCCGAACGACTTCGAGACCTGGTTGGCCACCACGGTGGCGTCGGCCGGGGGCCACGCCTCGGGGGGCGGGGGCGGGGGCAGGCCCGGTGCCGGCGTGGCCGAGGGGGGCGGCGGCGTCCCGGGGGCGGGGGCGCCGGGGGGCGTCGTGGCCGTCATCGGCGCACCAGCAGGCGGCGGTAGCGGAACCAGATCCAGCCGACGGCCGCCCCGGTCCACACCAGCCAGGCCAGGGCGAGGGTCCAGGTTGGGTTCTCACCGCTGGGCCAGCCGCCGCTCTCACCGTGGATGCGGAAGATCAGGGCTCGGGGCAGGAACAGGAGGTTGGCCAGGCGGACCGCGGGGTCCACGTCGGCCTCGCCCACCAGCACGTCGGTGACGATGGCCGAGCCGGGGATGATGGCCAGCGTGGTGGCGGTGGCCACCGCGATGCGGTCGGTGGTGGCGGCGATGGCCATGGACACCGCGGTGTAGAGGACGCCGATCACAGCCGACGAGATCAGGATCTTGGCCAGTGTGCCGATCCAGTTCCCGAACCCGTCGGGCCCCAGGTTCTGCAGCGAGAAGGCGATCAGCATCAGCAACGGCGGACCCAGGGTGACCGCCAGGAGCAGGACGAACACCGCGATGGCCTTGCCGACCAGGTAGAACGGCCGGTTGAGGGGAGACGCCAGATAGACGCCGAGCAGGCCGGTGCGGCGGTCGGCGCACAACAGCTCGGGGCTGACGAAGCCGGCCAGCAGGTAGATGGTGGCGGCCACGAAGCCGTAGTAGCCGGCGTAGGTGGGCAGGAAGTCCTCGGTGTTGACCGGGATCAGGGCGGCGGCGCCCACGAAGACGGCGGCCGGCAGGTAGGCCATGAGGATCACGCCCACCGGCACGATCTTGAACCGGGCGGCCCGGCCCAGACCCAGGGCGTGGCGCAGGCTGTGGCGGACCAGGGTGCGCACGGCACCCGAGACCCCGGTTCGCTCACCGGCGTAGCGCCGGTAGCCCCGATCGAAGATCTGGGCTCCGCCCACCGTCGAGGGGCCGCCGGGCGACGGGGCGGGGGGCGCGGCGTCGGTCATCCCAGCCGCTCCAGGAACACGTCCTCCAGGCTGAGGCGGCGCCGCGACAGCCGGGCCATTCCCACCCCGTGGGCCACGCAGGCGTCGCGGACGGCGTCGAACACCCGGTCGTCGTCGCCCTCCACGCTCAGGTGGCGGCCGTTGGCGCTGGCGGCGAAGCCAGCGGCCACGAGCCAGGCGGCCACTGCGGCCACCGCCTGGTCGGCGCCGTCGATCAGGGCCACCACGCCGGTCTGGCCCTCACCCCGCAAGTCGTCGAGCGAGCCCGAAGCCAGCACCCGGCCCTCGCCGATGATGACGGCCCCGTCGCAGATCCGCTCCACCTCGTCGAGCAGGTGCGACGACAGCACCACGTTGATCCCGAAGTCGGTGGCCACGTGGCGGATGAGGTCGAGCATGGCGTCCCGCTGCACCGGGTCGAGGCCGTCGGTCGGCTCGTCGAGCAGGATCAGGCGGGGGTCGTGGGCGATGGCCTGGGCCAGCTTCACCCGCTGGCGCTGGCCGGTGCTCATCGTGCCCATCGGCCGGAACCGCTCCTCGCCCAGGCCGACCAGCCACAGGGCGTCGCTGGCCCGGGTGGTGGCCTCGGGGGTGGGCAGGCCGTGGAGCTCGGCCACGTGGCGAACGAACTCGTCGGCCCGCAGGTCGGGGGGAAGGGTGTGGTGCTCGGGGGCGTAGCCGGTGAGGGCCCGCACGTCGGCGCCGGTGGTCCACGGGTCGAGCCCGTAGATCAGGAGCGACCCGCTGTCGATCGGGTGGAGGCCCAGGATCATCCCCAGGAGCGTGGTCTTGCCCGCCCCGTTCGCTCCCAGCAGGCCGGTGACGCCCTCGCCGATGTCGAACGTGACGTCGTCGAGCACGGGGGTCTCGCCGTAGCCCTTGCGCACATTGCGGGCGCTGACCAGCACCGCCCGGCCGGCGGCAGCGGAGCCGCTTGGCGGGGTGGCGGTAGCCGGGGCGGTGGTCACCGGGCCAGTGTTGCACCCGCGGGGCCTCTTGCGGTGGTCACCTGGCGTCTTCGATCCCGGTGCCGGGTTCGGGGTCGGCCGGGCGCACCCGCACCACCGGGAGCCGCATCGTCTGGCGCAGGTAGGGCGGGGGCAGGCCCGGTTGCAGGGCGAAGTTGGGGGTCAGGCCCACCTTCCCGGCCAGCTCGGCGTCGGGAGGCGGTTCCCCGGAGGAGTCGCCCTCCCCGGTCCCGTGGCCCTGCCCGTCGTCGTGGACCTCGTCGCTCCCGTGGTCCTCGTCGTACCCGCACTCGGACCCATCGGTCGAGGAGGCTGCGCCGGCCGCGTGGCTCTCGTCGTCACGCTCACCGCCCTCGGCGGTAGCGCCCGCGTCGGGGACAACGCCTGCGTCGGCGGTAGCGCCTGCGTCAGGGACAGCGCCTGCGTCGGCGGGGGCGGCGTGATCGGCGGCCTCGGCTGCCGCGGGGGCCGTGGCCTCCTCGCCGTCGTACCACGGTCGCTCGTCGTGCACGGCGGCCATCGACAGGGCCCAGGGACCATCGTCGGCATCGGGCCGTCGCCCCGCCTTCTGGCGGGCCAGCGCCGCCAGCGAGGACCCGAGGTCGGCGCAGCCGGCGCCCAGCAACCCGGCGGCGGCCGCCGGCCACACGGCCGGCCAGGGCGAACGGGCGAGACCGTCGAGCGACGTGGCCAGCAACCGGCCGAGGGTCGGCCCGCCGGC
>JAWKIL010000045.1:0-17771 GCA_041394285.1 Acidimicrobiales bacterium | reverse complement strand
ACCTACGTGGTGAACGGCTCACCGACGAGTGCTCCTGAACGCAGGTTCAGAAACGTTCAGGCTGAGCACAGGACCGGACACCAGAGTGCGGACGGCAAGCAGTTCCTGGTTCCACGCCGGCCGTTGACGCCGGGGCCACTGACGGAGACCTCATGCAACCCCTTTATCACGGCTTCGCGCTGTTCGTGCTCGCCGTGCTGACGTTCTACGCACTGCTGTGGCTCGCCGCGATCGTGACGGCGCAACGGGCCGAACGAGCCGACCGGTCACTATGACCGTTCGGCCTCTGCTGGACGACACGGTACCGACGGGCTGATGACGCTCGACGCGCTCACCACCGCCTCCCGGCTGGTGGCGATGACCCTCGTCGCCTTCACCCTCGTCCAGGTCTCGGTGCTGGTGGTGCTGGGCAGGTGGCGCAGCCGCCTGCCGTCCTCTCCTCCGGCGTCCCCTCTGCTCGTCGTCGTCATTCCCTGCCTGAACGAAGGGCGGGTCATCGGCGCCACGGTCGAATCGCTCTTGGCCCAGAATCGCGCCGATCTCCAGGTGCTCGTGATCGACGACGGCTCGGACGACGATACCGCCGATCAGCTGGCCCGATTCGAGAGCGATCCCCGGGTCGAGGTGTTCCGCCGGATCATGCCCAACGCCCGGCAGGGCAAAGGACAGGCCCTGAACGCCGCCTACCGCAACCTTCGGGAGCGGCAGTGGGGCGAGCACGACGTGCTGATCTGCATCCTGGACGCCGACGGACGGCTTCAGCCGGGCGCCATCGATGCCGTGCTGGCCCACTTCGCCGATACGTCGGTGGGCGCGGTGCAGATCGGCGTGCGGATCCGCAACGCCAGCACGAACCTGCTTGCACGGCTGCAGGACGTCGAGTTCCTGGTCTATACCGAGGTGTACCAGCGCGGTCGAAACCGGCTGGAGAGCGTTGGCCTCGGTGGCAATGGCCAGTTCGCCCGACTTCGGGCCCTTCAGGACCTCGGCGACAGCCCGTGGTCCGACTGCCTCACCGAGGATCTCGATCTCGGGGTGCGGCTGCTCCTCGCCGGCCACCGCAACCGGTACTGCCCAACGGCGGTGGTCGATCAGCAGGGCGTGGTCGAGGTGCGCCGTTTCGTGCGACAGAGGACCCGATGGTTCCAGGGCCACCTGCAATGCTGGGGCCTGCTCCCTCCTGTCCTTCGCAGCTCGCTGCCGCTGCGGGCCAGAGTCGACCTGGGCCTCCAGCTCACCTCCACCGTCCAGTTGTTGCTGGCCTCGGTGGCCATCACAACTGCCTGGATCCTGGGAGCGGTTGCCGCGGTGCTCCAGGTCCAGCACCCGACCGAGGTGCTGTTGGGCGCAGCGGGGATGAAGACCTACCTCGTGGCATTCTCCCCCTCGCCCTTGATCGCATGGATCTACTGGCGTCGCCACCCGGAGATCGGTTTCGTGCGCGGCCTGATCGTCTCCCACCTGTTCATGGTCTACACGTGTCTGTGGTTCGTGGCCGGGTGGCGGGCGGTGGTTCGCCACACCCGCCGCCAGCGCAGCTGGGCCAAGACGGCCCGAGTCATCGAGCTGACGGCCGAGCGGCCCGCGCTGGGCCTGGCCGTAGGCACGGCGGGCCACACCTCCTCCGATCCCGTCGCCAACCCCACCGAAAGGCAGTCGGCATGAGCGCGCCTACCTTCTCCGTTCCCGAGACGATCGCCCAGGACCTACCGGCGACCGGACGCCCCCACCGGGTGCTCACCGTGTTCGGCACCCGACCCGAGGCGATCAAGATGGCGCCGGTCATCCAGCAGCTGCAGCGCGATCCCCGCTTCGTCCCCCAGGTGGTGGTGACCGGACAGCACCGGGAGATGTTGGATCAGGTCCTCGACGTGTTCGCCATCGTTCCCGACCTCGATCTGGCCATCATGGACCGGTCACAGACCCTGACCGACGTCACCACCCGGGCCCTCGGCGGGCTGAGCCGGGCCGTCGACACCCTCGACCCCGATCTGGTCGTGGTGCAGGGCGACACCACCACCACGTTGTGCGGCGCCCTCGCCGCCTTCTACGCCCGGCGACCGGTCGCCCATCTCGAGGCCGGGCTGCGCACCGGCGACATCCTGTCGCCGTTCCCCGAGGAGGCGAACCGCCGCCTCACAACCCAGCTGGCGTCGCTGCACCTGGCGCCAACCGAACGCAGCCGGGACAATCTGTTGGCCGAGGGCGTCGATCCGGCGACGGTGGTGGTCACGGGCAACACGGTCATCGACGCCCTCCACGAGGTCCTGCGACGACCCCGGAGCTACGGCGAACCGGCCCTCGAGTCCCTCGACAGCGACGACCGGCGGGTGGTCCTCATCACGGCCCACCGGCGGGAGTCGTGGGGCGATGCCATGCACCGCATCGCCCGCGCCGTCGTCGAGGTGGCAGCGGACCCGGACGTGCTCATCGTGTTCCCCCTCCATCGCAACCCGGTGGTCCGGGCCTGCTTCGAGCCGGTTCTGCGACCCTTGGCCAACGTCGTGCTGTGCGAGCCCCTGCCCTACGCCGGATTGGTGAAGCTGCTCCACCGTTGCACCCTCGTGATCACCGATTCGGGCGGGCTCCAGGAGGAGGCGCCGGGCCTCGGCAAGCCGGTGCTGGTCCTGCGGGACACGACGGAGCGGCCCGAGGGCGTGGATGCCGGAACGGCCCGCCTCATCGGCACCGATCGAGAGCGGATCGTGGCCGAGGTTCGACGGCTGCTGTACGACCCGGCCGCCTACGCCGCCATGGCCGCAGCGGTGAATCCCTACGGCGACGGAACCGCTGCCGTGCGATCGGTCGACGCCTTTGCCCGGCTGCTGGGTGGTACGGGTCCGGCAGCCCATGCGAGGCCAGTTGCCCCATCTGCGTTGTCGGCGTCGGTGGCGGGCTGAACCGTGTCTCGACGGCTGGTGTTGTCGGGAGCCGGCGTGGGCCTGGCCCTGCTCGCTGTGGCCGGCGTCATGACCCTGCAGACGTCACCGTCGACCAAGCCGTCGACAATGGACTTGTGGGCCCGTGGCGCCCTGGCCGGTGCGAACGTGTACCAGCGGCGTGTCTTCACCCAGGATCCGGAGGAGATCACCGTCCAGGGACCGGTCGTGCCCCGCTACGAGCAATCAGACTTCGATGCCCTGGCCGAGACGGGCGCCAACCTCGTCGTGCTGTCGCACCCCGGCCCGTTCACCGAGGTGCCACCCTACGAGCCGGACACCGCAGTGATGAACAATCTGGACCGCCTGGTGTCCATGGCCGACGACGCCGGCCTGTCGGCGGTCATCGCGTTGCGGACGGGGCCGGGCCGCAACGAGCTGTCGTTCGCTCCTGACCAGGCCGGCACCTGGTTCCAGGCCTCGGAGATCCTCGAAACAGTGTGGACCGATCCGGAGGCCCAGGCCGGGTGGGCCGCCATGTGGGACTTCACTGCTCGGCACTTTGCCGGCAACCCGGCCGTTGTCGGCTACGACCTGCTCGTCGAGCCCAACACCACCGAGACTCCGGACACCCCCGACGCCGGTGCCGCCTGGAACGATCTGGCCGCCCGACTCGCCGACGTCGTCCGTCGGGTCGACCCCGACACGCCCATCCTGTTGTCACCCGACGGCTGGGCATCCGCAGGCCTCCTGCCTGTTCTCGAGCCGCCCGCCGTCGGACCCTTGGTGCTCAACGTGCACCTCTACGAGCCCAGTCCGTTCGTGTACGAAGGTGACGGCGATCTCGATGACGCCATCGGGCAGATGACCGCCGATCTCGACGCAACGGTGGCCACGGCGCAGAGATGGGGGGTGCCAGCAGCGATGCTCGAGTTCGGCGCTGTGCCCTCGCTCGGCGCGCCGGCATACCTGGCGGAGGCAACCCGCTCAGCCCGGGAACGCTCGATGTCGACCGCGGTGTGGCTGTGGGAGCCGGAGTCGGCCGACTGGCCCCGGGATCCCCTGGCAGTCTCGGCCCGAACGAGCATTCCGGCCGACGATCGCCTACGGGCCTTGGAGCGTCAGTGGGAGAAGGCGCAGTGAAGCCCCGGCGCGGCGGAGTCGCCGACCTCCGATCGCTCCGACGCCGAGCGCTGGCGCTGCTGCTCATGCTCACCAGTGGGCTGGCCGCCATGGCGGCCGTGGTGCCGGTTGAGCAGCCGACCACGCCTGCTCTGCGGCCTCTGGTGTTGCGTGACGGTCCTGAGCGGGCCGCAGACGCGCTCGATCGCAACGACGCCCGGGCCCTGCTCGCCGCCACGTGGGCCGCCAATCTCGCTGGCCGTTACGGCCGGCCCGAGATACTGCCGGCAACCAGCTACCGGGCGGGTGATGGCGAGAACCGCCCAGTGATCTACGCCAGTACGGACCCCCGGACGGCGGTGCCTGATGCCCTGCTGGCCGACGTGGCTGCCGGCCGGATCGACATGCTGTGGTCAGGCCCCACCATTCGCCAGCTCCACCGCTACTTGGAGGACCGAGGCCGGCGGCCGGGGTGGCGGGACCAAGGCGAGGCGAGTGGCTACGGCATCGTCGCCTATCACGGCGCGGCACTCCCCCGACCCGACCCGAGCCAACCGCTCCTCCAACTGGCTGTTGAGAGCACAAGCAGCGCAGTGCTGGCCAGCGCCACCACGCCCGACGGCCGTCGGACCGTCTGGGCTCTTCGCCACGATCGGCTCACCCTGGTGGCAGAGACGCCCCTCAGCGGCGACCGGCCCGACTACGGCACCGCCTACGCCGATCTCGTCTCCGAGCTCCTGGCTCCCGGGGCCGCGCCGTCGCATCTGGCCTTGGTCCGCATCGAAGACGTGAGTCCGGCCACCGACCCCCAGGCGCTCAGCTCGGTGCTCGCCGTGCTGGAGCAGCGCCATGTCCCGGCCAGCATCGCCGTCATACCGGTGTACAGCGGTCCCGATCCGGCCCGTCCCGGACAGTCCGGACCCCCGGTCCAGGTCACCCTGGGCCAGCGCCCCGAGCTGGTCGCCGTCCTCCGACGGGCGAGCGAGGAGGGCGACACCATGGTGCTGCACGGGGTCACGCACCAGTGGCGGAGCGATCCCAACCCGACCAGCGGCCGGACCGGCGACGACTACGAGTTCGTCCGGGCGGTGAAGACCGAGGCGGGCGCCATCCGGTACACCGGGCCCGTTCCCGAACAGGACGACGCCTGGTTGGCCCGGCGCTTCAGCGAGGCTCAGGGTTCGCTGTCCGAGGCGGGCCTGGGCCTGCCCCAACTGTTCGAGTTCCCCCACTACGCCGCGGCGCCTCTTGCCTATCAGGCGGTGACAAGTCGCTTCGGAGGCCGCTACGAGCGGAGCCTCTACTTCGTCGACGACGATCACCCCCGGTTCGACGACGGTTGGTACCTCGCCCAGGCCTTTCCCTACGCCACGGTCGATCATTACGGCTCGCTGGTGGTGCCGGAGAACCTGGGCTTCGTCACCAGCCCGGGCGTGACGCCGCCGGCCACCGCCGACGACCTGATCGCGGGGGCCCGGAACCTGCTGGCGGCCGACCAGTCGACCGCCTCGTTCTTCTTCCATCCCGGCCTCGACCCCTCCGAGCTGGCCCGCGCCATCGACGGCATCACGGCTCTGGGCTACCGCTTCGCCTCCCCCTCCGAGGTCGCCGCCACCGTGCCCGCAACCGCTCCTGGCAGCTAGCGCGGCCGCGGCGGCAACAGCGGGGCGCCCCAAACCCAGACAAGAAAGGCCACGACCGACCATGAAATCGTCATCACCATCCAGAGGGCTCCGCCGACGAGCCCTGCTAATGGTCGCCACCTCACTGGCGATCGTCGGAGCGGCCACTGCGCCAGGCTCGACAGCGGGCGCCGACCTGGCCGACAAGGAACGGGACGACCCCGTCGCCGACGCCGTTGTACATGAGCTGGCGGCGTCGGAAGCGGCCCAGCTTCCGAGCCCGCCTCCGCCACCGTCCCGACCACCGGCACCCACACCCCGAACGGACGACGCCCGGGTCACCGCCACCTCTCCCTCTCCGTCGGGGAAGCCCGGACCGACGAGGCCGAATGCTCCCGCTGCCGCCGACACATCCGCCGCCCTGGCGGCCACCCTGGCTGCGGCACCGGCGGTCGCCGACACCCTGGTGCTCTACGACTCGACCGGCCCCTGGGGCTGGCTGGGTGAGCTGTACGGCCAGCAGACCGCCAACCTCGTGTCACATTTCGGAACCTGGACGGCCAAACCCATGGCGCAGTACTCGCCCGGAGAGATGGCGGGTTACCGGGCGGTCGTCTACCTGGGGTCCACCTTCGACGAGCAAGTGCCAACTGCGTTTCTCAACGACGTGCTCAGCGGAGCGAAACCGGTCCTGTGGTCGAATTCCAACATCTGGCAGCTCGTGGCTCAAAGCCCGGCGTTCGCCGCTGATCACGGCTTCACCACCACCTTCTACGACACCTCGCCGGTCTCCACCGTTCGCTACAAGAACACCGATCTGACGAGGGATCTGCTGAACGGAGGCGGCATCATGGGCATTCAGGTCACGGATGCCTCCCAAGCCCAGGTGTTGGCTTCCGCAGTGAAGAGCGACGGGGCAACGATTCCCTGGGCGGTACGAGGCGGCAACCTGACCTACATAGCGGAGATCCCTTTCTCTTATGTGGGCCACAACGACCGCTACCTCGCCTTCGCCGACCTGCTCTTCGATCTTCTGGCCCCCGAGACGCCGGAACGGCACCGGGCCCTGGTGCGGATCGAGGACGTGGGCCCCGACGCCGATCCGGTCGAGCTCCGGGCAATTGCTGATGTGCTGTCGGCCCGCGGCGTCCCGTTCAGCGTTGCCGTCTACGCCGGCTACCGCAATCCGATGGGCGTGAACAACAACGGGGTGGCCCAGTCGTTCGACCTGTCGGCCCGATCCCAGGTGGCCAGCGCGCTCAGGTACATGCAGTCCAAGGGCGGCACGCTGATCATGCACGGCTACACCCACCAGTACTCGCCCCTCAACCCGACCCAGGCCTGCCCCGACCTACCGGGTCGTTCCGGGCCGTGCAATCCCTATTCGGGCGAGTCGGCCAGCGACTTCGAGTTCTATCGGGCCCATGTCGACGCGAACAACAGCGTGATCTACGACGGGCCGGTGAACGGCGACACCGCGGCGATGGTGAACAACCGGATCACCAGCGCCTTCAATCAGTTCAGCCGGAACAGACTCGGCACGCCCACGATCTTCGAGCCGCCCCACTACGCCGCATCAGCGCTCGACTACCAGACGATCGCTTCCCGCTTCACCACGCGTTACGACCGGGGCCTGTACTTCGGGGGCATCCTGAATGGTGGCGCACCGGACTACACGCGGCTGAACGGCCAGTTCTTTCCGTACGCCGTACGCGATCTCTACGGGTCACTGGTGATACCTGAGAACCTGGGGAATGTCGAGCCCCTGCCGTTCAACAACCACCCGGCCCGACTTCCGGCTGACATCCTCGACACCAGCCGGCGGAACCTGGTGATCCGCGACGGGTTCGCCAGCTTCTTCTACCACCCGTATCTCGGCACGAGCATGCTGACGGAGATCGTGGATGGCTTGAAGGCCCAGGGCTACACGTTCGTCGCCAGGAACTGTCAACCTCTGATGACGTGGTGAGTCGGCCCCGGCCGGGGCCGGCTCACCACCGGTTGTCACTCGACCTCCGCGTAGTGGACATGCCGGGCCCGGGGTAGCCGCACGGTGAAGCGGGCGCCGGGCTCGGCGTCGTCCACAGTCACTTCACCCCCGTGGGCGCGGGCCACCTCCCGGACGATGGCCAGCCCCAGCCCCGTTCCCCCCTGATGGCGGGCCCGGCCCTCATCCAGCCGAACGAATCGCTCGAACACGATCTCGCGCCGGTCGGCCGGGATGCCCCCGCCGTCGTCGGCCACCACCAGTACCACGTCGGCTCTCTCCTCCTGGACGCTGACGGTGACGTTGCGGACGGCGTGGCGGGCTGCGTTGTCGAGGAGGTTGCGGACCAGGCGGCTGAGCTGATCGGCGTTGCCGCCCACCAGCCCGGCCGAGACGTGGCTCAGGTCGACCCAGACAGACTCCGGCCAGTGGACCGCCTTGACCTGGGCCAGCACCAGATCGTCGAGATCCACCAAGGCCACCCGCGAGCCGATGCGGGCGGCGTCGCCTGCGCTGGCCAGCAGCAACAGGTCGTCCACCAGTCGACCCACACGCTGCGTCTCCGCCATCAGGCCCGGGGCGACCGCCGGCCACTCGATGGCACCTGGATGCTCGATGGCCACCTCGAGCTGGGTGCAGATGGCGGCCAGCGGGCTCCGGAGCTCGTGCGAGGCGTCGGCCACGAACTGGCGCTGTCGCTCGTTGGCCCGATCGAGGCGGGCCAACAGCTGGTTCATCGTTCGCACGAGACGGTCGACCTCCCCGCCGCCGCTGCGTTCGCTCAATCGGTGGCGGCCCGAATCGGTGGCCAAGGCCGCCACTTGGTCCCGCAGCGCCTCGACAGGACGTAGCGCCCGCCATCGGACCCACGCCACCACTGCCCCGTAGAAACCGACCAGGCCTACGCCGACGAGGACCAGGGACAGCATCAGGCTGCGACCAAGCCGGTCAGCCGGGTCCAGAGAGACGGCCACCGCAGTGGCAGCAGTGGAGCCTGGTGGCGGAGCAGCGAGGCCGAGCCGCATTCGGCTCGACCCTTCGGTCAACAGGAAGGAGCCCAGATCAGCAGTGGCCATCCCCCCGATCGACGGAGCGGCGGCCAGAAGCTGTTCGGCCTGCCCAGTCGGATCGGTGCTGGCCACCATCTCCCCGGTGGTCGTGTCCAGAGTGACCACGAGCACACCGGCCCGCTGGTCGGCCGACGAGATCGTCACCTGGCCGCCCGGAGCCGCCCCCGCCATCAGCTCGAGCTTGCTCGCCACCTGACGATCGACCTCGGCCTGCTGGACCCGGCCCTGTCGCACCGCTACGAGAGACAAGAGCGCAGCCACGACAACGGCCAGGACCAAACCAGTCGCTGCTTGCGAACGGACGGCCCTCGAAACCAGGTGGATGGGGCCGGTCATGTCAGCGCCGGATACGGAACCTGTAGCCGAGCCCCCGCACCGTCTCTATCTCGAGATCAGCAGCGGCGACGTCGAGAGCCTGACGAATCCGACTGACGTAAACCTCGACGATATTCGGGTCTCCGTTGAAGTCACATTCCCAGACAGAGTCAAGGATTGCCTGTTTCGATACTACGCTGCCCTGATTCCGAAGTAGGAACTCCAGCACGGCCATGGCTCGGGGAC
The DNA here is from genome assembly GCA_041394285.1 of Acidimicrobiales bacterium. GTDB lineage: Bacteria > Actinomycetota > Acidimicrobiia > Acidimicrobiales > SZUA-35 > CADEDH01. The sequence goes on along the minus strand of JAWKIL010000045.1, from coordinate 8,530 downwards.
TCAGCTTCAGCTCATTCCCACCAACGGTTATGCGTTGGGCATAGAGATCGAAGGCCAAGGTACCGGCCCGCAGGACGCGCGCTGTCGGTTTATTGGCGGACCGCCGAACCAGAGCTCGGATCCTGGCCAGGAGCACCCGATAGGTGAACGGCTTCGTCATGAAGTCGTCGGCTCCCGCTTCCAGTCCCTCTATCAGATCCTCGTCGCCGTGCTTGGCCGTCAACACGAGGATCGGCGTCTCGTTACCCGCCTCCCGCAGCTGGCTGCAGATCCGATACCCGTTGAGGCCGGGGAGCAGCAGGTCGAGCACTACTACTGAGTAGGCATGTTCTTGGGCCAACCAGAGGCCTTCATAACCATCACTTGCGTGATCAACGGTAAATCCATCCGCCCTCAGCCCACGACTAAGCGCGTCAGCAACACGCGACTCATCCTCTATAAGGAGAACCTTCATTCGCCGCCCCTGGCGTCCCTGCCCTCGATAGGCAATCCCGCAGCGATTCTACTCCGACAAGTGTGGCCGCGCTTGTCGTTGAATCGCAAATGCTTGGAATGTGTCGGACGACCGACGGAATGAACGATGATCCTTAAGACTGGATCAAATACAGATCGGCTCACCGTGGTGCGACGATCTCAGATCAGATTGGGGCTGTTGCGCTGCGGACTGTGAACGGATCGGGCGAGGAGGGCCTGGTGCTGATGACCAAGGTGGAGCGTCTGGTCCTCCCCGAGCCGAGCGGAGCGGAGCGGAGCGAGGAAAGCAGCCGGTCGAGCTCGAGGTCGGCGCCGGGCCGCAGCAAATGACCCGTCAGCGTGCCGTTGCCTGGCGTTCAACCAATCGGCATCATCCCGTTGTCCAACAGACGCCAAGGACACCTAACGTGCCGGCAGGATCCGTTCACCTCCCAAGGGAGCCCCGATGCCCGGCCGCCGCCAGCGACTCCTCGCCCGTCTCGTCCCGATGCTCCCCGTAGCCGCCGCCCTGGTGGCGGTGGCACCGCAGGCCGCCGGGGCCGTACCCGGCGCCACCTCCACGGTGTTCGTGAACGAGATCCACTACGACAACGACGGCGCCGACTCCGCCGAGCTGGTGGAGGTGGCGGCCCCGGTCGGCACCGACCTGACCGGCTGGTCGGTGGTGCTCTACAACGGGAGCGGCGGCGCCTCGTACGCCACGCTGCCGCTCGCCGGCCTCACTCTGACAAACCCGAACGGGGGCTACGGCTTCGCCTCGGTGCCGTTCGCCGGTATCCAGAACGGCTCCCCCGACGGCCTGGCCCTGGTCGACGCCTCTGGCGCGGTGGTGCAGTTCCTGAGCTACGAGGGATCGTTCGCCGCCACCAACGGCCCGGCCGTCGGGCTCACCAGCACCGACATCGGCGTGGCCGAGGCCGCCTCCGAACCGGCCGGCCAGAGCCTCCAGCTCAGCGGCACCGGCACCCGGGCCGGCGACTTCACCTGGACCGGCCCGGTGGCCGCCACCGCCGGTGCCGTGAACGCCGGCCAGACGTTCGGCCCGGCCGGCCCGGCCGAGCCGGTGCTCAACGAGGTGTCGGCCAGCACCGCCGGCGCCGACGTCGAGTACCTGGAGATCATGGGCACGCCCGACACCGACTACGGCACCTGGTCGATCCTCGAGATCCAGGGCATCACCGAGGCCCCCGACACCCCCGGCCAGGTGATCGACGTCTACCCGCTGGCCGCCACCGACGGGTCCGGTCGCCACACCCTGAACCTGGCGGCCGACCGGATCGAGAACGATCCGGTCACCTTCCTGCTGGTCGAGGACTTCACCGGCGCCATAGGCGACGATCTCGACCCGGGCGACGACGGCACGCTCGACACCACACCCTGGAGCGGGCTCGCCGACTCGCTGTCGATCCTGGTCACGGCGGGGGCCGTGACCTACAGCCCGACCGTGCTCGACGCCGCCATCGACGACGCAACCTACACCGGCGCCAGCGCCGGCTTCGCCCCCGGCGGGGCCTCCCGGCTGCCCGATCGCACGGGGGCCTGGGTCCGCAACGACTTCGACCTGAACCCGATCCAGCCCGGCACCCCGGAGGCGGGCGAGGCGGCCAACACCCCCGGCGCCGCCAACACCGCCGTCACCGTGGCCCCACCCCCGCCGGTGGTCCGGGCCATCCACGACGTGCAGGGCACCGGCCCCTCGGTGGCCATCACCACCACCGTCACCGTCGAAGGCGTGATCACGTCGGTGTTCACCAACAACGACGTCCGTGACGCCTTCTTCGTGCAGGAGGAGGACGCCGACGCCGACGCCGATCCGGCCACCAGCGAGGGCATCTTCGTGTTCTGCCGGGGCGGTTGCCCCACCGATCCCCAGGTGGGCGACGTGGTCACGGTGACCGGCGACCCCGAGGAGTTCTTCGGGATGAGCCAAATCGACGTGACCGGAGCCGGGGGCTCGATCGCCGTGGTCTCCACCGGCAACCCCTTGCCCACGCCGGCGCCGGTGGCCCTGCCGGCGGCGGGGCCCACCAACGCCGCCGCCACCTTCGAGGCCCAGGAGGGGATGCTCGTCACCTTCCCCGACACCCTCTCGGTGAGCGAGTACTTCGAGCTGGCCCGCTACGGCCAGCTCGTGCTGTCGGCCGGCGGCCGGCCCGAGCAGTTCACCGACGCCAACACACCGAGCCCGGCCGGTTACGCGTCGTTCCTCACCGACCTCGCCGCCCGGCGCATCATCCTCGACGACGACAACAACAGCCAGAACGACATGGTGAGCGGGCCTCAGAGCAACGAGCCCTACCCGTACCCGTCGCCCGGCCTGAGCACGACCAACCGGGTGCGGGGCGGCGACACGATCACCGGCCTCACCGGGGTGCTGCACTGGTCCTTCGCCGGGCTCTCCGGCACCGACGCCTGGCGGGTCCGGCCCGTCACCGGCCAGAGCTACACCTTCGCCCCGGCCAACCCCCGCCCGGCGACGCCGCCAGCGGTGGGGGGCACCCTCAAGGTGGCGAGCTTCAACGTGCTCAACTACTTCACCACCCTCGAGGTTCCGGGTGCCGTGTGCGGCCCGGCCAACCTGGAGTGCCGGGGCGCCAACACGGCCGAGGAGCTCGACCGCCAGCGGGCCAAGATCGTGGCCGCCATGGCCCGGATCGACGCCGACGTGCTGGGCCTGATCGAGATCCAGAACGACGCCGGAGCGTCGGTGGCCGACCTGGTGGCCGCGCTCAACGCCGCCACCGCCCCCGGCACCTACGCCTTCGTCGACACCGGCACGATCGGCACCGACGCCATCAAGACGGCGTTCGTCTACCGACCCGCCGCCGTGGCCCCGGTCGGTCCATTCACCGTCCTGGATTCCACCGTCGACCCCCGCTTCATCGACGACCGCAACCGGCCGGCCCTGATCCAGACGTTCGAGCAGACGGCCACCGGCGGGCGGGTGACGATCGCCCTCAACCACCTCAAGTCCAAGGGCTCGGCCTGCGACGACATCGGTGACCCTGATCTGGCCGACGGCCAGGGCAACTGCAACCGGACCCGCACGGCTGCGGCGGAGGCGCTGGCCGACTACCTGGCCACCGATCCCACCGGCAGCGGCGGCGCCGGCGTGTTGATCATGGGCGACCTCAACTCCTACGCCAAGGAAGACCCGGTGACGGCCCTGACGGCCAGGGGCTACACCGACCTGCAGGCCGCCTTCGGTGGTGACGGCGCCTACAGCTACCTGTTCGACGGCCAGCTCGGCTACCTCGACCACGCCCTGGCCGACGCCACCCTGCGACCCCAGGTGACCGGGACGGCGAGCTGGCACGTCAACGCCGACGAGGTGCCGCTGTTCGACTACAACGACGACCTGCAGACGGCCGGCGAGGCGGCCTTCGAGCGGGAGTCGGACGCCCTGCCCCTCTACGAGGCCGACCCGTACCGGTCGTCCGACCACGACCCGGTGCTGATCGGCCTGGACCTGACCCGGCGGCTCAGCTGCGCCGGGGTCACCGGCACCGAGGCGGAGCTGCGGTCCCAGGGTTACAACGTGATCGTCGGCACCGCCGGCAACGACGTGCTCAACGGCACGATCGGCCGTGACGCCATCGTCGGCCTCGGCGGCAACGACACGATCAACGGCCGGCTGGGCGACGACCTGCTGTGCGGCGGCGACGGTAACGACACCGTCAACGGTGGCGCCGGGGCCGATCTCATGGCGGGCGACGCCGGTGACGATGTGCTCGACGGCGACCTCGGCGCCGACACGATCCTCGGCGGCGCCGGAGCCGACGTGCTGTCGGGCGGTGTGGGCGACGACATGCTCGACGGCGGCGACGGCAACGACGCCCTGTTCGGCGGGGCCGGCGCCGACCGGATCACCGGCGGGGCCGGCGACGACTCGCTCGACGGCGAGCTGGGCAACGACACGTTGTCGGGCGGCGACGGCAACGATCGCCTCAGCGGAGGGATCGGCAGCGACGTGCTCAACGGCGACGCCGGCGACGACTCCCTGGCCGGCAACCTCGGCACCGACCGCTGCGACGGCGGCCCGCAGACCACGGCCGACACCGCCGACCGGTCGTGCGAGACCATCACCGGCGTGCCGTAGGCGGAGCGACGGGGGTGGCCCCTCCGGTTCGTTCGATCCTCGTCCAACCGGTCCAACCCCGCTCCTCCAGCAGGCGCAGCAGCCGCCGACCCACCGGCACGGCGGTGAGGAACACCTCGTCGAGCAGCGTCACGAGCTCGTCGTCGAGCGCGAAGTCGGCCATCTGGTCCTCGCCCCAGTGCTCGGCGTGCGCCTCCATCAGCGCCACCAGCCGGTCGGCCACCGCCGCCAGGCGCGGGTCGTCGTCACGCCAGTCGGCCGCCTCCACCAGATCGAAGTAGAGGGCGATGACGGCCGGATCCTCCATCTGGCTGCGCTTGATCGCCATCAGCGCCGGCATCTGGTTCGGGATCTGGGCCGCCACCAGGATCCAGGCGTCGCGTTCCATGGTCACGGCCCGCTCCGGGACGTCGAGCTGGCGGAGCCGGTCGAGATAGGCAACCGCCTCGGGCGGCAACGCCAGCCGGTCGCCGGCCGCCAGCTCCGCCACCCGTTCCCGGTGGCGCTGCCGCTCCGCTATCTCGGCCTCCAGGCGGCGGTCGATCTCGGCGACGGCAGCGGCGAACTCGGCCTCGTCGGCGGCCAGCAGCTCTCTGACCCGGGAGAGCGGCACGCCGGCCTCGGAGAGGGTCCGGATGCGGATCAGCTCGACCACGGCCGCCGCGTCGTATCGGCGGTAGCCCGAGCGGTCGCGGGCCGGCTCGGGCAGCAGCCCCTTGGCGTGGTAGTGGCGTACCGCCCGCACGGTAACGCCGGCGTAGGACGCCAGCTGGCCGATCGTCAGCATGCCGGGACCACCCGTCATCGATAGCAGTATGCCGGGCCGGTCACGCCGACCTCCGCCGGTAGGTCCGCACCCCGAGCGCCCAGGCCACCACGAGCAGCCCGGCGCACCAGGCCAGGGCCGCCCACACCTCGCCGCCCCCCACCGCAGCGCCGGCGTACAGCCCGCGGATGGCGTCGACGATCGAGGTCACCGGCTGGTGCTCGGCGAACCACCGCACGGGGCCTGGCATGCCGGCGGTGGGCACGAAGGCGGAGCTGACGAAGGGCAGGAACAGCAACGGGTAGGCGAAGGCCCCGGCCCCGTCGGGCGAGCGGGCCAGGAGCCCGGCGACCACGGCCAGCCACGTCAGCGCAAGGGTGAACAGCACCACGATGGCCAGCACCACCAGCCAGGCCCCGACCCCGGCGCCGGACCGGAAGCCGATGGCCACGGCCACCACCACGACCAGCACCAGCGAGATCAGGTTGGCGACGAGCGAGGTCACCACGTGCCCCCACAACACCGCCGAGCGGGCGATCGGCATCGACTGGAACCGCTCGAAGATCCCGCTGGCGAGGTCGGTGTGGATCCGCAGCGAGGTGTAGGCGACGCCCGAGGCCACCGTGATCAGCAGGATGCCCGGCAGGAGATAGTCGACGTAGCGTCCGCCGCCGGTGTCAACCGCCCCGCCGAAGACATACACGAACAGCGCCAGCATGACGATGGGTGTGACGGCGGTGGTGACGATCGTGTCGGGGCTGCGCAGGATGTGGCGCAGGGAGCGCCCCAGCAGCGTGATGGTGTCGCTGGCGCCATGGCTGGCACTGGGGTTGACGCCGTGGCTGACACTGTGGCCGGCTGGGCCGCTCGTCTGGTGGCTGGTCATGCCCGGATCTCCGTTCCGGTCGCGGTCGGGCTGCTCTGGCGGCCGACGAGGGCCAGGAAGACCTCTTCCAAGGTCGGCTGCCGCTCCACGTACTCGACCCGGGCCGGCGGCAGCATCGCTTTCAGCTCGGCCAGCGTCCCCTCCACCAGGATCCGGCCCTGGTGGAGGATGGCGATCCGGTCGGCCAGCTGCTCGGCCTCCTCCAGATGCTGGGTGGTCAGCAGCACCGTGGCGCCGTCGCGGGCCAACTGGCGGATCGACTGCCACACGTCCCGGCGGGCCTCGGGATCGAGCCCGGTGGTGGGCTCGTCGAGGAAGACGACCGGCGGGCTCCCGATGAGGCTCATGGCGATGTCGAGCCGGCGGCGCATGCCGCCGGACCACGTCGCCACGCGCCGGCCCCCGGCGTCGGCGAGCGAGAAGCGGTCGAGCAGCTGGTCGGCCACCGCCCCTGGGCGGTCGAGGTGGCGCAGCCGGGCCATCAGCACCAGGTTCTCCCGCCCGGTGAGGATGCCGTCGACGGCGGCGAACTGTCCCGTCAGGCTGATCGACCGGCGGACGTCGGCCGCCTCGGTGGCCACGTCGAAGCCGTTGACGGTGGCCGTTCCGCCGTCGGCCCGCAGCAGGGTGGCCAGGATCTTCACCAGCGTGGTCTTGCCGGCGCCGTTCGACCCGAGCAGGGCCCCGATGCTTCCCCTCCCGATGTCGAGGTCGACGCCGCAGAGCACGTCGAGGTCGCCGAACGCCTTGGTCAACCCGCTGATCCGGATCGCTGGAGTAGGTGCCATGAGCGCAGCTTGCAGGGTTGACGCTGGGTCAACGTCAACCCCCATCTCGCAGCGACCGACGTGCGACCATTGACATGTGACCATTCGGTCACCTATTTTGACGGCGTGCAGGACGACGACGGCGTGTTCCGGGCCCTCGCTGATCCGACGAGGCGGCATCTCCTCGACCGGCTCTTCGAGCGCGACGGCCGCACGCTGACCGATCTCGAGAGCGATCTCGACATGACCCGCTTCGGTGTCATGAAGCACCTGCGGGTGCTGGAGGACGCCGGGCTCGTCGTCACCCGGAAGGCGGGGCGGGAGAAGTTGCACTTCCTCAACCCGGTCCCGATCCGGCTGATCCACGACCGCTGGATCGACAAGTACACCGAGCGCCGGGTGACGGCACTCGTCGACCTGAAGAACCGACTGGAGAACGCATGACCACCGAGGAATCCACCGCCACCGTCGTCGCCACCACCGGCGCCGTGACCACCCAGGTCCACCGGGTGTACATACGGGCGACGGCCCAGGCGATCTGGACCGCCATCACCGATCCCCAGTGGACGGCCCGCTACGGCTACGGCGGCCACGCCCACTACGACCTCCGCCCCGGCGGCGCGCTGACGATCAACCCCGACGCCAGGATGCTGGAGGGGGCCAAGGCCATGGGCTTCGAGGTCCCCGAGGTGATCATCGACGGTGAGGTCGTGGAGGTCGACGAGCCCTTCCACCTCAAGACCACATGGCGGATGCTGATGGACCCGGGCACGGCAGCCGAGGGCTTCTCCACCATCAGCTATGACATCAAGGAGTACGACGGCGGCGTGTGCTCCCTCACCGTCACCCACGAGCTCGAGGGCATGCCGATGCTGGCGGCCATGGTGGCCGGCACGTTCGACGATCCCAACATGGGCGGCGGCGGCCACCCCTGGGTGCTCAGCGACCTCAAGAGCGTGCTGGAGAGCGGCCGCCGCATGGCCGAAGGCTGAGGGCAGGGCCGAAGGCTGAGGGCAGGGCCGAAGGCTGAGGGCAGGGCCGAAGGCTGAGGGCAGGGCCGAAGGCTGAGGGCAGGGCCGAAGGCTGGGCCGACGCCTGATCGGGAGCGGCCCCCTCGGTCGAACGAGACCGGAGCGGATGACATCGCACCCGCTCCGGTCTCCGCCCGGATCGTCGTCATCGGGCCGGTGGATCCGCTCCGCCCGGCCCGCCCGTCAGCCCCGCAACGCCTTGCGCCAGGGGCCGAGGTCGAGGAACAGGGTCTCGCCGGTGGCGTCGTCGAGGCCGTCGTTGTCGGTGGTGATGAACACCCGGCCAGAGGCGGTGACCGCCACCCCCTCCAGCTTCTCCGGAGTCCAGATGCTGTTGGCCGCCAGGTCTGGGAGCACGTTGCGGAGCAGGGTCTTGGGGATGGTGACCAGGCCGGCCGGGTCGTCGTAGGCCCGGAACTCGGCGGCGGCCAGGTCGACCCCGTAGAGCGCCTTCAGCTCGGCGTTGAAGCCGGTGCTCGGGCCCCAGCCCTTGTCCCGCTCCACAAC
>JAWKIL010000044.1:0-21032 GCA_041394285.1 Acidimicrobiales bacterium | reverse complement strand
CGTAGTCGGCCACCTCCTGCACGCTGCCCGGATAGAAGATCGGAGTCTCGAAGTGGAGCAGCGCGAACTCCGAGCCGGAGGAGAGGGTCGACGACTTCGACGACGGATCGTCGCCCGCCACCAGGAGCACACCACCCCTGGGGTCGACACCGCTCACGTTGGCGTGGCGGATGGCGTCACCGGAGCGGTCGACGCCGGGGGCCTTGCCGTACCACATGCCGAGCACACCGTCGTAGCGGCCGGTCCAGTTGTGGTTGGCCAGCTGGGAGCCCCACACCGCGGTGGCGGCCAGATCCTCGTTCAAGCCGGGGAGGAAGGTGATGTGGTTCCGGTCGAGCTCGGCCCGGTTACCCAGCATGAGGGTGTCCATCCCGCCCAGCGGGGATCCCCGGTAGCCGCTCACGAACGCGGCGTTGTCCAGTCCGGCCCGGCGATCGGCCGCCAGCTGATCCAGCAGGACCCGCAGCAGGGCCTGGACTCCGGACATGGCGACCTCGCCGTCGTCGCGGGCGAAGCGGTCCTCGAGCTTGAACTCGGCGAGCGCCATGTGATCCTCCTGGACCGTTCTCAGTGGACGGAGGCCGACCGCCCGGCGACGGTGCCGGCCGGGTGCCCGATCGACCGGCGACGGTACCGCGATCGGGAACAGGGGAACGAGTCGGCCATGGTCGACCCAGTTTCCGACACCGGGGACCACGCTGTAAAGGTTCCCGTCGGGGCTGGTCGGTCCGGGGCGGCGCGCCGTGGACGGCGGGTGGCGTCAGGGCCGGCATCGAGCTGGTGGGCGGGCGAGGATCGACGCCATCCGGTATGGTGCCGACCGACGTGGCACCCCCATCAGCGCACGGAGCATCGATGACCGACACCCCCACCGAACCGTTCAACCCCCACCCCGTCGAGCTCAGCGACGAGATCCGGGACATGCTGAACCGGGTGGCCACCGCCACCCTGGTCGGCAAGCTGCAGAGCAAGGGGATCCGGAACTGCTTCCTCTCGGGTCTGAAGCCGACCCGGCCGGACATGCGGATGCTGGGCTACGCCCTGACGCTGCGCTACGTCCCCCTGCGGGAGGACCGCCTGCGCGAGCTGTCGGGCGGCATCAACCCCCAGCGTCAGGCGTCGGAGTACTGCGGCCAGGACGACATCATCATCATGGAGGCCCGCAACGTGCCCGACGCCGGCACGATCGGCGACATCTTCGCCCTCCGGGCCCAGCGCCGGGGCCGCCGGGGTCATCACCGACGGTGCCATCCGTGACACACCGGCCATCTCCAAGATGGACTTCCCCGTCTACCACCAGGCGTCGCACGCCGCCACCTGGGGTCGGCACCACATGCCGCTGGCCTGCAACGTGCCCATCGCCTGCGCCGGACGCGCCCCCGGTGAATCCTGGCGCGACGGTGAGGGCGGGTGATCCGCCGCGATGCCGAGGAAGGGTCGGAGCGCCCGAGCGGAGGAGGAGTCGCCCGGAGGGGGGACGCCGGCGAGAGCACGATCCTGCCCCTGTCGGCCGAGCGCCGGCCCGAGTTCGAGGCCTGGCGCCGCCCGCCAGTCCTGAGCCCGGCCCCCGTCCGAGAGGAGACCCCATGGCCAACCGCAAGTCCGTCTACACCGACTCCTTCGCCACGAGAACCCCATTCGGTGGCGACCAGGATCGGTCCCGCTCATCTCGGGCGTGATCCCGGCCTCGACCCGCACAGGATCTGCCCGAGGCGACGAAACGGTGGCGAACCTGTTCTGTCCACATCGGCAACGCCCTGCCGGGGCCGGCGGACCTGGGAGCACGTGGCCAAGATCACGTTCTTCGCCAACGACCCGAGGCCCGGTCCAAGATCAACCCCTCCTGGGTGAGAAGTTCTGACCAGTCCCCTTCCCGCCACACCATCACCCCGACGGCGCGTCCGATGATCAGCTGCGACTTCACCGCCTGGATCGACGACTGACAGTGATAATGGGAGTGCTCTCTGGCGTTCGGTCTGACTCAGCGACTGACTGTCGATGTCTGACTTCAACGCATTTGTCGACTCGGTGACCGCAGGCCGGGTCTCCTGGAGCTCACTGCTGGATGGTTGTGACCAATAGGAGCCTGCGCTACCAGGCGCCCATCACTGTCTTGTCCGTCCGTCTGGTTCGTGCGCCGCCCAACGCACAACCGAAGGGACGACAACCCCATGATTCCAGACTCCACACCGATGGTCGATCGCGGTCGGGATCGACACCACGCCGAGGTCCACGTGGCAGCGGTGATCGACCAGGTCGCCGAGGCTCGGCCATGAGCCGCCACGACCCGCTGGTTACCGTCAACTCGAGGTCTGGGTCCGGTCTTCGGGACGGTCACGATCGTCGGGATCGAAGGCACGCGGTACGGAGGATCTGCGCCCACCTGACGTCGCTGGCTGGCCGGTGGTCGAGGTCACGACCGGACCGCAAGTCCGCCGGTTCCAGGGCAGTCCGACCCGATCGACGCCTACGCCGCGGCCGGCTGCGCTGTCAGGACGAGCGACGGAACCCAAGACCCGCGACGGCAACGTCGAGATGATCCGGGTCCACGAGGGCGAGAACCAGCGCCATACGGCTCGGGCCGTGGCGTTGACCCAGCTGGCCGTCATCAAGACCGCCCTGAACCGTGGTCACACTACCTGACGGGCACCCTGCTGACCGCTTGTCGGCACTGCGAGCGAACGAGGACCCGCCCAGCCTCACCCCCGCCAGCCACCCGTCCGGGACGACTCGCGGCCCGCCGCGCCACCGGCACCCCTGACCTGCCTACAACTGCGCTGCCGGCCTGGCTGGCGGCCCGCCAGTCCTGAGCCCGGCCCCCGTCCCAGAGGAGACCCCCATGGCCAACCGCAAGTCCGTCTACACCGACTCCTTCGCCCACGAGAACCCCATTCCGGTGGCGACCAGGATCGGTCCCCTGCTCATCTCGGGCGTGATCCCGGCCTTCGACCCCGGCACGAGGGATCTGCCCGAGGCGATCGAGGACCAGGTGGCGAACCTGTTCGTCCACATCGGCAACGCCCTGGCCGGGGCCGGCGGCACCTGGGAGCACGTGGCCAAGATCACGTTCTTCGCCAACGACCCCGAGGCCCGGTCCAAGATCAACCCCTCCTGGGTGGAGAAGTTCCCCGACCCCGAGTCGCGCCCTTCCCGCCACACCCAGATCACCCCCGACGGTCGCCGTCCGATGATCAGCTGCGACTTCACCGCCTGGATCGACGACTGACACACCCTGCGGGTCCGGCCCCGCCGGACCCGCCACCCGGCGGGGATCGGCCCCGCGATGGGGCCCCGCCGGCTTAGGGCATCAGGAGCACCTTGCCGGTGGTGTCGCGGCCTTCGAGGAGGCGGTGCGCCTCGGCTGCGTCGCGCAGCGGGATCCGGGCGCCGATCCGGACCGACAGGCGGCCGGTCGCGGCCCAGCCGAAGACGTCGGCGGCCCGGGCTTCGAGGTCGGCCCTGGTGGCGGTGTAGTCGCCCAGGGTGGGGCGGGTGAGGAAGAGCGAGCCACCCTGCATGAGACGAAGCGGGGGCATGGGCTCCACGGCGCCGGAGGCGTTGCCGTAGGTGACCATGAGGCCCCGGGGCTTGAGGATCTGGAGGCCCCGCTCGAAGGTCTGCTGGCCGACGCCGTCGTAGACGACGTCCAGGGGGCGGGGCCCGGCGATCCGCTCGACAGCGTCGCCGAAGTCCTCGTCGCGATACAGGATCACGTGGTCGGCACCGGCCTGGCGGGCCAGGTCGGCCTTGTCCGGTGAGCCGACGGTGGTGAACACCTCGGCGCCCCGCATCTTGGCCATCTGGATGAGGAGCAGGCCCACACCGCCGGCACCGGCCTGGATGAGGCAGCGGTGGCCGGCAGCCAGGGGGAAAGTGTCGCAGGCGAGGAAGTGGGCGGTCATGCCCTGGAGGGTGACCGCTGCGGCCTGCTCGGCGGTGAGCCCGTCGGGGACGGCGAGGGCCTGGGCCGCTGGCACGACGACCCGGGTGGCGTAGGAACCGAGCACGCCGGTCCAGGCCACCCGGTCACCGACGGTGAAGCCCTCGACACCGGCCCCGACGGCCACGACGGTCCCCGCCCCCTCGTTGCCGGGGATCATGGGCAGGGGCCTGGGGTAGAGCCCGGAGCGCATGTAGGTGTCGATGAAGTTGAGCCCGGCCGCCTCCAGCTCGACAAGGAGCTGCCCGTCGCCCGGTTCGGGGTCGGGCACCTCGACCCAGTGGAGGACGTCGGGTCCGCCGTGTTCGGTCACCTGGATGGCATGCATGTGGTGGACCTCCTCTGTCCGCGCCGTGGGGCCCCGACAAGCTAGCGCCGGCCGGGCGTGGGTTCCCGGGCTCAGGCCCGGCCGGCGGCCGCCTCGTCGGCCCGGTTTCGCCCGCTCAGCCGGATCAGTTCCTCGTGGAGCTCGAACCACACGGTGTGGTAGCTCTCCTTGAGGGGTGGGCCACCATCTGCAGATCGCCGGCACCGATGGCCTCGACGGCCCGGTCGAGCCGGGCCCGGTAGGCACCGATCCGGCCCAGGCCGACCGTCACGACGTCGATTATCTCGCAGATCCCGGTGTGGATCTCGCTGGTCAGCATGCCGAGCACGGCGGCGTCGTAGTCGGCGTCGCTGTGGTCGTTCATGACCTGCTGACCGTCGACGGTCCGCATCTGCCAATCCGTTATGACCTGCTTGAACCGGCTGTTGAGATGGTGGAACCGGTCGAGCACGGGCTCGATGTGGGGGCCGACGATCCGAGCCTCCTCCTGGTAGGCGGCTTCGGCCGCGGCCGACCCGTCGGGGGTGAGGAGGTAGCGACCGCCTGGGCCAGGGGCCACGTGACCGACGGCGACGAGGGCGTCCAGCACAGCGGTGACCGTGTCCACCCCGACCTCGGCCAGGGTGGCCAGGGCCTCGGCGGTCGCCATGCCCTTCAGCACGAGGAGCCGGCGGCACCCGGCGTCGGTGAGCTCACCGGCACCCACGGCCGGCGGTGCCGCCGCAGGCCCGGCGAGTTCGTCCCGCCACCGTCGCAGGATCCGCACCTCGTCGAGCTCGCCGCCGCTTCCCGGGTGGGCGCCGGCCAGGACGAGGCCGTGGTCGCCGTCGACGGTGATCTGCTCGCCCAGGCCCACCCGGTGGCCACCGGCGTGGATCCCGTCGGCGCCGATCTCGAGGTCGGCGACCCCCACCACAGCGGGGAGTCCCCACGACCGGGCCACTACCGCGGCGTGCGACATGAGACCGCCGAAGCGGGTGACGAGCCCTCGGGCCTCGGCCATGCCGTGCACGTCGGATGGCGAGGTCTCGGGCCGGACCAGGATCAGATCCTCGCCCCGGGCGGCCCGGGTCACCGCGTCGTCGGCGTCGAGGCAGAGCGCCCCGACAGCCCGACCGGGGGAAGCCCCCAGTCCCCGGGCCAGGACGACGGCGTCCGGAGGCACCTCGGACGGAGCGTCGGTCGGCGGGTTGTCGAGCAGATCGGCCACCCGGCGGACGGCTTCGGCCCGGTCGACCGGGAAGTCGCCGTCCTCGGCCATGGCCACCGCGACACGGAGGGCGGCCCGGGGGGAACGCTTGCCCACTCTCGACTGGAGCAGCCACAGCCGGCGGTTCTCGACGGTGAACTCGATGTCGACCATGTCGGCCAGTTCGTGCTCGAGGACGGCCGCGGTCCGCTCCAGCTCCTCGGCCACGTCGGGCCAGAGGCGTTCCATCTCGGCGATCGGCATGGTCTGGTGGGTGCCGGCCACGACGTCTTCGCCCTGGGCCCGGAGCAGGAAGTCGCCGACCAGTCCCGGGGCCCCGGTCGAGGGGTCGCGGGTGAAGACGACCCCTGTGCCCGATTCGGGTCCGAGGTTGCCGAAGACCATGCTCTGCACGGTCGCCGCCGTGGCGAGATCGGAGGCGATGCCCTCCCGGCGGCGGTAGACCTCGGCCCGGTCGGAGTTCCACGAGGCGAACACGGCCCGCACGGCCGCCGCCACCTGGGCCAGCGGGTCGTCGGGGATGGGGTGGCCGGCTGCGGCCAGGAGCTCACGCCAGGTGGGAACGGCGTCGGCCAGCTCGCCCGCCCCGAGCTCGGCCCAGGACCGTCCGCCGGTGGCCCGGGCGGCCAGATCGGCCAGGAGCGGCTGGGAGGCGCCGGCGACCACCGAGGCGTAGCCCTCCACGAACCGGCGGTAGGTGTCCCAGCCGAACCGCTCGTCGCCGCTGCGGCGGCCGAGCGTGCCGGCCAGCTCGGCCGACATGCCCACGTTGAGCACGGTGTCCATCATCCCCGGCATGGAGACGGGTGCCCCGGAGCGGACGCTGACCAGCAGGGGCTCGTCTCCGGCACCGAGGCGCCGCCCCATCGTCGCTTCGAGCCGGGCCAGGCCGGCGGCGAGGGCCTGGTCGATCTCGGGAAACCAGCCGTCGGCCAGCACCCGGCGACAGACCGTGGTGGGGATCGTGAACCCGGGCGGCACCGGTAGCCCGATGGCCCGCATCCGGGCCAGGCCCGCCCCCTTGCCGCCGAGATGCAGGTTGAGCTCGTTCCCGTCGACCGGAGGGGGCGCGTCGAACGGGTGGTACAGCTGGTCCGACTCGATGTGTGCCATGGTCTGGTTCTCCGGGAGATGCTTGGTCGTGGATTCGGTACACCGGCTGGCGCCGGCGCTCCGGTGGGCGTTCTCGGGCCAGACCACCCCGGTTGTCTGGCCTCCGAAGGCCGGTGCAGTATGTCATCATCGGCCGCACCGGCCGTCAACTACCTACCGCCGGGGTGGAGGATCCGATGGCCACCAGTGATGCCATGTTCCAGCAGTCGTCCCCATCCCCGTCGGGCCGGCGCCTGAACGTCGAGATCGCGGCCTACGTGCGCCTGGCCTTCAACGACGAGGTCGAGCTGAACGGTTGGATCGGCGAGGACACGATCGTGGGTGAGAGCCGACGCACCCTGCGCCGGCTGTCGGTGGAGGCCATGGTGGCGGAGGAGACGTGCCGCCTGACGTTCCGGCTCCGCCGGTTGCGGCCGTACGTCTGCACCGGCCGGGTCATGGGCCAGGAGGTCCGGGGTTCGGCCACGGTCACGGCCCGGGGGATGGCATTCGAGGGCCACGCCGGCCTCGAGCCGTTGCGGTACCAGATCAGCACCAGCGGCACCTGCACCGCTCACGGCCAGGATCTGGGGATCCGGGCCATGAACCAGTCGTTCTATTCGGAGATCCTGGGCTCGGTGGACCGGACGCCGGACGCGGTCATGATCGCCATGCTCATCCCGCTGTTGCTGCGCCAGCGCGACACGCTGGCCTACTGAGACCGGGCCCCGGGGGTCGCCCGGGCCCGTCGTGCCCGGGTCAGGCCAGGGTGGCCCGGAAGAAGTCGATGATCCCCGGCCACAGGCGAGCGGCGAGGGCTTCGTCGTAGGCGCCCATCGGGTTCTCCTCGTTCATGAACCCGTGCCCTGCCCCGTGGATCTCGATCGAGACGTCCTTGCCCATGGCCTTGAGCTCGGCCTCGAGCGCCCGAGCGGCATCGGCCGGGAAGAACGAGTCGTCAGCCGACATGTGACCCCGGATGGCGGCGGTCATCCCGGAATAGTCGGGAGCAGCTTCGCCCTGGGGAAACCCGTAGAACGGCACGGCCGCCTTGATCCGGTCGCCCCGGTTGGCAGCCAGGATGAAGGTGAGCATGCCGCCCATGCAGAACCCGATCACCCCGATCCCGGTTCCGGTCACCGCAGGGTGCGAGGCCAGGAAGTCGACCGCGCCCGACATGTCTCGGGCCGCCCGATCGGCGGGCAGGCTCGACATCAGGTGTCCGGCCTTGTCCATCTCGTCGTGCCCGGCCAGCTCACCGTGGTAGAGGTCGGGGGCCAGCGCCACGATGCCGTGCTCGGCCAGCATGTCGGCCACGCCCCGGATCTGGGGGTTCAGCCCCCACCACTCCTGGATGACGATGACGCCGGGCCCCTGGCCCGAGGCCGGAACCGCGAGGTGGCCCGACGCGTCGCTGCCGTTGCTGGGAAAGGAAACCGTTTCAGCCATGGAGCGATGCTAACCATCTCTCCCGGCGCCATCCCGGCCACCGGCCGATGATCGCCGCCGGGCCGCCACCGGCGGGCCTCCGGCGGCCGGACGCGCCCCGTCCCGGCCCGCCCGCCCCTGGTTGGCCCGGTCGAAGGTGGGGGATGTCCCCGATCCCGGGTCGGAGGACCCGTCGTAGGTTCAGCTCCAGAGACGGCGAGGCCCTCAACGGAGGGCCGGACCTGCCGAAACGAACAGCGGCCACGGCCCCCGGGCCGGCCACCGAACCACGAAGGATCCCCGATGACCACCGCCCTCCGCCCCCTCGACCTCTCCCCCGCCGAGACCGCCGACGCCTTCTGGGCCGCCACCAACGACGACGATCCGTTCGTCACCGATGCCACGGTCTCCCCCGAGCGCTGCCTGGCCTGGCTGGGGGGCCTTCTCGCCTCCACCGACGACCCTGGTCTGCGGGACCTGGTGACCGACACCATCGACGACATCCGCCGCCTGGGCCGGTTCGGGCGTGACCTGGAGGACGTGATCCTGGGTGCCCTGGCCTCGATCGAGGTCGCGTTCGAGGTCGCCGGGGCCCGGGCCGCCTGAGCGGTCGGGGGCCGCCTGTTCAGGCTCGACCGATCACCTCTTCGACGGTGAGCGCCACCTCGAACAGGGAACGGTCGCCGGCGGGCGGACCCATGAGCATCAGACCGACCGGCGCCTCCCCCGGCCTACCGACCGGGATGCTGACGGCGCAGGCGTCGAGGAAGTTGCCGACCGCAGTGTTGCGGAGGCAGGTCAGGTTCATTCGGCTGTAGTAGGCCGGATCGTCGGTGTCGAACGACGAGATGGTGGGGGGAACCACCGCCACGGTGGGCAGCGCGAAGGCGTCGAAGCCGGCCAGGCGCCGGGCCGCCACCCCGATGAGCCGGCGCCGGGCTGCGAGCAGGTCGAGGTAGTCGGCGGCGCTCTGGAGGGCCCCTGGTTCGATCCGGGTTCGGACCCTCGGGTCGTAACGGTCGCCGACCCGACCGAGAAGCTCCCGGTGCCAATGATGGGCCTCGGCCGTGGCCAGGCCACCTCCGGCGTTGATGGTGGGAAGCTCGTTCAGCTCGGGGAAGGGAACGTCGACGATCGACACCCCGGCGGCCGACAGGCGTTCGAGCCCGGCCTGGAAGGCCCGGGCCACCTCGTCGTCCAGCCCGTCCAAAACATAGTCGGTCGGCACAGCCAGACGAATGGCGCCGGCGGGCCGGGCATCGAGCGAGACGGTACCGTCGCCTCCGGCGAAGACGTCGTCGACGACGGCGCAGCACGACACCGACCGACCGATCGGGCCGACCGAGTCCAGCGACGGGGCGAGAGGGACGATCCCGTCGAGCGGGACCCGGGCCGCGGTGGGCTTGTACCCGACGAGGCCGCAGAAGGCGGCCGGTATCCGGCACGAACCACCGGTGTCGGTCCCGAGGGCGACCGCCGCCATCCCGTCGGCCACAGCCACCGCGCTGCCCGACGACGAGCCCCCGGGGATGCGGCGGGCGTTCCGGTCCCAGGGAGCGGCCGGCGTGCCATGGTGGGGGTTCAGCCCCAGTCCGGAGTAGGCGAACTCCGTCATGTTGGTCCGCCCCACCACGACGAAGCCGCTGGCCACCAGGCGGGCGACGACCGGGGCGCTCACGGCGGCCGGCGGTTGGTCGGCCAGCACCACCGAGCCGGCCGTGGTCACCTCACCGGCCACGTCGCAGAGGTCCTTGACCGCCACCGGTATCCCGGCCCAGGGAGGCACCAGCCCCCCCGACCGCCGGATCCGGTCGATCCCGTCGGCCGCGGCCCGGGCCCGGTCGGCGGCCACGCTGACGAAGGCCCGCTCCCCTTCGCCCCCCGTGGCGCCGATGGCGTCCAGGCTCGCTTCGACCAGCGTACGGGCGGTGGTGGCCCCGCTGGCGAGGTCAGCGGCCAGTTCCCTGAGCGTCTGCATGCCAGCACGCTAGCGGGATCAGCGGGCCCGGTCGGCCGCCGCCCCGGCCGGGCCACGAGCCGGCTCGTCGGCCGGGCCCGAGACGCCTACCGTGGTGCGGTACGGACGGGCGAGGACGAGGACGGAAGCCGCAGCGATGGATACGGGGCAACGGGAACTCGGGTCGGTGGTGGAGGTGCCCCGGCGCGGCCGGCGGCGGGCGGACCGTTGACTCCCAGGGTGACCACTTCGGCGCTCGGCCTGGCGCTGGCGGCCCGGGTGCCGGCACTGCTGTGGGGGCACCCGGCACCGGGAAGAGCTCCGTGGTCCGGTCGGTGGCCGAGGCCCTGGACTGGCCCCGCCAGATCGTGATCGCATCGATCCGGGAACCGTCGGACTTCGCCGGGCTTCCGGTGGTCGACGGGGGGCGGGTCCGTTTCGCTCCCCGTCGTGGGCTTCGGAGCTGGCCGAAGCGGGCCGTGGGGTGCTGTTCCTCGACGAGATCTCCACTGCGCCGCCGGCGGTGCAGGCCGCACTGCTCCGGGTCGTGCTGGAACGCACCGTGGGTGATCTGAGGCTGCCCGACGAGGTGGTCGTGGTGGCCGCGGCCAACCTGCCGGATCAGGCCGCCGACGGCTGGGACCCGTCGGCCCCGCTGGCCAACCGGTTCTGCCACCTGACTGGGCGGTCGATGCCGCCGACATCGCCACCGGCCTCACCGCCGGGTTCCCGGCACCCACCGTCGCCCGCCCGGGGCCGGGATGGACCGGAGCTGCGATCAGGCCCGGGCCGACATCGCCTCGTTCCTGCTGCTGCGGCCCACGCTGGTGGTCGCCCCACCGACCGAACAGGCCCTGGCCGGCAGGGCATGGCCCAGCCCCGTTCCTGGGAGATGGCCGCCACTTGCTGGGGGCGGCCCGGGCCGCAGGATCGACGCCGACGTGACGGCCGCCGTGCTGGTTGGCTGCGTGGGGTCGGGGGCCGGTATCGAGCTGGTCACCTGGCTCCAGGATCTCGACCTACCCGATCCCGAGTCGGCCCTGGCCGACCCGGTGTCGTTCGTGCTTCCCGAACGGGGCGACCAGGTCTATGCCGCCCTGACCGCGGTGGCCGCCGCGGTGGCCGCCGACGCCACTCGGCCCGGTGCCGCCGGCTGGGAGGTGCTGGCCGGGCGGCGGCGACAGCGCCCGACGTGGCTGCTCTGGCCGCCCGCATCCTGGTCCGGTGCCGACCCGACGGTGCCGCGGCCCCACCCGAGGCCGGCCGGCTCCTGCCGCTGCTGATCCAGGCCGGGCTGGTCGAATCCGATCCCGGGGCCCGCCGTGACCGGGTCCCGCCCCGACCGCTCCCCTGGCCGAACCGCCGGCCGACCCCGGCTCGGGCTCGGGCTTCCCGGTGCCGGAGCCCACCGACTCCACCAGCCCGTCGCTCGGCGCCACCGGCCACAGCCCCGTGCTCGACGGAGCCAAGCTGGCCGCCTGGCTGTGGGCCGCCCACCGGTTCCCCTATCTGGCCTCGGCCCTTTTCGCATCGCCCGTGGTCGCCAGTCCCGGTTCCGGGGCGGTCACCGTCGATCGGTGGTGGCGTATCCACGCCGACCCTGATGTCGTGGCCGGATCCGCAGTGGCCGAGCTCGGCGGGGAGCTCCTCCACCTGTCGGCCCACGTGCTACGGGACCACGCCGAACGGGCGGACCGGGTCGGGCTGCACGGCCCGGCCGAGCTCCACCACTGGGTCGACGCGGCCGACGCCGAGATCGACGACGATTTCCCGACCGAGCTGCCGCGGGTCCGGTCCCGCATGCCGGCCGAGGCCCTCGACTGCCCCCCGGCCCGGCTGGCCGAGGAGTACTACCGCTCGGGCACGGTGCGGGAGGGATCGGTGAGCGACTGCGGCAGCGGCGCCCACGGCCGACCAGCCTTCGACGAGCCGCCGCCCGGCGATCCCCGGCGGGGGCGTGAGCGAGCAGGAGCAGTCGGTGCTGCGACGGCGGGTGGCCGACGAGGTGAGCCGGGCCGGGGGATCCGCACCCCCCGGGTTGCGGACCTGGGCCGAAGCCCAGCTCCACAGGCCCGCCGACTGGCGCCGGGAGCTCGGGGCGCTGGTGCGCCGGTCGGTCTCCCTCGTCGGCCGGGGCGGTCGACTACAGCTACCGCCGCCCGTCGCGACGGGTCGCTGCGCTGCCGGGCGTGGTCCTGCCGTCTCTGCGCCGTCCGGATCTGGAGGTGGCGGTGGTGTGCGACACCAGCGGATCGGTTTCCGACACCCAGCTCGGCCTGGCCGTCGACGAGATCGACGCCATCCTGCGCCACCGGAACCCGGTCGATGCGGGTGGTGGCCTGCGACGACGAGGTGCGGGCCGCGGTCCGGGTGTCCCGGGGCGTGACGTCCGGCTGGCCGGGGTGGCGGCACCGATCTCCGGGCCGGCGTCACCGCCGCCCTCCAGCTCCGGCCCCGACCCCAGGTCCTGGTCGTGCTGACCGACGGGTTCACCCCGTGGCCCGATGACCGGCCGCCGGTCGAGGTGGTGGTCGGCCTGCTGGGCGCCCGAGGGGCGACCCTGCCCCTTCGCCTCCGCCGGACTGGGCCCGGGTGGTCGACATACCCTCCGGCGTTCACCCCGGGCCCGACGGCCCCCGGCTGGACCGGGCAGCCGGGCCGGTGACGAGCGGGCCGGCAGCCGGGCCGGTGACGGGCGGGCCGGGAGCCAGGCCGCCGTCCTGGCGGGACCACCTCGATCCGCTGGAACTGGTCGTCGCCTGCTCGGGACGGCACCATCGGCTGCTCCTGAACACCCGGGGGCGTACGGTGCGCCGATCATCCCGACCTGGCCGCCGAGCGGGCGTTGGTGGCGCTGGGAGGACCGGAGCCGCCGTGTCTCGCTCTGCACCGCCTCTGGCGGATGCAGGCAGACGGGGGTCCTGGCCGAATGGGTCGACGAGAACCATCGGTCCGGCCCGGCTGTCGTGGCTCGCCACGGCGCTCGAGCGCCTCCGGATGGAGGGGTACCACGAGTTCCTCCGCCAACTCCCCACGGCCCGGGCGGAGCGGATGGGCCAGTTCCTGCACCGGTTTCCCCGGCCCTGGCTCGACCGGGCCGCCTGCGAGGTGTCGGAGGCGGTGGCGACCGGCGCCGGCGTCGGCTGCACCCAGGCGCCGGACCTGGTCCCGGCCGCGGTGGCGAGCCGGCTCCGGCGGGCCTTCGTCACCAGCGTCGGAGGACGGCTGATCTCGTGGGGCGCGGCGGCGCTGGTGCCACTCGAGGTGTCGGTGGTCGAGGGCTGCGAGCCGGCAGCCGCGGGCAGCCTCGTCGGACCGCGACGGGGGGTGTCGCTCCGGGTCGCTCCGGCCTGGCTCCACGAAGTCTGGGGAGCTGGCGCCGCCGTGGTCGGCGGGTCTCTGATCCTGGCCCTGGACTCCACCGGCCCGAACCCCCCGACGGTGTTGAGCGTCGAGTGGGATGGGCCGGAGGAGACGGGGTCGACGACCGTGAGCGCCCGGTTGACCGTGCGCCGTGTGTCGGTCGTGGACGGCCGCTGGTGCCTGGGCGATGCCCTCGGCTCAGGTCCGGGCGGGCCGGCCTGAGATCAGGCGCCGGCCCCCGAAGGAACGAGGCTGAGGGTGCGGGCCACCAGGTTCTGGCGGTCGCCGTCGCTCAGGGCTCCCGACTCGATGAACCCGTCGAGCTCGGCCTGGATCAGCCCGTGGATCTGGGCCAGGGCCTGGCGGACTCCGCTCGGGTCGTGATCGGCGGCCCGCATACCGGCGGCCACCGTGTCGACCAGTTCCTGCTGGAGCGAGCGGACGAGCCCGGGTTCGGTGCCCTCCGGGCCTGTCCCCTCAGCCAGCATCTTGAAGCGGGCGGGGTTGTCCACGCTGTAGCGGTAGTAGCCGGTCAGGGCGCTGACCAGCCGCGACGCCGGATCGGCGGCGGAGGCATCGAGCTCGGAGCGTACACCGGCCAGCATCCGATCACGGAGGTCGGCCAGGATCCGGTCGTACATCGAGACGATCACGGCGTCACGGCTGCCGAAGTAGGTGTAGATGGTCTGGCTGGTGGTGTCACCCTCGGCGGCGAGGCGGCGAACGGTCAGGCCCAGATTGCCGAACTCGCAGTAGACACGCTCGGAAGCGTCGAGGAGCTGCGTCTTCTTGTCCAATGGAAATCACTCCCGGATCTCTGTAGCTGTCCTGTCAATGACGTCGCCACTTCATGGGTGCACGCCCTGTCGGGCATGCGTTGTGTTGCCTTGATGACACACCGGGGGAAACCATAGCGCACCGCTCGCTACCGAACAGAACCAATGTCCCTCCGAGATCGTTCAGATTGGTACCATTACTCACCGACGCCCAACTCACCGACGCCGGGCGATGGATCGGCCCGGGGCATACGACGAGCGCACCCGGCCCGCGGTCGGGGCTCGCCCTGCCATCGTACATTGTCAGATCGATCCATGTGGGCCGGGTCCGGCCCGACCGGTCGGCACCTGCCGGAGGATCGGCTAGCTTGGCCACGACAATGCGTGTTCCCGCCCGCCCCGTATTCCAATCCCTCGTCGAGCAGGCCGTCGCCGCCACCGGCGCCGCCAGCGGATGGTTGCTGGCCCGCGACCAGACCGGCCTGTCGGTGATGGCCATCGCCGGTCCGGCGGCCGATCCCGGCGTGGTCCAGGCCGCCCACGTTCCCGTGGCCGGCGCCCGGGCCTATGCGCTGTCGTCGGGTCAGGCCGCCGCCCTCATGCCCCAGCCCGGCGACGCTGCCAGCTGTGGCGCCGCAGGCTACCCCGGGGTCCCGGTGTCGCTCCTCACCGTCCCCTGCCCCACCTGGTTCACCGGTCCCGCCACCACGCCGGCCTACGGCTGACCCACCCTGCCGGCCGGCGACGACGGGCAGGAGCTCGCCGGGGTGCTGGAGCTGGCGGCCAAGTCGGGCGGGCGCCCTTCACCGTCGACGACCTCGGGCTCGTCTCGGTCCTGGCGGTCGTGGCCGGGGAAGCGCGCTGGCCGAGCACGAAGCGGGCGCCCGAACCCCCGGCGGCCTCCCCCGAACTTCTGGCCACGGGGCTGGCCCGCCCTCGCCGCCATGATCCGGCCCGCTACGCCGCCACCGCCCGCCTCCTCGGGCGCCCTGCTCGATCCTTGGGATGACCGGAGCAGGGGGCCTGACGATGGCTTGCAGGGCCGCCCGGCACGGTCCCGGGAGTCAGCCGTAGCAAGCCTGGCGGCGCAGCCACTCTCCTCCGCCGGACTGGAGCCTTCTCCAGGAGCAGCGGCCACGGTGTCCGGGTGGCGGTGATCGATTCCGGGATCGACGCCACCGCCCTCCAGCTCGACGGGGCGGTCGACGAGAGCCGGAGCGTGGCCTTCGGGTTCGACAACCAGGGTCGGTTGCAGCGCCGCCACGGACCCCACGACGACGTCTACGGGCTGGCGGCCTGCGCCGGGATCATCACGCCCTGGCACCGGGGGCCACGCTGATCAGCATCCGGGTCCTCGACGGAGCCTCGGCGGTCGGGCCGCACAGCGTTCCACGCCGGGCTGGCATGGGCCGTCGAGCAGCGCTACGAGATCATCAACCTGTCGCTGGGGGCCGGCCGCCGCAACTGGGCCCTCGCCTTCCACGAGCTGTGCGACCGGGCCTACTTCGCCAACTGCTTCATCGTGACCGCGGCCAACAACCTTCCCCGGGAGTCGTACCCGTCGCTGTTCGCCTCGGTGGCCAGCGTGGCCGCCAACACCACCGCCGACCCGCTCCGCTACCACGTCAACCCCGATCCGCCCACCGAGTTCCTGGCCCGGGGCATGGACATCGAGGTCCCATGGCTCGACCACACGACGATCGTGACGACCGGGAACTCGTTCGCGGCACCCCACATCTCCGCATTCGCCGCCCTGATCCGGGCCGACCACCCCGAGCTCCGCCCCTTCCAGGTGAAGGCCGCCCTGTGGGCGTCGGCCGCCAACGTGCGGGAAGCGGCGGCCCGCGCCGGCCCACTCCCTGCCCCCGCGACCTGGCGGGCCCCCTCGGTGATGGGCCGCAACGCCTCGCCGGCCCCCCCGACGGCCCGCCCCGTCCCGTCGACGGTGGCCGCCCGGAGCGCACCGGCTCCGGGGGCCGGGGGCCCGGTCGGGGCCGGTGACATCCAACGGCTCCAGGTCGAACGGCTCCTACCCGACCACCGGATCGGCGCCCTGGTGCGGCGCGATCCCTGGGGTGCCGTCTACGAGGCCGAGCATGAGGGCCGGCCGCGGCTCGCCCGTTGCCTCGATCCCGGGCTGGCCGCCGTCGCCGATGTCCGGGAACGATTCGCCACCGTGGTCCGGCTCGTCGCCGGGCTCCGCCACCGGCACCTGCTGGAGGTGCTCGACCTGCGCGAGGACGACAGCTGCACCGTGATGGTGGTCGTCCGCTGCCCCTCGGATCTGGCCGCCGTGCTGCGGGAGGGACCGCTGAGCCCGCCGGCCGCCTGCGCCGCGGTGCTGTCGACCCTGCGGGGGCTGGAGCCGGCCCACGCCGCCGGGCTGTACCACGGAGATCTGCGACCAGGTGCGGTGCTGGTGGGCGACGACGGGCGGCTGGTGGTGAGCGATGTCGGCATCGCGGCCGCCCTCACCAGCGACATCCGCACCAGCAACGCCCACGATCCCGGCTCGTGGCGCTATCTGGCCCCCGAGCAGTTCGACGCCGCCCCCATCGGCCCCTACACCGATGTCCACGCCGCCGGGCTGCTCCTGGTGGAGTCGCTGACCGGAGGCGAGCTGCCCTACCCGGACGTCCCGACCCTGGGGGCGCTCGTGGCCCAGCGGGCCCGGGACATCCCGAGACCGGTGGCCGGGCTGGTCCCCGGTCTTCCGCCCGGACTGGCCGAGCTGGCGGACCGGGCGGTTTCCCTCGCCCCGGCCGACCGCCCGGCCACGGTCGCCGCCTTCGCCCGGTCGCTCGAGACCGTGGCCGACGCCAGCTTCGGGCCCGGCTGGCACGCCCGGCAACCGTTTCCCCTCGAACCGGGACGGGAGCGGACACCCCCGAGCTAGCACAGCCCGAGGCCGATCGGACGGTCATCCGTCACAGCGCCCTCGACTCGTCTACCATCCCCGCATCCAAGCTGATGGGAGCAAGCATGGTCGACAGATGGCTGGTCGAGACGACACCCGACGAACGGTTCTCGTTCTACACCCGGGCCAACATCGGGGAGGTGTTCCCCGATCCGGTGGCACCGTTGTCGTTCAACTGGTTCGAGAACGCCGACGGCATCAGCGGAGCGAATGGGGCTTTCGCGACGCTACTGCATCAGGGTGGTAGCGCCCGACGAGCTGCCTCCCGACCGGGCGGTGTTCCTCAGGTGAGCGGCGGGTACGGGTACCTCAACGCCTCCGCCCTGCGACTGCTGGGCCACCGAACCCCAGGTATGACCTACAAGGACATCGACGACTCGTTCTTCGGCGACGCCCCCGGCGTGCCGGATTTCGTGTGGGGGGGCCGCCCCCCCCACGACCGGCCCGAGCTCACCGAGAAGATCGGGGCGACGTTCCAGTGGGTGCTCACGACCCCCGATCTACCCGACGTCGCCGCCGACGAGCAGATGGTGAACCAGCTGCGGGCCGACCGGCCCGATCTCGGGGCCCTGTCGGACCGGGAGCTCGTCGACTACGTGTGGCGGATCATGGACGCCCACTTCGCCCACCTCTTCGCCCAGCACATCTTCATCAGCTTCCTGGCCACGCTCCCGGTCGGGATCATCACCAAGGTCACCGCCGCGGTGGGCCAACCGACCGCGGCCCTGAAGCTCATCGCCGGTCTGGGCGACGTCGAATCGGCCGCCCCGTCGATGGCGATGTGGTCGTTGGGCCGGCAGGCTGCGGCCTCGGCCACGCTGAACGAGCTGTTCGACCAGGGAGTGACCGGCCTCGACCGGCGGATCCGCGACGCCTCCGGCGACCCCGACGCGGCCGCCTTCGTGGAGGCGTTCGACACCTTCCTCCGCTCCTACGGGGCCCGGGGCCCGAACGAGTGGGAGACGAGGTCACCGACCTGGGAGACCGAGCCCGATCTGGCCCTGGCCGCCATCGACCGGATGAGGTTGGCCCCGGCCACCGCCGACCCGTCGGCCGGGCAGGCGGCCCGGGCCGCCGAACGTCAGGCGGTGGGCGACGCCCTGGTCGCCGCCCTGGCCGCCGACCCGGAGGTCCAGGGCCAGTTCCAGGCCGCGCTCCATTCAGCCACGGTGTTCATGCCGGGCCGGGAGCGGACCAAGACGAACTGCATCAAGCTCGTCCACGAGGGCCGCATGGCGCTCCAGGAGTGGGGGCGCCGTTGCGTCGCCGCCGGGACGTTCCCCCAGGTCAACTCGTACGGGCTGCTGACCCGAGACGAGATGTTCACCTTCCTCGACGACCCGACCGGCTACCGCGACCGGCTGGCGGAACGGGAGCAGCTGATGCGGGAGGTGACGGCCCTTCAGGAACCGTTCCTGTTCGTCGGGTCCCCGGGGCCGATGTCGGACTATCCCCGGCGGGATGCCGTGGTCACCACCCCGGTCGGGGCGGGTGACGTGCTCCAGGGTGTGCCCGGCTGCCCGGGCACCGTCCGGGGCACGGCCCGGGTGGTGACCGACTCCCACGATCCGAGCCGGCTCCAGCCCGGCGACATCCTGGTGGCCCCGATCACCGATCCGTCCTGGACCCCGCTGTTCGTGCCGGCGGCCGGGGTCGTGGTGGACGTCGGGGCTCCACTGAGCCACGCCATCATCGTGAGTCGGGAGCTGGGCATCCCCTGTGTGGTGTCGGCCACCGACGCCACCCGTCGCATCCCCGACGGCCACGATCGAGGCTCTACGGCGACACTGGCCAGGTCAGGATCCTCGCCGTGCCGTGAGGGCCCGAGCCGCCGGGTCGGGGACGACCCCGGCCCGGTGCCAGCCCTGGCCCGGGTCCGCCCCGGCCCTGTCCCCGATGGCGACCGTTTCACCGGACGGTCCGGTCGCCTACGGGACCGGCAGCCGTTTCAGCGCACCGCCCGGTACACGGGGCTGAAGCGCCGGGTCCGGGTGAACACGATCTGCCACAGCTGGAGCTCGCGGACCCGGAACGCCGCGGCCGACGACGCCAGGTAGTAGCGCCAGGTCCGACGGAACCGGTCGTCGTAGCCCGGCACCTCGTCCCAGGCGGCCTCGATGTTGGCGTACCAGGCCATGAGGGTGCGGTCGTAGTCGGGGCCGAAGTTGTGGACGTCCTCGATGGCCCACCGACCCCGGGTGGCCCGGGCCAGCTGTTCGAGCGACGGAACGACGCCACCCGGGAAGATGTACCGGTCGAACCAGGGGTCGGTGTTCACCCGGTTGATGTTGGCGCCGATGGTGTGGTGGAGCGCCAGCCCGTCGGGGGCCAGGAGCCGGTCGTTGGCGTCGAAGAAGTCGCCGTAGTTCTTGGGACCGACGTGCTCCAGCATGCCGACCGACACGATCCGGTCGTACCGGCCGGTGACCTGCCGGAAGTCGCACTGCTGGATGTCGACGTCGAGATCGGCGCACCGGCGTCGGGCCACGACCACCTGCTGGGCCGCCGGGGAGATCCCGGTGACCCGGGCCCCGTAGCGCTCGGCCGCGAACTGGGCCAGGCCACCCCAACCGCAGCCGATGTCGAGCAGCCGCATGCCCGGCTCGAGACCGAGCTTGGCGCAGATCAGATCGAGCTTGGCTTCCTGGGCGGCGTCGAGGTCGTTGGCGTCACGCCAGTAGGCGCAGCTGTAGATCATCCGCTTGTCGAGCATGCGCTCGTAGAGCTCGTTGCCCAGGTCGTAGTGGGCCGAGGCGTTGCGGGCGGCCCGCCGGATGGTCTGGTGGTTGAGCAGGTTCGCCCGCAGCCCGGCCAGCAGGAGCTGCCGGCTGGGTTTGATGTGCGACCGCAGATCGGCGGCCAGCACCCGGGCCAGGAGCTCGTCGGGCCTCTCGGCGCTCCACCACCCCTCCTGGTAGGACTCGCCAATGCCGAGCTCCCGGTCGCGTACCACCCGCTCGTAGAACCGTTCGTCGTGGACCTGGATGTCGGCCGGACCGGGCCCGTTGACCACGATCCCGGCCCGGGCCGCCAACTCGACGACGAGATCCCGTGCGGCCCGGTTCGTTCTGGCACCCCGAAGCACCGCTGTCGACTCGCTCATCAGCTCACCTCCGTGACGCGTCGCCTCCGTTCAGCCAACAACCATGCAAGTTCGTGGCCACGCAGAACGCAAGGGCTACGGCACCCACCCCCGGGGGCCGACGGGCCCAGGTGGGGCCGACCCTCAGCCGGAGGGGGGCGGAGCGAGCCGGAACGTCAGCACCGCCTCGTGCCCCGCCCGGCCCGGGACCTGGACGAAGGTGACGGTCTGTCCGTCGGCCCCGAAGGTCAGCTCCACCCGCTCGACGCCTCCGTCGGTGCCGTAGGGGGCGAGGCTGCGCTCCGAACCGGGGCCGATCTGGATCCGGCTCCCGGCGGCGGTGCCGGGACCGGCTCCGAGGACGACCGTGGCCACGGCGCCTGAGGTGAGCCGGACAGCTCCCAGCTCGGCGTGCCAGTCCGCCCGGTCGCCGGTGACCTGCAGGCTCCCACCACCATCGCAGTCGATCACGTCGGGCAGGGCGCCATCGGCCGGGGTGGCGACCACGCAGCGCGCCGGGAGGAGATCCAGCCACCGGCTGCTGTCCGACGACACCGCCGGTGACGCGGGTTCACGTTCGGTCGGTTGCAGCACCGACAGGTCGATCCTGATGCGTTCGACCTCCGGGCCGGCCGTGGTTGCCGGCGGTGACGCCGCGAACCCGTCCTCCGACCGGTCGCCGGAGCCCGGACGGGGCAGCAGTCCCGTCACGAGGACGAAGAACACGACGAGCAGCAGCAGGACCGCCCCGATCCCGACCCACACCTCGGGGGCCAGGGCGGTGACCGCTGGGGTCAGCCGGACGGGCAGCCGGGCCAGCCGGGCCCCGTCGCGGGGGTTGTGGTCGGCGAGAAAGGCCCGGATCCGGGGAAGCTGCTCGTCGAAACGATCGGCCTGAAACGCCACCAGCTCCGAGCCCAGTCCGGCCGCCGAGGCACC
>JAWKIL010000043.1:0-22129 GCA_041394285.1 Acidimicrobiales bacterium | reverse complement strand
CACCCCTAAGTGGTCCCATCCCACTGGCGGGCGACAGATGGCCTCGATCGACTCGCACGACGTGCCGAACGGTTCACCGAGCTGGATGTCGCCGTTGGGTTTCCGCAGGAAGGGTTCGAGGTCGATGCGTCGCCGGTGACGAGGAGGGGGCAGGCTCTCAGCCGCGCGCAGTGCCGCTAGCCTGGTGAGCTCCGGGGCTGTAGCTCAGTTGGCTAGAGCACCTGCTTTGCAAGCAGGGGGTCGTGGGTTCGATTCCCATCAGCTCCACCAAGTTTCCCCTAGCCAGACCGCCTTTAGGGACCATCCGCCGGCGCTCACCTCTCGACTGCTAACCAAAGTGCTAACCAAGGACCAACCCGAGAGCGAACTTGTAGTAGCAACCTGTCCGACCACCCACTCCGGGCTCGTTCACCTCCCTGTGTCGCGTCGTCTCGGAATCGACTCTCACTCGTGTAACGTCCGGCTGGCGAACGGTGGCGAGGTTCGGCCCGTCACTCCAGCCATGTCGACCGCCGAGCTGTTCTCCTACTTGGCGCCCATCGAGACGGTCGTGATCCTGTCATGTCGTCGCCAGCGTGGCTGTGCGATGCGTAGACTTGGAACATGTCAGTCGTGCCCAGCCCTGAGCAGCCGGAAGGACTCGTGATCGTGTCTCCGGACGAGGCACTCCGGCGAGCGCGACCGCTGCCAGATGATGCCGAGATGGCGATCGAGGGCCTGACCGACGAGGAGTGGGCTGCGTTCGAGCGGGCCCTTGCTGAACGGTGAGCCAGGCCCCCAGTTCGGCCGTTGTCGTCGACACGATGGTGATGTCGGCGCTGGTGAACTCGGCCCGAGATCCGGGATTGGCTGGCGAGTATCGCTCGTTGGTGGCCGGCCGGCCGGTGCTGATCTCATTCGTGACCGTGACTGAACTGAGGTACGGCGCTCTGAAAGCTGGATGAGGAGAGCTGCGACGGCGGGCGCTTGAACGTGATCTCTCCCGCATTGTTGTAGTCCAGCCCGACGACCACCTGATGCAGGTTTGTGCGAATCTTCGCTCCGATTGTGAGCGAGCCGGTCTCGCGCTGGGGCAGAAGGTTCACGAAGCTGACCGGTGGATCGCAGCGACTGCGATCCGGCCTGGGCTCGAGCTTGTCTCCGACGATCGTGTGTTTCGCCAAGTTGTCGGATTGGCCATCAGCGCTCGGCCAGGCACGAGCTGACGCGCGTGTGGCAAGCCGGCCGACACGTCGTGCTGGTTCCGGGTCGACCGTGCGAGCGAACCGGGGCAATCTGCCAAGCGGCATGGCCGACCTCAGACTCGAGCTAGATGGCGATCGCAGCCCAAGCTGGATGAACCGGTGGATCTGACAAACTTGATCGCCATAGCCAGCAGGTCGACAAGTACGACATAACCGCTGGGCGGATCAACGCAGGGCACCTACTGGCAAGGGCCGGGCGATGGCTCATTCCCCTACCCTTCAGGACGATGAGGGGGAGTCCGCGTCACCGGCTGGCCACGTTGTTGGGGGAGTTGACGGCTGAGGGGTCGTTCAGCGCGAGCTGCCGGGCACCGGTTGACGACCTGGCGATCAAGGTGGACGGCGTCGGCCTGCTCAAGCTTCCGGTGAGCGCGTCCCAGGCAATCGAGCTACGTCGGATAGCGCGACCAGCCCGCTACGGCCGGGGCGAGGACACGGTGCTCGATCGCCGGGTACGCGACACCTGGGAGGTGGCCCGTAGCCGGGTCCGGATCGACAGACGTCGCTGGAACCGCACGCTCCTTCCCGCCCTCGACACCCTGCGCCGCGATCTCGGCCTTCCCGACAGCTGCCAGCTCCGGGCCGAGCTCCACTCGATGCTGGTCTACGAGGCGCACCAGTTCTTCGCCCCTCACCAGGACGCGGAGAAAGCCGACGACATGGTCGGCACGCTGGTGGTGATCCTGCCGTCCAACGCCACAGGAGGCGAGCTGATCGTCCGCCACCGGGGCACGGAGTCCACCTACCGGTCGTCGCGCACGCTTCTCACCTTCGTGGCGCTCTACGCCGACACCGTCCACGAGGTGAAACCGCTGGGCTCCGGCTACCGGGTTGTGCTGACCTACAACCTCCTACTCACCGGCGACAGCACCGTCACGACGACTGCGGCGGTGCCGGCGCAATAGTGATCGAGGCGGCCGACCTCGTCGAACGTCACTTCGCCGAACCGGCCGAGGTTACCCCATGGCGCCGGCACGCCGACCCCGACGCGCCGCCGGACCGGTTGATCTACCTCCTCGACCACGAGTACACCGAGCGGGGCATGAGCTGGTCTCGGCTGAAGGGAGACGACGCCGTACGGGCTGACTTGCTCCGAGCGGTCGCCGACGACCTCGACCTCGAGGTGGTGCCGGCGCTGGCCGATGTCCACGAGGTCTGGGACTGCATCGAACACGACTGGCGCTACCAGCGGTCACGTCGACAACAGGACGACGACGACTACGAGCTCACCGACCTGATCGACGCCAACGTGCGGCTCCACCTTCCGAGCGGCCGGTCGCGCGGAGATCCTGGCCTTCGATGCGGAGGCCGGCGAGCACGAGCTCTGCACCAGTCGTTGCCGTCGGTGAAGCTCGAGCCGTACCAGTCGAGTTCGAGGGCTACACCGGCAACGCCGGCAACACGATGGACCGCTGGTACCGGCGCGGCGCACTCGTCCTTTGGCCCCGCGCCCGGGCCTTCGCGGTGCGGGCGCGAGGCAACCCAGCGGGCGCCCTCGACGAACTGCTGGCAACCGGCCGGCCGGTGGCCTCCGCCGACCCCGCAGACCACACCGAGATCAGAACCCGGGCGACCATGCTGGCCCCGTTCACAGGACACCGTGACCCGCCCCGCCTGCGATGACGACGATCTGCTGGTGAAGGCCATGATGACGGCCGAGCTGGTGGACGACGGCGACCTCGCCGCCACCCTGATCAACCCATTTCGGATCGAGGCACTGCTCCCCACCGGTGCGGTGGCGCTCGTCGGGCTCACCCGCCGGTACGGTCTGAGCTGGGTGGAGGCTCAACTCAACCGGTGGCTCGGGGTAGAAGGCCGATGGCCCGTTCCCGGGCGCCGGTCAAGGGCAGAGTGGATGACGACACTCCCCGCCCTGTGTGCCGCCATCGGCCGGGGGTCGACGGCGGTGGCGCCATCGAGCTCGGACGAAACCGGGATCGGGACCGCCCAACTACTGCTCGCCAGATCCTGGGCCTGGCTCGAACCAGCGCTCACCGCCGCAGCCCAGGAGCGGAGGCCGTCGGAACGGCACGAGGCACTGGAGTCGTTGGGGCCCGCGCTCGCAGGACTGCTTGAGGCAACAACGGCCGCCGAGAGCCCCGAGCTGAGCGCAGCCATGGTCTCCGCCGCCCGTGGTCGAGGGGCGGAGTGGCTACCGGCTCTGATTTCAACGCTGGACAAAGCGGATCAGCTGGAGCCCGACCTTCTCGCCGACGCCGGGCTGACCGACCTCGCCCTCCACTGCATCGGGCAGCTCGAAGCGATCCTGACGCAGCCGGAACGGGGCGAGGGCGACTGGTCGATCGAAGTCCCCAGCCCCTGGCACACCTGCGACGACTGCACCCTCCTCGCCAGCTTCCTGACTGCCCCGGACCAGCCAGTCCTGGAGTGGCCGCTGGCCGAATCCCGGCGCCGCCACATGCACGATGCCATCGACCGTTTCGAGTTGCCCGTGACGCACACCACCCGACGCAAAGGCAGCCCATACACTCTCGTGCTGACGAAAGGCGACCTGGTCCAGCAGGATCGCCAGACTCGCCAACGCGCCGCCCTCGATCTCGTCACCGCGCTGGATCTTCTCCCCGACCGCACACCATGAGACCCGACCAACCTCCCGGTGGCTCGGGTCGGCGACCCGCTGCCCGCCCTCGCAAGCCGTGCGCGCAGCGTGCGCGTAGCAGAGGGCAGCACCGGGCACCGACGGACATCCACCAGCCGCACCGCCAGCCCCCTGACCAGGACCTTCACCCATCTCCCTGGTCCGGCCCCTGCCATCCTGGGCGCTTTGCAAGCAGGGGGCCGTGGGTTCGATTCCCATCAGCTCCACAAAGTTTCACCTGGTCACAGGCTCGCCCATGGCATTTGTTGTGACGATTTCGGGCTGGTAGCCAAACTGGTAGCCACAGTTTCGACCCTTCCAACACGACCCTTCCAACAGGAAGCGGAGTGCCTTAAGGGTCACGTGTGACGACGAGTTCACCTGGTCGCCGAGGCACCATGCCCAACCGAGCCAGCAGCCAACACCCTTCGGAGCCACCGGCGGGCCTGGAATCGCCCCGACTTCGTTGCGCTGACACTGGACCAGATATAGCGTAGACGCTATGCCGTGGGGAGAGGTCGAGCTCGAACCGGAAGTGGTCGACTGGTACCGGAACCTCAGCGAACCCCAGCAGGCCCGGGTCCGGTTCCACGTCGACCGGCTCGCCGATCTCGGGCCACTGCTCGACGAGCCGTACACCAGGCAACTGCAAGGCAAGCTCCGGGAGCTCCGCTTCTATCTTGGGACCGAGCAGACACGGATCACCTACTGGATCGCCCCCGGCCGGCTGGTGATCCTGCTCACGGTCTTCGCCAAGACCCGCCGCCAGGAACGCCAACAAGTCGAACGCGCCGTCCGAGCGCTCCAACGCTGCATGACCGAACACCTAGGAGCCGACACCGATGACTAGCCGCACCAACTGGAACGACCTCTCTAAGCCGGACTCCAACGAAGCGCGAGCCGCCCACGACGACGAAGCCCGCATCAGCGAGTTCCGCGAGCTCGTCTACCGACTGCGGACCGAGGCCGGGCTCACCCAGGCCGAGCTCGCCCACCGTATGGGAACCACCCAATCAGCCATCGCCCGCATGGAAGCCGGCGGTACCCGCCCCACCCTCGAAACCCTCGAACGCCTCGCCACCGCCATCGGCCAGGAGCTAATTGTCGGCGTCGGCACCGAACTCAGCCAGAACCGAAGCATCGCCAAACTCGTCCGCCAAGGCCACGCCGTCGTCCGCAAAGCAAGCTGACCCCGGGCAGGAACGCGCTACACCGCAGGAGACAACTCATGAGCCTCAGCAGCCGGGAAGAGCGCATCCTCGGCCGGCCAGGAGCGGCCAACCGAGTTCGGGAGATCGAGAGCGAGCTCAGGGCCGCCGGGCTCACCACCCCAACGGACCGGACCAGTGCGAGGGCCACCCGACCGCACCGACCATCGCGACCTAGCACCCACCAGAGATAGCAGCATCCCGACCTGGCCACCGCCGGCCATGTGGTAGCCGAACTGGTAGCCACAGCGCACGATCACACCGAGCCACGCACGAACTCCGGCGACCCGTCGCGCCTTGCGAACAACCAGCTACGCACACCAGCGAACGCCCCTGCGGTACTTTGCAAGCATGGGGTAGTGGGTTCGATTCCCATCAGCTCCACAACATTTCTGCTGGTCAGCATGGGGGAGGCTGACTCGGTAGCGGTGTCTTTACGCCGGGCGACTTCGAATGTGGCAGTGCTCCGGATCGTCTACCTCGGTCAGGAGCCCCTGACGTCGGATGAGTTGCTCGACACGCTCAAGGTCTACTTCTACGAGGGCTTGCCCTTCGGCTCGGTCAGCGGCCCTATCCCGGTGGAGGAGTTCAAGACCGACCGGGTGATCATCGGACAAGTCGATGACATCAAGGTCGAGACGTGCGGCCAAGACTTGACCTCGAACACCACACGCGGAGACGCTCGCGTATGAGTTAGAGCGTTCGGGCCATGGATCGTATCGGCGGCGGATGATTTCGTTGACCTATGGCAACGACTATCCAATCACCCCGATCGTTCGGCCCGGTTCGGGGGCGGCGATGAGCGGCCACGGCCTCCAGACGCTGACACTGTTCGGGGCGACGATGACAATGGGCCTCGCCGCCGGCGTGTTCGACCTCTACGCCCACACGATCATGCCCGGACTGCGAAAGACCGACGACCGGACGTTCGTCGCCTCCTTCCAGGCGCTGGACAGGGCGATCATCAACCCGTGGTTCATCGGCGGAACGTTTCTCGGGGCCCTTGTGTTGACCTCCGCAGCATTGCTGGCCGGCCGAAGGGCCCCGACAGCCCCCTGGGTCGCAGTTGCGCTCGCTGGGTACGCCGTCGCCGTCGTCATCACCTTCGCTGTCCATCTGCCCCTCAACGACGCGATCAAGGCCGCTGGCGACCCGGCGACCGTCGATGTCTCCGTGGTGCGGGCCCAGTTCCACGAGTCCCGATGGGTGGCGTGGAACCTGGTGCGAGCCCTGACCTCGACCGGTGCGTTCGCCTGTCTCACATGGGCGCTCATCGTCGGCGGCGGTTCCTGAGGAGCAATCTCAGCGAGGCAGTGCATCTGGCGTGTGCGCCGGCCTGCGGCCCAGATGTTGCCGCCGACGGGCCCGGAGTAGGGTCGACGTCATGGCAGATCTCAGCGGTTCGTGCGACGACCGGTTCACGGTGGTGCGTGAGGCGTTCGCCGCCAACTTCGACCAGGGCGTCGACGTGGGGGCGTCGGTTGCGGTTTATCTCGACGGCGAGCCGGTCGTCGATCTGTGGGGCGGATTCGCCGACCGGGACCAGACGGTGCCGTGGCAGCGGGACACGATCATCAACGTGTGGTCCACCACCAAGACCATGACCTTCGTGACGGCACTGATGCTCGCCGATCGGGGCGAGCTCGACCTCGACGCACCCGTCGCCCGCTACTGGCCGGAGTTCGCGTCGAACGGCAAGGACGGCGTGCTCGTCCGTCACGTGATGGCCCACACGGCCGGCCTGTCGGGCTGGCAGGAACCGGTGGCGCCCGAGGACCTGTACGACTGGGACAAGATGACGTCGCTGCTCGCCGCCCAGGAGCCGTGGTGGGAGCCGGGCAACGGCTCCGGCTACCACGCCATCACCCAGGGCTATCTGATGGGCGAGCTGGTGCGGCGGATCACCGGCCAGAGCTTCGGAACCTTCTTCCGCCACGAGATCGCCGAACCCCTCGGTGCCGACTTCCATGTCGGGTTCGGACCAGAGCTCGACGACCGGGTGGCCCTGGTCATCACCCCGCCCCGACCGGAGCGACCCGAGGTCTTCCCGCCCATGATGCTGCGCACCATGACCAACCCGCTCCTCAACGCCAAACAGTCGTGGGACCGGGCATGGCGTCAGGCGGAGATCCCGGCCGCCGGCGGGCATGGCAACGCTCGGTCGGTCGCCGCTGTCCAGTCGGTGCTGTCGGCCGGCGGCGAAGCCCGTGGGGTGCGCCTGTTCTCCGAAGCGACAGCCCGACGGGTTCTCGAAGAGCAGGCCCACGGGGCCGACATGGTGCTCGGCGACACGCTGCGTTTCGGCATCGGCTACGGCCTGCACTGCCCGGAGCTCCCCATCGGTCGGGGTGACGCGGTGGCCTTCTGGGGCGGTTACGGCGGGTCGTTGATCGTGAACGACCTGGACCGCCGCCTCACGGTCGCCTACGTGATGAACAAGATGGAGCTGGGCACCGTGGGCGGAGCCCGCAGCTACGCCCTGGTCGACGCCGCCTACGACAGCCTCGGAGCCTGAGCGGCGGCCACCGGTTCGGGCCGACACTCGGCACCGACCGGCGCCGGCCGGTGCTGGCTAGCGTGTGACCATGGCCCAGCCTGCGATTCCAGCCCGAACGTTCAAGCAGCCCGTCGTGGCCAGCCGGGCTGCGGTGGCCACCAATCATCCGCTGGCGTCGGCCGCCGCCCTCGAGGCGTTGGCCGAAGGCGGCAATGCGGTCGACGCCGCCGTCACCGGACTGTTCGCCCTCACCGTTGTGGAGCCGATGATGGTCGGCCTGACCGGTTCAGGCTTCTTCCTCCACCGCACCGCAGCCGGCGAGACGGTGGCCCTCGACAACTACGGGACGGTACCCGCCGCCGCCCGGCCCGACCTGTTCGACCCCGTTCCCGGCAGCCTCGAACACGAGACCCGGTCCAACCGGAACAGCGTCGGCCATCTGGCCGCCACCGTGCCCGGCGCCCTGGCCGGCTGGTGCCAGATGCTGGCCACCCACGGCACGATGCCGCTGGCCCGGGTCGTCGCCCCCGCACTGCGCTACGCCCAACACGGTTTCGTCGTGTCCCCCTATCTGGCCCAGGCCATCACGGCCTCACCCGAGCTGGCCGACCACCCGGCGGCGGCCGCCATCTGGTGCCCGGGCCAACCGGCCCGCGGCCTCGCCGCCGGCACCCGGGTCCACCAGCCCGACTATGCCCGCACCCTGGCCCTGATCGCCGAGGCCGGCCCCGACGCCCTCTACCGCGGTGAGCTGGGTGATCTGCTGGTGGCCGAGATGGACCGGGCCGACCTCGCTACCTCCCTGCGCCCCCGCACCGACGGAACACCGGACACCGGCCCCTGGATCACCGGAGCCGACCTCGCCGGCTACCAGGCCCGGTGGCGACAGCCGGTGGTCGGCACCTACCGGGGTTTCGGCGTGACCTCGATGCCCCCCGCCTCCTCGGGCGGAACCCACGTCATCCAGATCCTCAACCTGTTGGAACACCTCGACGTTGCGGCGATGGGCTTCGGCTCGGTGGCCGCGGTGCACCACTTCCTCGAAGCGTTGAAGCTCGCCTTCGCCGACCGCACCGAGCACCTGGCCGATCCCGACACCCCCAACCCCCGAGGCGGGGCAGTACCGGTCGAGTGGTTGACCTCGAAGGCCTACGCCGCGGCCCGCCGCCACGACATCTCGGCCACCCGGGCCGCCGAGTTCACCGCCGGCTCCGCCCCCGGCACCGACGGCGAAGGATCGTGCACCACCCACGTCACGGTGATCGACAGCGACGGCGCCATCGTTTCCACCACCCAGACCATCAACGCCCTGTTCGGGGCCCGGGCCGTGGTCACCGGCACCGGCATGATGCTGAACAACTGTATGGCCCTCATGGATCCCGTCCCGGGCCGGACCAACTCGATCGCCCCGGGCAAGCGGGTGCTCTCCTCGATGTCGCCCACCATCGTCGAACGGGACGGTCGGCCCTGGTTCGCCCTCGGCACCCCGGGCGGCAACCGCATCTTCGCCGCCGTCACCCAGGCCATCCTCAACGTGATCGACCACGGCATGACCCTTCAGCAGGCAGTGGAAGCGCCCCGGGTGTGGACGATGGGGATGGGCTCACCGGTGCTGGTGGAGGACACGTTCCCCAACCTGGCCGAACTGGTCACCGGCCTCGAACGCCTCGGCCACCGGGTGGAGGTGGTCGACAAGGTCGCCGGCGGCATGAACGGTGTGCTGGTCGACGACGACGGCCTGCGTCACGGGGCCGCCTGCTGGCGGGCCGACGGTTCCCCCGCCGGCCTGTCGGGCGGCGAAGCCCGCCCCGCCTCGACCATCCTCGACCGGGGCCGCTGACCACACCCCTTGGCGCAATGGCTCAGGTGTCGTCCCGCCGCCGGACCCGGCCCGCAGGCGACACCGGTCCCAGATCGACGGCGGGGTCCCGCCCCGTGACCAGGTCGGCGACGAGTTGACCGGCCATCGGCCCCCGCCCGAAGCCCGACGAGGCCAGCCCGCCGGCCAGGTACAAGCCGTCGTGGCCCGCCTCGGCGACCGGCCCGATCAGGGGCCGCCCGTCGCGGGTGAAGGGCATGAGCCCGCTCCAGGTCCGAGCGGGCGGAAGCCGCGCGACCAGAGGCAGCAGCTCGGCCACGTGGGCGTGGTTGACCGCGATGCCGTCATCGTCGACGGTGCGGTCGTCGGCCGAGGTCCACACCCGGTCGCCGCCGAACACCAGCTCCCCGTTGGGCCGCTGGCGCCCATACAGGTGCCGGGTCAACCGTCGGCCCGCCCGGTGGGTCAGCTCGGGCGGAGCGAGGCCGCCCCCTGCGCCGTCACCCCCCGCCTCCTCCTCACCCCCGACCCGGCTCACGGCCTCACGGCTCCAGGCCAGGGGCGATTCGCATGCGGCGATGCCATGGCGGAGCACCGGCGGCCGAGGCTCGGAGGCCCACATCTGGCCCCGCACGGCCACGATCGGCACCTCGACCCCGACCATGGCGACCAGCTCGGCGCACCACGGCCCGGCGGCGATGATCACCGCCTCGGCGCCGACCGCTCTGGGCCGGGGCCGGTCGACCGCCACCTCCCACCCACCCCCCGCCCGGGGCCGCAGGCCGGTCACCGTGCACCCGGTCTCGAACACGGCGCCCGCCTTCCGGGCCTCGATGGCGAAGGCCCGGGTCGCCGCAACCGGTTCGGCTCGGGCGCCCAGGGGATCGAGGATGGCGCCGACCAACTCGGGGTCCACGTTCGGCTCGAGATCGATCAGCTCGGCGCCGGTCACCAGCTCCAGCTGGCGGCCGGCCCGGCGGCTGGTCTCGACCATGGCGGCAGCCCAGTCCCACTCGGCCTCGGTCCGGATCAGGGTGAGGGTGCCGGTCAGGTCGAGGCCGATCTCATGGCCCCGCTCCTGGGCCAGGTCGAGGTACCGCTGGCGGCTGCCCATCTTGAGCGTCACCTCCACATCGGGCCGATCCCCCCAGCCGCCGCCTCCGATGAGCCCGGCGTTGAGTCCCGATGCCTCACCGGCAACCGATCCCCGGTCGAGCACCGTGACGCTCATCCCCCGCTCGGCCAGGGTCAGGGCGGCCGAGGTACCCACGATCCCGGCGCCGATGACAACGACATCCATGGCGCAACAGTACCCACAGCGCCAACAGCCGGATCGGGCCATCGGTGTGATCGGGCCCGCACTGCTGACAGTGAGGCGTGCCGACAAGGTGCCCTCGGATGGCGATCCCCATTAGGGTCCGGCCATGGAGCAGGTACCGGAACCCCTCAGCTTCGATCCCGACGAGGTGCGGGAGCGCTACCGCCGGGAGCGGGACAAGCGGCTACGCGACAACGGACCGGACCAGTACATCGAGATGGCCGGCGACTACGCCCGGTTCGCCGAGGACGACCCCTACGTGGAGCACGGCTTCACCCGCGACCCCATCGCCGATGACATCGACATCGCCATCATCGGCGGCGGCTTCAGCGGCCTGCTGGCCGCCGCCCGGCTCAGCGAGCGGGGCGTCTCCGGGCTGCGCATCATCGAGGCCGGCGGCGACTTCGGTGGCACCTGGTACTGGAACCGGTACCCGGGAGCCCAGTGCGACACCGACGCCTACTGCTACCTCCCCCTGCTCGAAGAGCTCGGCTACATGCCCCGGGAGAAGTACGCCTACGTCGACGAGATCTTCGGGCACTCCCAGAAGATCGGTCGGCACTACGACCTCTACGACCGGGCGATCTTCCGCACCCGGGTCCGGTCGGTCGACTGGGACGACACCCTGGGCCGCTGGCGTATCGCCACCGACCGGAACGACGACATCCGGGCCCGGTTCGTGATCATGGCCCTGGGTACCACCACCAGAGCGAAGCTCCCCGGCATCGCCGGCATCGAGAGCTTCGAAGGCCACTCGTTCCACACCAGCCGGTGGGACTACGGCTACACCGGCGGCGACAACACCGGCGGAATGACGAACCTGGCCGACA
Organism: Acidimicrobiales bacterium; assembly: GCA_041394285.1. Lineage (GTDB taxonomy): Bacteria > Actinomycetota > Acidimicrobiia > Acidimicrobiales > SZUA-35 > CADEDH01. Next base: position 10,614 of record JAWKIL010000043.1, on the reverse strand, counting down.
AGCGGGTGGCCGTCATCGGCACCGGCGCCACCGCCATCCAGTGCGTGCCCCGCCTGGCCCGCGACGCCGGCCACCTCTACGTGTTCCAGCGCACCCCCTCCACGGTCGACTGGCGCCGCAACCGGCCCACCGACCCCGAATGGTTCGCCTCCCTGGAGCCGGGATGGCAGCGGCGACGGCGGGAGAACTTCACCGTGCAGGCCGCCGGCGTACCGGTGGAGGAGGACCTGATCGACGACGGCTGGACCCGCATCTTCCGGGCCATCAGCTCCCCCAAGGGAGAGAACCGGCCGAAGACGCGGGAGGAACGGGACCGTGTCGTCGAGTTGGCCGACATGGCCAACATGGACGAGCTACGACGCCGGGTCGACGAGATCGTGGCCGACCCGGCCACGGCCGAAGCCCTCAAGCCGTGGTACCGGGTGATGTGCAAGCGGCCCACGTTCAACGACGAGTTCCTGCCGTGCTTCAACCAGGACAACGTGACGCTGGTCGACGTGAGCGACTCGAAGGGGGTGGAGCGGATCACGCCCCGCGGCGTGGTGGCCAACGGGACCGAGTACGAGGTCGACCTCATCGTCTACGCCACCGGGTTCGAGATCTCGGCCGAGTTCAAACGGCGCCTCGGCATCGGGATCAACGGCCGCGACGGCCTGTCGCTCTTCGACCACTGGGCCGACGGGCTCAAGACCCTGCACGGATTCACCACCCGTGGCTTCCCCAACTGGTTCTACATCGGGGTGTCGCAGAACGCCTTCGACCTGAACATGACCTCGATGTTCGACGACCAGGCCCGCCACGTCGCCTACATCATCGACGAGACCCTCCGGCGGGGCGCCCGCACGGTGGAACCCACCGAGGAAGGGGTGCAGGGTTGGCTCGACCTGCTGGGCAGCTTCCACATCGGCGGCGGGGGCTTCCTGGCCGAATGCACGCCCGGCTACTACAACAACGAGGGCCAACCCACGGGCGGTAGCGGCTTCTTCGGCGCCTACGCCCCCGGCCCCGCCCGGTTCAACCAGCTCCTCGAGGACTGGCGGGCCACCGGCGACCTACCCGGGATGGAACTGGCGTAGCCGGGAGGGCACCCGATGACCACACAACCGGGGCCGGACCACTCAGCCCCTTCGACCCCGGGAACCCCGCGGGGCTGCGAGCGGATCGCCTACGCCGTCGGGTTCACCGAAGACGCCACGTACAGCGACGTGTACGGCGGAGGCGGCGCCGTCGTCGGGCTCGACTGCCACCTCATTCGACCCCTGGATCGACCGTCGGACACGTTGATCGTGTTCATGCACCCGGTCGGCGGTGGCATGTATCTCCCGATGGTGCGGGCGCTGCCGGCCGCCGGCCACCACGTCCTGTGGGCGAACTCCCGCTACCGCGGCGCCGACTACGCGCTGATCATGGAGAAGGTGGCCTGCGATCTCGGCGAGGCCATCGCCGACGCCAAGGAACGGATGGGATACTCGAAGATCGTTCTCGCCGGATGGTCCGGCGGCGGATCGCTGTCGATGTGGTACCAGGCGCTGGCCGAAGCGGGAACGGGCATCTCCGACACTGCCGCCGGTGACCCCTACGTCGTCGACCCCGCTCGCATGCCGGCGGCCGACGCCATCATGATGCTGGCGGCCCACGTCAGCCGCCACCAGATCTTCACCGAGTGGATCGACCCATCCATCCACGACGAAAGCCGGCCCGACGTCCGCGACCCCGCCCTCAACCTCTACGACCCGTCGAACCCGAACCAGCCGCCCTACTCCGCCGACTTCCTCGCCACGTTCGCCACAGCCCAGGTCGCCCGGAACCGGCGCATCACCGCCTGGGCGAAGGAGAAGCTGGCAGACATCCGGGCCTCGGACTCCCCCCATCGGGAGTTCGCCTTCACCGTCCACGGCACGATGGCTGATCCCCGCTGGCTCGACCCGACCATCGAGCCCAGCGACCGGGCGGTCGGTCGCTGCTATCTCGGCGACCCGAAGGTGGTCAACGACGGTCCGGTCGGCCTGGCCCGGTTCTGCACGCTCCGGAGCTGGCTCAGCCAGTGGAGCTACGACGACGCCCGGTGCGACGCCGTCGCCTCCGGCCCGAAGATCAGCGTCCCCGTCCTCGTCGTCGGCAACTCAGCCGACGACGCCTGCACGCCGAGTCACACACATCGACTCTTCGAGGCGATCACCCACGACCGCAAACGTCTCCACATCGTCCAGGGCGCCACCCACTACTACACGGGGCCCCATGCCCGGTCCCATCTCCAGGAAGCGGTCGACGTGATCGACGGCTTCCTCGGCGGGACCGTCAGGTGAACAGTTTGGGGCCGCAGTGCGGCCACTGGCCGGCACCGGAGCGGTTGTAGAGGATCTGGGCCCGTTCGGTCTGCTCGGCGGCCGACGCATCCGCCGGGTTCCCCGACCCCCCGACCGAGGCCCACGTCGCCTTGCTGAACTGGTAGAGGCCGTAGTAGCCGGCGGGATTCACGGCCTTGGGGTTGCCGCTGGACTCGCACTGGGCGAGAGCGGCCCAGTTGAGGTCGGCGGCGCCACCGCCGGCCGACCCGGGGTCGACGGCCTGAGGGGCGGCGACGATCGGCTTCGTGCCGACCGCGACGACCTCCGTCACCGGCTCGGTCGTCACCGTGGCGGACACCACGACCTCGCCGCTGATCTGGTCGTTGGTGTACGTGACGGCGTACGTCACCTCCTGTGCACCGTCGGTCCCCTTGGTCACGACCTTGCGGGTGCCGATGGCGAGATCGGCGTCGTCGCGCTCGACGGTCTCGTGGGCCACCGGTTCGGTGCGGGTCTCGTTCTCGACCCGGATCCGGGTCACCGTGATCGTCATGGCGCTCGTGACCGGGGTCTCCGCCGACGGGGTGACCGTGTCGGTCGGGGACAGGACGACGCCCTCGGCCGCCAGCAGATCGCCCACCGTCTTCGCCGTGCTGGTGACGCCGGACGGCTGGCCGCCCACGTCGAGGGTGACCGGCTTGGGCGTGATGATCTCGATCGTCGCCCCGCCACGGGGGACCGCATCGGACAGGGGGGCCAACACGGCAGCGCCGTCGGTGGGGGCGCTGAGCGCTTGGAGGGCATCACCCACCGTCAGCCCCGTGGTGACGTGCGCGGTCTCCACGCCGTCGACGACGAGCGTCACCGGCCGGGCGTAGCTGACGGTGATCGTGGTGCCCTCGGCCAGTTCGGCGGCGAGAGGCGGGTCGACCAGGTCGGCGTCGGTGACGACGATGCCCTGATCGGCCAGCAGCTCGGCCACTGAGCCGGACCGGGTCTCGATCGACTGGGTCTCACCGTCGACCGACAGCTCGACCCGCACCGGGCTGAGCACGTAATAGACGCCACCGACGATCGCCACCAGGGCCACCAGGGCGAGCAACGCCAACAAGGCGAACCCCCGCCTGGCCCCGGGTCGGGTGGAATCGATCGGCCCGCGGGGCGGTGGCGGTGGCTGTGCCGGGGATCCGGGGTCCACTTCCCGCCGGGGAGTCGGGACGGTTCCGGTGCTGGTGGGAGTCGCAGTGATCATGGGTCTCCAGTACGGGCCTAGCCCGCAGGCGTGGCACCACCCGAGGTGACGGACGGCGAACGATGGCAGACGACCAGAGACTGTAACCGTTCAGTAACACAACTCCGACCATCCCCCTGTTACCTCACCGGCCGAGCTGCGCCCCGCCGCTATCGCTGGGCGCCTCGGCGGCGGCGGACGACAGGAGCTGGCCCCCGGTCGACGGGCCACATCGGAGGCCTGGCATCGGGAGTGTTCGTCGACAACAGGGGCTCCCGCAGGCAGGGCTAGGAGGTGGGGATCGGGGGAATGCTTCTGGTCGACGCGGCGAGGTGACGATGGCCAGGTACGAGGTGAATCCGACGGCGCTGGAGTACGCCCGACAGTTGATCGAAGCCAAGCGGTACACCCTGAGGAGCAACTGGGGTGATGTTCAACCGACGACCGCTCGACAGAACGAGTACCTGGACCGGCATCCGTGGCCCGAGTACGCCCGTTGGCACATCGGCCTCACGGTCGGAGCCAGCGATGACACCAAGCGACGGTACGCCTTCGTGTTCGGCGATTTCCGCCGGCTGCACCGCTCGGCGCTGATCGCTTGTGTCTACCGAGCCGCCGAGTGGCGCCACAAGGCGGTCGAGACAGCAGCGTACGAGTTGCTGCAGGAGCTCGACCGGACCGCCGGCATAGGTGACTGACACACGGATCAAGCCGGTTCGCCGTGTGACGTGCGTTACACTCTTACCTCGCGCGTTGAGGGGTGGAGTGTCCGGTGTTCGTTGGCTTGGATGACGGTCCGATCAACCGCTTCAACCGGCTGAGTATGGTCGCCTCAGCGCTGAGCGGTGACGTAGCCCCCCAAGAGGTCATCGACATCGTCGTGCGGCAGGGAATCGCCGGCCTCGGTGCCATCGGCGGCTTGCTCGGGTTGGTACAAGGTGACCACCTCCACGTGGCGGGCGCCATCGGCTACTCCGCTGACGAGGCTCGGCAGGCGGGCGCCTTCGGCCTTGACCGCCAGCTTCCTCTCTGTGTGGCGGCGCGGACCGGCGAGGGAGTGTTTCTGACCCGTGGCGGCCCCGGGGAGGAGGACTACGTTGATTTCCCGGCCAAGTGGCCCCGTTCGGGAGCATGGGCGGCCATCCCCCTGCTGTCCCGAGGCCAGCCATTCGGCGCGCTCGGCCTGTCGTTCGAAACCCAGCGGCTCTTCGAGGCATCGGAGCGGGAGTTCTTCAGGTCGTTGGCCGACATCGCAGCTCTGCGCTTGCGCTCCTGGTTTGCCGACGGCTCGCACGGCTCCTCGGCCCTTGGGTCTTCCGTCGGATCGGTCCAGTTGCAGCAGGTGCTGGGGGTCACAAACGTGGAAGGTGTGCTCGTGGTGAACGGCCACCGAACCATCACGAACGCCGACGAGCGGGCGGCTGAGATCTTCGGCCACGAGTTCGAGGACCTCGTGGGGATGCCGCTTGAACTGCTCGTTCCCGAACGCTATCGCTCCGCCCACGAGGCTGCCCTGGACCGCTACCTGTCCGAGCCCGGTCCGCGCCCGCTCGGCGGCGGTATGCGCCTCGTGGGCCGGCGTCTCGACGGTAGTGAGGTTCCGTTGGACGTCTCCTTGAGTCCGTGCGCATCGGCCGCTGGTTTGGCTGTCATCGTCGTGGTACGCCAAGAAGGCGTGTGACGGCGGACCTCAGTGCCCGGTCCGCGGCTGATCTCGTCGAATGGGGGCAGCCGGGAGACAGGTGGGGCGGTCCTCAGCGCACGATCCGGCCCGGCGCTGGCGATGGGGCCGGGGCCGGGGACGGCGACGGGGCGGGGGACGGGGTCGGGGACGGCGCAGGTGCCGGCCGGGGGTCGACAGGGCTCGGGATGCACGGCTTGTCGCCGAACGGGTCGCAGAGATCGTCCATCTTCCAATCATCCTGATCGCTGCCGTCGCCCTCTCGGCCCGGCTCATCGGGCCCGGGATCCGTGGGGGTCTCGGGTGACTCGGGCTCCCGGGGGTTGCCGGGATCGGCGCCAGCGACACCGACCCACCCCACGGTGAGGGTGGCGGCCAGTGCCAACCCGGCCAGGAGGCGCGCCCGGGCGCGGTTGTGCTCGATGTTCATGGTGTTCCCTCCGAATCGACCAGCACGCCATGTACCGGCTTCGAGCGACGCTAGAACGGGAGCCTCCCGGGAGAATCGGGGGAAGCCCCGTTCCGCATCGGGGATCGGGCTGGCCGGCGCTCGGGCCAGCGTCGGGCCGCAAGCCCACCGCGACCTACCGTCGGGCGCTAGACGCCAGGGGCCGCCACCCACAGGCCGCGGCGCTCCAGCTCGGGCAACAGCAGCTCGCCGACCCGGCGGACCTCGCTGGCCTGCCACAGCGGCAGCGTGATCGCCACCCCGTCGCAACCGAACTCGGTGTTCAGCAGCTCGATCTGGTCGGCGACCTCGCCCGGGTCACCCACGATCTGTCGGGCACCGGCCACCGAACCGATCTGGCGGAGCTGCAGCTCCCCCATCTCGGCATAGATGTCGTCGTAGGTGGAGATGTTGCTGCGGATGCCGCCGAGGTACTCCGCCACCGCCTCCACGTCGACGCCGGCCGCCAGCTCCTCGGCGAACTCGCGGGCCTCGGCCCCGCTGGCCCGCACCACGATGCTGGCGTGCATCTGGAGCCGTACGTCGTCGCCGCGGCGCCCGGCCCGCTCGGCCTCGGCCCGGATGCCGTCCATCCGATCCCGGCACGTCTCGAGCGGGGTCCGCCCGGGCATGAACACCATGTCGCTGTACCGCCCGGCGAAACGCTGGCCGGCGACGGAGGCGCCAGCGCTGACGACGAGCGGCCGGGGCTGCTGCACGGTGGCCGGCCCCACCAGGTCGCCAGCGAGGTCGAAATGCGCTCCCCGGAACTCGAAGGGCCGCCCCGACCAGGCCCGCTCCAGCACCTCCACGAACTCCTCGGCCCGCTCGTAGCGCCCGTCGTGGGTGAATTCGACGCCGGTCTGGACCAGCAGGTCCTCGGCCATGCCGGCCCCCGTCACCACGTTGATGCCCCACCGACCCCGGCTGAGGGCGTCGAGCGCGGCGCCCATGCGGGCCACCACGAGCGGCGAGAAGTAGCTGGTGTGCACGGTGGTGATCAGCCCGATGCGAGACGTGACCGGCACCAGTGCCGCCGCCAGGATCGGGGGCAGCAGGATCGGATCCTGCAGCCCCATGGCCGTGGAGCGGGGTCCGTAGCGGCCCCAGGCGTCGGCCATGAAGAGGTAGTCGAGACCGACCTCCTCCGCCGCCCGGGCCATGGCGACCTGGGCGTCGATGTCGAGCGGGTCGGCACAGCGGGCCAGCATCTCGGGCGACATGGCGTGGATCGAGCGGGCGTTCGGATGGAACAGACCGATGCGCATTCATCGCCTCCCCGGGGAGCGCCGCCAGCGGTTCATGGCACAGACACTAAGCCAGCCCTGGGACCGGGACCCCGTCGGTTCGAACGCGCCGGCGCCGAGCGGCGAAGTTCGCCGCGAGCGAACTCGAAGTCCCCGAGGGGGGCACGCTAGCGTGGCGGCCGATCGCCAGATGGGACACGGGGGTCGACCGCGAGTCGGCCGGAGGAGGCGCACGGGCATGCTGCAGTGGAAGGTCGGCGAGGCGACGATCACCTCGATCCTCGAGAGCCAGGCACCCACCTCGCCGAGGTTCCTGTTCGACGGCCTGAGCAAGCAGGACGTCCTGGCCCGGGCCGAGGCCGCCGGCTGGCTCCGCCCCCATTTCGTCACCGACGACGGCTATCTCCTGCTGCGCATCCAGTGCCTCGTGGTCGACGTGGGCGGGCACCGCATCGCCGTCGACACCTGCGTCGGCAACGATAAGCCCCGCCACAGCCCCGACTGGAACAACCTCCAGCTCCCGTTCCTGGACGACCTGGCCGCCGCCGGCTACCCGCCGGAGTCGATAACCGAGGTGGTCTGCACCCACCTCCACGTGGACCACGTCGGCTGGAACACCCGCCTGGTCGACGGCCAGTGGGTGCCGACCTTCACCAACGCCCGCTACCTGTTCGCCCGGCCCGAGTTCGAGCACTGGAAGTCCACCCCCGACCTGTTCGGCGACGACGTGTTCGGCGACTCGGTGGCCCCGATCCACGACGCCGGCCTGGCCGACCTCGTGGCCGTCGACCACCGGATCAGCGAGAACGTGTGGTTCGAGTCGACCCCGGGACACACCCCCGGGCACATCTCGCTCATCGTCGAATCGGCCGGCCAGCGGGCGGTCATCACCGGCGACATGGTGCACTCCCCCATGCAGATCGCCGATCCCGAGCTCGCCGCCGTGGTGGACAGCGACCAGAGCCAGTCGCGGGCCAGCCGCCGCGAGGCGTTCGCCCGTTGGGCCGATTCGGGCGCCCTCGTCATCGGCACCCACTTCCCCGAGCCCACCGCGGGCCGGCTGGTGAACCTCGGCGACGGAGGATTCCGGCTCGACGTGTGACATCGCTTGAACCGGTCGGCCCCGGCCGACGGCCGGGCCCGACCCTGAAGCCAGCTGCTTGTCGCAACGCTGTAGGCTCCCGGCCATGACGGGCACCAACGGCTCGCAGCCCACGGTTCCCAGCCACCGACGAGTGCACCTGGCTGACGGACATCAGTTCGAGAACTGGCAGGTGACGTCCCACCTCGCCGACGGCGGCACGTCGTCGGTCTACCGCGTCCGCTACACCGGTCTGCGGGTGCGGGAGTTTCCCCCGGAGGCGGCGCTCAAGATCACGCCCATTCCCAGCCCCGAAGCCGCCAAGTGGCTGATCGACGAGTACGAGAAGGCCCGGCAGGTCGCGAGCGAACCCAACGTGGTGCAGGCCTACGACGCCTTCAGGGCCGAAACCCCGGATGCCGGTCCGTGTGTGGTCCTCATCCACGAGCTCGGCGACGAGAGCTTGGCCGACCACCTTCGACGCGTCGGCCGGCTTCAGGGCGCCGGGCTCACGAGGCTGCAGGACGACCTCATCGAGGGCATCGTTGCGCTCCACGAAGCCAACCTGATCCACAGCGACATCAAGCCGGCGAACATCCTCAAGTTCGACACCGTGTGGAAACTCGCCGATCTGGAGACCGCAGCGAGCATCGGCCCCTTGACCTGGGCCCCACTCATCGGAGCGACGCCGCACTACGCCCCGCCCGAGCTCCTCCGAGCCCTTCGAACCGGCCAGGCCCTGCCCCCGGTCCGCCCCAACGTCGACCTGTGGTCCCTGGGGATCGTGCTCCACGAGGCGGCCACGGGCCGGCGCCCCTTTGCCGACGAGACGAGCCAGCTCCGGGGCATTCCGGACATCGACAGCGCCATACCCGACGAGACCCGCACCATCATCACCCGCTGCCTGGCGCCCGAAGCACGACGGTTGCGCAACGGCATCGAGCTGAAGCGCCTCGTCGCCGCCGAGCGGGACCCGACGATGCTGAGCACCGAGTCCAAGCGCTCGCCCCGCTGGCCCTACATGGCAACCGGCGCCCTCGCCTGCCTCTCGCTCGTGCTGTTGGCCTTCCAGTTCTTCGGCAACGCCGGATCGGACGGGCCTCCGATCGGCAGCAGCGGTGCCGCCGGCGACGCTGCCGCCGTCGTTTCCGGCGATCTGACCGACGACGCCGCTTGTGCTGGCGGAGGCGACGGCTTGGCGATCCGGTTCGTCAACAGCGCCCTGCTGGGTGACAACCTGCGGGCACGCGCCGCCCAGGTCGCCGTCGACGAGGTGAACGCGGTCAACGAGCAGAGCGGCAGGCCACCCATCGGCTATCAGGAGATGACCACCGCCAACCAGCCGACACCCGACGAGGTCACCGAACTGCTCGGAACCTGCCCCGATGCCCTGATCACCAACGTCGGTTCGGAGGCCTCGCTCAACGTCCTGCCCCAGGTGACCGGGGCCGGCGTGATCGAGCTGTCGATCAACGCCACGTCCCCCCTCCTCGACGATGCCGACAGTCTGGGCCTCAGCTTCAGCACCGCCCCCTCCGACGCCATCCAGGGACGGCTCCTGGCGAGAGAGATCAAGCAGGCCGGCAAGACGAAGGCCGCCGTGATCCACCTCGACGACGCCTACGGATCGGCCCTCGAGGACGAGTTCGAGCAGAACTTCGAAGGGGGCGAGGCCAAACCCCGGGTCATAGCCGAGTACAGCTTCGGGTTGCAGGACCAGATCGATCGATCGCGCATCGCCGAGGTGGTGAGCGCCGGCCCCGACGCCATCGTGCTCATCGCCTTCGACGAGCAGTCAGCGGAAGCGGCCGAGATCCTGAGCGACCTGGGCTATGACTTCGGGTCGGTCTGGCTCGTCGACGGCAACGCCCACATCGCCGACGCCCTGGGCGACCGGAGCGCCCTGCTGGAGGGCGCCCACCAGGTGACGGTGGGGGCTGAAGCCACCGGGCCGGCGCTCAGTGCGCTACGGACGAGGCTCGAGATCGCCGCCGGGGAGCGGCTGGAAAGCTACGACGCCCAGTCCTACGACGCCGTCGTCATCCTGGCCCTGGCCGCTGCGGCGGCCGGAACAACGGAACCATCGGCCGTGGCGGCCGAGATCAACGGTGTGACGGTCTCGGGGCAGACATGCCTGACCTACGCCGACTGCCTCCAACTCCTCGACAGTGGGCAGAACATCGACTACGACGGCGCCGGTGGCCCGTACGAGCTCACCGCTGACGGCCGCCCGTTCGAGGCGCTCTATTACCTCGACACGATGGGTGCCGACGGTCGCCCGGCTCTCCAGCGATCGGAGCTACGGGCCGAGACGCTGTGCGAGATCTGTGAAGCCAACGACGAGTCGCTGCGGATTCGCTTCCAGTCGAGCTCGGCCGAGGTGGCGCCAGAGTTCGACCCGGTGCTGGCGACGATCGCCGAGATCATCAACTCGTCCCGGGCCGAGCAGGTGCTCGTTGAAGGGTACGCCTCGCCGGACGGTGCACCCGAAGCCAACTGCCAGCTGTCCGCCGCCCGGGCGCAGGCCGTGCACGACGTCCTGGTCAACGAGCACGGCGTCCGGGACGAGCGCCTGACCCCCGTCGGGCTCTGCGCGTCGGACCAGCTCATCGAGAACCGGACCGTCCTGTTCACCGAG
>JAWKIL010000042.1:0-22863 GCA_041394285.1 Acidimicrobiales bacterium | reverse complement strand
ACCCCAGGTCGCCCCACTCATCCGGCTCATCCAGGGGATGCTCGGCGTAGGCAGTGTTGTAGGCGGCATCGATCTCAGCCGCCCTATCGCGGGCCAGCAGCGCCGTGAGTGCCTCGTCAATCAGCTCGGCATCGCTCGACTCCGCTCGTGCTCGACGGGCCTCTTCGAGCAGAGACCGGTCGACCGTTGTGCTGAGGCGCATCCTTGCCATGCCACTATCGTGCCATCGATGTGGCATTGATGGCAACGGTCAAGCGCACTGTCACCGGGTCCCCGGCCGATCCGGCCCGGTCGACCTCGCGGCGCTCGATGCCGGGACGAGTCGATCGTCGACCGGCTACCGCAGGCGGTGGCGGCTGGCGGGGGCCATCGACTCCGAGGGCGGGATCACCACTGTCTGGTAGCGGTTGGTGATGTAGCGGTCGCCCGCCTCCAGCTCCAGCTCGATCGTGAGGGCGCCGGTGCGGGGCGGGATGCGCAGGTCGATGGTGCCGATGTAGGCGCAACTGTCGGCCGGGAGCTGGCCGATCCAGTGGCGCTCCACCATCCAGTCGTGGAGGCGGGCCCGGGCCGTCACCCGCACCGGCCCGATCTCGTGGCGCAGGTCGCTCACGGCGTGGACGGCCAGCGACAACTGCTCGTCGGGGGTGGCGATCGGGGGTGGGCTGTCGGCCACCACGATGACGGGCCGGCACGCCTCCACCACGGCGTCGTAGGCCGGCTTGGGGATGCGGTCGTGGTCGAGGAGGCCGAACCCACCGTCGGGCTCGGCGTCGAACAGGGCCATCACGCAGAACCCGCCGGCCGGGGCGTACTTGAGGCGGCGCAGGGTCTCGATCTGCACCTGGATGAGGTCGGCCTGGTAGGCCCGGGTGGCGGCCGCCCAGGTCTGGCCGTCGGCATAGGCCCCCCGGGGGATGTAGCGCTCGAAGGCACCCCGTTCGGCGGTGGCCCAGGCCGGGGCGTCGGGCGGCCAGTCTTCGACGGCGGCCGACTGGGATCCGATGGCGCCCACGAAGGCGGCCAGGCGGGGCCAGCGCCGGAGCAGATCGGCCAGGTCTTCGGGCCGGCCGGTGCGCCAGCCCAGCCACAGGTGGCTGTCGGAGTCGTGCAGCTCGAGCAGGCCGGGCAGCGCCCCGGAGCGGGTGACGACCGATCGGGTGGGGTCGGCCGACCGCAGCTCGCGGCGTAGCAGCGGGTCGAGCACCGAGCGGTTCCAGCTGGGGGCGAGGTGGCGGCCCAGCCGTCGGCCGAGGCGGGGGGCGGGAGACTCGGCCGGGTCGGGAACGGGGAGGGGTGGGCCGTTGGGCTCATCGTGGGCGCACCACAGCGCCACCGACGGATGGTGGCCCAGCTCGTCCACCGCCGCCCGGGCCACGGCCCGGGCTGCGGCCCGGGTACGCGTGGCGTAGCTGCCCACGAGTGGGAGGTCCTGCCACACGAGCAGGCCCAGGTCGTCGGCCAGGCCGTAGAGCTCGGGGCGGCTCACATGGCCGTGGACCCGGACGAGGTCGAGGCCGGCGTCACGGGCGAGTTGAAGCTCGTGGCGGAGGTCGTCGGGCTCGGCCAGGGCCAGGAACCGGCCGTGGGGGCCGACGGCCACGCCCTTGGCGAACAGCCGCTCGCCGTTGACCTTCCACTGGAAGTCGTCGACCTCCACGGTGCGCAGCCCGGTTCGCCAGTGGCGGCGGTCGCTGAGCGTGCCGTCGAGCGAGCGCAGGGCGATCGACACCTCGTAGCGGGGCTGGGGTCCGAGGGAGGCCGGCCACCACAGGTGGGGGCGGGGGATGACCGACGTCCACTCCAGCCGGTTCTCCCCGGAGGCGACGTCGTGGTGGGCCACACCGCCGGCGGTGGTGCCGTCGGGCGCCGTGATCGAGGTGTCTATCCGGATCTGGCCGGCGGCGGCGGCGTCGATCACCACCCGGAACTGGAGCTCGGCCTCGGCCTCGGTGGCCCGCACGCACAACAGGCGGGCCCGCAGTATGGCGACCGGCCCGGTGGTGTCGACGCCGACCGGGCGCCAGATGCCGCCCGGTGACCCGGGTGGGGCCAGTGGGCCGGCCTGGAGCGAGCCGGTGATCGACCGCTTGGCCCCCGGGCGGTCGCCCTCGCAGGCCACCTCGACGGCCAGGAGGTGCTCGTCGCCCGCCCGTTCCTCGTTCGACAGGATCGAGGTGATGTCGAACCGGTGGGCGGCGAAGTAGACGCCGGTGTCACCGAGGAGGTTGCCGTCGAGCCACACCTCGGCCTCGGACAGGATGCCGTCGAAGCGGAGCCAGGCCCGGCGGCCCTCGGGCGGCGGGGCCAGGGTGAAGCGGCGGCGGTAGATAACGGGGCCCGGCTCCTCGGCCAGCGCTGCGGCCTGGCCCCAATGGCCGGGCACCCCCACGATCTCCCATGCCGAGTCGTCGAGGTCGGAGTCGACGCCGGCGGCCTCCAGTTGCGGTGTCCGCACCGCCGCCCGCCACAAGCCCGACAGATCCATCCATGAAGTCTAGGGGACCCTACGGGTTCCTTGAGCTCGTCTTCGACGAACTCCCGGGCGCCGCCGGTGGGGTTGGGGTCCCCCGACGGCGATGGGGGAGGCGCAGGCGCGCAGCGCCGCCGGTGGGGTTGGGGTCCCCGCCGGCGATGGGGGAGGCCGAGCGCAGCGAGGCCGTCGGGGGCGCGCAGCCCCCGTAGAACACAGCCCGAACCTGCACCACCTCGCGAGGAGAGGTAGGGTCGTGACGTGGCTGATCGACCCCAGACATTGGGCGCACTGCGAGCTTCGAAGTGGGTTTCGCGGTCCGTGAAGGAAGAGATCCGGCGAAACGCGGTGGCCAAGATCAAGGCTGGCCAGCCGTTGTTCCCCGGTGTGCTGGGCTACGAGGACACCGTGCTCCCGCAGCTCGAGCACGCCGTGCTGGCCGGGCACGACATCATCTTCCTGGGGGAGCGGGGCCAGGCCAAGACCCGCATGATCCGCCAGCTGACCGAGTTGCTCGACGAGTGGATGCCGATCGTGCACGGCTCGGAGATCAACGACGACCCGTACAACCCGGTGTCGGCCCATGCCAAGGCGCTGGTCGACGAGCTGGGCGAGGGCACGCCGATCGACTGGGTGCACCGCCGGGACCGCTTCGGCGAGAAGCTGGCCACGCCCGACACGTCGATCGCCGACCTGATCGGCGAGGTGGACCCGATCAAGGTGGCCGAGGGCCGGTACCTGTCGGACGAGCTGACCCTCCACTACGGCCTGGTGCCTCGCACCAACCGGGGCGTGTTCGCCATCAACGAGCTGCCCGACCTGGCCGAGCGGATCCAGGTGGGTCTGCTGAACGTGCTGGAAGAGCGCGACGTCCAGATCCGGGGCTACAAGATCCGCCTCCCGCTCGACGTGATGCTGGTGGCGTCGGCCAACCCGGAGGACTACACGAACCGGGGCCGGATGATCACGCCGCTGAAGGACCGCTTCGGGGCCCAGATCCGCACCCATTACCCGCTGGAGATCAGCACCGAGGTAGACATCGCCCGCCAGGAGTCGCACCTGCCGACGACGGACGATGTGGCCGGCCTGAACGTCGAGATCCCGGCGTTCATGGAGGAGCTCATCGCCACCTTCACCCACCTGGCCCGCTCCAGCCCCCAGATCAACCAGCGCTCGGGCGTGTCGGTGCGCCTCACGGTGGCCAACATGGAGACGATGGTGGCGGCCGCCACCCGCCGTGCCCTGCGCCTGGGCGAGACCGAGGTGGTGCCCCGGGTCAGCGACCTGGGGGCCCTGTTCGCCTCGACCGCCGGCAAGATCGAGGTGGAGTCGCTGGAGGAGGGGCGCGACGAGGAGGTCATCGAGCACCTCCTGCGGGGGGCGATCCTCACCGTGTTCAAGGACCATGTGTCGGCCGAGAGCATCCGCCAGGTGATCGACGCCTTCGAGGCCGATCTCACCCTGTCGGCCGGCGACGACCTGCCGGTGAGCGCCTATGCCGACACCCTGTCCAAGGTGCCGGCCATGTCGGCCCCCGTGGCCGGGCTGGTGGGCGAGAGCACGTCGGCTGGGGCCAAGGCCTCGGCCATGGAGCTCCTGCTGGAGGGTCTCCACCTGTCGAAGCGGCTGAACAAGGACGCCGTGGGCGGCCGGGCCAGCTACCGGGCCCGGGCATAGCATTCGCCTCCGGCGACCTGTCAACCGGCAAAATTTCCAACCGCCGGTCCCGGGCGCCCCAGGGCGCGTCGGGCGCGCAGGGGATATGGTGGTGCCCCATGGCGGAACAGCTCGTCCCCATCTTGAAGGTCGCCGACACCGCTCGCTCGGCCGAGTGGTACGCCCGGTTGGGCTTCGTCAAGGAGTTCGAACACCGGTACTCCGATGAGTTCCCGGGCTACGCCGGGATCAAGAAGGGCGACATCGAGATCCACCTGAGCGAGCACCCTGGCGACGCCACGCCCGACACCCTGTTGTACTACTGGGTGGAAGACGTGGATCTCGTGGCCAAGGAGTTCGGGGCCGAGCTCATCGAGCAGTCCTGGGGCCACGAGGTGCACCTGACGGACCCCGACGGCAACCGGGTCCGCTGCGCCACCCGCAAAGAGGCCTAGCTCTTCCCAGCCTGTGGCCGGGGCGGCTCAGCGCCGCAGCGGCTCCACGTAGCGACCATCGACGTGCAGCTTGCTGCGGGCACTGAAGCCGAGGTTGGCGAAGTCGACCGTCACCTGCGCCGCGTGTTGGCCCAGACGCAGCGGGATCTCCCGCTGGGTGAAGAGCAACCGTTTGCGTCCGACGACGCTGCCGTCCACGAGCACGTCGATCCTGCCGGTCATCGTGTAATGGTTGACCTCGATCTCGTAGTGCTGTCCGTCCAGATCCACCCGCCAAGTGTTGTCCGCCTCGCTCACGATCCTCCTCCGGTCCTTGTGCCTACGGCTTGCACTGTGATGCGACTTGCACCACCGTGCGCCGCCGACCTCCCGGTCGCTGCCGTCGGGCGGCGGTTCCCGTAGTGGTACCCGGGCCGCGCCCGGTCGAACGTAGAGGCGGGCGACGGCCCGGGGCCTTCGGTGGCGGGCTCGTGCCCGCCGCTGCCGCTACCGCTGCTTGGGCTTCAGCCCGTGGCCGCTCCGTCGGCCCGGAAGGTGGCGGCGGCCGGGGTCTCGCGGCGATCGGCCGTGATGAGCCCGGGCTGCACCCCGAACCCCCGCTGCCAGTGGTAGCCGTCGATAGGGCTCGTCTGCCACCAGCCGGCCACGGTGCTTGACCGGCTGGCCTCGCCCACCAGGTCGAGCACGGCCGAGATGTGGTCGGGCCGGGCCCGGCCGTCGTCGGCCACGTCGGCCAGGCTGCCGGCGGCCACGATCTCGTGGTCGCCCAGCTCCTCGGCCGCCCGGTGCAGGGCCTCGCCCATCCCCTCCACCCATGCCGCCCAGCCGCTGGGCCCGATCGGGGCGTCGGGCGGATATGGCTTCCACGCCCCCGCCGCGTCCACCAGCACGGCCGGCCGCAGCTCCACCAGCACCCGGTCGAACGCCCCTCGCAGGTGCTCGACGGTGCGGGGCGGCAGATCGGCCACCACCAGCTCGCCCTCGGTCAGCGCCCCCAGCCACGGGTGCCACAACAGCCGCTCCACCAGGCGGGCCTGGGGGGTGGCCTTCACGTTGTCGGGCTGAGCCACGATCGTGCGGGCCGTCTGGTACGTGGCCACCGGGGCCGTGCCTCGCAGCAGGCGCCACGCCTCGCCTTCGGCCAGCATGGCCGACTGCACGGCCCGGGCGGCCGCCCGGACGTCTCGGTCTCCGGGCGGGGCCTCGCCCAGCAGATGGCGGCGCAGCGCCCACAGCAGCGGCTCCCGCTGGGGGATCCACCCGTCCACCAGCCCGCCGAACGTCTCGCCCACCCAGTCGATGTGGCGGGGCCAGAGGAGCCCCCGGGCCCGGTCGTCGTCGAGCCCGCCCTCGTCGTCGGCGAACCATCCAGGCAGGGTGCCGTCCACCAGGCAGGCCCACACCCGCAGCCCCTGGGCCCGGGCCGCCTGCAACAGCTCGATACGGGCCTCCACCGCGGCGCCGTCGTAGGCCGCCGGTGTGGGCTGGAGCCGGGCCCACTCGAGGGTGACGGCGATGGCGTCGATCCCGAGCCCGGCCAGCTGCTCCAGGTCCTCGGTGAGGGCGGAAGCCGACGGGGCGATCCCGGCCGTGGTCCCCGGCGCCACGGTGTCGGCCTCCCGCATCGTGAGGTCGTCGGCCTCGGCCGCCGGTTTGAACGATCGCAGGGGTGCCGTGCTCACGGGGGCGCGGCCCCTTGTGATCCACCGGCTCCAGTCGGCCGCCGGGGCGCAGCCCTCGATCTCGGTGGCCGTCAGGACCACGCCCTTCTCCCAGGTGCGTCGCTGCCCTTGCCCGCCGTCGTCGGCTTCCCCGTCGCTCACGGGCTCAGCCTACGACCGCTCGATCCGCGACCCAGTTCGAAGCGACGTCGCGATTGGTGCGCTCGGCGCTCAGTTCGTCGCACGGCTCGAACTGTGTCGCGGATCGAGCGGTGACGCCGCCGTCACGCTTTCCGCCCGAGGGGGCCCCGGCCGGCGCAGCGAACTACGCTTGGTGGATGGTCGGACAGCGATACCGCTACTCCCGCTGGGACGGCTCGCAGAAGGGCTTCGATTTCGACGCCTTCGACGTGCTGAACGAGCTGACCGATGATCTGATGTACCACGGCGATCCACTCGCCGCCCTGCGTCGGCTCATGCAGGAAGGCTTCGAGGACCGCAACGGCGAGCGGGTCCAGGGCCTGCGGGAGATGCTCGAACGGCTCCGCCGCGAGCGCCAGGAACGCCTGCAGAATCACGACCTCGGCGGCGTGTACGACGAGGTCAACGAAGCGCTCAACGAGCTCGTCGACATGGAGCAGCAGGCCCTGGAAGACCGGCGCGCCCTGGCCGATATGGAGCTGGGCGACCCCGACGCCAGCGACGAGGCCCGGCGCAACGCCGAACTGGCCCAGGAGTCCACCACCCAAAAGCAGATGCAGCTCGACCTGATGCCGCCCGACCTGGCTGGCAAGGTGCGGGGCCTGCAGAACTACGAGTTCGAGTCGGAAGAGGCCCAGCAGAAGTTCAACGAGCTGCTCGACCAGCTGCGCCAGCAGCTCATGCAGCAGCAGTTCAATCAGATGACCGGGGCCATGGAGAACATGTCGCCGGAAGACATGCAGCGCATGAAGGACATGATGTCGGCGCTGAACGACATGATCGAGCAGCGGGCCCGGGGTGAGGAGCCCGACTTCCAGAAGTTCATGGAGGACTACGGAGACTTCTTCCCCGAGAACCCCGAGACGCTCGACGAGCTGCTGGAATCGCTGGCCCAGCGCATGGCGGCCATGCAGGCCATGCTCAACTCGATGACCCCCGAGCAGCGGGCCCAGCTCCAGGATCTGGCCAACCAGCTCCTGGAGGACATGGACCTCAACTTCGAGGCCAGCCGCCTCGGTCAGAACCTGCAGCAGATGTTCCCCGGGGCCGGCTGGCAGCAGAGCTACAACTTCTCCGGCTTCGATCCCCTGGGCTTCGCCGACGCCTCCCAGATGCTCCGGGACCTGGGCCAGCTCGACCAGCTGGAGAACTTCCTGCGCCAGCCCACCTCCCCCCAGGCCCTGGCCGAGGTCGACCTCGACGAGGTCCGCCGCCTCCTGGGCGAAGACTCGGCGGCCAGCCTGGAGCGGGTCAGCCAGCTGGCCAAGATGATGGAGGAGCAGGGGCTCATCCAGAACAAGGAGGGCCGCCTGGAGCTCACGCCCCGCGGCCTGCGCCGCCTGGGCCAGCAGGCCCTGGGCGACCTGTTCAAGCGGCTGGCGCCGGACAAGCTGGGCAAGCACGACATCGAGCCGGCCGGCATCGGCCACGAGCGGAACTTCGACACCAAGCCCTACGAGTTCGGCGACCCGTTCAACCTCCAGATCGAGCGCACGGTCCGCAACGCCATCCAGCGGGCCGGGGGCGGCACCCCGGTGAAGCTCACCCCCGAGGATTTCGAGGTGGAGCGCACCGAGCGCCAGGTCCGCTCGTCCACCGTGCTCATGCTGGACCTGTCGCTGTCGATGCCGATGCGGGACAACTTCCTGCCGGCCAAGAAGGTGGCGATGGCCCTCCATTCCCTGATCTCGTCGCAATACCCGCGCGACTACCTGGGGATCGTGAGCTTCAGCGAGGTGGCCAAGGAGCTGAAGGCCAGCGAGCTGCCCGAAGTGTCGTGGGACTTCGTCTACGGCACCAACATGCAGCACGCCTTCCGCCTGAGCCGCCAGATGCTGAGCAAGCAGACCGGCACCAAGCAGATCATCATGATCACCGACGGCGAACCGACGGCCCACCTGCTCCAGGACGGCACCCCGTTCTTCAGCTACCCGCCGGCCCGGGAGACGATCGAGCAGACCATGGCCGAGGTGATGCGCTGCACCCGGGCCGGGATCACGATCAACACCTTCATGCTCGACCCCGACTCCGGCCTACGGGGCTTCATCGAGCGCCTGACCGCCCTCAACAAGGGCCGGGCCTTCTTCACCAGCCCCGAGAACCTGGGCGACTACGTGCTGGTCGACTTCATCGAGCACAAGCGAAAACTCCTCTCCGGTCGCCGCCGTACCGCCTGAGCCGTCACCTGGGGGGCCGGGCCCCCGGCGGCTCCACCGCCTCCCCATCAGCCGGTGGGGCCCCACCCACCGGCGGCCGCTCTGCGGCCGGGTTGGCGTCGGCCCACTGGCGGTAGGCGGACACCGCGGTGGGCAGGGTGGGGTACATGTGGTCTTCGCCGATGGCGACGGCCAGCCCGCCGGATCGCAGGTACACCAGGAGGTCCTGCTTGACCCGGGCCAGGCCCAGCACGATGCCCCGGGCCGCCAGCTCCGCCCGGAGCTCCTCCAGGGCGTCGAGGGCGGTGAGGTCGACCTCCACGTTGCCTTCCACGTTGAACACGAACCACCGGACCGGCACGGGCCGGGTCTCGACGGCCAGCAGGGCCCGGCGCCGGAAGTCGTCGGCGTTGGCGAAGAACAGCGGGGCGTCGTAGCGGTAGACGAGCAGGCCCGGCACCTCGGCCGCGTCCGGGTAGTCGTCGACGTCGTGCATGCCGGCCAGCCCCGGCACCAGCCCCAGGATGGCGTCGTGCGGGCGGGCCACCCGGGCCAGCAGGTCCACCACCGACAGCACGAGGGCCAGCAGCACCCCGTAGAGGATGTCGAGCACCAGTACCGCGCCCAGGGTGGCCAGGGCCAGGGCCAGCTCGGTGCGCCGGAACCGGGCCAGGCGGCGGAAGTCGTCGATCTCCACCATGCGGCTGGCGGCGTAGACCGCCACCGCCCCCAGCGCAGCGGCCGGGATACGGGCGATCACCGACCGCCCGCCCAGGACCGCCGCCACCACCGTGGCCGCCGCCACCAGCGAGTACAGCTGGGTGCGGGCCCGGAGGGCTACGGCCAGGGCGGTGCGGCTGGCGCTACTCGACACCGGGAACCCCTGGGCCAGGCCGCAGGCCACGTTGGCCGCCCCCAGGGCCAGCAGCTCGGCGTTGGCGTCTACCTCGTCGCCCTCTGTCCGGCGGCCCGAGCTGAACGCCCGAGCGGTGAGCATGTTGTCGGTGTAGCCGACCACGGCGATGCCGGCCGCCACCGGCGCCAGCAGGCGCACGTCCTCCAGCCGGACGCCACCGACACCGAGGCGGGGCACGCCCGAGCCGAGCGGGCCGATCACGGCCACCCCGCGGCGGTCGAGGTGGAAGGCGGCCACGGCGGCGGTGGCCGCCGCCACCGCCAGCAGCGGCCCCGGGGCACTGCGCCAGTGGTGGGACACGAGGTACAGCCCGGCCAGCACCGCCGCCGCCACCAGCAGCGGGGCCGGGCGCACGTCACCCAGGCGGGAGGCGAACGACCACAGGCGGGCCGGCACCCGCTCGCCGTCGACCGGCACTCCGGTCAGCCGCGACAGCTGGCCGACCACCATCGACACCGCCACACCGGCCAGGTACCCGATCAACACCGGGCGTGACAGCAGGTCGGCCACGAACCCCAGCCGGGCCACCCATGCCACCAGCGAGAACGCGCCCACGATGACGGCCAGCAGGGCGGCCAGCGCGGTGTAGCGGGAAGCGTCGCCGCCAGCCAGGGGAGCGAGGGCGGCCGCGGTCATCAGCGCAGTGGTGGACTCCGGCCCCACCGACAGCCGTGACGACGAGCCGAACAGGGCGTAGGCCGACATCGCCGGCACCGAGGCCCACAACCCGGCCGCCGGCGGAAGGCCGGCCACACCGGCGTAGGCCATCGACTGGGGGATGAGATAGGCGGCCACCGTGACGCCGGCCAGCACGTCGTCGCGCAGCCAGGCCCGCTGGTAGTGGCGGGCCGTGGCCAGGCCGTTGAGCCTGGGCCGGCGGCCGCCCCGTTCGGGAGAGATGGACATGGAGCCAGGGTGTTGGTGTTGGTGGGTGACCTGAAATATTCGCATTTTCGGGTTGTCGACTGTGGGATTACAGTGATGTAATTACAGTCAAGTAGCTTCCCCGGATCTGTCGTGCCCGTGTACCTCGGAATCGCAGTGGGAGCCTCTCACGCCGTCATCACGAACGAACAACACCGATCTCTCCCGCAAGCGGTCGCTGCTCGGCGGTAGGAGGAACTTATGCGTACAGGGCGGAAGCATCTCATGCTCGATACCAGCTGGCAGGAATACGCCAACTGCCTGGGCGTGGATCCCGACCTCTTCTTCCCCGAGCGTGGCGCTTCCACCCGGGAGGCCAAGGAGGTGTGCCGGGGCTGCGTAGTCCGGGACGACTGCCTCGAGTTCGCCCTGGTCAACGGCGAGAAATTCGGGATCTGGGGCGGAATGAGCGAGCGCGAGCGGCGCCGCATTCGGCGCCAGCGGGCCGTGGAGCGGCAGCGGGCCACCGGCACGTCGTGAGCGGCACCAACCTCGGTGCCCGGCCCATGGGCCTACCGGCGTTCTGCTCTGCCCGGTAGGGCCGAACACCCCACAGACCGGCCTGCTAGGCTGAGTTCGTGCCAAACCTCCGCCCACAAGAGCTGTTGATCATCCTGGTGATCGTCTTGATCCTTTTCGGCGGCTCGAAGTTGCCGGAGCTCGCCCGGAACCTGGGCCGAGCCCAGAAGGAGTTCCGGGACGGCATTGACGACGGCAAGGGGGGCTCGTCGAAATCAGATTCCCCGGTTGACGATGCCGACGTCCTGAAGGCCGAGCGAGACGCCCTGGCGGCGGAGCGCGAGGCGGTGCGGGCCGAGCGGGAAGCGCTCAAGGCCGAGAAGGACGCCGAGAGCTGAACCCCGGTTTCGCCGCGGCCCCCGGCCGCTGCGATGTTCACCCCGCCGGCTGAAGCCCGACACCTCGCGTTCACCGGCCCGTCGTACGGTGCCGGCCATGTCGCCCGCCAACAGACCGACCGAGACCAACCCTCAGTGGGCCGCGCTGCATGAGCCAGCCCACATCGCCGACGCCCTCGTCGGGCTCTACCGCCGGCTCGGGCATGACCGGGTGGAGGCGGGCGGTGTCACCATCGGTGAGCACGCCTGCCAGGCGGCCGCCTATGCGCTGGCCGGTGGCGCCCCCGATTCGCTGGTGGTGGCGGCGTTGTTCCACGACGTCGGGCATCTCCTGCTCGGCCCCGGCTCGGCGCTGCGGGCGTCGGCCGAGCCGGCTCACGAGGTGGTGGGGGCGGACTTCCTCGCCCGTTGGTTCGACCAGAAGGTCACCGCCCCGGTGCGGCTCCACGTGGCGGCCAAGCGCTACCTGTGCGCCGTCGATCCGTACTACGAAGCGACCCTGACGGCCGCCTCGGCCCGGAGCCTGATCATCCAGGGCGGCCCCATGTCGCCCGACGAGCTGGCCCGCTTCGTCCTGGAACCGGGAGGCGCCGACGCCATCGAGCTCCGGCGATGGGACGACCTGGCCAATCGGCCGGGAGCACCGGCTCCGTCGCTCGACGTCTACCAGCAGATGGTGGAGGTCCTGCTCACCGAGCAGTGCCGCACGCGGACCCGGCACCGCACCCGCCAGACCGCCGCAACTGCTCCAGCACCGCCTCGGCGCTGATCGCGCCGGGTGGATCGGGCTCAGTGCGCCACGGACACCGGCGATGGGGCCGCCGCGGCAGCCCGCTCCTCGCCCTCGCCGCCGCGGCCCTCGTGATGGTCGGGTGCAGCTACGACGCCGAGGGCGGGACCCCTACAGACGACACGGCCGCCCTCACCACCACGGCGGGCTGAACGATCGCCCGGTCGACGGTGCCGGTGGCCCACCCGCCTCAGGATCGGACGACGACCAGGCGGCGATGGAGGTAGGCGATGTCGGCCGCAGCCACCCCGTTGCGGAGCGCCCAGGACGTGATCGTGCCGTCGGTGCTGCGGATCTCGTCGAGCAGGGCGGCCATGGTGGAGTAGCGGGCCGACGTGATCTCCTCCACCAGCTCGGGCCAGTCGGCCCGGGCCCGCACGGCGGCGAACCGTTCGGCGTACCGGGGCTCGGCGGCCATGGTCTCGATGCGCTGGCGGAGCTGGGCCGCCACCTCGCCCGTGGCCGCATAGTCCTCGCAGATGTCGCGGTCGTCCACCCCCAGCAGGCCGAGCACGAGGGCCGCCACCAGGCCGGTGCGGTCCTTGCCGGCGGCGCAATGGAACACCACCGGCCCGTCGGCCCGGGCGATCAGGTGCACGGCACGGGCGAACCGGTCGGCCGACTCCTCCAGCATGGAGCGGTACAGATCGGCCAGGCGCACCGTGCCTCCCGCCCACACCGAAGAGGTCTGGTCCAGGATCGGCACGTGGTGGTTCTCCACCGGCGCGTCGGCCAGCAGGCCGAGGCCGGGGTCGGTTCGCTCGTCCTCGCTGCGCAGGTCGATCACCCGGGTCACGCCCAGGCGGCCGAAGACGGTCTCCAGGTCGGCCAGCGTCATCGTGTGCAGGCCGTCGGCCCGATAGGCCACGCCGTGGCGGACGGCGCCGCCCAGGGCCGCCGGGCCGCCCAGATCCCGGAAGTTGATCGGCCCTTCGAGCTCGATCCGGATCCGCCGCACCGGCGTGCGGCGGATCGGGCTTTCGTCGTTGACCAGGCTGGCGCTCATGATCTCAGTGGTACCAGCGAGGGGTGTCAGGCCTGTCGCCGCCAGGCGACCGTGAGGTGAACGTTGGGCGACGCCCGCCGGTCGGTCAACGTTCGCCCGGCGTTCACCCCGCTTCCACGCCATCGTCAGACGGGCTGCGGACACTGGCGGCCATGGTCGCCATGGCCACGATCACACCGGAGCGGATCGCGGCCGGTCGGCACCGGCGGAGACGGGCGACCGTGATCGTCGGCCCCAAGGTGCCGGGCGACCGCCTGGCCGACGCCCTTGCCGGGCGGTGGGGGCCGGGCTCGCCGGCGTCGGTCCACGTGGTGGCGATCGACGGGTCGAGGCCGCTGTGGAGCACCTGGGCCGAGTGGGACCTGTGCCTGGTGGGCGGGGTGTGGGATCTGTACGAGGACAGTTGGCGGTGCCAGCAACGCACCCGGCTGGAGCGGCTGGCCGATCTGGAGCGGGGCCTCAATCCCGTGGCGCCGTCGGCCACCTTCGAGACCTTCGTCGGACCCCTGCGGGCCGCCCTGCTCCAGGCCCCCGCCCGGTGGCCCGGCTCGTCCCTCGTGATCGCCGGACCGTGGCGGCGCCTGCCCTGGCGCCGTCGCCCGTGGCCGGGCGAGATCGAGCTGCTGTCGCTCTAGCTAGACGGCAGCTGTGCAGCAACCAATCCATGCTCGAAGGGAGCATCATCATGAGCAAGGTCCGATACGCGGGCGCGGCCCTGGCCGCCGCCGCCCTGATCGCCGGGATACCAGGTGTGGCATCAGCCGACGGCGGCCCCGGCCGGGGCGGGGGCAGGGGCGACGATGCCTTCGTGCTCGCCGTCACCGGCGACATCCCCTACAGCAGCGCGCTCCTCGGTGACTACCCGTCGATCATCGACGGGATCAACGCCGATGGCGACGTGGATGCCGCCGTGCACCTGGGTGACATCAAGTCCGGTTCCACGCTGTGCTCCGACGAGTACTTCGCCACCATCAAGGCGGACTTCGACCTGTTCGACGACCCGTTGATCTACACGCCGGGTGACAACGAGTGGACCGACTGCCACCGGCCGAACAACGGCGCCTACAACCCGCTCGAGCGCCTGGCCGCCATCCGCCGCGTGTTCTTCCCCCAGCCGAACCTCACCTTGGGCCGCCACCCGATGCGGGTCGAGTCGCAGGCCCGCCAGGGCTTTCCGGAGAACGTGAGCTTCGAGCGGGCCGATGTCGGGTTCGCCGCGGTGCACGTGGTCGGCTCCAACAACAGCCTCGCCCCCTGGACCGGCAACACTGCGCCCACGCCGGAGCAGCAGGCCGAGGTCGACGCCCGCCTCGCCGCCGACCTGAAGCTGATCCGCGACACGTTCCGGGAGGCGCGCCAGGAACGGCAGCGGGGTGTGGTGCTCATGATCCAGGCCGACATGTTCGATCCGTCGGTGGCCAACCCGGTGCCGGCCCAGTGGACCGGGCTGTTGCCCGTGGTCCAGACGATCGCCGCCGAGGCGACACGCTTCCGCGGCCCGGTTCTGTTGCTCAACGGCGACAGCCACGGCTTCGTGCAGGACCAGCCCCTGGCCGCCGGTTCGCCCTGGCTCGGCTTCTACGGCGTGACGGCACCGGTTCCCAACCTCACCCGGGTGACGGTGGAGGGCTCCGACCAGGTCGACGAATGGGTGAAGCTCACTGTGCAGGAGAAGGGCCGCCAGGTCTTCACCGTGGAGCGCGTCCCCTTCGCTTCCTGATCCCAGCGGACGCCAAGGCCGGGGACTACGACGTCCCCCGCCGGGGATTACGAGGTCCCGCCGGGGACTACGAGGTCAGGTTGGCCAGGCCCGCCTCGACCCGGCGGGACTTCAGGATCCTGCGACGCTGACGCTCCGAGGTGCCGCCCCACACACCGTGGTCGATCCGGGCCTCGAGGGCGTACTCGAGACACTGGGACTGGACGGGGCACGTGGCGCAGATCTTCTTGGCGATCTCCACGCCCACACCGTCGCTGGGGAAGAACACCGCAGGGGGGTGGTTATTGCAGTTCCCTACAGCCATCCATGTCGTCTCCATGGCATCTAAGACGCACGGGTGGGCCTTTTGGTTCCCGGAATGGTCCGAAATCCCTATCGGTCCCGTCGCCGGTAGGGTGGAGGACCCCGTATGCGCCATGGGCGCGCTCGTCCAGGGACAAGGAAGGCACCCCCGTGACCAGCCTCGAACAGCATGATCCCGATGCCCAGCCGGTGGCCCACGTCACCATCACCTACCTGGGTCCCGTCGCCCCCCACTGGGAGATGCGCGTCCACTACGGAGACCAGAAGATGCTCGATGACTTCTGGACCCGGGTCAACGCCCGCCTGCTCCTGCTGCCGAAGCACGATCCGCAGTTCCGGCGCAACCGCGAGCGGGTGAACCGTGACGCCGAGCGTGAGCTGATCGTGTGCGACTGGGATCTGGGCGACGACGACAGCGAGTCGACCGTCACCAGCTCCGGTCACCATTCCCGCTGATCAGCAGCCCGCTGCGATGACCACGGCGGACCATGGTGCCTACCCGGCACCGGCCTTCATCGGTGTGGACCTGGGCGGCACGAAGATCCTGGCCCGCTGGATCGATCCGGTCAGCGGCCGGGCCCGGGGCCGGCACAAGGCTGTGACCCCCACCACCGGCCCCGACGATGTGCTCGAAGCGGTGGCCGACACCGTGCGGGCGCTCGACCCGGAGGGCCGGGCCGTGGCGGTGGGCGTGGGCGTGCCCGGTTTCGTGGTCGACGGCCGGGTGGTGGTGCGCTGCGCCAACATCGCCGGCTGGGATCACCCGATAGACGTGGCCGAGCACCTGGGCACCGCGCTGCGGCGGCCTGTGGTGGTGGGCAACGACGTGAACTGCGGCGCCCTGGCCGAGTTCCGCCTCAGCGTGGGCCAACCGGAGATCCACCCGCCGTCGCACGGCGACCCGCCGCCGGCAGAATCCGTGGCCACCACCGCCCGGCGTGACCTGCTGGCCGTGTTCGTCGGCACCGGCGTGGGGGGCGGCCTCATCCTCGACGGTCAGCTGGTCACCGGCCCCCGGGGCATGGTGGGCGAGATCGGCCACGTGACGACGGTCCCCGGCGGCGCCCTGTGCGGCTGCGGCGGCCGGGGTCACCTGGAGGCCTACGCCGGTCGGGCCGGCCTGGAGCGCCGGGCCCGGGAGGCGGCGGCCGCCGGCCGGCCCAACAAGCTGGTCGACCTGGCCGGGCCGAGCACGATCAAGTCCCGCCACCTGGCCCGGGCGCTGGAGGAGGGGTGCGAGGTGACGGCCGGGCTGGTGGCCGACGCCACCGATGCCCTGGCCCTCGTGATCGGCAACGCCGCCACCCTGCTCGATCTCCGACACGTTGTGCTCGGTGGTGGTGTGGTAGACAAGCTGGGGCAACCTTTCGTCGACCAGATCGCGGCGTCACCCAGCTTCGGCGGCCTCGGCCCCGATCTGTGTGCCCTGCGCCTGGCTCGGCGCCTCGACGACGCCGGTGTCGTCGGGGCCGCCATCCTGGCCGCCGACCGTTTCGGTTGAATCTCCGGCCCGGCTGTCGACGAGGGATGTGACAGCGCCTGTGGCTTCCCGTTGACGTCCGGCCGCAGGTGAGCCGATCCGACCGACCCCGGGAACAACAGCACAGCCCTCATGAACCCCGTTGACCAGCCCGATGAGGCGCCACCGACACCGAGGTATCTCAACCGCGAGCTGTCGTGGCTGGACTTCAACGGCCGGGTGCTGGCCCAGGCGCTCGACCCCCGGCTCCCGTTGCTCGAGCGGCTCAAGTTCTGTGCCATCCACGCCGCCAACCTCGACGAGTTCTTCCAGGTCCGGGTGGCCGGCCTGCGGGAACAGGTGGCGGCCGGCGTGTTCCGGGCCCCGCCCGACGGGCTCAGCCCTCTGGCCCAGCTCCAGGCCATCCGGACCCGCGTGCTCGACCAGCTCCGCCGCCTCGAGGCGGCCCTGGAGGGCGAGCTGCTGGCCGACCTGGCCCGCGAAGGCGTGCAGATCGTGCCCGCCGCCGATCTCGACGACGACGAGGCCAAGCGGGCCGAAGCCGAGTTCGAGCAGCGGATCTTCCCCGTGCTCACCCCGCTCGCCGTCGACCCGGCCCATCCCTTCCCCTACATCTCCAACCTGTCGCTGAGCCTGGCCGTGCTGCTGGAGGACCCCGAGACCGAGAGCGTCCGCTTCGCCCGGGTGAAGGTTCCCGCCACCCTCGGCCGCTTCGTGACCGTGGGCGACGGCCCCCGCCTGGTACCGGTGGAGCAGGTCATCGCCCGCCATCTCAACCAGCTGTTCCCGGGGGTGGAGGTGCTCGGGGCCTGGCCCTTCCGGGTGACCCGGAACGCCGACCTGACGGTGGACGACGAAGACGCCGACGATCTGCTGGAAGCGATCGAGCTGGAGCTGCGGCGCCGCCGGTTCGGGCGGGCGGTGCGCCTGGAGATCGACGTCGCCATGCCGCCCGAAGCCCTCGAGCCGCTGCTCACCGCCCTCGACCTCGACGAGCACGACATCTACCCCGTTGCCGGGCTGCTCGACCTGACCGCCTTCTGGGAGCTGCAGTCCCTCGACCGGGCCGATCTGAAGGTGCCGATCCATCCGGGGGTGATTCCCCGGCGCCTGCGGGATCTGGAGGACAGCCGGGACCTGTTCGCCCGGATCCACCGGGCCGACATCGTGGTCCACCACCCCTATGAGTCGTTCGGGGCCTCGGTCACCGAGCTGATCCGCCAGGCGGCGATCGATCCCTCGGTGCTGGCCATCAAGATGACGCTGTACCGCACGTCGGGCGACAGCCCCATCGTCGATGCCCTCATCGGGGCGGCCGAGCGGGGCAAGCAGGTGGCGGTGCTGGTGGAGCTGAAGGCCCGCTTCGACGAGGAGGCCAACATCACCTGGGCCCGCCGGCTGGAGGAAGCCGGCGTGCACGTGGCCTACGGCCTGGTGGGCCTGAAGATCCACGCCAAGACGGCCCTGGTGGTGCGCAACGAGCCCGACGGGATCCGCCGCTACTGCCACATCGGCACCGGCAACTACAACCCCCGCACGGCCCAGATCTACGAGGACATCGGCATCCTCACCGCCGACCCCACGGTGGGCGACGACGTGAGCCAGCTGTTCAACTACCTCACCGGGTTCAGCCGCCACGTGCAGTACGAGCGGCTCCTGGTGGCCCCCCAGGCGCTGCGCCACCAGCTGGAACAGCTCATCGACGCCGAGATAGACGCCCACCCCGGCACCGGGCGGATCATCGCCAAGATGAACAGCCTGGTCGACCAACGCCTGATCGAGCGGTTCTACGCCGCCTCGGCCGCCGGGGTGTCGGTGGACCTGATCGTCCGGGGCATCTGCTGCCTGCGGGCCGGGGTGCCGGGCCTGAGCGACAACATCCGGGTCCGCAGCCTGGTGGGCCGCTACCTGGAGCACAGCCGCATCTTCTTCTTCGCCAACGGGGGCGGGCCCGGCGTGCCGTTCTACTTCATCGGCTCGGCCGACCTGATGCCCCGCAACCTCGATCGGCGGGTGGAGGTGCTGGCCCGCATCGACGACCCCCTGTCGCAGAGCCGCCTGTGGGAGGTTCTGCAGGTGAACCTGGCCGACACCGCCCTCACCTGGGAGCTCGGGCCCGACGACGCCTACCGGCGCCTCGACGGCGACCGCAACGCCCACGACCGGTTCGAGGCGCTCGCCGCGGCGCGGGCCCAACCGCCCGACGCCGCTCCGGTCGCGACCGGCGACGGCTGGGGGGATGTGATGGCAAGGCCGGGCGGTGGCTCTACCGTGCCGGAGGTGAGCGACATGACGATCTACGCCGCCGGTTGCGTCCCCTGGCGCCGGGGGGCCGACGGCGCCGTCGAGGTGCTGGTGGCCCACCGCGACCGCTACGACGACTGGACCTTCCCCAAGGGCAAGCGGGAAGAGGGCGAGACCGACCTGGCCTGTGCCATGCGGGAGACGGAGGAGGAGACCGGCTACCGGGGCGACGTCGGCCCCGAGCTGCCCTCCACCGCCTACCAGGCCGGCGGCCGGCCCAAGGTGGTGCGCTACTGGATCCTGCGGGTGACCGGCGGCGACTTCGAGCCCAACGAGGAGGTCGACGAGGTCCGCTGGCTGGAGCCGCCGGCCGCCGCCGCCATCCTCACCTACCACCACGACCGCGAGCTCCTGGCCTGCGTGCCCGACCTGATCTCGGGGGAGTGAGGGCCGCTCCCACTCCCCGGCGAGCCGAGCCGACAGGTGTGTGACCGTCGCCACCCGGCACGCAGAGTTGGGCGGTCGTTCACCTCTCGTTCATCTGGCCGGGGCTGGGTGGTCACCAACCGTCCGTAGGTTGGCCCTCGACGAGAGCCGGCGAGCACACCCGGCTTGCTTAGAGGAGAGAGTGTTGTTGACCCGTAAGCACCTGATGCGAGCGACGACGATGTTGTTCGCCTTCACCATGGTCGCTGCCGCCTGTGGCAGCGACAGCGACACCGAGGCCGGTACGTCCACCAGCGAGGCCGACGGGGCCTCGACCAGCGGGGCCGGCTCCGGCTCCGGCTCCGGCAGCTCGGCCGCCGGGGGCGAGAACCTGTCCGGCGATGTGGTCGTGTCCGGTTCGTCCACCGTCGAGCCCATCTCGGTGGCGGTGGCCGAGGACTTCGCCACCGTCCAGCCCGACGTGAACGTCTCGGTCTCGGGGCCCGGCACGGGCGACGGCTTCAAGGAGTTCTGCGCCGGTAACACCGACATCTCCGACGCCTCGCGCAAGATCAAGGACGAGGAAGTGGCGGCCTGCGAGGAGGCCGGCATCGAGTACGTCGAGCTGAAGGTGGGCATCGACGGCATCGCCGTGATCACCAGCGAGGGCAACGACGCCGTGTCGTGCCTGTCGTTCCCCGACCTCTACGCTCTGCTCGGCCCGGAGTCGGTCGGTTTCAAGAAGTGGAGCGACGCCAACACGCTGGCCACCGAGGTGGGCGGTACGGGCGGGTTCCCCGACGCCGACCTCGTGATCAGCGCCCCCGGCACCGAGTCGGGCACCTATGACAGTTTCGTCGAGTTGGCCCTGACCGAGATCGCCGAGGCCCAGGGGCAGGAACCGGGCGCCCGGCCCGACTACTCGAGCGCCGCCGACGACAACGTCATCATCCAGACCGTGTCGTCCAACGACACCAGCCTGGGCTGGGTGGGCTTCGCCTACGCCGACCAGGCCAGCGGGGTGAAGATGCTGGAGGTGTCGAAGGAGACCGGTGGTGAGTGCATCGCTCCCGACGCCGACACCATCGCCGGCGGCTCCTACCCGCTCGCTCGCGACCTGTACATCTACGTGAGCAAGGCCAGCATGGCCGACAACCCGGCGGCCGTCGCCTACGTGGAGCACTACATGGACTACGGGCTGAACACCGCCGTGGCCGACGTGGACTACGTCAAGCTCGACGACGCCGCCATCAAGGCCACCCAGGACGCCTGGGCCGCCGCTTCCTGACCGGCTCCGGTCACGACCCCGGTGGCGGGCAGCGGGCGGCCGCTCCCACCGGGGTC
Source organism: Acidimicrobiales bacterium (assembly GCA_041394285.1). GTDB lineage: Bacteria > Actinomycetota > Acidimicrobiia > Acidimicrobiales > SZUA-35 > CADEDH01. Next base: position 2,251 of record JAWKIL010000042.1, on the reverse strand, counting down.
GGGGCCGTGCCATGCTCTAGCCGGTGCCGGAGCAACAGCTCCGGCATCAGCCACAGCGGATCCATGAACGAGGACGGCGCACGATGAGCGGAAATCGCCGATGACAGCCCTACACCCGGGACACTGGGACATCTCCGAGCTCCAGGGCTCACCCCGCCGGCGCCGCCGGGAGCGGCTGGTGGGCCGCCTGGCCTTCGCCGCCGCTGCCGTCTCGATCCTGATCAGCGTCGGGATCGTCTACGCCCTGCTCTTCGAGGCCATCCAGTTCATGCTCGACGTCGACTGGTCCCGCACCTGGGGCCAGATCGGCTGGATCCCCCGCCAGGGCTACGTCGACCTCCCCACGATCGTGGTGGCCAGCCTCTGGGTCACCCTCATCGCCATGATCGTGGCCGCCCCGCTGGGATTGGCCGCCGCCATCTACCTGTCGGAGTACGCCGATGCCCGGGTGCGCCGGATCTTGAAGCCGGTCCTCGAGATCCTGGCCGGTGTCCCCTCGGTGGTGCTGGGCTACTTCGCCCTCCGCTTCATCGCCCCCGACGTCGTGGGCAACGTGTTCACCAGCGCCGCGCCGGCCAACCTCATGGCCGCCGGCATCGGCGTGGGCCTTCTCACCATCCCCCTCGTGGCCTCGATCTCCGAAGACGCCCTGGCCGCCGTGCCCGGATCCCTGCGGGAAGCGTCGGCCGGGCTGGGCGCCCGGAAGCGTTCCACCAGCCTCAAGGTGGTGCTCCCGGCCGCGCTGTCGGGCCTCACCGCCGCCTTCATCGTCGCCGTGTCCCGGGCCATCGGCGAGACCATGGTGGTCTACATCGCCGGCGGCGCCGCCGACAGCGCGGTGAAGAACTTCGACCCCACCCAACCGGGGTTGACCATGACGGCGGCCATGGCCTCGGTCGCCTCCGGTACCGACAGCGTGGCCGGGGTCGGCCCCACGTTCCAGAGCCTCTTCTTCGTCGGGTTGCTCCTGTTCCTCATCACCCTGCTGCTCAACCTCGTGGCCGACCGGTTCGTCCGGCGGTTCCGTCAGGAGTACTGATCGTGGCCGCTCCTGCAATCCCCACCGACACCACCGGACGAGCCGGCGAGGCGTTGGAACGCCTGCGCAGACGGCCCGACATCGGCGGCCGGGTCTTCCAGCTGGCCCTGCTGTCGTCACTGCTGTTCACCCTGCTGGTACTCGTGGTCCTGGTGATCCAGGTGTTCGGCGACGGCTCCAGCGTCATCACCGGCCGGTTGGGCGGCTTCCTCACCGGCGGTCTCAGCTCGAGGGCGGCCAGGGCCGGCATCGCCCAGGGCCTGCGGGGCACCTTCTACCTGTGCCTGATCACGGCCATCGTGGCCTTCCCGCTCGGCATCGGGGCCGCCATCTACCTGGAGGAGTACGCCCCCCGCAACAAGCTCACCACCTTCATCGACATCAACATCCGGAACCTGGCCGGTGTCCCCTCCGTGGTGTACGGGATCCTGGGCCTGACGATCTTCGTGAAGGGATTCGGGTTCCGGTCGCTCACCGGGGGGAGCACGCCCCTGGCCGCCGGCCTCACGCTGGCGGTGCTCGTGCTCCCGGTGGTGATCATCACCACGGCGGAGGCCCTCCGCTCGGTACCGCAGGCGTTGAAGGAGGCCGGGTACGGGGTAGGTGGCACCCAGTGGGAGGTCATCCGCGACCACATGCTGCCCTACGCCGCCCCCGGCATCCTCACCGGCACGCTGCTGTCGATCGCCCGGGCCGCCGGCGAGGCCGCCCCCCTCATCCTGGTGGGGACGATCACCGGCTACCTCACCGACGTGCCCTCCTGGTTCGACGTCTCCCAGATCCGGGGCCGGTTCACGGCCATGCCGATCGTGATCACGACCTGGGCCCGCCAGCCCCAGGACGAGTTCCGCATCGACAACACGGCGGCCGCCATCGTGGTGCTGATCGTGTTCGTGCTGCTGCTCAACAGCGCCGCCATCGTGCTGCGCAACCGGTTCGAGAAGCGACGCGAGGCATGAGCGCAGCCGGCGCCGGCATCCGATGAACGACAGCTACGACGACCACGGAGCGGACATGGAACAGACCCTGCGACCTGCGGTTCGGTCACGAACGGCCGAGCGTGTGAGCGATGATGTGGCGGTGGAACAACCGACCGTGCTCGACCTGCAGGACCTGGCCGTCTATTACGGAGCCTTCCGGGCGGTCCGGGGGGTGAACATGGCCGTTCGCCAGAACGAGATCACGGCCATGATCGGCCCCAGCGGCTGCGGC
>JAWKIL010000041.1:0-25217 GCA_041394285.1 Acidimicrobiales bacterium | reverse complement strand
CTGCAGGCCAGGATGGAGACCCTGGTGCGCCGGGTGAGTACCCGGCCCGAGCTCGACGCCGACGGTGTACTGCGCTCGGGGGCCGGCTGGGCCGCTCTACCTCCCATAGAAGCCCGGCTCACCGAGGTCCTGTTGCTGCGCTTCGACAAGGTGGTGGGGCGGGAGGTCCTACTGCGGCACGGGTGGCCGGGAGAGGAGCCGAACCGCAACGTGCTCGATGTCCACGTGCTGCGCCTCCGTCGGCGGATCGAGCCTCTGGGGCTGACGATCCGAACCATCCGCAAGCGGGGCTACGTGATGTGCGCCCAGGCGTCGAGCTCCGAGTACTGAGCGGCGGGCGACGGGTGCCGAGTTCAGAAAACCGACAGATAAGGGTCAACTGGGCGTAATCGCCTGCGAACGCAGGCGAAACGGCCCAGCCCTAGCTTCGGTCACCAGAGAGGAGCCAAGCGATGCAACTCGTGACAGCAATCATCAAGCCCCACATGCTCGACGGCGTGAAGGACGCGCTCAGGGGAATCGGCGTACAGGGCATGACCGTGACCGAGGTGAAGGGTTTCGGACGCCAAGGCGGCCACACCGAGACCTACCGCGGTGCCGAGTACCGGGTCGATTTCGTGCCCAAGATCAAGATCGAGATCATCATCGACGATTTCGACTCCACCAAGGTGGCCGATGCCATCCGGGGTGCGGCCCAGACCGGCCATATCGGCGACGGCAAGATCTGGGTGGTCCCGGTGGATGCGCTGGTGCGTATCCGCACCGGCGAGATGGGCGTCGACGCCATCTGAGCGAGATCCCTCCGGGGAGGGGCTCGACGGGAAGGGAGCCGGTCAGCGCCAGGCTTGGCCGCCACCCCACACGTTGAGCTTCTCCCCGGTCACATAGGCGGCACCGTCGGACACGAAGAACCGCACGGCGGCAGCGATGTCCTCCGGCTGGCACACCCGGCCGAAGGGCATGATGGCGTTGAGCGTGGTGATGTCGTCGATCCCGGCCGCGCCCTTCACCAGGCGTCGGCCCATCTCCGTCTCCACCAGGCCCGGGGCCACGATGTTGACCCGGATCCCGTTCTCCCGTTCCTCCTTGGCCAGAGTGAGGGCGAGCGCCTCGAGCGCCGCCTTGCCCATGTTGTAGGGGGCGCCGTTGGCGTTGTTGGACAAGGTCGCCACCGAGGAGATGGCCACGATGTCGGCCCGGCCGTGGGTGCGCAGGTGCGGCACGGCCACCGAGAACAGGTGGTGGGCGCCGAGGGCGTGGGTCGACATGACCCGCAGCAGCTCCTTGGGCTCGGTGTTCACCACCGATCGGCCGCCGCTGGCGATGCCGGCGTTGGCGATCAGGATCTGGAACCCGCCGAAGCGGTCGATCACGTCGGCTACCGCCCGCGAGTTGTCGTCGGGCGAGCTGACGTCGGCCTGGATGGCGTGGCCGGCCCGGCCCAGCGCCTCGATGGCGGCCACCGTCTCGGCTGCCGCTTCGGCGTCCCGCCGGTAGGTGACGGCTACGTCGATGCCGTCGGCGGCCAGGCCCAGGGCGATGGCCCGGCCGATGCCCCGGCTGCCGCCGGTCACCAGTGCTACGCGGTCAGGCATGAGGTTCTCCTTCAGAGATGGGGGGAGCAGAGACGGGGGGAGCAGAGATGGGGGGAGAGACGAGGAGCTCGGCGCACAGGCCGAGGTGGTCGCTGGGCCAGCCGTGCCCGGCGCCGCCGATCAGCTCGATCGACGACACGCTCAAGCCGGGCCCGCCGCCGGGGTGCCCCCGGCGGCGGGCCAGCAGGTAGTCGAAGCGGACTCCGGGTGGGTGACCGGCGCCGTTGCGCTCGTCCATCCAGTCGGTGTCCCGGAAGTTGGGGTTGGCCGGGTCCATCGAGGACCCCGGGTCACCGGGTCGGGCCTCCGGCCACAGGTCGACCCAACGGGGGGTGATGGCCAGCCTGTACTCCGGGCTGTAGGGGGTGAGGTTCAGGTCGCCGCCCATCACCACCGGCCCGTCGGGCCACACCCGGTCCAACCACGCGCCGAGCCGGTCGAGCTGGCGCTGGCGGATGGCGTGGTTGGGCGCGATGTGATTGAGATGGGTGGCCACCGCCACCACCTCGGATCCGGGGATGTGGGCCCAGGCCACGGCCACGCCGGCCCGGTGGGCAAGGTCGTCGCCCGAGGGCAGGACCACGGTGCCCAGCGGGCGGGCCCGGGTGGGGTCGGCCAGCACGGCGTTGCCCATCTGGTGGTCGGCCGACGCGCCATCGGTCCCGAGGGGGTGGAAGGGTCCGGTTTCGATGCCGATGACCGCCAGCCCGCACGCCTCGGCCACCGACCGGGCCTGATCGGCCCAGGTCTCCTGCAGCAGCACCACGTCGGGGCGCTGGGCCGCGATGGCGGCCACCAGCTTCGGCTGGCGCTCCCGCCACGGGCCGAAGCACCACCACGTGTTCCAGGTCACGATGCGCACGGCGCCCGTTCTACCCGATCAAGCCGTCGTTTCGGGAGCCGGCGCCCCCCGGCGCCCCCCGCCGTCCTGCGGGGGCGGCCGATCGGCGCCACGCAAACCGCGTCCTGGCGGCGAACTGCGTCGCGATCTCGATGAAAGGCGGAGGTTTCGCGACCCAGAACTTGGGGTGGGGCGCGGTTTTCGTCGCGCAGTTGCGGTAGGGCCAGACGACTAGAAGGCCTTGCCCGGGTTGAACAGGCCGTGGGGATCGAGGGTCGCCCGCACCTGGCGCTGCACGGCGAGCTGGAGGGGGTCGAGCTCGCGGTCGACGAACTCCCGCTTGAGCGTGCCCACGCCGTGCTCGGCGGCGATGGTGCCGCCCAGGTCCAGGCTGAGCCCGATGATGTCGGCGAAGGCCTGGCGGGCCGTGGCCACGGCGTCGGGGTCGTTGCCGTCGAACTCGATCAGGGGGTGCATGTTGCCGTCGCCGGCATGGCCGATGGTCGGGATCTCGATGTCGCGACGTTGGGCGATGCTCTCGATGCCGGCCAGCAGCCGGGCCAGGTGCTGGCGGGGGACGGCCACGTCTTCCGGCAGCCACATGAGACCGGTCAGGTCCATGGCCATCCCCACCCGGCGCCGGACCTCCACCAGGAGGTCGCCCTCGGCCGGATCGGCCACGTGGTACACGAACGTGGCCCCGTGGGAGTCACACAACCCGGCCATGGCCTCGATGGCGTCGGCCGCCCCGAGACCGTTGCCGCTGCCGCCGGCGGCCTGGATCAGCAGCAGGCAGGCGGCGTCGGTGTCGAGCTCCATGTGGAAGTGCTGCTCGACCCGGCGGATGCTCGCCCGGTCCATGATCTCCATCATCGAGGGCTCGTGGCCGTGGCGGAAGATCTCGGCGATGGCGTCGCCCGCCGGGGCCAGGTGGTCGAAGTAGGCCACGGCGGTGGCCGGTGGGGGAGGGGCGGGTACGAGCTTGAGCGTGATCTCGGTGATGATCCCGAGCAGCCCCTCGGCCCCCACGAACAAGCCGGTGAGGTCGAGCCCGGTGGTGCTCTTGATCGTGCGCCGACCGGTGCGCAGCACCTCGCCCGAGGCCAGCACCACCTCCAGCCCCATCACGTAGTCCCGGGTGACGCCGTAGCGCACGCAGCACAGTCCGCCGGCGTTGGTCGACACGTTGCCCCCGATGCTCGACATCTCGAACGAGGCGGGATCGGGCGGGTAGAACAGTCCGTGGGCCGCCACCGCCTTCTTCAGCTCGGCGTTGATCACACCCGGCTGTACCCGGGCCATGCGGTTGGTGGTGTCGATGTCGATGATGGCGTCCATCCGGTGGAGCGACACCATCACACAGCCGTCCACCGCATTGGCCGCCCCCGTCAGGCCGGTGCCGGCCCCTCGGGGCACGATCGGCACCCCGGCGGCCCGGGCCGCCTCCACCACGGCCACGACCTCGGCCGTGGAGCGGGGGCTGACCAGCACGGCCGCCGTGCCGCCGGCCACGAAGGCGGCCCGGTCGCGGGCGTAGACCCCCACCACGTCGGGATCGGTCTGGATCCGGTCGGCCGGCAGCCGCTGCCGGAGCTCGTCGAGGACGGTCATGGGCCGACGATACTGGGCCCAGGCCTGCGGGGCAGGGCCCTCGTGCGGCCACGGCTGCCGATACCGCCCCGGCACCGGGCGCAGCGGTTGCTACCATTCGCCGGGTCGGAGCGGGGGTAGGGAGGGCAGCCGGGCATGGGAGTACCGCAGGGAGCCGGCCAGCGCCGCCGTCGCCGGTCGCCCAACATGGCCGTGGTGACGTTGCTCGTGCTGGTGGGCACCCTCATCGGGGGCAGCGCCGTGCTGTTCGGCCCCCAGCTGGTGGACGACCTGCTCAACCGGGAGCCGACCATCGGCTCGTCGGAGTCCGAGGTCGGCTCGGAAGCCGAGGGACCGGCCCAGGACACCCTCAGCCAGTTCGCCACCGCCCTCGAAGCCGGCGACATCGCCACCGTCTCCTTCGCCGGGGCTGAGCCGGGAGCACCGTCGGCCGAGCTGGCCGAGCTGACGCGAGGTCTCGGCTCCTACCAGCTGGCGGTTCAGACCCAGCCGGTGGTCATGGTGTCCGAGACCGGTGGCCAGGCCCCGATCTCCCTCACCTGGACCTTCGCCGGGGGCCTGGAGTGGACGACCGAGAGCCAGGTCGTGCTGGAGAAGGCCGACCCGACCGGGTGGCAGGTGCGGTGGGCGCCGTCGATCCTGGAGCCCACCCTGGGCCCGGGCGACCGGCTGGTGCGCACGAAGCTGGCGGGCCAGCGGGCCTCGATCCTGGGGGCCGGCGGGGCGGTGCTGGTGGACCAGAGCGAGCGGGTGGTGATCGGCGTGCAGCCCCGCCGGATCCAGGACCTGGCATCGCTGGCCCAGAGCCTGCAGGACATCCTGGGGGTCGATGCCGGCCATGTGAGGGCCGACGTGGAGGCGGCCGACCCCGACGCCTTCGTGGAGGTGGCCACCCTTCCCAAGGCCGACTACGAGCAGGTGCGGGACCAGGTGTTCCCCCTGCCCGGCACCGTGTTCCGCACCGTGTCCACCCCCCAGCCCATCTACGAGGGCTTCGCCCGGGCCCTGCTGGGGCGCTCGGGCGAGGTGACGGCCGACATCATCGCCGCCAACCCGGGCCTGTTCGAGCCGGGCGACATCGTGGGCCTGTCGGGCCTCCAGGGGAAGTACAACACGGTGCTGGCGGGCAAGCCGGGCATGGAGATCGGGGTGAAGCGGGCCGCCCCCGTGGCCGGCGGCAGCACCACCACCGTCAACGGGCTCACCACCACCTCGGCCATCCGCGACCCCGAGGAACCCGAGACCCTGTTCCGCATCGAGCCCACGGCCGGCCAGCCGGTGCAGACCACGATCGACCCCCGCGTCCAGAAGGCGGCCGAGGACGCCCTGGCCCGGGTGGACCCCAAGTTCGAGAACAGCGCCCTGGTGGCGGTCCAGGTGTCGACCGGCAACGTGCTGGCCGTGGCCAACGGGCCCCAGGGGAACACCGTCAACAACGCCATGGTCGGCCGGTACCCGCCTGGTTCCACGTTCAAGGTGGTCAGCGGGTACGCCGTGGTGCGGGACCGCCAGGGGCCCGACGACCCCATCGACTGCCCGGGCAGTGTCACCATCCAGGGTCGGACGATCGGCAACGCCGAGAACGAGGTGTTCGGCACGATCCCGTTCCACACCGCCTTCGCCCACAGCTGCAACACCGCGTTCATCAACGCCACCCGCGGGTTCGACTTCAACGTCCTGCACGACACTGCGGCCCAGTTCGGGCTGGGTGCCGGCTACGACCTCGGCGTCGACGCCTTCGACGGCGACGTGCCGGTGAACGACTCGGACGTGGACCTGGCGGCGTCGGCCTTCGGTCAAGGCCGGATCCTGGTCAGCCCGCTCAGCGAGGCGGTGATGTCGGCCACCGCCGCCGGCGGGATCTACCGCTCGCCCCAGCTCGTGACCTCCCCGGCGCCGGCCACCGCCCAGGTGACGGCCCCGCTCGACGCCAACGCCGATGCCATCCTCCGCCAGATGATGCGGGAGGTCGTCACGGACGGCACCGGCCGGGCCGTGGCCAACGTGGCCGGGGGGCCGGTGTCGGGCAAGACCGGCACGGCCGAGTTCGGCAACGACAAGCCGCCCAGATCGCACGCCTGGTTCGTCGGCTACCAGGGCGACATCGCCTTCGTGGTGTTCGTGGAGGCCGGTGAGTTCGGCGGCCTGACGTCGGCCCCCATCGCCGCCGTGTTCCTCAACGACCTGGCCTCGGGCTGAGATACCTCCTCGCCGGAAGCCCCTACCGGGCCCTGGAATCGAGCACGGCGAAGGCCGGTACCGGCCGGTCCGTGCTCAGCGTGGTGAACGGCGTCCTGATCTGGGTCGAGGTGCCGCCGTCGAGCATCACCCCTTCGGTGACGCCGAGCGACAGGGCGTAGTCGGCCAGGTGGCGGGCCGGGAGCTGGTGGGATGCGATCACCACGATGACATTGTCGTTGAAGCCCAGGAAGCTGTGTGACGGATCGGCGTTGGTAGGCCCCGAGGTGAGGTCGACGCCCGGGTAGGCGTCGGCCCGGACCCCCTTGTGGATCAACGACACGCCCGACACGGCGTCGGCCGTGCATGCGTCGGGGGTGAAGATGCGCCACGTCCAGACGTGCTCCAGCAGGGCGCCGTCGTGCCCCCCGCATCCCGGGCGCCACGACACGATCTGGCCCCGCTCGCTGATGTCGGGCCCCCCGACCGCCCGGCCTCCCGCCACCAGGGGGGCGATGGGGCCGGACACGGTGAACCAGTTGGCGTTGACCACCACGTCGCCCGGCACGCCGGTGGCGAAGGTGGGCGGGCCGGCGGTGGCCCGGAAGTCCACCAGCGCCCGGTCGGCCACCACCGTGACCGTGTCGCCCGACCGCCCCACCCAGATCCCGGGCCGGGCCTCGCTCAGCCCCATCTGGGCTGTGATGGGGCACAGCGGTGGGGTGGCATACGGCCAGACCAGGGCGAACTCGGGGGTACCGACCATCCAGCTGAGCACGTTGTAGCGGCCGTGGGTGATCACCATCTCGCCCCAGTAGCGCTGGCCGGCCCGGTCGGGGGCCCGTCCCAAGAGGTTGCGGTACACGATGGCGACGAAGCTGCCGTCGTCGAGACCGTCGTAGAGGGCGTGGAACTCGGCCCCCTGGCCCATCCAGTACGCCACCTGCTCGCCCGACTGGCCCCGGTAGCGCTGCCCCACCCAGTACAACAGGCCAGGTCGGTCGGCCGGGCGTCCGAACATGGCCCGATACAGCCGGCCGGTGTGGGCCCCGATCTCGCTGCAGGTGGTGGAGGTCTCCACCGGGTTGACCCGGGCTGCCTCCGCCGGCAGCGGTCCGACCGTCACGAGCAGCGCCGCCACCAGCGTGAACACGATCCGCCGCAATCCTCGCCCTCGCTTTCGTGATCGGTCGCCACGGCGCTGGACTCACGATCCGTGGCTAGGAGTCACTGAACGTAAAGGGCGGAGGGGTGGCCGGCGATGGAGGGAACCCCCAGCCGGGTAGGACGTTCGGCCCAGGCCCGGCCGGTTGGCGTGACGGTGACGCGACGGACGTGGGTCATGCTGTGGAGCCCGGCGCCTGCCTACGCTGCTGGCGGTCGGACATCAACTAAGGTTCGGGTCAGGGGCTTGCGGGCGTTGCGGGCTCTGTTCAGAGAGGGACAGACGGGGCACATGAGGCGAGATCGAGTCATCGGAGTGCTGTCGGTGGCGTTGGCCGCCGTTCTGGGCCTGGCCGGGTGCGCCAGTGGCGACGGTGGCGTCACCGGCGACACGACCGCGGTGTCGAGCACCGAGGCCGCCATATCGATCGCCGCCGCGTCACTGTCGGTCTCGGCCGACCGCGATGCGGTCACCGTCAACAGCGAGCCCGTGGCCGCCGGCGAGGCCCGCAAGGTGACGCCCGGAGACACCGTCACGGTGGACCAGGTGGGCACGGCCCTGCTGTCGGCCGAGGCCGTCTTCGAGGTCGAGGCACTGCGCAACGCCCAGCTCACGGTGCCCGATCTGTCCCAGGGGGGTGACGCCGTCGTGCCGTTGACCGCCGGGCACGTGTTCGTGCGGCTGAACCCGGCAGCCAATGCCACCGTGGTGATCGACGCCGGCGAGCGTCGCTTCACCACCAAGAGCCCCGACGCCGAGTTCGCCCTCTGCCAGGCCCCCGACGGGGCCAGCTGCCTGGCGGTCCTCCAGGGGTCGGTGGAGTGGGCCGAAGACGGCGTGGCCACCGAGATCTACCAGGGCGGCCAGGCCACCTTCGCCCCCCGGGGCAACGCACCCCTCCCCACCCGCTGTGCCGACGACGCCGCGCTGGGGGCCATGCAGCGGACCCTGCGCGGCGTGGACTTCGGCGGGGCGCTGGCCGAGATCGTGGCCGACTGGGAGGTCTGCCCCGGGCAGGAGGCGGCGGCCCCGGCCACGCCCACGCTGCCGTCGGCCGCCGGCATGGAGCACGTTACGGCGGCCGCCATCACCGTCGGCTCGCCCTCGGCCACCGCCGATGGCCCCAACGTCCTCGCCCCCCGGACGCTGGAGGGCGCGGCCGATTTCTACATCGAGCCTGTCACCGTCACCAACGCCCTGTTCCGGGCGTGGATCGTGCGGGCCGCCGGCGACGACGCCGGTGCCTGGCGTCGCCTGGCTCCGGCCGATTGGCTGGAGCGGGCGCCCGGAGGGGCGGCCACCCAGTCCACCTACGCCGATGGCACGGCCGACCAGGCGGTCAAGGGTGTCACCTGGGCCACGGCCGGCGAGTACTGCGCCTCCCAGGGCAAGCGCCTGCCCACCGAGGTGGAATGGGAGCTGGCGGCGGTAGGAGGCCTGCTCACCGATCTGGCCGACGAGTCGCAGGACTGGGTCGACAAGTGGGACGCCTACGGCCCCGGCCCCACCGACGCCACCGGGCGTCAGGTTCTGCGGGGGGCCAACGGCACGCTGAAGACCGATCGCTACTACCGGGTCTTCGCCCCCGAGGCCCCCGAAGCGACCGCCGCCCGGCTCTACGCCCGGATCCGCTGCGCCGCCGATCAGGTGGCCATCGGTGGGCGGATGTTCCCCACCGTGATCACCGAGGACGACTTCAACGGCCTCGGCTGGCCCACCACCAAGGACAACGGGTTCGAGCTCGGCTATCACCCGGAGAACTACCACCTCGATGTCAGCAAGGCCCACGGGCAGCTGGCGGTGGTGCGGGCGGTGGAGACGCCGCTGGCCGAGGGCCGGGTCGATGTGGCCGCCTTCATCGAGCGCAACAACACCGGCACCAGCACCGGGGAGCACCGCTTCGGCCTGGTGGTGGGGAGCAAGGAGCAGCTCTACATGCTCTCCGTCCAGCCCGACGAGAAGGGCCGCACCGCGTTCACCGCCTGCTTCACCCCGGTCGAGCCGGCCCTGGCCGACGAGCTGGGGCTGACGGCCGAGGCGCTCAACGCGTCGAACTCGGGCCGCTTCGCCACCCTCGGGCCCGACACCGTGGACTACAACCGGGACTGCAAGGAGAGCCAGGATCCGAAGTCGGTAACGGTCACCTCGATCGACAGCCCCCTCGAGCTCTCGGTGGTGCTGGCCGACGGTCAGGTGGAGGCCTGGATCAACGAAGTGCTGGTGGCCACGACGGACAAGGTGTCGTCGATCGCCTTCTACGGGTTCGGCGCCCAGAACTACAACCGGACCCGGTCCCACACCCACATCGACCAGGTGACGATCTCAGGGGCGTGAGCCCCTCCGGCCGGACCTGGCCCGGTTGGCCATGACGACCGGCCAACGGGCACTGGTGAGCCGGGAGACCCCAGATCTCCCAGCTCACCAGCTGTGCTGTGTTGATCCGCCGCTTCAACTCCAGCTAACCCGCGCCGGCCAGTCGACGACCCCGGATCCGTTTCCGGTGTCCGTGGTCAGTTCAATCATGAACGGGAGCGGTGGGACGGACAACCACACACAAGGACATCCGAGGACGTCCCGTACGTTCGAAGTCGTCCCCTGGCGCCCCGGGGCTCAGACGAGGATGAGGGCGGTGCTCAGCAGGTCTTCGGCCCGGGCCACGGCGGCTCGCATCTCGGGCTCGGCCACGTTGATGAAGCGGCTGACCAGGTGCTCCGGGCCGTACCGGGCCCGGATGTCCACCAGGCGCTCGTCGATCGACAGGGACTCGCCGTTGGGGCCGGTCGTGAGGTCGCAGTAGAGCAGGGCGTCGTGGGGGAGCCGGGGGTCGATCGGGAACTCCCGGGCCAGCTTCCCTTCCATCTGGTGGAACGTGGCCTCGAGGTCGGCGCAGGAGTGGTGGGCGACGAGGCCGACGATGCGCTCGTCGAAGCCCAGACGGCGGAGGTGGCGGGCGCCGTCGAGCGGGTGGAACCCGGTGACCTTCACCTCGGGGGCGTAGCCGATGTCGTGGAGGAAGGCCGAGGCCACCAGCAGCGCGGTCTCCTCCCGGTCGTAGACAAGGCGAAAAGAGCGCGCCCGCTCGGCGACGGCTTGGACGTGTTGCCATCGCGGCGGGAGAGTGCCAGCCAGCAGTCGGCAGGCAAGTCCCTCGGCCTTGTCCACGCTGATCAAGGGTTGCCACCCTACTGCCCTCACCGGGGGTGGGGCGGCATCCATCGACATGATTGGCCAGGGACCAGGGCGGTTCACCCAGCCGGCCACGGCTGTGGTGGCGCGAGGCTAGCGTGCCGGCTATGGCCCTCACCTCCCCCGGCACCCCGGGAGCCGTCCCGGTGGCAGTGTGGAGCCTGGCCACGACGGCTCCGCCCTCGCCGGCTCCGCCCCCGCCCGACCCGCGTCTCCGTCTCGTTGCCCACGTCGAGCCGTCGCCGGAGGTGAGCCGGGACTTCTACCGTCAGGTGGGGGCGGGCTGGTACTGGGTGGACCGGGCGGGCTGGTCCGACGATCAGTGGCGGGCCTGGGTGGACCGACCTGAGCATCGGCTCGTGACCTGCTGGCAGGGCAGTCACGAGCCCGTCGGCTACTACGAGCTGGAGCAGCAGGCCGGCGGGGTGGTGGAGCTCGTGTACTTCGGGCTGCTTCCGGCCCATCACGGCCGGGGGATCGGCCGCTGGCTGCTGGCCCGGGCCATGGCCGACGCCTGGGCCCTGCCCGGCACGACCCGATTGTGGCTGCACACCTGCTCGCTCGACGGGCCGAACGCCCGGGCCAACTATGAGGCCCGGGGGTTCCAGCTCGTCGGCGAGACGGTCGAGTACCGGTTGGTGCCCGACCAGGTGTGAGGGTCGTTACGCGATGCCCGTGCCGGTGGTGTCGGTGCCGGAGCGGAGCATGGCCCCGGGCCGGTTGGCCGTGAACTCGCCGTGGCGCACGATCTCGGTGCCGTTGCACAGCACATGGTCGTAGCCGTCGGCGGCGCCGTAGAGGCGCCAGGCCCCGCCGGGCAGGTCATGGCGGACCTCGGTGGGGCGCACGGCGATCGTCTCGGGGTTGATCACGTTCACGTCGGCGAAGTAGCCCTCGGTGAGCTGACCGCGGTCCTTGATGCCGTACATCTTGGCCGGGGCGTCGGAGATGAGGCTCACCGCCTCCTCCCAGCCGATCACGGCGTGCTCCTTCACCGCCTTCTGGAGCATGGCGGTGGTGGCGTTGAACGTGGCCAGCAGGTCGAGGTGGGCCCCGGCGTCGGTGCCGCCCACCATCGTGCGCTGGTCCCGCCACACGTCCACCCGCATCTTCCACGTCTCCTCGTCGTCGCCCCGGATCGGGGTGTAGAGGCCGGTCAGCAGGCGGTCGTTGAGCACGATGTCGCACAGCACATCGAAGGTCTCGCGGCCCTGGTCATCGGCGATCTCACCGATCGTGCGGCCCAGGTACTCCTGGTTCTCGGCCGAGTGGACGTCGCCCACGGTGAGGTTGTGCCACTTGGCCATGCCCCGCAGCGGGCTCGGGCCCTGGGCCAGCTCGTTGAGCTCCCGACGCTTGTCGGGATCGGCCAGCATGGCCATCTTCTCGTCGTCGGGCAGGGCCATCGGCTCCCGCCAGCCGTTGAGGGCATCGAGAACGAACCCGCTCTGGAACGAGATCCGGCTCTCCACCGCGCAGGGCACGGTGAGAGCGATGATCCGCCCGCCCCGCGCTCCGGCGTAGTCCGACGCCGCCAGGTTGTTCTCCATCACCGCGATCTGCTTGGGCGACGTGCTCACCGCGATCAGGTTCCAGTTGAGCGGCCGGTTGGCGGCGGCCGACATGCGGGCGATCAGGTCGGTGTTCTCGGGGCTGAACCGGCCGACGGCGGGGATGAACTCGAGCGAGGTGCCGTCGAACTCCGAACACACCCGGGCCAGTTCCACCATCTCGTGCTCGCTGGCGTGGCGCGACGGCACCGGACGGCCGGTGGGGTCGTTGTGGGTGGTGGCCCACGATGAGGAGAACCCGAACCCGCCCTCGGCGATGCTCTGGCGGAGCAGGGCCTGCATGGCTGCCAGCTCGTCGGAAGAGGCCTCGTTGCCCACGGCCCGCTCGCCCATGACCAGGCGGCGGATGGCGCTGTGGCCCACCATGAAGCCGGTGTTGATGGCCAGGGTGCCGTCGAGCTCGCCCAGCCAGCTCCCGAAGCTGGTCCAGTTCCACGGGACGCCCTGCTGGAGCGACGGCAGCGGCATGCCCTCGACCCGGGCCAGCATCCGCATCAGGTAGTCGCCGTGCTCGGCCTGGAGCGGGGCGATGGTGAAGCCGCAGTTGCCGGCGATCACGGTGGTGATCCCGTGCAGGGGCGACGGGCTGAGCGTGGTGTCCCAGTGGGCCTGGGCGTCGTAGTGGGTGTGGATGTCGATGAAGCCGGGGGTGACCATGCGGCCGGTGGCGTCGATGACCTGGGCCGCCTCCCCGTCGACGGTGCCGATGGTGGCGATGCGGCCGTCCTTGATGCCGATGTCGGCCTGGCGGCGGGGGGCGCCGGTGCCGTCGATCACGGTGCCGTTGCGGATGATGACGTCGTACACGATCTTGACTTCCTTGTGAGGGCTGGTGTCCGCCAGCCTAGGTGTCCCCCCGTGAGGACCTGAAGTTTCGCCTCTCGCGAAACTTTTGGACGGGAGCGCTCAGGCCGAGGCTTCGAGCCGGCGGCGCAGGCGGTGGGCGGTCCGCTCCTCCTTGACGGCCACGTCGCTCCAGCGGACGGGCTGGCCGGCCGCCACGTCGGCGGTGAGCTCCACGCCGTGGGCCAGCCCGATGGGCAGGCCACCGAGGGCCCGGGAGTCGGCCGCCGGCATCAACCGGCCCCACACGGTGAACCCGCCCTCCCCGTCGAGCATCTCGCCCGCCCGCAGGGATCGCTTGGCCACCGCCACCACGTCGCCCGCCCACTGGCGGGCCTGGCCGGTGGGCTCCGACCGGAGCGCCGCCGACAGGATCGAGATGTTCAGCTCCAGCCCGATCAGGTGGTACGGCTTGTACATGGCGGCGTAGCGGCCGGAGGCGTCGGTGTGCATCCCGTACTGGGCGAAGCAGGCGGCGGCGTAGGGGCTGGGGGCCTCCAGCACCACGTAGACGCCCCATCGCAGGTCCCGGAACACGGGCCGGAAGTCCCGCTCCAGGCTGGAGACGACCTCCACCTGGCCCTTGTGGTGCAGCAGGCCGCCGTCGGCCGTGGGACGCAGCACGTGGGGCAGGTCGTCCACCCCGCACGGCGGGAACTCCAGGCCGCCGGGGGCCGGGGTCAGGCCGGTGGCGTTGGCGATGGCGCACATCTCGATGCCCGACTTGGTGCCGTCGAGGAACGAGTTGAACATCTGGCTGTTCATGCCGGCCGCCGCCGCCTGCTCGGCGGTGAGGCCGTAGTGGTCCCAGATCGTGTCCGGGGTGGAGGCGTGGTAGGTGGGGTGGTGCTTGGTGCCCTTGCCCGCCGCCACCACGTCGAACCCGCAGGCCCGGGCCCAGTCCACCATCTCGCACACGAGGGCCGGCTGGTCGCCGTAGGCCAGGGAGTACACCACGCCGGCCTCGGCCGCCGCCTCGGTGAGCAGGGGCCCCACCAGGGCATCGGCCTCCACGTTCACCGCCACCAGGTGCTTGCCGGCGGCGAAGCAGGCCAGGGCGTGGTCGACGCCGACGACCGGGTTGCCGGTGGCCTCCACCACCACCTCCACGTCGGGGCGGGCCAGGAGGGCGTCGGCCGAATCGGTGAAGGTGCAGGCGGCGATGGCGGCCGGGGACCACCCCACCTCGGCGCAGGCGCGGCGGGCCCGGTCGACGTCCAGGTCGGCGATGGCGGTGACCTCGAGGGGGGAGTGGGGCACCTGGGCCAGGAACATGGAGCCGAACTTGCCGGCCCCGATGAGGCCCACCCGCACCGGGTCACCGGCGGCCGCCCGGGCCGCGGCCAGGGTGTGGAGGTTCATCGGGACACCGCCGGACCGGAGGGCACCAGCTCGGCCAGGCAGCTGTCGGCCAGGGGCTCGATGGGGGTGAAGTCGCGGTGGGCGATCCACTCGGCCCGCTTGAAGCGGCGGATGTGGTTGTCGACCCGGCACAGTGAGAGATACACGATCACCCGGCCGAAGGGGCTGATGTTGGGCGGGCTGGCGTGCACCAGGCAGCCGTGGAACATGAGCACGGATCCGGCGGGGCCGGTGGGGGCGACGATCCCGCCCCGCTCGGCCAGGCGGGTGATCGTGGCCCGATCCAGCGTCCACAGCGGGTAGCTGGTGGTGGCCAGGTCGTGGCCGGCCTCGTACACGCCCTCCCGATGGCTGCCGGGGATGAACAGCAGGGGACCGTTGGCGGCGGTGACGTCGTCGAGGAACACGGCGATGTTCATGGCCAGGGGTTCGGGCATCTCGTCGTCGCGCTGCCAGGTGCCGTAGTCCTGGTGCCACTGCCACACCTCGCCGTCGAAGGCGGCCTTGGCGTTGACCTTGTACTGGTGCATGTACACCTGGCCGCCCAGGATCTGCTCCACCGGGCCGATGAGGCGGGGATGGCGGCCGAGGCGGCCGAAGGGGTCGGAGTAAGTGTGGGCGGCGAAGGCGGTGCGGGGCGCGCCGGAGGATTCCCGCCACACCTCCTCCCGTTCCATGGCGTAGAGCCGGTCGGCTTCCGCCCGAAGCACGGCGGCCTCACCGGGCGTGAACACCTCGGGCAGGAAGAGGTACCCGTCCCGGTGGAACTGGGTCAGCTGGTCGTCGGTCAGATCCATGGTTCGTCCGTCCTCACTGCGTCCTGGCGGCGATGCTAGTTGCCCCCTCCCGGGGCCGCCCCTCGGCCCTCCTCGGGTTCCCACTAATCACCCAGGGACTCACCAAAACTCCGCCACGAACGAACTGTGCGGACTTTTGGTCAGTATCTCGCCAAAAGTTCACCCAGTTCGCCGGCGGAGCCGGGCTGGCCCCGCTGCAGCTTGGGGGTCGGGGGGACCAGGGCCGTTGGGCCGTTCGGCGCACGGGTGGCGGGAGGGCAGCCCATCGAACGATCTGTGTCAAACCCGTACTTTCGGTGTGATTCGACCACCGAAAGTGAGATCCGATGGCGGGGGAACGAAAGCGGAGCGGTACCCGACGGTGGACGCCGTGGCGTCGGCGACCGAGGCAGTCTCGGGCGATCAGCCTGATCCTGGCGGTGAGCGTGGTGGGCGGCACGATGCTGGCCCCGCCCGTCGGCAACGCCGCAGCCACCGTGGGGCAGGGGTTCGCCGTCACCCCGGCCGACCTCGAGTTCATCCTCCAGCAGATCAAGATCGCCGAGAACCACTCGGCCGCTCTGCTGTCGGGTGCCAACCCCGACCCGGTGAACGACCCCGTCTACTGCCAGGCCATGGTGGGCACCGGGCCCGACCAGATCGCCAATCCGATGCTGTCGTTCGGCCTGCGGACGGTCGACGGCTCGTGTAACAACCTCCAACCCGCCCAGAGCACCTACGGCGCCGCTGACCAGACGTTTCCCCGCCTCACCACCCCCGTCTTCGACCGGCCGGCGGAGAGCTCGACCGTTCCCGGCATCGGCCCCGTCGGGCCTCCCGGGCAGACCAACTACAACCAGACGAGCGGGGTGGTGGTCGACTCCGAGCCCCGCCTGATCTCCAACCTGATCTCGGATCAGACCGCCGCCAACCCGGCCGCCGTGGCCGCCGCCGGCATCCCGGTGCGCACCCAGGGCAACGACGGGGTGGTGCCCTGCACCGTCCCCGGCGTCCCCGAGGGCTGCATACCCGAGCACCAGACACTGAGCATCCCCAACGTCACCACCGACGTTGGCCTGTCGCCCCCCTTCAACTCGCTGTTCACCATCTTCGGCCAGTTCTTCGATCACGGTCTGGACAAGATCACCAACGGTGGGAACGGCTCGGTCTTCGTGCCCCTACGGGCCGACGACCCCCTCGTCGCCGGTCCCGATCACACGCTCGGCACCAGCGACGACCTCCCCGCCGACCAGCGGTTCATGGTGCTCACCCGGGGCACGATCGTGACCGGCGACGACGGCAGGCGCAACGCCCGCAACACCGACACGCCCTTCGTCGACCAGAGCCAGACCTACACCTCGCACGCCTCCCATCAGGTGTTCACCCGGGAGTACGCCCTCAACACCGAAGGCAACCCGGTCTCGACCGGCAAGTTCCTGTCGTCGCCCGACGGTGGGCTGCCCACCTGGGCCATGGTCAAGGACCAGGCCGCCTCGATGCTCGGCCTCCGCCTGACCGACGCCCAGGTGGGCAACATCCCGCTGATCGCCACCGACCCCTACGGGCGCTTCCTGCCGGCGACCACCGACGACCCCGAGACCAACGGGATGGCCCAGTACGTGACCGCCTCCGGCCTGGTGCCGGGCAACCGGGTGACGCCCGTACCGGTGCCGGCCGATGCCCGCTTCATCGACACCGCCTTCCTCAACGACATCGCCCACGCCGCAGCCCCCACCTTCTCCTCACCCGGAGTGCTGAACCCTGACGCCGATCACACCGCCGGCGGCAGCCTCGACCACACGGTGCCCGGCGGCTCCTACGACGACGAGCTGCTCGATCTGCACGCCATCTGCGGCGACGGCCGCTGCAACGAGAACATCGCCCTCCAGGCCATCCACCAGGTGTTCCACTCCGAGCACGACCGGCTGATCGACGACATCAAGCACACGCTGGCCACCGACGACACCGGCACCACCGACCTGGCCGACTGGCAGTCGGCCACCGGGGACGGCGGATGGAACGGCGAGCGCCTGTTCCAGGCGGCCCGGTTCGTGACCGAGATGGAGTATCAGCACCTCGTGTTCGAGGAGTTCGCCCGCAAGGTACAGCCGGCGATCAACCCGTTCGAGCCGTTCGCCTTCAACCAGACCGACGTGGACCCGGCGATCACGGCCGAGTTCGCCCATGCCGTCTACCGCTTCGGCCACTCGATGCTGACCGACTCCATTCCCCGCCTCAACGCCGACGGCAGCCGCAACGACATACCCCTGCTCGACGGCTTCCTCAACCCGGCCGCCTACCACGACGGGGGCAGCGCCGGAACGCTGTCGTCCCGCGACGCCGCCGGGGCGATCATCATGGGCCTGTCGGACGAGACCGGCCAGGAGATCGACGAGTTCGTCACCGAAACCCTCCGCAACAACCTCCTCGGCCTCCCGCTCGACCTGGCCGCCCTGAACATGGCCCGGGCCCGGTCCGAGGGCATCCCACCGCTGAACCAGGTGCGGCGCCAGATCCACGACCGAACCAACGACGCCCAGGTGATGCCGTACGAGAACTGGGTCGACTTCGGCCAGGCGCTCAAGCACCCCGAGTCGTTGGTGAACTTCGTGGCCGCCTACGGGCGCCACCCGCTGGTGACAGCCGAGACGACGATCGAGGGCCGGCGCCGGGCCGCCGACCAGATCGTGAACGGCACCGTGCTGCCCGGCCCCGACGGTGTGGTGGGCGACGATCCGGAGACCCTCTGCGACGAGGGGGAAACCAGCGTCCCCGCCGGTTGCGACGAGAGCGCCGACGACGTGCTGCCCCCGGCCGACGCCGCCGACTTCATGTTCTCCACCGGCGCCTGGGCCAACAGCGGCACCGCCTCCATCACCGGCGTCGACGACATCGACCTGTGGGCCGGCGGCCTGGCCGAACGGACGAACCTGTTCGGCGGCCTCCTCGGCTCCACCTTCAACTACGTGTTCGAGAACCAGCTCACGAACCTGCAGAACGGCGACCGCCTCTACTACCTGGCCCGGACGGTGGGCATGAACCTGCGCACCCAGCTCGAGGGCAACTCGTTCTCCGAGCTGATCATGCGCAACACCAACGCCCATTCGCTCAAGGCCGACCCGTTCGCCACCGCCGACTGCAAGTTCGAGCTGGCCCGCATCACCTGGCCCGCCCCGTCGGGCAGCGCCATCACCGGCGCCGGCTCGGTGGCCGATGACCCGGCCTCCGAGTGCAACGAGAACAAGCTGCTCCTCAACAGCCCGACGTGGCAGGTCCGCTACCGCGCCACCAACTCCGTCGATCCGGCCGGCATCAACGGCCAGTCGGTCTACAACGGGACCGACAACGCCGACCGCATCTTCGGCGGCGTCGACACCGACACCTTCTGGGGCGGTGGCGGCAACGACAGGATCGAGGGCGGCGACGGGCCCGACGTGGCGCTCGGCGGTGAGGGCGACGACATCATCACCGACCTCTCCGGCGACGACGTCCTGAAGGGCGGCCCGGGGAACGATGCGCTCGACGCCGGTCCCGGCCTCGACATCATCATGGGTGGCGACGGCAGCGACTTCACCAACGGCGGGGCCAACGCCAACGAGACCTTCGGTGGCCCCGGGGACGACTTCGCCATCGCCGGTCAAGGGGCCGACGCCGTGTTCGGCGACTCGGGCGACGACTGGGAGGAGGGCGGCGACCAGCCCGATCTCCTGATCGGCGACTCGTCCACCCTGTTCTTCGACGACCACAACCGCCCCGGGCACGACATCCTCATCGGCCAGGGCGGCGACGACGACTACGACATGGAGGGCGGCGACGACATCGGCGTGGGCGGGCCCGGCGTGGAGAAGCACGCCGGCGCCTCGGGCTGGGACTGGGTGATCTCGGTGGGCGATCCCCAGCCGATGAACGCCGACCTGGCTCTGCCCATCGTCAACGCCCCGCCGGCCAACGAGACCCGGGACCGGTTCAACGAGGTCGAGGCGCTGTCGGGCTGGCGGTACGACGACGTCCTGAAGGGTGACAGCATCGTCCCCAGCCAGATCGGGGGCGGCGGCTTCATCGGTTGCGACGCCCTCGACCAGGCCGGGATCGATCGCATCGACGGGCTCTGGCAGATCATGCCCCCGCTCACGGTGCCGACGGCGGGCGTGGTGGCGGCATCAGCCACGAACTACTGCCTACTCACCGGCGACTTCGTGTGGGGCGAGGGCAACATCCTGCTCGGTGGCGCCGGCAGCGACACCATCGAGGGCCGGGGCGGCGATGACATCATCGACGGCGACCGGTACCTGAACGTGCGCCTCAGCATCCGCACCGATCCGTCCGATCCGTCCACCGAGCTCGCCACGGCGCCGCTGCTGGAGGATGTGCCCACCGGGCCGGGATGGACCGGCAACCTGGCCGGCAAGACCCTCCAGCAGGCCGTGTTCGCCGGCCTGGTGGATCCCGGCCACATCGTGGCCGTGCGGGAGATCCTCAACCCGGGGGCCGGCAACGACGTCGACGTGGCCCAGTTCGCCTTCCCCCAGGGGGAGTACACGATCGTCCCCAACGGTGACGGCAGCGTGACCGTCAGCCACATCACCCTCGGCGGTGGCGGTGGCGGTGGCGGTGGCGGTGGCGGTGGCGGTGGCGGCGTCACCGACGGAACCGACACCCTGTGGAACATCGAGGCCCTCAGCTTCTGCGAGGTCCCGGGTGCGGTGCGCGGCACCTGCGACGTCCGCTCGCCGCTCGTATCGATCACCCCGTCGGCCCAGGTCACGCCCGAGCCAGGCACCACGTTCGACTTCGGCACCGTGGTGGTGGGGGAGAGCGGATTCACCGAGTCGGTCACGGTGATCAACACCGGCCTGTTCGACCTCGATGTGAGCGACGTCTCGATCTCCGGCCCCGATGCCGCCGACTTCGAGCTGTTCCACTTCTGCGGCCTCGTGTTCCCGGACAGCTTCTGCATCGTGTTCGTGACGTTCAACCCCGGTCACGCCGGCGACGAGGCGGCCACGCTCACCATCACCCACAACGCGCCCGGCTCGCCGGCCACGTTCCCCCTGCGGGGCACGGGCTCCCTCTACGTGAACACCCCGGCGTCGGGCACCGTGACGATCAACGACACCACACCCACCGAGAACCAGGTGCTCCAGGCCAGCTCCCAGATCGTCGATCCCGACGGGATCGGCCCCATCACCTGGACCTGGCAGGCCGAGACGGCCCCCGGCAGCTGGACCGCGGTCGGCACCGGCGCCACCTTCATCCCCGACGACGCCCAGGTGGGCCGGGCCCTCCGGGTGATCGCCACCTATACCGACCACGGCCTGCTCCCCGCACCGGAGACCGTCACCTCGGCCGCCACGGCGGCGGTGGCCAACGTCAACGATCTGCCCACGGGCGTGCCGGTCCTGGCCGATGCGCTGCAGGCGACGTGGCCCCGGGAAGGCGACCCCATCTCGGCCAGCACCATCGGGATCGGTGACGGTGACGGCCTGGCCGGAGTCACGTTCTCCTACCTCTGGCAGCAGAACAACATCGGCGGGAACGGGGCCTACACCAACATCGCCGGGGCCACCGGACCCACCTTCACGCCGGGCCAGGGCCAGGTGAACCGCAAGCTGCGGGTGGTGGTGCTGTTCACCGACAACCGGGGAGCCAACGAGGTGGTGGTCTCGTCGCCCACCACGAACATCGTGGGCGACGAGTTCATCGGGTCCGGCGCCAGCGAGACGTTCAACGGCACCGCCGGCCGCGACATCGCCTTCGGCATGGGCGGGGCCGACATCCTCACCATGGGGGCCGGCGACGACACCGCCATCGGTGGTGCCGGCAACGACACGATCAACACCGGCGGCGGTGACGACGTGATCCGGGTCGGCGTGGGTGACGGGATCGACGCCGTGGCCGGCGGCGCCGGCTCGGACCGCATCGAGGCGACGGCCGACGGCGCTGTGATCGGCCTCAGCTCGATCCAGGGCATCGAGGTGATCACGGGCGACGGGTTCACCGGCGTCCGGATCGCCGGCACCGGGGGCGGCGACACGCTCGACTTCAGCGGTGCGGCTCTCACCGGGATCGTGAGCATCGACGGCGGCGGCGGGGCCGACACCATCACCGGATCGGCGGCGGACGACACCATCGACGGCGGCGGCGGGGCCGACAGGCTGGCCGGCGGTGCCGGGGCCGACACGCTCGACGGGGGCGCCGGCAACGACACCCTCAACGGGGGTGCCGGGGCCGACACGCTCGACGGGGGCGCCGGCAACGACACCCTCAACGGCGGTGCCGGCAACGACGTGCTCCGCTTCGGGGCCAACTCGGGCACGGACACGATCAACGGCTTCGATGCCGACCCGGCGGGCGGCGGCCAGGACCTCATCGACCTGAGCGCCCTCGGTGTCCGGGCCGCCGATTTCGCCACCTCGGTGAGGCTCACCCGGAACAACAACAACACGATCGTCCGGGTCGGAACCACCACCATCACCGTGGTCGGGGTCCGGCCGGGGAACAACCCCGGCCGGCTAGACATCACCGACTTCATCCTGGCGCCGTGACCGGTAGGGGCCCTGTGCCATGCGACGAGGGCGGACGTTTCCCTTCCCGGGTCCGAGCGGGTTTACTGGAGGCCGTGCGTGACCGTCGATTCGAGCAGCTGGTGCGGGCCCATCAGCACGCGGTGCGGGCTTACGCCCGTTCGATGGCGAGCACACCGGCCAACGCCGACGATGCGGTGCAGGAGACATTCCTGCGGGCCTGGCGGTACCTCGATTCGTTCCGGGGCGACGGGAGCTTCGAGGGCTGGCTCATCCGCATCTGCCGGCGCTGTGTGATCGACGTGGAGACCCGGGAACGGCGTTCGGCCGACGCCTCGGCCGCAGCGGCGGCCGAGGCGGCGGCCCACGAGGCCGAAGGCCCCGACGAGCGGAGCGAGACGATGGCCCTGGTGGCAGGGTTGCCGCCCGACCAGCGGGAGGTCGTGGTGCTGTGCGGCGTGCTGGGTTACGACTACGAGAGCGCGGCCGCCGTGCTCGACATACCGATCGGAACGGTCCGGTCGCGGCTCCACCGGGGCCGGGCCGCCCTGGCCCAGGCGCTGGAGCCGGGGGCCCGGCGGGCCACGGCGTGAACGTCAACCCCGAACCGGAGCCGTACGGGCGATCAGCCCGGCCGGCGACGGGGCGGGATCGGCCGGCCCGGGTGGTCAGCCTGTCCGAGGTGCGGGGCGCCGCCGACGACCCGTTGTTCGCCCGCCTCCGGGACCTGAGCGAGCCCGGCGGATCGGCCGACGACGGCGACGGCGACGGCGCCCAACCCCTTCTCGATCAGCTCGGAGCGGCGCTCCCCGGGCCCAACCCCGTGGTGCGGGGGCTGGTGGCGGTGCTGGCCGTGGCCCAGCTGGCCGTCGTCCTGCCCTGGCTGGTAGACGCCGATCCCTTCGGCCTGCTCGGCAGCTCGACCTCGTCCCACCTCACCCGCGATGGCGCGTTGGGCCTGGCGGTGGCTGTTGCCGGCCTGATGGCCGCCTGGCGGCCCCGGTGGGCCGTGCCGTGCTTCCTGCTGGCCTCGGCCGCTCTCGTGGCCCAGGCCCTGTCCGGGCTGTTCGACCCGGCCAGCGCCGGCGCCGGGGGCACCGAGCTGGTCCACGTGCCGTCGGTGATCCTCACCTGCCTCGTCGGGCTGAGCGGCATCCGCCTGACCCCGCTCGGACCCGGCCCCCGTCGCCGCTCCTGACCCGTCGGCCCCGGCTTGTTCCGGAGACCGGACACCGGCGTCGTCGGCCGGCGGCCCCCGTATCTCCGTCGGGCGCCCCAGCCCCGCCGCGCCTGCCCCGGGCCTATCGGCCGGCGAGCTCGGCCCCGGCGACGAGGGAGCGAAGCTTCTCCCACGCCACCTCGGACGCCACATCGCCCAGGCCGGCGAAGGTGGCGAAGCCGCAATCGGTGCCGGCCTGCACCCGGGAGGCGTCGCCCACCACGTCGAGCACCCGGTCGATCCGGTCGGCCACCACCTGGGGATGCTCGATGTAGTTGTGGGTGGTCTCGATCACCCCGGCCACCACCCCCATGGTGGGCGGCAGATCGGACAGGAGCCGGTACTCGTGGGCGTGGCGGGGGTTGGCGAAGGGCAGGACCAGCCAGCCCACCTGGGCGTCGAGCAGGAGCGGCAGGATGTCGGCCAGGGGGATGTCGTGGTTGTGCGGACCGTCGTAGTTGCCCCAGCACACGTGGAGCCGGATCCGGCTCGGGTCGATGCCGGCCACGGCCCGGTTGATGCCGGTCACCACCCGCTCCACGAAGGGCAGGAAGTCGTCCAGCGGCCGCCCGGCGAAGCGGGTGTGCCGCTCCATGGCCAGGTCGGGGGCGTCGATCTGCAGGATGTGCCCCGACATGGCGATGAACTGGTACTCGGCCCCCAGGGCCTCGGCCACGGCATCGAGGTAGCCGTCGTCGTCGGGGTAGTGGCGGTTGTCCATGGCCGCCGCCACCAGGCCGGGGGACACGGCGGTGAGGAAGGTGTCGGAGGCCCAGCCGATACCGGACCGGCGGCCGGCATCGAGGGCGGCGGCGAACCCGTCGACCTCGGCCTGCATGGGTAGGGGATCGGCGTAGGTCACCGGCCCGCAGCACGCCGGTGGGCGCAGCGGCGAGACCCGTTGGCCGCCGGCGGCCTGAGCCCGTTTCATGGCCACCAGTGAGGGGAACTCGGTGAGGTCGGCCATCACCGGGCGTCGGGTGGTGCCGTCGAAGCCGCTCAGCCGCTCCCGCACGTAGGTGAGGAAGCTCTCCCGGGGGGCCTCACCGTTGTTGACCACGTCGATGCCCAGGGCCAGCTGTTCCCGCACCACGCTGGTGGTCGCCGCCGCCACCAGCTCCCGGAACCGGGCCTCGTCCACCGCTTCGCCCCGGCTGCGGGAGGCGTAGAGGTGATCCAGCTCGGCGGGCCGGGGCAGACTCCCGGCATGGGTGGTGACTATGGGCATCGGCGCTCCTCGGTCCGTCCGGCGGGCTCGCGACCGTCGAGGGGACCATCACAGTATCGGACGCGGCTCGTCACGGCCTGAGTGTCACTTGCCACCGTCGCCGGCCGGCCCCGGGCGCTCCTCGCGCCACAGGGCGCCGGCTGCTTCCAGCCCCGCCACCTCGTCCGGCCCGAGGCCGAGCAGCTCGCCCAGCACCACGCTGTTGTGCTCGCCGGCGAACGGCGCCGGCGGATCCAGATCGGGCTCGGCCCGCTCGCCGAAGCGGATGGGGAAGCCGGGCACGTCGAGGTGGCCCAGCACCGGGTCGGGCACCTGCTTCACCATGGGCCGGTCGGTGAAATAGGGGTGGTCGACGGCCTGCACCGGATCGAGCACGGGGGCGGCGGCGATGCGGTGCTCGTCGAGGACGGCCAGCAGGGCGGCGTCGGAGGCGAAGCTCGTGGTCCACGCCTCCACCAGGGCCAGGATCTCGGCCTGGCGCTCCCGGCGGGCGGGGGCGGTGGCGTAGGCCGGGTCGGCGGCCCACTCCGGTCGTCCGATGGCCTGGGCGAACCGGGGCCACTGGAGATCGAGGACCTGGATCACGACCCAGCCCTCGGGGCTGCGGAACGTGCCCGAGGGCACGACGGCGTCGAAGTGGCGACCGGCCCGCTCCTGGCGCCACTGGCCGTCGGTGGCGCTCCACCCCTGCACCGCGATCGAGTGCATGTGGAAGATGGGGTCGACCAGGGAGACGTCGATCTGCTGGCCCCGGCCGGTGCGCTCCCGGTGGTACAGGGCGTGGCCGATGGCGCCGAACAGGGTGAGGCCGGCGCTGACGTCGCCGATGGGGGAGCCGGTGTACATCGGCGGCTGGTCGGGCTCGCCGGTGAGGTGCATCATGCCGCCGACAGCCTGGCCGATCAGGTCGTAGCCCGGGAGATGGGCCAGGGGGCCGGTCTTGCCGAAAGCGGTGATCGAGGCGTAGATGAGCCGGGGGTGGGCTGCGCTCAGCTCGGCGTATCCCAGGCCCCGGCGGTCGAGCACGCCCGGGCCGAAGTTCTCGGCCAACACGTCGCACCGCCCCGCCAGCTCGCCGAGCAGGCGGAGGGCCTCGGGGTGATGCTGGTCCACCGCCA
>JAWKIL010000040.1:0-27534 GCA_041394285.1 Acidimicrobiales bacterium | reverse complement strand
AGGTGGCGGTCACGGCCGAGCGCTCGTTCCTGGTGGAGCTGGGGGGAGACTGCAACCTGCCGGCAGGGGCCCACGCCGTGGCCGACGCCGACGGCAAGCTGACGATCCGGGGCGTGCTGGCGGCGGGCGACGGCCGGAACCTGCAGCGGGCCGAGATCATCGACCTGCCCGGCGCCGACCCGGGCCGATCGCTGGCCCGTCGCCTCCGGGCCGCGCTGGCGGCCGACCCCGGCCCCGGTAGCGCCCCCCACCCCTGAACCGTGGCCGGTGGTGCTGGATTTTGCGCGCTGGCGCCACAGATCGCAGTGAGTTCGGCGAACCGTGGCCGGTGGTGCTGGATTTTGCGCGCTGGCGCCACAGATCGCAGTGCCGGTGAGCG
Organism: Acidimicrobiales bacterium; assembly: GCA_041394285.1. Lineage (GTDB taxonomy): Bacteria > Actinomycetota > Acidimicrobiia > Acidimicrobiales > SZUA-35 > CADEDH01. The sequence continues at coordinate 27,155 of JAWKIL010000040.1, read as the reverse complement.
GCGGAGCTGACGGCCGTCCTCTGGCCGGCCGCCGGGTGGTGGTGTGCCGGGCCGAGGGTGACGCCGGCTCGCTGGCCGACGCCCTGCGGGACCGGGGGGCCGAGCCCGTGCTCGTGCCCCTCGTGGTCCGGGCAGCCCCGGCCGACGGCGGCGCCGCGCTGCGGGCGGCCGCCGCCCGGCTCGACCGTTACGCCTGGGTCGCCGTCACCTCCGCTGCCGGCGCCGGGGCCCTCCTGGCCGCCCTGACGCCTGGTTCCCCGACCGGCGCACCCCCGGGGCCGGCCCACGGGCACGACGACGCCGGTGACGCCCCCGGTCCGCCCGGGACCGCCGAGCCCGCTGCCCCCCACCCGGCCCGGCGGGCCGGAGCCGACGCGCCATGGCCACCCGGGGTACGGGTGGCAGCGGTGGGTCCGGCCACGGCCGAGGCATTGCGCCGGGCCGGCGTCGAACCCGATCTGGTGCCGCCCACGGCCACCGCCGCCGATCTGGCCGCCGCCTTCCCGCCGGCGCCGGCCCCGGCGGCCGGTGGGTCGGCGGCCCGGGTTCTGGCCCCCCTGGCCGAGCTGGCCGGCGACGACCTGGTGGAGGGCCTGCGAGCCAAGGGCTGGACGGTGGACCGGATCGACGCCTACCGCCTGGCCGAACCGCCCCCGCTCCCGGCCGGCGCCGCTCTGCCCGACGGGCTCGTGGGCGCCGATGCCGTGGCCTTCACCTCGCCATCGGTCGTCGACCGCTTCTGTGACCGTTTCGGCCCGGCCCTGGTGCCGCCCCTCGTGGCCTGCATCGGCCCCCGGACGGCGGCCCGCGCCGGCCAGCGGGGGCTGGCCGGCCTCGTCACCGCCGAGGATCACACCGCTCCCGGCCTCGTCGCCGCCCTCGTCGCCGCTCTGGGCTGACGCCCCAACACCGGGTGCGGCGGGGCATCGCCGGGGGCGCTCGGCCCACCCCGATCCAGGGTCGGGGAGCCAGGAATGGCCGGGGACCCGCCGGGGACGGGTCGTAACCGGCTAGAACTACCGGGAAGGATCATGTCCCGGTGCCCGGTCGCGGGCGCCAACCGGCCCCCAGCGGGGCCACCGACACTCCGAAGGACCCCACCGTGTCGTTTCCCCAACGCCGTCCGCGCCGCCTCCGCACCACCTCCGCCCTGCGCCGGCTCGTGGCCGAGACCCGCCTGTCGGTCGACGATCTGATCGCTCCCCTGTTCGTGCGGGAAGGCATCGCCGAGCCGGTGCCGATCACGTCGATGCCAGGTGTGGTGCAGCACACGATCCCCTCGCTGCTGGCCGAGGTGAAGCGCCTGGCCGGCCTCGGCATCCCCGGTGTCATCCTGTTCGGCGTCCCCGAGCACAAGGACGACATCGGCTCCGGCGCCTGGGACCCCGACGGCATCGTGCAGGTGGCCCTGAAGGAATGCCGTCAGGCGTTCGGCGACGAGCTGGTGCTGATGAGCGACCTCTGCCTCGACGAGTACACCGACCACGGCCACTGCGGCGTCGTCCGCCCCGACGGCACGGTCGACAACGACGAGACGCTCGACCTGTACGCCAACGCCGCGCTGGCCCAGGCCCGGGCCGGTGCCGACATCGTGGCCCCCTCGGGGATGATGGACGGCCAGGTGCTGGCCATCCGCGACGCCCTCGACGAGGAGGACCACACCGACGTGTCGATCCTGGCCTACTCGGCCAAGTACGCCAGCGCCCTCTACGGCCCGTTCCGGGAGGCGGTCGACGTCACGATCGCCGGCGGCGGCGACCGCAAGAGCTACCAGCAGGACTGGCGCAACGCCCGCGAAGCCCTGGAGGAGATCCGCCTCGACCTCTCCGAGGGGGCCGACATGGTGATGGTCAAACCCGCCCTGGCCTACCTCGACATCATCACCCGGGCCCGAGCCGAGGTCGACGTGCCCCTGGCCGCCTACCACGTGAGCGGGGAGTACGCCATGCTGAAGGCGGCCGCCGCCAACGGCTGGATCGACGGCGACGCCGCCGCCCTGGAGGTGCTGGGTTCCATCAAGCGGGCCGGCGCCGACTTCATCCTCACCTATCTCGCCGGCGAGGTCGCCGAGCGGCTCAACGGCTGAGCGGCCGGGTAGGGGAGCGAACCATGAGCCAGATCGACGACAGCGCACCGAACGACGAGGCACGCACCAACAACCACGAGCTGTTCCAGCGGGCCCAGCGGGTGCTGCCGGGCGGCGTGAACTCGCCGGTCCGAGCCTTCGGCTCGGTGGGCGGCACCCCCTATTTCGTGGAGCGGGGCCTCGGCTCCCGGGTGTGGGACGCCGACGGGCGGGAGTACATCGACTACGTCCAGAGCTACGGGGCCTCGATCCTGGGCCACGCCGATCCCACCGTGGTGGCCGCCATCCAGAAGGCGGCCGAGGACGGCACCACCTTCGGCGCCCCCACCCGGCGGGAGGTGGAGCTGGCCGAGCTGGTCTGCTCCTGGGTACCGGGGGTGGAGATGATCCGGATGACCTCGTCGGGCACCGAGGCCACGATGTCGGCCATCCGGCTGGCCCGCGGGGCCACGGGGCGGGCCAAGGTGGTGAAGTTCGCCGGCTGCTACCACGGCCACGTCGACTCCCTGCTCGTGGCCGGCGGGTCCGGCGTGGCCAACCAGGGGTTGGTGGGCTCGGCCGGCGTCACCCCGTCGGCCGTGGCCGACACCGTGGTGGTGCCGTGGAACACCGTGCCCACCCTCGACGAGGACACGGCGGTGCTGGCGGTGGAGCCGGTGGCGGCCAACATGGGCCTGGTGGCGCCCGAGCCCGGCTACCTGCAGGCTCTGCGGGCCGAGTGCGACCGGGTGGGCGCCCTGCTGTTCTTCGACGAGGTCATCACCGGGTTCCGCCTGGGCCGGGGCGGGGCCACCGCCTGGTCCGGCGTGCGGCCCGACGTCTGGGCCTTCGGCAAGGTCCTGGGCGGCGGCCTCCCGGTGGGTGCGTTCGGGGCCAGCCGGGAGATCATGGCCAACATCGCCCCCCTCGGGCCCGTCTACCAGGGCGGCACCCTGTCGGGGAACCCGCTGGCCACCGCAGCCGGCCTGGCCGTGCTGGCCCAGCTCGACGACGCCCGCTACGAGGAGCTGGCAGCCATCGCCCGGCACCTGGGCGGCGGCCTGGCCGAGGCCATCGGCGGGGCCGGTGTGCCGGTGCAGGTGCCGGTGGTGGGCCCCCTGGTGGGCCTGTTCTTCGCCGACGCCCCGGTGCGCAACTACGACGACGCCAAGGAGTCGGCCGGCCGGGGGCTCTACCCGGCCTTCTTCCACGGGATGCTGGAGCGGGGCATCGCCCTGGCGCCGGGGCCCTACGAGGCGATCTTCCCCAGCCTGGCCCACAGCGAGACCGACATCGAGCGGACGGTCGAGGCCGCCGCCGCCGTCGCCCGCACCCTGGGCTGACAGCCGCGGCCGGCGCCGGCAGCGATCGGGGCGGCGCCGGCAACGATCGGGTCTGATGTCGCTGGATCGCCGGATCTGATCGTCCAGGGTCCAGGGTCGGCGTGGGTGGAGCTGACAGTTCTTCAGTTCGCCCCCCGGACGGCCGATCTGTCCGGGGATGGCGGCTCCCCACCGAATTCCTCCCCAACTGGTCCGCAGCGGCTCCCGGCTGCGCCTCCTCGCGCTGGCGGTGGCGGCCGCCGGCGTCGGCGCGCTGGGTCTCCCCTCCTCGCCGGCACCGGCCAGCGAGGGCCACCAGATCTCGGCTCCGCTGGTGGTGGAGGCGGTCGATCCGGCGATCGACACCGAGGACCCCGACCTGATCGCCGCCATGGCCGACATCCACGAGGAGTTCGAGCCCGGGATCACCCGGTCGGCCGCCGCCCCCGCCACCGGGGCCTCCGGGTCGCTCACCATCGACGGCACCACGGCCTCGGCCGGGAGCGGGATCACGGTGACCTTCGACGCCGGCAACCCCTCGCCGTCCAACGTGCAGAGCGTGGTGCTGGCCGCCGCCAACCAGTGGAACCAGGTGCTGGCCACGAGCCCGTCGGGGCCGATCGAGGTGGCCGTGATCTGGACCAACCTGGGCAACGCCGGCCTCCTCGGCTCGGCCGGACCCACCGGGCTGCTCCTGCATCCGTCCCTGCCGACGAGCACCTACTACCCCTATGCCCTGGCCAACACCCTGCTCAACACCGACGTGAACGGCGCCTCCCCCGAGCTCACCGTGAACCTCAACTCGATCGCCAACTGGTACATCGGCACCAGCGGCAACCCGGGGTCGGGCCAGATCGACCTCTACAGCGTCGTGCTCCACGAGCTGGGCCACGGGCTCGGTTTCCTGGGATCGGCCAGCTCGGCGACGCTCGGCTCGCCCTCGTTCGTCTACGACCAGCTGGCCACGTACAACGGCGCCCCCCTCCTCAGCGCCGGCAACCCCAACAGCCTGCTCACCTCGGGCAGCCTCTACATCGATCTGTCGCAGAGCTTCCAGGCCAAGCTGTACGCCCCGCCCAGCTGGGCCGAAGGCAGCAGCTTCTCCCACTTCGACGAGGGCTCGTATCCGTCGGGCTGGCCCGGGGCGCTGATGACGCCCAGCCTCACCACCCAGGAGGTCGAACGCACTCTCGACGGCCCGACGCTGGGCGTCATGGCCGGGATGGGCTGGCCCATGGACGCCAAGGCCATCACCCCCTCGATCACCTCCACCAGCACCACCAGCTCGACGGCTACCGTCAACTGGGGGCTCAACCTGGCCCTGCCCGGCATTGCTCCCGACGGCATCCGGGTCGAGGCGTGGCGCAACGGCACCACGCTCGACGGCAGCGTCTCGGTGTCGGCCGGCGCCGGGGCCGCCACGGTCCCCTCCCTCGTGGGCGGGGCCACCTACACGATGAAGGCGATCCCCTACGCCCACGGCGTCGACGGCACGGCGGCCACCGCCTCGGTCACCCTGTCGGGCACACCGGGGGCACCCACCATGGTGCGGGTAAGCGGGTCCGGCCTCACCCGCACCGTCACCTGGGGCGCCGCCTCGGGAACCGGTATCTCGAGCTACACGGTGGAGCGCTCCATCGACGGCACCAACTGGACGAGCGTCGGCTCCACCGGCTCCACGTCGATCTCGTCCACCGTGACCGCCGGCATCCACCAGTACCGGGTCAGGGCCACCAACGGCTTCGGGCCCGGCGCCTGGGGCTACTCGATCCCCACCGGCATCGGGGCCGGGGTGGAGCGCCCGGTGGCCCTCGACGGCCAGATCGCCCGGCTGTACCGGGCCTACTTCCTGCGCTCGGCCGACACCGACGGGTTCCTGTTCTGGCAGTCGCAGCGGTCGGCCGGGCTCAGCCTCAACGGGGTGTCGAACGCCTTCGCCGCCAGCACCGAGTTCCAGAACACCTACGGTCCGCTGAACAACGGGGCCTTCGTCGACCTCGTCTACGCCAACGTGCTCGGCCGCCCGGCCGACTCCGGAGGACGGGCCTACTGGATCTCCCAGCTCAACGCCGGGGTCAGCCGGGGCCAGGTCATGACCGGCTTCTCGGAGTCGGCCGAGATGGTCAACGCCACCGGCACGGTCGCCCCCACCAGCTCGGCCGAGGCCCAGGTGTACCGCCTCTACGTGGCCTTCTTCCTCCGATACCCCGATGCCGCCGGGTTCCAGTACTGGTCCGGGGTCCGGGCCAGCGGGGCCTCGCTCCAGACGATCGCCAGCGCCTTCGCCGGCTCGGCCGAGTTCATCCAGACCTACGGCTCACTGCCCGACTCGTCGTTCGTGAGCCTGGTGTACGCCAACGTGTTGGCCCGGACGCCCGACTCGTCGGGCGCCAGCTACTGGCAGTCGCAGCTGGGGGCCGGCGTGAACCGGGGCGCCATGATGGTCGGCTTCTCCGAGAGCCCCGAGTTCATCGTCGCCACCGGCACCGTGCCGTAGGGGTCACCTCGGGGGCTACGCGCCCCCAGGCCTCCCTGCGGTCGGTTCGGGGCTAGGCGTTCTCTTCGGCCGGGGGCGGGCCCGGGCAGGGCTCGGTCTCGGGATCGGGCGACCCCTCGCCGGTGGCACCGGGCGTGATCTCCGGGTTGGCACAGGCGAGGAGGAACTCGAGATCGATCGGGTCGGCTTCGCCCGCCTCGAACCGCTCCCGCATGGAGTCCATCCACTCGACGTACTGGGGCGACGTCTGATCCTCGCCCGCCAGCTCCCGCTCGTGGAAGACCACCATCTCCAGCTTGATCTGGGTCAGCTGGTTCTCCTGGGCCGGCATCTGGCCGCTGCCCTTGGCCCCGGCCACCCGGCGTGTGCCGTCGTTGCGCACCGCCCCGTACTCCTCGCCCTCGATGGCGGCCGAGCCCCGGGCCACGTGCACCATCTGGTCGATCGGGTTGGGGAAGGTCTCGATCAGTGACCCGTTCACGAACGGGTAGCCGGTACCACCCCCGCCGCCCGCTCCGTGGCAGCCGGCGCAGCCGGCCTCGCTGTAGAACAGCGTGGACTCGGTGATGAGCGGATCCTCACGGGGCGGCTCCTGCATGGTGCCGGGGAAGGCGATGGCCCACACGGGCAGGGCCACCACGATCGGCAGGGCCCAGACCGGCACCCGCCGGCGGGCCTTGGAGGCCACCACGTAGTGGGGCTCGGGCTTGGCCGGGACCGGCTCAGGATCGAGGTTGGGCAGGTTGGCCGGCACCGAGGCGGCCGCCGCCGGGGCCGAACCACCGGCCGGCGCCGGAGCCGAGGGACTGGCCGCCGCCGGGGCGGACTCCGAAGCACCGGCATCCCCACCGGTCTTGCCCGCCTTGGCCGAGCGGCTTCGCTTCAACAGGTGTTCGGGGATCTCGCTCAACGGTCCTCCGCAGCGGTGCGGGCCTGCAATCGGGTCTGCAATCGAGTGTGCAACGGTACGCCCGGGAGCGAATCGACACCCGGGCGGCACGAGACTACCGAACTTGGGAGCCGGACCGGCAACTGAGCGTGGTAAACAGTCTCCGGTTGCGTGGTTCTGTCACCGCAGGACTAGATTTGTGCGCGACTTCACAAAGTCCAACACGATGTCGTCGAGCACCCGCCTGGCGGGGGCTCGGCCACCGGTTCCGAGCAAGGCCCCGGAGCAGTTCCGGGCCGGGTTCCGGCCGATGGCTCGTGCAGATCGCTTGTACCAGTCCGCAATGTCGCCGAAAACGTACAGGAGTCCCGTCCGTGGTCGCCCTCATCACCTCCATCCTGGCCCTCCTGGTGATGACCGGGGGAGTGGTCCGCTACGCCAAGCGCCGTCCCGTCGGCACCCCGGTCACCTGGGGTGAGGCCATGGTCGGCGCCACCTACGTCTACTTCATGGCCTTCCTGGCCTACGGGATCGTGCCCCACCAGTGGCTGACCCTGGCCGAGAACGAGCTGGGCTGGCGGGCCTCCCGCATGGTGTACGGCCCCGGCAACATCCTGCAGCCCAAGAGCGTGGGCGGGAACTTCCCGTTCGACGTCACCTACCGCACGGTGTCCGACTCGATCGCCGCCGTCTTCTACATCGTGTTCCTGGGCGGACAGATCGGCCTGTGGCTCTTCTGGCAGAACCGTGGCAAGCGGGCTGCCGACAAGGGCAAGCAGGTCGTCAAGAGCACCTACGGCCGACCGTTGATCAAGCAGGGCTGAGCCATGGCCACCACTGATGCCAACCCACCACTTCCCGAGTTCCGGGGCGACTACCTCCTGATGGAGGTGGACGCCGACTACATGGCCCGCGCCGTCAAGCCCAAGCAGTTCATCCACATCGACCAGAGCGAGTGCATCGCCTGCGAGGGCTGTGTCGACATCTGCCCGTGGAAGTGCATCCACATGCAGACGGTCGACGCCGTGGCCGAGTCCTACGGGTGCGTCAAGCCGGGCGACGATCCGGCCGACGCCTTCATCTTCACCATCGACGACGACGTGTGCACCCGCTGTGCCCTCTGCGTCGACCGCTGCCCCACCGGCGTGATCATCCTGGGCAAGATCGGCGATGCCGCCCCCACCGGTGATCTCCACCAACGCACCAGCTCCTACGGCTACGGCTACGGGATGCGCCTCGCCTGAGGCCGCTCCCTTGGCCGATCCGGCGCCAGAGGCCCTAGCCTTCTGGACCGGCTGAACAAGAACTTCACGAACTCCCAGCCCACCGACTCACACGGAACACGAGGAAGCGAAGCTGCATGGCCCGCTCGATCCAGGACAAGATGACGCTCGCCGAGAGGATGAGCTCCGGGGCCGCCCAGGTCACCGACTATGTGCAGAGCTCGCAGGCGTGGAGCTCGATCTTCCGGCCCGGCTCGGTGTTCCGCAAGGGCTACACCGACAGCCCCCGGAACCGCTCGTACGTGATCATGAACAGCGTGCTGTACCACCTCCACCCGGTGAAGGTGAAGCGGCACGCGGTGAAGGTGAGCTACACGCTGTGCCTCGGCGGCCTCAGCTTCTTCCTGTTCATCCTGCTCACGATCACCGGCATCTTCCTGATGTTCTTCTACCGCCCCACGGCCGCCGCCGCCTGGGGTGACATCGAGACCCTCCAGACACAGATCGCCTTCGGCCTCCTCGTGCGCAACATGCACCGATGGGGGGCCCACCTGATGGTGATCTCGGTGTTCCTCCACATGGCCCGGGTGTTCTACCACGGGGCCTACAAGGCACCCCGGGAGTTCAACTGGGTGATCGGGGTGAACCTCCTGCAGTTCACCCTCCTGCTGTCGTTCACCGGCTACCTGCTGCCGTGGGACCAGCTGGCGCTGTGGGCCGTGACCGTGGGCACCAACATGATGGGCTACACCCCGGTGCTCGGTCCCCAGGTGAAGTTCGTCCTGCTCGGTGGCCAGGTGATCGGCACCAACACCCTGCTCCGCTGGTACGTGCTGCACGTGCTCCTGCTGCCCTTCGTCACCGTCATCTTCATGGCCATCCACTTCTGGCGTGTCCGTAAGGACGGCGGCATCTCCGGTCCGCTCTAGCCCGACGGGAACAGATCAATGACCGAAATCCCAGAGCATCTCCGCAAGCGGGCCGAAGAAGCCCGGAAGAAAGCCGAACCGGCTGCGGCCGAGCCGGCGGCCGCCGCGCCCAGCGGCGGCGACGCCCCCGCCGGTGGCGGTGGCGGCGGCTCCAAGATCCCGGCCCATCTCCTGGAGCGGTCGCGTTCGGCCCGCCAGCGGGGTGGCGACGAGCCGGCCGGGGGAGGCGGTGGCACCGCCACCGCGGTGGCGCCGGCGGCGGCGGCCAACGTGGCCGCGGCCACGGCCAGCGGCCCCCTGCCCACCATGACGGGGCCCGCCGGGCACACCCAGCGGCTGCTCACCGTGGTCAAGTCGGGGTCGATCCAGGACATCAAGTCCACCCCGCACGACAAGGTCCACACCTGGCCCCACCTCATCATCGTGGAGTTCGGGGCGGCCCTGTTCTGCACCGCCTTCCTCACCTTCTTCTCGGTGTTCGTCAACGCCCCGCTGCTCTCGCTGGCCGACGTCAACCGCACACCGAACCCGTCGAAGGCCCCGTGGTACTTCCTCGGCCTGCAGGAGCTGCTCACGATGTTCCACCCCATGGTGGCCGGCGTGACCATCCCCGGCATGGGCCTGTTCGTCCTCATGCTCGCCCCCTACATCGACAAGAACCCCGACAACCGCCCCGAGGCCCGCAAGTTCGCGGTGTCGGTGTTCACGGTGTTCCTGATGTTCTGGGCCGTCCTCGTGATCATCGGATCGTTCTTCCGGGGCCCGGGCTTCAACTTCGTGTTCCCGTGGCAGTCCGGGATCTTCTTCGACCTGTGAGAGAGGGCAGGAAATTCCTATGAACCCCATCATCATCGGCATCGTGCTCCTGGCCATCCTCGGCCTCGTGCTCCTCGCTGCCTCGTTCCGTCGGGCAGACACGTCGAGCGCCATCGGTCAGCTCTCGGGCGAGGCGGTCAAGCGAGACCGCTCGCGCGACAAGGAGCTGGCCGGCGTCGGCGCCTCCACCCCCGCCGGGGCCACCGGCCGCGAGGTCGAGCTGGCCGCCCGGGGCGGGGCCGTGGTGCCCGCCGCCGACTCGAGCCCGCCCGTGGTCTGGGTGCCGCCCGACCCCGAAACCCTCGGTGTCACCCGGCGCCAGTTCCTCAACCGGGGCATCGTCACCACCTTCGGCCTCGGCCTCAGCGCCTTCGGCGCCGCCTGCCTGGCCTTCCTGTGGCCTCCGCCCGGGGGTGGCTTCGGCTCCAAGGTGACCGTCGGCAAGATCGACGACATCAAGGCCGCCATCAAGGCCGGCAACGGCTTCTTCTACGTGCCCGAAGGTCGCATGTGGGTCACCGAGTACCCGGAGGCGGCCCTGGCCAAGGCGGCCCAGCAGTACACCTTCTACTCCCAGGTGCAACAGGGCCTGCAGGCCGGCGTCACCGCCCTGTACCAGACCTGCCCCCACCTCGGCTGCCGGGTGCCGCAGTGCCTCACCTCCCAGTGGTTCGAGTGCCCGTGCCACGGGTCGAAGTACAACCGGGTGGGTGAGAAGAAGGGCGGCCCGGCCCCCCGGGGCATGGACCGCTTCCCCATGGAGGTCTCGGCCTCCAACGACCTGGTCGTCAACACCGGCGTGGTCATCCAGGGCCCCGCCATCGGTACCAACACCACCGGCCAGGAGGCCGAGGGTCCGAACTGCATCTCCGCTGGAGGCGGTGGCCACTGATGATCAGCACTGCCATCCTGGCTGCTAATTTCCGCGCCATCGGGCTTACCGTCGGCGCCCTCACGTTCGTCGGCTTCGTGCTCATGCTCGTCCGGAACATCCGGGCGGCCAAACCCGAGCTGGGCTCCGAGATCGAGCTGGCCCCGAACCGCAAGCCCTATCTGAGCGACGAGGAGCTGGAGGGCCCCAAGCTCGACCGGGCCCTCACCTTCGCCCTCGGGATGCTCGGCCTGCTGGCCGTCGGCCTCCCCCTCTACTGGCTGGCCGAGCCCGGCCGCCAGGAGGGCGCTGTGGCCGCCTACAACCTGTCGTTCGAGGTGCGGGGGGCGAACACCTACACCGTCGACGCCCAGTGCGTGAACTGCCACGCCGCCGGCGGCGTGGGTGGCGGTGCCGCTTACGTGCTGCAGGACGCCGACGGCCAGTTCCTGGCCAACGTCACGTGGAAGGCGCCGGCGCTGAACAACGTGCTGCTCCGCTACTCCGAAGACGAGGTGCGCTACATCCTCAACTACGGCCGGCCCGGTTCGCCCATGGCGGCCTGGGGCACGCCCGGTGGCGGCCCGCTCACCGAGCAGGCCGTGAACAACGTGATCATCTACCTGCGCACCCTGCAGCAGCCGAGCCTCGATCCGGTGGAGATCCAGAACGCCGGTGATCCCAACACGGCCGACGATCCCGAGTCGCTGGCGGCCCAGGAAGCGGCCGACACCCAGGAGGCGGCCATCCGGGCCGAGGTCGATCGCTCGATCCAGGCCGGCGAGTTCGACACCGTGGGCGAAGCGGTGTTCAACCTCGGCCTGTTCAGCGGCTTCGAGGGCGGTTCACTCAGCTGCGGCCGCTGCCACACCTCGGGCTGGTCGGTCGGGCTCGACAACGTGCTCGACGAGGGCATCGAGGGCTGCGGCGGCGGTGACCCCTCGGGCATCGGCTTCAACCTGTGCGGAGGCCAGACCAAGACCCGCTTCCCCGACGACACCTGGAAGGACGCGCAGGGGAACTGGATTCCGCTGGGCGGTCTGACCGATGACGACGGCAGTTACATCGAGGCGTCCAACGGCGACAAGATCCGTCTCGACGACACCGGCTCGCCGGTCACCGCCGACGGCGAGAGGTACCTGGTGCTCGACGAGGGCGTCAGCGCCCCCGGGATCCCCGACGCCGGTGGCGACCTCGCCTCGTGTGACTTCGTGTCGAAGCTGTGGCAGCCGGCCGCGGGCAACGCCTATCCCTTCGACCCCGAGATCACCCCGACCGTCGACGAAGCGGGGACGTTCGTGGATCCACCGGAACTGGAGCCGTCCGACGTGCCGGGCCAGGTGATCACGCTCGGCGACGGCCGCCTGGCCTCCCAGTGCGACGTCATCGAGATGCCCGAACGCACCAGCCAGGCCCACTACGACTTCGTGTACACCGGGGCGGTGGCCGGTAAGGGCTACGGCCGGGGTGGCCAGAGCGCTGCCGGTCTCATGCCCGGCTTCGGTGGCAGCCTGCCACCTGATTACATCCAGGCCGTTGTCGACTACGAGCGGGGGCTGTGATGGCCATCGTCACTGCGATCACCAGCACGCTGGCCTTCCTCAACGGGATGGGGTTCGACCCCTTCTTCCGGGGTCTGCTCAGCGTCCTCACGGCCGTGGTGGTGCTGATCGGTGGGACCTACCTCATCGTCGCCACCAACACCGGCACCCGGAAGGGCTTCCTCATCTCCCTGGCCGGCCTGTTCGGTTGGATGTTCCTGATGGGGATCGTGTGGACGATCTACGGGATCGGCTGGAAGGGTGACGCCCCCACCTGGGACCTGGTGGAGATCAACGTCGACGACGCCGCCGATGGCGACGACGGCCTGCTGTTCTCCGACGTGACCGAAGCCGAGAAGCTGGTCGACGCCCAGGACGGTCTCCCGCCCCAGGGCCTGGGCTCGCTCGGATTCGACACCGACGCCGTGCTGGCCCGTATCTCCGACGAGGCCACCCGCGAGAAGGCGGTGGCCGAGCTGGCCGCGGCCGACGTCGTGGCCGACATCCCCGATCCCGACATCGCCCAGGAGGCAGCGCTGGTCGCATCCCGGAGCCGGGACCTGGCCGACTGGCGCTACCTCGAGGCATCGGACCCGATCCGGGGTGAGGCTCAGGCCTCAGTCGACGCCTACCTCGTGGAGGAGGGCGTGTTCGAGGCCGGGGGCTACGTGCCCGAGCGCTTCGGGGCGTTCATCCGGGACGGCAAGCCGGTGCTGGTGGAGAATCCGAGCGTGATCCGCCGGGTCACCCACACCCTCAACGAGACGATCCTGCACCCCTACTTCCAGTCCGAGTACATCGTCATGCAGGTGCGGGCGGCCCAGGCCCAGCCCACGCTGCCCGGTCAGCCGCCCCCCGTGGCCGCCGCTGATCCCGACGCCCCGCTGGTCAGCGTGATCATGGAGCGCAACCGTGGCGGCCCCGTGCCCGCCCTATTCAGCGGTTTGCGGTTCACGCCGGCTATGTTCTCGGTGTTCACCGGTCTGATCTTTGCGATCCTGGCCTGGAACCTGCATCTCAGGGATAAGCGGGAAGAAAGCATTCGAGCCGCGGCCTAGCGCCGGGGCAGGAGCCGGCGGCGACGGCCGCCGGTTCCCCACACCACAGGAGAGGAGGACACGATGGCTCAGTACCTGCCGGTTCTGGCGTTGCTCGTCCTGGCCGGTTTGTTCGCGGGGCTGAGCTTCGTCGCGTCGAAGATCTTCGCCCCCCGCAATCCGACGGCGGAGAAGCTGGCCCCCTACGAGTGCGGCATCACCCCCGGGCGGGACCTGCCCGAGCGGTTCCCGGTGCGCTTCTACCTCGTGGCCATGCTGTTCGTGATCTTCGACATCGAGATCGTGTTCCTCTACCCGTGGGCCGTGAACTACCAGGCGCTGGGTCTGTTCGGCCTCGTGGCCGTGCTGATCTTCTCGGCCCTGGTCTTCGAGTCGTTCGTCTACCTGATCTCCAAGGGAGCGCTCGACTGGGGGCCCCTGCAGGTCTCCCGGCGCCAGGACCCGATGCGCTCGGCCGAGCGCACCACGGCCAGCACCGTGCGCCGGGTGGGCCAGGACGGTCGGACGATCACCGTGCTCGACGCCGGCGCCGCAGCCGAGCAGTCGGAGAACGGGGTGGCGGCCTGATGGGTCTGATCCGCAACGTCCAGGACCGGGGTTTCGAAGGCCTCGACCACAACGTTCTCACCGCCCCGCTGGAGAAGCTCGTCCAGTGGTCCCGGGCCCGGTCGTCGTGGCCGGCCTCGTTCGGCCTGGCCTGCTGCGCCATCGAGATGATGGCCACCGGCGGCTCCCACTACGACATCGCCCGCCTCGGCATGGAGGTCTTCCGGGCCTCACCCCGCCAGGCCGACGTGATGATCGTGGCCGGCCGGGTGAGCCAGAAGATGGCCCCTGTGCTCCGCCAGATCTACGACCAGATGATGGAACCGAAGTGGGTCATCTCGATGGGGGTGTGTGCCTCCAGCGGCGGGATGTTCAACAACTACGCCATCGTGCAGGGTGTCGACCAGGTGGTCCCGGTCGACGTCTACGCCCCCGGGTGCCCGCCCGGCCCCGAGACCCTGCTGCACGCCATCACCACGCTCCACGCCAAGATCGAGTCGGGTGAGCTGCTGCAGCGGCGCAAGGCCACAGGCGGCGGCGCCAACATCACCATCGAGCAGCGCGACGGCCAGGGCGCCCCCCAGCTCACCACGATCGGTCGCCACCGATGACCGACGCGGCCGACACCGACACCGAAGCCGAAACGCCCGAGGCACCAGAGCCCGAGGACCTCGCCTATGGCGCCCTCGTCACCTGGTCCCGGGGCCAGCAGGTGATCCACCCCACCCGGGACGAGTGGCTGGCCACGGCCAAGGCGCTGCTGGCCGACGGCTGGAGGATGTGCGTCGACGTCACCGGTGTCGACTACCTCGCCTACCGCGCCGAGCGGGACCTCCCACCCGGGATAGAGCCCGAGCGGTTCGAGGTGGTGGCCACCTTCGTCTCCCACCCGAGGCGGGAGCGGCTGCGGGCCCGGGTCCAGGTGCCCGAGTCGGACCCCTCGATCGACTCGCTGTACGTCGTCTACCCCGGCACCGACTTCCTGGAGCGGGAGGTCTACGACCTCATGGGTATCGCCTTCGTCGGCCACCCCGACCTGTCGCGGATCCTGATGCCCGAAACCTGGGAAGGCCACCCGCTACGCAAGGACTTCGGCATCGGGGCCATTCCCGTCCAGTTCAAGGCCCCGAGCGCCAACACCCACCGCTGAACCACCCTGAGCACGCTCGCCTCCCGAGCGGCTCCCCCGGCACGCAACGAGCAGATCCGCCATGACCGTAACCGAAGAGCCCGCCTCGCCCGAACAACAGACCGGCACCGACACCGTTGCCGCCCCATCCGAGATCGCCGCCGCCGGTGCCGGATCCACCGACACCACGGCCGTGGACGGTTTCGGCCCCGAACCCGAGGACGACGGCTCGGGCCAGCTCCACCTCCTGCCCCGGCGGGGCGCGGTGCTGCGTATGAGCGAGGTCCGGGCGGCGGCCATGATCGACGGCCCGCCGATCGGGGGCGAGAACGACCAGACGATGCTGGTCAACATGGGGCCCGTCCACCCCTCCACGCACGGGGTGCTGCGCCTCATGCTGGAGCTCGACGGCGAGACCGTGCTGCGGTCCAAGCCGATCATCGGCTACCTGCACACCGGGATGGAGAAGACGGCCGAGAGCCTCACCTTCCTCCAGGGCCCCACCAACGTCACCCGGATGGATTACGCCTCCCCGTTCTTCAACGAGCTGGTGTTCTCCATGGCCACCGAACAGCTCCTGGGCCTCGAGGTGCCGCCTCGGGCGGTGTGGATCCGGATGCTCATGTGCGAGCTCAACCGGATCTCCTCCCACCTGCTGTCGATGGCCACCGGCGGCATGGACATCGGCGCCGTGTCGATGATGATCTACGGCTGGCGGGAGCGGGAAGTCGTCCTCCGCTTCTTCCAGAAGGTCACCGGCCTGCGGATGAACCACAACTACATCCGCCCCGGCGGGGTGGCGGCCGACCTGCCCGACGGCTGGCGGCGCGACGTGCTGGACCTGATGGACCTCCTCCCGCCCCGGCTCGAGGAGTACGACGTTCTGATGACGGGTCAGCCCATCTGGCGTGACCGCCTCCAGGGGGTGGGGGTCATCTCGCAGGACGAGGCGATCGCCCTGTCGGCCACCGGCCCGATCCTCCGCTCCACCGGCATCAGCTGGGACCTGCGGCGCGACATGCCCTACCTGGCCTACGACGAGGTCGACTTCGACGTGCTCGTCGGCTCCTACGGCGACGCCTTCGACCGCTACGCCATCCGGCTCAACGAGATCCGGGAGTCGATCCGCATCGTCCGCCAGATCGTGGAGCGGATGCCCTCGGGCGACTACCGCTCGCCCGACACCAAGGTCACACCCCCGCCCCGGGCCCGCATCGACGAGTCGATGGAGGCCCTGATCCACCACTTCAAGATCTTCACCGAGGGCTTCAAGGTGCCCGAGGGCGAGGTCTACGTGGCCGTGGAGTCGCCCCGGGGCGAGCTGGGGTGCTACCTCGTGTCCGACGGTGGGCCCAAGCCCTACCGCATGCACATCCGGGGGCCGAGCTTCGTGAACCTGCAGACGATGCCGCACATGATGTACGAGGGCTTCCTGGCCGATGCCGTGGCCGTGATCGCCAGCGTCGATCCCGTCCTCGGTGAGGTGGATCGCTGATGGCCAGACTCACCCCCGAGAACGAGCTCCTGGCCAAGGAGATCATCAGCCGCTACCCGCGCCCCAAGTCGGCCCTCATCCCGCTGCTGCACCTGGCCCAGGAGCAGGACGGCTACGTGGCCGACGACGCCATGGAACACCTGGCCGAGCTGGTCGGCATCACCCCGGCCGAGGTGCTGGGGACCTGCTCGTTCTACGAGATGTTCAAGCGGGAGCCGGTCGGCCGGTACCTGCTCAACATCTGCACCAACATCGCCTGCCAGCTCACCGGGGGCGAGGAGCTCCTCCACGAGGCCGAGGAGCTGCTCGGGGTCCGCCCCGGTGGCACCACGGCCGACGGCATGATCACGCTGGAAGACGTGGAGTGCATCGCAGCCTGCACCGAGGGCCCGTGCCTCCAGGTCAACTACCGCTACGAGTACCGGGTCGACCCGGCGGGCCTGCGCAAGCTGGTGGACGACCTGCGCAAGGGCAACCGCGCCGACATCCCCCACCACGGGACCCTGCAGCGGGTCCGCCAGCAGATCCCGGCCGACCGCCTGGGCGGGATCGAGGCGCCCGAGGTGGCCGGCACCCCTGCCTGGTTCACCTCTCGCCAGGCCACCGACGAACAGAAAGCAGGGTCGTAGATGGCGACGAACACCTACGTGGCCCATGCGCCGGGCTACGTCGACAACGAGGGGCCGAAGATCGTCACCCGGCGCTTCGCCGACCCCGAGAGCCACACGCTGGAGCGGTACCTGGCCACCGAGGGCTACGAGGGTCTGCGCCGGGCGCTGTCGATGGCCCCGGCCGACGCGGCCAACCTGGTGAAGGACGCCGTGCTGCTGGGCCGGGGCGGTGCCGGCTTCCCGGCCGGCGTGAAGTGGGGCTTCATGCCGCCGGTGTGGCCCCGCTACCTGGTGGTCAACGGCGACGAGTCGGAGCCCGGCACCTACAAGGACCGGCTGCTGATGGAGCGAGATCCCCATCAGCTCATCGAGGGCTGCGTCATCACCTGCTATGCGCTCGGCCTCAACCAGTGCTTCCTCTACGTCCGGGGCGAGATGGCCCTGGCCCAGGAGCGCATCGCCCAGGCCCTGAACGACGCCTACGCCAACAACTACGTGGGGCGCAACATCCTCGGCACCGACGTGAGCATCGACGTGGTGCTGCACTGGGGGGCCGGGGCCTACATCGTGGGGGAGGAGACGGCCCTCATCGAGAGCCTCGAAGGCAACCGGGGCATGCCCCGCCTCAAGCCCCCGTTCTTCCCGGCGGCCAAGGGCCTGTACCTCAAGCCCACGATCGTGAACAACGTCGAGACGCTGTCCAACCTGAACTGGCTGCTCATCAACGGGGCCGACGCCTACAAGCAGTACGGGTCGGAGAAGTCTCCCGGTACCCGCATGCTGGCCGTCAGCGGTCATGTGAAGCGGCCCGGCGTGTACGAGGTCGAGGCCGGCAACATCACCTTCCGGGACCTGTTCTACGGCGAGAACTACTGCCAGGGCATCCGGGACGGCCACGAGCTGAAGATGTTCATCCCCGGCGGTGGATCCGCCCCCTGGTTCTTCGGTGACCAGCTCGATCTGAAGCTGGAAGCGTCCGATGTCGGTGCCGCCGGGTCCATGCTGGGCTCCGGCGCGCTGGTGGTGATGGACGACTCCACCGACGCCGTGCGGGCCTGCCTGCGGCTGGTCCGGTTCTACGCCCGCGAGTCGTGCGGCAAGTGCACCCCCTGCCGGGAGGGCACGAGCTGGGAAGAGAAGATCCTGGAGCGCATCCTCGACGGCCACGGCCGCTCCGAGGACATCGACCTGCTGTTGTCGGTGGGCTCCCAGATCAGCCCCGGGCGCTATCCGGCGGCCTCGTTCGACGACGCCGGCCTGTCGGCCGTGCCCTTCCCGCCCCGCCAGACCACGATCTGCCCGCTCGGGCCCTCGTCGGTGGCCCCGATCGTGTCGGCCATCCGCCGGTTCCGCCACGAGTTCGAGGCCAAGATCGCCGTCGCCGATCCGGTGGACCACGACGACCCGCAACCGGATCCGGGGCATGACCACGCCCACGACGCCGACACCGCCGCCCTGGCCGCCGGTGGTGCGGCATGACCGCCACCGACAATCCCCAGACCGCCACCGGGGTGCCCTTCACCCTCAACGGCAAGCCGGTCGAGGCGCACAAGGACGAGCTGCTGATCGACGCCGCCGACCGCCATGGCGTGCACATCCCCCGGTTCTGCTACCACCCCCGGATGAACCCGGTGGGCATGTGCCGGATGTGCCTGGTCGACGTGGACATGGGCCGGGGCCCCGGGCTCCAGCCGGCCTGCATGGTGCCGGTGACCCCCGACATCAAGGTCGACACCGAGAGTGAGAACACCAAGGCGGCCCAGGACGGGGTGCTCGAGTTCCTGCTGATCAACCACCCGCTCGACTGCCCGGTGTGCGACAAGGGCGGCGAGTGTCCCCTGCAGGACAACACGCTCTCGTTCGGGCCCGGTGAGAGCCGGTTCGTGGAGGAGAAGCGCCACCACGAGAAGCCGATACCGATCAGCCCGCTGGTCGACCTGGACCGGGAGCGCTGCATCCTGTGCGACCGCTGTACCCGGTTCGCCAAGGAGGTGGCCGGCGACCCGCTGATCCACTTCATCGGCCGGGGGGCCGAGACCCAGGTCAACACGTTCCCCGACCATCCGTTCTCGTCCTACTTCAGCGGCAACACCGTGCAGATCTGCCCGGTGGGGGCGCTGCTGGCCCGTCCCTACCGGTTCAAGGCCCGCCCCTGGGACCTTGAGACCGTGGAGTCCACCTCCACCGTCGACTCCACGGGGGCCCGGGTGCTGGTGCAGTCGAGCCGGAACCAGCTCACCCGCATCCTGGGGCTCGACTCCGACGCCGTGAACTGGGGCTGGCTGTCCGACAAGGACCGCTTCGCCTACCAGGTGACCGAGAGCGAGAACCGGATCACCGAGCCGATGCTGCGACGTGAGGGCAACGAGCTCGCCGCCAGCCGCTGGTCCGACGCCACCAAGACGGCGGCCCGGGCCCTGCGGGGCGATCCGGCCCGGGTGGCCGTGCTGGGCGGCGCCCGGCTCAACCTCGAGGGCCAGTACGCCTGGGCCAAGCTGATGAAGGGCGTGATCGGCACCGATCACATCGACTGCCAGCTGAGCGACGGCCTGCCGGCCCCGATGGCCCTCGGACTGCCCCGGGCCACGGTCAACCAGGTCTGCGCTCCCGGTGGGGTGGTGGTCCTGCTCGGGCCCGACCCCAAGGAAGAGCTGCCCACCCTGTACCTGCGCCTCCGCCACGCCGTGGTGGAAGACGGGGTGAGCCTCATCGAGCTCACCCCTGGACCCACCTCGCTGTCCGATCTGGCCGCGGCCCGCCTGCACTGCGTGCCCGGCACCGTCGGCCAGGTGGCGGCCGCCCTGGCCCCCGGCGTGTCCAACGAGTCGGCCGAGGCCCAGCCCGCCGGCCAGCTGGCGGCGGCCCGGGCTCTGCTCGACGGCAGCCGCCCCGTCACCGTGGTGCTGGGGCGGGCCAACCTGGCCGAGTCGGCCCGGTACACGGCCGACGCCGTGGGCGCCCTCCAGCGGCTCGTGCCGGGTGTGACGTTCCTGCCGGCCCTGCGCCGGGGCAACGTGCTCGGCGGCCTGGAGATGGGCCTCACGGCCGGCTTCCTTCCCGGCGGCGTCCGCCGGGCCGGGGCCAACTTCCCGGCCTGGCCGTTCGTGCCCGACTTCGATGGCAAGGACGCCGACGGGATCATGCGGGCGGCCGCCAACGGCGAGATCGACACGATCGTGCTGCTGGGGGCGGACCCCATGGAGGACTACCCCGACGCCGCCCTGGCCAAGGCCGCCCTGGAGCGGGTGTCCACCCTCATCGCCGTCGACGCCTTCGTCACCAGCTCGGCCGCCCTGGCCGACGTGATCCTGCCCGCCGCCCTGTTCGGCGAGTCCGACGGTTCGTTCCTCAATCTCGAAGGCCGGCTGTCGCCGCTGACGGCCAAGGTCACCCCGCCGGGGCAGGCCAAGGCCGACTGGATGATCGCCGTGGAGCTGGCCACCGCCCTGGGCATCGACCTCGGGTTCGTCACCCTGGCCGAGCTGCGGGCCGAGCTGAGCTCGATGGCCACCACCTTCTCGGGGGTCGACTGGAACCGGCTGGCCTCGGCCGACGACGGCCCGGTGCTGCAGCTGAAGCGGCAGTGGGTGCTGGAGTTCGGCGACGCCGCCACCCCGCCCGCCCCGTCGAGCTACGGGCTGCGGTTGGTGGTGGACCACAAGCTGTGGGATCTGGGCACGATGGTGCAGGAATCGCCGTCGCTGGCCGGGCTGGCGCCGCCGGCGCTGCTCCACCTGAACCCGGCCGACGTCGAGGCCCTCGGGCTCTCGGCCGGCACCCCGGCCACGATCGACCGTGACGGCGGCACCCTGGAAGCCCCCTGGGTCGCCGACCCCGACGTGGTGCCCCGCACCGCCCGCATGTCGATCCGGCTCCCCGGCTTCGACGTGCGCAGCCTGCTGACCGTCGGCCGGTCGGTCACCAACATCCTGATCCGCTCGGCGGGAGGAAGTCACTGATGTCGCTGCTGGCGCTGGGCGAGCCCTATCTGAGCGATGGCGTCGACCTGGGCGACGTGGTCCTCACCGTGGTGAAGGTCGTGGTGGCCTTCGTCGTGCTGCTCGTGTCCGTGATGCTCATGGTGTGGTTCGAGCGGAAGGTGATCAGCCGCCTCCAGAACCGCATCGGCCCGAACGTGGCCGGCCCCTTCGGCCTGCTGCAGACGCTGGCCGACGGCATGAAGCTGTTCTTCAAGGAAGACCTGATCCCGGAGCGGTCGGACCGGTTCGTGTTCCAGCTGGCCCCGTACCTGTCGGTGGTGCCGGCGTTCCTCACCTTCATCCTGGTGCCGATCGCCGGCGACTTCTCCGGAGGCAAGGACGGATCGGTCACCGTGGCCGGCCGCCAGTTCTTCCTCCAGGTGGCCGACGTCCCCGTCGGCATCCTGTTCTTCCTGGCCATGAGCTCGATCGGGGTCTACGGGGTGATGCTGGCCGGCTGGTCGTCGGGCTCCAAGTACCCCCTGTTGGGCTCGGTGCGGGCGTCGGCCCAGGCCATCAGCTACGAGGCCGCGCTCGGCCTGTCGCTGGCCTCGGTGCTGCTGATCTCGGGCACCCTCAGCACCAACGAGATCGTCCAGGTCCAGGCGGGCGAGGGGTTCCGGGGCATCATCCCCAACTGGAACCTGATCACCACCGGGTTCGTGCCCTTCGTGATCTTCCTCATCGCCGGCACGGCCGAGCTGAACCGGCCCCCGTTCGACATGGTCGAGGCCGAGCAGGAGCTCGTGGGCGGGTTCCACACCGAGTACTCCTCGATCCGCTTCGCCATGTTCTACCTGGCCGAGTTCATGAACACGGTCACCATGTCGGCCATCATCGTGACCCTGTTCTTCGGTGGTCCGGCCGGGCCCGACTTCGGGGTGCTGCCGGGCTGGCTGTGGGGCTTCGTCTGGTTCTTCCTCAAGCTGCTGGTGTTCCTGTTCACCTTCGTGTGGTTCCGGGCCACCCTGCCCCGCCTCCGGTACGACCAGCTGATGGACCTGGGCTGGAAGCTCCTGATTCCGCTGGCGCTGGGGTGGCTGATGATCCTGGCCGGTATCCGGGTGGCCCAGTCGGGCGGCTTCGGCATCACCGATTCCACCCAGGTCGACACCGGCATCGTGCTCGTGGTGGGCCTGGCCATCGGGGTGGTGGCGGCTCTGCTGCTGTCGAGCGCCGTGCGCACCTCCCGCCAGGACCGGTTGCGGCGCCACGGTCTGGTCGAGGTGGCGGGCCCGGAGCCGGGCCTGTTGTACGAGCTCGGTGGCGGCGGTGCCCCCGCCGGGGAGGGGCATCACTGATGGGATACCTGGAAGGTTTCGGCGTCACGTTCCGCAAGTGGGGCGAAGGCGTCACCACCCGCCAGTACCTGGGCGGCCGCGGTGGCAGCAGCGACCAGAAGGCCCCCAAGCCGGAGCGGCTGCACGGCCGGCACGTCCTCAACCGCTACGAGGACGGGATGGAGAAGTGCATCGGGTGCGAGCTGTGCGCCGGGGTGTGCCCGGCCCGCTGCATCTATGTGCGGGGGGCCGACAACCCGCCCGACGAGCCCCGCTCACCGGGTGAGCGCTACGGCTACGTCTACGAGATCAACTACCTGCGCTGCATCCACTGCGACCTGTGCGTGGAGGCCTGCCCCACCGAGGCCATCACCGAGACGAAGCTGTTCGAGTTCTCCTTCACCAACCGGGCCGACGCCATCTACACCAAGGACGAGCTCCTGGTGGGCGCCGACGGCAAGCCCCAGCAGCTCCCGTGGGAGGACTGGCGGCCGGGCGAAGACGCCCACACGTCGGCCTGGATGCGGGCCACCTCTCCCTCCGGTCGGGCCGACTACGAGGGCGTCGTCGGCTGGTCGGGGGAGCTGGGCTACGGCGTGCGGGCCCCCGAGCTGGGCCAGACCGCCCCGCCCGACGAGGCCGACCGGGAAGCCGGCACCTTCGACGACCACGGCCATAGTGACTCTGGTGCCCATGGCGGGCACGGGCATGGGCACGACGACCACGGAGGGCACCACTGATGGTCGACGTGATCGTGTTCGTGGTGGCCGGGCTCGTCGTGCTGGCCGGGGCCCTCGGGGTGGTGCTGAACAGCAACCCGGTGCGCTCGGCCCTGTCGCTGGTGGCTTCCTTCTTCGGGGTGGCGATCCTGTTCGTGCTGCAGGAGGCCCACTTCCTGGCCCTGGTCCAGGTGGTGGTGTACGCCGGCGCCATCGTGGTGCTGTTCCTGTTCGTGATCATGCTCCTCGGCGTGGACGAGGTGGAGGACCTGTCGGTCGAGCCCCTCGCCGGCCAGCGGATCGGTGGGGTGGTGGCCGGCGTCGCCGTGCTGGCCTTCCTGCTGGGCGGCCTGTTCCTGTCGGGCAAGGGGGGCGACGAGGGTGCGGTGGCCGTCACCGGCACCGAGTCGGTCACCCAGCCCATCGACGAGACGCAGCCCAACATCGACAACCTCGCTGCCGACCTGTTCGGCCGTAACGTGTTGGCGTTCGAGGCCACCGCTCTGCTGCTCACGATCGCCACCGTGGGCGCGGTGGTGCTGGTGCGCAACGCCGGGGCCGAGGACCTGTCGGTGGACGAACCGGGCCGGGCTGAGCGCTGAGCCGGTCGGCCGTGGGCTGAGAGGGCGAGAGACGAGGGAGACGGTAGGAGATGGGTTCGAGAGGGATGGGAGGGCGGCCCCGATGAGGGTGACCGAAACCTGGTACCTGACGCTGAGCGCGGTGCTGTTCGCCATCGGCTTCGTCGGCGTGCTGGTGCGGCGCAACCCGCTGGTGATGTTCATGTCGCTCGAGCTGATGCTGAACGCCGTGAACGTCAGCTTCGTGGCCTTCGCCAACAAGCTCGACGACATCGCCGGCCAGACGGCGGTGTTCTTCGTGCTGGTGGTGGCGGCGGCCGAGGTGGTGGTGGGCCTGTCGATCGTGGTGGCTGTCATGCGCCGTCGCCCGTCGATGACGGCCGACGACCTGAGATCGTTGAAGGGCTGAGACGATGCTCGAAGCTGCCTGGTTGATCCCCGCATTCCCCCTCGCCGGGTTCGCGCTGCTGGTGGCGTTCGGCCGCCGGCTGGGCGATCCCGTTGCCGGCTGGCTGGCCACGCTGGCCAGCGCCGCCGCTTTCGTTTCCACCCTCGTGGTCTTCGCCGGCCTGGTGGGGGAGGAGAGCGAGTCCCGCTTCTTCATCCAGCACCTGTTCACCTGGGTGGCCGCCGGCTCGTTCTCGGTCGACGCCGGCCTCCTGGTGGACCCGCTGGCCGTCACCATGTGCCTGTTCATCACCGGGGTGGGCACGCTGATCCACCTCTACTCGATCGGCTACATGCACGGAGACCGGAACTACTCGAAGTTCTTCGTCTACCTGAACCTGTTCGTGTTCTCGATGCTCGTGCTGGTGCTGGGCGACAACATGCTGCTCACCTTCCTCGGGTGGGAGGGCGTGGGCGCCTGCTCGTACCTGCTGATCTCGTTCTGGTTCACCTCCGAGGCCAACGCCACCGCCGGCAAGAAGGCGTTCGTGACCAACCGGGTGGGCGACTTCGGGTTCATGCTGGCCATGTTCCTGCTGTTTCACGAGATCGGCTCGATCCGCTACGCCGACATCCTCACCCGGGCCGGCACCCTGTCCACCTTCGCCGCCACCCTGGCCGTGGTGCTGCTCCTGCTGGCCGCCGCCGGCAAGTCGGCCCAGCTGCCGCTGTACGTCTGGCTGCCCGACGCCATGGCCGGCCCCACGCCGGTGTCGGCCCTGATCCACGCCGCCACCATGGTGACCTCGGGTGTGTTCCTCCTCACCCGGTTGAACCCGGTGCTGGCCGAGGCCGATGTCTGGAGCCGGGGCCTGGTGGCCTGGATCGGCGCCGGAACCGCTCTGTTCGCCGCCACCGTGGCGCTGGCCCAGAACGACATCAAGAAGGTGCTGGCCTACTCCACCGTCTCCCAGCTCGGCTACCTGTTCCTGGCCGTGGGGGTGGGGGGCTACGTGGCCGCCATCTTCCACATGGTCACCCACGCCTTCTTCAAGGCCCTGCTGTTCCTCGGGTCGGGGTCGGTCATCCACGGCATGCACGACGAGCAGGACATGCGCCGCATGGGCGGCCTCTACAAGTTCATGCCGATCACCGGCTTCACCTTCATCGTGGGCTGGCTGGCCATCGCCGGCGTGTTCCCCTTCAGCGGGTTCTGGTCGAAGGACGAGATCCTGCTCTACGCCTGGAACGCCGACAACATCGGGGGCAAGGGCCTGTGGCTGGTGGGCATCGTCACCGCCGTCCTCACCGCCTTCTACATGACCCGCCAGGTGATCCTGACCTTCTTCGGCCGCACCCGCTTCTACGACGCCACCGGGGCCGAGATAAGCGAGGCCTGGTCCGTGCGCATCGACGCCGTGCGCCAGGAGATGACGGCAGCCGAGGTGGCCCGGGACAAGGCGGCCGAGGCCGTCGACAAGGCCAACGCCGACGTCGTCAAGCGCAGTGAGGCCCTGGAAGCGGCCCGGGGCGAGGTCCGCCAGGCCAACGCCGCGGTGGCCACCTCCAATCCGGCCGACGAGGGCCACGACAAGCTGGTCAAGACGCTCGACAAGGCGGTCAAGGCCGTGCCCAAGGCCGAGCAGGCGCTGGCCAAGGCCACCGACGGCGTGGCCGCGGCCGAAGCCGGCGTGGTCACCGCCACCGACGAGCTCGACGCCGCCGTGGCCCGTCTCGACGAGCTCAAGGCCCGCCAGCCCGCCCTGCCGCCGCTGATGGTGACGGCCCGCACCCCGGCGCCCGACGTGAGCGAGGTGGCCGACCACCTGCCGGCGAGCTACGAGCACCGCCAGGAGTACCACCCGCACGAGTCGCCGGCCACGATGACGATGCCGCTCGTCGTGCTCGCCGTGTTGGCCGCCCTGGGTGGCCTGCTCAACCTGCCGTTCACCAGCCGGCTCAAGGTGCTGGAGCACTGGCTCGAGCCGTCCCTGTTCGGCCACGAGGCCGAGCTGGGGGCGTCGGCCGCCACCAAGTGGGTGCTGGCGGCCCTCGCTCTGGCCGGCGCCGTGGCCGCCATCGTCGTCTCGTTCCGGGTCTACCTCCGGGGCCGGGTCCGCCCCGAGGCCATCGAGAAGCCGGTCTTCGCCCACGCCTGGTACGTCGACGACAGTTACGCCGACTTCTTCGGCGGCCCCGGCCGCCGCCTGTTCGACCTCGCCGCCTGGTTCGACCGGACCATCGTGGACGGGGCGGTGCGGGGCACGGCCACGGTGCTGTCGGTGGCCGGCCGTCGCCTCCGGGTGGCCCAGCCCGGCTTCGTCCGGGCCTACGCCACGTTCATCGGGTTCGGAACCGTGCTCGTCATGGCCTGGTTCCTCGTGGGAAGGCTGTATCTGAGGCAATGATCCCCATCGCCCTCCTCGCTCCGCTGGCCGCCGAAGGCGCGGCCCCCGCCCCCTTTGCCCTGCTCCCGGCACTCATCGCGGTACCGGTCCTGACCGCCGTGTTCATCGCCCTGTTGCCGGCGAACCGGGGCGACTACGCCAAGGCCACGGCCCTGGTCGGCTCCACCATCACCGGGGCCATCTCGCTGTTCGTGCTGGCCGTGTTCGAGAAAGGCGACCCCGGCTTCCAACTGGTGTCGCAACACTCGTGGGTGTCGAGCCTCGGCATCAGCTGGATCCTCGGCGTCGACGGCATCTCGCTGTTCCTGGTGGTGCTCACCGGGATCCTGTTCCCCATCGCCATCGTCACCACCGAGGCCCATCACGAGCCCAAGCCCTACTACCTGTGGCTGATGCTGCTGATGGCCGGCTCGATGGGGGCGTTCCTCGCCCTCGACCTGCTGCTGTTCTTCCTCTTCTTCGAGGTCGTGCTGGTCCCCATGTACTTCCTCATCGGAGGCTGGGGCCACGGCGAGCGGGTCAAGGCCGCCATGAAGTTCTTCCTCTACACCATGGCCGCCTCGGCCCTGATGCTGGTGGGGATCGTGAGCCTGGCCGTGCTGGTGGGCCGCGAGACCGGCGTCCCCACCTTCGACGTGCGGGTGCTGGCCGAGAACTCCGACGTGCTGTCGCACACCGCGGCGCTGCTGATCTTCCTGTCGTTCGCCACCGCCTTCGCCGTCAAGGTGCCGCTGTTCCCGCTCCACACCTGGCTGCCCGACGCCCACACCGAGGCCCCCACCGCCGGCTCGGTGATCCTGGCCGGGGT
>JAWKIL010000039.1:0-31032 GCA_041394285.1 Acidimicrobiales bacterium | reverse complement strand
AATTTCAGCACCCTGCTAGCGGTTGCTGCGCTCCAGCAGCACGCTGGCCCGGCCCACCAGCAGCGGATCGAGCAGACCGATCCGGTCGACGTCCTTGGTCTCGTAGGGCATCTTGTGCAGCACGTAGCGCAGGGCGTTGAGCCGGGCCCGCTTCTTGCAGTCGGACTTGATGATCACCCACGGCGCCTCGGGGGTGTCGGTGTGGAGGAACATCGTCTCCTTGGCCGCCGTGTAGTCGTCCCACTTGTCGAGCGACGCCATGTCGATGGGCGACAGCTTCCACTGCTTGAGCGGGTGGTTCTGGCGCTCGGTGAACCGGCGGCGCTGCTCGTTGCGGCTCACCGAGAACCACAGCTTGATCAGGTGCACGCCGCTGCGGGTCAGGTTGCGTTCGAACTCCGGGGCCTGCCGCAGGAACTCGTGGTACTCGGCGTCGGTGCAGAACCCCATCACCCGCTCCACGCCCGCCCGGTTGTACCAGCTGCGGTCGAACAGCACGATCTCGCCCCGGGTGGGGAGGTGCTCTACGTAGCGCTGGAAGTACCACTGGCCCTGTTCCCGCTCGCTGGGCTTGTCGAGGGCCACCACCCGGGCGCCCCGGGGGTTGAGGTGCTCCATGAACCGCTTGATCGTGCCGCCCTTGCCCGCCGCGTCCCGCCCCTCGAACAGGATCACCACCTGCTGGCCGCTCTCCTTCACCCAGGCCTGGAGCTTCAGCAGTTCCACCTGGAGCTGGTACTTCTGGCGCTCGTAGCTCTTGCGGGAGAGCAGGTTGCGGTAGGGGTAGTCGGCGTCGGGGTCGGGGTTGAGCTCGTCGTCGGGGTTGATCGGGGGCACGCCGTACACCCGCTGGTTCGCCCCGAACAGCACATCGTGCAACACCACCCGGTCGTCGGGGCTGGTGCCGGTGAGCACGGCGGCCAGCCAGTGGGCCACCGACGCCTGCTGCTCGGGCGACGCCGACGACAGCAGGTCCTTCACCACGCTCACCTGGGCCTCCCGGGCCGCCTCGGTGGTCTGCGCCACGGTGTAGGCCTCGATGCCGCCGGGCGTGAGGTCGGGCGAGGTGTCGCCCTCGGCCGCCGGCCGGGCCTCGACGTCGGGGGCGGGTGGGGCGGTGGCCGCCTCAGTGGCCCGACGGGCCGCCGACGGCCGGGCGGTCGCCTTGCGGGCGGGGGTCCGGCGCCGGGTGGTCGACGACGGGCCGCCGGCGGCGGGGGCGGCGTCGCTGCCGTTGCTGTTGGGGTCGGCGGCTGGTGCTTTCCTCGGCATGGGGGTCCCCTCGCTTGGCCCTGGTGCCACAGGATAGGCCGCCACTGGCCCGGGCGGAGCAGAGCCCTTCGGCCCGTTCCCTGCCGGCGAACTCTGACGCCGCAGCCCGGCTGGCGGCACGCCCGGTCAGAGTTCCAGGCTTGGTGGGGTGCCGTCCCGCCCTGGGCCCCATCTCGGCCGGGGCCCATCCCGGCCGACAGCTACGCTGCGGCGATGAGCACCACGGTTCCCAGCCGGGCCCGGGTCGTCGTGATCGGCGGCGGCGTGATCGGCACCTCGATCGCCTACCACCTCGGCCACCTGGGATGGGCCGACACCGTGCTGGTGGAGCGGGACCAGCTCACGTCGGGCACCACCTGGCACGCCGCCGGGCTCATGGTCACGTTCGGCTCCACCTCCGAGACGTCCACCGCCCTGCGCCGCTACAGCCGGGACCTCTACTCCCGCCTGGAGGTTGAGACGGGCCAGGCCACCGGGTTCGCCCCCGTCGGGTTCGTGGAGCTGGCGGCCGACGAGGGCCGCCTGGAGGAGTACCGGCGGGTGGCCGCCGTCAACCGGCTGTGGGGGGTGGAGGTGGAGGAGATCTCGCCCCGCGAGGTGGCCGAGCTGTTCCCCCTGGCCCGCACCGACGATGTGCTCGCCGGGTTCCACGTGGCCGGCGACGGGCGGGTCAACCCGGTCGACGTCACCCAGGCCCTGGCCCGGGGCGCCCGGCAACAGGGCGTCACCATCGCCCAGGGGGTGACGGTGGGCGACGTGATCGTGACCGACGGCCGGGTGCGGGGGGTGGTGACCGACCACGGCGTGATCGAGTGCGAGGCGGTGGTGAACGCGGCGGGCATGTGGGCCCGCCAGCTGGCCGCCCGGTCCGGGGTGTCGGTGCCGCTCCAGGCGGCCGAGCACTACTACCTGATCACCGAGCCGATCGTCGGGCTGTCGGCCACCGGCCCCGTGATCGAGGACCCGGCCCACTACGGCTACTACCGGGAGGAGACGGGCGGTCTGATGATCGGCCTGTTCGAGCCGGTGTGCGCCCCGTGGCGGGTGGAGGGGGTACCCGACGACGCCTCCTTCCTGTCGCTCCCGCCCGACTGGGACCGCATGGGCCCCTACGTCGAGGCGGCCATGAGCCGGGTGCCGGTGGCCTACGAGGCCGGCATCCGCACCTTCTTCTGCGGCCCCGAGAGCTTCACCCCCGACCTGCGCCCCATCGTCGGCCCGGTGCCCGAGGTGCGGGGGTACTGGGTGGCGGCCGGGCTCAACTCGATCGGCATCCTCACCGGCGGGGGGATCGGCCGCCTGGTGGCCCAGTGGATCACGGCCGGCGACCCCGACGCCGACGTCACCGGCATCCATCCCGCCCGCCTCCACCCCTACCAGGCCAACCCGGCCTACCGCCGCACGCGCACCGTCGAGTCCCTCGGGATGGTCTACGCCTGCCACTACCCCAACAAGGCGCTCACCTCGGCCCGCGACGCCAAGCGGTCGCCCCTCCACGACCGGCTGGCGGCGCAGGGTGCCCGGTTCCGGGACGTGAGCGGGTGGGAGTCGCCCGAGTGGTACGCCGGGGCCGGCGCCACCCCCGATCCGGGGCCGCTCACCTGGGGTCGCCCGTCGTGGTGGGGGGCCTGGGAGGCCGAGCACCGGGCCTGCCGGGAGGGCGTGGTCGTGATGGACATGAGCTTCATGGCCACGTTCCGGGTGGAGGGGCCGGGGGCGGGGGCGGTGCTCGACCGGTTGTCGGCCAACGCCGTGGACGGCGAAACCGGCACCATCACCTACACCCAGTGGCTGAACGAGCGGGGCACGATCGAGGCCGATCTCACCGTCACCAAGCTGGAGCCGGGCACGCTGGGCGCCCCGTCGCCCGACGGCCGCCCCTCCTACCTGGTGGTGGCGACCGACACCGCCCACCGCCACGTCCACTCGATCCTGGCCCGGGCCTGCGCCGACGCCACGGCCGGGGCCCCGTGCGGAGCGGGCGCCGGCGCCAGCGGTGCCGGGCCGGCGTTCGTGTTCGACGCCACCGCCGCGCTGGCCCAGATCAACCTGCAGGGGCCCCGGAGCCGGGAGGTGCTGGCCGAGGTGACGTCGGCCGACGTGTCCGACGGGGCCCTGCCCTACCGGGGGGCCCGGGAGATCGACGTCGGGTTCGCCCGGGCCCTGGCCGTGCGCATCACCTACCTGGGCGAGCTGGGCTACGAGCTGTACGTGCCGGCCGAGCAGGCGGTGCACGTGTACGACCAGGTGGTGGCGGCGGGGGAGCGCTTCGGCTTGCGTCACGCCGGGCTGCGGGCCCTGGCCAGCCTGCGGCTGGAGAAGGGCTACCGCGACTACGGCCACGACATCGACAACACCGACGGCCCGCTCGAGGCCGGCTTCGGCTTCGCCCTGGCCCTCGACAAGCCGGGTGGGTTCGTGGGCCGGGAGGCGGTGCTGGCGGCCAAGGCGGCCGGGCCGTTGCGGCGGCGGCTGATGTCGGTGCTGGTGACGGACCCCGAGCCGTTGCTCCACCACGCCGAGGTGCTATGGCGCAACGGCCGGGTGGCGGGCTACGTGCGGGCCGGCTCCTACGGCCACACCCTGGGGGGCGCGGTGGGGCTGGCCATGGTCGATGCCGGCCCGGGGGGTGAGCCGGTGACGGCGGCCTGGCTCGACGAGGGGGAGTGGAGCGTCGACATCGCCGGGCGGCGGTGGCCGGCCCGGGTGTCGCTGCGGCCGCTGTACGACCCGGCCAACGAACGGATCAAGGCGTGAGGAGCCCGGCGCGAGGCACCGGGGGGTAGGGAGAGCACGATGACCGAGCGACCGAGCGATCCGGCCCTGTGGGAGCGGCTGCGGGAGATCTGCGGCCGGCTGCCCGAGGTGAGCGAGAAGACGAGCCACGGCGAGTTGGCCTGGTCGGTGGGACGGGGGCGCAAGGCCCGCCAGTTCGCCACCACGTGGGACCACCACCACGACGACCGCAACGGGGTGGTGATGGCGGCCCCGCCGGTGGCCCAGGAGCAACTGGTGGCGGCCGAGCCCGAGCGGTACTTCCGCCCGCCCTATGTGGGGTCCCGGGGCTGGATCGGGATCTGGCTCGACGTCGCCCCGGTGGACTGGGACCTGGTGGAGCAGCACCTCGTCGACGCCCACGCCGAGATCGCCGGCTGAGCCAGCGGGTGTGGGGCACGCGGCCCCACCGTCGTCCCGAGCCCGAGCCCGACGACGGCCGGTCCCGGGCCGGCGCCCAATCCCGGGCGGCCGGCGCCACGAACCTGGGGTATGACCCCATCGTTCGCAAGCCCGTCGCCGACCCGTCTCCCCGCTGCGCTCGCCGCCGCGGCCGGGCTGGCCGGCGGCGCCGGGGGGCTGGCCGTGGCCGAGCTGGCGGCGGCCGCCTCCCCCCGCCTCCGCTCGCCCGTGCTCGACGTGGGCGACCGGGCCATCGACGCCGTGCCGGCCCCGGTCAAGCGACTGGCGATCGACTGGTTCGGCACCAACGACAAGCGGGCGCTGCTGGTGGGGATCCTGGCCGTGCTCGCCCTCTACGCCGTCGCCGTCGGCCTGGCCTGGTTCAGCCGGCGGCGCTGGGTGGCGGTGGCCGGCGTCGCCCTGTTCGGCGCTGGGCGCGGCGGCCGCCCTCGGGGCCCGGGCCGATCGTCCCTGGTGGGCGGCGGCACCCAGCGCGGTGGGGGCCCTGGCCACGCTGGCCGCCCTGGTGGCGCTCGGCCGTCTGGCGTCCACCCCAGGCCCGCCCGCCGGCGAGGCGCCGCCGGCCGAGCGGGCCCGGCCGGCCGGTGGGGCCGATCCAACGGGACCGGCGGGCGGGGCGGAAGGGGCCGAGCCGGCCCGGTCGGCCGGTGACGCCGAGCTGGTGGGGGCCGGCGCGACGGGGGCGGCCAGCCGTCGCCGGTTCCTGGCCGGGCTGGGTGGATTGGCCGCCGGGGCCGCGCTGGCGGGCTGGGCCGGGCGCCAGCTCCAGGGCCGGTTCAGCGCCGCCGCCTCCCGGGCCGGCGTGCGGCTCCCCGGGGCCGCCGTGGCCGCCCGGCCCCTGCCCGCCGGCGTGTCCCCCGACGTGGCCGGCGTGACGCCGTTCGTCACGCCCAACGCCGACTTCTACCGGATCGACACGGCCCTGACCGTGCCCCAGGTGCCGGTCGAGGGCTGGCGCCTCCGGGTCTCGGGCCTGGTCGACCGGCCCCTCACGCTCGACTACCAGGATCTGCTGAACCGGCCGCTGACCGAGGTCGACGTCACCCTCGTCTGCGTGTCCAACGTGGTCGGCGGCAACCTGGCCGGCAACGCCCGATGGCTGGGGGCCCGCCTCGACGACCTGCTGGCCGAGGCCGGCCTCGACCCCGGGGCCGACCAGATCGTCGGCCGCTCCGTCGACGGCTACACCTGCGGCTTCCCGGTGGCCGCCCTCGATGGCCGCCCGGCCCTGGTGGCGGTGGGGATGAACGGCGAACCCCTGCCCCTGGCCCACGGCTTCCCGGCCCGCCTCATCGTGCCCGGCCTCTACGGCTACGTGTCGGCCACCAAGTGGCTGACCGGGATCGAGGTCACCCGGTTCGACGCCTTCGACCAGTACTGGGTGCCCCGGGGCTGGGACGCCCAGGCCCCGATCAAGCTCCAGAGCCGGATCGACACCCCCCGGGGCCTGGCCACCGTGGCCCCGGGACCGGTCCCGGTGGCCGGTGTGGCATGGGCCCCCGGCACCGGTATCGGGGCGGTGGAGGTCCGCATCGACGACGGGCCGTGGACGGCGGCCGACCTGGCGGCCGAGGCGTCCAGCCTCACCTGGCGGCAGTGGTCGTACCGGTGGGACGCCACCCCGGGCCGCCACACGATCACCGTGCGCGCCATCGACGCCGACGGGGCAATCCAGACCGACGCCCGCTCCGAACCCATGCCGAGCGGTGCCACCGGTCAACACCAGATCGTGGTGCTGGTCGGCGCCGGATGAGGCGCCCGGGTGCCGCTCACCCGTTCACCGATCACAGGAGAAACGTGTCCATGAAGCTTCGAACCCCGTCGTTCCCGCGCCCGCTGACCCGGGCGGCGGCCGCCCTCGCCTTCACCGGTGGCCTCGTGCTCGCCGGCTGCGGCTCCGACGACGCCACCACCGCCGGCCCTGCCGCCACGGCCGCCCCCGACAGCTCGATGGCTCCCGACAGCTCGATGGCCCCGGACAGCTCGATGGCTCCCGACAGCTCGATGGCTCCCGACAGCTCGATGCAGGGCTCGGGCTCGATGGCGGGGGCCGGCGGCGACACCGTCGCCTTCGGCCCCGGCTGCGCCGCCGTGCCCGCTTCGGGCGCCGGCAGCTTCGCCGGCATGGCCGAGGACCCGGCGGCCACCGCCGCCTCCAACAACCCGGTGCTGTCCACGCTGGTCACCGCCGTGAAGTCGGCGGGGCTGGTCGACACCCTCAACGGCCCGGGGCCGTTCACCATCTTCGCTCCCACCAACGACGCCTTCGCCGCCCTGCCCGCCGAGACCAGGGACAAGGTCCTGGGTGACCAGGAGCTGCTGACGCAGGTGCTCACGTACCACGTGGTGGCCGGCGACGCTCTCGACGCCGGGGCACTCGGCTCGGCCGGCACCGAGACCTCCGTGGAGGGGTCGACCCTCGAGTTCGGGGCCGACGGCACCATGGTGAACGACGCCTCGGTCGTCTGTTCCGACGTCGCCACCGCCAACGCCACCGTCCACATCATCGACCACGTGCTGGTGCCGCCCGACGTGGCGGCCGAGCTCTCGGCCGCCTCCTGATCGCCGGCACAACCGGCTGTCCGGGCCCATGGCCGTGACATTCGTCTCACCGGCAATCCACCTCCACCCCCGGCGGCGAACCACCGGCATGCAGGCGTCCGACCATCCGGCCCCGGCCTCGGCCTCGGCGGCCCGGGCCCACGGGTCCCGGACGCACGGCGCCGCCACGGCGGATCCGGTGTCGGTCGACCTCCAGCGGGCGGGCCAGGGCGACCAGGCGGCGTTCGCCCGGGTCGTCGATGCGCTGGGCCCGATCGTCCACGGTCTGGCCCTGCGGACCCTGCGGGCCGAGGCGCTGGCCGAGGAGGTGACCCAGGACGTGTTCCTCGAAGCCTGGCGCCTCGCCCCCCGGTTCGATCCGGCCCGGGGCGGGGCCCGGGCCTGGCTGGCCACGATCGCCCACCGCCGGGCGGTCGACCGGGTCCGGTCGGAGCAGGCCCGCCGCAACCGGGAGGACCGCGACGGCGCAACGGCGGTCCGCCCCTTCGACGGGGTGAGCGAGGCCGTGGTGGACCGCCTCGACCGCAGCCGGGTGGCCGCCGCTCTGCTCACGCTGTCCGAGCCCCAGCGCCAGGCGATCGGGCTCGCCTATTACGAGGGCCACACCTACCGGGAGGTGGCCACGGTGCTCGGCATCGCCGAGGGCACGGCCAAGACCAGGATCCGAGACGGGCTGCGCACCCTGCGGGCAGCCCTGGGAGCATCGTCATGACGGGCGATCTGCACGACCTCGTCCCACTGTTCGCCGTCGACGCCCTCGACCCCGACGAGGCGGCGCTCGTGGCCCGCCACGTGGAGGGCTGCGGACCGTGCCAGGAAGAGCTGGCCGGCCTGCGCACCGCCACCACGGCTCTGGCCGAGACCGTGGCCGCCCCGCTGCCGTCTGCGCTCCGGGACCGCATCCTGGCCGAGGTCGCCCGATCGCCCCAGGAGCCGGCTCCTCCGGCCGATCCGCCCCCGGTATCCCGTCCGGGCGACTCGGGAGCCCGGGTGGCGTCGATCGACGCCGCCCGGGCCACCCGTGATCGCCGCCACCGGATGGGGCGGTGGCGCCGTTCCACCGATCGGCGCCTGCTGACGGCGGCGGCCGCCGTGGCCGCGGTGGCCGCGCTGTCGGTGGGGGCGCTGGCCCTGGCCGGGGTCGTCCCGGGCGACGGCGACCCCGGCCGGACCGACGCCCAGGTCGCACTGGCCGACATCCAGCAGTCGCCCGACGCCCGCACCGTGACCCTGGCCGGCACCGGCGGCACCGTGCAGGTGGCGTGGTCGACCAGTCGCAACCAGCTCGTGCTCCTGGCCGAGGGGTTGCCCGACCCGGGGCCGGGACGGGTCTACGAGCTGTGGCGGATCGACGCCGGCGGCCCCGGGGCCGCCGGGTTGTTCACCCCCGATCCGTCGGGGACGGCCGGGCTCGTCGCCCCCCTGGGCGGGGAGACCCCGGGCGCGTGGGGAGTCACGGTGGAGCCGGCCGGCGGCTCCGAGCAGCCGACGCCGCCCATCGTGTACCAGGCCGAGGCCTGATCGGACCCGGTCCGGTGGGCCGCCCGGCCCACGGTCCCCGACGATCGCCCAGGCCGGTCTACCTGCCCGGCCCAGCGCCGTCGGTGCACCCTGGGCTCCGAGACAGGAGCGCCGCTGCTCTCCGTTCACCGGATCGGCCGGGTCGGGCGGCCGCGGCAGACCAGGAGCCACCATCGTGTCGACCGCCGCAGCCGTCCCCACCCGCCGCCCCCCTCGCCGCCGTCCCCGCCTGGCCGCTCTGGCCTTGGCCGCGGCCGGCCTCGGCTCGGGCGTGATGGCGGCGGCGCCGGCATCGGCCGAGATCGGGCCCCAGGCCACCACCACCTGGGGGGTGTACGGGCTCGACACCAGCACCGAGACCGACGCCATCGCCACCCAGGTGTTCGCCATCGAGCAGATCGGCAACCGGATCTACGTGGGCGGCAAGTTCCTGGAGGCCCGGCCCGACGCCAACGGCACCCCGGTGGCCCAGCCCTACCTGGCTGCGTTCGACGCCACCAGCGGCGCGTTCATCCCGGAGTTCAACCCGCAGATCGAGTCGGCCGTCTACGCCCTGCAGGCGTCGCCCGACGGGGGCCGCCTGTTCGTGGCCGGCGAGTTCCGGTCCGTCAACGGCGACAGGAACGCCCAGGGCCTGGCCGCCCTCGACCCCGTCACCGGTGCCGTCGACACCTCCTGGCAGGCCAAGGTGTCGAACGCCTCGGGGGCCCGCCCGTTCGTGAAGAGCCTCACGGTCTCGGGTGATCAGCTGTACCTGTCGGGCCGCTTCGACCGGGTGGGCGGCGGCCGCCAGGCCATCCACACCACCGAGAAGGTGGCCCGGGTGTCGCTCGACAGCGGCGCCGTCGACACCTCGCTCAGCACCGACATCGACGGCGGTGCGGTGTGGGGTGTGGCCGTGGCCCCCGACGGGTCGAAGATCTACCTGGCCGGCTATCACGACGCCGTCGACGGCAACACCGCCGGGGCCGACTACGCCGTCCTCGACGCCGCCACCGGGCGCTTCATCCCCTCGCTCAGCGTGCATCCCAACAACTCGGGCACGGTGTCCCGGCGCTACGGCCAGGACGTGGTGGCCGTCAACGGCCTCGTGTTCTGGGGCGGCAGCGAGCACGTGCTGCGGGTCTACCGGGCCAGCGACGGCGCCCTGCTGCATTCGCACTCCGCCGACCGGGGTGGTGACTTCCAGGACCTCGAGGTGGTGGGCGACCGGGTGTACGGGACCTGCCACTGCTACACCAACCACTTCGCCGACTACGACTACTGGGTCACCCGCAACTCGAACCCGGTGGGCGTGCTGAAGACCCCGATCAAGTACGTGGCCGCCTACTCCGCCCTCACCGGCGACTACATCAACGGCTTCCTGCTCGACGCCAGCGCCACCTCGGCCGGCGTGTGGGCCGTGCACGGCGGCACCGATGGCTGCCTGTGGGTGGGCGGCGACCTGAGCCGTGTGACGGCGCTCGACGGGCGGGACCGGGCCGCCGGCGGCTTCGCCAAGTTCTGCGACCAGGACGCGGTCGACGCCACCGCCCCCAACCAGCCCGGCAACCTGGCGCAGACCCGGGCCGAGAATCGCAAGATCGTGATCCGGTTCGAGGCCGCCACCGACAACAGGGGCGTGACCGCTTACGAGGTGAGCCGGGACGGCCAGGTCATCGCCTCCGTCGCCGCCACCACCGCTCGCCGGTACTGGTACACCGACAGCGGCCTGACCGCCGCCACCAACTACACCTACACGGTGGTGGCCCTCGACGCCGCCGGCAACCGGTCGACCCCGGCCACCCTCCTGGCCGGCACCCTGGGCGCACCGGTACCGCCCGTGATCAGCACCTGACGGCGGCGGGCGGGCTCCGGTAGGGTCACCTCCACGGCGACGACCGTGGAGGTGACACCATGACGCTGGCCGAGCCGCTGTTCGATCCCTTCACCCCCGAGGCCTTCGACGATCCCCATCCCCAGTACCGGCGGCTACGGGCCGAGGCTCCGGTGCTGTGGTCGGACCGGCTCCGCAGCTGGGTGCTGTTCGGCTACCGCGACGTGCACCGCTTCTTCTCCGATCCTGCACTGTCGGCCGACCGGTCGCTGGCCACCAAGTACGAGGGGGAGCGGGACGGGCGGATCAGGGGTGTCGGGTCCGAGTCGCCCGAGCACACGCCGGTGCGGGCCGCCATCACCCGCAGCCTGTACCCCATGGTCGCCCAGCTGCTGCCCACGGTGGAGGGGCTGGTCGACGACATGGTGGACGTGCTGGCCCGCTCCATCGACCGCTTCCTCGACGAGTCGGCCCGCCTCCGGAACGGGGGCGCCGCCCCGGGGGCGGACCCCGCCCAGAGGGCGGACCTCATACGGGACTTCGCCTACCCCCTGCCGATCACCGTGATCGCCGACCTGTTCGGGGTGCCCGAGACCGACCGGGCCCAGTTCCAGGACTGGTCGCACACGCTGGCCCGCCGGATGGACCGCTTCTACCGCCACGACGGTGAGCGCTCCTTCGATGCCTTCGCCGGCTACTTCGCCGACCTGGTGGCCGAGCGCCGCCGCCGCCCGGGCGACGATCTCGTGTCGCGCATGCTGGAAGCCAACCTGGCCGACCGGCACGGCGTGGCGCCGCTGAGCGACGCCGAGTACGTCGGGCTGTGCACGACCCTGATCTTCGCCGGCCACGA
The DNA here is from genome assembly GCA_041394285.1 of Acidimicrobiales bacterium. GTDB lineage: Bacteria > Actinomycetota > Acidimicrobiia > Acidimicrobiales > SZUA-35 > CADEDH01. Next base: position 19,810 of record JAWKIL010000039.1, on the reverse strand, counting down.
GACCACCACGAACCTGCTGGGCAACGGGATGCTGGCCCTGCTGCGGCACCCGGCCCAGCACCGGCGGCTGACGGCCGACCCCCGGGGCACGGCCGAGACGGCGGTGGAGGAACTGCTCCGGTTCGACTCGCCGGCCCAGATGATCTCCCGCACCGTGATCGCCGAGACGGGGTACGGCGATCAGGTGCTGCGCCCGGGCGACGCGGTGCTGGGCGTGATCGGGTCGGCCAACCACGACGAGGCCGAGTTCGGTCCCGACGCCGACGAGCTCGACGTGGGCCGCAGCCCCAACTACCACCTTGCCTTCGGCCTCGGCCGCCACTTCTGCCCCGGGGCCCGCCTGTCCCGCCTCGAGGCCCGGGTGGCGTTCCCCGCCCTGCTGGAGCGGTTCCCCGATCTCCGCCTGATCGACGGCGACCCGCCGGTGTACCGCCCCACGGCCGTGCTCCGGGGCCTCGAACACCTCCCCGTCACCCTCGACACCCACTGAGCCCCGAAGGGGACACTCCCGGAGTTTCCGCGGAGCGAAACTCCAGGTCCCCGAAGGGGACACTCAGTCCGTGGTGGCGGCTTCCTTGTGGAGGGTGCGGAGATCGTTGTTCGGGCGGCGATCGCCGGCGAGCCAGCGGGCCAGCTCGGTGTGGGCGTCGGCCCGGCGGGCGGCGGCGATCTCGGCTGCGTTGGGCGGGTCGACCGTGAGCTCCAGCGTGGAGCCGTCGGGGTCGGCCACGTACATCGACACGCAGTAGCCGTGGTCGGTCACCCGGTGGGGGATACCGGCCGCCTCCAGGCGGCCGATCACGTCGGCCTGCTGCTCGGGGGTGGCGGCCAGGGCCACGTGGTTCAGCTTCTTGGGCAGGTTGGACGCCAGCTCCTCGTAGTCGTCGGGGTCGGCGAACTGGAAGAAGGCGAGGGCCGAGCCGTCGGCCAGCTCGAAGAACGTGTGGCAGTAGGTGCGCTCCTTGCCCCGCACGTTCTCCACCTCACACCAGGTGGCGACGAGGGGGAGGCCCACCACGTCCTCGTAGAAGTGGCGGGTGGCTTCCTGGTCTTTCACCACGATGGCGTGATGGTGGAGCCGGAGGGCGGCCGGGGCGTCGATGGCAGGCGTGCTCGTCATGGGTAAACGGTAGCTCCGGGGCGGGGTCGGCGCCCGTGGCGGCGGTGATCCCGGCCGGGACGGGCGGCCAACGGCGGGAGCCGGGCGGCCCCCGGAGGGGACCGCCCGGCCCGACTCACCACCACGATGGTGTCACGCCGGCTGGGGTGCGGCCGGTAGCGGGCCAGCGGGGGCGACGGTGTCGGCCGCCGGCTCGGGGCCGCCCTGGTCCAACCGGAACGGCGGGTACTGGTCGGTCATCAGGAACACGTAGGCGAACACCCGGTACTGCCACCGGTTGAACCCCACGATCAGGTCGAACAGCGACCGGGGGTACCGCCGGGTGAACAGCAGCACCACCCCGGCGACCAGCGTCAGCACGGTCAGCAGCCCGGGTGCGGCGGTGGCCGAGCGGTCGGTGCCGCTGGCCGCGCCGAACAGGGCGGCCAGCACCAGGTAGTGGGGGATGGCCAGCAGCCACCACTTCACCAGCACCAGACCCCGGCTCAGCGGCCCGGGGTACGCGATCGACAGCCGGGCCGGATACTCCGGGTGCTCGCCCAGCGAGAACGGCGGGTAGCGGTCGGTGCCGAGGCCGCCGCTGCTGGCGTAGTAGCTCACCCGCCAGCTCCAGCGGAGCACGCCCAGGTTGAAGTCGAACAGCGACCGGGGATAGCGGCCGGTGAAGAGGATCGCCACACCGGCGATCACGGTGGTCACGCCGAAGGCGATCCACAGGAAGAACAGCACGATGACGTGCGGGATGGCCAGGAGCCATTTGACGAGCCACATGCCCCGGGACAGGCCCGGGTCGAGCTCGGCGTCCAAGCGGACGGGACTGCGCCCGGGCGCCGGGGTGGGCGCGCTGAGCGCGGGATCGGTGGTCGACATGGTGACCTCCTCCTTTCGGAGCGGTTCCCTCGGCCGCTCCTCACCTTCACCATGCGCCTCCACCCATGGGCCGTCCAGGGGCTTTGGCCACAGCGTGATGCGGCTCTCGGGGGCTGCGCGCCCCCGGCGGCCTCCTTCGTCGGCCTCCCCCATCGACGTCGGGGCCCCTACCCCGCCGTGCCGCCCTGCGGTGCGGCCGCCACCGCTGCCTCTGCCGGCTGGCCCGGCTGCGCCGGCGGCGGCTCGGGGCCGGTGTCGGCCTGCGGTTCGGTGCCGCCCTGGTCGAGGCGGAACGGCGGGTAGGTGTCGGTCATCAGGGCGGCGTAGGCGATCACCCGGTACTGCCACCGGTTGAACCCGACGATGAGGTCGAACAGCGGCCGGGGATAGCGCCGGGTGACCAGCAGGATCACGGCCGCCACGAACACCAGGATCGCCAGCAGGCCGGGCCCGCCGTTGGCCGCCCGGTTGTCGCCGAGCCATCCCACGGTGCCGCCGAACAGCACACCGAGGATCAGGTAGTGGGGGATGGCCAGCAGCCACCACTTCACCAGCACCAGGCCGCGGCTCAGCTGCCCGGGGTAGGCGACGTCGAGCCGGGCCGGGTAGTCGGGCTCGGGCCCGAGGCTGAACGGCGGGTAGCGGTCGGTGCCCAGGCCGCCGGAGCCGGCGTAGTAGTTCACCCGCCAGTTCCAGCGCAGCACGCCGAGGTTGAAGTCGAACAGTGGCCGGGGGTAGTGGCCGGTGAACAGGATGGCGAACCCGGCCACGACGGTGGACACGGCGAAGGCCGCCCACAGGAAGAACAGGATCACGATGTGGGGGATGGCCAGCAGCCACTTCACCAGCCACAGCCCTCGCGACAGCCCGGGATCGAGCGCGGCGTCGAGCCGGACCGGCGACCCTGCCCGCTGCCCCTCGGCCGGGACGGGAGCGACCGGCCCCGCCGGCGTCCGGTGATGGGAGAGCCCCAGGGCGCCGAACAGCAGCAGGCCGGCGGCCACGGCGGTGCCGACCGCCCCCAGCCCCACCAGGATCCAGGCCGGCGGCAGCACCACGTCGCCGTCGACGCCGGCGGTCACGTCGACCGCCACCCCGGGTGAGCCGTCGGCGTTCATCACCACCACGGCCCACCGGCCCGACCGGGTGGTCCAGTCGAGCTGCTGGGTGCCGGTGCCGGCGGTGCTGACCTCCCAGAACGGCTGGTCGGTGGGCGGAGCGGCGGTGGCGGTGCCGGGCTGGGAGTCGAACACGGCCCGGTCGTCGGCGATCCGGGTGATCTGGTCGTGGGCCACCCCGGACAGGTAGGCGTCGACCTGGTCCTCGGGGCCGATGCCCACGAACACGTCGCTCGACGAGCCGATCCCGGTCACCTGCAGGCGCACGTCGGTCTCCAGCCAGTCGATCACCCAGCCCGGGGTGCCCGGGTCGAGGTCGAGGTCGATGTCCTCGGCGGTGACGGCCGAGGTCGGCGACTGGACGCGGTCGAGCGAGGCGGAGAAAAAGCCGCCGTCGTCACGGGCCACGGCGTACGCCCCGAACAGGGCCAGCCCACCCACCAGCATCATCAGGGCCGGCAAGGCGAACACGGCGCCGAGCACGATGGCGATCACGCGCCCGGTCGGGGGCGCGGTGGGGGCGTCGGGGCCGGGCGGACCGGCCACGGGGGGTGTCGGATCGGCGGTGGACATGAGAAACCCTCCTTTCTCATCACGGCCGCGCCACCAGCATGGCGCTGGGTGTGCCGTCACCGTTCACCCTCCTCCCGGCGGGGCCGGGCGCCCAGGGGCAATGGTCATCAGGGTGGCCGACGAGGCGCTCCCGCACCGGTAACGTTGGTGGTGCATGGATCGCCCCGACATCCTCGACGGGCTCAACCCCGCCCAGCTCAGCGCCGTCACCCACAGCGGTGGCCCCCTTCTCGTGGTGGCGGGTGCCGGCTCGGGTAAGACCCGGGTGCTGACGCGCCGCATCGCCTGGCTCATCGAGCAGGGCGTGTCCCCCTTCGAGATCCTCGCCATCACCTTCACCAACAAGGCGGCGGGGGAGATGAAGCACCGGGTGGAGCAGCTGATCGGCCCGGTGGCCCAGAAGATGTGGGTGTCGACGTTCCACTCGGCCTGCGTCCGCATCCTGCGTCGAGACGGCGCCGCCATCGGGTTCGGCAACAACTTCACCATCTACGACCAGGCCGACGCCGTGCGCCTCACCGGCTATGTCATCCGCGATCTGGGGCTCGACCAGAAGCGGTTCCAGCCCCGGGCCATCCATGGCATCATCAGCTCGGCCAAGAACGAGGGGATCGACGCCGGCCAGTACGCCGATCGGGCCACGGTCACCCTCGAGAAGAAGGCGGCCGAGGTCTACGCCGAGTACCAGCGCCGGCTCCGTCAGGCCACGGCCATGGATTTCGACGACCTGTTGTTGAACACCGTGCAGCTGTTCCGCCAGGTGCCCGACGTGCTCGACCGCTACCAGAGCCGGTTCCGCCAGCTCCTGGTGGACGAGTACCAGGACACCAACGGGGTCCAGAACGAGATGGTGGTGCGCCTGGCCACGGCCCATCGCAACATCACCGTGGTGGGAGACTCGGACCAGTCGGTCTACCGCTTCCGGGGGGCCGACATCCGCAACATCATCGAGTTCGAGACGGCCTTCCCCGACACCACGGTGGTGCTGCTGGAGCAGAACTACCGCTCCACCCAGACCATCCTCGATGCCGCCAACGCCGTCATCGCCAACAACTTCGGCCGGAAGCCCAAGAACCTGTGGACCGACGCCGGCTCGGGCGACCGCATCATCCGCTTCCACGCCGACGACGAGCTCGACGAGGCCCAGTACGTTGTGGGCGAGATGGCCCGCATGCACGACGTGGGCGACTTCCGCTGGGGCGAGATGGCGGTGTTCTACCGCACCAACGCCCAGAGCCGGGTGCTGGAGGAGTGCCTGCTGCGCTCGGGCGTGCCCTACAAGGTCATCGGCGGCACCCGCTTCTACGACCGCAAGGAGATCAAGGACGCCGTCGCCTACCTGAAAGCGGTGGCGAACCCGGCCGACGAGGTGTCGGTGAAGCGGGTGCTGAACCTGCCCAAGCGGGGGATCGGCGACACCACGGTGGCCAAGATCGACGCCTACGCCGCCATGATCGGCGGCACGTTCGTCGACGGCCTGCGCCGGGCGGAGGACGCCGACGTGGGCGGCAAGTCGCTCAAGGGCATCAACGGCTTCCTCAGCCTGCTCGACAGCTTCGCCGACGAGCTGGTCAAGGGCCCGGGGGCGGCCCTGGAGGCGATCCTGCGGGACACGGGCTACGTCGACGAGCTGGCCGAGCAGCGCTCGGTGGAGGCCGAGGGGCGGTTGGAGAACCTCCAGGAGCTGGTGGGCATGGCCCAGCAGTACCAGAGCGTGGAGGAGTTCCTGGAGCAGATCTCGCTCGTGTCCGACGCCGACGACATCGACGAGGACGCCTCGGCCGTCCAGCTGATGACGATCCACGCCGCCAAGGGCCTCGAGTTCCCGGTGGTGTTCCTGCTCGGCCTGGAAGACGGGATCTTCCCCCACCTGCGGTCGATGACCGACCCCGACGAGATGGAGGAGGAGCGGCGGTTGGCCTACGTGGGCATCACCCGGGCCCAGCACCGGCTCTACCTCACCCACGCCTGGGCCCGCATGATCTTCGGCCAGACCCAGTACAACCCGCCCAGCCGGTTCCTGGAGGAGATCCCGGGCGGGCTGATGGAGGAGGCCCACGGGAGCCGGGGCAACAGCCGGCGGCTGCGGGCCGGCTCCGTGTTCGGGTCGGGCTCCAGCTACGGCGGCAGCGGGTACGGCCGCCGCTACGGCGACGACGGCAACGGCGATGGCGGCGGCAGTGCGTTCGCCGGCAAGGATCGCCTGGTCGACACGGCGCTCAAGCCCCGGGGTCCCGTGCCGTCGGGGGCCGAGGCGCTGGGCCTGCGCATCGGCGACGACGTGATGCACAAGAAGTGGGGCGAGGGCGTGATCCTCGACCTGCGGGGCTCGGGCGACAAGACCGAGGTGGTCGTCCGCTTCCCCGGCCTGGGGGAGAAGACCCTGCTGCTGGCGTGGGCCCCCCTGGAAAAGGTCGGCTGACCCTTAGCGCCCCCGACCGCCCCCGAACTTTGTAACCTACTGCCGCCTCTGCCGGCACAAGGTGACAAGGTTCGGCCAGATGCGCGAAATGCCGCCCCGGCCGGCATGTCTCGACCTGGTTCGGTACTCGGCGGGTGCGGTACTGTGGCCGCACCCTGCCGGGGTCACCCGCAGGCCGAGATTCCCAGGAGGGGCCGACCATGGACACGACGCTCAACACCTCGCTGCCCACCGGCTTCAGCCTCGACGATGCCGCCTGGTTCCCCTATACCGGCAGCCCTCGCTTCGACTACACGATCGACTACGCCTCGTGCGTGGTGGACGCCGACCCGGCGATCGGCCGCATCGACTTCGTGGTCCGGTGGGAGCCCGGGGCCTTCTGCCACTACCACCGGCACCTCGGCACCACCAAGGCCGTCGTACTGGCCGGTGAGCAGCACATCACCGAGACCCGGGAGCTGGAGACGGTGCACAAGGTGCGCCGGGTCGGGTTCGTGGGCACGGTTCCCGATGGCGAGACCCACATGGAGTGCGCCGGGCCCGACGGGCTGACCATGCTGTTCAGCACCCACGCCCCCGACGGCCGGCTGTTCGAGATCCTCGACGCCTCGGGCGACGTGATCGTGGCCGCCACGATCGCCGAGTTCGTCGCCACCCACGCCGCCGACGCCGCGGCCTAGCTCGGGGGCTGGGCCCCCGCCGCCGGTGGCGGCTCCCCGTTTCGGTTGGGGCGCCCCCAACCCCACCCGGCGCCTACGGGGCTGGAACCCGGCTGGCGGTGAGGCGCACGGCCAGCAGGGCGCCCAGGGCGCCGCCGGTGGACGACAGCAGCAGGTCGCCGATGGTGTCGCCGTAGGTGAGCTGGAGGCCGGCCGTGCCCGCCTCCTGCACCAGGAACTCGGCCGTCTCCCACCAGATGATGGCCAGGCCCCCGATGCCGTAGCCCAGGGCCCAGGCGTTGAGCCGGCCGATCGGGGTGCGGCGCAGGGCCACCGTCACCCCGCCGATCAACAGCACCCAGTTCAGGAAGTGGAGCACGTCGTCGGTGACCTTGTAGTCGCGGTAGAAGCCGAAGATGTTGCCCAGGGTGTCGGCCAGGAACGGGGCCACCACCAGCACGTCGACCAGCCAGGGGTAGGGCGGCCGGGCGCCCCGCAGCCGCCACACCGCCGGCACCGCCGCCATCGACAGGGCGTAGAACGGGGCCCGGAACGCCATCCCCTTGCCCTCGAACTGGCTCCAGTGGGGGAAGGCGACGGTGACGGCGAGGGCGACGACCAGCGCCGCCCGCATCGCCCACGGCGACCACCGGGCGGCGGCATCGGCCCCGGTCCCGACGCGGCCGGGCCTTCTGTCGACGGTGTCGATCACGGCCGCCACCGTAGTGGGCCGCGCTGTGCGATCTCTGACATCCGGTACCGGTCAGCGGCCCGGGATGTCAGAGATCCAACCGCCGGGTCACATGGCCAGCAGTGACTTCTGCACCTTGTCGGCGAACGGGACGGGCCATTCCTCGTCGAGGTCGACGATCGTGCCCGGCTCGGTGATCTCCCAGGTCAGCTCGAGCGCCCGCCGCAGGATGCGGTGCTGCTGGTCGATCTGGCCCGGGGCCCCGAAGGGGTTGCCCATGGGGAAGTTGACGAACAGCGAGCGGGGCGGGAGAACCTGGCTCGTGAGATCGCGCCCGGTGGACACGAGCATGGTGGGGATGCCGGCGGCTTCGATCACCCGTGCGACCAGACCCACGGTCTGGTGGTCGAGCGGTCAAGCGGGAACGAGGAGGAACAGGTCGACCTCGTCGGCCACCAACTCGGCGAACAGGGCCGGGGCCGACTCGTTCACCACCTTGGACCGGCTGTAGATCCGGCCCATGAACCCGCTCCACAGCCGGGGGGCCACCGACCCGATCACGCCGGCCGCAGCCTGTTCCCGCAGACGGTCTATGGGGAAGACGCAGTTGACGTCGATCGAGGCGTCGGTGGTGTCGTAGTAGGAGTCGTTGACGGCGAAGTCGTCGGCGCCGGCGCCGGGGTCGACCTCGTCGAGGCGGAAGTCGTTGCGGGCGTTGGCGTCCCACGCCGGCATCGAGCAGTGCGACACACCGCCCGAGGTCAGCATCGACACCCGGCACTCGCTGAGCGGTTTCGTCGGCGCCGTGAGCGGCGTGTCGGTGTTGATCGTCCATTCGTAGGGCGGGAAGCCCTGCTGCTGGTAGCGCTGGTTCAGCAGGTCGACGTAGCGGACAGGCTCCATGGTGCTCACCGCCCGTCCTGGCCCGGCTTGCGGGCGGTGGCCAGCACGCCGAGGGCGGCCGACACGTCTTCGCCCCGGGCGGCGGCGCCGTCTCGCGTGGCGGTCCAGTCGGCCACGGCCTGGTGGGCCGACACCGTCTGCTCGCTCCACGACGGATCGGTGGTGGTGGTGATCTCCAGGCGGATGTCGTTCACCGGGTCGCGGAAGTAGATCGAGTAGATGATCCCGTGGTCGTTGGTGATCACGTCGAGGCCCTTGGCCTGGAGGTACTCCCGCCACCGGTCCACGTCGTCCCGGCTGGCGACGGCCATGGCCAGGTGCTCGAAGTCCTCGTAGCCGGGGCGGCGCTCGGGTGGCCGATGGTTGAGGTCGGGGCATTCGAAGAACGCCACGGTCTCGCCCGACGCCAGCTTGAGGAACGTGTGGATGTGGGGGTAGGGCGCCTTGGTGGAGGGCACGACCGGGCCCATGATGGCGTGGACCAGCTCCATGCCCAGCACGCCCTCGTAGAACTCGACGGTGGCCGCCGTGTCGTGCGTGACGTAGGCCAGGTGGTGGAGGCGGTCGATGGCGGCAGCCCCCGGGGCGCCCCCGGAGAGGCCGGTGGCGGGGAGATCGGTCGTGGTCATGGCAAACCCCTTCGTGCGTCGGAGACGAGCTTAGACGGCCCCGGTGACGGCGGCCCAGAGGCGCGTAGCGCCGGCCAGGGGTTGGGGCCCCTGACCCGATGGGGAGCCGCCGCAGGCGGCGGGGGCGCAGCCCCCTTGGGAGGGGCGCGTAGCGCCGGCCCGGGGTTGGGGCCCCTGGCCCGATGGGGAGCCGCCGCGGGCGGCGGGGGCGCAGCCCCCTGGGAGGTGGGCTACCCGAGGGTGGAGGAGGACACTGCGGGCGGGCTCTGGCCGAGGAAGAAGATGCCGGGGAAGCCGGCGGTCTCGAACCCGTCGCTCGGGTTGCGGCGCAGGGTGGAGCCGTCGACCCGCATGGTGCCGGTTCGGTCGTTGCTCACGAAGAACACGGCGCCGCCGCCCTCGTTGGCGTGGTTGTCCTCGATCCGGGTGCCGGTGAGCTGGAGGGTGAACCGGTTGCCGTCGAGGTAGATGGCGCCCCCGCTGCCGCCGCCGGGGGTACCGCCCCGGGCCGGGTTGGCCCCCGTGCCGACGGCGCTGTTGTGGGTGAGGACGCTGTTGAGCACCACCCACGACACGCCGATGCTGGAGAAGGCGCCACCGTTGGAGCACACGCCGCCCTGGCCCGGGGCTCCGCCGAAGGTGCTGTTGACGACGTAGACGGGCTGGTCCTGGTACTGGTCGAGCACCCGGAGGGCGGCGCCGCCCAGATCGGGGCCGGTCCCGTCGCAACGGTTGCGCACGAAGGTGCTGTTCACCACCTTGAACCGGCCGCCCCGCACGAAGATGGCGCCGCCTCCGCCGCCCTCGGCGGTGTCGCCTGTCGAGTTGCCGTCGGCGAACGTGAGGTTCTGGACGGTGAGGCGGGGGGTGTCCTGGTCGTTGCAGTGGGCGGTGGTCCAGCCCTGGGCCTTGTCGCACGTGTTCATGTAGAGGATGCGGCGCTTGCCCCCGCCGCTCAGCGTCACCTTGTTGCCGCCGTCGAGCACCACGTCGGGGCCGTTGGCGTTCACCACCTTGGCCGTGGCGGCCAGGGTGATCGTAACCGGATCGGGGCCGCAGTCGAACGTGATGATCCCGCCCGCCGCCACTGCCTCCACCACCGCGGCCGACGTGCAGCTGGCGGGGGTGCCGGCGCCCACCACCCGGGTGGGCTTCGAGGTGTCCACCGCCCGGGCCTCGGCCGGGACGGCGGCCCCACCCGACGGGTTCCCCGCCGGGGTGGCGGCCCCGCCGCCGGTGGTCGCCCCTCCGCCCCCGCTCGTGCTGTTGCCCCCGCCGGCGCCGCTGCCCGCTCCGGTGTTGGCCGTGGCGGTGTTGGCCGTGCCGGCGCCCGTGCCCGTGCCCGTGCCCGTGCCTGCGCCGGCGCCGCCGGGCGCCGCGGTGCCGCCATTGGGTGTCGTGCCGGTGCCGGCCGGGGCGGTACCGCTCCCGGGGCTGCTCGCCCCCGGTGTGCCGGCGGTGGGGCTCGTGCCGCCGTCAGCCGGGGCGCCGAGGGCTGAGGGGTCACCCACCGGGGGGCCCGGAACCACCGACGTCTGGAGTGCCGGCGCAGTGGCGGCGGTGGGGCTGGCGTCGGCCGGGGCGGCAGTCGACGACGTGGTCAGCTCGGCGGCGACGCCGTCGCCCGACGAGCAGGCGGCGGTGGCGGCCAGGATGACGGTGGCCAGCGCCAGCCGGACGGTGGCGCCGAGCGGGGGGCGTGTCGATCCGCCTAGATCTCGCACGGCGACACCCTAGCGGCCACCCCGACACCTGGCGCCCGCAACGGAAACCGCGACACGTAGCCGAACGTTGTCGAGAGATGCCGCCGGTGCCGGCCCTTCTCGACACGGTTCGCCCCGGTGTCGCGGTTTCGGGCCGTACGGCGGGCACCGAGCCGTCGGCGACCGCGACGGCTACGGCCATGGCGCCGGCGGTGGAGCGACGGCCAGGCGGGGGCGGTCGCCGGTGGCCCGTGAGCGGGGGCGGTCGGCGCCCCGGAACAGGCGGCGGCCGGGGTCGGGCAGGGCGGCGTAGGCCTCGGCCGTGATGGCCGGCCGGTCGAGCACGAAGCGGTACCACGGCCGGGTGTAGAGCAGGGCCAGCATCGGCCGGGGGGCGGCGCCGACGTTGGGTGAGCCGCGGTGCCACACCCGGGCGTCGCGCAGCAGGATGCCGCCGGCGGGGAGCGTGCAGCGGAGTGGTTCGGCGGCGGGGTCGGGCTGGTGGGGGCCGGGGAACAGCTCGAGGGGCCCGTTGGCCTCGTCGACGTCCACCAGCGGCACGTTGAGGGCGATCGAGTAGGGCGGCGGGGTCACGTCCCATCCGGGGAACAGCGGTGCGCCGTCCTGGTGGGCCGGCTGGTGCTCGGCCCCGGGGAACGGCGTGTCGGAACCGTAGTAGGTGCACTCGAAGTCGGGCCCGAGCACGGCGTCGAGCACGGCCAGCACGGTGGGCTGGCCCCACAGGGCCGGATCGCTGAACGGCGGCTCGAAGGGCACGTAGGCCTGGTGGCGGTTGACACCCCGGTTGGGGTCGGCCCCCGCGAGGTGACGGTCGAGCACCGCCCCGAAGGCGGCAGCCAGCTCGGCCACGAACTGTGCCGGCAGACGGTCGGGCAGGACCACCCAGCCCTGCGATCCGAGCGTGGCGGCCAGTTCCGCCACCGTGGTTCCGGGGGGCGACCCGAGTTGCGCGTCCATCGGCCCACGGTAGGCCGCGGCCCCGATCGGGTACAGCTCCCACTACCCGACAAGGAGCCTTGGCCGTGAGCCCATCTCGAACCTATCCCCCGGGCGTGCCGTGCTGGATCGACCTGGAGCCGGCCGACACCGATGCCGCCGTGGACTTCTACACCGCGCTGTTCGGCTGGCGATTCGACGACGCCGCGCCGCCTGGCAGCCCCGAGTTCTACCTCATCGCCTCGCTGGACGGGGCCGACGTGGCCGCCATCGGCCCCCATCGGGGTGAAAGCGGATGGAACACCTACGTGGCCGTGGAGTCGGCCGACGAGGCGGCGGAGCGCGTGGCCGGGGCCGGTGGCCGGGTGGAGACGGGCCCCCACGACGCCGGCCCCGGCGGGCGGTGGGCCGGCTGCACCGACCCCGACGGGGCCTCGTTCCGCCTGTGGGAGGCCCGGCGGCGGCCCGGCGCGCAGGCCGTGAACGTGCCGGCGGCCTGGAACTTCAGCGACCTGCACACCCACGACCCGGACGGGGCCGAGGCGTTCTACGCCGACCTCTTCGGGTGGGTCGGGGCCCCGATGGCGGAGGGCGGCACGATGGTGCGGGTGCCGGGCTACGGCGATCACCTGGCCGCCACGTCGGACCCCGGCATCCACGAGCGCCAGGTCCACACTCCGCCCGGGTTCGCCGATGTGGTCGGGGCCATCGTGCCCGCAGGCCCGGGGGAGGACCCCCACTGGCACGTGACGTTCACCGTGGCCGACCGGGACGCCGTGGCCGAGGCCGCCCACCGCCTCGGCGGCACCGTGCTGGCCGTCGACGACGCTCCGTGGTCGAGGCAGGCCACCCTGCGCGGCCCCACGGGTGAGGTCTTCACCGTCAGCCAGTTCACCCCCGCTGCCGTCGTCTGACCCACACCCCGATTTCATGCGGACGGCGTCACCCGTGACGCTCGTGGGCATCAGAACGGCGAGCCCTCGATCTGATGGCGGACGGCGTCACCGGTGACGCTCGTGGGCATCAGAACGGCGAGCCCTCGATCTGATGGCGGACGGCGTCACCGGTGACGCTGGTGGGCATCAGAACGGCGAGCCTTCGATCTGATGGCGGACGGCGTCACCGGTGACGCTCGTGGGCATCAGATCGGTCAGGGGGTGGCGGCGGCGACGAGGGAACGGGCCTGGCGGCCGAGGCGGCGGAGGATGGCGGCGTCGCGATGAGCCCGGGCCAGGGTGAAGCCGCCCTCCAGCAGGGCCACCACGACCAGGGCCAGCTCCCGGGCCGTCCGGCTGTCGATCCCGTCGGCCCGGAGGCGGGCGGCGGCGGCCTTCGTCCAGCTGTCGAACACCTGGGCGGTGGCGGCCCGCAGCTCGTCGTCGGTGCTGGCCACCTCCCGGGCGACGGCTCCGATGGGGCACACGTCGAGGTAGCCGCTCTGGGCCAGCACCTCGGCCGCCCCGTCGAAGAAGTCGGCGACGGCTTGGGCCGCGCTGCCGGCGGCCCCGGCGATCAACTCGAACAACTCCCGATAGGCGACCCCGGTCTCGATCACCACGGCCCGGGCCAACTCGGCCTTGCCGCCCGGGAAGAAGTGGTACACCGAACCGGTGGTGGCCTCGGCGGCCCGGGTGATGTCCTTCAGGGCGGTGCCCCGGTACCCCTGCCGGCGGAACAACTCGGCCGTGGCCGTGACGATCCGCTGGCGGGTGGTGGCGCTGGCGTCCTCGCTACGGGCAGGTGATGTGGTGGCCATCGACCGGTCAGTCTAGAGCGGTTGTTCTACTCGTGACACCGCCCTAGAGTGAACGTTCTAGAGAGAGCGTTCTAGACCGACGAGGGGAACCACGCACCATGTACAAGGTCGCCACCCGGGCCCTGCTCCGCCACGCCATCCGGCGGCTCAACGCCGGCGATCCGAGCCTCGTGCTCCGCCTGGCCTCTCCCGACGCCGAGCTCGTCTTCCCCGGCGACAACTCGTGGTCCACCATGTTCCGCCCGGCGCGCCGGGACCGCCGGCCTCACGTCACCCACCGGGGCATCGATGAGTGCCGGGCCTTCGCCCAGCGTTTCGTGGACGAAGGCATCCAGTTCGAGGTGGAGGACATCCTCGTCAACGGCCCGCCATGGCACACCCGGGTGGCGCTGCGGGCGACCGACTTCGTCCCCGGCGACACCCCGGGCGAGCCCGACCGCTACAACAACCGGGTGGTCGCCTTCCTCACGATCCGGTGGGGTCGGCTCACCGAGTGGGAGGACTACGAGGACACCGAGCGGGTGACGAAGTACGACCGGGAACAGGCGAATCGGGCCGCTGGTGCGACAAACATCGACGTCAGAGCGACGCCGGAAGGGCGAAACCCGGGCGTCACCCGGGCGCCCACCGCTTGAAACGTGCCCGGCGGACACTGGAGCCATGACGAGCCCCCAGTACCGCCAACGGCCTCGTCCCCTCCGCCGCCACACCGAGGGCGGGGCCGTTGCCCGCCGGATTCACGATCTCCTCCGCTCCCGGTTGCTGGCCGGCGAGTTCGGTCTGGACCGCCTGCCCGACGACGGCGAGCTGATGCGGGAGTACCGGGTGGGGCGCAGCGCCATCCGGGCCGCCCTCAGCGCCCTGCAGCGTGACGGCCTGATCGAGCGCAAGCAGGGAACCGGCACGTTCGCCCGCAGCCTCAAGGCCCGGCACCGGCTCGTCAACGCTAACGGCTTCCAGGCCTCGATCTCGCCCGCCGCCTCCCGGGTCAGCACGCTGCTGCTTGCGGCCGAGGAGCAGCGGGCCCCGGCCGAGGTGGCCCGGGAGCTGGGGCTGGAGCCCGGCGCCCGCTGCCTGGCCGTCGACTGCCTGACATCGATCGACGGTGAGCCGGCCGTGGTGCTCACCTCGTACCTGGGTGACGAGGCGGCCCGGGACGGGGTCACCGAGGTGCTGGCGTCGGGCATCTGGTCGGGCGACTGGTACGACGCCCTGGCCGCCGCCGGCCTCCGCCCCCGACGCCGGGAGGTGACGGTGGAGGCGGTGGCCCTGGGCGAGCTCGTCGCTCCGCTGCTCGACGTGGCGGTGGGAACCCCGGCCATCCGGTTCCAGCGTCATCTGTGGCTGGGGGAGACCGAGATCCCCGAGTACGGCTTCTCCTACAACCGGGGCGACCTGATCACCTTCCTCGTCAACGACCCCCGCTCCTGATGATCTCCCGCTGCTGATCTGATGCCCGGGGCCGTCACCGATGGCGCTCTCCGACATGAGATCGGGGGAAGCCTGATCTCATGCCCGGGGCCGTCGCCGGTGACGGCCGGGGGCATCAGATCACTCGTCAAGCATCAGATCACTCGTCAATGGGTGTCGAACAGGGACTGGTAGGCGGCCACCGCCGCCAGCGTGGCCGCCGTCTCGGCCTCCGTCGGATGGAACGGGTCGGCCGCCGGCGGCAGCGCCCCCAGCTTGAGCAGGGCCGCCATCAGCAGCATCCGGGCCTTGGTGGACGTCAGGTTGTCGCCCACGATGAACTGGGGCTCCATGTGGTAGGCCATGCCGCCGGTGTTGCCCCGGCCCACCTTCACCACCGGGTAGCCACAGTAGATGGCCACGGTGAGGGCGTTGTCGGTGGTCTGGTTCATCAGCCCGTAGGGCGACGCCCCCTCGCCCACGAACCCGGCCAGGGCGGCGCCGGCCAGGTTGGCCTCGATCCGGGCCGTGACCTCGTGGTCGAGGCCGGGGTCGGTGCGGCTGTCCACCGGCATGTACCGCCCGTACTTGGCGATCGACACCTGGGGCATGGCCGACGCCAGCAGCTCGCCGGCGGCGTCCTTCACCCGCACCCGGGTGCCCACCACACCGCCCGCGGCCAGCCGCCCGGTCACCCCCGCCACCTCGTCGGGCAGCTTGGTCAGGTTGACCTCGCTGCGATGGGTGTGGAGCCGGGTGGGCAGGTAGGTGAGCTTGGGCGGCCCGTAGCCGCCCATGTCGGCCACGATCCCGCCGTGCCCGCCGGTGGCCTCGTAGTTGCCGGGCCGGGCGTCGGTCTTGGTGATCTCCCGGGCGGCGAACACCACCTCGTCGACGATCATCACCGCCCCCACCCGGTCCGTCCCGGTCTCGTCGAGCGCGATGCCCGACAGGAGGTACTTCACGCCGTCGACGATGTTGCGGTCTCCGTCGGCGCTGGTCGACTGGTGGGGTCGCTGGGCCGAGTGGCCGACGAGGGGCACCGTGGTGTCGATCAGGAGACCCAGCCAGTACATGGTCTCCTCGGTGGTGGGGCTGCCCTCCAGCCACTGGGCGCCGGCGAAGGTGCCGGCCCCGTCGCGCAGCACCCGCTGGACCAGGTTGGTGGCCCGGGCCAGGGTGATCAGGTGGGGCTCGGCCCGCAGGTGGTAGGGGAAGTAGATCCAGTAGTCCTCACCCAGCGTCTCGGGCGGGATGTCGCCGGTGCCCTCGTCGGTGCGGGCCGCCGCCGGTAGCCCCTTGGTGTAGCCGCCGCTGGGGGCGGCCCGGAAGAAGCGGAAGCTGGCCACCGTGCTGAGCGAGCTGGCGAAGCCCTGGCCGTCGATCCCGAACCGGTCGATCTCCTCGTAGATGCGGGAGGCGTCGGGGTAGAACGTCTGGCGCGACCGTTCCCGGGGGGCGAACGGCTCGGCCGTGGCGTCGTCCCACGCCGAGCCATCGGCCTGGCGGGCCATGTAGGGCAGCAGGTACAGCCCGTCCTCGGGGGAGAGGGTGGCCGTGTACACCGGGGTGCCCTCGGCCGTCGGGGCCGCAGCGGCGTCGTAGGGGACGAAGGTGCCGTCGGTGCCGAGCCAGCCGTCGGGCGGGGCGTACAGCTCGGCGGCGTCGCCCTCCAGCGGGTGGGCCGAGTGGGCGGCGATGTACACCGTCACCGGGGCGGCCAGGCGTTGGGCCCGCAGCACGTCGAACCGGCCCGGATGGACCGGAAGGCCGTGGCGGGCCCGGGCCTGGTTGCTCGTGACCAGGGGCGGGCTGTTGCCGATGGTGGCCGTGGGCCCGGAGAACACGGCGATCACGGGCCGGGCCGCCTCGGCCGGGCCCAGCCCGTTCCCGCCGGGATCGTCGCCTCCGGTCCCGGCGGGAACGGTGTCGCTCATGCGCCCACCTCGGCCAACAGGGGCGGGGTGGCCCGGTGGTGGCTGGTGAGGCGCTGGAAGGCGTCGCCGGCCTGGAGCACGAGACCGTCGGCGAAGGCCGGCCCGGCGATCGAAAGCGAGAGCGGCATGCCGGCGGCCCCGAGCCCCATGGGCAGCGACAGCACCGGGCATCCCACCGGGTTCCAGTAGGGGGTGAAGATGAGGCCGACGATGGCGCCCATGTCGAGCCCGTCGTACGACGGCGACCCGGCGGCGCAGGTGGGCATGGCCATCAGATCCACCGTGGAGAACAGCTCGGCCAGCTTGGCCGCCCCGATCCGCCGCACCTTCTGGGCCTGGGCGTAGTCGGCCGCCGTGTACAGCGCCCCGGTGCCCACCCAGCTCCGCATCCCGAGGCCGTAGTCTCCCCACCGCTCGGCCATCCAGCCCCGGTGGAAGGCGAACGCCTCCACCGCCATGGTGATCATGCAGGCCTGGGTCAGCTCGTCGAACATCGGCAGGGTGGCGTCGACCACCGTGGCCCCGGCCTCGGCCAGAGCGGCCACCGACTCGTCGAGCCGGGCCGCCAGCATCGGGTCGGCCCCCTCCTGGCCCAGATGGTTGGCCCGGTCGATCCCGATGCGCACTCCCGACAGGTCGCCGGTGAGCATCGTCGGGTAGTCGTCGCCGGTCACCCCGGGGGGCATGGAGGGATCGGACGGGTCGAACCCGGCCAGCACGGTGAGCATGGCGGCGGCGTCGGCCACCGAGCGGGTCATGGGCCCGATGTGGTCGAGCGTGACGCCGAGCGGCAGGCAGCCGGCCTTGGGCACGAGCCCGTAGGTCTGCTTCATCCCGGTGATGCCGCAGAAGGCGGCCGGGATGCGAATCGAGCCGCCGGTGTCGGTACCCAGCGCCCCCATGAACAGACCGGCCGCCACCCCGGCCCCCGACCCCGAGCTGGAGCCGCCGGGCCAGGTGGCCGGGTCCCACGGGTTGCGGGGCACGGGGTAGGGCTTGGTCACGTCGGGCAGCCCGATGGCGTACTCCATCGTGGTGACCTTGCCGGTGATGATCGCCCCGGCGCCCCGCAGGCGGCTGATCACGGGGGCGTCCAGCCCGGCGTACCAGGCGGGGTCGTAGACCACCGAGTTGGCCGTGGTCTCGCTCTCGGTGCAGGCGATGATGTCCTTGATCCCGAGGGGGATCCCGTGCAGGACGCCCTTGTCGACGCCGGAGGCCAGTTCGGCGTCGGCGGCCGCCGCCGCCTCCAGGGCCGTGGAGTCGTAGCGCTTGATGTAGACGCCGAGCGTCTCGTCGAAGCGGTCGGCGGCGGCGAAGCAGGCCTCGGTGAGCCCGACGCTGGTCACCTCGCCCGCCCGTAGGGCGGCCGCCGCCTCGGTGATGGTGAACGGCAGGGATGAGTCGGTCATGTCAGTCGGCCGGGCGGAACACGAGGATGCCGTCGGTCAGCGGGGTGTCGGGCACGGCGTAGAGCAGGTCGAGCGAGGCCCGGGTGGCGGGGTAGCCCTCGATGAAGGCGGCCATCTCGTCTTCCGGCGGGGTGACCCCGGCCAGGCTGAACAGGGTGCGTACGGTGGTCTCGGCGTCCATGGGGATCGGTTCTCCTTGGGTGTGTCTGGTCAACGTTCGGATTGCGGATGTTGTGAGGTCGGATCGGGAAGCAGATGAGGAATCGGAGCGGCCGGAGCCGGCGCGCTCAGGGGGCCGGTGCGGGTGAGGCCAGCGCCGGCAGGGCCAGGTGATGGCCGGTGCGACGCTGGAAGGCGTCGCCGGCGCTGAACACGAGGGCGTCGGCGAAGGGCTTGCCGCTGATCTGCAGCCCCAGAGGCAACCCGGCCGCCGTGAACCCCATGGGGACCGACAGCGTGGGGTTGCCCACCGAGTTCCAGTACGGGGTGAACAGCGTGTGCATCAGCGAGTCCCAGTTGAGGTCGTCGTAGCTGATGGCGCCGGTGGCGCAGGTGGGGCCGACGATGAGATCGACGGAGGTGAACAGCTCGTCGAGCGCCGCCTTGCCCAGCCGCCGCACCTTGAGCACCTGGTCGTAGTCGGCCGCCGTGAGCAGGGCCCCGGTGCCGATCACGGACCGGGTCCAGCGGCCGTAGTCGTCCCACCGCTCGGCCAGCCACGGCTGGTGGAACACGAACGCCTCCACCGGCCAGCACAGCATGGTGGCCGCCGCCACCTCGGCGTACAGCGGGATCTCCACCTCCACGATCGTGGCCCCGGCCGCCGCCAGCTCGGCCACGGCGGCGTCGAAGATCTCCACCAGGTCCGGATCAGCACCGGGCCGACCCAGATGGTTGGCCCGCTCCACCCCGATCGTCAGGCCCGACAGGTCGCCGGTGAGGACGGCCGAGTAGTCCTCGCCGGTCACCCCGGGCGGCATCGACGGGTCCGACGGGTCGAACCCGGCCATCACCGTGAGCATGGCGGCGGCGTCGGCCACCGAGCGGGTCATGGGCCCGATGTGGTCGAGCGTGACCCCCAGGGGGAGACAGCCCGCTTTGGGCACCAGCCCGTAGGTCTGCTTCATCCCCGTGATCCCGCAGAAGGCGGCGGGGAGCCGCACCGAGCCGCCGGTGTCGGTGCCCAGCGCCCCCAGGAACAGCCCGGCCGAGACCCCGGCGCCCGAGCCGGAGCTGGAGCCGCCGGGCCAGGTCGTGGGGTCCCATGGGTTGCGGGGGATGGGGTAGGGCTTGTCGGGATCGGGCAGCCCGCAGGCGTACTCCATGGTGGTGAGCTTCCCGGTGATCACGGCCCCGGCCGAACGGAGCCTGGCCACCACCGGGGCGTCGGCCCCGGCGTACCAGGTGGGGTCGTAGACCACCGAGTTGCCGGTGGTCTCGCTCTCGGCGCAGGCGATGATGTCCTTGATGCCGATCGGGATGCCGTGCAGCGGGCCCTTGTCGACGCCTGCCGCCAGCTCGGCGTCGGCCGCAGCCGCCGCTTCCAGGGCCGTGGAGTCGTAGCGCCTGATGTAGACGCCGAGCGTCTCGTCGAGGCGGTCGGCGGCGGCCATGCAGGCCTTGGTCAGAGCCACGCTGGTCAGGTCGCCC
>JAWKIL010000038.1:0-34161 GCA_041394285.1 Acidimicrobiales bacterium | reverse complement strand
GACCGCCCGGTGCTGGCGGTAGGCGTCGTCCATCGGGCCGTCCAGGAGGGCGGACGCTTCGTCGGTCTCGTCGGCCCGGACTTTGGGCACCAGCTCGGTGTCGAGCAGGTCGAGGAAGGTGCGGGCCGGCGCGGCGCCGGTCTCGGTCAGCAGCGCCCGGGTGTCGGCGTCGACCACCTGGTTCTGCTGCCAGAACGTGACCCGGTCCTCGAACTGGGAGCGGAGGTCGCCGGCGTAGGCGGCCAGCTCGTCCACCGTGGCCGTGTCGCCCCGGCGGCCGGCCTCCACGATCTGGTGGGCCACCAGGTTCGCCTCCACCAGATACGCCGGTGGCGGGAGGACGTCGGCCAGGAGCACGTTGTTGTCGTAGATCTCCTGGTAGCGGTCGCTGCCGATCCGCACCGACGACATCGTGGTGAGGGCGACCGCGGCGAAGACCACGAGGGCGGCAACGGCGATGACGCCCAGGGCGGCCAGCTTCCGGGCGACAGACCAGTTCCGAGGGCTCAAGCGGTCCACGGTGCCTCCATCGTGTCGTGAACGATGGGCTCCCTTCGGCTCGTCTGTCGCCGTCCTTAACGTCAGGCGCCCTGGGATGGGACCGCCGGCCCGGTCATCGGTCCCACCTCCGGCCGGGAGGCGGCCGCCTCGGGCGGGATGGCCCCGAGCTCACCGGGGGGCCGGGGTCGGCCGTAGAGGTACCCCTGCAGCTCGTCGGTACCCATGCCGGCCAGCGCCGTGGCCTGGGCCGGGGTCTCGATCCCCTCGGCCGTGATCGTGGCCCCCAGCAGGTGGCCGGTGTCGATGATCAGCTTCACCAGCGACGCCGACGAGTTGTCGCTGGTGTAGCTGCGGTCGATCTTCAAGATGTCTATCGGGAGGCTCTTCAGGTGGGCCAGCGAGGTGTAGCCGGTGCCGAAGTCGTCGATCGCCACCCGGATGCCGTGATCCCGGAGCACCTGCAGCTTCACCGCCGCCGAGCCCAGGTCTTCCAGCAGGGCGCTCTCGGTGATCTCCACGATGAGGCGCGTAGGGTCGACCCGGTTGTCCCGCAGGGGCGACAGGACGTCGTCGACCAGGTCGGGCGAGGCCAGGTGCCGGCCCGAGATGTTCACGCTGACCGGCAGCCCGCGGAACCGTCCCTCGGCCTCCCAGGCCGCCAGCTGGCGGGCCGCCGCCCCCATCACCCACTGGTCGACGGCGATGATCAGGTCGCTGCGCTCGGCCACCGGTATGAACAGGTCGGGCGGCATCATCCCGTGCCCGGGCCGGTTCCACCGGATGAGGGCCTCGAATCCCCGGAGGGTCTCGCTGTCGGCGTCGATGATCGGCTGGTAATGCAGCACGAACTCGAGCTCGTCGATCGCCTGGCGCAGGGCCCGCTCCAGGTCGGCCCGCTCCAGGATGGTGGAGCGGAGCTCGTCGTCGCAGATCTCGACCCGGGCCCGGCCCTCGGCCTTGGCCTTGTACACGGCCAGGTCGGCGTCGCGCAGCAGATCGGCGCTGTCGGCGTCGCCGCTGTCGCCGCTTCCGTCGGCGGCGCTGCCCCGCTCGGCCGTGCCGTCGCTCAACGCGATCCCGATGCTGGCCCTGACCGACACCGTGCCCTGGTCGATCGGCATCGGCTCGCTGAGGGCGGCCAGGAGCCGCTCGGCCAGCGCCACCGCCTCGTCGATCCCGGCCACCGGCTCGGCGATCACGAGGAACTCGTCGCCGCCCAGCCGTCCCACATGGTCGCCGTCGCGCACGGTGTTGACCAGCCGCTGGGCGGTGGACCGCAGCACCAGGTCGCCGGCGTGGTGGCCGTGGGTGTCGTTGATGTCCTTGAACCCGTCGAGGTCGATGAACAGCACCGCCAGCATCGAGCCCGAGCGCCGCACCCGCGACATGCCCCGGCGGAGCTGGGCCAACGAGGCGTTGCGGTTGGCGATCTGGGTCAGCCCGTCGTGGGTGGCCTCGTGGGTCATCCGGCGGCGGAACTCCTCCCGCTCCTGGAGCGACGAGGCCAGCGCCTCCACCGCATCCTGCAGCGAGGCGCCGAGCTGGCCGGTGGTGGCGCGCTTGAGCACCGGGTGGTCGAGGTCGCCCTCGGCCAGGGCCTTGGCCTGTTGCTCGGCCAGCTCCAGGTGGGCGGCGGCGGCGTCCATGGCCCGCCCGGCGGCGCGGATCTCCACCGAACCGGTGGCCCCGCCGAAGCGGGCGGTGGAGTCGCCGTCGCTGATGCGCCCGGCCACCTCGGCCAGGCGGCGAACCGGCCCCACGATGGCCCGGGTGGCCCACGCCGCCAGCAGGAACGACAGGCCGGCGAGGGCGGCGGCCGACGCCAGGGCCCGGTCGACCTGGCGTTCGGCCGAGGTGCTCACCGCCGAGCTGGCGCCGAGGGCGTCGCTGCCGGCCGCGTTGACCAGATCGAAGTACAGGATGGTGCTCTGCTGGCTGGCCCGGAACATGGTGAGGGTGGTGTCGAGCCCGTCGGCGGCGAGCCGGCTCATCGGATCGTCCTTCACCTCCGAGCCGGTGGCCTGAGCCTGCAGGAGGAGCTTGTCGACCGAGGCGTCGAAGGTGTCGACGTCGGACGAGTCATCGATGGTGTCGATGGTGGTCCGGGCCCGGGAGTTCGGCCCGGCGATGCGGCGCACGTTCCCCTCGGCGATCTCCCGTAGCCGCTGCTCGCCCAGCAGCACCCTCAGATCCGAGTTGAGGTCACGCGACGAGAACTGAACGCCGAAGTAGGCGGTGAACTCGGCGGCGATCGACTCCTGGGCGGTGGTGGCCGCTTCCAGCACCCGAAGGGTCCGGATCAGGCCCTCGCCACCCCGCATGCGACCCGCCGTCCCGGTCAGCTCGTCGATGACGAGCTGACCCCGGGCTGCGACGTCGGTCGAGATCAGGTCGTAGTCGCGGCCGATGGTGAACAGGGTGCCCTGGGGGGCAGGAGTGGACCGGGCCACCTGGAGCTGCTGGGCCACGTCGTCCAGGCCCAGCGTGGCCACCAGCCGATCGACGTCGGCCACGGCCCGGGTCTGCTCGGCTGCGATGTCCACGCCCGACATACGGAAGGAGAGCTCGGGGGACACGCCGATCTGGTCGATGGCCTTGGAGGCGGCCGACCAGTTCCGCTCGTCCTGCAGGCGAGACTTGAGCTCGGTGAGCAGGGCCAGGCGGGCCACGGCGGCATCGACCGATTCGGCCTGGGCGCGGGCGGCGCGGGCTTCGCTCACGTCGACCACGGCGAACCAGGCGACGCCGGACAGGGGGAGGATGGCGAGCGCCAGCAGGACGGCGCTGATCCGATAGCGGAGCGTGGGCCGATGGAATCGCCGTGGGGGCGTCGGGGGCTCGCTCGTGATGATTGGCGTCGTCGTCATAAGGTGGGCTCCCGCAGGGTGCACCCAGCGGCATCGGAACGATCGGGCGCAGGGTTGAGGCCGGGGCCGGCCGGAAGTTTCTCAAGGGGGCGGCCCACCGGTTCGACAACCTCCGGTATGCGCCATCCCCTTCGTTCTCTGGCTGCCCTGTCTCTGCTCACCCTCGGGGCCTGCGGCTCCGGAGCGGGCACCGAAGCCGCCGGGGCACCCGAGTCGGTGCCCTTCGCCTCCACCGCCACCTCGGCGGCACCCGTCACCGCCCCGCCCACCACCGCCCCGGTGGCGCCGGCGACGGAGCCGGGCGACCTCGCCGCCGCCGGTGGCGGCGGCAGCGACGAGATCAACGCAGCCCTCATCACCTCGCTGCTCGGCACGGAGGACGGCCGGGCGATGGTGGCCGAGATGATGGCCCAGGAGACCGGGATCACCCCGGACCAGGCGGTGTGCTTCCTGGAGAACGTGGCCCCCGAGACGATGATGGCGCTGTCGCAGCTGGGGGCGAGCGGGGCCACCCCCGACCCGTCGACCCTGCCCCCGGGAGCCCTCGACGACCTCATGGCCGCCGTGTCCACCTGCGGTATCTCCCCCGACACCCTGTTGGGCTGAGCCCTCCGGGGGCGCAATGCCCCCGCTCGGCTGAAGATCTCCTCAGGGCGCTTCAGGTTCGGCCCAGGGCGGCCGGTGCAGCCTGGGGTCATGGCCCCACCGATCCTCGAGCCCCAGCCGGTCAGAGCACTCGACCCCGGAGCACTCGACCCCGGAGCACTCGACCCCGGAGCGCTCGACCGTGACGCGTTCGGGCACGGCGCGTTCGGGCACAGCGTGTCGGGCCGCCTGCCGGTCCGGCGGTTGATCGGGTGGGCCGGGGTGGGCCTGGTGGTGGCGGCCGCCGCCGCCCTGGTGCTGGCCGACCGGCGGGAGCTCCCCGCCGCCTGGGCTGTCCTGCGCTCGGCCGACCCGCGGTGGGTGGCCGGCGCCGCCGCCTCGGCCGTCCTGTGGTACGTCGCCTACGGTCTGGTGCACCGGGAGGCCCAGCGGGCAGCCGGGCTGGAACCGGCCCCGGCCGCCGAGCTCGCACCGGTGACCCTGGCCGCCCACGGCCTCAACCAGGTTACGAAGTCGGCCGCCATGGCCGGGCTGGTCGCCTTCGACCGGTTGGGTCGCCGCCGGGGTCAGGCCCCGGGCCGGGTCCTGGCGGCCTACCTGCTGGCCGGGCTGCTGGGCGAGATGGCCTTCGTCGCCGTGCTCGGGGTCGGCCTGGTGCTGGTGGCGGTGGACGGGCAGCTCACGGTGGCCGAGATCGCAGCCGGAGCGGTGTTCGGTGTCTACCTGGCCGTCCGGTTGGCGGTGCTGTCCACCGCGTTCGGTGATCGCGCCCGGGCCCGCCGGCTGGTGGGTGCCCCGTACCGGTGGTGGGCCCGGATCCGCCGCCGGAGCCTGCTGGACGTGGCGGCGGCGGCCGAGGCCCGGGCCGACGAGCTCCATGAGGCCGTCGCCCTCCTGCGCCGGCGCCCCGCGGCCGTGCTCCCCGCCGCGGCCGCCGCCCTCGGGGTGGAGGCCGCCGGGGTGGCCCTGCTGTGGACGGTGCTGGCGGCGGTGGGCGCCCCCCACTCGCTGGCCACGGCGGTGGTGGGTTACGCCGTGTCGGTCCTGTTCTCCATCGTCGGATTCCTGCCCGGCGGGCTCGGGTTCGTGGAGGTGTCGCTGGGGGCGGTGCTGGTGTCGGCGGGCAGTGGGGCGGCCTCGGCTGCCGCCGCCGTGGTGCTGTACCGGCTGTTCGAGCTGTGGCTGCCGGTCGGGCTGGGGATGGTGGCGGCCCGCTGGGCCGCCGGCGGCCCGGGGCGGCCCCGGTCCAGCCGCCGATGGCCCCGGTCCAGCCGCCGATGGCGGTGGGCAGGGGCCACGGCGGTGGTGACCGTCGGTGTGACCGATCTGGCGCTGGCCGCCACCGTGTCCCGACCGGTCCGCCTCGGGTTCCTCGGCCTCGACGCCGGCCTCAGCCTGGTGGTGGGGGCCCGGTACCTGCTGGTGGTGAGCGGGCTGGCCGCCCTCCTCGTGAGCTCGGCCGTCCGGCGGGGCAAGCGCAACGCCTGGTGGCTGGCGCTGGCCGCCACCGTCGCCTCGGTGCCCGGCCACCACCTCGACGAGGCCGACGCCGTGGGGTTGGCCGTTTCGGTGGCCGCGGCCGCCGTGCTGGTGGCGGGCCGAGCGGCGTTCACCGCCCGCAGCGACCCCGCCCTGGCCCGGCGGGGGGTGCAGACCCTGCTGGTGGGCGGTGTCGCCACCTTCGCCTACGGCACACTCGGTCTCTACGCGCTCGACAGCCAGTTCCGGGCGGCCACCACCCTCGCCCAGTCGGCCCGGGAGGCGTTGCGCCTGCTGTTCCTGCTTCCCCTAACCACGGTGGAACCGGCCACCCGGCACGGGCGCTGGTTCCTCGAGTCGGTGCGCTTCGCCGCCCTCGGCGTGGCCATGGTGGGGGCCGCCCAGCTCGTGGCCACGTTGGTCCGCCGGCCCGGTCACCGTCCCGACGAGCGGGCCCGGGTGGACGAGCTGCTGGATCGGTGGGCGACCACATCGCTGGCCCCGTTCCAGCTGCTCGACGACAAGAGCTGGTACCTGACCGACGACGGCCAGGCGTTCGTCGGCTACAAGGTGGTGGGCACCACGGCGGTGGCGCTCGGCGGGCCGATCGGCCGCCCGGCGGCCCGGCCCCGGGCCCTGGCCGGCTGGATGGCGTTCTGCCAGGGCAACGGTTGGCTGCCCGTGCTCCATCAGGTCACGGCGGACGACGTGGCCCTCGGCTCGGCTGCCGGGCTGCGGGCGCTGAAGATCGGCGAGGAGGCGGTTGTCGATCTCACCACCTGGGATCTGGCCGACCATCGCCACAAGCATCTGCGCCAGGCCCTGCGCCGGGTGGAACGGACCGGGGCCCGGGTCGAGGCGCTCCCGACCCCACTCGACGACGACACCCTGGCCGAGCTCCGGGCCGTGTCCGACGCCTGGCTCCACCACGGCGGTCACCGGGAGCGCACCTTCACCCTCGGCCGGTTCGACCCCGTGTCGCTCCGCCACACGCCGGTCCTGGCCCTGCGGGACACGGCCGCTTCCGGGCGGATCCTGGCTTTCGTGAACGTGTTGCCGTCGTACCAGGGCCGGGACGGGAACTTCGATCTCATGCGCCGCCGGCCCGACGCCCCCAACGGGGCGATGGAAGCCCTGTTCGTGGCGCTCATCGACCGGTTCCGGGCCGAGGGCCTGACCGGCATGAACCTCGGCCTGGCCCCCCTGTCGGGCATCGACGGCACCGGGCTGGCCGAGCGCGCCCTTCGCCTCCTCTACGAGCGGGGCGGGGCCGCCTTCAACTACGAGGGCCTGCGTCACTACAAGGAGAAGTGGGAGCCGCGGTGGGAGCCCCGCTACGTGCTCTACCGGTCCGAGACCGATCTGCCCCGGGTGGCGACCGCCATCGCCCGGGCCGGCGAGCTGCCCGACCCCCGATCCCCGCTGACCCGGGTGGCAGCGGTGGCCCGCCGGTTCCCCGTCACCACCGCCGTCACCGCCCTCGTCACGTGGCTGATGGCGGCCACCGCCTTCGACCCCCGCCTCCACGGCCAGCTCCTGCGCCAGTACGGGATCAGCTGGGGCGATCTGACGCGCCTCCAGCTGTGGCGGCTGCCCACCTCCCAGCTGCTCCAGACCCGGCCGGGCTGGGTCGGCACCAACCTGCTCCTGTTGGTGGCGTTTCTCCCGCTGGCCGAGTGGCGGCTGGGCAGCGCCCGCACGGCGGCCGTCCTGGCGGTGGCCGACTGGTCGTCGACCCTGTCGGTCCTGGCCGGGCTGCGCCTGGCCGCCGCCCTGGGCGACGCCGGTGCCGCCCACCTGATCGCCGCCCGTGACGCCGGCACCTCGTCGGCCCTCTACGCCGCGGCCGCAGCCACGGCGGCCTCGCTGCCCCGGGGGCGCGCCCGGTTGGCGGCCGGAGGTGGGTTGGCGCTCTGGCTGGGCACCCAGCTCGTGGTCCACCACCGCCTGTTCGATGTGCAGCACGCGGCGGCGGCCCTGGCCGCAGTGGCGGTGTGGCTGTGGTGGCGGCGCCGGGACGGGGCCCGGGCGGCCGCCGGTGAGGCGGCCGGAGCCGCTACTTCTTCGAACCCTTCGCCGACACCAGCTTGGTGAGCAGGCTCTCGATGTTGTCGAGCCGCTCGCTCAGCGCCGCCGCGTCGGAGCGGGCCCCGTTGGCCGAGGCCGTGCCGTCGGCTTCGGCGCACAGGGCGGTGTAGCAGCCGTTGAGCAACCGGCCCGAGTCCCGTTCCTCGGCGATGTAGCGCCCGAGCAGGGCACCGGTCTGGATGTCGATGGTGACGTCGTTGAACATGGTGGAGAAGATGTCGCCTTCTTCCACGCCCCGCCCCACCTGCAAGCGCTCGAACTTCTCACGGTCGCTGAGCTCGGCCGAGGACGCGATCGCCATCTTCTCGTCGAGCTTGGGATCGGAACGGGGCTGGAGATCGAACCCCAGCTCGCACATACGCTTGGCGAACGCCTTGGCGTGCTCCCCCTCCCGGAGGGCCACGGTGGCGATCACCTGGCGGACGTCGTCTCGGGACGTGGCGGCGGCCCAGGCGCCCAGATAGCACTCGGCATCACCCTCGGCGTTGGCGATGGCGTTGAGCAGGCCCAGGTACGACGGCTTGTCGGTCATGGCGACAGTCTTGTCCGGGCAGCGGCGCCGGGGCAATGGCTGGGGCGAGATTCACGAACCGGAGGTCGGCGGCGCAGACCGTGGCTCAGAACAGGGTGGCCGGTGCCGGCCGGCGGGGAGCGGGGAGGGGAGCGAGGCCCGGCACCAGGGCCGCCACCTCCTGGTGGAAGCGGCGGGCCAGCGGGAGGGCGTCGATGTTGTCCGGTGTATGGACGAAGAACAGAGGCCGCCGACCCTCGGTCAGCCAGTCTCTCACCACCGCCAGCCAGGGCTGCCATCCCTGGGCCGTGGCCTCGGGATCGTCCCGGCCGATGAAGCGGACGACGGGTCGGTCGGTGAGGGCCCCGATACGGCGGGGCACCCGGGGCTTGGAGGTCCACGCCTCGCGTTCGGCCTGATCCCGGGGCGGCGTGGCGAACAGGGTGACGGTGTCGAACCCCACCCACTCGGCGTCGTGGCGGGCGAGCACCCGCTCCAGTGCCCGGGCCACCGCCGGTCGGGTGAAGAAGTCGGGATGGCGGACCTCCACCGCCCAGCGGTGGCTGGCGGGGGCCCCGGCCAGGAAGCGGGACAGGTCGCCCATCTGGGGCGGCCCGAAGGAGGCCGGCAGCTGCACGGTCACCGGATCGGCCCGATCGCCCAGCGGCTCCAGCAGCCGGCAGAAGGCCGCCGTCTCGTCGGCTGCGTCCCGGAGCCGGCGGTCGTGGGTGACGGAGCGGGGCAGCTTGAAGGCGAAGCGGAACCCGGGCGGGGCCTGCTCGGCCCACGACGCCACCGTGGCCGGGGACGGCGCCCCGTAGAACGTGGTGTTGCCCTCCACGGCGTTGCACCAGGTGGCGTAGGCCGCCAGCTGGTCGTTTCGCCCCAAACCCTCGGGCAGGTGGCGCCCCCACCACGGTTTGTGGGCCCACATGGGGCAGCCGACGTGGAGCTCGGGAGCGGCAGCCGCCGCCCGGCCACGGTCCACCGCGGTCTCCATCGGGGGCGGTCCCGAAGGGTGCACTCAGTCCCGCCCCAGCGCGCCCCAGGAGCCGGTGACCACGGGCGACGTTCCCTCGGCCACCACGTGACCGGCGTAGGTGAGGCGCACCTCGGCCGCGATGTGGTCGACCCATTCGGCGATGGGCACGGTTGAGCCGCCCTGGTCGGTGTCCCACCAGTCCTGGGCCACGTCGAGGTCGGTGCGGCGCACGGCCCGCTCCGCCCGCCGGTGGTGGCGCCCCTCGGCCATCACGAACGAGTCCTCGATGTCGAGCACGGGGTCGGCCCGGGGCTGCACGTCGGCGTCGTGCTCGTCGACCGCCCGCACCACCACCTGCTCCGACACCCGCTGACCGATCGCCGGATCGAAGGGGGCGCAGGCCACGACGAACTCCACCCGCAGGAGGCGCAGCCCGGGGCTGCCGGGTACAGGGATGACGCTGAGCACGGGATCGTGGATCGTGGGCACGGCCAAGACGATGCCACGAAACCGTTTGCTCCGGCATCCCGGAGCGCGTCGCTTTCGTGATCGGGGCGGGCTTGGTTTGGGGCGGGGCGACGCTGGGTATTGCGCCGGCGCTGATCGGATGGTCGACTTCGGATGTTGCGATGAAACAGGAGCCGGTAAGGGTGCTGACGGCGTTGCGGGGGCCGGTGGCCCGGGTCGGTGTGGCCGGCGAGATCGACGACGCAACCGTCGACCGCCTCGTCGATGCCCTGGCGGGGCTGTGCCAGCCGCCGCTGGAGCGGGTGGAGCTCGACCTGTCCTCGGTGGGCTACCTGGGTTCGGCCGGCGTGCGGGCCCTGGCCCAGGCGGCCGACAACCCGGCCGGTGTGTCGGTACAGGTGGTGGGGGCGTCGGCCGTCGTGCGGCGGGTGCTGGAGCTCACCGGCGTCGACCGCCGGTTGCTGGCGGCCGGTCCGCCCGCTCTGCGCTCCCGGTGACGCCCACCCCCACGCGGTTTCCCCAGGACACAGCGTGACCTGGCAGGCGGTTGTCGACGCCGGAGGGGATCTGGGCCGCGATCTGGATCGCGTGGACTGGTCGGCCACGCCCCTCGGCCCTCCTGAGCGCTGGCCCGACAGCCTGCTGAGTGTGCTCCGGGTGGTGGTCTCCTCACGTTTCGCCATGTGGATGGCCTGGGGCCCGCAGCTCACCTTCTTCTGCAACGATGCCTACCGGCGCGACACGTTGGGCACCAAGTACCCGTGGGCGCTGGGCCGCCCGGCGTCGGAGGTGTGGGGCGAGATCTGGGACGACGTGGGGCCCCGGATCGCTTCGGTGCTGGGCACGGGCGTGTCCACCTGGGACGAGTCGCTCCGCCTGTTCCTCGAACGCAGCGGCTACCGGGAGGAGACCTACCACACGTTCTCCTACAGCCCCCTGGCCGACGAGAGCGGGGCCACGATGGGGATGTTGTGCGTCGTGGCCGAAGAGACCGAGCGGGTGATCGCCGAACGGCGCCTGCGCACCCTGCGCGACGTGGCCGCCGACCTGGCCGAGGCGGCCGACGAAGACGAGGTCTTCCAGCGCCTGGCCGCCACCCTGGGTCGGGATCGGGCCGACCTGCCGTTCACCCTGACCTATCTGTTCGACGGCGACGGCGACGGCGACGGCGACGGCGAGGGGCAGGGGACGCGCCTGGTGGCCAGCACCGGGCTGGCGGGGGGGCCGCAGCAGGAGCTGATCGAGGCGGCGGCCAGCGGGGGTCCGGGGTGGCCCTTGCCCGAGCCGGGCGGTGGCCCGCTGGCGGTGACGGCCGACCGGTTCCCGGCGGCGGTGCGCCGCCTGCTGCCCGAGCTGGGCGCGGCGGCGCCGGGGCGGGCTGTGGTCCTGCCTCTCCGGGCCCGGCCCGAGGTGCAGCCCATCGGGCTGCTCGTGGCCGGGATCACCCCGTTCCGCCCGCTCGACGACGGCATCCTCTCCTTCGTCGGGCTGCTCACCGACCAGGTCGACGCCGCCCTCACCACCGTGCGGATGCTCGAGTCGGCCCGCCAGCGGGTGGAGGCGCTGGCCGAGCTCGACCGGGTGAAGAGCCAGTTCTTCGCCAACGTCAGCCACGAGCTGAGGACCCCGCTCACCCTCATCCTGGGCCCGCTGGAGCGGATCCGGGGCACGGTCACCACCACGCTGCCGGCTCTGGCCCCCGAGGTGGAGACCATGCACGGCAACGCGCTGCGGCTGAGCAAGCTCGTCACCGACGTGCTCGACTTCTCCCGGTTGCAGGCCGGCCGTCTGATGCCGGCCCGGGAGCCGGTCGACCTGGCCGTCGCCACCCGGGAGTTGGCCGAGATGTTCCGCTCCGCCATCGAGCACGCCGGGCTTCGCTACGTGGTGTCCTGTGACGACGTGGGGACGGTCACGATCGATGCGTCCATGTGGGAGCGCATCGTGCTCAACCTGCTGTCGAACGCGCTCAAGTTCACCTTCGACGGTGAGATCTGCGTCCGCCTCTCCCGGCAAGGCACGTCCGTTCGTCTCACCGTGGAGGACACCGGGGCCGGTATCCCCGACCACGAGCTCCCCCGGCTGTTCGAGCGGTTCCACCGGGTCGAGCGCAGCCGGGCCCGCTCCAGTGAGGGCAGCGGCATCGGCCTGGCCCTGGTGTCCGAGCTGGTGGCCCTGCACGGAGGGCAGGTGGAGGCCGACAGCGAGCTCGACGTCGGGTCAACCTTCACCGTCACCCTGCCGTTGGCCACCCTACGCGCCGGCACGGGGCCCGATCCGGCGGCGGACCCACAGCCTGTTCCGCCGAGCGGGTCGACGGCGGGGCGATCGGGGTCGGGGATCGCGCCCGCCGCCTTCCTGGCCGAGGTGGCCCGCTGGACGGCGGGCGACGAGCGGGGGGCGGGCGCGGCGGCGGCCGCCTGGGCGCCGGCCCTGGCCGTGGTGCCGAGCGTGGCCGAGGCCGAGTCGGAAGGCACGATCCTGGTGGTCGACGACAACGCCGACATGCGGGCCTACCTGGCCCGCCTGCTGGCCCCCCGGTTCACCGTGCACACGGCCGTGGACGGGGCCGACGCCCTCGATCAGATCCAGGTCCGCCGGCCCGACCTCGTGGTGTCGGACGTGATGATGCCCAACGTCGACGGGGTGGAGCTGGTGCGCCGCATCCGCAGCGAGCCGGAGTTGGCCGACCTGCCCGTGATCCTGCTCACGGCGGCGGCCAGCACGGCGGCGACGGCCGAGGGGTTCGACGTCGGAGCCGACGACTACCTGGTCAAACCGTTCACGGCCGAGAACCTGCTGCTGCGGGTGACGGCCCGTATCGCCGCCGGGCACGACCGCCGGCGCCGCCTGGCCGTGGGCGACCTGCGGGGCGCCCTCGGGGCGGTAGCCACCGCCGAGGACGTGCTGGGGGTGGTCGAGGCGTTCCTGCGGGGTCAACTCGGGGTCGACATCAGCGGGTTGGCCCTGGTCGACGAGCGCACCGGGACCGTCCGCCTGTGGCACCAGCCGGGACTGCGGGCCGGTCTGGGAGAGCGCTACCGGTCGGGCACGACGGCCAGCCCAGCGCCGGCCTTCGTGGCCATCCGCACCAGCGAACCGGTGATCGTGGCCGACCGCTCGGCGATGGCGGCCCGCTTCCCCGAGGTTCGGGCCGATCTGGCGGCGGCCGGGATCGAGGCCGCTGCCGTGCTGCCCCTGCGCACGGCCACCGGCGTGGTGCGGGGGAGCCTGGCCGCCTACTGGTCGGGGCCCCGCCTGCTGGCCGGCCACGAGGTCGACCTGCTGACCGATGCCGCCGGGGTGGTGGCCGAGGCCGTGGACCGCATCGCCACCGCCGCCCAGGAGCACCGGTTCCTGGTGGAGTTCCAGGAGCGGCTCCTGGAGATCGACCACCGGTCCACCGAGGCGGTGGTGGCCGTGCGCTACCAGCCGGCCCGCAACTCGTTGGTGGGAGGCGACTGGTTCGACGTGATCACCCTGCCCGACGGATCGGTGGGGATCACGATCGGCGACGTGGTGGGCAGCGGCCTGCCCGCCGCCACCTCGATGAGCCAGCTGCGATCGGCGGCCCGGCTGGCGGCCATGGCCCACCCGGATCCGCCCGAGGTGCTGACGATGCTCGACGCCTTCGCCGCCCGGGCCCCGGCCGCCTACTGCGCCACCGCGCTCTACGCCCGGCTCCAGACCGACCGCGTGTTGCGGTGGAGCTCCGCCGGCCATCCGCCACCCCTGCTCGTCGTGGGGGCCGAGGCCCGGTTCCTCGACGGCGGGCTGCAGCCCCTGCTGGGCTTCGGCGGCCACGAGAAGGGGTCGAGCGGAGGCGATGGGGCCCGGTCGGCGGAGGTGGTGCTCCCGCCGGCGTCGACGTTGCTGTTCTACACCGACGGGATGATCGAGCGGCGGGGCGAGCTCATCGACGACGGCCTCCAGCGGCTGGCGGCCGAGGCCGTGGCCCAGCGCCACCTGGGCCTGTCACGGCTGGCCGACGCCCTCATCGCCGCCATCACCCCCGAAGACGGCCTGCGGGACGACGTGGCCCTCGTGGCCCTCCGCACGGTGGGGTCCCGGCCCGAGCTGCTGGTCGACGCCTTCCGCTCCGACACCGCCGAGCTGGCCTCGGCCCGGAGCCGGTTCCGGCATTGGCTGGAAGACGACGGCACCCCGCCGGGCTGGGTCGACGACCTGGTGTTGGCCTTCGGCGAGGTGATCGCCAACGCCGTGGAGCACGGCAACGCCAACAACAATCGCAAGGTGATCGGGGTGGAGGCGGCCCGGGTCCACAACCGGATCGAGGTGTCGGTGACCGACGCCGGGACCTGGTTGGCCGACTCCAACAGCAGCCAACGACGGGGCCGGGGCCGGGGATTCTCGATCATCAACGCCATCGCCGACTCGGTGGACGTCGACCCCGGCCGAACCGGAACCACGGTCACCTTCACGGTCGACATCCCGTCGGTCGAGCCGTCCTCGTCCTAGCTGCCAACCGAGATCTTGGCGTTGTCCCAGTTCAGGATGCGGTCGTCGGGGGTGAAGCGGACCATGCCCTGGAGGGCGGCGGCGTAGTACTCGGCCGTCTCGGACCGCATCCGGCTCGACGAGCTGAACGGGGAGTACTTGCGGTCCATCTCCTGGCGGAAGCGGCGGGTGGTGTCGTCGTCCAGATCGACCAGCTCGGCCGTGCCGGTGAGGTGGACGGCCTTGAGGTCGGCCCAGTGGTCGCCCGACTCCACCAGGAACGAGGCCCGGGGGTTGTGGCGGATCCGCTCCAGCTTGCGGCCCCGGCTCTGGAGGTAGACCGTGCGGTCCAGGCAGGCGAACCACATGGGCAGCGCGATGGGGGTGCCGTCGCGCCGCAGGGTGGTGAAGATGCCGGTGTGGGCCTCGGCCACGAAGGCCCAGCATTCCTCCGGTGTCATCCTCGGCGACGGCTTGGCGGTTGACATCGGCGGCACCCTCCCTGGTTGGCTTCCATCCAGCATGGCAGGCCACGTAGGGTGGCGCATGGCTGAGACAGCGGCGTGGGTCGAGGTGCGGGACGAGCCCCGCCACCGGCGGCGGTTCGAGACCGATCTGGTGCGGGTGTACGACGTGGAGATCCCGCCGGGAGCCACCACGCTCTACCACCGCCACACCGAGGACACGTTCTACGTGGCCGTGAACGAGGCCACCGTGCGGGACCGCACCTGGGGCGAGGAGGGGGAGCGGACCGGCACGGCCCCGGCCGGGTCACTGCTGTGCCGGCCCCACCGCAGCCGGCCCCTGATCCACGAGGTCCACAACCTCGGCCCCGGGGCCATGCGCCTCATCGGGGCCGAGATCAAGGCCGCCCCGCCGGTCACGTCGCCCGCTCCCCTGGAGGCGCCGGGCCACACCCTGTCGCTCGAACGGGATCCCCTCCGGGCCTACGAGCTGGAATTGGCGCCGGGGGAGTCGACCGGGGAGATCCACTACGGCTTCGCCGGGCTGACGGTGTTCCTCACGATCGCCACCGTCTCGGTTCGGACCGCCGAGGGCACGATCGCCACGATCCATGCCCCGGGCGACGTGGTGTGGCGCCCCGAGCCGGTGCGCCTCACGATCACCAACGTGGGCGAGGAGCCGTTCCGGGCCGCGCTCGGCGAGTGGCGCTGAGCCGGCGCTGCTCACCCGCCAACGTCGGCAGCGCCTGACGCTCACCAGCACGAGGTGTGTCGGGTCGCCGACCCCTGCCGCGTCCAATCCTCGACACAAGCCCGCCGGTGGGGCATCCGGAGATGAACCGGTGCCTCTTAGTTGTTTAGATTCCAACACGGGCGCGAGCGTCGACGCGTTTTGCGACTGGGGCAGCAATGGGGCACGAGATGAGTCTGTTCTCCGACGACGAACCGTTGGGTCCTGCCGTCATGGGCGAGAACGCCGGGCGTTCGCAGCTGCTGCAGGTGTACGACACCAGCGTTCTCCTCCACGTGCAGGCCCGCCAGAATCCACCGGCGTTCATCATCGGGCGACGGGGGGCGGGCAAGACCGCTCTCCTGCTGTCGACCCGGCTCGACGAGGGAACGGTGGACGTGATGCTCAGCCGCCACAACACCTTCCAACGGGTGCAGGTGCTCGTCGACACCATCGACCGGCAGCTGCCGCTCACGGAGGAGGGCGTGGCCGACATCTGGCGGACGGTCCTGTGGGCCCCTGTGGCCACCCGGCTGGCCGTCCTGCCCCGCGATCGGCGTGACCCCCGGGAGCAGTACGCCACCCTGTGGGCGGCCACGGCGTCGCTCCGCCCGGTCTACCACCGGGCGGTGGAGGCGTACCGGCAGAACCCGGAAGACAGCATGCCGCCCGACGACGCCGTGCTCGTGGAGTGGCTGAAGCTCGTGCTCCAGCAGCTGTCGGACGGGCCCCGGATCCTCGGGACCGACGAGCTTCCGACGGTCCTCCGGGTGGGTGAGCTCCCGTTCTCCGCCCTCATCGGGGCGGCGGAGACCATCGTGGCCGCCCGCAAGGTGGACGTGGTGGTGATGATCGACTCCCTCGAGAACCTCGGCCCCCTCCTCGATCGGGTTAGCCCGTCCATCAAGGGCCTGTTCAACCTGATCGGGCGGATGGCGCTGCCCGGCCGTCGCCGTTCGTTCGCCGTCCGATGCTGCTTTCCCAGCGAGATGTGGGCCGAGCTGGAGCGCCTGACGGCAGCTCCGCTCAAGGACCTGTCGTCCAAGCTCGTACTCAAGTGGCGCTACAAGGATCTGCAGTCGATCGCCAACTCCCGCCTGGAGGCGTTCATGGGGCGGGCCCATCCCGACGTGATCACCCAGGCTCGCTCGGCCGGCCGGACCATCCTCGACACCGTCCTGCCCGACACCGTCACCAACATGTCGGGCCTGGAGGAGCCGGTGCTGCGGTACATGACTCGCCACACCCAGATGCTGCCCCGGCAGTTCATCTACATCCTGAACCAGGCCATCGCCCGGGCCTTGGCGACCACGGGCCGCCCCTTCGTGTCCGAGGAGCAGGTCCGGGAGGCGGTGATGGAGTGCGAGGCCAACATCTGCCCCGAGATCTTCTCCGCCCACCGCTTCCGATTCCCCGACGCTGAGCAGGTGGCGCGGGAACTCATCCCCAAGCTGCCCTTCCAGTTCGACGACGGTGATCTCCACGTCGCCTGCCGGGAGCTGGCTCTCGCCCCCCGCTACCACGAGATCCGGTCGATGCTGACCGAGATCGGCGTACTGGGCCAGCTGCTGAGTCTCGGCCCCATCTACCGGCACGCCGAGTTCGCCTACACCGTGGAAGGCCAGTTCCAGGTGTCGCCCGATCGGCCGTACTGCATTCATCCCCTGTTCGTCCGGCAGTTCAAGTCCCGGGACCTCGCCGGTGGCAGTCCACCCATGCCGGTGCTGCCCACCGAGGCCTCGCTCGACGACTGGCTCGGGCGCTCGCCGCGATGACCATCGAGGAGCGGTATCTGTGCGGGCCGATGCCGATCGACGCCGATCCGGTCGGCGTCGCCCTGTCGGGCGGTGGGGTGCGCGCCGCCTGTCTGGGCCTCGGCGCCCTGCAGGTGCTGGAGGAACAGGACGTGCTCGGCCGCGCCCGCCACGTCGCCGCCGTCTCCGGTGGCAGCTATATCGCTGCCGCCTTCATGGCCGCCCGGAGCATCGAGGGCGGGGCGAGCCCGCCGGCCGGTGGAGGAACGACCATGGAGCCGCTGTTCACCTGAGGAGCTCCATCTCAAACGGAACCTGCACTACCTGGCCGACAACCTCAACGACCTCCTGCTGGGTGCCGCGGTCTACCTGCTCGGCCTGATTCTGAACCTCGTCCCCCTCACCGCCGCCATGATCGCCGCCGGCATCGGTTTGGGCCGTACCTACCGCTCGTCGGGCTTGCTCGAGGTGACGGCGGGCGGGGTACAGGCCGGCCGGCCCGGCCTCCGGTTGGCCGTCATCGGGACGCTCATCCTGGCCGGCGCCGGCTACGAGTACGTCCGGTCCACGCCCGACCGGGGCCGGGTCAACCGCTCGGCGTACATCGTCGTCTCGGCGTCGGCGCTTCTCCTGCTGCCCAACGCGGTGGCTGCGCTGGTGGCCGGGCGGCCGTCGGGGGTGGACTGGCAGCGCGGCGCCGTCCAGTCGGCGCTGCTCCTGGCGCTGGCCTTGGTGTTGGCCCGGGTGATGCTGGCCACCCAATGGTCGGCGGCCGTCCGGCGGTTCGACCGGCTGGTCCGGTCCGTGGCCCGGTCGATCCTGGCCACGGCAGTGGTGGCGGCGGTCAGCCTCCCGTTTCTCTACTGCTGCGCTATCGGCGCCGACCTCGAGTGGGGTCCGGTGATGGCCGTGCTCGCCCTGTCGGGCCTGGTGCTGGTGCTCGCCGGCCTGTTCGTGCACGCCAACAACACGTCGCTGCACTACCTCTACGCCACCCGCCTCGACCGGGCCTACGTGGTACGGGCCGGGTCTGACACCCGGACTGCCGTGCACCTGTCGGAGCTCACCCTCCACGACCTCCCTCCCATCCCCGGGACACCGGAGCTGATGGTGTGCTCGGCCGTCAACCTCCGGGCCCGGGAGTCGGCGCTGGGGGAGAGCTGCGGGCCCTTCGTGTTCTGCCACTCGATGGTCGGCTCGTCGTTGCTGGCCGACGAGGATCACGACGGCTACGTAGCGTCCGACGAGCTGTTCGGGGAGGCCACGGCTCAGGCCCGCAAGTCGCTGGCCACCCTGATCGCCGCCAGCGGCGGCGCCATCGCCCCCAACATGGGGCGGTACTCCAGCCTGGGCACCCGGCTCATCATGGTGATCCTCAACCTGCGCCTCGGCTACTGGATCCGCAACCCGGTGAACGGGCACGGCCGTCCAGCCAACGGCGCGCTGGCCCGAGGCTGGCACGAGCCCGGCCCGCTCGGCTCGTTCCGGGAGGCGCTCGGTAACCTGTCGATCCATCACCACTACCTGTTCGTCAGCGATGGCGGGCACTGGGACAACTCCGGCGTGCTGGAACTGCTCCGTCGCCGGTGCTCGACGGTCTTCTTCTGCGATGCGGCGGCCGACGCCGGACGGCTCGGGAACCTGCTCCGCCTCATCTCGCTCGCCCGCAGCGAGTTGGGTGTGGAGTTCGACAGCACCGAACGCCTGCTGAACGACACATCGCCCGTGGTGCGGCTCTACTTCCGCTATCCCGACGACCCCGACGAGGTGTACGGCCGATCGTTGCTGGTCATGCGGACCTTCATGTCGCCCGACATGCCCGCCGACCTGGTCGCCCTGTCGAGGACGAGCTCCCGGTTTCCACAGCACTCGACGCTCAACCAGTTCCTGTCGTCGCGCGACGTTGACGCCTACGTGTCACTGGGCCGGTGGCTGGCCCGGCAGGCCGTCCGGCGGGCCGACCTGCCGGCCCAGCAACCGTTGGAGCTACGGCTGCCACCGGTCCGGCGGGGGACCGCCCACCGGGCGGGATGATTCGGACCGGGCGGCGGCCCCTGCCTACGCTGGACGCACAGCACGCCCGGGTCCGGGCGCCGATCGAAGGGGAGACGCCGTGAGCAGCATGGTCCCGAAAGCAGTCACGATCACCGACGACACCATGCGGGAGGGCCTCCAGATCGAGAGCCCCGACATCCCGGTGGATGCCAAGCTCCTCCTGCTCGACGCCCTGGGCGACACCGGGGCCAAGGTCATCTCCATCGGCTCGTTCGCCCACCCCAAGTGGACGCCGGCCATGGCCTGCATCGAGGAGATCGCCGAGCGGTTCGTGCCCAAGCCCGGCGTCACCTACACCGCCGCCATCTTCAACCAGAAGGGCTTCGAGCGGGCCGACCGCTTCTACCCAAAGATCGACGTCCGCACCCGCCGCTTCGGCCTCCATGTGGAGCTGTGCGACTCCTTCGCCCGCCGCAACTACAACCGCAGCCAGGCCCAGCAGATCGCCGGGATGGACGGCATCGTGCAGGCGGCGGCCGACGCCGGTGTCACCTCCGGCTCGGTGACCCTGGGCAACCCGTTCGGGTCGAACTTCGAGGGCCCGTTCACCCTGCAGCAGCGCCTCGACATGGTGGGCCTGATGGTGGAGAAGTGGCATGCCCGGGGGATCGACGTGGGCACGCTGGCCATCTCCGACGCCATGGGCTGGAACGCCCCGCACACCACCCGGGAGACGATCACGGCGATCAAGGAGTCGTTCCCCGAGATCACCAAGTTCCACATGCACCTCCACAACACCCGGGGGGCCACGATCGCCAGCTACTACGAGGCCCTCCAGCTCGGGGTGGACAGCTTCGACACCTCGATCGGCGGCATGGGTGGCTGCCCGTACTGCGGCAACGGCCGGGCCGCCGGCCACGTGCCCACCGAGGACTTCGTCGACCTGTGCCACGAGATGGGCATCGAGACCGGCTACGACCTCGACAAGCTGATCCAGGCGGCCTGGATCGCCGAGGACGTGGTGGGCCACCCCCTGTGGGGTCACGTGTCCAAGGGCGGCCCCCGGCCCCGGGGCCAGAACGTCTACCCGGTCGACATGCCCTTCGTCGAGTCGCTCCACGAGGCCTCGCACTTCCTGCGGGGCGCCACCGTGTACCACGGCCAGATCGCGCCCTGGGAGGCCGGCAGCGCCCTCACCGGCTGAGGGGGACACCCCGAGCCCGGCGGGGCGCAATTGCGTCGCCCCCGGCGGGGGCGCAATTGCGTCGCCCCCGGCGGGGGCGCAATTGCGTTGCCCCCGCCGTGTGGGGTCCCCTACGCTCGAACCCGTGCTCCTGTGAGACGTGACCGCATTTCCGCCGCCGGTGGAGCCGCCCGATGAGGGTGGGCTCCCGGCGCCTCTCACGTCAAGGAGCACCCCATGTCAGCTTTCCCGCTCGCTCTTCACCATGTCCATGTGACGTGGCCCGACGGCACCCCCTGCCTCGTCGATCTGGATCTCGTGGTCCCCACCGGGCGTTCCGGTCTGGTCGGCCCCAACGGCTCCGGCAAGTCCACCGTGCTGCGGCTGCTGGCGGGCACGCTCGCTCCCGATTCCGGACGGGTGACCGCGCCGGCGTCGGTCGGCTACCTGCCGCAGGACCTCACCCTCGACGTCGCCCAGCCGGCCGATGTGTTCCTCGGTGTCGCCGAGGCCCGAGCTGCGCTGCGTCGGATCGAGCGGGGCTCCACCGATCCTGCCGACTACGGCACCGTGGAGGGGCGGTGGGACGTGGAGGAACGGGTCACGGCCGCCCTGGCCCGGGTAGGCCTGCCGGCCGGGACGCTCGACCGTCGCCTCGGTGAGCTGTCCGGCGGTGAGGTCGTGCAGCTGGCGCTGACCCGGCTGCTGCTCGACGGGCCCCGGGCCCTGCTGCTCGACGAGCCGTCGAACAACCTCGACTCGGCCGGCCGGGAGCGGCTGGCCGAGGTGGTGGCGGGCTGGCGGGGGACGCTGCTCGTGGTCTCCCACGACGCCGACCTGCTCGGGCCCCTGGACCGGATCGGGGAGCTCGGCCCGGACGGGGTGCGGTGGTACGGGGGCGGCTACTCGTCGTACGTCGCCCAGGTGCAGGTCGAGCAGGCTGCCGCCGAGCAGGCGGTCGCCACCGCCGCGGCCGACGTCCGTCGCCAGCGCGACGACCTCGTCGATGCCGAGCGGGTGCTGGCCAAACGGCGCCGGTACGGGGCGAAGATGTACGCCATCAAGCGGGAGCCGAGGGCCGTGATGAAGCTCCGGAAGCGGGCGGCCCAGGAGTCGGCGGCGGCCTACACCCACACCCATGAGCAGCGCCTGGCCGAGGCTCGCCAGCAGCTCGCCGACGCCGCGTCGCGGCTCCGTCACGACCCCGCGATCAGGGTGGAGCTGCCGGGAACGGTGGTGCCATCGGGGCGGATCGTCGTACGCACCAGGGAGCTGGTTCTCCGGACCGGGCGTGAGGTGGGGCTCGAGCTACGAGGGCCGGAGCGGGTGGCCCTGGTCGGGCCGAACGGGTCGGGCAAGACCACGCTCCTGCGGACCCTGGCCGGTGATCTGGAACCGGCGGCGGGCGCCGTCGAGGTGGGGGTGCCGGTCGGGGTGCTCCCGCAGCGGTTGGACGTGCTCGACGACACGCTCAGCGTGTTCGCCAATGTCGCCGCCGTCACGCCGGCGACGGCCAACGTGGTGCGGGCCAAGCTGGCGCGATTCGGCTTCCGGGGATCGGCGGCGGAACAGGCGTCCGGCACGCTGTCGGGCGGGGAACGGCTGCGGGCGGCGTTGGCGCGGGTGCTGCTGGCCGACCCGGCTCCCCAGCTGCTGCTGCTCGACGAGCCGTCGAACAATCTCGATCTCGCCGCCCGGGAGTCGCTGCTCTCGGCGCTGGCCGACTACGGGGGTGCGCTGGTGGTGGTCTCCCACGACCGGCGTTTCCTCGACGAGGTGGGGGTCGACCGGGTGATCACGCTCGATTGAGTCCCGATCACCGGTCGACGGTCGCTACTGCGGGGCCGACCACGGGTGGTTGAAAGACGGGGTTCAGCTACCACACTGAATCCATGACCGCCGACCAGCTCACCGTGGCCGTGGCCCAGACGATCTCCGTACCGGGGGCGGTGGAGGAGAACGCCCGCCGCTCCGCCCTGCTCGTGGAGCGGTACCTGGAGAAGGGCGTGCGACTGATGGTGTTCCCCGAGCTGTCGCTGGTCGACTACGAGCTCAACCAGTTCGACGACCCGGCCGTGTGGGTGACCGACGACGATCCCCGGCTCGATCCGCTGCGGGAGCGGTGCCGGGAGAGCTCGGTGTGGGCCGTGGTGGGCGCCGGCGTTCGCACCGGCGACGGGCGACGGTTGCTGGCGGCGCTGGTCGTCGACGCCGACGGCGGGGTCACGGTCCACGGCAAGGAGAACCTGCACGGGCTCGAACGGGAGGTGTTCGAGGCGCCGGGGCAGCCCCAACCCCTGGTCGACATCGCCGGATGGCCGGCGGCGGTCGCAGTCTGCTACGACGCCGCGGTGCCGGCCCATGCCCAGGCCGCGGCCGACGCCGGGGCCGAGCTGTACATCGTGTCGTCGTGGTACGACGCCCACGAGTTCGACCGGATGAACATCCACCTGGCGGCCCGGGCCATGGACCACCGGATGTACGTCCTCGGGGCCAACTACGCCCGGGCCGCGCTGCGCGACACGTGCGGCGGCAGCGGCACCTGGGGACCCGACGGGGTGTGCGAGCTACGGGCCGGGTTCAGCGTCCAGGTGATGGTGGCCGACCTCGACCACGCCCGGCTGGCCGAGTTGCGGTCGGTCGATCAGGCCCTCACCTGACCGGGCCGGGTCAGCCCTCGTTCTTGCGGGAGGCGAGCTCGGCCTTGATCTCGTCGTTGTGCTGGCCCAGCTTGGGCACGCCCTGGTAGATGCCGGCCGGGGTGTCGCTGAACTTGATCGGGCAGTTGAGGAACACGGTGGGCCGGTGGTGCTCGTGGTCGACCCGCACCAGCATCTCCCGGGCCTGCACGTGCTCGTCTTCCACCCAGTCCTTGGGCTCGTACACCGGGGCCACCGGCACCACGTTGCCCAGCTTGGCCACCACCTCGGCCGTGGTGTGGGAGCCGGCCCAGTCGATCAGGGCGCCGTCGACCACCGGGCGGTTGCGGACCCGGTCGCGGTTGGTGGCGGTTCGCTCGTCGGTGATCAGGTCGGGCCGGTCGATCAGGTCGCACAGGAGCTTCCAGTGCGCGTTGGTGGGGGTGGCGATCACGCAGTGGCCGTCGGCCGTGGGATAGATGTTGTACGGGCTGATCCCGTCGACCGCCGTGCCCATGGGCTTCTGGGTCCGGCCCATGTAGGTGTACATCATCTGGCTGGTCTCGGCGATCGTCATCATCACGTCGACCATGGCGATGTCGACGAACTGGCCCTCACCCGTCTCCCGGGCCCGCCACAGGGCGGCCAGCATGCCGAGGGCGCAGTTGAGGCCGGGCACCGTGTCGCCGATGGAAGGGCCGACCTTGACCACGTTGTCCTCCTCGCCGGTGGCGGCGATCACGCCGCCCATGGCTTGGGCGATGAGGTCATAGGCGGGCCAGCTGGCGTAGGGGGAGGGGGCTGTGCGGGGGTCGCCGAAGCCCCGGATGCAGGCGTAGACGAGCTTGGGGTTGCGCTCGTGGAGGGCGTCCCAGCCCACCCCCAGGCTGTCCATGACGCCGGCCCGCATGTTCTCGATGAGGCCGTCGGCCGTGTCGACCAGCTCGAGGAAGGTCTGGCGGTCCTCGTCCTTGGTGAGGTCGAGCATGAGGGAGCGCTTGTTGCGGTTGCGGATGGCGTAGCCGCCGGAGTAGCTGCGGTCCTCGTCGCCCAGCACCCAGGGGCCGCCGTAGCGGGTCATGTCGCCGGTGGGGGCCTCCACCTTGATCACGTCGGCCCCCATGTCGGCCAGGAACATGCCGGCGAACGGGCCGGCCAGGGCGTGGGTGACGTCGATGATCCGCAGGCCCTGCAGGGGCCCGGTGGGCCGATCGGCCATGGGGGCGGCGTGGAGGTGGGCATCGAGGTGGTCGACCATGGGGGACATACTGCCTCAGGCGGCGCCGGCGGTCCCAGTTGGTGGGTCCGGCTGTGGCCTCCGCCGCCGACTTTTCATCCGATCCGTCGCCGGCGGTGCCCCCGGTGAAAATAGTGCGGACCGGGCGTGGCGCGAACGGATCGCTCGGGCGTCTCTAGGGTGTGCCGATAGCCAGCCGCACCACCGAGGAGCTGATCGCCGACGCCCGGCGCCGGCTGTGGCGCGCCTACGTGGCGGTGCGGGGCGTCGACGGGGCCGACGAGGCGACGGCCGAAGCGGTGGCCTGGGCCTGGGAGCACCCTGAGCGGGTAGCCGAGCTGGCCAACCCGATCGGTTACCTGTACCGGGTGGGGCTGACGCGCACCACGCCCCGCAAGCGGCCCCGGCTCCCGGCGCCGGAGGCGGTGGAACTGCCCGACGTGGAGCCCGGCCTGGTCCCGGCCCTGTTGGCGCTGACCGAGCAGCAGCGGGCGGCGGTGTGGCT
Organism: Acidimicrobiales bacterium; assembly: GCA_041394285.1. Taxonomy (GTDB): domain Bacteria; phylum Actinomycetota; class Acidimicrobiia; order Acidimicrobiales; family SZUA-35; genus CADEDH01. The sequence goes on along the minus strand of JAWKIL010000038.1, from coordinate 9,694 downwards.
GGTCCACGCCTGCGGGTGGTCCTACGGCGATGTGGCCGAGGCGCTGGGCATCGGGCGTTCCACCGTGGGCACCCACGTGAGTCGGGCCCTGGCCGCCCTGCGGGCCGAGCTCGCTCCCGAGACCGACCCCCTCCCCGGGGAACCCGACTCAGGAGAGCCCGCCGCCGGTGGAGAGGATGAGGTCGATGGCTGAGCCGATGGATCTCGAAGACCAGCTCCGCCGCTACGCCGACGCAGTCGAATCCCAGTGGTGGACCGATGCCGACAACCGCGACCGGCGAGGTGGCTCCTCCATCCTGAACGGTCCGGCGTCGGTCGGACGCACGACCCCGGAGGCGGCCCAACGTGAGCTCGACGTCGTCGCCGGATCCAACGAGCGACGGTGGCGGGCACGCCGCCTCCTCACCGCAGCCGCCGCCATGGTGTTGGCCGTTGCCGTGGTGGGGATGGCGCTGGCCGCCGTACGGCGGGCGGGGAACACGATCGACGCCGGCAACGCTCCCTCCACCGTCCCGGCCGACGGCTTGGGGCCCGCCGGCTCGGGAGGCGCTGCCTCCGCACCGCCGGGGGTGTCGCTGGCAGCCGATCGTTGCCGCCAGGCGCTGGTGCAGATGGACGAAGAGATGACCGACCCGAACCAGCCCGATGTCGTGATCGAGCCGATGGCGGTGCCCGACGGCGTCGCTGTGGCGGGCAGCGAGCTGGTTCTGGACGGGACGGCGCGGCGCGTGGTGTTCGAGTTCGGCGGCAAGCTCCGGTCCTGCGTCGTGACCGGCAATGGTGACGTCCCGATGGGCGGCCTGGTGTCCAACGAGGACGACGCCTTCCCCGTGGAGCCCGACGCCATCCAGCCCAGGGGCTCCGGCGGCGAGGCGAAGGACTGGGTGATCCAGGGCAAGGCCGGATCCGACGTCACCCGTGTGCGGGCCCGCTTCGCCGACGGCACGTCCTTCGACGGGCTGGTCGCCGGCGGCTGGTTCATCGTCGACATGGCGTGGGCTGAGGGAGGGCCGGCCAACCTCGTGCCGCTGAACGACGTGGTGTTCACCTGGACGCTGGCCGACGGGACCGAGCGTTCGAGCCGGAGCGAGTTCCTCGCCCCCGGCGGGCTGGGCGGCGGGGCGCCGTGCGCTGCCGACCCGGCCTGCATCCCGGCCAAGGTGGCCGAGGTCCAGGCCGAGGCGGCTCGACGCCAGGCGGCCGGCGAGCCGTTCGACCAGGGGCCGGCGCTGGCCGACGGCGTGGTCAGCGAAGAGGAGTTCGACGCCGCCATGGCCTCGTTCGTGGGCTGCTCGGTGGCCCGTGGCCTCAGCGGCTACGTCGCACCGGCCCCGTTGTGGCGGGACTGGGCCATCTTCTCGCTCGAGCCGAACACGGATCCGGGCGCCGTGTTCGGCTACAACGTGCTGCTGTGGTCGGGCCCCGGCCAGCCGGGCGTCTCGCCGCCACGACCGTCGGTCACCACGCCGAGCGGCGGGAACCCGTTCCTGATCGAGGAGTGCCGGACCACCCACGTCGATCTGGTCAGCACCCTCGTTTCCGTCCAGGACGAGAAGCGCCGCTTCGACGAGAACGCCGCCCTCACCACCTCGACCACGGGTGGCTGATCGTCACCTCCGGCGCCGCAGCTGACGACCCCTGCCGGCAGCGGTTCTTAGGAGCCTGAGCGGCGCTCAGCGCCGCTCAGGCTCCTAATTTCGGAGACGCTAGCCGCGGCCGTGGCGCAGGAGCTTGCCCGGGGTCTCGCCGGTGCAGGTGCCGTCCTCGAACGTGACCTGCCCGTTGACCAGGATGTCCTTGTAGCCCTTGGCCCGCTGGATCCGGCGCCACTCGCCAGCCGGCAGGTCGTGGGCCACCTCGCCCGTCCACTGGGGATCCATGTCGAGCTCTTCCATGTCGTAGACGACCACGTCGGCCGCCGCCCCTTCCCGGAGCACGCCCCGGTCGCGGAACCCGGCGGCGTGGGCCGGCAGCGCCGACAGCCGGTAGTGGGCCTCTTCCAGGGTGAGCTTGCCCTCGTCCCGCACCAGCCACTTGAGCATGTCGGTGGGCCACACCCCGGCCGACAGGAACTTGGTGTGGGCCCCGCCGTCGGACACGCCGGGCAGGGTGTAGGGGGCGTCGAACAGCTCGGCCATGAAGTCGGCGTTGGAGCCCTTGTCGGGGCCCAGGAACTCGGCCTTCAGATCGGTGGCCAGCGCCAGATCGAGCATGACCTCGGCCGGGTGCTTGCCCTCGTCGATCCCGATGTCCTGCAGGGAGCGGCCCACGTACTTCTGCAGGTCCTGCTTGCGGGCCACACCCTGGACGACCAGGTCTTCCAGCGGACCGCCGACACCCGGGCGGAGCTTGCGGTAGATGGCCTTGTTGCGGGTCTCGGCGTCGACCACGGCCTGGCGGAGCTCGGGATCGGCCATCTTGGTCAGCTTCTCCTCGTGGGTGCCGGTGGTGAGCACCCGCCAGGTCTTGGCGAAGTCGTACAGGTTCCAGTCCTCCAGCGAGAACACGAACCCGGAACGCACGGTAGCGCACTGCCCGTAGACCTGGAGGCCCTGGTCCCAGCACTTCTTCAACCAGTTCAGCGACTTGCGGTGGGGATCGGGGTTGCGCCGGGTGGGGGCGATGGCGTTGTGGATCACGGGCCGGCCCGACACCGCCGCCAACTTCTCGACGAACGCCAGGTCCTGCTTGATCTTGCCTGTGGCCTGCGTGATCTGGATGAAGCCCTCGTCCCGCTCGGCCAGCACCTCGGCCAGGGCCAGGATGTCCTCGTCGACCATGGTGTCGGTGACCATGGGCGACCCGTCGTAGTCGGCCTGGGTGGAGTTCCGGCCCAGCCGCTGGATGGAGAAGCCGCACAGCCCGGCGTCCATGCCCTCGTTGAGGATGCGCTGCATCTCCTTGCGCTCGGTCTCGGTGGCGGGGCGGGTCTTGGCCGCCTCCAGGCCCATCACGTAGGTCATGAGCGAGGCCGTGGGCATGTACTGGATGCAGTTCACGCCGAGCGGGGCCCGCTCCAGCGAATCCAGGTACTCGGGGATCGTCTCCCAGTCCCAGTGGGGGAGCATGCCCTCCACCATCGACTCGAAGGGGATGGCCTCGGTGCGCACCATGGTGAGCATCGACCGCTCCCGGAAGTCGGGCTTCACCGGGGCGAACCCGAACCCGCAGTTGCCCAGCACCACCGAGGTGACGCCGTGCCAGCCCGAGATCGTGCACCACGGGTCCCAGCGGATCTGGGCGTCGTAGTGGGTGTGGAGGTCGACGAAGCCGGGGGCCACGATCAGGCCGTCGGCGTCGATGACCCGCTCGGCCGACCCGGGCGCCCGCCCCCCGATCTGGGCCACCTTGCCGTCCTTGATCCAGACGTCTCCCCGGAAACGCGGCACCCGGGTACCGTCGACGATCGTCCCACCCTTGATGTGGATGTCGTAGCTGGCCATGTTGGACCCCCTTGGGTGCGTTCAACAACCGGCGAGACCCGACCCGCCGCACCGCACGGGTAGGAGCACCTCCAAAACTACGACTCTCGAAGCACCGGGGGCAATTGTGCCGTCGAGGGCGGCGCCCCGATCCCCGGGCCCGGGCCTGCCGTCCGTCTGGGTAGCGCCGCTCACCGGTGACCGGGTTGCCCACGGCTAGGGTTCGGCCGAGCGCGCCGGCACTGCGCCGGAGGGCGTGGGTGCGTGTGCTACGAGGAGATGCTGAGCGATGTCCGCGCTCGAAGACGGGGCGAAACGGGTGATCCGCCGCCTGGCGCCCCGCTGGTACTGGGCCCGTTACCTGGAGGCCGCCCGGCATGAGCCGGAGCTGGCGCTCGTGCCGCTGCTGGCCGATCCGGCCCGCATCTCGGTCGATGTCGGCGCATCGGGTGGGCTCTACCTGTCCCGCCTCGTCGGCTCGTCACGGCGCTGCGTCGCCTTCGAGCCCCGGGCCCCGGCCGCCGCCGATCTGCGGGCGATGGTGGCCGCCCTCCGCCTCGACGTGCAGGTGGAGGAGGTGGCGCTGTCGGACCGGTCGGGTACGGCCACCATCCGGGTGCTGGCCCGGGACCAGGGTCGGTCGACGATCGAGGCCGGCAACCCCCTGCGCGACCCCGACGGCAGCGCTCTCACCAGCTACGAGGTGTCGACCCGGCGGCTCGACGACTACGGCCTGGCCGACGTCGGCTTCGTCAAGATCGACGTGGAGGGCCACGAGGTGGCGGTGCTGCGCGGCGCGCTGGCCACGATCGAGGCGCAGCGGCCCCGGCTGCTGGTGGAGGTGGAGGAGCGGCACCGGGCCGGCGCCACCATCGAGGTGTTCGAGCTGCTGGCCGGGCTCGGCTACCACGGCTGCTTCGTGCTCGACGGAACCCTGGCTCCGGTGGACAAGTTCGATCCCGACATCCACCAGGACCCGACCAACGTCGCCGGCTGGAAGGACCGGTGGCGGCGCACCGGCACCTACGTCAACAACTTCCTGTTCCTGCCCGAGGCCCCCTCCGCCGGCTTCCTGGCCTCGGCCGAAGCGGCCCTCGACGCCTAGCCCGAGCGCCCGAAGGCGGCGCCCGAGGGCGGGCGCCCGCAGGGCGCCCTCAGTCCGGAACCGTCATCGTGACCTCGCCCACGGCGGCGTCGTGGGGGAGCGAGCCCCGGGCGGCCCGGAGGTAGGCGTAGGGCGTCTCGTAGCGTAGGTTCGACACGCGTGACGTGTACACGTCGGCGTAGCGCTCCACCTGGCGGGCGAACAGGCTCTTGTCGTTGCCGGCCCGCATCAACGGCCCCCAGTGGGGGTTGCCCAGCTCCCCGGCGGCCTGGGCCAGGGGGGCCACCTGGTCGTCGATCTCGGCCAGGCGGGCCGCCACCCGGGCCAGCTCGGCCTGCACCGCTCCCGCCCGCTCCCGCCGCCGTTCCAGGCGGAGCCGGGCCTGGCGCCGCTCGGTCTCGACCTTGTGGGCCATCAGATCCTCCAGCTGGCGCTGGCGGGCGGCGAAGGCCGAGGCGTCGCTGATCTCGGACTCCAGCTCGCGGGCGATCAGCGCCGTCCGCCACCGCAGCAGATCCTTGGACACGTGCACGTCGCCGAACAGGTGGTCGCCCACGTAGAGGGGCTGGCCGGTCAGGCCCAGGCTCTGCTCCACCAGGCGGGCATTGCCGCCGAAGTACACGTGGCCGGGTACCAGCGGCCCGTGGTGGGGCGACAGCAGCGACCGCTCCTCGTCGACCACCCGGTAGATCGGGCTGCGCTCGGAGAAGAACCGGGGCTTGTCGGCCGACACGATCACCAGGTCGAACAGGTCCCGCCAGGTCGTGCCGGGCCGGCAGTACGGGCCGAACGCCCAGGCCATCATGTGGCGGGTGTAGGACCAGTCCGAGTTCGTGATCAGCAGCAGCTGCTTGCCGGCGTCCCGCTGGTCCACCAGCGTGGGCACCAGCTCCGGGTCGGGCTCCACGTAGCGGTCGGGGTCGGCCACGATGTCGGCCTTCAGCACCCCGGTCATGTGCGTCTCCGACAGGGCGGCGTCGACCTTGGCGTACAGGTCGGCGTAGCCCGACACGCCGGGGAGGGCCTTGGCGTCGTGCAGCTCCACCAGCTGGGCCATGAGGTTCGCCCGGGACAGCTCGAACAGGGTGTTCATGAACTGGAACCGGGGCTCCGACAGCTCCACCACCGTCTCCCGGTACTGCTCACGCTGCTCGTCGAAGGTGAGGAGGCGGGTGCCGTGTTGGGCCCGCACCACGTAGCCGAAGCGGGTGGCTTTCACGATGTTGCCCAGCTGCAGGTCGAACACGAGGCCGAGGGTGAACTGGTCGGGGTCGAACTCGAGGCCGTCCACCGGCCAGCCCTGGGCCGCCAGCAGGTTGCGAGCGGTGCGGAACGCCGCTCCCTCCCACTCGTCGACCCGGTAGTGGATCAGCGTGTAGTCCATGTCGTAGCCGATGGCGCCGACGGCGCGGAGGTTGAGGGTGCGGTTGACGAACACCCCCCGCTCCGGCGGCGGGTCGCCGGGAAGGTCGACGTCGACGGCGTTCACGGCTGCACCGCCCCGGCGGCCCCGGCAGAATCGGGGCCGGCTGAATCGGGGCCGGCTGAATCCGTGCGGGTGGCGTCGACCAGGTCCTGGCGCAGGCTGAGCAGCTCGTCGGTGATCGACACATGGTAGGTGTGGGGGTTGACCAGGCGCTGGACCCCCGGGTCGAGGCGGGCCAGATCACGGGCCCGCCGCTCTCGCAGCTCGGCGATGGAGGCCGGTTCGGCTGCCCGCCGGCCCTCTACCAGCACGTCGGTGAGCAGGGGTTCCACCTCGCTCACGTCACCGGGGCGGAGCGAGCGCCGCAGGGCCGGGTCGAACGGGTGGCGCAGCACCAGGCGGTCGGTGGGCAGCCGATGTCCGGCGATCGACACCACGTCGGCCGTGGCCAGCCCCCGCCGGTCGTACAGGCGGTGCACGTCCTTGTCGCCCGGGGTCTGGAGCTTGAACGGGTTGTCGGAGATCTTGATGGCGGGCACCCAGCGCTGGCCGTCGTTGATCGACACCAGCTTGTACACCCCGTCGAGGTAGGGCTTGCCGTCCGATGTGCTCATCTTCGACCCCACCCCGAAGCTGAGGCGGCCGACGAGACGGGCGGCGTCGATCCCGTAGCGGCCGGCCTCGGTGTCGATCTGGGCCAGGATCTGGAAGATCGTGATCTCGTCGAGCGAGCTCGACAGCACGATGCCCACGTCGTCGAAGCCGGCCTCGTCGAGCAGGAGCGACGCCTGCACCGCCAGGTAGGCCAGGTCTCCCGAGTCGAGCCGGATCCCCACCGGGCGGTGGCCCTGGGCCCGCAGCTCCTCGAACACCCGGATGGCGTTGGGCACGCCGCTGCCCAGCGTGTCGATCGTGTCGACCAGCAACAGGCAGGTGTCGGGATAGGTGGCGGCGTAGGCCCGGAACGCCCCCAGCTCGCCCAGCCCCAGGGCCATGAACGCCTGGACCAGGGCGTGGGCGTGGGTGCCGGCAGGGGGAACCCCCACGAAGTGGCCCACCCCCACGTTGGACGTGGCCACGGCACCCCCGATGAGAGCGGCCCGGGTGGCGGCGTTGGCCCCCCGCCCCGGTCCCCGCCGCATGCCGAACTCCAGCACCGGCCGACCCCGGGCGGCCTGCGACACCCGGCACGCCTTCGTGGCGATGAGGGTCTGATGGTTGCAGTGGGCCAGCAGCGACGTCTCGAGGATCTGGACCATGCCGAGCGGACCCTGGATCAGGGCCAAGGGCTCGTTGGGATGGACCACCCGGCCCTCGGGGACGGCCCGGATCGACACCTCGTCGAACGACCCGTGCTCGCTCAGCCAGGCCAGGAAATCGTCGCCGAAGACCTGCTGGCCGGACGGTGAGCGGTGGCTGCGCAGCACCTCCACGTCGGCCCTGGTCACCCTGGCCGCCTCCATCCAGTCGAGCAGCCACGCCATGCCGGCGTTCACACAGAACCCGGCCTGATGCGAGCCGTAGCTGGGGTTGGCCCGGAAGAAGTGCTCGAACAGGGCGGGCCGGTCGGCCAGGCCCTCCCGGAAGTAGAGCTGGGCCATGGTGAGCTGGTACTGGTCGGTGAACAGGATCCCCTCGGTCATGGCGCGCGTCATCGCCGGCGGAGTGGCGCCGCCGGCCGGGCTCATCGCCGGCGGAGTGGCGCCGCCGGCCGGGATGCGCGCCGGCGGGGCCGGGGTCGGTGCACCGTTGTCCATGGCAGTAGCCTCACGCCCAACGGCGCCGGCCACAACCGGTGGGCGGCGACGCCGCCCCGGAGGCCCCATGACCGACCGTTACGACCCGGCCACCGCCCTCGTGGTCGTCGACATGCAGAACGACTTCGCCGACCCCGCCGGCTCGCTGTTCGTGGCCGGCGGCGACGCCCTGCTGGGCCCGCTCAACGCCGAGATCGCCGCGGCCCGGGCCGCCGGCGCCCCGGTGGTGTTCACCCAGGACTGGCACCCGCCGGTCACCCCTCACTTCCAGACCGAGGGCGGGGTGTGGCCCGTCCACTGTGTGCGCCACACCTGGGGGGCCGAGCTCGTGCCGGGCCTGGATGTGGCCGGGGCACCGGTGGTGCGCAAGGGCACGGGCGGCGAGGACGGCTACTCGGGATTCACCATGCGTGACCCCGTCAGCGGGGTCGACATCCCCACCGAGCTCGACGCCCTGTTGCGGGAGGCGGGGGTGACGGCCGTGGTGGTGGTGGGGCTGGCCCTCGACGTGTGCGTGAAGGCCACCGCCCTCGACGGGCTCCGCCTGGGTTACGCCGTGACGGTGCTGGAGGCCGGGAGCCGCCCCGTCGAGCTGGAACCGGGCGATGGCGCGGCGGCCGTGGCCGAGCTGCGTTCGGCCGGAGCAGGGGTTGTGTAGCGGATTGTTGTGAATCGCATCGTTGGGAGGTTTTACCCACGATCGGCGGGGGTACGATGGCGACGGCCCTGACCCTGAAGAGCGCCTCGTGCGGCGTCGGCGGAGGTTCAGAGCGGCGGACGAGACCTAAGGATGTGCCTGCATGTGCCCAGCAAGGTTACGTGTTGGAATCATCGCGCCCCCGTGGGTGCCCGTTCCCCCGCCCAGCTACGGCGGCACCGAGCTGGTGCTCGACGTGCTGGCCCGCGGGCTGGTGCGGGCGGGCCACGAGGTCGTGCTGTTCACCACCGGCGATGCCACCTGCGACGTGCCCCGGCAGTGGCTGTTCGAGCACTGCGACCCCGACCGGATCGGGGTCAGCGTCCTCGAGCTGCGGCATGTGGCCGCCGCCTACGAGGCGCTCCAACACTGTGACCTCGTCCACGACCACACTCTGTCCGGGTTGTTCGTGAGCGAGCTGTACCCCGAGACCCCCGTGGTCACCACGAACCACGGCCCCTTCAACGAGGACCTGGTCGACATCTACCGCCAGGTCGTCGGCCGCATCCCGATCATCGGGATCTCCCGCCACCAGGCCAGCACCGCGCCGGCCGAGGTACCGGTGTCCACCGTCATCCATCACGGGCTCGACCTCGACCGGTACCCCTACAGCCCCCACGGCGGCGACTACCTGCTGGCCCTGGGGCGGATGAATCACGACAAGGGCATCGACCGGGCCATCCACATCGCCCGCCGGGCCGGGATGCCCCTGCTGATCGCGGCGAAGATGCGGGAGCCGGCCGAGCAGCGGTACTTCGCCGAGGTCATCGAGCCGCACCTCGACGATCGGATCCGCTACGTCGGCGAGGTGGGCCACGCCGACAAGGTCCGCCTGCTCCAGGGGGCCCGGGCCCTGCTCAACCCGATCCGCTGGCCCGAGCCGTTCGGGCTGGTGATGATCGAGGCCCTGGCCTGCGGTACGCCGGTGGTGAGCACGTACCACGGTGCGGCCCCCGAGATCGTGACCCCCGGCGAGACCGGGTTCCTGAGCGACGACGAGGGCGAGCTGGTCCGTGCCGTGCTGAGGGCGGGCGGGCTCAGCCGGGCCGCCTGCCGGGCCCGGGCCGAGCGGGAGTTCTCGGCCGAGCGGATGGTTGCCGACCACGTGGCCTTCTTCCACACGGTGGCCGCCACCCGGGGGCGCCGGGTCCGGGTGCCGGCCACGGCGGCCGCGTCGCCCGCTCCGCCGCCGGCGCTCACCCCGGCTGCCGCCACGGTCACCCCGGCTGGCGCCACGGTCACCCCGGCTGGCGCCACGGTCACCCCGGCTGGCGCCACGGTCACCCC
>JAWKIL010000037.1:0-36425 GCA_041394285.1 Acidimicrobiales bacterium | reverse complement strand
TGAGAACGACGGTCTGATCTGGCCCCACTTGGGGGGTGTTGCGCTGGTCTGAGTTGGCCCCACCTGGTCTTCTGATCCGTACCTTGCCGTGTGGCGTTGCCGCTCGGTGAGGGGAAAGCGATTGTCCAAGGTGGAGTTGTACGAGCAGATCCGACTGGCTCGTCGGGACGAGGGCCTGAGCGTTCGGGGGTTGGCGACCCGGTTCGGGGTGCATCGCCGTGACGTGCGTGCGGCGTTGCTCTCACCGGAGCCGGCTCAGCGCAAGGTCCCGCAGCGGGCGGCCCCGTTGACCGGGGTGTGGCATGGCTGGATCCGTGAGGTCTTGGTGGCTGACCGTGACGCTCCTCGCAAGCAGCGCCACACCGCGAAACGGATCAGGGACCGCCTCGCTGAGGAGCACGGCGTGTTGATCTCGGAGTCGCAGTGCCGGGCCGTGGTGGCCCGGCTGCGGGTCGAGGTCGCGGCGCAGGTCGGCACACCGGCGAAGGTGTTCGTTCCTCAGACCCGGCTGCCGGGGGCGGAGGGCGAGGTCGATTGGGGCCAGTTCGACGCGGTGATCGGCGGGGTGACCGTGACGTTGCATCTGTTCTCGATGTGGTTGGCGTTCTCCAGCCGGGCGTTCCACCGGGCTTATGTGAACGAGGCGCAGGAGTCGTTCACCGATGCCCACGTCCGGGCCTTCGAACGCTTCGAGGGTGTCCCCCGCCGGGTCCGCTACGACAACTTGAAGACCGCGGTGGTCAAGATCTTGGAGGGCCGGAACCGGACCGAGAACGAGCGGTTCGTGGCGCTCCGCTCGCACTACGGGTTCGAGTCGTTCTTCTGCGAGCCGGGCATCGACGGAGCGCACGAGAAAGGCGGCGTTGAGGGCGACATCGGCCGGTTCCGCCGCAACCACCTCACCCCGGTCCCGGTGTTCGACACCCTCGCCGATCTCAACGCGTTCCTCGAGGACTGCGACACCGTCGACGCCCAGCGTTGGATCACCGGCCGGGGGCCGGGCCCCGGTGACCGGGTCCAGGCTCTGGCCAGTCTGGAACGCCCGTCGATGTGGTTGCTGCCCGGGGAACGGTTCGCGGCGGTGACCCGTCTCAGCGTCCGGGTCGACACCAAATCAAGGGTGTGTGTCCGCCAGTGTTTCTACTCGGTCCCGGTCCGCCACGTCGGCCAGCGGGTGACGGTCGAGCTGGGTGCCGAGACCGTCACCATGGCGGTCGCTGGCTGTGTCGTCGCTGCCCATGTTCGTGGGGTCCACCGGCGCAGCGAGACCCTCGACCTGGACCACTACCTCGAAGTGCTGTGGCGTCGCCCTGGTGCCATGCCGGCCGCTACGGCGCTGGCCCAAGCCCGGACCACGGGCCGGTTCCGGTCCGAGCATCAACAGTTCTGGGACCTTGCCCGCCGTCGTCACGGTGACGCTGCCGGGACCCGTGCCCTGTGTGACGTGCTGCTGTTGCACCGCTACCACCACGCCGATCACGTGGTCGCGGGGATCCGGGCCGCGTTGTCGATCGGTAACACCGACCCGGCCGTGGTCGCGGTCGAGACCCGACGGGCGATCGAACACCTGCAACCCGAACCGGTGGTCACCCCGGTCGAGCGGGTGCCCGACCTGTCGGTCTATGACCAGCTCCTCACCATCGAACCCCGACCAGAAAGCGGACCCTGAATGACCAAGACCACGACCATCACCGACACGGCGGTCGCCATCGACGCCTGCCGCCAGTTGAACCTGACCGGTCTCGCCCCGTCCCTCGACGAACTGTTCACCGATGCCGCCCGCCGGCGGGTCTCCCACCCCACGTTCCTCACCGAAGCGTTCCAGATCGAGCTCGACATCCGCCACGAACGACGCCGGGCCCGCCGGGTCCACGAAGCCCGACTGCCAAGGGTCAAGACCCTCGACGAGTTCGACCTCGACGCCAACCCGAACATCGATCCCGCCACCATCGCTCTGCTCCGCGACGGCACGTTCATCGCCAACAACGAACCCGTCGTCCTTCTCGGCAACTCCGGCACCGGCAAAAGCCACCTCCTCATCGGCACCTGCCTCGCCGCCGCCGAGAACGGCCACCGGGTCCGCTACATCACCTGCGCGCAGCTGGCCAACGAACTGGCCGAAGCCAACGACGACCACAAACTCTCACGCGTCGTGGCCCGCTACGGCCGCTACGACCTCCTCGCCATCGACGAACTCGGCTACGTCCGCCTCGACCAACACTCCGCCGAGCTTCTCTTCCAAATCCTCACCGAACGAGAAGAACGAGCCGCCATCGCCGTCGCCTCCAACGCCCCATTCAGCGAATGGTCCAAAACCTTCACCGACCCCCGCCTCGCCGCCGCCGTCATCGACCGCATCACCTACCACGCCCACATCATCCAAACCGGCACCACCAGCTACCGACTCACCAGCCGCTAACCTCCCCACCACACGGGGCCAAACCAAACCAGCACCCCGGGGCCAGATCAAGCCAGCGAACTCATCGAGCAGGACCCATCGCAGGCCCCGGCCGCGTAGCGGTGGGTGGTCGGCGGGGTCGATCACGGTCGGGCCAGTGGCGGTAGCGGTGGTGGTGGTGAACAGCTCGGCGGGAGGCGAGGAGAACAGCGACATACGACCATTGTCCTCGGGAGGTGTGACAGTGAACCCCGGGCCACCGGGACCAGGCTCTCCCGTATGCGTTCTGAATTCGGGTCACAGCGACAACACCACCGACCCCGAACCAGTTGTCGCTACGACCCGAATTCTCAGTTCTTGTTCGGCTCCTGCCCTCCGGCCCCGAGCCGGCGCCGGAGCTGGTCTCGCGCCGCCTGCTTGTTCTGGTTGACCGAGCGGATGCTCATGCCGAGCAGCGTCGAGATCTCGCGGGTGGAGAGTCCTTCGACGTAGGTCAGGATGGCGACCAGCCGGGTGCGAGCCTCGAGGCATTCCTCGATGAGGTCGACGATGAGGCGGCGAGCGAGGTACTCGTTCATGGTCGAGGCGTCATGATCGAGTGGACGCCGGACGTTGGGTCGGATCGGGAGGTCCGGGCCGTCGGTGGGTCGGTGAGCGCGTTCCTCCCGGGCTTTGAGCCTGCGTTCTCGGCGCAGGAAGTCCCGGCAGGCGTTCCGGGCGGCCACCACCACGTAGGCCTGCCATGCTTCAGGCTTCCGGCTACGGGCCTCGACCACGTGGGGTTCGTTCCACTTCTTGGTGAGGCGTTCGGCGACGTTCTGGGTGACGTCGTCGAGGTCGGGCCCGGCGACGCCGGCACCAGCGGCGGCGAAGCGGGCGATCCGGTAGATCTCCTCGATCTGGTCGGGGGTTGGCATCTGCCAGGGGTCACTCATGGCGACCCCCAGCGGTGATTGCGGCTCCACTGGTGTCGGGAGTGATCATGGGCGGTCTCCCCTCCTGCGCCAGACGTCCCCGAGAGGTGCCGACGGCACTCCCGGGAGCCGGCTCTATGACACAGTGCCATGGGACACACGCACGTAGCAAATTAAGTCTATGCTTGCGGTCGGTAGTTACGTAAGGGGGAAGGGCTTTGGGGCGGACGTCACCGGTGGTCGCGCAGTTCGAGTTCGCTGCCCGGGTACGCAAGCGTCGCGAGGAGCTCGGGCTACCCGCCGCCGCAGTCAGCAAGCACCTCGGGTTCACCCGCAACTTCTACAGCGCGGTGGAGAACAGCCGGAGCCTCCTCGCCACCGCCAAGCTCCCCCTCCTCATCGAGGTACTGGAGTTCGACGACACCGCCGCCCAAACCCTCACCACCCTCCTCGAACAAGCCCGCACCCCCGGCTGGTGGCATCCGTACGCTTCCTTACTCGACGATACTTTTGTTCAGTATCTGGGTCTTGAGTGCGGGGCATCCAAAATCAGCGCCTATGACAGCCTTGTCTTCAACGGCCTACTTCAGAGTCCGGATTACGCTCTGTCAGTCGTTCGGTCATCGCCTAGCGTGAGCACGATCGACTCGCAGAAAATTCTAGAAAGCCGGCTTCGACGGCAAAGTGAGGTTCTTGGCCATGGTATCGAGCTTCGATTTCTACTGGGCGAAGCGCCTCTGTGGCAGCAGTTTGGTGGTCCTGACGTTTTGCAGCGGCAACTGAGCCACGTGTTGGAGCTAATCGAAAGGTACGGGATTGAAGTGCGGGTCCAGCCGTTTGATGCGACCCCGCTTGGCCTACAGTCTGTAGCTCATCTCTATTTGTTGGGTTTTGAGACTCCGACGCTTTCAACTATTGCATATCGGGAGGCGGGGTTACCTATAGATCTCAGCCTGAACAATGAGCTGGTATCTCTGCTTGAGGTCCACTACGAACTGGCGTTCGAATCTAGCCTGGATCGGCAAAGCTCGATCGATCTGTTGCAGACGCGGGTCGAGTCGTTGAATCGCTAGCCCGGGGCCTGTAGCCTCCCGTTCGACCACGGATTGAGCTGCCTACGGAAGCCAGCGTGGCAGCTAGTTGGTTCGCCAGAAGTCCTCGCTGATGGCTGCGCGAACCATAGACATGGTTCTTTGGTGATGAACCGCCAAAGATCTCTTCAAAGGGGAAGACGTGGCCTTTAATCCGGATGTACGGACAAATAAGACTTCTGGAATGGTATTTGAACGAAGCTCGTTTTGCGTCCAAAATGCATGCGTCGAGGTGGCTCGAACTTCGACTGAGATTTGCATTCGAGATTCTAAAGAGTCAGCCTCGGATGAGCGAGCAATTCTGCACTTTACGATTCCCGAATGGCGAGCTTTCCTTCTGGGCGTGAAATCTGGTGAGTTTGACGCCTGACCTCCGGACGTAGGTTACGCGCCTTAGTAAGAGTCCGGTGATATAGGACTGATAAGAGGTAGAGATACTTCTCGGCGGAAAGTAGGGGAGCCGGTCGCTGGTTCGATTGTGGGATCCAGTCGACACTACTTCCGGATGCATGTGGCTCCTGTGTGCGACGCACCACCGCAAGAATCTGCTAGCAGAGGAGCCGCGAGCCAATGTCTTTTGACGCGTCTACATTCCCAATTTCGATCCTCTTGATTGGTCTTGGTGTTGCTTATGTATTCGCTGCGATCGTCCATCCCAGCCAACTCCCACCATTTGGCTCGATCGATTTCACGAAGAAGAGGAATGTGATAGCCGTCCTCCTTATGGGCGTCATCCTGGTCGCCAGTGGGGTTAGCGTTGGCTTACTGGGTCGCTGATCGAGACGAGGCAGTCAAGATTCGCCGTGGTGGTGTCCGGTGACAGCCCGCCTCGGACTCATCGGGGCCGGGCCTTGGGCCATGCGCACTCACTGCGGTGCGCTTGCGCGTACCGCACACAGCGAGTTCGTTGGGGTGTGGGCTAGGGGGAGACGGAACGCACGGCTGATAGCTCACGATCACGGAACAGTCGAGTTCGAGACCTTCGATCAGCTGATGGCGTGTTGTGACGGGCTGACGTTTGCCGTGCCCCCGGCAGTGCAGGTCGACCTCGCCACAGTGGCGGCTGGCGCTGGCAAAGCCCTGCTCCTAGAGAAACCCCTCGGGGCCGATCTCGCGTCGGCGCGCCGCTTAGCCGCCGCCGTGGCGGAGTCGGGGGTGATCTCGATCATGGGGCTCATCCTCCGGTTTGCGCCGGAGGTGCAGGCATTCCTCGACGAGGTGCGGCGGATCCGGCCGATCGGGGGGTCGGCGGTGTGGATCTCGGGTGCCCACAACTTGGCGTCGCCCCGCTCGCCGTGGCGGGTGGCTGGTGGGCCACTGCTCGACGTGGGCCCGCACGTGCTCGACCTGCTCGAAGCGGCCCTCGGCCCGATCGAGCGGATCCAGGCCCACGGGCGACCGAGCGGGTGGACGGGTCTGCTGCTCGATCACGCCGGCGGCGTTCATTCTGAGGCGTCGCTGTGCGTGCCACTGCCACACAACCGTCCGGAGCGGTTCGTGCGGATCGTGGGCGAGGACGGGGTGGCCGAGATCGACCTCATGACCCTGGCCGGCGACGCGTTCGACCACCTCGTCTCCGCCTTCGCCCACGCCGTGCGGACCAACACGCCCCATCCGCTCGACGCCGCCCACGGCCTCCACCTCCAGGAACTGATCGAGATCGCGCAGGAGCAGCTCGACCCGGCGTGATCGCCGGATCAAGCCGATCCCGCGGCCCGATCGAACTCAGGACGTCGTCAGGTGATAGTGCTGCGTCAGCTGGGCCTGCTGCTCCTTGGTGATCACATGGTTCTTGCCAGCCTTGGGAGCAGCCTTGATCACGTCGACGGGGAACGGGACCACGACCTGGCCCTCGTCCTTCTGCCACGCCCCCTCGGCCGGCACCACGTGCTCGCCTCGCAGCCTCCCGGCCTTCACCACCAGCCACTCGGGCTCGGTCTCCGAGCTGTCGTAGATGACATCCTTCACCTCACCGACCTCGGTACCGTTTTCGTCGACCAGAGTCGAACCGCTGAACTTGGGTGTGGTCATGACAACCTCCTCGAAACGTCATGGCGCACCCGCGCACATCCGTAACAATGTCCCGAACCGGTTGCAGTTGAACCTCGACGTATGTCACACGTGCGGCTCGCCCGGACAGCCGCCAGGCTCTAACTTGAGTTAGATTCGGTCCACGGCCACAGGTACACGGCCCCAAACAGGTACCGGGAGATCCATCCATGCGCCACGAACGCCAGGTCGAGCTGCTCCAGCGCCTCGCCGACTCCGGCCCCCACTTCCAGGGCATGCACGCCCCCCACTCCATGATCAACCCGGCCTCGGCCTACACCGACCCCGACCGGTTCGCCCGCGAGCTCCGGGTCCTGTTCCGCCAGGGCCCCACCCTCCTCGGCCTCACCTGTGAGATGCCGAACCCCGGCGACTACCTCAGCACCACCCTCGACGGCGTCCCCGTGTTCGCCGTCCGCCAACCCGACGGCTCCATCCGGGCCATGGTCAACGCCTGCCGCCACCGGGCCGCCCCCCTGGTCCCCGACCGGGCCGGCAACCTCGGCCGCAGCATCGTGTGCAACTACCACGGCTGGACCTACGACCCCGACGGCATCCTCCGGGCCCGCCCCCTCTCCGCCGGCGCCTTCGACGACGTCACCCTCCCCTGCAACCTCCACCCCGTGGCCGTGGCCGAGAAGTACGGCCTGATCTTCGTCCGCGCCGGCTCCACCGACCCGATCGACGTCGACGAGACCCTGGGCGGCGCCCAGGACGACCTCGGCTCGTTCGGCCTCGACCGCTACACCCACATCGAGACCCGCACCAACACGTGGGACATGAACTGGAAGCTCATACTCGACACGTTCACCGAGAGCTACCACATCCGCTGGCTCCACAAGAACACCCTGGCCGGCACGTTCAACTCCGACTGCGTGATCTACGAGGGCTTCGGCCGCAACTTCCTCTCGGTCGGCCTCCGGGCCGACGTGCTCGACGAGACGGCCAAGCCGCAGGACGAGTGGTCCCTCATCCCCTACGGCACCATCCAGTACTTCCTCGTCCCCAACGCCCTCGTCGTCCATCAGCTCGACCACGTTGAGGTCTGGCGCCTCGAACCCCTGGGCGTAGACAAGGTGCGCACCCACACGTCCCTGTTCGCCCCCGAGCCCCCCGCCACCGAGAAGGCCCAGCGCTACTGGACCAAGAACCTCGATCTCCTCCTCAAGGTCACCGGCACCGAAGACTTCCCCACCATGGAACGCATCCAGGCCGCCATGGCCTCCGGCGCCATCCCCGAGGTGGTCTACGGCCGCATCGAGCCTCCGCTCATCCACTTCCACACGGCCGTCAACGAAGCCCTGGCCCAAGGCGACGACACCGCCCTGGCGACGGCCGAGGCATGACCGGCCCGGACGACGGCCCGGCCCGCCCTTTCACGGGGGGCGCCCGCCGCTTCGAGGGCCGCGTCGCCGTGGTCACCGGCGGCACCACCGGTATCGGCCTGGCCATCGTGCAGCGCCTCCACGCCGAGGGGGCCACGGTGGTGTTCTGCGGCCGCCGAGCCGACGTGGGCTTCGACGCCCAGAACACGCTCGATCCCGCCACCCCCAACCGGGCCCGGTTCGTGGCCGCCGACGTGACCCGCCGGCCCGAGATGAAGGACCTCTACGACGACGTCGTCGACCGTCACGGCCGCCTCGACGTGGTGGTGAACAACGCCGGCAACGTGGTGGTGGGCCCCACCCTGTCGATGAAGCCCGAGCACTGGCGGCGCACGATCGCCCTCAACCTCGACTCCGCCTTCGACAGCTGCCAGCTCGCCATCCCCCACCTCCGCACCACGCTGGCCGCCCACCCCGAGCCCCCGGCCGGGAGTCCGCACCCCCGTACCGCCGCCATCGTCAACGTCGCCTCGCTCGACTCGGTGGGCGCCGACCGGGGCTTCGCCGCCTACAACGCGGCCAAGGCCGGCCTGGTGAACTTCACCCGGGCCCTGGCCCTCGAGTTCGGCCCCGAGGGCATCCGGGTCAACGCCGTCTCCCCCGGCGCCGTCGAGACCCCCCTCACCACGATGACCACCGGCAACCCGACGGCCCGGGCCGCCTTCGAGCAGGCCATCCCCGTGCGCCGCTACGGCCAGCCGGTCGAGATCGCCGCCGCCGTCGCCTTCCTCGCCGCCGAGGAGGCCAGCTTCGTGAACGGGGCCAACCTCCTGGTCGACGGCGGTGTCACCGCCGGCACCGGCCACCCCGACGTGCTGGCGCTGTTCGCCATGGGCCACTAGAAGGGAACCCCTATGGGACCACTTTCCGGCGTGAAGATCGTCGAGCTGTTCTGCATCGGGCCCGGTCCGTTCGCCGGCATGCTGCTGTCCGACATGGGGGCCGACGTCATCCTCGTCGACCGCACCGAGGAGCCCGACCTCGGTTACCCCGACCACCCCTACCGCTTCCTCTACCGGAACCGCCGCTCGGTGCGGGCCGACCTCAAGACCCCCGAGGGCCGCGACGCCGTGCTCGAGCTGATCAGCCGGGCCGACGGGGTGATCGAGGGCTTCCGCCCCGGCGTGGCCGAACGCCTCGGCCTCGGCCCCGACGACTGCCTGGCCGTCAATCCCAAGCTCGTCTACGGGCGCATGACCGGCTACGGCCAGGCCGGCCCCCTCACCACCCGGGCCGGCTTCGACCTCAACTTCATCTCCCTCACCGGTGCCCTGTGGGCCATCGGCGAGGCCGACCGCCCTCCGGTGCCCCCGCTCATCCTGGCCGGCGACTTCGGCGGCGGCGGGATGTACCTCGCCCTGGGCATGGTGTCGGCCCTGTGGGAGGCGTCCCGCTCAGGCCAGGGCCAGGTGGTCGACGCCGCCATTGTCGACGGCGCCCTGTCGCTCATGGCCTACGTCTACGGCAACCTCCAGGGCGGCACCTGGAAGCACGAACGCCAGAGCAACCTGATCGACGGAGGCGACTGGCGTTACGCCGTCTACCGCTGCGCCGACGACCGCTTCGTGTCCCTCGCCATCATCCAGGCCAAGTTCCTCCGCCAGTTCCTGGCCAAGGCCGGCGCCACCCCGCCAGCCGAGCTGGGCGACCCCAACGACACGGCCCACTGGCCCGCCTACCGGGCCTGGATGGCCGACCTCATCGCCACCCGCACCCGCGACGAGTGGGTGGCCCTGTTCGGCGAGGACGACGACTGCGTGCAGCCCGTCCTCGACCTCACCGAGGCCCCGAACCACCCGCACCTCCAGGCCCGGGGCTCGTTCGTGGACGTCGACGGCACCAGCCAGCCGGCCCCCGCCCCCCGTTTCAGCCGCACCCCGAGCGAGGTCGTCCGCCGCAGCCCCTATCCGGGCGAGGGTGGGGCCGACGCCCTGCGGGAGTGGGGCCTCACCGACGCCGAGATCGAGCGGTTCGCGTGAGCACCGAGACCGGCAACGGAACGGCACCCCCCTCGATCACGGCCTGGCGGGTCAACGAGCTCGGCCACCCCCGGGACTCGCTCCGCCTGGAGGAGATCCCCACCCCCGAACCCGGCCCGGAACGGGTGCTGGTGCGGGTGGAGGCGACGAACGTCAACTTCGCCGACATCCTCGTGTGCCAGGGCATCTATCAGGACCGCCCCGGCGTGCCCCTCACCCCCGGCACCGAGAGCTGCGGGATCGTGGTGGCCGCCGGCCCCGGGGTCGACGTGGCCGTGGGATCGAGGGTGGCCGGCCTGGCCGACCTCCGCCACGGCGGCTACGGCACCCACGCCCTGCTCAAGGCGCCGACCCTGCTGCCCATCCCCGACGATCTCGACGCCGCCGACGCCACCGTCCTCTACAGCACCTTCCAGACGGCCCACGTCGGCCTGTTCCACCGGGGCCAGCTCCAGGCCGGCCAGTGGGTGCTGGTCCTGGGGGCCTCCAGCGGCGTCGGTGCCGCCGCCGTCCAGCTGGCGGCGGCCAGGGGCGCCCAGGTGATCGCCACCGCCGGCGGCGCCACCAAGATGGCCCACTGCACCGCGCTGGGCGCCGACGTGGTGGTCGACTCCACCGGCCCCGACCCCGCAGCCACCCTCTACGAGGCCACGATGGCGGCCACCGGCGGCCAGGGCGTGGAGGTGGCGTTCGACCCGGTGGGCGGCCCACTGGGCGACGTGACCCGCCGGCTCATGGGCTTCGAGGGCCGCCTCGTGGTCATCGGGTTCGCGTCCGGCACGATCCCCGCCTACCCCGGCAACCACGTGCTGGTGAAGAATTACGGCGTGCTGGGCATGGCCTGGGCCGAGTACGCGGTGCGCCGCCGGCCCGTGGTGGAGGAGGCCCACGCCGACCTGCTCGCCCAGCACCGCAGCGGCCGCATCCGGACTGACGTGCGCACCGTTCCGCTCAGCGACGTGCCGGCCGCCCTGGCCGAGCTCGAAGCCCGCACGGTCACCGGCCGCCTGGCCGTCGTCCTCTAGCACTCGTTCTCTAGCACTGCCCCGACCCGAAGCAAGGAGAAGCCTGATGTCCAACGCGCTCGACGGGCGATCATTGGAAGGCAGAGTCGCCATCGTCACCGGTGCCGCCCGGGGCCAGGGCGAGGCCGAGGCCCGCCTGCTGGCGGCGAACGGGGCCAAGGTGGTGCTCACCGACATCCTGGCCGACGAGGGCCGGGAGGCGGCGGCCAGCATCGGCGACGCCGCCCGCTTCGTGGCCCACGACGTCTCCTCGGCCGAGGGCTGGGACGAGGTCGTGGTCGCCACCACCGAGGCCTTCGGCCGGGTCGACATCCTGGTCAACAACGCCGCCATCGTCGCCCCGGTCAAGCTGATCGACACCGATCCCGACACCTACGACCGGATCTACCGGGTCAACCAGCTCGGCGTGTTCCTCGGCATGAAAGCGGTGGTGGCCCCCATGCGGGCCGCCGGGGCCGGGTCGATCATCAACATCTCGTCGGTGGCCGGCCTCCAGGGCACCAACGGCCTGTTCGCCTACACCGCCACCAAGTGGGCGGTGCGGGGCATGACCCAGTCGGCCGCCCTGGAGCTGGCCCGGTTCAACATCCGCGTCAACTGCGTGTTCCCCGGCGTGATCGACACCCCGATGAACGACGGCAACCCCGAAGGCATGAACGACGTGCTGGTCAAGACGACCCCGATGCGCCGCATGGGCCAGCCCGACGAGATCGCCCAGGCCATCCTGTGGTTGGCCTCCCCCGCCTCCAGCTTCACCACCGGGGCCGAGCTGGCGGTCGACGGTGGCATGTCCATCTAACTAGCGTCGGGGCGGTGGACTGCCCGCACTTCGACCATCACCAAATCCTCGGCGACGCCGAACGCTACGAGCGCTACGCCGAGCTGCGGGCCTGCCCGGTGGCCCGGTCGGAGGCGTCGGGCGGGTTCTGGATCCTGTCCCGCTTCGACGAGGTGGCGGCCGCGGCCGAGGACTGGCGCACCTACTCCTCGGCCGAGGGCGTGCTGGCCCCGCCGCCGGCCGGCCGGCGGGCCCGCCAGGTGGCGCTGGAGCAGGACCCGCCGGAGCACACCGTCTATCGCAAGCTGTACGCCGAGCTGCTGAGCCGGCCCCGGGTCCGGGCCATCGAGGGCGACATCCGGGCCAACGCCGCCGCCCGCCTGGCCGCCCTGGCCCAGGCCACGGCGGCCGGCGACCCGGCCGACTTCATCGCCCACGTGGCCGCCCCCGTGCCGATCGAGGCTCTGGCCACCCTGCTCGGCTTCGACCCCGACGTCACGGCCCAGCTGCGCGACCTCACGGTGGCCGAGCTGGCCCGCATCCACCGCCCGGCGGAGGCGTCGGCCGAGCGCCCCGAGCTGACGCTGATGGACCTCCTCCGGGCCCAGATCGACGACCGCCGCGAGCACCCCCGGGACGACTTCGCCACCCTGCTCGTGCAACAGGACCTCCCGCCCATCGGGATGCTGTCGTTCCTGGTCGGGGCGGTCATCGCCGGCCACGAGACCACCCTCATCGCCGCCACCAACCTGGCCTACCAACTCGGCCTCGACCCGGCGCTCCAGCGACGGCTGCGGGCCGAGCCCCACCTGATCCCCCGGGCCGTCGACGAGAGCCTCCGCCACCGGCCCCCGGTGCAGAACTTCGTCCGCACCCTCACCTGCGACGTCGAGCACCGCGGCGCCACGATGCGGGCCGGCGACAAGGTGATGCTGCTGTTCGGCGCAGCCAACCGGGACCCCGAGCGGTGGCCCGGCGACCCCGACGGCTACGACCTCGACCGGCACGCCAGCGACCGCGACGCCGGCCGCCACCTGGCCTACGGCGCCGGGATCCACCGCTGCGTCGGCGCCTTCCTGGCCGAGGTGGAACTGCACATCCTCGTGGGGGAGTTGCTGGCCTACGACCTGACGCTCGGCCACCCCGACCGGGAGCCGGCGTTCACCCCCACCACCTTCGGCGCCTTCCTCGCCATCGACGAGCTACCGGTGCTCCTCACACCGGCCGACCCCGGACAGGACTGACATGGACCTCGGCATCACCCTCGACCTCGGCCACGACCCCGAGCCGCTCGACCAGCGCTTCGCCCGACTGGCCGAGTTGACCGCCCACGCCGGCCGTCTCGGCTACACGATGCTGTCGACCGGCGAGCAGCACCCCACCGACGGTGACTACTTCCACCTCCCGTCGCCCTTCGTGGCGCTGGCCGCCCTGGCCCCGGCGGCGGCCGAGACGGGCATGGCGCTGGGCACCGGCGTCATCCTGTTGCCGGCCTGGGACCCGCTGCGCCTGGCCTACGACGTGGCCGTGCTCGACCAGCTGTGCGGGGGCCGGCTCGTCCTCGGCGCGGCCGGCGGCAACCCGCCCACCTGGGCCCGCTTCGGCGTGTCACCAGACCGCCTGGCCGACCGGCTCGACCAGACGGTCCAGGCCCTCAAGGCGGCGTGGGCCGGGCAGGACTTCGAGGGTGACCTGGTGGGTGGCCTCGGACCTCACCTGAAGCCCCGCCCCGCCCGCCCCGGCGGGCCGCCCGTGATCGTGGGCGGCATGGCCGGCCGGGCCCTGCGGCGGGCGGCCGAGCTGGGCGACGGCTGGTTCGGCGGCACCAACTACCAGCTCAGCCGCCAGATCGTCCCCACCGTCGAGCGCTACCACCAGCGCTGCGACGGCGCCGGCCGGCCCCGGGGCGAGGTGCTGGTCAACCGCCTGGCCGTGGTGGTGGAGCGGGAATCCGAGGTGGAGGCGGCCGCCGGCCCCGCTCTCGATCTGCTCCGCCTCTACACCCGCATCGGCTCCGCCCGCCATCCCGACGGTACGCCGGTCACCCCCGACGACATCCGCCTCGGGTCGGCCCTGGTGGGCGACCTGGCCGTCATCGGCACGGTGGCCCAGGCCCGGGAACAGCTGGCGGCCTACGACGCAGCGGGGGTCACCCGGCTCCAGCTCCGGGTCCAGCCCGCCGGCGTGAGCGACGACGTGGCCCGCCGCACCCTGGAGCTGCTGGCCGCCAGCTGACCGGCCCGGCGGGCCCCTCGGGCGGGCTGGGGCCGCTCGGCCCCCTCGGCTAGGTTGGCGCCGAACGGCCACGGGAGGCGCCCGCGGTCAGGAGGGGATCGACATGGGACGGCTCGACGGCAAGGTGGCGATCGTGACCGGGGGATCCCGGGGCCAGGGCGAGGCCGAGGTGCGGTTGTTCGCGGCCGAAGGAGCCAAGGTGATCGTGTCCGACGTGCTGGTGGAAGCCGGCCAGGCCGTGGCCGCCAGCCTGGGCGACGCCGCCGTCTTCTTCCGTCACGACGTGAGCCGGGAAGAAGACTGGGAGGCGGTGATGAACCTGGCGGCCGAGCGCTTCGGCGGGCTGGACATCCTCGTCAACAACGCCGGCATCCTCCACAACGCCACGATCGCCCGCCACACCCTGGCCGACTACGAGCGGGTGGTGGCCGTCAACCAGGTGGGCGTGTTCCTCGGCATCCGGGCCGCCATCGAGCCCATGCGGGCCCGGGGTGGGGGCTCGATCGTCAACATCTCCTCCGGTGCCGGCCTGCGGGCCACGAAGTACTCCTTCGCCTACGCCGCCACCAAGTACGCCGTCACCGGGATGACGGCGTGCGCCGCCCTGGAGCTGGCCCGGGACAACATCCGGGTCAACTCGATCCACCCCGGCGTGATCGACACCCCGATGGTGGCCTCCGACGACCCCACCGCCACCGACCGCATCGTGCGGGCCACCCCGCTGCGCCGGGTGGGCGAGCCGATCGAGATCGCCCGGGTGGCCCTGTTCCTGGCGTCCGACGAGGCGAGCTACATGACCGGGGCCCACGTGCCGGTCGACGGTGGGGTCACCGCCTGATGCGGGTCTACGTGGGCCTGCCCAACGACAGCCTCACCAAGGTCCCCGAGCGGATCGCCGCCATGGAGGCGGCCGGCTACGACGGCGTCTCGGTGGCCGAGAACGCCCACGACCCGTTCCTGCCCCTGGCCGTGGCCGCCGTCCATTCGCAGCGGATCCAGCTGGCCACGGCGGTGGCCATCGCCTTTCCCCGCAGTCCGATGATGACGGCCAACGTGGGCTGGGATCTCCAGGCGGCGTCGGGGGGCCGGTTCGTGCTCGGGCTCGGCTCCCAGGTCAAAGCGCACAACGAGCGCCGGTTCGCCACGCCGTGGACGGCGCCCGTTCCCCGCATGCGGAGCTATGTGGGGGCGGTGCGGGCCATCTGGAACACGTGGGCCACCGGTGAGCCCCTCAACTACGAGAGCGAGCACTACACGCTCAACCTGATGACCCCGAACTTCACGCCGGCCCCGCTCGACGGCCCGCCCCCGCCGATCCGGATCTCGGCCGTGGGCCCCCACATGCTGCGTCTGGCCGGCGAGGCCTGCGACGGGGTGTCGCTGCACCCGTTCTGCACCCGCGACTACCTGGCCAACCAGATCCTGCCCCGCCTGGCCGAGGGCATGGCCCGCACCGGCCGATCCCGGGAGCGCTTCGAGGTGTCGGGCGGCGGGTTCGTGGCCACCGGCGCCACCGACGACGACGTGGCCCGCTCGCTCGAATGGGTCCGGACCCGGGTCGGGTTCTACGGCTCCACCAAGGCCTACTGGCCGGTGCTGGCCGAGCACGGGCTCGACGACCTGGGCCACGAGCTGCTCCACTTGTCCCGCACCGGCGGTTGGGACCAGATGGCATCCCGGGTCAGCGACGACGTGGTGCGCCTGTTCGCCGCCGTCGGCCGCTTCGACGAGCTCGCCGCCGCCGTCACCGACCGCTTCGGGGGTCTGAGCGACGCCGTCGGCCTCACCACCCCCACCGTGAGCGCCACCGCCGTGCCGCCCGACCTGATCCGGGAGCTCCAGGCCCTCCCCACGCCGTACACGGGCTGGTGACCGGGGCCGCCGCCACCCCCGCCGTGCTCTGGCTCAGTTGTCGCGCTGGGCGACGAGGCGGCGGACCCGGGGGATCAGCTCCTCGCCGTAGGCCACGGCGTCGGGCAGGGGGTCGTAGCCGCGGATGAGCAGGGTCCGCACGCCCAGGTCGTAGTAGGCGACGAGGGCCTCGGCCACCTCGTCGGGCGTGCCGACCAGCGCCGTCGAGTTGCCCGGCGCCCCCGAGGCGGCGGCCGGCGCGGTGTAGAGGCAGGTGTCGAACACCTCGGACCTGTCGGCCAGGGCCAGGAGCCGCTGCGATCCCCGGTTGGTGGGATCGGGCGGGGGGCGGCGGTCGTGGGTGGAGTTGATCCGGTCGACGATGTCGTGGGCCCGCTCCCACGCCTCGGCCGTGGTGGCCCCCAGGATGGGGCGGGTCGACACGCTGAACTCGGGCCGGCGCCCCGCCGGGGCCGCCGCCGCCCGCACCCGCTCCATGAACGCCGCCGTCTCGGCCAACGGCTCACCCCACAGCATGAAGATGTCGACGTGGGGGCCGAGGGCGGCGACGGCCTCGTCGGACCCGCCGCCCCCGTAGACCGGGATGTGGGGCTCCTGCACACAGCGGATGGCCGAGCGCTGGCCCCGCACCCGGTAGAACTCGCCGTCGTGGTCGAACGCCGCCCGCTCGGTCCAGGTGCGGCGCATGACCTCCACGTACTCCGACGTGCGGCGGTAGCGGGCGGCGTGGTCGGCGAAGTCGCCGTCGCGGGCCTGGTCGTCGTCGTTACCCCCGGCGATGAGGTGAACGGCCAGGCGGCCCCCGGTGAGCTGGTCCAGCGTCGCCATCTTGCGGGCGGCCACCGTGGGGGCGACGAACCCCGGGCGGTGGGCCAGGAGGAAGGCGAGGCGGCTGGTGTGGGCGGCGGCGTGGGCCCCGATGAGGAAGCCGTCGGGAGCGTTGGAGAAATAGCCGATCAGGACCCGGTCGAAGTCGGCCTCCTCGTGGATGCGGGCCGTCTCGGCGATCACCGCCGGGTCGAACACGGGCCCCTGGGGGCGGATGATCTCCGACGAGACCTGGGGGGCGATCCACCCGATCATCTCCACTGGCATGGGCCGAGCGTAGTTCCGGCCTTCCGCCCGGTCCCAGGCGGGGGTACGCTCGAAGGTGATGGAGGAATTCCTTCGCCCTCAAGAGTTGTTGATCATCCTGGTGATCGTGCTCGTCCTGTTCGGTGGCAACAAGCTGCCCGAACTGGCCCGCAACCTCGGTAAGGCCCAGCGTGAGCTCCGGGCCGGTTTCCGGGAGGGGTCCGACGAGGCCGCGGCCGACAAGATCGACGGAGCCGACGAGACCGACAAGGCCGAGACGGGAACGACCTCGGCCTGAGCCGTCAGGTCTGAGCCACCGTCAGAGCGTCGAGCAGATCGAAGCTCGACAAGATACCGATGACCTCGTGGCCGTCCTCCACCAGCAGGTGGTGGGTGCGGGACGAGATCATGCTCTCGGCCGCCTCCCGTACCGTGGCCTCCACGCTGATGGCGGCGGGTGCCGCCGTCATCACCGTGGCGATCGGCTCGTCGTCGGGCCAGTTGTCGATCAGGTCGGTGCTGGTGACGATGCCCAGCACCTCGTTGCCGTCCATCACCAGCACGGCGTGGACGCCGACCGACAACATCACGTCCCGGGCCCGGCCCACCCGATCATCGGGCAGGATGGCCAGCAGATCTTCGGTCATGAGGTCGCCCACCGTGGCGGGCGGTGCGTCGCGTCGTCTCATGCCCCGGTCCTACCCCCGATCGGCCCGATCGAAGAGGGCCCGAGGTCCCAAACCGGGAGCATGTGGTCAGGCTTGGCCCGCCAGCTCGCTGGCCGGATCGGGATCCAGCCGGTGGAGGTAGCCGAGCGTGTAGCGCCACCGGGCGCCGCAGCCCAGGCAGGTGAACACCACGGTTGCCGGCTGGCCCTCGGCGGCGAAGTCGGAGCACTCGCACGAGGGGCAGCTGTGGAACGGCCAAGGGCGCTTCACCAGCACCGGATCAACAGCCATGGGGTGGACCTCCGTCGTACGCTCGCCCACCACTTCGTTGTAGCACCATTCCCGGGGCCACGCCATCGCTTCCAGTGTTGGGGGCGCCGATCATGATCGTTCAGAGTCATCAGTCCCTGGGCAGGGCTGCCCACAGTGTCGTACGATCGATCCACGAGGCGCGGGCAGCGACCTACGTGCAGAGGCACCCAAGGGGAGGATGCGATGGCACAGCAGGCTCACCTCGAGGCGGCGCGCGTGCGACGGGAGACGTTGCACGAAGCCCTGATCGGGTTGGAGGACGCCCTCACAACCCCGATCGGTGACGCCGCCCGCTGGCGTCTACGGGTGGCGATGGCGGTCGATCACGCCGCCCAACGCCTCCACCAGCACATACGCCAGACGGAAGCCCCCGACGGCTTCCTCCGGCTCGTGGTGCAGGACGACCCCCGCATGGCCTGCCGGGCCGATCGGCTGGCCCGGGACCACGGCCCGCTCGTGGAGGCCGTCGAGCGGTTGCAGTACACGCTCGCCACCATCGCCGACGAGGAGGTGGTCGCCCACGGGTACGAGGTCCGCAACCAGGCCCTCGACCTCATGACCGCTCTCATGCGCCACCGCCAGCGGGGCGCCGACTTCATCTACGAGGCCTACCAGGTCGACATCGGCGCTCAGTGATCATCACTGACCGCCTCCGGCGGTCAGTGATGATCGGCTGACCCGTTGGTGAGGATCGCCACCAGCTCCTCCTCCACCGGCAACAGCTGAGGGGTGTGGGCCATGGCGCCGCGGAGCAGCTCGGCGATCTCGTCGGGCCCGGCCGGCCGGCCGGTGAGGTAGCCCTGCACGTGGGTGACACCCGACGCCGCCAGCGACTCCCGCTGGGCGTCGGTCTCCACCCCCTCGCACACCACCGGGGCATCGAACACCGAGGCGATCGACACGATGGCCTCCATGATGGCGCACGGCGCCTGCACGTCGCCGCCGGCGGCGGCCCGCATCTCCGACAGCCGCAGCAGCAGCGATCGGTCGATCTTCAGCACGTCGAACGGCACCCGGAGCAGCTGGCCCAGGTTGGAGTAGCCCGACCCGAAATCGTCGATCGAGATCCGCACCCCGGCCGCCCGCAGCTCGTGGAGCCGTTCCACCGCCACCCCGGTGCCGTCGAGCACGGCCGATTCGGTGATCTCCACCACCAGCCGGTTGGGGGCCACCGACCGGGCCTCGGTGGTGGCCAGCACCCGGGACACGAAGTCGGCCTGGGCCAGCTGGCGGGGCGACACGTTGCACGACACCGTCAGATGGGGGGCGAGATGCCCGGCCCGCTCCCATTGCTCGATCTGGCGGCACACGTGGTCGAGCACCCAGTCGCCGATGGCACAGATGTCGCCCGACCGCTCGGCCAGGGGGATGAACTGGTCGGGCGGCACCCGGCCGAGGCGCGGGCTGTCCCACCGCAGCAGGGCCTCCAGCCCGATCAACCGGTGCCCGTCCACCGTCACGATGGGCTGGTAGACGAGGCTGAACTCGTTGTCGTACTGGGCCATCCGCAGGGCCCGGCCGATCCGGCTGGCGGCCACCGTCTCGTCCTCCATGGAGGGTTCGAACAGTCGGATGCGGGATCCGCCGGCCCGTTTCGCCACGTACATGGCCAGGTCGGCCTCGGTGACGAGGCTCCGGACCCGCTCCGGCTCGGTGGCCAGGGCCACCCCGATGCTGGTGCGGAGCTGCTCCAGCCGGGATCGCAGGCGCACCGGCTGGCTCAGCACCTCGAGGTACCGCTCGGCCACCCGCACGGCCTGCCCCTCGTCGCTCAGGCCGGTGAGCACGGCGGCGAACTCGTCGCCGCCCAGGCGCAACAGCATGTCCTGGGAGCGGGTGACCCGCTGCAGGCGTTCCGCCACCTGGGTGAGCAGCTCGTCGCCGGCGGCGTGGCCCAGCGTGTCGTTGACGTCCTTGAACCCGTCGAGGTCGAGCGAGACGAGGGCCACCGAGCCGTGGCCCCGCATCAGGCCGATGGCGGCGTCGTCGAGCACCCGGTCGAGCACCCGGCGGTTGGGGAGGCCGGTGAGCACGTCGGTGTTGGCCTGGGCGAAGAGGTCATGGCGGAGGTTGACCTCGTTGGTCACGTCCCGCAGCGTCACCAGGAACCCGTTGACCAGCTGCTCTCCGGTGAGGTCCGAGACCCGCAGCTCGTACCATCCCTTGTCTCCCCGCTGGTCCACGAGCTGGAACGACCGGGACGGGCTGCCGGTGTAGGTCCTGGCCAGGTGCTCGTCGAGGCTCGGCTGGTCGTCCTCGGCGAACAGATGGCGGAGGTCGGCCCGGGTGCAGGGCCCCGGTGGCAGCAGCCGATCGGCGGAGGCCGACCGGTAGGTGATGCGGCCGGCCTCGTCCACCACCAGCAGGATGTCAGGCGAGTCGTTGAGGAGCCGCTCCAGCCGCCGGCCGACCCGGAGCTCGGCCTCTCCCTCGGCCCGGCGCCGGGCCGCCCGGGACCGGGCCCACACCACGACCCAGCCCGTGAGGAGGAGTGAGGCGGCCAGCAGGACGAGAGAGATGCCCCGGCGATGCTCCGCCTCGGCCGCCCGGAGCTCGGCCCGGTTGGCCGCCTCGGACAGGAGATGGGACAGGCGGTGGTAGTCGCGATCGGCCGGCTCCCGGTGGTAGTCGGTGT
This sequence comes from Acidimicrobiales bacterium, assembly GCA_041394285.1. Taxonomy (GTDB): domain Bacteria; phylum Actinomycetota; class Acidimicrobiia; order Acidimicrobiales; family SZUA-35; genus CADEDH01. Next base: position 16,010 of record JAWKIL010000037.1, on the reverse strand, counting down.
CGGCCCGGTCGCTGCTGGCCGCCTCGATGAGGGCCGATCCGGATCGGCTGATCTTGTCCAGCAGGGCGTCGGCTTCGGCCCGCTCGTCGGCGGTGAGGGGGTGGAGGGCCAGCGACCGGTCTCCTCCCAGCCGGTTCATGTGCGCCGCCAGCTCGTCGAGCGGCATGGGCTGGCCGACCTGGTTCAGGGCGTCGGCCGAGGCCACGCTGAGCGTGGCGAGCCGGAGGTCCACCGCCTCGGCCGCCACCCGGCGCTCTTCCAGGGCCTCGCTGGCCTGCCAGACGGCAGCGGCGAGGACGGCGGCCGCGACGATCACGGCGGCCGTCACGGCCATCGTCTCTTTCCGTCCTTCCCATCGCTTGGTCAAGATACGTGCCTGGGTGCCGGCCCCGGTCGGGGCACCGTTCTACCCCGGCGGTATCGACCGGCCAGCGGGGCGACTTGATCTCGGGACGCTTCCGCCCGGCCCGGCTTCAGCCCGGCTGGCTTCAGCCCGGTCCGGGCCCGTTCAGCGGGGGGAGGTGGTGAGGCGGAAGGCCTCCATCACCTCGTTGTTGTGGATCTCGCTCGCCTCCTGGCTCACGAGCTGCCAGGTGGTGGTGCGGCCGTCCGGCCCCACCTGGGTGCCGGTGGCCAGGGCGGCAGCGATCCGGCGGCGGACCTCGGCTTCGTTCCCGGGGTCGGTGGCGAACAGCACCCGGAGACGGACCCGGTCTCCCTCCTGCTCCAGCTCGGTGTGGTGGGGGGCCAGGGGACAGGGGCCGGCGTGGTCCCACGAGCCGCACACCTGAACCGAGATGGCGCCGCCCAGGGCGGCCGGGTCGCCGCCGGCCGCCAGGTCGACCTCGGCCTGATGGGCGTAGGGGGATCGCATGGGCACACGGTCCCACCCGCTCGGCTTCCCGGTCAAGGGCCGGGTGGCGGTAGGGCTCAAGGCCGGGGTGGGAGCTGGCCGATGGTGATGGAGCGGCGAAGGATCGCCGTGGCGTCGGAGGATTCGACGAACAACAGGAACGACCGTCACGGAGGACGGGACCATGGACGGACGGACGGCTGCGGCCGTGCTCGGCATCGCGCAGGGAGCGACGAGAGACGAGATCCGTCGCGCCTTCCGGGCCCGGGCCAAGATCGCCCATCCCGATGCCCACGGCACCGACGAGGCCTTCGTCACCCTGCGGGCCGCCGCCGACCTGCTCCTGGCCCTCGCCCCCGACCGGCCGGGCCGAAGGGCCGACACACCCGGGGTCGACGGGTCGGCCCCTCTTCATTGCGCAGCCACCGGCCCCACCGTCACCACCGGCACCGCCGGCACCGCCGGCCCGGCCACCACCCGACCCCCGGCCGGCGCCGCCGGCCGGCGGGCGGGCTACTGGGACCAGGGGCCGGTCCGCCGGCCCGGTGCCGCCATCGACCTCACCGACCGTCCGGCCGGGATCCGCCATCAGCCGGGGCCGGCGGCCGCCCCGGCGGCGGCCACCGCCTTCGCCCGGGTGCTCGAGGCCGAGCTGGCCCGTCACTGACCCCGGCGCCGTCGCCCGTAAGGTTTGACCGAGTCCAGACAAGGGGACCGTAGCGGCATGGCCAGCCCCAGCCTGTCGCCGCCTCGCGGCCCGGAGCCGGAACCCGTTCCCGAGCCCGCTCCTGGCGCTGGCCGTTCCCGTTCCTGGGTCCCGGCAGTCCGCCGGCGCCTCCCCGACCTCCTCCCGCTGGCCGGCCTCGTCCTCACCGCCGCCTTGTGGGGGCGGTCGTTGCCCACGGTCGGGGCCGCCGCCGTCGGGTTGGTGCTGGCCGGAGCCGTGCTGCTGGCCGTCACCCACGCCGAGGCCATCGCCCACCGGGTGGGCGAGCCGTTCGGCACCCTCACCCTGGCCGTGGCTGTGACGATCATCGAGGTCGGCCTGATCGTCACACTGTCGATCAGCGACCCGGCCAAGTCGGCCACCCTGGCCCGGGACACGGTGTTCGCCGCCGTGATGATCGTGTGCAACGGCATCGTGGGCATGGCGCTGGTGGTCAACGCCCGCGCCACCCACGTGGTGCGCTTCAACGAGCAGGGGGCCTTCGCCCTGCTGGGCACGGTGCTGACCCTGGCCACCCTCAGCCTGGTGATGCCCACGTTCACGTCGAGCTCGGTCGGCCCCACCTACACCGGGGCCCAGCTGGGGTTCGCCGCCGTCGCCTCGGCCACGTTGTACGGCATGTTCGTGTTCGTCCAGACGGTCCGCCACCGCTGGATGTTCCTGTCCGAGATCGACCCCGAGCCGGCGCACGGAACGGCTCAAACCGTGGCACCCCGGCCCGAGCCGGTGGCCGCCGCCGTCGCCGATCCCCACCCGGAGCGCAGCGCCCCCGGCCTGGCCGGGTTGGTGGCACCCATCCTGCGGCTGCTGGCCACGCTCACGGTGGTGGTGGGCCTGGCCAAGACGCTGTCCGGCCCCATCGAGGGGGCTGTGGCCTGGGCCGGCGCACCCCAGTCGTTCGTGGGGGTGGTCATCGCCCTGCTCGTGCTGGCCCCCGAGTCGGTGGCCGCCTTCCGGGCGGCGGCCCGGGGCGAGATGCAGACCAGCCTCAACCTGGCCCTGGGCTCGGGCCTGGCCAGCATCGGCCTCACCATCCCGGCGGTGGCCATCGCCTCCATCTGGCTGGCCGGCCCGATCCAGCTGGGCCTGGGGTCCAAGGAGATCGTGCTGCTGGCCGCCACCGCCGCCATCAGCGCCCTCACGTTCGGATCGGGCCGGGCCACGGTGCTCCAGGCCACCCATCACCTGGCGGTGTTCGCCGCCTTCATCTTCCTCGCCCTGGTTCCCTGACCCCGGGCCCGCCCCGGCCCACATGACCTGACCCGGGCCCGGCCCGTGGCGTTGCGGCGAGAGCGCCAGGGCCCAAGGTCCCTGCCGATGGCCGGCGAATCGAATTACGGTTCGAACATGGAGCCCGAGTACGACGTCATCATCATCGGGGCCGGGGTGTGCGGTATCTACCAGCTCTACCGGCTCCGCGGCCTGAACCTGAACGTGACCGTGCTGGAGGCCGGATCCGGCCCCGGCGGTACGTGGTACTGGAACCGGTACCCGGGGTGCCGGTTCGACTCCGAGAGCTGGTCCTACGGCTACTCGTTCTCGAAGGAGCTGCTGGAGGAGTGGGACTGGAGCGAGCACTTCGCCGGCCAGCCCGAGACGCTGCGCTACCTGGAGCACGTGGTGGACAAGTTCGACCTGGCCCGGGACATGCAGTTCGACACGAAGGTGGAGCGCTGCACCTGGGACGAGGACAGCCGCACCTGGACTGTCGAGACGGCCGACGGCCGCTCGCTCACCTGCCGGTTCCTGATGACGGCCATCGGCCTGCTGTCGGCCCCCACCATGCCCACCATCGAGGGCACCGGAGACTTCCGGGGGCCGTCGTTCCACACCTACTACTGGCCCCACGAGCCGGTGGAGCTCGCCGGCAAGCGGGTGGGCATCATCGGCACCGGCGCCACCGGCGTGCAGCTGATCGCCGAGATCGCCGACAAGGTGGCCGAGCTGAAGGTGTTCCAGCGCCGGCCCAACTGGTGCGCCCCCCTCCACAACTCGACGATCACACCGGAGGAGATGGCCGACATCCGCTCCCGCTACGACGAGATCTTCGCCCGTTGCGCCGAGACCCCGGGCGGGTTCATCCACGGCCCCGACCGCCGCCGCATGGCCGACGTGCCCGAGGAGGAGCGGTACGCCTTCTGGGAGAAGCTCTACGCCTCGCCCGGGTTCGGGATCTGGCTCGGCAACTTCCGCGACGTGCTGATGGACGAGGAGGCCAACGCCGAGTTCACCGAGTTCGTGGCGAACAAGATCCGGGAGCGGGTGAACGATCCGGTCACGGCGGAGAAGCTGATCCCCCGGGACCACGGCTTCGGCACCCGGCGGGTCCCGATGGAGACCCGCTACTACGAGGCCTACAACCGGGACAACGTGCACCTGATCGACGTGAACGACACCCCGATCGAGCGGATCACGGCCACCGGGATCAAGACCTCCGACACCGAGCACGAGCTCGACGTCATCATCTACGCCACCGGGTTCGACGCCATCACTGGCGCCTTCGACCGGATCGACGTCATCGGCCGCGACGGCCGCAAGCTGCGCGACAAGTGGGCCGACAACCCCATCACCTACCTGGGGGTGCAGGCCGAGGGCTTCCCCAACCTGATCACGCTGGCCGGACCCACCGGCGGATCGGTGTCCACCAACTTCCCCCGGGGCATCGAGGTGGGGGTCGACTGGGCCACCGACCTGGTGCAATGGATGCTGGACCACGGCTACAGCCGCATCGAACCCACCCCCGCCGCCGAGGAGGAATGGAGCGATCACGTGGCCGACATGTACTCGATGCTGCTCATGCGCAACGCCAAGTCGTGGTTCACCGGGTACAACTCCAACGTCGCCGGCAAGGACAAGACCCGCTACCTCATCTACAACGGCGGCGCCCCCAAATACCGCAAGTGGCTGGAGGAGTGCGCCGCCGAGGACTACAAGGGATTCGTGTTTGGGTAGTCTCGACCCATGTTGCAGCTCGCCCGGCGGGTCATGTTCGCCCTCAGCTTGGCAGGGCTGATCGCCGCCCTGTTCCGCCTCCGGGGCACCGGTGGCGTGCCGCCCCAATCCGGGGGCTGGCGCGAGGTCACCGATATCGATCTGACCTGATGCGGGTCGTCCTGGCCGGCCTGGGGACCACCGGCTCCCACATCGCCCGGCAGCTCACCCAGTCGCCGGTGACCGAGCTGGTGCTGTGGGATCCCAAGCCCCGCCGGCTCGACCAGGTCCTGGGGGCCGTGCGGGCCGTGGCCTCGGCCCATCAGACGATCACGACCGCCAAGGAGCTCACCCCGGCCACGCTGGGCGCCGATGTGCTGGTGCTGGGCGGTCCGGCCGGCACCCATCGGGAGCCGGCGGCCGCCGCCCTGCGGGCCGGGAGCCACGTGGTGTCGATCAGCGACGAGGCCGACGAGGTGGCCGACCTGCTGGCCCTGGGCTCGCTGGCCCGCTCGGCCGACCGGGCCCTGGTGGTGGGGGCCGGATTCTGCCCCGGCCTGAGTTGCCTCCTGGTGTCGCATGCCGCCGCCCAGCTCGACCGGGTGGACGTGATCAACGTCTACCGGGCCGGCACCGGCGGGCCGGCCTGCGCCCGCCAGCACCACCGCACGCTCAAGCACTCGGGCCAGGAGTGGCTGGAAGGCACCTGGATCGTGCGCCGCGGCGGGTCGGGTCGGGACCTGGCCTGGTTCCCCGAGCCGTTCGGGGCCCGGGACTGCTACCGGGGTGCCCTGTCCTCCCCGCTGCTGCTCCAGCCCCAGTTCCCCGGCGCCCACCGGATCACGGCCCGGATGGCCGCCACCCGGCGCGACCGGTTCACGTCCCGGCTGCCGATGCTGCGGCCACCCCACACCGACGGCGGCCCCGGGGCGATCCGGGTGGAGCTGCGGGGCCGGGTGGGCCAGGCGGTGGAGACCGTGATCCTGGGGGTGATGGACCATCCATCGGTGGCGGGCGGCACCGTAGCGGCGCTGGCGGCGCTGGCGGCGCTGGAGGGCCGGGCTCCCGTGGGGGCCTCCGGCCTGGCCGGCTGGCCCACCGCTCGGCCGCTCCTGGCCGACCTGCGCCAGCGGGGCGTACGGGTGGCCGCCTTCGGCGGACGCCTCACCGACCTGGCCTGAGTGGCGTCCGGGCCGCCCGCCCCGGGCCCGACGGCCCGGGCCCGATAGCCGAGGCCGTTCGGCCCCCAAGCGCAGCCCTGCGTGCTCATTGATCAACGGTATGGCTCAAGTCAGGCCCGGTTTCGGTCGACCCGTACGTAGGGCGAAAAACCGTCGAAAAGTTTCTCAAGTTCTCTGCCCTTCGTGTCGAGAACTCCTCTCGTGCATGGAGGACAAACGAAGGGCAACGGAACAATGGGAACAACGGAAGCCGAGCTGAACGCACGGATCGAAGCCAATCTGCAGCTGGTCAAGCACGTGGTATTCCAGGTGGCGGTGCACTTCCCCCGCCACGTGGACCGCGAGGAGCTGGTGCGGGCCGGGGCGCTCGGTCTGGTGGAAGCGGCCCGTCGTTATGACGAAAGTCGGGGCGTTCCTTTCGAGCGATTTGCCGCCCAACGCATCCGGGGTGCCATCCTCGATTCGGTTCGGGCGGCCGACTGGGCCCCCCGCTCGGTACGCCTGCTGGCCCGCCGCCTGGAGGCCACCGAGCAGCAGCTCGCCACCCAGCTGGGCCGGGTGCCCAGCAACGAGGAGATGGCGGCGTCACTCGGGATCTCCCGCCAGGAGCTGAACAAGCTCCAGGACCGCCTGTTCCGCTCCGTGGTGCTGGCGCTGGACCACGAGACAAGCGACGACACCGACGAGGACCTCACCCTGGTCGACATCCTGCAGGACCGCTCGGCCGTGGAGCCGTCGGACGAGCTGGAGCTGCGGGAGCTCCACGCCTACCTGCGCGACGCCGTCGGCCTGCTGCCGGAGCGCCAGCGGTTCGTGATCGTCGGCTACTTCCTCGAGGGCAAGACGTCCCAGGAGCTGGCCCGGTTCCTCGGCGTCACCGAGAGCCGCATCAGCCAGCTCCGCAGCGAGGCCCTGCGCAACCTGAAGCTCGGCATCGAGGCCCAGTTCGACGACCAGACGGCCGACGACAACCCGGCCGCCGGTCGCGTGGCCCGCCGCCAGGCCGCCTACGCCGCCTCCGTCGGGGGGGCCTCCAACTGGAAGAACCGCCTGTCCCGGTGGGACACCGACTATGACGTTCCCGAGGAGCCCCTGCTGCCGGTGGCCGCCCGCCACTAGGAGAGGGTCAGAACCTCGCCGCAGCCTGCCACTTCGCCAGCAGGTCGGCGTCACCGAACACCTCGAGCCGGTCCGGGGTGATGCGGTTCCACATCATCAGGAGCAGATCGGAAGCCGTACCCCGGGCCGCCACGTCGCCCTTGGCGTGAGACCGCTCCCAGGTGAGCTGGTCGGGGCCCAGCCGCAGCAGCCATTCACCCTCGTCGATGTCGGTGGCGTGGAGATGGATGGTGGGGCTCGCCGCGCCCTCGGCCCCGGCGCCGCGGTCGGGCAGGTCCATCGAGTCCAGCCGGAAGCGGGTGGGCACGTACACCTCGAGCAGCTCGTCGATGCCGTCCAGCGCCTGGGCGGCATCGATGGGGTTGACCGTGCCGTCGGCGGCGTCGACGTCCCAGCGGTGCACGGCCACCTCATGGCTGAGGCGCCGTAGCCACCAGTGTCCGTCCTGGGTCCCGGCCCAGCTGGGCCGGGGCTGGCTCAGATCGCAGCCCTCGAAGGTGGCCTGCACCATCTGGGCCGCCTCGGCGTACCAGGCCAGCACGTCGGGCCCCACCGGCGGCTCGCCCACAGCCGACCGGGGCGGCCGCTCGTCGGGCGACGCCACCATGCACTGGCTGACCCAACGGAAGATCCAGGCCACGTGGCCCACCACCGAATGCACCGTCCATCCCGGCAGGTGGGGCACGGCCAGGGTCAGGTCGTCGGCCCCGATGGCGGCCAGCCGGTCGGTCTCCTCCCGGAGCAGGCGCAGGTGGTCATCGGTCTGCAGGCGGCTCATCCGCGGTCTCCTGTTCGGTCCGGGGGCACACCGACCGCCGGGGGACCACCCCCTGCCGGCCGGTTCGACCCCGCGCTGTCGATCCAGCGATCGAGGGTACGCCACCGGTCGTTCAGCCAGGCAATCAGCTCGGCCTCGCCCGCCGGCAGCTCGGCCCGGCGATGGTGCCACCACCGCACCGCCACCGGCTCGTCCAGGGGGAGACGGCGGCGCAGGCCCCGCAGCTCCGACATCCCTTCCAGGCCCACATGACCGAGCACCACCACGTCGAACCCCGGCTGCCCGGCCAGCAGGGCCAGGGTGCCGGCCGGCTTCGGGGGCAGCAGGTGACGGAGGTCGTCGGCCAGCGCCACCAGGTCGGCGGCGCCCCGCCGGGCCAGCGAGCCCCGGATGCGGCGCCGGCGGGCGGGGGTGGCGTAGGTCCCCTCGGGGAAGATCACCAGGGCGGCGCCGGGCCCGGCCCGCCGGGCCAGGCCGGTGAGGGCCACCGCCTCGGCCTCGCTGTCGGCCCCCCGACGGGAGATGAAGTGGTTGCCCAGGCGCCGGCCGTAGATGTCGAGGGTGGGGTCGAACCGCAGCTCCCGCTTGAGCACGTAGTGCACCCACCGCTCCTGGAGGCCGGTCAGGAGCCACACCGGCAGCACGGCGTCGGCCATGCTGGCGTGCCGGCTGACCAGCACGAAACCCCCGGCGGGGAAGTCGGCCGGCCGGGGCAGGTCGAACCGGATGGCCAGCAGCCGGCGGGCCCAGGCCAGGAGCGAGGCGATCCACCAGCCTTCCACCCGGCGCCAGCTCACGGGCTCCCGGGGTCGCCGGCCGGCAACGGCCAGGGCGGCGTCACGCCCGGTCAGGCCGAGGGCCAGGGCCAGGCAGATCCATTCGTGGACGAGGTAGACGATCGCCATCGCCCCCAGTCGCAGGGACGGGAGCCGGCGCAGGCCCTGGGCCAGATCCACCGCCACCGCCACCGGGCCCCACACCGGCACCGACGCCACGGCCAGGGGCAACAGCACGAACACGGCCGGAACAGTCACGAGCCGGCGACCGTAGGGACGGTCCCGGCTCGTGGTCATCTCTGTGTGCCTCGCCGTCCGTTCGCCGGAAGGCGGGGAGTCCTGGTGCGTCGTTTCCCGGGAAGAGCTAGCGCTCTTCCTTGAAGATCACGTGCTGACGTACGACGGGGTCGTACTTCTTCAGCTCGATGCGCTCCCGGGTGTTCACCTTGTTCTTCCGGGTGATGTACATGTAGCCGGTGCCGGCGGTTGACCGCAGCTTCACCAGCGGGCGCTTCTCGTTGCTCTTGGACGCCATGTCAGACCTTCTCCCCCCGGCGGCGCATCTCGGCCACGACCGACTCGATGCCCTTCTTGTTGATCGTCTTGATCCCCTTGGCGCTCACGGTCAGCGCCACCCAGCGCTTCTCCGAGGGCAACCAGAACCGCTGGTTCTGGATGTTCGGGTTCCACCGGCGCCGGGTGGACCGGTGCGAGTGGGAGATCGTGTTGCCGAAGCTTGGTTTGCGGCCAGTGACCTGGCAGATCTTTGACATGTCGGGTTCCTGTGCGTGCAGATCCAGCTTGGACGCTCCGGATGCGCAGCAGCGCGGAGCGGACCAAACTAGGCTACCGGCCGGCCCGCCGCTCCCCAACCGGGCGCCCGCTGGGGACCTGATCGGGGGTCAACAGGTCCGGGGTGTCGAGCGGGGCCGGTGCCGTGGCGCCGCCCGCCGGTGGGGGCGGGATGCGGTCGCCGGGGCGCCACCGGTCACGCGACGGCACCGGCGCCCGGCGCACGGGGGCCACCGTGAGCACCATCGTGGCCAGCACCAGCACCCCCACGGTGGCCGGCATCCACAGCCAGCTCCGCCCGGTCCCGCCGCTGATCGCCTGGGCCAGACCGGTGCCGGCCAGGGCGAGGGCGGAGGCGGCCACCAACCCCACGAGCGCGCCCCGGGGTACCCCCCGGTCCACCACCGCCTCCCGCCGTCGGGTATAGGACAGCCGGATCAGCTCGTTGTGGGCCAGCGCCGACACCCCGCCGACGGCGAACGGCAGGGCCCCGGCGTCCCGGCGGGCCAGGGCCAGCACCACGCACAGCACGGTCACCCCGGTCGACATCCAGCTCAGGCTGTGGTGCCCGGTGTCGGCGGCGGCCAGGTGGAGCCACAGCGCCACGGTCACCGCGGCGGCGGCCACCCCCACCGTCACCGCCGTGAGCCCGGCTCCGGTGACGGCCAGGGCCGCCCCGGCCGCCCAGCCGGCGGTGATGAGGGCGCCGAGGACCACCTCGGGTGTCTCGAGCCGGCCCAGCCGGGCCCGCCAGCCGCCCGTCGATCCGCTCATGCCGGCCCGCTCATGCCAGCTGCCTCGACCGGCCGAGGTTGCGGATGACCCGGCGCATCAGGTGCTCCAGGGAGTCACCGCTCGACCACGGGATCACGATGGCCCCCCGCTCCAGCAGCCAGCGCCGGTTCAGCTCATTGCCCACCCGGAACACCCGCTGGGCCAGGAGGCTCACCGAGTCGTCGGGGGCCGGCAGCTCGGGCATGATCACCAGCACCTCATGGCCCCGGTTCCTCAGATCGACGAGGGCCGACAGGATCAGCTCGGAGATGAGGGGCGAGATGCACACGATCGTGGCCGACCGGGGCAGGTTGGCGGGGATGGCCACGTGCTGGTCGTCGCGGGTGTGGCGGGCCTTCACCTCGGTGGCCAGCAGGGCGTCGACGATCGTGTGCAGGTGGCGCCGGCCCAGGCGGGGCGGCAGCCAGCGCACCCCCCAGCCCACGTCGAGCAGGCCCACCCGGTCCTGGGCCCGCAGGTGGCGCTCGGCCAGGACGGTGGCGGCCGTGACGGTCCAGCGCAGGGTGGTGGCCAGCTCGACGCCCAGATCCTGGGCCGAGTCGACCACCAGCACCACCTCCGAGGATCGCTCGGGATGGCGCTCCAGCACCATCGGCGTGCCCCGCCGGCGACTCAGCCCGGGGTGGATGGCCCGCACGGGATCACCCCACCGGTACTGGCGCACCTCGGCCAGCTCGCTGCCCGACCCGGTGCGCCGGCTCCGGTGCTCGCCGGTGACGGCCCGCTCCCGGTACAGGGGCACGAGGCTGTTGAGCTGCTCGGTCGGGGGGTGGACCCGCACCGACACCGGGAGGGGGTAGCGGGCCACCCACTCCGAGATGCCGAACCGGTCCCGGGTGGTGATCATGGCCCACTCGGGCCCGGTGGCCCCCCACCGGGTGGCCCGCAGCGGAACCCGGAACGTCGCCCGGCAGGCGGCCCCCCGCCGACCCCGCCGTCCCGCGGTCTCGTCCGAGCGCCGGAGCCGGGTGACGAAACGGGCCGGGCCGGTCGGCTCCAGGTTCGCCGGTAGCTGGACCTCGAGCTCCACCCAGGGCACCGGCTGCGCCGAAACCAGGTCGAGCTCGAGCTGCAGGTCGTCGCCCTCGATCACCCGGGCTGCGCTGAGCCGGGGGGCGTCGACGTCGACGGGCCGCCACCAGCCGTCCACCAGGGACAGCAGGAGGGTGACGAGGAACGGCGAGCCCAGCGCCACCGGTTCGAGGCGCCGGCTGATCAGGGTGAGGGCCACGGCCCCGATCCCGATCAGCCCACACAGCCAGAACCGGTAGGTGAGGTGCCGGCTCATCGCCGCCGGTTCCGGTTACCGGCCCCGGCCGTAGCCGTCGGGCACGGTGGGCGGCCCGCCCGGCACGCCGCCGGCGGGGTAACCGGGGTGGCCCCCCTGAGGACCGGCGCCCGGGTGCGGGGGCTGGTGGCGGCCGGACCAGCGGGGGTCATGCGCCGCCCCCTGGCCGGGAGCCGTGGGCCGGTCGCCCGGGTCGGTGGCGGTGGGCGCCGGCACCTGGCTGACCACCTCGGCCACCACCTGCTCGGCCCGTATGCCCCGCACCCACTGGTCGGGTTGGAGGAGGAGCCGGTGGGCCAGGCAGGGCACGGCCACGGCCTTCACGTCGTCGGGGAGCACGTGGGAGCGGCCGAGCATGGCGGCCCGGGCCCGGCTCGCCTTGAGCAGAGCCAGCGAACCGCGGGGGCTGGCCCCGGCTTCGGTTCGGGGTGAGGTGCGGGTGGCCTCCACCAGCGCCACCACGTAGCGGGCCACCGGCTCGCTGATGAAGACGTCCTCCACCCGGTGCTGCAGGTCGAGCACGTCGTGGGCCGACAGCACCGGCTTCAGCTCGACCCGGTCGCCGCCCCGGCGGGCCCGGCGCAGCACCATCTCCACCTCGTGGTCGGCCCCGGGGTAGCCCACCCCGGTGCGGATCAGGAAGCGGTCGAGCTGGGCCTCGGGCAGGGGGTAGGTGCCCTCCTGCTCGATGGGGTTCTGGGTGCCGATCACGAGGAACGGTTGGGGGAGGGGCCGGGTGGCGGCGTCGGCCGTCACCTGACGCTCCTCCATCGCCTCCAGCAGGGCCGACTGGGTCTTGGGCGGGGCCCGGTTGATCTCGTCGCCCAGCACCAGGTTGGCGAAGATCGGCCCGGGCTGGAACACCGGCTCGGCGTTCGGCCCGCCGAGCACGGTGGCACCGGTGATGTCGGCCGGGATGAGGTCGGGGGTGAACTGGACCCGGGAGAACCGGAGCCCGGCGGCTTCGGCCACGGCCCGGGCGATGGCCGTCTTGGCCACGCCCGGCACATCTTCCAGCAGCACGTGCCCGTCGGCCAGGAGGGAGGCCACGATCAGCTCGAGCACATGGCGCTTGCCCACGATGGCCCGCTCCAGCTCCGCCAGGAGATCGAGGGCGCCCTCTCGTACGTCGTGATGGCTCATCGGCGGGTGGTGCCTCCGGGTCTGGGGGTCTGGTTCGGGGTCTCGGAAGGTTCCGCCGCGCGCTGGGTTGCAGGGGCCCGGGGGCCGGGATCTGCAGTGAGAGGGGGCAGGCCGAGCCGGTCCTCGATGAGGCCGATGGCGGCCGACAGGTCCTGCAGGTTGGCCGAGAGGGGGAGCTGCTCCCGGGGGGGCAGGCCGGCTGCGGTGATGAGCCGGTTCACCGTGGCGGTGAGGTCGTAGCGGGGCACGGCGGCCCCGCCCGCCCCGGCGGCCAGGATCAGCTGGTCGTCGATCGCCTTGAGCTCCCAGGGGGTGCGTTCCTGCCCCGGCGGGGTGGGCCGCTCGGTCTCCCACGGGCCGGCCGAGTAGGCGCCCCGGCTCAGCCGGCGGTCGAGCCGGAGGGCGAGGACCAGCACCACCACCACGGCCACCACCACGACGATGGGGAACAAGGCGGCGAGCTGGTCGGTGGACACGGCAACCAGTCTGACGGGTTCAGACACCGGCGCCCACCTCGGCCCGGGTCGGAGCGGTTCCGGCCCCCGTCCCGGCCGGACCCCGGCCCAGGGTGTGGAGCTGCCGCAGCTCGCCGACGGCGGCGTCGCGTTCGCCGGCGGTGGGTGGCGTGGAGGAGAACCGGGTGTTGGCGAAGCAGGCGCACAGACCGGCCAGGGCCTCGGCCAGGTCGGGCTCGGTGCCCGCCACCCGGCGGTACCACTCGAACGGGGTCTCGGTGCTGCGCCGGGCGGGAAGGCGGCCCATCCCCCGCTCGGCGGCCGAGAAGGCCAGGCGGATGGCCCGGGCCGGGTCGGGGTCGGCGGCCAGCGACGCCAGCAGGGCGTCGATCTGGTTGGCCGGGATCGGGGGGGCGACGGCGTCGCCCTCGGTGGCGGTGGCGGTGGCGGCCCGGGCCCGCCGCCGGCGGCGCAGCCACAGCCCCAGCCCCACCAGGAGCAGCACGAGGGCGACGGCCAGGGCGGCCAGCTGGGCCCAGCGGGGACCGCTGATGCCGCCTTCGGTGTCGTTCGACAGGTCGATCGGGTCCGGGGTGGGGAGGGTGACGGTGATCCCATCGCCCACGTCGATCTGGCCTCCTTCGGCCGGCTGGAGGCCGGTGACGCCGCCGGCCGTCACCTCGCTGGCCACCAATCCGCTCCCGTCCGACGAGGCCCCGGGACGGATCTGCACCCGCGTGCCGTCGGGGCGCAACACGTCGAGGCCGCCGCCGGCCGGGGCCACCACGAGGTCACCGGGGGCGATCTGGTCCTGGCTCACCGGCTGGAGCTGGCCGTCGGCCCCGAGTTCGAGCCCCACCGTGGGCGCCCCCGGGGCCGATCCGTCGCCCGCCGGTGCGGTGGTCGATCCGGGCCCGGCGCCCGGCGTCTGGGCCGCCGGGCCCTGGGGTCCTTCCACCAGCTCGGAGGGGGTGCCGGCGATGTCGTCGGGCCCGATGGGCCGGGCCACGGGGTTGGCCCCCCCGAGCTGCACCCCGAGCCGACCGGTCGGCCCGCTGACCTCCATGTTCACCGGTTCGGTGCTCGAGCCGCCGTCGTTGCCGCTCGACTCGGCCCCGTCCGCCCCATCGTCGGTGGGGGCGGTGGTGGAGGTGGGCTCGCCCTCCAGCCCACCGTCGGGCGGGGAGCCGGCCGCCCCCGGGCCGGCGGACGGGATCTCCTGGTCCGACGGGCCGCCCGAGGGCGAACCGACCGATACCGTGTCCTGCTCGGTGCGCTGGCGGTCCTCGGCCGACACGGCCATCCCTATCAGGGCGAACAGCCCCATGGTGAGGGGCAGGAGGAGCCACCGGGCAGGCCGGCGCCTGGGTTTGTCGCTGCCCAAGCCGGTCGTCACGTGATCCTTCCCGGTGAGAACGTGGCTCCCAACCTAGCGGCCGAGCCCGCGGGCCGGGCCCGCCCCGGTCCCTACCAGTCGAGGAGCGGGGGCTTGCCGGGGGCCGGCGGGGCGCTCAGAGCCACCAGCACCGAGTAGAAGCTCTCCGAGTTGGCGATGTAGCGCACGGTGCCGAGCGCCTGGTCCTGGCCGGCCGTCTCGATCCGCATCGAGGCGTAGCCCAGAAGCTCGCCCGGGATCGTCCGGTGGTAGCTGAAGTCGGTCACCCGGGTGAGGGGCATGGAGCTGATCCGGGAGCCGAAGAAGCCGCCCGACTCGATAAGGCGCTTGCTGGTCACGTAGCGCCGCTCGTAGAACGCCCACCGGGCCAGGATCGAGATGAGGCGGCCGATGACGAGGAAGACCACGATGATGCCCCCGCCCTGGAGGCCGAGCTTGTAGAACATGAGGCCGAGGACAGCGGCGGCGGCGAAGCGGGCCACCCGGCTGGGGCCCTTGCTGGCGTTGGAGAAGGGGTCGACGGCCAGGTGGGACACGAGGTCCTTGCCGTTGAGCACGAGCAGGGCGGCGTGGATGGCCGCCCCCACGAGGATGAGGAGGAGGATCTGCTGGTAGCCGCTGCTGGTGCTGACGCCGCTCTGCAGGCCCACCAGCCACACCACGAGCACGAGGAACACGAAGGTCTGGTACACCGGCTGCGCCATGGCGGCCCAGTGCTGACGGTCGGCGTAGTAGACGGCCTCGTCGCCCACCAGGACCGTCCGGATGTCGAGGGGGCTGAACAGCCCCGCCAGCGTCGTCTGCCCGACGCTCGCCACCGCCGCCGCCCCCCGCTAGACCGGTCGGGCCGCCGGTTGGGGCACCAGCACCTGCAGGGTGCTGAAGCCGTCGGCTGGGGTGCCGCCGGGCGGGGTGGTCGTCCCGGTGCCGCCGCCTCCGGTGGCCGGGCCGCTGGACGGGTCGTCGTCGAACACGCCGTCGAGGAAGGTGCCGACGGCGTCCACCTGCTCGCCCATCCAGCCGAAGAACGAGCGTGTCTGGGGCCCCGCTGTCTCCGGGTTCGACAGGACGAAGAACACCAGGAAAGTCAGAAGGGCCGGGTAGACCCACTTCTTGTTCACAGTTTCTCCTCCTAACCACGCTCAGCGGGGCGCGGCACGGCATCGGAAACTCCACCCGGCGATCCCCAGCATACTGGGGCCGGGAACGGGGAGGGGGATCGCCCGGAGGGAGGTGGACGGGTCGGTGCGGCCCGGAGGGTCAGGCGTTGCCGGTGACGGCGTCGACCGCCTCGACCAGCTCGTCCTGGCCGAGGATGCCCTCGAACGAGGCGGCCACCTTCCCGTCGGCGCCGACGACGAACACCCACGGCTCGGTGGCCAGGTTCCACTCGGTCATGGCGTCGATCGGCACCAGCTCGCCGGCCTTGGCCTGGGGGATGTCGTACGGCTCCACGTGCACCACCTGGACGTCGGTCCGGTTGACGAGGGCGGCCTTCACGATGTCCATGGTGGGCCCGCACAGGGCCGTCTGGCAGAAGGCGGGGGTGGCGAAGGCGATGACGGTGGGCTTGCCGCTGTTCACGGCGTCGGCCACCGAGAGCTGGTAGAACGCCGGGTCGGGATCGGGGTCGGTGGAGATCGTGGCCAGGTCGTCGGTGGTGGCGGCGGTGGGGGTCTGCGACGGGGGAGCGGGGTCGCCCACGTCGGGCACGGCCGAGTCGTCCGACACGATGATCGTCGCCATCGACTGGTCGTCGCCCCCTTTCAGCCTGAC
>JAWKIL010000036.1:0-37013 GCA_041394285.1 Acidimicrobiales bacterium | reverse complement strand
GGGGTGTCGGCTCCCAGGTTGGCCAGCGCCACCGCCTGGGTCGACGGGCTACCGGTGAGGGCGGCGTCGAGGGCGGTGCAGCCTTCCACTGGCCCGGTGAGCACGGGGGCATCGGTCCAGGGGGGACGCCAGCGGCCCTCGAGGCGGGCGGCGTGGGTCTGCACCTGGGGGCAGTCGGCGACGGAGAACGCCTGCTGGCCGGCGTCGAGGTCGGCGGCGTCGGCCGCCGCCACCCGGTTCCCGATCACGACCACCCCGGCCACCAGGATCGCCAGCCCGGCCCCGGCCGCTCCGGCCAGCACCTTCCAGCGGCTGGCCGGCGGCGGTGGCCCGGGGCCGGCGGGGCCATCCGGCCCAGGAGCGGCGGCCGGATGGCTCGGCGCTGGCGGTGGGGGTGGTGCGGGCTCCAGCCCCGGTGGCCGCTGGGGTGGCGCTGGCGGCGGGGCCGATGATGTCGGCGGGGCCCACGCCGTCGGCGGGCTCCAGCCGGAAGGCAGGGCCGACGTCGTGGGTGGGCTCCACCCGGACGGTGGGCTCCACCTGGCGTGCGGGGGCGGCCCGGGCTGTGGCGTGGTCGGCCTGTCACCTGGGGTTGACTCGGTCGGCTGGTCCACGGCGTGACCTCTCCTCGACGTAGGGCCATGTTCGACCGACAAGCAGGTCGAATCAAGTCATGGCCGCAAGCCCTGGTGGGCCGCGGGGCCAGCCGCCGGCCGGGCCGGCCCGGGCGGTGCCGGCGGGGCTACCGTTGCCCCATGAGCAGTGCCGAGTGGCCGATACCCGACAGCGCCGGCGTGAACCGGTATCTCGATGACCCGGCGCTCCGGGCCCTGTTGCCCCTGTACCTGCCGCCGGACCTGCTGGCCCATCTGGAACCCCACCTGGTGGAGCTGGGGGCGCTGGCCGGGGGTGAGCTCGACTGGTTGGCGGCCTCGGCCGACCGGAACCCGCCCCAGCTCGTGCACCGCAACCGCCGGGGTGAGGACCGCCAGTCGGTCGTCAAGCACCCCGACTACGTGGCCATGGAACGGCTGGCCTTCGAGCGCTTCGGCCTGGCGGCGGTGTCGCACCGGGGTGGGGTGTTCGGCTGGGACCGCCCGATGCCGCCGGCGGCCAAGTACGCCCTCACCTACCTGTTCGTCCAGGCCGAGTTCGGCCTGTGCTGCCCGGTGAGCATGACCGACTCGCTCACCCGCACCCTGCGCAAGTTCGGCAGCGAGGACCTGATCGACCGCTACCTGGGTGACCTCACCGCCCAGGACCTCGATCAGCTCACCCAGGGTGCCATGTTCATGACCGAGCAGGGGGCGGGGTCCGACGTGGCCGCCACCACCACCCGGGCCGAACCGGCGCCCGACGGCACCTGGCGCCTCCACGGCGACAAGTGGTTCTGCTCCAACCCCGACGCCGGCCTGGCCATGGTGCTCGCCCGCCACGACGGCGGCCCGGCCGGGATGCGGGGCGTGTCGCTGTTCCTCCTGCCCGCCGTGCTGCCCGACGGCACAGCCAACCGGTACCGGATCGTGCGGCTGAAGGACAAGCTCGGCACCCGCTCGATGGCCAGCGGCGAGATCGTGCTCGACGGCGCCACGGCGTACCTGGTCGGCGAGCTGGGTCGGGGGTTCGTGCAGATGGCCGACATGGTGAACAACTCCCGGCTGTCGAACGCGGTGCGGGCGGCGGGGATGATGCAGCGCTGCACGGCCGAGGCCTTCTTCATCGCCCGGGAGCGGGAGGCGTTCGGCCGCCGGCTGATCGACATGCCCCTCATGCGGCGCCAGCTGCTCAAGCTGCTGGTGCCCACCGAGCAGGCCCGCACGATGGTGCTGCAGACGGCCGAGGTGCTGCGCCGGTCCGATGCCGGTGACGCCGAGGCCTACAAGCTGTTGCGGATCCTCACCCCCCTGCTCAAGTTCCGGGCCTGCCGTGACGCCCGCCGGGTGAGCGGCGACGCCATGGAGGTGCGGGGCGGTTGCGGCTACATCGAGGAGTGGGGCGACCCCCGTTTCGTGCGCGACACCCACCTCGGGTCGATCTGGGAGGGCACTAGCAACATCGTGGCCCTCGACGTGGTGCGGGCCATGCGGCGGGAGGGGTCGCTGGCGGCTCTGGAGGACCACTGGTCGTCGCTGCTGGCCACCAGCGCAGTCGACGACGAGCGCCGCCGGACGGCGGAGCGGGTGTGGGCCGGCGTGGTCGGGTTGGCCAAGGCGGCCGAGGCCGAGGGGGGCGAAGCGCTGACCCGGCGGGCCGCCACCGCCCTCTACGCCTTCACCGCGGCGGTGGCCCTGTGGTGGGAGGCGACGCAGATCAGGGCGCCCGAGCGGCGCTACCTGGGCGACCTGACCCTGGCCCACCGGCTGATGCCGGTCGACCCTCTGGCGCCGGAGGTGGGGGTGTCACCCGAGGTGGAGTCGGCCCTGCTCGATCGGTCAGCCCCGTAGGGTGCCCTCGACCACCAGCTCGACGTGCCGGTCGGCGGCGGCGTCATGGTCGTCCGCTTCGTCGTGGGGCTCGTCGGCCTCCCCCACCGGGTCGAGCTCGATCTGGCTGGGGGACGCCCCGATCGAGAGCAGGTAGTTGCACACGGCGGTGGCCCGCAGATCGGCCACCCGGAGGTTGAGGTCGTCGCTGCCGGTGGCATCGGTTCGGGCCACCACCCGGACCGTGAGCTCGGGGAAGGCGGCCAGCAACCGGGCCGCGACGTCGAGCTGCCAGAGGTCGGCCGCCCCCACCTCGATGCTGTTGAAGTCGAACAGGAGACGGTCGGGCAGATAGACGGCCACCGCCGTGTCGGCCGGGGCGGTGGGGACGATGGCGAGTTGGTCCACCACCGGGCCGCCGGCGGCCGCCGTGACGCTCGCCACCAACGCATCGCCCACGGCCCGGGTGGGTGCTTCCCCCCGCACCGTCACCTGGCCCCCCGAGACGGTGACGTACCGGACGGCACCCTGAGGGTTCTCGCCCGGGGTCGTCGTCGTCGGGGCGGGGACGCCCTCGCCCGCTGACGCTGGGGTCGTGGCGACCGGGGCGGATCCGATCGTGGCCACCGGCCCGGCGTCACCGGGCTGGCCCGACGCCGAGCGGGCCGATGTCGATGCGCCCAGCGGAACCGAGCGCTCGTCGCCCGCCGCGTCGGTGGCCGAGTCGCCGCTGCCGGCTCCCAGCGCCACCAGACCCCCCACGGCGACCGCCAGCAGCGCCAGCCCGGCCGCCAGCCACAGGATCAGCGGGCGGCCGCCGTGCCCGGTGGCCTTCTCCGGTGGTACCGAGGTGTGCCCCGGCGATGCCGGATCCGGCCGCGACTGTGTCAGCTCGGCGAGCAAGTCGTCGATATCGCTCATCCTCGCCCTCCCTCCAGGGCTGCCCTGTCGATCACTGTACCGGCATGGCCGAGGACGTCGATCCAGCGATCCCACCCCCACGAAGTTGTCGCAACAGTCACGTTGTGTCGAGTCGTATCGAGATATATCGTTAACTCCATGAGAACCATGTACAGTCACGAAGGTGGCCACCGCGGCAGGCCACGAAGAGAACGAGCCGCGAACGACGGTCGCCGAGGTTGGGGGCCGCCCGGGGGTGGTCGCCGGATGCGGCGGGGCGACGTCCGCTCGGCTCTCCTGATCGCCCTGCTCGACGGGCCCGGCCACGGGTATCAGCTGATGCAGACGCTGGGGGCCAGGACGGGCGGAGCGTGGCAGCCGAGCCCCGGCGCCGTGTACCCCTCCCTGGAGGCCCTGCTCGACGAGGGGCTGGTCACGGCGAACGAGGACGAGGGTCGGCGGGTGTTCACCCTGACCGACGCCGGCCGGCGGATGGCCGAGGAACGCCGCACCCAGGGGCCGCCGTGGGCGGTCGACGGGGCGGAGCCCGACAGCCGGGACCAGTTGCGCCAGGCGGCCCACGAGGTGTTGGGCGCGGCCAAGCAGGTCGGGATGGCCGGGTCGCCGGCCCAGGTCGAGAGGGCGGCGGCCATCCTGACCCAGGCCCGGAAAGACCTCTACCTGTTGCTGGCCGAGGAGTAGGGGCCGAGGCGCTTCGACGGCCGAGCTGGTCCCCGGACGCTCCGGCCGGTCGATCCCGGCGCCGCTAGGCGGCGACCGTGACCGTGGCCGGCGCGGTAGACCCGGAATCCCAGCCCTCGATCGTCTGGAGCAGCCAGAACCCGGCGAAGGGCACGATCTCGGCCACCTCCAACCAGAAGACGGCGTGGCTGACGCCGGCCCGCACGGCGATGCCGAGCACGATGCCGGCCAGGGCCATGACGACGGCGGTCGCCCGGTACCACGGGCGGTAGCGGGTGGCGTGGACGGAGTCGTCGTCGTGCGTCGGCTCCTGGACCGCCAGCCAGCGGTAGACGGCGGACAGCAGCCTCCGGATCACCCCGGGGAAGTCGGCGTTGACCATCACGGCGGCCCAGATGGCAACGAACATGGCCACGGCGGCGGTGCCATGGGCCCGGCGCAGGAAGACGTCGTTCCAGGCGAGGTACCACCCGACGCCGATGGCCAGCACCGCCGCGCTCAGCCCGAGGCCGATCCGGTTGGCGCGCGACATGTTGCCCAGCTGGCCGGCCAGCCGGGCGGCGGCCAGGAAGGCGATGGCGAAGCCGAGGAACAGCGCCACGGTGTTGTTCTTGACCAGCAGGGTGTTGGGCACGGTGAGGAGCCGGTCGGCCGGGCCGCACAGATCGCCCGGCCGCTCGGTGGGCACGAGGGCCACCACCGGGGCCAGGAACCCGGCGAGGTCGAAGAACAGGTCCTCCACCGGGTCTCGCCCCAGGAGGGCGACGAGGGAGACCCCGATCACGAACAGCACGCCGATGAACACCGAGTGCACCGGCGTGTAGTAGAAGGCGCTGATCGAGCCCTGGTAGCAGCCGGCTCCGACGATCTCGATGACGAGCGAGATGCCGAGCGTGAGCGTGGTGATCACCAGCGCCAACCGCAGGTAGCGGTAGGACCGGATCACGAAGTCGGCGTCGGTGGGCGACATCATCTTCCCCCTCGTCCCGGGCCGTGGCGGCCCGGCACGCGGGACGCTAGCGCCGCCGTTCGCCACCGGCCAACGTTTTGTCGCCGCCGCCGCCGCCCGGCCGGCTGTTACCTCACGCCCCTGCGACCTACGATCGGGAAGGTCCACGAGGGGGGAACCGCTGCGATGAGTGACACGACCATCTCCGTCGAGGAGTTCCGTCACCAGGCCCGGGCCTGGATGGAGGCCAACCTGGAGCGGCGCACCCGCGGCGCCGGCCACACGAGCCCCGACACGGTGGAGGCGCTGGTGGAGCAGCGGGCGCTGCAGCGGCGCTTGTTCGACGGGGGCTTCGCCGGGATCAGCTACCCGGCCGAGTACGGCGGCCGGGGCCTGACGGCGCGCCACGAGCGGGCGTTCAACGAGGTGGCACGGGACTTCGTGGTACCCGACCTCGGGATGGCCGGGCACGTGACGATGGGCCCGATCGGCCGGTCGATCGTGGCCCACGGATCGCCCGAGATGAAGGCCCGCCACATCCCGAAGATCCTCTCGGGGGAGGAGCTGTGGTGCCAGTTCTACTCCGAGCCCGAGGCCGGCTCCGATCTGGCCGGGATCCGTACCCGGGCGATGCGGGACGGTGAGCGGTGGATCCTCAGCGGTTCGAAGATCTGGAGCAGCGGTGCCCATCTGGCCGACTGGGCCATGTGCCTGGCCCGCACCGACTGGTCGGTGCCCAAGCACCGGGGCCTCACCTGGTTCGCCGTGCCCACCACCGCCCCCGGGGTGACGGTTCGCCCGATCCACCAGATCAACGGCAGCGCCGAGTTCTGCGAAGAGTTCCTCGACGAGGTGGAGGTCACCGACGCCGATGTGATCGGCGAGGTCAACCAGGGCTGGGCCGTGACCCAGACCATGCTCGTCTACGAGCGGGGCGGGGGCGGCGCCGGCGGTGGTCGGCCCGAACCCCGGCAGCTGGCACCGGACCTGGTGGCCCTGGCCCGCCGGGTGGGGCGCACGGAGGACCCGGCCGCCCGCCAGGCCATCGCCACCGCCCACATCCACGACTACGCCCAGTACCACCTGCGGCGCCGGATGGCGGCCCGGTTGCGGGCGTCGGCCAAACCCGACGCCGCCATCGCCGCCTACTCGAAGCTGGCGGCCGGAGTGCTGACCCCGGTGCGGGCCCGCCTCGGCCTGGAGATCGGAGGCCCGGCCGCCCTCACCTGGGCCAAGGGCGACGAGCGGGGCGGGCGCCCGGCCCTCGACTACCTCAACGGCCGGCGGGTCTCGATCGCGGCCGGGACCAACGAGGTGCAGCGCAACGGGATCGGCGAGCGGGTGCTCGGCCTGCCCCGGGAGCCGAGCTTCGACACCAACAAGCCCTTCGACGAGGTGCTGCGGGCCGCCCGCAACTGGGACAGCCGGGCCGGCGCCTGACCACGTCGGCCGGCTGGCCGCCGTCCTCACCTCACCGGTCGGACCGGATCGCCCGCGCCGCGGCGGCCAGGGGGCCCGGACCACCCGTGAGTGGTCGGCCCGGGGGGTCCGTCGGAGCCGGTCGGAGCTCGACCGGAAGGGGATCGACCCCGACAAGATCGGTCGCCGGGCCCGGGCCGAGTCGGCCGAGCGCCAGGGCGGCCGGGCCGCCCGGCTCGATGCCGCCGCCGAGCGGCTGCCGGTGGTGGACCGCCCCCGGACGGCCTGGGAGCTCCGATACTCGATCGGGGCCGCGCCCCGCTCGGGTACCCAGGTGGTCCAGCTCCGCGGGGCCACTGTCGAGCGCGGCTCGTTCCGGCTGGGGCCGGTCGACCTCGACCTGCGCTACGGCGACCGGGTGGCCATCGTCGGGCCAAACGGCGCCGGGAAGACCACGCTGCTCGCGCTGCTGCTGGGCCGGCTGGCCCCGACGGCGGGAACCGTCACACAGGGCGCCGGTGTGGTGGTGGGCGCGAGATCGACCAGGCGCGGGCCGCCATCGGCGGCGACCGGAGCCTGGTCGACGCCTTCCAGCGCTGGTACCCGACGACGCCCCCGGCCGATGTGCGCACGCTGCTGGCCAAGTTCGGCCTGGGTGGCGGCGACGTGCTGCGTCCGGCCGCAGAGCTGTCGCCCGGCGAGCCGACGCGGGCCGCGCTGGCCCGGTTCCAGCTCGACGGTGTGAACCTGCTGGTGCTCGACGAGCCGACGAACCACCTCGATCTTCCGGCCATCGAGCAACTGGAGCCAGCCCTCGACCGCTACCCAGGCACCCTGGTGCTCGTCAGCCACGACCGGCGATTGCTCGAAGCCGTTCGGTTCACCGGCCGCTGGCAGGTCGACGCCGGCCTGGTCACGCCGGCACAGCGTCAGCCGTCGGCACAGCGCCAGCCGTCGGCACAGCGCCAGCCGTCGGCACAGCGTCAGCCGTCGGCATAGCGCCGAGGGCCAGGGTGGTGCAGGATGGTTTGCACCGAACGACACGCGAGGGGGATTTCGCATGACTGTCGACGAGCGCTCGACGAGCACGACCACCATGAAGGCCAAGCTGCCGCAGGACTACACCCACATCGACGACCTGACGTGGCAGCCGTTCCCCGAGGCGTTCAGCGAGGGTGGGATCACCTGGAAGCTGCTCAACGTGTCGCCCGAGGTGGGCGGTTGGACGGCGATGTTCGACTGCCCCACGGGGTCGTCGTTCGCCCGTCACATCCACATGGGCCCGGGCGAGTACTTCCTGATGTCGGGTGTGATGGAGGTGCAGGGGGGCGAGCACGCCGGCGGTGTCACCGCCGTCGCCCCCGCCTACGGCTACGAGCCGTGCAACGCCCGTCACGACCGCACCTACTTCGTGGAGGGCGGCCGGTTCTACATGACGTTCCTCGGCCCGCTGCAGTTCGTCAACGAGGACGGCACACCCATCGCCGTCGTCAGTTGGGAGGAAGCCCAGGGTCTGTGGGCCGCCCAGAACGGCCAGACGATCCCGAGCTGATCGCCCGCGGACCTCAGCGGCGGTTCCGGCGGTGGAACGCGTTGGCCATCAACTCGGGCCGGTAGGCCACCACCGGCTGGCCGACGGCGTAACGGTAGAGCGCGGTCTGGTACACGACCGATAGCGCCGACATGACCACGGCCACGGACAACAGCCCGAGGACGGCGACCGCGAGCGCGGGCACGGCGATGACGGCGCTGCCCGACAGCACGCCCACCCCGGCCACGGCGACGAACGGCAGGGAGGCGATCAGGCCGATGAAGCCCATACCGATGTGGCCGGCCAGGCTCTCACCCCAGGCCGAGCGGAGCAGCCCGGCCGAGCGTTTGACCGCCTGGGTCACCCCGATGTCCTCGATCACCAGGATCGGCAACACCAGGAAGGTGACGGCCGCCCAGGCGAGCCCGCCGAGGAAACCGAGGATCGAACCGAGGATACCGGCCCGCTCCTGGACCTGGCGGATGATCATGCTGACCGTGGCCGACACGATGGCCCACGGCAGGATGCGGCCGATGCGTGAGGTGGCACCGGCGAGGGCTGAGCCGAGGGTAGGGTCGCCACCGCTCATACGCACGTTGGCCCCGTGGATGAGCGCCGAGTTGAAGAAGACGGTGATGAAGGCGAGCACGACGTACATCACGAAACCGAGCACATAGGTGACGGGCCCCACCTCGGCGGTCGGGCCGTCGCCGAGCGAAGCGACGCTCAGACCGGCACTGGCCATCAGGGGTACTGCGAACAGGGCGACGGTCACGAGCGACGCGAACCCGGAGATCACCGGCAGCGCCAGCAGCTCCTTGTCCTGGCGGATCATCGCCCAAGACGCCTTGAACAACTCGACCGAGCTCTGGATTCGTCCCATGACGAACAGTATCGGCCATTTCCGGCCCGACGTTTGGTCGCCTGGTCAGCGGCCGGTCAGCAGGTCGGCCACGGCCGCCAGCGAGGCGTCGTCCACCGCCACCAGGGTGAGGGCGCCGGGTCCCGGTTCGGCCGGGGTGATCGACCACCCGGACGGGGTGAACTGCACCAGCACATGGCCGGCGTCGACCCGAAGTCGGCCCTTCCCCCGGAGCAGGCCGGCCGGGCGGTCGGCCAGGACCCGCTCCAGCCGCTGATCGTCGACCGCTCCGCGCTGCTCGACCGTGACCACCACCAGCTCCGATCCGAGGCCACCGGCGGGAGGCCCGCCGCCGAGGCCCGCCAGCGCGATGCCGGCGGGTGTGCCTGGCACGAGTGTCCGGTGGGCCGGTGCGGCCAGGGTCGACACGGCGACCGGCCGGCCAGGGGCGAGGGCGGCCACCCGATCGACGGCGGCGGCCCGCTGCTCGGCCGGCAGCCCGTCGGCGTGGCTCAGCACGATCACGGTGGCCGCTTCCAGCTGCCGGAGCAACACGGCGGCCGGCCCCGGCAGGGCCAGCAGCCGCTCGACGGCCCGGGTGTCGACCACGGCTACCGTCCGCTCCACGTGCAGCCCGGGCCGGGCCGCCACCACTTGGGCGACGGCCTGCGGGTCGGCCACGCCGCTGGCCTCCAGCACCACCAGCCGGGCGCCGGGGGCCGCCCGGTCGAGCGCCTGCCCCAGCTCGTCGGCGGCGCCAGCGACACAGCAGCCACAGCCGTTGGTCAGCTCGACGCTGCCGTCGTCGGCCGAGACCGACCCCACCAGCGTCGGATCGAAAGCCAGGCTGCCGATGTCGTTCACCACCGCCCGCACGGGCCCGTTGTCGACCGGGCCGGGATCGGCCAGGAGCCGGGCCAGCAGCGTCGACTTCCCCGAGCCCAGGAACCCGGTGAGGATCGTCACCGGCACCGGCGTCGCCGCCCGATCGGCGTCGACGGCACCGCCGTCGGCCAGCAGCGGCCGGTGGGCGGCCAACGACAACAGCAGCGACGCCCACTGCATCTCCAGGTCGGACCCGCCGCCCGTCCCGACCACGCCCCCGACGCTCATCGCCCGGTTGGGGCCGCGGCGGTGAAGCCGGCGAACCCGCTCGTGGGCGCCCCGCCCAGCACGGTGTCGACCACCTCGATACTGCCCAGACGGGCCGGGTCGACCTCGTAGGGGTCGTCGGCCAGCACGGTGAGGTCGGCCAGCTTGCCCGCCTCGATCGAGCCGAGCCGGTCGTCGCGGCGCAGGATGTGGGCGGCGTCGACCGTGATCGCCCGCAGGGCCCGGTCCACCCCGATGCGCTCGCCCGGCGCCAGCACCGTGCCGTCGGCCCCGGTGCGGGTGACGGCGATCTCCGCCGCCAGCAACGGCGACAGCGGGGTGACCACCAGGTTGAAGTCGGAGTGGAGGGCGAAGGTGGCGCCGGCCCGCTCCAGCGACCCGAGCCGGGCCGTGGCCTCCGATCGGTCGGGCCCGAAACCCGCCTCCGCGTGCATCTGGGCCCGGTAGCGCACGAAGTAGGCGTTGACGCTGGCCATGCCGCCGAGGGCGGCGAGGCGCCGGGCCTGGGCCGGGGTGGACAGGCAGTAGTGCTCGATCACGAAGCGGTGGTCGAACCGGGGGTGGTCGTGGAGCAGGCGCTGGAGCACGTCGAGCGTCATGTCCACCGTCTCGTCGCCGTTGGCGTGGGAGTGGATCTGGATGCCGGCGGTCCAGAACGGCAGCATCCGCTCGTAGATCTCGGCCCACGGGATCTCGCCGGTGAGGCCTTCCTCCCCGTCGAGGTAGCCGGGGAAGCCGAGGCGCAGCGTCATCGACGGGTACGAGCCGTCGTTCACGTACTTCACCCCGTGGGTGGTGAGGCGGTCGTCGCCCTCGGCCCGCTTGGCCGCCAGGTAGTCGAGCATGTCGGCGCCGTAGGCCCGGCGCAGGCGGGGCTCGAAGGGCACCATCAGCATCCGCAGGGGGAAGGTGCCGGCGTCGATGGCGGCCCGGTGATCGGCCCACTCGTCGTCGAAGGTCTCGAAGCCCCACACCATGTCGGTGGTGGTGGTGATGCCGGCGGCCCGGGCCACCGCCCCCATGCGGTCCACCGCCTCCCGTCCGAAGCCGGGCCGGTACACCTCGCCGGCCACCGGCTTGAACGCCAGCCCGACGGCGCCGGTCTCGATGAACCAGCCGTTGAGGCGGCCGTCGGGGTACCGGCCGAGGCCGTGGAGGTCGGTGGTGTCGTCCACCCCGATCAGCTCGATCATCGGGGTGTTGGCGTAGACGATGTGGGG
Organism: Acidimicrobiales bacterium; assembly: GCA_041394285.1. GTDB lineage: Bacteria > Actinomycetota > Acidimicrobiia > Acidimicrobiales > SZUA-35 > CADEDH01. Next base: position 25,894 of record JAWKIL010000036.1, on the reverse strand, counting down.
GGCGTAGCTGCACACCCACAGCGGCACGGTGTCGCTGATCGAGTCGAGCATGTCCCGGTCGAGGTGGCCCTTCTGGCTGGCCGGGTCGTAGCCCCAGGTGGTGACGGGGCGGGGCCGGCCGTCGGGGCCGGTGCCGGTCTCGGCCGCCAGGCTGCGGAGCTGGTTGAGCACGGCGTCGCGGTCGGGAAGGCCCGCTCGCACGCCGGTGGGCGAGGCCGAGTCGATCGGCCCCACGTAGTTGAGGCCCATGAACGTGCCCGACATCCGCAGGTGGGTGTGGGGGTCGATGAAGCCGGGCAGCAGCACCCGCTCGGCGTAGCGGTCATCGACCGTGTGGGGGTGGCGGTCTAGCCACGGTGCCATCGAGTCGAGCGTGCCCACCGAGACAATGCGGCCGTCGGCCACGGCCACCGCCATGGCGCCGGCCCGGTCGCCCGGAGAGCCGTCGGCCGGGGCCGAGCCGTGGGGCCGGCCGGGGTCCATGGTGTGGATCCGGGCGGCGGTGTAGACGGTGAGCTCGCTCCAGTCGGTGGCCATGGTGGAGGAGTCTGGCACACCGTGCTCTCGCCCGGCCGAAGGGCCGGTGATCAGGCCCCGGTCGGGCTCAGAACGGTGCGTCGAACCCGGCGACGAGGCGGGCCATGCGCCACACGCCCTGCTCCTGGCGCATCTCGAACCGGTAGGGGCCGGTGGTGACCGTGGCCATCACGGCGTCAGCCGCGGCGGTCAGCATCAGGTAGGCGTGGGCCACGGCGGTCGACCCATCGAGGTCGGTCACCACCACGTTGGTGAAGATGTGGCGCCGCTGGTCGGTCTGGATGGCCCAGAACCCGGTGAGGAACTCCACCACCGCCTCCCGCCCGACATGGGGCTCGATGACGTCGACCCCCATGATGGTGCCCTCCCATACGCCGTCGTCGGTGAAGCAGCCGCCGAGGGCGTCCCGGTCACGCTCGTCGTAACCCCAGCCGTAGCGGTGGATGCACTCGGCGATGGCCAGGCGGTCGGCGACCTGGGCCGGGCTGGCCGCCCCGGGGGCCGGGAGCTGGACGTGGCCCGATTGCGCCGCCCAGGCCGGATGTGGATGGCTTGCGGTCATGGTTGCCAGCTTCGTCGGGCCGATCGAGACCCGCAAGCGGACTGATGATGGCGGGCGCCGCCCCGATCGGCCATCATCGGGCCATGGCGACGGTCGATCACGGCGGGCGGTGCCGCCGGTGGCGGTGACGATCGACGACGCCCGAGCCGTCGCCGCCGGGTTGCCCCGCTCGTACGAGGCGGTGGTGCGGGGCTCGCTGCGGTTCCGGGTGGGCCGGATCGTCTACGCCGCCTTCTACCGGGACGACACGGTCATGGGCTTCGCCTTTCCCCGCGAGGAGCGGGAGGCGCTGGTGGGCGGGGAGCCCGAGAAGTTCCTGCTGCCCCGCCCCTCCGACATGCGGTACCGGTGGGTCTGCGTGCGCCTGGAAGCCATCGAGGTCGACGAGCTGCGGGAGCTCCTGGTCGACGCCTGGCGGATGTGCGTGCCGAAGAAGGTGGCCGCCGCCTACGAGGGCTGATTCCCCCGGGCCGGCTCAGCTGCCCCGCAACCGGTCGGCCAGGTCGATCAGCTCGGACCGCAGGCGGACCACCTCGTCGTCGGCGAGCAGGCTCCGGCACCGGACCTCCTCCTGCACGGCCGCCGCCGACGGCTCGAGCTCCGCCCCGGCCGGCGTCAGCTCCACCAGCACCACCCGCCCGTCGGCGTCGTCGCGGAGCCGGCGCACCAGGCCGACCTCCTCCAGCCGGTCGACGATGGGTGAGACGGCGTGGCTGGCCAGGTGCAGGCCGGCGGCGATCTCACCCACAGTCTGCGACCGGTGCTCCCACAGGATCAACAGCACCAGGTACTGGGGATAGGTGAGGCCCAGCTTCTTGAGCAGCGGCCGGTAGACGCGGGTGATGGCGTTGGTGGCCGCGTAGAGGGCGAAGCACAGCTGATCGTCGAGGCGTCCGGCGTCGGGTCCCACTTGTCAAGATATATCACGCGTGATAGAACTCGGGTCAAGTGCCATTCATCACAGCTCTGGACCGACACACTGCCTGCTCGTAGGAGGCCACCATCATGAAGCTCGCCCTCTATCTGCCGAACTTCCGCGACGAGGTGACGGTCAGGGAGCTGGAGGATCTCACGGCGCTGGCCGAGGAGCTCGACTTCGACTCGGTGTGGACGCTCGACCGGATCGTGGTGCCCGAGGCGTCGGACCGCCAGGAGCTGCAGTTCCCGTTCGGCATGATGGAGGCGTTCCCCAAGGCGCTGCCGGTGTCGGCCCGGGGCCAGTGGTACCAGGGTTGGCCCCTGATCCCGTGGTTGGCGGCCAAGACCACCAAGGTGCGGATCGGCATGAGCATCACCGACACCCCCTACCGGGCGCCCGGCGTGTTGGCGGCCGAGGTGGCCACGATCGACCACCTGTCGAACGGGCGGATCAACGTGGGCGTCGGCGCCGGGTGGATGCCCGAGGAGTTCGCCGCGGCCAGCGCGTCGCACATCTTCCCCAAGCGGCACAAGCACGTGCGGGAGACGATCGAGATCATGCAGGGCATCTGGACCAACGACCTGTTCGAGTACCACGGCGAGTTCGCCGACTTCGATCGGTGCGGCTTCGGGGCCAAGCCGTTGCAGGATCCGCACCCGCCGATCTACTTCAGCGGCCTGAAGGATCCGAAGCGCTCGGCCAACCGGATCGCCAAGTACAACCTGGCGGGCTGGATCGGCATCCAGGACACACCCGAGGAGCTGCTCGACTGGCGAGGCCCGATCCAGCGGGAGCTGGAGGAGCTGGGCCGGCCCGATGCCATGGACAGCCTCGAGCTGTGCAGCATGTACTGGTTCGTGATCACCGACGAAGCCTCGGACCAGACGCCGGCCGGCAAGGCCAGCAACATCCTGATCGGCACCGCGGCTCAGATCACCGACAACCTCAAGCGCCTGGCCGAGGCCGGCCTCACCATGCCGCTGATCTGGCCGCCGTTCACCGACGTGCCGGTGTCCAAGACGCTCGACGACCTCAAGCGGCTGAACGAGGAGATCCTCCCCCAGGTCAACGCCATCTAGGCCTTCCCCCGGGGAGGAGAGAGCGAGCACCATGCACTACGACGAGGCCATCGCCGCCTTCTTCGCCCACCCCACGCCGGAGGGCACCGTGCCCGAGCCGACCCGGCGTCCGTCGGTGGCCCGTCGGCTGCGCGACGCCATCGAGCCGATCGCCATGCACCCGGTGTGGTCGCGGCGCACCAACGAGGCTCTGGCCGCCCACGGTCTCGACTTCTTCTCCGGCTACGCCTGGGGCCGGGCGGCGGCCCTGGGCGAACCGGCATCGGCGGTGGTGGTGTCGTCGTTCGCCGTGTTCGAGCCGGCCCTGATCGGCGGGGTCTACGAGGTCGGCCGGGCCGCCTGCGGGCGGGACCAGCTGCTGTCGACCCGGTTCTCGGCCACCACCGCCAGCCTGGCGGCGGTGCTCGACGGGGCGGAGGGCGACGTGGCCGGAGTGGCGTTACGGTTGCGGGACGCGGCCCTGGGGCTCGACCAGGCCGGCCGGCCGCTGTACGCCGGGCTGGCGGGGATCCCGCTGTCCGACGACCCCGTCGAGGTGCTGTGGCGGAGCGCCGAGATGATCCGGGAGCACCGGGGAGACTCCCACATCGCCGCCTGCGTCGCCGCCGGGCTCGACGCCGTCGCCATGAGCATCCTGACCGAGCTCTGGGTCGGCTACCCGCTGGGCGAGTACTCGGGGAGCCGGGGCTGGGCCCCCGAGACCCTGGCCGCCAGCGCCGATCAGCTGCGGGCCGACGGCCTGCTCGACGGTAGCGAGCTGAGCGCCGACGGGCTGGCGTTGCGCAACCGGATAGAGGACGCCACGGACCGGGCCCAGGCCCAGCTGGTGGCCCGCCTCGGCGACGACGTGGAGGGGTTGCTGGCCGACCTCGACCGGTGGTCGGGCCGTTGTGTGGCCGCCGCCGCCTTCCCGCCCAACGCCTACAAGCGGGCCGCCGGCTGACGCCGGCTGGTCGATCAGCCCTGAGCGGCCGCTCACCCCTGGCTGAAACCGGCTGAGGGCCGGGTTTTTCGGCGACGGCGTATCCAACGGTCGTTCCGTCGCTCATAGGAGCGCGGGATCACCGGCGCCGGACCTCCCCGGCGGTGGGTCCTGTCGACCACATGAACCCTCCGACCACCGTTTCTCTGCTCGAGCCGGATGCGTCCGCCCGCCAGCCGTGCCAAGCTCGTGGCGCTGTTGCGGACGGCATGTGCTTCGGGCGCGCTCCCGCGGCACTCGCGAGCGAGGGGAACGTGAGCATCGTGACGACTTCTGCAGGCAGGGACCCGCTGTTGGCCGGCTCGGGAACGCCGCCAGGGCGGGGTCCCCAGCTCGAGCGCTTCGTCGAGCTGGCGGCGTCGCTGGCCAGCGACGGACCGGCCTTCCATCTGCTGGAAGCGGGGGCCGGGCTGGGCAAGACCCGCCTGCTGGAGGCGGCGGTGGATCGTCTGGCCGGGGCCGGTCACCAGTGCATCCGGGTCCCATCGGAGCAGGGCCAGGAACCGTACCGCAGCGCCGTGCGCCTGCTCGGCGAGCTCGGGGTGCCGGCGGACGACCTGCTCGACGGTCGGCGGGCCATCGAGAACCTGCTGGCGGATCGGGCCCAGGCCGACCTCGACGGCGTGCTGGGCCGGCTGGCCCGGGCCGCCCTCGACGCTGCCCAGAGCCGACCGACGATCCTGCTCCTCGACGATTTCCACTGGATCGACCCGGCCTCGGCTGCGCTCGTCGACGCCCTCGTCAAGGAGCTGGCGGGCACCGTGCCCCCGCCGCCGGTCCTCCTGGCTCTGGCCTACCGGCCGATCACTCCCGACACTCCGGCGGCGGGCCTGGTGGCCCGGCTGGCGGGCGAGCGCCGGTGCGTGGCCGAGGTGCTGGAGCCGCTCGACGGGGCCGCCCTGTTCGAGGCCGTGGAGCAACTGGTGCCGGCGACGCCCAGCCCCACCTACCAGGCCATGGTCCAGCGGGCCAGCAACGGCAACCCGCTGCGGATCCGGGCTGCGGTGGAGATCCTGCGGCGCCGGGGCGTGCCGCCCGGTATCGGCGCCGACGACCGGCGGGCCCAGGGCACGATCGACACCTGGTTCCCGTCCGCCGACCCGGTGGTGAGCTGGATCGACGGGCTCGCCGAGACGGCCCAGCACCTGCTCGGCGCCGCCGCCATCCTCGCCACCGAGTTCACGGCGGTGGAGGCGGCTGCGATCAGCGGGACGTCCGGCCGCGAGGTCGACCAGGCCCTCGACGCCGCCCACGCCGCCGGCCTGGTGGCCACCGACGGCACCCTGTTCTGGTTCACCCACGCCGTCATCCGCGACGAGCTCGCCCACCGCCTCCCGGTAAGCGCCCGGGCCCGGGCCCGGCAGCGGGCGGTCGCCTGGGAGCAGTCACGGGCTGCGCTCGATCCGGCGGCGTCGGCCCGGGCGGCCGAGCACATCCTGCTGAGCGGCGGTTCGGAGAGCCCGAGCGACGGGGGCCACGTGGGGATCCTCGTCGCCGGCAGCGAGTGGGCCTTCGGCGCCGGGGCCTGGGCGGCGGCGGCCCGCTACGCCGAGGCCGCCATCGACGCCGCCCGACGAACCGGGGCCGACCCGGCCACCATGGCCGACCTGGAGCTGCGGGCGGCCGAGGCCCACTTCTTCAACCACGACATCGGCGCCACCCGGCGCCGGGCGGCGGCGCTCACCGCCTCAGATCTCACCAGTTTGGACGACGCCACCCGGGGGCGGATCGTCCGCCTGGCGGTGAGGACCGAGATGATGGCGAGCGCCCAGATGGGCGTGGGGGCCATCGACGTGTCGGCGCTGGTCGACTTCGTGGCCGCCACCCCCGACGACCGGGAGCGGGCCCAGGCCCTGCATCTCCTGTCGGAGTGCGATCTTGCGGCCAACCGGCTCGACGAGGCCGTGGCCCACGCCCGGGAGGGGCTGACCCACGCCCAGCGTTCGGGTGATCACCGCACGATCGGGATGGCCTACGCCGGCGTGGGATTCGCCCACCTCACGCGCACCGACCTGGGTCGGGCCGAAGACGCCTACCAGCGGATGCACCGCTCGGCGGCGGCCGCCGGCGACGGTTGGCTGCTGAGCGAGTCGCTGGCTCGGCTCCCCTACATCTCCCTGGTGACGGGCGACCTCGACGAGACCGAGCAGCGATCGATACGGGCCGCCGAGGCCGCGGTCGAGCACCGCCAGTACGTGTCGGAGTGCCTGGCCCTGTGCACCCGGACGTCGGCCTCGCTGCTCCGGGGGGACCTGGCCGCCACCGACCACCACGCCCGACGGGCCCGGGCGGCGATGCATCGCTCCGGCTATCTGGGCGCGCTGCAGCACTTCTATCCGGCGTGGCTGCGGTCGTACCTGCTGACCGACGATCTGGCCGGGGCGGAGGCCCTCCTCGACCTGTGGCGGGTCGACGGCGGCGCCGAGGCGCAGCCCGCCCGCCGCTACGTGGAGCTGGTGAGCGGGCCAGGCGGCCGGGACCGGCGGCCCGGGTCCATCCCCTCGGCCCGCATCCCCACTCAGTTCCGGGTGGGGTACGCCGCCCTGCAGGTCGGGCTCGATCTCCAGGTGGGCGACACCGCCAACCTCGTGCCCCTGCTCGAGCTGGTGGAGGAGGGGGTGGACCTCGGCCTGGTGTTCGCCATGAACTGGCCGGTGTGCCTGTTCCGGGTGCTGGGCGACGGCCATGCCGCCCTCGGGGCGCCGGCCCGGGCGGCCGGCTTCTACCGGCTCGCCGTCGAGCGGTGCCGTCGGTCCCGGGCCCGGAGCGAGCTGGCCCTGGCCCTGGGCGGTCTGGCCACGATCGACGACGACCGGGCGGTCGGCGGCGAGGAGCGCCGCCAAGCGGCCAGCGAGGCGTATCAGCTGGCGTCGCGGCTGGGGCTGGCCGGGCTGGCCGGTCACGCCGCTCTCGCCACCCGCCAGGCGATCGACCTCGAAGCCCAGGCCGACGATCCGGATTACCGCGTGGTGCTGGTCACCGACATCGTCGGCTCCACCCCGCTCAGCGTCGAGTTCGGCGACCGGGCCTATCACGACGTCGTCATGCACCACCACCGGTTGGTCCGGGCGGCCCTGGCCGAGCACGGCGGCGTGGAGTTCAGCGAGGGCGGCGACTCGCTGTTCGCCTGGTTCGTCGACCGGGCCCGGGCCGTGGCCTGCGCCTCCGACGTCCAGGCCCGCATGGCGGCCGCCCGCCTGGCCGGCACCGGCTGCCATGTGCGGATCGGGCTGGCCGGTGGGGTGCCCTTCGTCGACGACGGGCGGCCCTACGGGGCGGTGGTGAACCTGGCCGCCCGCATCTGTTCGGCCGCCGGGTCCGATCAGGTGCTCGTGTCCGAGCCCCTGGCCGCCGCCGCACCGGGTGGACTCGTCACCCGCTCGATCGGACCGGTCGAGCTCAAGGGCTTCCCCGGCCAGCGCCCATTGTTCGCAGTCGTCTGAGGTGACTGGTGCCAGCCGGTCTCCGATCAATCATCGAATAACAGGAGGCAGGTATGGGACTGGGACGGACGTGGAGCGAGGGGCACGGTCGAGAGTTCGCGGTGCTCTCGACGGCCTTCAAGGCGGCCGAGGGGCCGACGATCGAGGCCTTCCGCAGAGAGCTGGCTGCCGGCGCACCGATCATGGTGGCCCGCAAGGTCCTGCATGGGGAGCTCGGACCGTTCACCCGGACCAACAGCTTCGGTGTGGTGCTCGACCCGTGGGATCCCGACGTAACCCAGTTCCGTTGGTACGACCCCCGCGCCCGCTTCTGGTTGCCGTCGCAGTCCAAGCCGCACCAGATCGACGCCGTGATGCGACGGGCCCTGCTCGCCGCCTGTGACCTGTGGCGCCAGGGCTACACCGACATCCAGTTCTGCGGGGTCTGCGAACAGGAGGAGTTCAAGATCCGCTACAACACGGTGGACAGCAGCGGCGTCAAGCAGGCCCAGTTCTGGGTCGAGGTGCCCGACCACTGGGCGAGCTACGACGTGACCGGGAGGGACGGAGACGATCGAGACGTCCGCCTGTTCCTGACTGACTGGGGCGTGGGCGATCGGCCGGCCGGTGACGCTGTGGAGCAACCCGGTGTCAAAGGCGGAGAACTGCGCAAGGGAGCGCCGTTCGACCCCGCCGACTTGAAGGAGGGACCCGTCGAGTACACGCTGATCGCCTGGGACGCCGAGGCGGAGCCTGGGATCACACCGCAGGGAATCGAGGATCTCCCTGTTCCCGACTCCGAACGGCGCCGCATCGAGCGGATGGAGCGACTGGCGACGACAGCCACCTGGACGGTCGCTCCTGAAGGGGCGGCAGGCCCGGCCGCGGCCCGGGCGGCCGCAGCGCTGCCGGCGGCGTCGGGCGCGGCACTGCACGGCTCTCCGGTTGCGGCGCTTCCGGTCGAGGGCGCGCCGATCTCCGGCGGTGGCCTGGGTCGGTACGGGCGCATGCTGGCCGAGGGCCCACCCCCGACCGACGAGTTGCTCGCCGAGGTCGGCCCGATCGCCCGCCGGATGACTTCGGGCGAGCCCGGCGCCATCCCGACCCAAGGCTACAGCGACGCCGGCTACGGATTCCTCGGACAGTTCATCGACCACGATGTGACCTTCGATTCGTCGTCGTCGCTCCAACGGGCCCTTGATCCTCTCTCGCTCGTCGACTTCCGCACGCCCCGGCTCGACCTCGACGCCCTCTATGGCGGAGGACCGGCCCAGCAGCCCTATCTCTACGACGAGATGGGTCGGTTCGTGCTCGGGGCCGACATCTCCTACGACGGGCGCTATCGACCTGACCTGGCCCGGACCGAGCGGGGTGTGGCCCTCATCGCCGATCCCCGCAACGACCAGAACGCCATCGTGTCGCAGCTCACCGTGCTGTTCCTCCGATTGCACAACGCCGTCATCGACGGGCTCGTCCCGCCCGGGGTGCCCGTGTCGTTTGCCGAGGCGCAGCGAGAGGTCCGCTGGCGCTACCAATGGCTGCTCGTGCACCACTTTCTGCCGGCCGTGATCGGTCCGGCCAAGACCGCGTCCTACTTGTGGCGCGATGGCGATGCGCCGCCGACAGGGCCGGAGCTGGCGGCGGCGCTGAGCGGCGGCCGGTTGAAGCTCAGCGTGGTGGGAGACCCGTGGGAGATGTTCATGCCGGTCGAGTTCTCGGCCGCTGCCTTCCGGTTCGGCCACTCGATGCTCCTGTCGAGCTATCGGACCAGCGACGGAGGACCGGCCATACCCACCGTGAGCCGGTCCGGCCTTCTGCGCCGGCCGTCGGCTGCGGTCGACTGGCGGTACTTCGTCGGCGGTCTAGGCGACCGGAAGCGGCTCCAGGCGAGCGCCGCGATCGACACCCATCTGCTTCCGGAGTTGGGCGACGTAGACCGGGTCGGCCTCATCCCACCTCCCGGGGCCGACCCCGTGTCGCTGCCCGAGCGGACGTTGTTGCGGGGCCTGCGGTTGCACTTGCCTACCGGACAGGCGGCCGTGGCGGGGCTCAACGATCGGGGCTACCGGACACAAGCCCTCGACCCAGCCGAGATCGGCCTGGACGACATGCGGTCGGCCGAAGAGACCCCGCTGTGGTACTACATCCTCCGGGAAGCGGAGCTCACCCGTGGTGGTGCCACCCTGGGCCCGGTGGGTGGGACTCTGGTGGCCGAGGTGCTGCTCGGCCTGCTCGTCCACGACGAGAGCTCGTTCCTCCACGCCGGCTGGACCCCTCCCGGCGGCGACTTCACCTTCGCCGACCTCGTGCGGGGCGCCGAGACCTGGGCGGCCGGGTGACCGACAGGAGCCACGGCGGCCCTACTGGGCCAGCGACGGATCCTTGGGCACGGCGAAGGCCAGAGAGTTGCCGTCGGGATCCTGCACCATGATCACGTCCACCTGATCGGTCCGGGTCGGCTCGGGCCGAGCCACCCCGATCGACTGCAGGTGGCGGGCCACGTCGTCGATGTCGCTCACCACCAGGGTGCAGGACCCGAAGCCGGCCCGCTCCGGGGCCACGTAGAGCTGGAGCCCACCGCCGCGCTCCAGCTGCCACTCGATCACCTCGTCCATGGGCCGCGAGCCCGGGCCGAGGAGCTTGCCGTACCACTCCTTGGCCGTGTCGAGGTCGCGGACGGGCAGGCTGGCGAGAGCGTTGGTGGCGATCATCCCGCGGTCCTACCCCATCACCCGCCAGCGCAGACCAGGAACAGGGGAGGGCCGCATGGCGGACCCGATCCGGATCCCGGCCCGCGGCGGGGTCGATGCCGGGCGGGCCCCTTCAGGGCCGGCGGTGGATGACGATCGGCAGGGCGGTGGTGCCGGCGGCGTCGTGGAGGCGGGCGGCGCTGACCGTGAGCGACCAGCCGGTGCGCATCGTCGTGGCGCACAGCAGCACGGGGCCCGACGGCAGGTCGGCGGCGGCCGCCGGGTCGATCGCTATGGCGCCCTCCAGATGGGCGACCAGGGTGGCGCTCGATGCGTCGGACGGGGCCGGCCCGGATCCGGCCCACCGCAGGGCGTCGACCAGCGGGAGGCGGCCGACGGTGGCGAGATGGGTGGCCAGCGCCCGGTTGGCGGCGGCTTCCCCTGCTGGCGCCGGTGCCGGCACGACGGCCCGGGGGCGCTCCGGCCACACCTTCGACCAGCGACGCAGCGCCTCGACCGCCCCATCGAGCAGGGCCGGGGGGATCGAGCGGTGGCCGGCCCGGCTGAGGGCGTCGAGCTCGTCGTCCCACGCGGCGTCGTCGGCGAAGGCCACGGCCCGGCCCTGGGCGATGCCGGCGATGCGGCCCCGCCGTCCGGGCCCGCTGGGCCACAGCTTGCGGGGCTCGATCACCACGTCGACCCCGCGGAGGTGGTTGCGGGCGGCCTGGAGCCGTTCCTCGCCGGGGCGGGCCCCGGGGGAGGGGAGCACGCCGGTGCACACCGAACACCGGCCGCACGGGGATGGCGACGGGTCGTCGAGGGCCTGCTGCAGGTAGGCCATCAGGCAGCCCTCGCCCCGGGCGTAGCGGCGCATGAGGTCGGCTTCGGCCCGGCGGGTGGCGGTCAGCGCCTCCCACTTGGCGGCGTCGTGGATGTAGGCCGCTCCGGTGGCCTCCCAGGCCGACCCGTTCTTGGCCACCACGCCGTCGATGGCGAGGATCTTGAGCAGGGTCTCCAGCCGCCCCCGGCGCAGGCCGGTGCGGGATTCGAGCTCGATGACCGACACGGGCCCATCGGCCAGCCCCCGGAGGGCGGCGTCGACGTCGCCGGGGTCGGGGATCGACGCCGTGGCGAAGTACTCCCAGATCCGCTCGTCGGAGGCGGCCGACAGCAGCACGGCGTCGGCCCGTTCGACGGCCCGGCCCGCCCGGCCGATCTGCTGGTAGTAGGCGACCGGGGTGGCGGGCGACCCCACGTGGAGGCAGAAGCCGAGATCGGGCTTGTCGTAGCCCATGCCCAGGGCAGACGTGGCGACCACCGCCTTCACCCGGTTGTGGCGGAGCTGCTCCTCCACCTCGATCCGGGCCTCGGCGTCGAGCTGGCCGGTGTAGGCCTCCACCCGGTGCCCGCACGACCGGAGGAACCCGGCCAGCCGGTCGGCTTCGGCCACGGTGAGGACGTAGACGATGCCGGAGCCGGGGAGGGTGTCGAGGGCGTCGGCCACCCAGGCGTAGCGTTCCAGCGGGCTGAGCCCAGGCACCACCGAGAGGCGCAGCGACGTGCGGGCCAGCGTGCCCCGGAAGGTGACGGTGCCCGCTCCGAGCTGGCGTTCGATGTCGGCCGTGACCCGACCGTTGGCCGTGGCCGTGGTGGCCAGCACCGAGGCGGTGGGCGTCGACAGGAGCGCCCGGGCCAGGCGTTGGTAATCGGGGCGGAAGTCGAATCCCCAGTCGCTGATGCAGTGGGCCTCGTCGATCACCACCAGCCCGACCCGGGCCATGAGGTCGTCGAGGCGGGCGGCGAAGCGGGGGTTGCCCAGCCGTTCGGGTGACACCAGCAGCACGTCGAGCTCGTCGGCGTCGAGGGCGGCGAACACGGGGTCCCAGTCGTCGAAGTTGGTGCTGTTGACGGTGGCGGCCCGGAGCCCGGCCCGGGTGGCGGCGGCCACCTGGTCCCGCATCAGGGCCAGCAGGGGCGACACCACCAGCGTCGGACCGGCCCCGCCGGCCCGCAGGGCTGCGGTGGCGGCCCAGTACACCGCCGACTTGCCCCACCCGGTGGCCTGCACCACGAGCACCCGGGCGGCCGGCTCGATGATCGCCGCCACCGCGTCGACCTGGTCGCCCCGGGGTGAGGCGTCGGGCCCGGCCAGGCGGGCCAGGACGTCGGCCAGGTGTCGGGCGGCGTCGGTAGGAGGGGGCCCGCTCATCGGGCGGCGACTCGGCTCACTGGCCGTCACGGTAGCGGCCGTGGCCGAAAGCGATGACGGCGGCCACCGCTGCGATGAGGGCGAAGCCGAAGGCCAGGGCGGTGGCCTGGCCGGTGAAGAGACCGATCCCGGCCCCCGCCGCTGCCCCGGCCACGGCGCCGACCAGCGACCGGCGCCCGAGGGGGCCGAGATCGGTAGCGGTCAGCGAGAACAGTCCCTCGAACGTCTCGGCGAAGAAGTGTCCCTGTTGCGGTGCGTGGCGCGTGCCGGCGGTGGCCCAGCGATCGGTCGCCGGCGCCGGCGCCGGGTCGGCGTCGGGCCGTGCCGGTCCAGGCCGAGGCGGGCGGGGAGAGCCGCCCGAACGGTCGGCCAAGCCGGCATCGTAGACCCGCCGGGCGGCGGGGTCGCCCAGAACCTCGTAGGCCTCGGTCAGCAGTCGGAAGACCGTGGGATCACCACCGACGTCGGGATGGGCGATCCGGGCCAGCTCCCGGTACCGGGCCCGGATCTCGTGGTCGTTGGCCGAGGGCGACAGCCCCAGATCGTCGTAGTACGACACGTCGAGAATCTAGATCGGGCCCGGTGGCTCATCTCGTCGGGGCCCTGCGCCGGGACCCGGTCCGCCTGCGGGCGCGGCGGCCGTACCCGGCTCCGGCTACGGCCGGTCGGGCGGGGTGCGGAGGGCGGCGATGAGACGGCGGAGGCCCGACGCCCGCCGACCGCGCTCGCCCCCCGGCATCGTGGCCCGCCCGGCGGGGACGGCGTTGGCCGGAGCGGCACCCTGGTCGGGGCGTCCGGCAGCCGGCACCGCCGGACCGGCACCCGGCACCGCCGGACCGGCACTGGGACCAGGGGGTGCGGCACCGGGACCAGGGGGAGGCGGCGGCTCCGTCGCCGGGCCCACCGTCGCCGGGCGTTCGGCGGCGACCGGCGGGGGAGGCTGGGCGGGCACCGGTGCATCCGGGCGGGGCCGGGTCGCCGCCCGGGCGGCCGGCGGCTGAGCCGCTCGGGACCGGCCCACCCGGCGGGCCGGCAGATCGAAGCGCCGGTCGAGGGCGTCGAGCAGCACCGTGCAGGGCTCGCTCCGGCGACGGGGAAGCGCCGACCGGTCCCGCTCCTCCACCCGCCTGATGGCGGCACCGGTGGCCTGGGCGAAGCCGTAGAGGAAGCCGCGCTGGTCCTGGGCCGTGGGCACGATCGTCACCGAGGATCCGACGAGCAGCTCAGCCGCCAGCAGGTCCGGGTGGAGCGCATCGGGGTCGTCGGCGAACAGCGAGAACACGGTCAGGCCGGGCCGTTCGCCCGGCGGCTGGTGCTGCACGTCGTCGAGCACCTCGCTCACGAAGCGGAACGACGCCGGTAGCTCGTCGGGCCTCGGGTCGACCACGGCTATCACCCCGTCGACCAGGGAACGGAGGCGGCGGCGCAACACCCGGTCGACCGCACCGTCGTAGGTGAGCACCTCGAACCCGATCGGCTCCCCCTCGAAGATGCCGGCCTGGAAGGCGTACCACTCGATCAGGCAGAGGCCCGAGACGGAACGGGCGACGGCGGACTCGCTCCTGAACTGCTGGGCGAGGTCGGCCACCACGCCCGGCGCGTCGATCCGGGCTGGGCCCTCGATCAGGAATCGCAGGATCAGGCGGGGGCCGGCGTCGGCCCGGGTGGTCACGATGCCGGCCCCTTCCCTGGCCGGCCGCAGCAGGCTGGCCCGGTCCTCATCGGAGCCGACCGCCGGGTCGTGTTCTGTCGCCGCCTCGGGGACGAGGGCGTGAAGCCGGCGGTTCAGCCACTCGAGGTCGGCCCGCTGACCCGACAGCTGATGGAGCAGCTCGGCCGCCCGCCGGGCGTCCGGCGCGGCGCGCAACTCCTGGCGCACGCGGGCGTAGTCGGCACTGAGTGCCTTCCACATGGTGAGCAGGCGCTGCCGCTCGCCGCCCGATCCGTTGCCGTCCTCCAGCACACTGCAGGCCATCGTTCCCAGCGATCCGGGCCACCAGGTCATCCGATCGCTGCGAGCAGGAGCAGCAGGACCATGACCGAGGTCACCGTCGCCCCCAGCCACAGCAGGTACGTGGGCGGGCCCGGTCGGCGTGGCGTCAGGGCGAAAGGGCCGTGCTCGCCTCCGGCGAGCTCCGGATCGGGACCGGGAACGGTCGGGGGGCCGGTGTTCGGCGAGAGCGAAGGGACGGCCGTGGGCGATGACGGGGCGGCGGCGGTGGGCCAAGGCGGGGCGACGGGTGATGGGACGCCGGTGGGCGATGACGGGGCGACGGCGGCGCTCGCCGGGGGTGCCGCCCGCTCGAGGTCGAAGGCCAGCGACGGCGGGCGCCCGGTGGCAGCGTCCGGCCAGCGTGCTGCGGCCGGCGCCGGTGGCGACGGTGGCACCGGCGTCGGCCCGGGTTGTACCAACGTGCTGGCCCGCAGCCGGCTCTCGTCCACGCCGTTGCGTCCCGTGCTCCGGCGGTTGGCGGGCGGGGTCGGCACCAGGACCGGCGGGCCCGAGGACGCCGGCTCGACGACGAGCGGGATCGGCGTGACCTCCGGCTCCGGCTGGTGGGGTTGCGGGACGGCCACCGGGCAGTCGACCGGCGGAGCGACACCGCCGCCGACGCAGATCGACCGGAGGCCGTCGGCATCACACGGCCGCCGACGGGGGAGCCCGAGCTCGTCCCGTTGCCGAACCCGGGCCAGGCCCACCCGGACGGCCAGGGCGAAGCCATACCGGACGCCGGACCCGTCCGGCCCGCACAGGAGCGCCGGCGTGGCGGGCGGCAGGCCGAGGGCGGCGAGTACCGCCTCCGGTTCGGCCTCGTCGGCGGTGCGCCGGGCGAAGACGACGAGACCGGGCTCGGCGTCGCCCGGTGGGCCGGCCTCCGACAGCAGGTGGCGGCTGGCCGCCGCCAGGCCGTCCGGGCTGGTCTCGACGACGAGGATCACGACGTCGGCGGAGGCCGCCATCCGGGCCCGGGCCGCGTGATCGAGCAGCGGTGTGGTGGCCACGATGTCGAAGTGGAGCGGGCTTCCCTCGTACCAGCCGGCCTCGAAGGTCAACCACAGGGCGAGGCCCTCACCCCGTTCGCTCCTGATCGTCGCCACCGCCGCGCCGTTGGCTGCCGCCAGTTGCTCGATCGTCTCGGCCCGGCCCAGCCGGGTGGCTCCGTCGATCAACACCCGCAGGGTGACCGATGGCCCGCTGTCTGACGCCGTGCTGTCCGGCCCGTCGGACAATGTCATCCCTCAGGTCACGAGCTGAGCGCTGCAGCGTGGGCCGACACCGCGTTGCGCACCATGGCCAGGTTGGACATCGAGCGGTCGGCGGCGAGATACAGGAAGGTCCCGGGGTTGATCAACCGGATGAGATGGATCTGCTCGGTGAGTGTGAGCAGCATGTCCTCCAGGGTGCCTTCCACGCCGAGCACGGAGATGATCTTCAGCTTCTGCTTGACCATCTCGCTGTTGAAGGCCGAGGCGCTGTTGAGATCGAAGCTTGCGTCCTTGCTGTAGACGCCGAGCGTCATCCCCGAGTCGAGGTCGACGAGCGACGCGGCCAGGAAGCCGGGAAGGTCCGCTGCGATCTGTTGCATGGTGTTGACGATCTGCTGTTCGCTGAGCACGGTGCTGTCGCTCCTGTTCAAGGGGTTGCACGGGGATGGGATGGGGGGTCGGCCGGGCTGGTACCGGTTCCGCCGAGATGGATGGCCAGCGCCGAGATGACATCCCTGGTCTCGAGCTTGAGCCGGGCCAGGTTGACCGTGTGGGCCGTCACCACGCCGAGCAGGTGATCGGAGTCGACGGCGTAGAGGCAGACATAGCCGGAGCTCGTGCGCACCTGCAGTTCGAGCAGCGCCGCCCCGGGGTCGGTGAGGTCGCCCAGCCGGGCGGCCAACGCCAGCGAGGAGGCCGTGATCGCAGCGGCCGACCCCGGCGACACCTCAACGAAGTCGTGGAAGTAGCTCCGCCCGTCGGTGGTGGCCACGAGTGTGGCCGTGACCCCGGGGAGGCGGCGCAACGCCCGGAGTTGGCGGGCCACGTACTCCTTGTCGCTCACCGTCGGGTCGCTGGCGGTGGTCGTCATCCGCCGTCCTCCTCGTCTTCCAGGTCGTGCAGGATCAGCATCAGCAGGTCGACCAGGAACCGCCGGGCGTCGCCGGAATCCACGACGTCTCCGCATGACACGGCCGACCGCTGGGGGGAGAGCCCCACGGCGGCCGCCGCGCCGGGAGGGATGTCGCTACCGCCGGGTGCCCGGTTGATCACCAGCAGCGTGGGAACGCCGCCCTCCGGGTTGTAGATCTCGTGCAGCGAACGACCGACCGACCAGGTGGTGTGGTCCTCGGCGTCGATGATCACGATCAGGCCGTCCATGCCCTGGGCCGCAACGTCCCGCACCAGCGCGAACCGGTCCTGTCCCGGGGTGCCGAACAGCAGCAGGGTGATGACGGCGTCGTCGTCGGCCACCGAGTAGAGCCCGTACTCGACACCTACCGTCGTGGTCGGTTTGACCGCCGCCTCGTCGCCCCAGGTCCTCACCTCGGTCCCGACGACCGGTACGTCCGAGACCTGTTGGATCAACGTGGTCTTGCCGATGCCGAACGCGCCGACCACGAGGACCTTGAACGTGATGGCGTCGGCGGGGGCGGACGTCGGCATCGGGGGCTCGTCGTCAGATCTCGAGTTCCTTCTCGACGGATTGCAGCTGTCGGCGGGCCATGGCCAGGTTCGCCACCGACTTCAACAGCGCCAGGTAGAGGAACAGCCCGTCACCCCGGGCCGACGTCAGGGGCCGGATGAGGTGGTACTGGTTTCCCAACGTGATCAGGATGTCGTCGATCGTGTCGTTCAGCCCGAGATCGTTGATCGTGCGCATCTTGGCCCGCACCACCTCGGTGTTGCCGGCGGCGGCAACCTCGAGGTCGAGCTCGCGCCCTCCGCCGGCCGAGCCGAGTGTCATGCCGCTCGTGTAGTCGACCAGGGCGACGCCGATGGCGCCCGTGATCGTCATGCACTCCTTGAGGCTCGTCTCCAGATCCGCCATGCGTGGTCCTTTCCGTGCCCGCGCCGAGGCTGGGCCTCGTCCGCGCCCGGGGCGCGCCAAGCCGCTACGCCGGGCGGGCGCCCGGCGTGAGGGACAGGCGCGGGATCTCGCGCGCTGATGCGGGACTGGGGTGTCCGGGGCCCGTCACTTCCGCCGAATAGACGAAGCCCTAATCGTGAATCACGAGAGTATTGTCGGAGCGAACCGTTCCGTCAAGGACTAAACCACCTAGGGCCTGCCCGGCGGGGCGCAGCACCAGGCGACGAACGGCGGTGGCCGACACCAGGCCGACGGCGGCCACGGTCATCCCGGCCAGTCCATCGACGACGAAGTGGTTGGCGGTCAGGACCACAGCGGCGAACATCAGCGCCGGTGAAGCCACCGCCACGGCTCGGAGCCGACCGCCGGCGTGGCGCCACAGGAACACCCCGACCAGGAGGTTCCAGCCGACATGCAGGCTCGGCACCGCGGCGTACCGGTTGACCAGCGACGGGGGTTGCAGCACCCGGTAGGAGCTGGAGTGGGCGGTCACGGTGTCGATCAGCCCGAGGTCGGCCAGCCGGGGAGGGGCGACCGGGAAGGCGGCGAAGACGACCAGCCCGATGGCGCCCGAGACGAACATGGCGTTGCGCAGCAGGCGGTAGCCGTCGCGGTCCGACCGGTACAACCACACCAGGGTGGCGATGATGGCCGGCCAGTGCCCCCAGATGTAGACCCAGTTCATGGCGGTGACGATGGCGTGGTGGCCGATCACCGCCGCTTGGAGCCGGTGCTCGACGTCGAGGCCGAGCCCGTGCTCGAATCGGAGCACGTCATGGGCGTGGGCCACGGCGGCGACCTGGTTGGCCTCGGTCAGACCGCGAACACCGAAGTAGGTGAGGGCGGCCAGGGCCACCAGCGCCAACTGGGTCACCGGCTCGACGAGCGGAGCGACCACTCCGATCGATGGCGGTCGGCCCGATCGGGCTGGCGTCGAGGGGCGGCGGTTGGGGATGGACGGTGCGGCCATGTCGTCTCCGGTCCGATCGAGCAGTGCTGGAACCGATGCCCGGGAGCGAGAATCGGCCTTACCGGGATCGTGCGCTGAATGGGCCGCGGCCGACATCGGGGGTCGACCCTGAGCACGACCCCGAGATGGCGCTCTGCAGGGCCCGTCAGCCCGTTGCAGCCTCGATGGCCCGGGCCACGTCGGCCCGGGAGTTGACGCCCAGCTTCTCGAAGATGTGTCGGATATGGGTTTCGACGGTCTTGAGGCTAAGGAACAGGTTGCTGGCGATCTCCCGGTTCGTGGCGTGGCCCCGGATCAGCTCGGCCACCTCGAGCTCGCGGCCGGTCAGGGCGGCCAGGCCCTGCTCACCCCGCCCGGCCCGGGTCCGGCGCCGGACGGTTCGACCGAGCCGCCGCAGCTCGCCGTCCACCCGGTCCCGCAGGCGGACGGCCCCCAGCCCGTCGTAGCCGACCGACGCCAGATCGAGGGCGGTGGCGGCCGCCTCGTCGTCGCCGGCGGCCGCCAGCGCCCGGCCGAGCAGCTCCTGAGACGAGGCGGTCCAGATCGGCGACCCGATGGCCGCTGCCCGGGCCACGGCCGAGCGGGCCAGATCCACCGCCCGGCTCGAGTCACCGGCCGCCATCGCCACCGCCGCCTCGGCCCGGTCCGCGCTCATGGCGGCGATCTCGACCCGCACCTCGGCGGCCAGCGAGCGGGCTCGGCCGACGACCTGCCGGGCGGCGTCGAGCTCTCCCAGCTGGAGATGGGCGTTGGCCAGCACCTCGTACCACAGGCCCCGCCAACCGCCGGCGACGAGGGCGACGTCGGGTCCGCCGGCACCGGCGTGGATCAGGCCGATGGCTTCCGCTGGCCGGCCGGTCTCGAGCATCACGGACGCCCGGATGGCCGAGGAGAAGGCGCGGATCATGCCTTCGCCCAAGGGTTCGGCCAGAGACCAGCTCTCCTCGCTGAGCTTGTCGGCGAGCTCGCTGTCACCGTAGACCAGGGCCGCCAGGGCCCGGTTGAACAGGTACCAGGCGAGCGTCGAGTCGTTGCCCAGCATCCGGGCCCCGTCGATGGCGTCGTCGAAGATCTCGAACGCCGCCTCCCGGTCGCCGATGACCCAGGCGGCGCTACCGGCGATCGGAATGAACACCGGCATCAGGTGCACCTGGCCGGTCTCCCGGGCCAGGCGCAGGCCCCGCTGGGCGTGGGCGTAGGCGTCGTGGTACAGGTCGAGGTACAGCTCGGCACCGGCCAGGCTGCACAGCGCCTCCAGCTGGAGCTGACGGCTCAGGGCCCGGTCGTCGAGCGTCACGAGGAGGGGCCGCACGAGAGCATGGGCTTCGAGGGCCGCCTCGATCCGGCCCGAGAAGGCCGCTCCTTCGGTGAGGGCGGCATAGGCCGCGACCAACAGCGAGTCGTCGCCGAGCCGGGAGGCCGCGGCCTCGGCCCGCCGGGCCCACACCAGCATCTCGTCGAACGCCCCCAGGTAGAAATAGTTGTTGGATCGGGCGATGGCCACCATCACGGCGTGAGCCGATTCCGGGTCGTCGAGCCGCTCGTAGGCGGCGGCCAGCGTGGCATCGGCCAGGTCGGGCCGACCGACCAGACGCTCGCCGAGGGCGGCGGCGACGGCCACGTTGACGAGCGCCCGATGGTCATCGGGCTCGACGAGCGACAGGCTGGTGTGGAGGGCGTCGAGCCCACCGTGGAGGTCGCCGACCCCGGCCCGGGCCAGAGCCAGGTCGCCGAGGAGTCGGATCCGGCGTCGGGATGGTTCGGATGCGGGCACCAGCGACAAGGCCGTCTCGGTCCAGCGGGCCGCGCTGAGCGGAGCCTGGGCCAGCACCGCCTCGGCCGCCAGGGTCAGCACCCGGACCGAATCGAGGTCGCCGTGGCGGGCCGAGTGCTCGACGTGGCGGGCCAGCTCGACCGGGCCCGCCCCCCGACCGCCGAGATGGTCGGCGATCAGGCGGTGGCGGGCGATCCGGGTCCCGGGCGGCGTGGCCTGATAGATGGCCGAGCGCACCAGGGGATGGCGGAACTCGAAGCTGCGGGGCATGGCCGTCGGTCGGACGATGCCGTGCACGCAGAGCTCGTCCAGCCCGTCGAGCACGGCGTCCTCGCCGATCTCGGTGGCGTTGATCGTCAGGTCGAGATCGAACGGATCGCCGACGACGGCCGCCGCTCCCGCCACCTCCCGGGCCGAGGCGGCGAGGGCGTCGAGCTCCAGGCGGATGGCCCGCTGGACCGCCTGGGGGATGTTGTCGAGCGTCAGCTCGCGGCCGGGGGCGGCCCCCGAGTGGGACAACTGCAGGGCGAAGAACGGATTGCCCCGGGTCAGCTCATGGAGCCGGCCGGCGGCTGCGCCTCCCACCCCGACCAGGCGACCGAGCGCCGCCGGGCCGAGCGGCGGGACCTCCAGCCGGGTCACCTGGTAGGCGGTCTCGATGCTGGCCAGGGCCCGCGAAGCCCGCTCCGGCATCGACGCCGTTCGGACCCCGAACGCGATCAGGATCGCCCCCTCGGGTGCACGCCGGGTCAGGTGCGCCGCCAGTTCCAGCGACGCCTGGTCGGCCCAGTGGAGATCGTCGAGAACGAGGAGGACCGGCTGGCGGGCGGCCAGGCGCTCGAGCAGCTCGCCGACGGCCCGGTGGAGCCGGAACCGCTCGCCGGCGTTGACCGGAACATCGATCGCCGGCCCGATGCCCTCCAGAGCCGGGAAGACCGCGGCCAGGGCACCGAGGCGGTCGAGCGACAGCCGTTCCAGGTCGCGGTCGTCGAGGGTGCGGAGGTAGGGGTCGAGGGCGTCGATCAGGGCGGCAAAGGGCAGGTCGGCTTCGAACTCGGCAGCCCGTCCCGTCAGGGTTAGGCAATTGGCCAGCCGGGCCGTCTCGGCCAGCTCCTCCAGCAGTCGGGACTTGCCGATACCGGCCTCCCCGGTGACGAGAACCAGCCGGGTTCGTCCAGCGACAGCCTCGTCGAGCTCGGCCACAAGCGCGGCGATCTCGCCGTCGCGGCCCAGCAGCTCACCCCGTTCTCGGGTCATGGCGCCCCCTCGCACCGCAGCGGGCTGACCGCCGCCGTGCCATCGTACCCCTGGCGGGAAGCGACGGACAGGAGACATCCGGCCGCGGCCAGTGGATGGAACCGGTCGGCTACGGCACGGTGATCGGCGCCACCCGGGCGGCCACCGTCATGTCGGCCACGAAGCGGGGCAGGAGGGCCCGGGCCGCCCGCTGGTCGGGGGCCGAGACCCACCACCAGATCTCGTGCCCGCCGTAGGCGCACGTCGACATGGCGTCGGTACGGCGCAGCTCGCTCTCGAACCCGTTCCAGGCGGCGAAGACGGCGGCACAGTCGCGGGGCGGGTGCCGGTGGTACAGCAGGTACCGGTTCATGCGAGTGGCTCCTCGTGAGTGCTTCGGATGGAGAGCGTCCGGCCGTCCCGGCCGTCGGCTCATGTATCGATCGTGCTCCCCCCGCTCGGACTCGACATCGGGGTCGCGCCCTGATCTGCGGATCAGGGTCGGACCCCGATGTCGCCCCGGGGGTCGTCGCTCAGGATGTGGATCGACCGACCGGTCCCGAACGGCCGGAACCTCGGGCCAATCAACCGGCACCCGACAAGGAGCAGACATCATGATCGAAACCATCGCCTCCCCGGCCGACCATCACGCCGCAGGGCCCGCCGGCTGGGAACCGCCGGCCTCGGCCCGGGTCATCGATGCCACCAAGACCTACGGGTCCGGCGACAACAGGGTCACGGCGCTGGACGGGGTCTCGGCAGCCTTCGCCACGGGCCGGTTCACCGCCATCATGGGGCCCTCCGGCTCCGGCAAGTCGACGCTGCTGCACTGTCTGGCCGGGCTCGACAGTCTCACCTCGGGCTCGGTCTTCATCGGCGACCTCGACCTCGCCACCCTCGACGATCGCAGGCTCACCGAGGTGCGACGGGACAGGATCGGCTTCATCTTCCAGGCGTTCAACCTGGTGCCGACGCTGACGGCAGCCGAGAACATCGCCCTGCCGGCCCGGCTGGCCGGCCGTAAGGTCGATGCCGGGTGGTTCGACCACGTCGTCGCCACCGTCGGCCTGGCCAAGCGGCTGAGCCATCGACCGTCCGAGCTGTCGGGTGGCCAGCAGCAGCGGGTGGCGGTGGCCCGGGCCCTGGCCGCCCGGCCCGAGATCATCTTCGCCGACGAACCGACCGGCAACCTCGATTCCCGTAGCGGCACCGAGGTGCTGACGTTCATGCGGTCGGCCGTCCACGACCTGGGCCAGACCATCGTCATGGTCACCCACGATCCGGTGGCCGCCTCCTACGCCGACCGGGCCGTGTTCCTGGCCGACGGTCGCATCGTCACCGACATCGCCAACCCGACAGCTGACGCCGTCCTCGACCAGATCCGCCGGATCGGAGCCTGACATGTTCACCCTCACCATCCGGAACCTCGTGGCGCACAGGATGCGCCTGGCCGCCACCGCCTTCGCCGTCGTGCTCGGCGTGGCCTTCATGGCGGGAACGCTCGTGTTCAACGACACGCTCACCGCCAGCTTCCACTCCATCGCCGGCGAGCTCAACGGCGAGGCCGACGCCATCGTCCGGGCCTCGCAGCCGGTCGACCTGGCCTTCGGGCAGACGGGGGAGCGGGTCGACGCATCACTGGTCGACACGATCCGGACGGTGCCCGGGGTCGACCAGGTGGCGACCCGGACCACGGGCTACGCCCAGGTCGTCGGCGCCGACGGGGAGCTGGTCGGCGACCCGGAGCAGGCGCCCACCTTCGCCATGAACTGGGTGGCCAGCGAGGCCCTGAACCCCTACCGACTGGTGGAGGGCGCGCCTCCCGGTGCCGACGACCAGGTTGTCATCGACACCGAGACGGCCCGCGTCGCCGGCTACGGGCCCGGTGACGAGGTCACCGTGATCACACCGTCGGGTCCCGGCTCCTTCACCGTGTCCGGGCTGGCCGACTTCGGCTCGACCGGCGAGATGGGCGGGGCGACAGCGGTCCTGTTCTCCGACGGGGCGGCGACCGAGCTCCTGGGGCAACCCGGCCTCGTCGACTCGATCGCCGTCACCGGCGCCGACGGCGTCGATCAGGCCCAGCTGGTGGAGGCGATCGCCCGCGCCGTGCCGGGCACGGTCGAGGTCGTATCGGGCGATCAGGTGAGGGCTGACGACGAGGCCCATTTCGACGAGATCCTGGGCCCGTTCAAGATCTTCCTGTTGGTCTTCGCCTTCATCGCCGTGTTCGTCGGTGCCTTCATCATCAACAACACCTTCTCGATCAGCGTGGCCCAGCGCACCAGGGAGATGGCCATGCTGCGGGCCATCGGCGCCTCCCGGCGCCAGGTCCTGCGGGCCATGCTGACCGAGGCGGTCGTGGTGGGGGTGGTCGCCTCGGCGGTGGGGCTGATGGTGGGCACCCTCGTCGCCTTCGGAATCCGGGCCCTGATCACCGCCGTCGGCCTCGAGATGCCGGACCATGCCCTCGTCGTGAGCACGGGAGCGATGGCGCTGGCCTTCGGCGTCGGCGTCGTGGTCACCGTGGTGTCGGCCTTCCTGCCGGCCCGGCGGGCCGGGAAGGTCCGGCCGATCGCCGCCCTGCGGGACGTGGCCATCGAGCGGGTCGACGTGCGGTTCCGCCGGATGATCTCGGGCGGAACCACGACGGCGGCCGGTGTGGCGGTGCTGCTGTTCGGCCTGGCCCAGAAGGAGATCGCCCTGGTCGGTCTGGGAGCCTTGATCCTCCTGATCGGAGCAGCGGTGCTGGCTCCGGTGACGGCCCGCCCGGCGGCCCAGGTCATCGGTGTCGGCCTCCGGTTCGGCGGTCTGCCCGGCGAGCTGGCCACCCGCAACGCCATGCGCAATCCCAAGCGGACCGCCCGGACCTCGTCGGCGCTGATGATCGGGGTGGCACTCATCACCTTCATCACGGTCTTCGCCGCCTCGATCCGCACGTCGTTCGGGGCTGCGCTCGAATCCGACTTCCACGGCACCCACCTCATCGATTCCGGGGCGTGGGACGGCAGCGGCGGTCTGAGCACCGAGCTGGCGGCGGCCCTGCGCACCGCCCCAGGCGTCGAGCTGGTCACCGCCAACCGGGTCACCGCAGCGGTGGTCGACGGGGAACAGACCAGCAACCTGGAGGCCTTCGACGCCACCCTGCCGACCATGTTCGACCTCGGCTCCATCGAGGGTGATGTGACGGCGCTCGGCGCCGACGGCATCGCCGTCTCGGAGGACGAGGCCGCCGACCGGGGCTGGGCGATCGGTGACACCGTGGCGGTGCTGTTGCCGACCGGACCGGTGGACCTGACCGTGCGGGCCGTCTACGAGGACGCCAAGTGGGTCGGGCCCGAATTCGTCGACACCGCGCTCTACGACCGGTACCTGCCGGCCCAGCTCGACTACCGGGTGTACGTCGACGGCGACGATCAGGCGGTGCGGGCGACGGCCGACCGGTTCCACGTGGAGGTGCTCGACCGCCAGGGCTTCGCCGATGCGGTGAGCGGCGACATCGACCAGATGCTCGGCCTCGTCTACGGCCTGTTGGCCCTGGCCGTCATCATCGCCCTGTTCGGGGTGGCCAACACGATCGCCCTGTCGGTCCACGAGCGGACCCGGGAGCTCGGCCTCCTTCGGGCCGTCGGCATGGCCCGCAGCCAGATCCGCCGGACGATCCGGGGCGAGGCGGTCATCGTGGCGGTCTACGGAGCGACCACCGGTGCCCTGGTCGGCATCTTCTTCGCCTGGGCCACCCTGCGGGCCCTGGCCGAGTACGGCTTCGACGACTTCACCCTCCCCGTCGCCAAGTTGGCGGTGATGGCTGTGGTGGCCGGCGTCGCCGGTGCTGGTGCTGCCGTCTTCCCGGCCCGCCGGGCCGCTCGCCTGGACGTGCTCGAAGCGTTGGCCGCCACCTGACGTGTCATCGCCATGAAGCTGGTGGCCGGGCCGTTCGCGTGCCCGGCCATCGGCGCGTCCGACCGCTCGTTGCGACCGACAATCGACGGCCGTGACCGCTAGTTGTCGGTCGTACCCACTAGTTGATGGTCGTGACCACCACCACGACGACACCCACAACGGCGGCTACGGCGCCGATAGCAGCGGCGATGGCGGCAACTGCGCCGGCCATCCATCCAATGTCGTCGTCGTCGTCATCCATGCCAGTGCCCTTCGAGATGGTCCGCGAGCGGAGACGTGGCGAGCATACTGGGCTCGCACCCGGGCGCCACAGGTTCGGGCAGCGTCCGTTGGGCTGGCGGCATCCCGCTCGCCTATCTCGGCTCGGTGAACAGGACGGTCCGGTTCTCGATGAGCTGGTCCGTCGCGCAGAGCCCGACGGGGGTCAGGCGCTCGTCCCGGACGCCGTGCTCGTTGACCAGGAGGTCGTGCACGGCCTGCGCCCGGGCGGCGGACAGCTGGCAGTTGGCTTCGGGTGCACCGTCGGGCGAGGCG
>JAWKIL010000035.1:0-39333 GCA_041394285.1 Acidimicrobiales bacterium | reverse complement strand
CACTCACCCCGAACCCAGACCCTCGCCGTGACCAGCTTTTCCGCAGCCTGCTAGCCGGCGCCGACGGTCCGCGATCAGCTCAGGGACCGGGCTCTGACGTTGCCGGTGGCCGCCGCCGCGCTACCGGAGGCAGCGATGCAGGCTGGGAGGCGGTGGTGTGGCGCTCAGCGGCGGAGCTGGTAGCCGACCGACTCCCGGTCCCAGGTGCCATCGGTGATGCCGCCGTCGCGCAGGGCCTGCTTGCGGATCTTGCCCGACGGGGTCTTGTCCAGCTCGGCCACCACCTCGACGAAGCGGGGCACGGCGTAGCGGGGCATGTGCTCGGCGCAGTAGTCGAGGAAGGCGACCCGGTCGAGCTCGGTATCGGGCCCGCCCTCCAACACGAGGATTGCCTTGATCTCCTCCTCGCCCCCGGCCCCCTCCACCCGGATGCCCACGGCCGCGCTCTCCACCACCGCCGGGTGCTCGTTCAGCACCTGCTCGATCTCGTAGGAGGAGATGTTCTCGCCCCGGCGCCGGATGCGGTCCTTGAGGCGGTCGATGAAGTGGAGGCGGCCCTCGGCGTCGAACCGGCCGGCGTCGCCGGTGTGGAACCACAGGTTGCGGTAGGCCTCGACGGTCTTGTCGGGCATGCGGAAGTAGCCGAGGTTGAAGCAGAACGGCTGGCGGGGCCGCACCAGGATCTCGCCCGCCTGCCCGGCGGGGAGGGGCTCGTCGGTCTCGGGGTCGGCCACGATGACCTCGAAGAACTCGTCGAGCACCCGGCCGGCGCAGCCCGGGATCACGGGGTCGGCCGGGTCGGAGTAGGCCACCATGTTGATCTCGGTCATGCCGAAACCCTGCACCAGGCGGATCCCGAAGCGCTTCTCGAACGCCTCGCCCCACTCGGCCGCTACCGGCACCGCCATCATGCGGGTGACCTTGTGGTCCCGGTCCCGGGGGTCGACCGGCCGGCGGAAGATGAACTCGGGCATCACGCCCAGGGCGTTGGTGACGGTGGCCCCGCAGCCGATCACCTGGTCGAGCCAGGCGTTGACGCTGAACCGCTTGACCACCGTGATCGGCACGCCGGCGATCAGGCCGGCGTAGACCTGCATGAACAGGCCGTTGGCGTGGAAGAACGGCATGCACGTGAACCAGCGGTCCTCGCCTTCGCGTAGGTCGAGGGCGTCGGCCGACCCCTTGGCGAACAACACGCAGTGGGCCTGGGGCAGCAGCACCCCCTTCGACGGGCCGGTGGTGCCCGAGGTGTACATGATCGTGCACACGTCGCTCGGCTCGGGCGTGAGCACCTGCGCCCCGTCGGTCTCGACCCCGTCGAGCATCGCCTCCCAGGTGGTGACGGTGGAGCGGTCGGCCAGCGAGGGCGGCACGTTGGCATACCCCTTGTTGGCGGGGTCACCGGACCCGATGAGCACCGTGTGGGCCAGGCCGTCGAGGCCGTCGGTGCCGACGTGGGCGAAGGCGGGCAGCAGCTCGACGTCGCACAGCACCACCACCGGATCGCTGTTGCGCACCTGGTGCTCCAGGAACGAGCCCTTCAGCTCGGTGTTGATCGGGGTGAACACGGCCCGGCGCTTGTGGGTGGCGATCATGGCCACCAGGAACTCGACGGAGTTGGTGGCCAGAGCCAGCACCCGGTCGCCGGGGTTGACGCCCAGGCCGGCCAGGGCCGTGGCGGCCTGGCTGGAGCGGCGGTCGAGCTCGGCGAAGGTGAGGCGGTCGCCCTCCACGTCCATCAGCTCGGCGTCGCCCAGGCGCTCGGCCTGGCGCCGCACCACCTCCACCAGGGTCCACTGCGAACGGGGGATGTCGATCACGGTGCTGGTCACGCCGGCGATTGTAGGTCTGAGCCGGTGGGGCGGCCCAGGTCGGCCGGGCCTCGGGCACCGGGCTGGGGCCGGCCCGCCCCCGCCATGTAAGAATCGGACGATCGGTACAACGGTCCGCTCCGGCGGGCCGGGAAACAGGAGCGCACCATGAGCGACATCGAGACCATCCCCGTGAAGCGGATCGACGGCACCCCCGCCACCCTCGGCGACCATCACGGTCAGGTGCGCCTGGTGGTCAACGTGGCCTCCAAGTGCGGGCTCACCCCGCAGTACGAGGCGCTGGAGGCGGTGCAGCAACGGTTCGCCGACAGCGGGTTCACCGTGCTCGGCTTCCCCTCCAACGACTTCGCCGGCCAGGAGCCCGGCACGCCGGAGGAGATCGTGGAGTTCTGCACCACGAACTACTCGGTGACGTTCCCGTTGTTCGACAAGATCAGCGTGGTCGGGCCCGAGCAGCACCCGCTGTACCGGGAGCTCACCCACTCGATCCCGGCGGCCGCCGGCGACCCCGGGGCGTTTCGGGAGCGGCTGCGGGGCTTCGGCATGACGCCCAACGAGGAGCCCGACATCCTGTGGAACTTCGAGAAGTTCCTGGTGGACAAGGAGGGTGAGGTCGTCGCCCGGTTCGCCCCCACCATGACGCCCGACGATCCCGCCGTCATCGCCGCCATCGAGTCCGCTCTGGGCTGACACAGGCCGGGCCCGAACTTTGTCGAGTAATGCCGCCTCTTGCGGTTTTTCTCGACGAAGTTCGCCCAGATGCGAGAAATACAGTCGTCCGAACGGCGAACGCGGCCGAAGCGGTGGGCCGTCAGCCGGGGGGCGGCGGGCTCAGTTGGCGGGAAAGGCGGGCCAGGCGACGGTCCCAGGCGGCGCCGGTGCGGGCCAGCCAGGCGGCGGCGTCGACCAAGGGCTCGGCCCGACCGGCGTAGCGGACCTCCCGGCCGTGACGCTCGGCCGTCACCAGCCCGGCGTCGGCCAGCACCCCCAGGTGCTTGACCACGGCCTGGCGGGACATGGCGAACGACGGCGACAGGGCGGTGGCCGTGGCCGGGCCGTCGTCGAGCAGGCGCTGGAGCACGGCCCGGCGGGTCGGGTCGGCCAGGGCGGCGAACACCTCGTCCATGGTTGGGCCCGGCGGGCCGGAAGGGGGGATCGGGCCGCCGGTCAGCAGCGGCCCCCGGCCGCGGCCAGGGCGAGCGGGGGCAGCGTGGCCAGCCCGAGGATCACCAGGCGGTGGTCCCAGCCCGTGGGCTCGCCGCCGGAGGTGGCCAGCGCCCGGGCCTCGGCCTGCCCGCCGGCTCCGATGGCGGCCACCGGAACCGGCAGCGTTTCGCGCACCACCAGCCGGCTGCCGGGTGGGCGGGGGACGACGATCAGGTCGACCCGGCTGGCCATGTCCTCGTCGCCTTCGGGCCACCAGCGGAAGGACAGGTGGCGGCCGGCGTCGACCGTGTCGACCCGGACCTCGCGGGTCTCGCCGTCGTCGGTGATGCGGCCGGTGCCGCCGGGGCGCACGTCGAGCGACACCTCGTCGCCCAGCCAGCCCATCTGCTCCGGGTCGGTCACCGCCTCCCACAGCTCCTCGGCCGGTACGTCGAAGTCCTGGGTGCGCTCCATGAGGCGAGGGTACGGGGTCGGGGTGGTGTTGTGCAACTCATGGGTTGCAGTTAAGGTGGGCCGCAACCGATCAGTTGCACATAGCTGACCTGACCTGAAACCGGAGGGCCCCCGATGGCCGGACTGCTCATACCCACCGTTGTCGAGCCGAGCGCCCGGGGCGACCGGGCCTTCGACCTGTTCTCCCGACTCCTCAACGACCGGATCGTGTTCCTCGGCACCCCGATCGACGACCAGGTGGCCAACCTCGTGATCGCCCAGCTCCTGCATCTGGAGTCGACCGGGCCGGGGCGCGACATCGCCCTCTACATCAACTCGCCCGGCGGTGACATGACGGCGCTGTTCGCCATCTACGACACCATGCAGTTCCTGAGCTGCGACGTGGGCACGATCTGTGTGGGCCAGGCCGCCTCGGCCGCCGCCGTGCTGCTGGCCGGCGGGGCCGCGGGGAAGCGGGCCGTGCTGCCCAACAGCCGGGTGCTGATCCACCAGCCCCACGGCGGGGTGCAGGGCCAGTCGACCGACTTGGAGCTGGCGGTGGCCGAGGTGGTGGAGATGCGGCGGCGGATGGTGGAGATCCTGTGCCACCACACCGGGCAGACCGAGGCGCGGGTCACGGCCGACATCGACCGCGACTACATCCTGCGGGGCGAGGACGCCGTGGCCTACGGGCTCGTCGACCACGTGATCACCAGGCGGGAGCTGCCCCAGCTCGGCTACGCCGCCCGCTGAGGGCGGTGGTTACCGGGTGGGGCCCGGCCGGCCGGGCGGCGGCTCAGCACTCGGGCACGCCCAGCTTGATGGCGCCCAGCTCCCACAGCGCCGTTTCGTCGAGCACGCCGAAGGCGACCAGGCGGCGCAGGGCCACGGCCAGCTTCACGCTGTGGGTGTCGCCCGAGGCGACGGCGGCCGCCATCAGCGCCGGGGTGTCGGTGAAGGCGGGGGCGCGCTCGGTGCGGCCCACCGCCGGGGTGGCGGTGACGACGGCGGTGCAGGCCACGAGCCCGATGGCCCAGGCTCGCCACCAGGGGCCCAGGATCGTGGCGTCGAGGCCGGCGGCCGGGGCCTCGCCCGTGACCAGATGGTGGACTTCGGCCAGGCCGTGCAGGCCGGTCATGGCGTGGACCGACACGAACGAGCCGGCGTCGTGGCGGAGCAGCTCGGCGGCCCGGGCCGCCAGCTCGGGGGCCGGGGGCAGGGGGTGGCCGGTGTCGGCCAGCGGGTTGTCGCCGCCGGCCCCGGCCGCCATCGACAGCTGGTCGAACACCGTGGTGCCCTCGCTCGCCTCCGGCGGCGGGATGGCGGCCTCGGCGGCCGGCCCGGCGGCCGGGGACGGGCCGCGCAGGACCTGGCGGCGGGTGCGGAGGTAGGCGAGGCCCCGGGCCAGCTCGTCGGGATCCCGCCGCAGGGCGCCGTAGCCGGTGCGGATGAGGCCGTGGAAGGCCGCACCCACCAGCCCCTCGCCCAGGGGCAGGACCGAGGCGAACGCCGCCTCCCGCTCGGCCCGACCGGGCGAGAGGAGCGACGCCGCCACCGGCCGGTACTGCTCCACCGCCCACCGGTAGAACGGCGGATCCACCAGGCCGCTGCGGTAGGCGTCGGCCAAGCCGGCCGCCATCCGCTCCTGGATGTGCTCCGGGCTGGCGCCCGCGTCCTCGAGGGCGAACACCTCCAGCGGGAGGTGGAAGGTCAGGGCGCCCGAGAGCTCGGGCGGCAGCTCCAGGATCGAACGGAGCGGGAGCGGGTTGGCCGTCGTCACGACGATCATTGTGCCCGGCTGGTGTGACAGTGAACCGACCCGGCCGGTCGCCGGCTCGCTGTCACACCGCCTGAGTAGGTTCGACGTATGGATCATCTCGCTGGATCATCGGCGTCGGTGCCGCCCCTACGGGGTCGGGCCCTGCGGTTCGTCCTGGTCGATGAGCTGATGAAGCGGGACGAGATGACGGTGGCCGAGATGGTGGCCGTGCTGGTCCAGCGGCACGGCTTCGATCTCGGTGGGCGGGCCTCCAAGATCATTTCGGATGCGCTGCGGTGGGAGACCCGGCGAGGGCGGGTCGTCCGCGTGGGCCGGGGCCGCTACCGGTTCGCTCACGCTGCCCGGTCGACGACAAGACGCATCGGCGTCCTGGCGTCCCGTTCCCGTGCCTGGGTTGTCGCTATTATGCGGCGCCCAGTGACACCCCAGGCTCCCATCGCATGGATCCTGGCCGCTCCGGGGGCGGTCGCCCCGCCTCCGCAACCGCCGTGGGTCGACCTGCGGTGGCTCCGCAACACCTGAGCCGCCCCCCGGTGTCCGCTCACAGCGGACAGTGTTGGGCTGTCCGCTCACAGCGGACAGCGTCGACTGGGTTCGTAGACTGCTCGACCGTGACCGCTGCGCACGATCCGGCCCGGCCCGCCTTCACCGTGGCCACCGTCGACCCGGCCGAGCCGGAGGCGGATCTGGCCCGATCGGGCCCGGCGCTGATCGCACTGCGCCCCGAGCTGGCTGCGTTGGCCGCTGCCGGGCTCGACGAGCTGCTGGCCGTGCTTGCTGATCCGGTGCAGCCCGCTGCCCGACGCCACGCCGCTGGGCTACGCCTGGGCGAGCTGGGGGACCCCCGCATCGGCGCCGGCGGCCCGCCGGGCCGGGAACCGGGGACGCCGATGATCCCGGAGCTGGTCGACATCCCCGCCGGCATCAGCCGCATGGGCATCGACCTCGACGAGGTGGACCGGGTGGTGGCCCGCTGGGCATCGCTCGGCGTCGAGCGGAGCTGGATCCTGAAGGAAGCGCCCCGCCACGAGGTCGCCGTCGCCGCGTTCCGGATCGGGCGGTTCCCCGTCACCAACGAGGAGTTCCTGGCGTACGTGCTGGCCACCGCCCCGGCCCAGCGGCCCAGCGCCTGGGGTCACGGCACCTTTCCCCTCGGCGCCGCCAACCAGCCGGTGTACACCGTGTCGCCCGAGGAGGCCTCCCGCTACTGCGCCTGGCTGGCCGAGGCGACCGGTCGCCCGTTCCGCCTGCCCACGGAGGCCGAGTGGGAGTACGCCGCCACCGGGGGTGACGGCCGCCGGTACCCCTGGGGCGACGAGTGGGACCCGGCCCGGGCCAACACGGCCGAGGCCGGCCCCCTCACCACCACACCGGTGGGGATCCACCCGAACGGCGCCTCGCCCTTCGGGGTGCTCGACCTGGCCGGCAACGTAGAGGAGTTCGTGGCCGACGACTACCGGCCCTATCCCGGGGCCGAGACCGTCGACGACGACCTGACCGCCACCCACGGCGCCGCCTACCGGGTGGCCCGGGGCGGCAGCTTCGCCCGCCACGGCGATCTGGCCCGTTGCGCCCGCCGTCACGGGTGGTACCCATCGGCCCACTACGCCATGGGGTTCCGCCTGGTCGAGTCCGTCAACACCGCGGCCACGCCCTAACCTGAGTTCGAGCAATATCCGTTCCAGCTTGAAGGAAAACCATGACCAGAGACGTCGACGTGGCGGTGGTGGGCGGCGGTGCCGCCGGCCTGACCGCGGCCCACTTCCTGGCCCGGGCCGGCCTGTCGGTCGAGGTGTACGACCAGGACCGGTCGATCCTCAAGCGGGCCCGCCTGTTCAACCTGCCGGGGCAGGAGGAGCTGGAGGGCCGGGAGCTGCTGACGGCGCTGCGGGCCAAGGTCGACGCCGCCGGTGCCGCCGTGGTGCCCACGAAGGTCAACGACATCGCTCCGGGGGGCGGCACGTTCACCGTCACCCTCGACGGCGGCGATACCGTGACCGCCCGCTACGTGGTGCTGGCCACCGGCCAGGGCACGCTGCGCCTGGGCTCCCTGCCGCTGGAGACCACCGACGCCCGCCAGCCGTTCGTGAAGGTCAACGTGGTGACCGACCGCTGGGGGGCCACCTCGGTGCCCGGGGTGTGGGCCGCCGGCGTGGTGGCGGGGTGGCCGTCGCAGGCGGTGGCCTGCGCCGGGAGCGGAGCGGCGGTGGCCATCGAGATCGCCAGCGCGGCCAAGGGTGAGTTCTGGGTGGACCACGACGACACGACCCTCGCCACCGACCCCGAGTGAGCGACGAGACCGGGCGGCCACCCGGTTCGGGCCCGGCGGTCGCCATCCTGCTGCCCTGCCACAACGAAGCCCGCCATCTCCCGTCGCTGCTCGGGGCCCTGCTGCCCCAGGTGGAGGCCCAGCCGGGCTGGCGGGTGGTGGCCGTGGACGATTCGAGCACCGACGCCACCGGCTCCCTGCTCGACCGGGCCGCCCACGGCGCCGGGCCGGGGGCGCTCTCCGTGATCCACGGCCGGTTCGGCTCGCCCGGTGGGGCCCGCACGGCGGCGGCTTCGTCGCTCACCGTGCTGGCGCCGCCGACGGCCCATCACGCTCCGCCTGACTGGCTGCTCACCACCGACGCCGACGTGGAGCTGCCCGACGACTTCGTGGCGGGGTGGGCCGCCCGCCTGGCCGAGGTCGACGGCGACGACGGCGTGGGCGCGCTCAACGGCGGAGAAGCCCAGGGCCACCTGTTCGACGGACTGCCCAACGCGGCGTCGGCCTCGGGGGCCTTCGGACGGGCCGCGGCCCGGGCCGAGGCGGCGGTGGGCGTGGTGAACCTGAACGGGGTCAACCACGCCGTCCGCACTGTGGCCTACCTCACGGCCGGCCCCTACCTCCAGCCCACCGCGCTCGGACCCCACGGGGAGGCGAACCTGGCCGGGGAGGACTGGGATCTCGGGGTGCGCCTCCGGCTGGGGGGCTGGCGGATCGAGGAGTGCCCGGTCACGGTGCGGGACCGGGGCCGGCGCCTGCTGGCCGACGTTCACGCCTACCTCAGCGGCCAAGCCTACGAGGGCGCGTTCACCCGCATCGAGGCCGCCGGGCCCCCGATCGACCTCAGCCCCGAGACCGCGGCCCGGGTGGCCGACGCCACCGTCGACCGGGTGCTCGTCCACTTCTTCTTCAAGATCATCCTGGCCCAGCCGGCCCTGCTCGACGGCCCCCTCGGCCTGGAACCGGCCACCGTCGAGGCGATGCGGGCCTGGATGGCACGCTGGCCCTGGCCCTCGTTCGAGTCCTCCCGGGCCGGCTTCGTGTACGGGCGCCTGCCCCGATTCGCCGCCGCCTTCACCGCCGACGTCCGCCGGCAGCTCGATCTCTAGCCCGTCTCTAGCACCGCCGTAGCGCCCCGCCCCCGAACTGGAGGAACCTGCGATGCCCCACGTGTCACCCATCACCTGCGTGGACCATCACCGGGGCCGCCAGCTCACGATCACCGGCGGCTACGACGGGCGGGTCATCGCCTGGCGCAACGGACGGGCGCTGTGGTCGACGGCGTTCGACGACCTGATCAACGACGTCCGCCTGGGCGACACCGGGGCCGAGGTGGCGGTGGCGGTGGCCGACGGCCACGCCTACGTGCTCGACACCGGCACCGGGGCCGAGACCGCCGTGCTCGGCCCCCACGGCGACGACGTGAACGTCGTGCGCTGGTTGCCCCGGGGTCGGGGTCTGGTGTGCACGATGGACCACGTCGACCCCACCGTGCAGCTGTGGGAGCGGGCGGCCGACGGCACCTGGGCCAACCGCACGCTGGCCCGGCACGGGTCCGGCGTGTTCGGCGCCGCGGTCTCGCCCGACGGCACCCGGGTGGCCACCGCCGCCGAGGACCGCACCGGGCGGATCTGGAACCTGGCCACCGGCCAGCAGCTCCAGGTGCTCGATCACCCCGGCGACCCCGAGACGATCGACTGGTCGCCCGACGGCGCGCTCGTGGCCACCGGGTGCGACGACGACCGGTGCCGCCTCTGGGACCCGGAGACCGGGGACCTGGTGCGCATTCTCGACGACGCCACCGCCGCCGTCCGCCTGGTTCGCTTCAGCCCCGACGGCACCCGCCTGCTGGTGGGCGCCTACGACGCCACCCTCCGCAGCTACGACACCGCCACCTGGACCGTGGCCGAGACCTACGTGCTGCCCATCCAGTGGGAACGGGCGGCGGCCTTCACCGCCGACGGGTTGGTGGTCGGGAGCTTCGGGGCCGAGCCGGTGTTCCATCCGCCGCTGGGCCCGGCCCCGGTCCCACCCACGATCGGCATCAACGGCCTGGCCGTCACCGCCGACGGGGGCCTGCTGGTGGCCCGGGACGACGGCAAGGTGCTCGACGTGCTGGCCGGACGGGAGCTGACCCGCCACGCCTCGATCGTCAACACCGTGGCCCCGTCGCCCGACGGCCGGATCGTCGCCAGTGGCGACTACCGGGGCGTGCTGCGCCTCACGGACCGGGCCAGCGGGTCGTGCCGCCCGGTGGTGGTGGGCCGGGGTGGACCCATCAACTCGGCCGTGTGGAACGCCGATGGCTCGGTGGTCTACACCGCCGGCTACGACGGCCACATCCGCGCCTGGTCGGCCGACGGGGAGGGGCTCGACGGATGGCGGGCCCATCACTCGCCGATCAAGTCGCTGGCCTGGTCGGCCGCCCACGGCGGCCTGGTGGTGGCCGGGTCGGCCGATGGCACCCTGTCCGCCTGGGCGGTGGGGCGGGCCGGGAGCGGCGGCGGGGGAGACCACCACCACGGCGACGTGTGGCGGGCCGAGCGGCCCGACCAGGTGCTCGTGAACTCGGTGGCGGTGGCCGAGGGGCCCGGGCTCGTGGTGTCGGCCTCGCGCGACCTCCACCTGCGGCGCTGGGACGTGGTGACCGGCGAGCTGGTCGAGCGGCTGCCCCGGGTCCACCGCAAGTCGGTGAAGGCGGTTGCCGTCAGCCCCGACGGCAACCGGATGGTGTCGGGGGCCTACGACGGCCTGGCCGTGTCGTGGGAACGACGGGCCGCCCCCGGGCCCGACGCCGGCGAGGCCGCCACCTGGGCCTGGCGGGTGCTGCGCCTCCACGGCAAGCCGGGTGTCCCCGCCGTGGCCGTCACCCCCGCCAACGTGCTCACCGCCGGCTGGGACGGCACCGTGGGCCGCTGGAGCCAGGCCGGCGAGCTCGTGGCCCGTTACGGGCCGGGCTCGTCCTGAACGGGACGGCCCAGGCGCCAGGCCGGGTCACGGTAGGGGAGCCCGATCCGAACCAGCTCGTCGAGGATCGCCACCTGCTCGGACAGCGGTCGGCTCTTCAGCAGTAGCGACAGGGGCTGGAGGCGCCGCCAGTTGGCCGCCAGCCGGTCGCAGGACGGCCCCGGTTCGCCTCCCCGGAGGACCAACGCCGTCTCGGGGCACCAGCGGGCGAAGGCCTCGGCCACATCGACGCCGTCGACGGCCGTCTCGGGGTACCACAGGTCGATCACGGCGAGGCGGGGCGGATCGGCCGCCGCCCAGCGGGCGCTGGCCATGGCCTCGACCGGCCGGTGGTGGATCGTGACGTGATAGCGCCCGGTGGCCGCCAGAGCAGCGGCCACGCCGTCGCCCCGGACCGGCACTGCTTCGACGACCACCAGGCGCTCGATGGTGGCGGCAACCGCTGAGCCGGGTGGCATCGGCTGATCTCGAAACGTGGTCATGCCGCGGCCGTTCCTGCTCAGGTCGCCCGTTCGGTTATCGGTTCGCAGTGTGGCCGAGCCGACATAACCGACCTGTAACCGGTTCGTCCCCAGCCGGTGGTCAGATGCGGGGGAGGACGGAGGGATCCCGTTCGGCCAGGGCGGCGAGCGAGGTGCCGTGGGCCAGGGCCCGGGCTTCGCTGCGGGGCTCGTCGGAGCCGGTCAGAGCGGCGAGCTCGAGGCGGTAGCGGACCTGCCAGGGCAGCATGGCGAAGTCGTCGGCCTGGCGGATCGAGCGGCGCAGCGACTGCTCCAGGGCCCGGCCGGCCGGCCGGTCGAGGCTGGTCAGGATGTGGTCGACCGGACCCAGGTTGCCGATCCCGGCACCCAACACGAACGCGCTGCCGGCGAACGGGGTGAGCATGGCCCGGGTGGTCTGCACCAGCGACGGCGGCCCGTAGCGGCCCACCAGCGGGGCGACGATGACGAGGCTGCCGAACCCGGCGGCCGAGGGGCGTCCGGTGACCAGCCGGGCGATCCGCACCGCTTCGGCCCGGGCGTCGTCTTCCTGGCCGGCGGCCTCCAGGATCGTGGCCCGGGCGGCGGCGAACATCGTCCCCTCGCCGTCGTCACCCGGGACGGCGTCGATGCCGCCGGCCAGGAGGGCGAGGTCGCCGGTGAGTCGCAGGCGGAAGTAGACCTGGGCCAGGCGGAGGATGCCGGCCGAGGTGATCCCGTGCCGGTGCCCGAGGGCCAGGGCCCGGTCGGCGGCGGCGTCGGCTGCCGGCCAGTCGCCGTCGTTGTCGTGCAGCAGGGCGGCGAAGATGCCGGCGTGCCACTGGCGCTGCACGTCGCCGGTGGCGGCGGCCAGGGCCTCGAACTCGGCGTGGGCCTTGCGGGCGCGGTCGAGGGCGCCGCAGGCGAAGTGGTCGAGGGCGGCGAACTGGGCCAGCCGGCACCGGGCCGAAGCGGCCATGACCAGGTCCGCCGTGGCCGACTCCATCTCGGCCAGCCGGCGGCCGGCCCCCACCGTCAGCGCAGCCACGAATCGTCGGGTGAGGGCCGCCTCGGCCCGCTCGTCGTCGTTGGCGGCCAGCTCGGCCGCCCGGTCGGCCCAGGTGGCGGCCTCGGCCGGCTGCCCCACCATCGCCGCCTGGCGGGCCGCGTTCACCGCCTGGCGCACCTGGCGGGCCGGATCGAGTCCCTCGGGGGGGATGGCCAGCAGCTGGCTCAGCCGGTCGTGCTCCCCGTCGCTGATCTCCGCTGCCGGCAGGCCGCTCAGGGCGGCCTCCAGGGCCAGGTCCCAACGCCCGTCGGCCACCGCCCGCTGGTAGGCCCGGGCCCGCATGGTGACGCTCCGGTGGCGCATGCCGGCCAGGCTGAGGGCGGTGGCGTAGTCGACGAGTGCCGCCACGTCGAGGCCGGCCGCCCCGACGTCGATCGCGGTGCGGAAGGCGGCCACCGCCTCCCAGTAGGCCCCGGTGGCCAGGTGCTCCCGGGCCGAGCTGATCGCGGTGGCCCCGGCCAGCTCGGGCGGCACGAGGGTGCGGGCGGCGACCAGATGGCGGGCCAGGTCGTGGACGGAGTCGGCGAGCTCGGCCGCCCGCTGGTGCAGCCGGGCCCGGCGGGTGGACAGCAGGCTGCGCAGGAAGGCGTCGGCCACCAGCTGGTGCGACAGCTCGAACGCGCCCAGCTCCTCTCCCTCCACGAGCAGGCCATGGCGGACGAGCTCGGCCAGCGTCGGCTCCAGGCTGTCCTCGGTGCGTTCGAGCAGGCGCCCCAGCTCGGTGATGAGGAAGGAGGAACCGAGCACGGCGGCGGCTCCCCCCACCTGGCGGGCGTCCTCGCTCAGGGGGGCCAGGCGGCGGTCGTACACCTGGTTGACGTCGGGGCGGGGGGTGGGCGGCAGATCAGCGCCGTCGGCCCCCTCGTCGAGGAGGGCGTTGGCCACGCCCGGAAGCCCGCCGCTGGCGTGGTGGAGCCAGCGGGTGAGCTGGGCCCGGCTGGCGAACGAGGCCTGGGGGCGTCGGAGATCGACCAGCTCGGCCATCTCGGCCTCGGTGAACGGTTCGAGGGTGAGGGCAGCGGCGCCGGGCACGCGGTCGAGCGCCTGCTCCAGCGCCACCCACGGGGCTTCGGTGGTATCGGGACGAGCCGCCACCACGAGGCTGAGGGCGCCGTCGGCCGCAGCGTGGGCCAGGTACTCGACGGCGTCGCAGCTCATCGAGTCGAGCCAGTGGGCGTCGTCGACGACGAGCACGAGCGGGCGGCCGGCGGCCTCGGTCTCCAGCACGTCGAGGAGCCGGGCGGCGAGGACACCCCGGCCGGGCAGTGAGTCGGCCACCGCCGACAGGTCGGCGGCCAGGGAGCGGAAGGCGGGCAGCACGCTGGAGAACGGGCCGAGGCCCACCCGGCCCCCCTCGCTGCCGGCCACCCGCACCACATGGGCACCGGCCTCGGTCGCCCGGTAGATGGCCTCGGCCAGCAGGGTGGTCTTCCCACACGCGGCCCGGCCCCGTACGACGACCACTGAGCTCTGGCCGGGGTCGGCCAGGCCCTGCAGGACGTCCAGCTCCTGCCCGCGGCCGACGAAATGATCGGCCCGGAAGCGGTTCGGCCGGCCCGGCGCCGGATCCGGGGCGGGGACCGCAGCGGGCTCGGCGACCGCTCGGCCGGCGGGGCCGGACGGCGAATGGGCCAGGGCCGGCTGGGGAGCGGCCAGGGCGGCGCCGGCGGCGGCCGCCAGCCCGTCCAGATCGATGGTGCCTCCGGCGATCGCGTCCCGCAGCGCGCCCAGCCGGGACGACGGAGCGGCGCCGACCGCCCGCCGGGCTTCCGCCGTGCGGTCGATGATGGCCACCGCCTCGTCGGTCCGGTCGGCTCGGGCATGGAGCAGGGCCGCCGCGGCGCACAGCGCCTCGTCCTCGGGGTGGGCGAGGTGGTGGCGGGCCACCGTGAGCAGGTGACGGGGCTGGGGCGGCTCCGGGTGGCGGGCGAGGCGGGCGATGGCGGCGTGCTGGGCCGCCCGGTATCCGGCCTGAGCTGCCTCCAGGGCGGGGAAGGTCTCGATGGAACGGGTGAGATCGACCTCGGCCAGGTGGGCCTCGAAGCGGGGGTCCCATCCCGGGCAGGTGCGATCGAGCTCCAACAGCTCCCAGGCGTCGACGGCCGAATGGGGCACGGGCAGCCGGTAGCGGCCCCCGTCGGACCGGACCGGCAGGGCCACGGCGTGGGCCAGGCGGTTCACGGCCACCCGCACCTGACCCCGCCAGTCGGACGGGAGGTCGCCGGTCCAGAGCTGCTCGGCCAGCCAATCGATGGTCTGGCCTTCGGGCCCGGCGACGGCGAGGATGGCCAGCGTCCGCCGCCGGTGGTTCGACAGCCGAACCGGCGCGCCGGCGCGCAGCATCGTCACCGCGCCGAGCACGGAGATTCGGACATCGTCGGCGGCAGCTGGCGTCACCTCCGGGCCGTCGGCCGACCCGGCGGAGGTGGGCACCTTCGTCTCATCCCCCACCGAAACAGTAAACAGTGAAATGGCACGTGGTACACGTCCCGGGATGCACGCGCACCGATCTGGTCGGATCTCGTCTCTGCCGTCGGAATAGCGACGAGTCGTCACCGCCCAGTGGGCCGACATCGGGATCGACATCTCCGTTGATTCGGTGCCCGTGGGGAACACACCCGTCTCGCTCAAATCCGCCCGACATAGGGGAGATGCCCCGGTGGTGTTTGTTCGCCGCTTGCTCGTCGAAGGCTATAGCGTCATGTCTCAGATGGTTCGGGCCAGCTCCCGGGCGTCTGGGTGCGGACGGGCGAAAGCAAGGGCGAGAGCGGGGTGTCGTGTATCAGCTCGGCGAGGTGATCGGACGGGGCGCGACCGGTGTTGTCCACCGGTCGCAAGATCCGGTGTCGGGGCGTGCCCTGGCCGTGAAGGTGCTCCACGCCCACCTGGTGGGCGACCCCAAGGCCACCAGCCGCTTCATCCAGGAGCGTCACGTGCTGAGCCGGGTCTCCCATCCCAACGTGGTGCGTGTCATTGAGTTGGTGGCCGAAGGCGAGCAACTGTCGATCGTGATGGAGCTGGTCGAC
Organism: Acidimicrobiales bacterium; assembly: GCA_041394285.1. GTDB lineage: Bacteria > Actinomycetota > Acidimicrobiia > Acidimicrobiales > SZUA-35 > CADEDH01. The sequence goes on along the minus strand of JAWKIL010000035.1, from coordinate 24,333 downwards.
GGGGGCGATCTCAAGCAGCTCCACCAGCGGGCTCGGCCGCTGCCGTCCGAGGCGGTGGCCATGGTGGCCCAGATCGCCGACGCCCTGGCGGCGTTGCACGCCGCCGGCGTGGTGCACCGCGACCTCAAGCCGGCCAATGTGCTCATCGAGGAGACGGCCGACGGGCCGAAGCCGAAGATCACCGATTTCGGCCTGTCTCGCCTGGTGGAGGAGGGGATGAGCCAGTCGTCGGCGGCGGTCGGGACACCCCTGTACATGGCGCCCGAGGCCGTGGAGCGGGCCTCGACCGCCGGTCCCCCGGCCGACGTGTACTCGCTGGGGATCATGCTCTTCGAGCTGTTGATCGGCGAGCCGCCGTTCGTGGGCGGTGGGACGATGGCGATCCTCCGGGCCCACAGCGAGGAGGTGCCCCCGATGATCGAGGGGGTGCCGGCCGACGTGCAGGCCATGGTGCGCCAGACGCTGGCCAAGGATGCGTCGGCCCGGCCCACGGCGGCTCAGATCCGGGACCGGCTGCAGGCCGTCATCGGCACCATCGACAACAGCGTGCCGACCCGGGCCGTGCCCGACGTGAGCCTGTCGGAATCGGAGACCGTGACCCGGATGCGGCCGCTGGTGGGGGTGGGTGTCGGCCCCGGGGCCATCGGTGGCTTCAGTGGCTCGGGCGGATCCGGGTCGGGCCCGGGGTCAGGGGTGAACCGGGCGGTGACCGTCGATGATCCCGACGTGACCGTGGCCGCCGGGTCGCCGGTGGCATCGCTCGCGCCGTCGATGTTGGTGGCGCTACCCGAGCGTCGCATCGGTCCCTGGCCGGCCGAGCGGGTGATGGTCGCTGCCGCCACCGCCCTGGCGGCATTGGTGCTGGTCGGTGTGCTCGTGGCGGTGAAGATGGCCGGGGGCGACAAGGTCGATCCCGACGCCTTCTCCTATGCCTTCGACCCCCAGCTGGTCGGAGACGGCGGGATCGCCACCCGGCACTGGTCGTTGTCGTCCGACGGCGCCCTGCTGACCGGTGACCTCAAGGTCTTCAACGGGAGTGGCTCCCCGCTGTCGTTCGACTTCGTGGAGGTGCTGCCCGACTCGGTCGTCGCCGATCTGGCCGACGTCCGATTCGAGCCGGAGGCTTCCGAGCTGTCGGGCGACGAGCGGGCGGCGGTGCTGAAGGTCGATGGCCTCGACCCCAGCGCCACGGCCGACTTCCTCTACACCATCGACCTGACGGCGGGCGACGCCTCCCTGGATCGGCTGACGGAGCTGGCCCAGGACCAGATCGCAGCGGAGAAGGCGTTCTACGACGACCAGGAGAACGCCGACCGGGACGAGCCGGAGAACCTCGACATCTCCGAGCTGTCGATCACGCCGGCCGACCTGAACCTGCGAGTGGGAGAGGAGCAGGATCTCGTGCTCGCCGGCCACCTGGCCGACGGCACCGCTGCGCCGCCCGAGGCGTTGGTGGCGGCGGCGTGGTCGACCAGTGACCCGGCGGTCGCCGACATGGTGGGCAACCGGGTGATCCCACGGACCGCCGGCACCGCCACCATCACCGCCCAGGTCGGCGACGCCGCAGCGTCCGTCCCGATCCAGGTCGAGGATCCCATCGAGGTCGTCGCCGGGCCCGTGATCAACAACGGGGTCCCATCCGGCGGCGGTGCCGGATCGGGCGGCGGTGCCGGATCGGGCGGCGGTGCCGGGTCCGGCGGAGGAACGAACACCGCTCCCGGCGTTCAGGCAGACCCCGGCGGCAACACCGAGGTGGTCGCGCCCGGGACGCCGGTGTCGCCGGTGACGCCCGTGGATCCGCCGGGGCCGAACCCGCCCGGTGCCCCCGGTCCTGTCTCGGTGAGCGATGGCAGCTCTCTGACCTCGGTGTACCTCTCGTGGTCGTCTCCGGGCGACAACGGCGGAGCCGTCGTCGACCAGTACGAGGTGCGGATGGTGGGCGGCGCGACCCAGGGGGCGAGCGGCACCAGCTCGACCTGGGGAGGGCTGGCCTACGCCACCAACTACCGGTTCGAGGCCCGGGCCCACAACAGCGTCGGCTGGGGGCCCTGGGGCGGCGCCAGCGGTGGGTACCTCACCGCCGAAGCGCCGGGCCGCCCGAGCCCGACGCCCGTGCCGTCGGTCAAGGTCGACGGAAAGTCGGCCACGGTGACCTTCCACAGCTCGACCTGCACCACGGCCTACTACCACATCGTCGGCAGCAGCTCGGAGTGGATCTCTCCGGGATGGCCCAACGCCAGGAAGAACGGCACCAATTGCTGGTTCGACCACGGCCACACGTTCACCGGCCTCGCCCCGGGGAGCTACACGGTGGCCGTGGATCTCCGCGATACGGCGGGAAATGCCTATCAGGCGTCCTCGGTGAACTTCATGATCGCCGTCGACCCTCCCGTAGAGAAACCGCTGACCCTCGTGGTGACCGGTGTATCGGAGAACACGATCACGGTCGTTGCCACCGTCTCGCCGTGCGCCACGATCTCTGTCGGGATCTCAGCCGAGCAGGGGAGAGGAAGCCAGGGGTGTGTCACATCGTTCACCCACACCTTCACCGGTCTCGATCCGGGTACCGACTTCTTCATGACGGCGTCTGGGGTTCACGCCGACGGGACGCAGGCCGTCATGGCGACCGCTTCGGGGTCGACGACGGGCACGCCGCCTCCGTCGCCGTCTGCGGCCACTGGTTGACGGCAACGAGCAGCTGCTGGCCGCTCGGTAGGCCTTCACCCCGCCGGGAGAAACCAACGGTGGGCGAGGAGGTCGGAGCGCCAGAGGTCGCCGGGGGTGATCCAGCGGAGGGCGTCGTGTTCGATGGGGGTGGCGCCGGTGAGACCGGTACCGGCGGCGAGCACGCCCAAGGCCACCGCCCGGGTCAAGCCGATCAGCTGGTCACCGGTGATGTGGCTGCCGGCACCGGCCCGCAACGGCCGGCGCCGCCTCCGGGCCAGATCGAGCAGGCTCGGTCGCTGCGACCCGCAGCGGGAACCCACGAGATCGACCTTCAGCGGCAGCTCGGCTTCGGTCAAGGCGGCGGCGATGAAGGACGAGCACGTGTAGTTGCGATCCTCCGGGCCGTGGGGGACGCGAGCCAGCGCCGAGGTCGCGGCCCTCAGGGCCCGCTCCAGCACCGGCTCCTCGGTCGGCAGCACGTAGCATCGTGACACCGACACGAGGCCGGCCAGGATCAGGTCGTCCCAGGCGTAGACCTGGGGGCGGTCGACGAACATCGCCGTCCACTGGGCGGCCCGCGTCGCCTGGAGCTGATGGGCCGGCGCCACCCGGCCCACCGCCATGGCCTCGTATCGCTCCACGATGGCCTCCAGCGGCCGGAGCCCGAACCTCGGCCCGGCCACTTCCGAGATCGACAGCCTGCCCTCCCGATCGGTTACCGCCAGACCGACATGGCGCCACGGCTCCCCGGCTCGGCTACACAGGTCCTGTAGCAGTCCGGGCCGGGCACAGAACACCAGGTCACCCTCCACCACCTGGTCGACGGTGATCGTGCCGTCGACCGGTGGGGCATCGGGCGTCACCCACACGTCGCCCACCGGCGACACGACGGGTGACGGGGAGATGTGCACTGCGGTCATGGATGGTTCCTCCTTGGTCAGAGATCGTGGGCGCGGCGTCCGCCAGCTCGCCGCAGGCGACGCCGGAGGTCCCCGCAGAGGCCGCCTAGTTGGGCTGGCCCAGGTAGGCCCAGGCGGCCCAGGTGTCGGGCGGCAACGGCCGGTGGAGCAGGAGCGTTTGGCGGAGCGCCTCCAGCGGCCCCACCCCCACGGCCAGGCGTCGGTGGTAGGCGGCCATCACGGTGACGCAGGCGTGATCCTCAACCGGCCACAGCGTGCCGACAACCGATGCCACCCCCGGCGGCAGGGTCGCCGGCAGCGAGTTGCACCCGCTGAGAACGAGGTGGTCCTGGCCGTCGCTCTGCCTGGCCGCCGCCCTGGTCGCTGCCGGCTCGTGGCCCGCCACGTGGATCAGCGAAGCTCCGGACCCCGGGGCCGTGGTGTTGCCCACCAGCGCCCGTTCCAGGGCAACGGCCGGCAATCCCCGTTCGTCGCCCCGCCGATGCTCCAGGCGGAAACGACGGCGGCGGGGCATGGCGCCCCCACCTCCGCCTCCGCCCCCGGGCCACGACCGGTAGCACTGGGTCAGCTCGAACAGGGCCGGTCGGTCGGGCCGATGGGCCGTCTCCAGCGGCAGCTGGGCCAGCACCTCGTCGTCCAGTTGGAGCATCACCCGGGGTAGCCCCGCCACCAGGTCGGTCAGGTGGACCGAGACCTGCTCGTAGACCAGGTGGAGGAACTGTTCGGTGGCGGTGACGGCGCCTCCCCCCGACGAGCCCTCGACGCCATCGACGACGGCTGCGCTGTGCCATGCGACGAGGTCGGCCAGGGCACTGCGGTGCACCCGGCGCAATGTGAACCGCCCGGTGGGGGCGGCTCCGGCCAACTGCACCGTCAGCCGGCCGTCGTTTCTGAACCCCAGGCGGCACACCGCCGCCGGAACGGACCACTGCATGGGCGCGTCGAAGCCCGCCTGTGCAGGACCGAGCACGTCATCACCTCCGCCGTGAGCTGCGGGCCGCCCCGATGCGGCCCACAGAACGCTACGTCGCTGCTCCGTCCCGCTGGCAGGAGAATCGCCCATGATGCGAGTCATGGAGCGAGCCTGCCAGCCGGCGGCGCGAGACGGCAGTGGGGATCACTCCCCTCGGGACCCCGTTCCCTAGCGGGTCACCGGAGGCCAGGCGGTGAGAGCCGGCCACAGGGCCGGGCCGCCGGCGGCGACCACGGAGCGGCCGAGCACGGCCGCCCACTCGGCGTCCGACCCGTACTCGTCGCGCCAGGCCCACAGGCGGCGGGTGGAGTACTGCAGGCGGTGCTCGTCGGTGTAGCCGATGGCCCCGTGGATCTGGTGGGCCAACCGGTTGATCAGGCCCACGGCCCGGCCGGTCACGGTCTTGGCCGCGGCGATGGCCCGGATCGACTCGTCGCCGCCGGCCCCGCTGGCCACGACGTCGACGGCGTTGTCGGCGGCCGCCTCGGCCGCTGCCGCCTCGCCCGCCATCTGGGCCAGGTACTGCTGGAGCACCTGGAACTTGCCGATGGCCCGGCCGAACTGCTCCCGCTCGTTGCAGTACTGGACCGACAGCTCGGCCGCCTGGCCCAGCGCCCCGGCCATGGTCAGCGACCGGGCCAGCGCCCCCCGGGCCCGCACGTCGAGCGGCGACGGGCCGGGCTGGAGCGACACGCCGCTCACGGTCACGTCGGCCCACGGCTCACCGGCCTGGTTCACGCCCTGGCGGGCCACGGTGGCGGCCGACGCCGGTGCGACCCCGACCCCGCCCTCGGCCACCACCACCAGGTGTTCGGCCGTCGGGCACCAGTAGGCCCGGGACGGCCCGCCGGCGTCGATGACCACGGCCACCGGGCCGTCGGGCAGGGCGATGCCGGCCTGCTCGCACACCCAGCCACCGACCAGCGACAGCTCGGTGAGGGGAACCGGGGCGGCGAAGCGGCCGGCGGCCTTGGCGATGGCGGCCGCGTCCTGGAGGGACCCCCCGGAGCCGCCGGCCGACTCGGCCAGGCCCACGGTGGCCATCCCCGACTCCCACAGGGCGCCCCACACCTTGGCGTCGAGCCCGCCCTCGGCGGCCCCGATCACCTCGGGCGTGCACAGGTCGCCCAGCATCGACTCGATCGTCTCGATCAGCAGCGGATCAACAGAAGCCATGGCTCAGCGCACTCCCAGCTCACGGGCCACGATGCCCCGCAGGATCTCATTGGTACCGCCCCGCAGGGTGAAGCCCGGCGCCGACAGCACCGACTCGGCCACCAGGGCATCGAAGGTCTCGTTGCGCCCCGGGGGCACGAGCCGGCGGGCCACCTCGGGGATCTCGCCCTCGAGCTGGGTGCCGAGGTCCTTCACCAGGGCGGCTTCGGTGACGGGCGACCGGCCGGCGTCGAGCGACATGGCCACCGAGATCGACAGGCGCCGCAGGGCCGACATCCGGGCCACCAGGGTGCCCACCTCGGCCGCCGCCTCGGCCGACGGGTCTGTGCCGACCGCGTCAACCAGGGCCGCCAACAGGGGATAGGTGGACAGGATGCGCTCCGGGCCGGACCGCTCGTAGGCCAGCTCGCCGATCACCTGGGCCCAGCCGTTGCCCTCCACCCCCAACAGCATGTGGTCGGGCACGAACACGTCGGTCATGACCACCTCGTTGAAGTGGTGATGGCCCGACAGCAGGCGGATGGGGCGGATCTCCACCCCGGGGGAGCGGAGGTCGAGCACGAACTGGCTCATGCCGTTGTGGCGGCCCTGGGCCTCGTCGGCCGGCGTGGTGCGCACCAGCACGATGAAGTAGTGGTTGTTGTGGGCCTGGCTCGTCCACACCTTGGTGCCGTTGACGATGTAGCCGCCGTCGACCTTGCGGGCCGACGACCGGATCGAGGCCAGATCGGATCCCGAGTCGGGCTCCGACATGCCGATCGAGAAGTAGATCTCACCGGCCACGATCCCCGGGACCAGCTCCTCCTTGAGGGCGTCGTTGCCGTGCTTGATGATCGACGGGCCGCTCTGGCGCTCGGCGATCCAGTGGGCGGCGATGGGGGCCCCGTGGGCCAGCAGCTCCTCCACCACGGCGAACCGGTCCAGCGCCGAGCGCTCCTGGCCGCCGTACTGCTTGGGGTAGGTGAGACCGAGGAACCCGGCGGCCCCCAGCTTCTTGGAGAACGAGGCGTCGTGGCCCGACAGCCAGGTGTCGACCTTGGGCGTGTAGCTGCCGGCTGCCAGCTCGGAAGCCAGGAACTCCCGGATCCGGCCCCGGATCTCTTCGGTGGAGGCCGGCAGGGCGGCGTCGGGGAACGTGAGGCGATTGGCCATGGCCTACGTTGTAGCGCCTCCGGCGGCCGGGACGAAATATCGTGGCCCTGATGAGCACCACCCCCGCCCCCGTCCCCACCGGTGTCGACGGCGACGGCGCCGCTCCCCGGCGGACCCTCGGTTACGGGGCGGCGGTGGGGGCGCTCGTGTTCTGGGGCGGCCAGGCCGTGATCGCCAAGGGGGTGGAGCTCGACCCCCTGCCGCTCGTGTTCTACCGGGTCTGGCTGGCCGTGGTGTGGAGCGTGGGGATGCTGTACCTCACAGGCGGGCGCCTCAGCCGGGTGCTGTTGCGGCGGAGCCTGCTGGGCGGCATCGCCTTCGGGCTCGACCTGGTGCTGTTCTTCACCGCTCTGAAGTTGACGACGGTGGCCAACACCACCGTGATCGCCTCCCTCCAGCCGGTGCTGCTCGTGTTCGCCGCCCCCCTGCTGTTCCACGAGAAGATCAAGCTGCACGAGATCCTGCTGGCGGCGGTGGCCATCGTCGGCGTGGTGCTGGTGGTGTTCGGCGCCACCGGCCTGCCCGAATGGAGCGCCCGGGGCGACGTGTGGGCGCTGGCCACGCTGTTCGCCTGGACCGGCTACTTCATGGCGTCCAAGGCGGCCCGGGCCCAGCTGTCGGCGGTGGAGTTCACGGCCGGGGCCACGCTCATCGCGGCGGTGGTCGTCACCCCGTTCGCCGCCCTGTCGGGCCAGGACTGGGGCCCGCCCACGGCGGCCAACTGGTTCTGGATCGCCATGATGGCCATCGGCCCCGGGTGGGCCGGCCACTACCTGATGAACTGGGCGCTGGGGCACGTGCCGATCTGGTTCGGCGGGTGTGTGGCCCTCGCCAGCCCGGTGGCGTCGGCCGTGATGGCCGCCCTGTTCCTCGACGAGCACGTCACGCTCCTGCAGGGTCTGGGCATGGCCGTCACCGTCGCCTCCCTGATCGCCATGACCGTGATCGGCGCCCTCCTGGCCCCCAGCCCGGCGACGGTCGCCGGGGCCGACACCTGATCTCTTACGCCGGTTGGTGCCCGAGCCTCCCGCCGGTGGTGCCCGGTGCACCCGATGCCGGCGGGGCGGGGCCGGTGGGCCGGGGTCGTAGAGTTGCCGGGGTGCTGTCGGGGCTCGACGAGGCGACGGCCAGCCGTGTGGTCGGCTGGTCGCTGGTGGTGGTCCAGTTCGCCCTGCTCGGGCTGCTGCTGATCGGGGAGTCGGGCGACCTGTGGCCCACCCCGGGCCCGGTGCGGGCGGTGGCCCTGGCCTTGGTGGTCGTGGGCTGCGTGATCATGGCCGGCGCCGGTTGGCAGATCCGCCGGGCGATCACGGCCTCGCCCCTGCCCAACGAGCGCACGGCCCTGATGGACCGGGGCTGGTTCGGGCCGGTCCGCCACCCGATCTACACGGGGCTGGTCACCACCGCGGCCGGCCTCGCCCTCAGCCGGGCCAGCGTGCTGGCCGTCGCCTGCCTGGTGGGGCTGGGCGTGCTGCTCCAGGTGAAGGCCCGCTTCGAGGAGACCGTCCTGAGCCGGCGGTTCCCCGGCTACGCCGAGTACATGGCCCGCACCGGCCGCCTCCTACCCCGCCTCCGCCGCTAACCCCGCTCCGCCCCGGCCGGGCCGCCCTGGCCCCGCCGCTGACCCCGCCCCGCCCCCGGCCGGGGCCGCCGAACCGGCCGGGCCGAATCGACGGCGCGAACATCGCGCCCCGCCGCCGATCTGCGTCGCGAACTCTCCGGAAGTCGTCGACAAGGTGACACAGAACGGGCGGATGGCGCGGTTTTCGTCGCGCTGAATGGCGGCGACGCGACGGCCTGCGTTGGGGGCCGAGAGCGCCGACCGGGCCGAGAGCGCCGACCGGGCGGGTGGGCCGGGTGGGGTTGGGGTTGGCGGGGTGCCGGCCTCAGTCGGCCGGGGGGCGGTGGAGGCGGATGGGGTTGGCTTCCCGCAGCATGCGGGGCTGGTCCCGCCAGGCGGGGCCGGCGATGAGGCCGCCGTCGACCACGTGGGCCTGGCCCGTCACCCAGCTCGACTCGTCCGACGCCAGGAACAGCACCAGGTTGGCGATGTCGGTGGGCTCCCCCGCCCGGTGCATGGGCTGGGCCGTGGCCGTGCGCTGGCGGGCCTTGTCGAGCCGCTCGTCCGAGGCCGATGCGCTTCCGGCGAACAGCGGCGTGATCGTGTAGCCGGGGCACACGGCGTTGACCCGCACGTTGTGCTCGGCCAGCTCCAGCGCCGCAGTCTGGGTCAGCGAGATCACGCCCGCCTTGGCCACCGTGTACAGGTGGCTGCCGATCCCGGCCTGGAGGCCGCAGATGCTGGCGGTGGAGATGATCGAGCCCGACTCCTGCTCGCACATGATCGGCGCCGCGTGCTTGATCCCGAAGAACGGACCCTTGAGCAGCACGTCCATCGTGAGGTCGTAGTCCTCCTCCGAGATCGACGAGATCGGGCCCATCGCCCCGCCGAAGCCGGCGTTGTTGTAGATCACGTCGAGGCGGCCCCAGCGGCGCACCGCGTCGTCGATGGCGCCGGCCACCTGCTCCTCCCGTATCACGTTGCACGAGGCGAAGGCGGCGGCGTCGCCCAGCTCGGCGGCCAGGGCCGCGCCCCGGTCCTCCTGCATGTCGGCGATGACGACCTTGGCCCCTTCGGCCACGAACCGGCGCACGGTGGCCTCGCCGATCCCGCTCGCCCCACCGGTGATCACGGCCACCTTGCCGTCGAGTCTGCCCATGTTCGCTTGCTCTCCTCTGTGGTGGTTGATACGTGGTGGTTGATACGTAGGGGCCCGGGGCCCAGTGCGGTTAGCGGATGTGCGGTTAGCGGATGTGCGGTGCCACCTCGGTGCCGAACCGCTCGATGGTGGCCATCAGCCGATCGGCCGGCATACCGCCCAGGTCGAACATGAAGGCGAACCGGCTGATCGGCAGTGGCACCGCGTCCTGCCACTGGCCCACCCGGTCGATGACCTCGGCCGGGCTGCCGCACAGGCCGGGGCCGGCCAGCATCTCGTCGTAGTCGAACGGGAGCTTGCGGGCCCGGGGCGTGTAGGCCACCACCACGTCCTGCACCCAGTTCCAGTACTGGCTGTAGTGGGGCTCGAAGGCGGCCCGGGCAGCCTGGGTGGTCACGTCGACGTGGCAGTGGCAGATCGCCCCCAGCGTGGGCTCCCCCTCGTGGCCGGCCTCGGCCCAGGCCTGGCGGTAGGCCTCGATGTGGGGGGCGAAGCCGTCGGGCGGGGCGAACACGCTGGGCAGCATCAGGGGCAGGCCCATCCGCCCGGCCAGGGTGGGGGTCTCGGCATTGAGGCCGCCGCCCAGCCATACCGGGATGGGCCGGGTGGGTCGGGGCCGGCTGGTGAAGTCGTCGAGCGGGGCCCGCAGCGGGCCCGGATGGCTGACGTTCTCCTCCCGCAGCAGGCGCACCAGCAGCCCCACGTGCTCGTTGTAGAGGGCCCGGCTCTGGCGGGGGTCCTGGCCCAGGTACTCGAAGGTGCGGGCGTATAGGCTGCCCCGGCCGGCCACGATCTCGGCCCGACCGCCCGACAGGGCGTCGACCGTGGCGTAGTCCTCCGCCACCCGCACCGGATCGAGGTTGGCCACCAGCGTGACCCCGGTGGACAGGGTGAGGGTGGATGTGCGCTCACCGATGGCGGCCAGCACCACCGCCGGGGCCGACAGCTGGTAGCCGCTGCCGTGGTGCTCGCCCAGATGGACGGCGTCGAAGCCGACCTGCTCGGCCAGCACCGCCTGGTCCACCAGCGACCGGTGCCGCTCGGCGTCCGTTCCGCAGCGGCCGGTGGCCGGATCCGGCAGAAGGTCGCCCAGGGAAGCCAAACCGATCTCCATGGGCCGCACGCTACAGCGGTGCCGGCGACCGGTCGAACGCCCGCGGGACGGTCCGGCCGGAGCCGGCCCGGACGCGGCGAAGCCGCCGGCAGGGTGGCCCCCGCCGGCGGCTCGTTGGCTCAGTCGTCGCTGCCGTGCCCGCCGTGGCTGCGGTCGCCGCCCTTGTCGTCGTTGACGTCGTGGTTGGGGCCGTCGTCGCTGCCGTGCCCGCCGCGGCTGCGGTCGCCGCCCTTGTCGTCGTTGACGTCGTGGTTGGGGCCGTCGTCGGAGACGCCGTCGGGCCGGAGGCCGCCCTTGTCGTCGTTGAGGTCGTGGTTGGGGCCGTCGTCGGAGGCGCCGTCGGGCCGGAGGCCGCCCTTGTCGTCGAAGGTGGTGCTGGTGGAGCCGTTGCTGTTGTCGTCGGCCGACTGGGTCTTCACCTCGCCCCCGGAGCCGATTCCGAGGACCTGGCCGGTGGTCACGGCGGCGCCGGCGACACCGGCGAAGAGGGCGACGGCGGCACCGATCTGAATGGCGCCGACGGTGAGCTTCCTGCGGGGGATCATGGTTGTGTTCTCCGTTTCAGGGGAGTCGAGAGGATGTCCTCATCGTGCGCCCGGTCATCTCAAGCCGACCCCTGGCGATGGTGAAGCGCAGGCTAAGAACGGGAGCGGGCCGAAAGGGGACGAAGGGCCCGGGTCGATCCCGGGAGCCTTGGCTACCTTCAGAGATGAAGAGACCCGCCCGGCAGGAGTGCATGGGGGCCGGCACCCACAGACGCCACCACGAGGAGGCTTCCTGATGACCACCACCACGGCGAACGGCACTGCCGCGCCCAACGTGACCCTTGACACCGATCAGACAGTGACCGAGACCCCGATCCGGCTCACCCGTCACCGTCTCGACGTGATCCTCACCGCCGTCGGTGCGCTCACCACCGTCGTGCTGTTGGTGGCGGGGGCCCTGCTCACCTGGGGATCGAGCTTCGCCGGCGACTACGTGACCCGGGAGCTCAAAGCCCAGAACATCTCCTTCCCCGACCAGGCCACCCTGGAGCAGCAGGGGCGGGACGATCTGGTCCAGTACGCCGGCGCGCAGGTGACCACCGGCGACCAGGCCGAGGCCTATGCCAGCTTCATCGCCGGCCATGTGGCCGCCGTGGCCGACGGCGCCACCTACGCCGACCTGGGCGGGCCGGAACGGGCAGCCAAGGCCGCGGTCACCGAGGCCGCCGCCAACGGCGCCCCGGCCGACGAGATCGCCGGCCTGCAGACCAAGGCCGACACGATCAGCGAGCAGCGGGAGACGATCTTCCGGGGTGAGATGCTGCGGGGTGCCCTGCTGAACACCTACGCCTGGGACACCGTGGGCCGCATCGCCGGCCTCGCCGCCATCGCCGCCTTCATCACCGGCGCCGTGATGGCCCTGCTCACCGTGGCCGGGGCCCTGCACACCAAGCGCTGAGCCTCTCCCCCAACCGACAAGAACGAGCTCCGGCCGCGCCGGATCGGTGTCCCCCTCTCACCGATCCGGTGCGGCCGGGCCGCGTGTGGAGCGAAGCGGCTAGGCCCAGCCCTTCGACAGCGGCACCCAGTGGTAGACCTTGAAGTCACGGCGGGCGAAGAGCCAACGGCCGTCGACCTTGCGGTAGCGGTCGAAGTAGTGCCCGGCCACCGTGTAGGCCTCGCCCTTGTTGACCATGCGGATCTCCACTCCGCAGCGGCCGGTGGCCTCGTCGCCGTCGACCTCGATCACGTGGTTCTGGATGAACGGCTTGGGGCTCACGCCGTCGGCCGCCCCGGTGTACATCACCCGCAGCTGGTCGGTGCCGGCGAACTCGCGGTCCCGCATGGTGAACACGCCGTCGCTGGTGAACATGGCGACGATGGTCTCGGCCTCGCCGTCGGCCACGGCCAGGCAGTAGCGGGCCGTCAGCTCCCGGATCTCGTCCTTGGCCTCCAGCACGGCCAGTCGTTGCTCGATGGTGGCGTCGGCCATGGCGGTCCCCCTGATGTTGTCCGGTGTGCGGCGAGCGTAGCTCCGGCGTTCCCGGCCGGTCATCCCGAGCCGGTGCCGGCCACGGTCAGCGGCGCAGGATCGGCCCCCGGTAGCCGGAACGGAAGCCGGCGCCCAGGAGCAGCTCGCTGATGTCGGGCCGCTCGCCGGAGGGGGCACCGTCGATCTTGCGGATCTCGAGCGAGCGCAACTGGCCCGACGTGACGAGCGAAGCCAGCCCGTCGACCCAGCTGGGGTCGTCGGCCGCTTCGGGGAACAGGGTGAGGCTGTGGCCGCCCCGCTCCAGGTAGGCCAAGGGCCGGCCGTGGCGCAGCACCACCTGGGCTCCGGCGGCCCGCGACGGGCGGCCCGGGTTGTCGGGCCAGGGCAGCGCCGCCCCGTAGGGTTGGGCCGGATCGCAGGCGGCCAGCACCAGCGGCGGCTCGGCGTCGGCGCCGCCATTGGCGGAGCCCCAGCCTCCGCTGCCGGCCCCGGCGCCCGGCTCGTAGCCGGCGCCACCGGCCGGGGTAGCGGTGCGGCGGTGGTCACGCAGGCGGTCGACGGCCCCCGGCAGGGCGAACTGGGCCGCTCCCAGCCCGGCCACGAAGTACCCCCGCCGCACCTGGCCCCGCTCCTCCATCTCCTTGAGCAAGGGGTAGACGCCGGCGAAGCCCCCCTCGGCCCCCTCGGCCAGCGCCATCTCCCGGGTCAGCACCCCGTAGCGCTCCAGCAGCTGCAGAGCCCGAACGGTGGCCGCCTCGGTGGCCGACACCGCCGGCTGCCGCAACGGCGCCACCGGGGCCCACCGGCCGGTCCCGGCCGGCGGCCCCAGCCGGGACAGCGCCCGCATCGCCCGCCGCGGCCCGCCGGCCCGGCTCGTGCGCCGGGACCCGCCGGAGCGGGGGGCGCTGCCCACCGCCGCCGTACCCGACAGGAGCGCCCGCAGCGGGGTGAGCGAGTCGTTGGTGATCTCGCCCGCCCACACCAGGTCCCACAGGGCGGCCAGCACCGGCCCGTCGGCGTAGTCGGACCCGGCGGCCTGGGCCGCCGCCACCAGCTCGGGCCAGAACGACGCCCCCCGCTCGGTCAGATGGGAGCGCAGCGCCTCGTGGAGGTCGCCCCGGGGCGGGTCGGCCGGCTCGGGCACCAGGGCCGGCGCCTGGTCCCGCCACAGCAGGCGCACCCGCCCGTCGCCCGATCCCAGGGCCGACGCCCCTACCCACACGATCTCGCCCGCCGTCAGCAGCGTGTCGAGGTCGGACGGGCTGTACCCCGGCACCCGGGCCGGCAGGATCGACGTCTCCAGCATCGATGCCGGCAGCGCCGCCCCCTGGAGGGTCGTGATCACGTCGGCCAGGGCGTCGATCGAGCCCCGGTTGGATCCGACGTGCTGCCACGCCGGCAGGAACCGGGCCAGCACCTCGGGCTCCACCGGCTCCACCTCGGACCGTAGGGCGGCCAGCGACCGGCGCCGCAGCACCCGCAGCACCTCGGCGTGGCACCACTCCCGCTCCACCCCGTCGGGCCGGAACTCGCCCCGCACCACCCGGCCCTGGCGCTCCAGCTCTTCCAGAGCCACCCGGCACCGGCCCTCGTCGATGCCGAGCGCGTCGGCTACGGCATCGGTGAGGAACGGACCGTGGGTGCGGGAGTAGCGGGACACGAGGTCGGCCAGCGGCTCGGCCACCGGCTCGGTGAAGGCGGCGGGCAGGCCGGGGGGGAGGGCGACGCCGAGGGCGTCCCGCAGCCGGGCCGCATCATCGGGGGCGGCCACCACCGCCCGCCCCGCCACCACCACCGAGATGGCCCGGCGCTGATCGAGCAGGGCCGCCACCGCCCCGGCAGCGTCGAGGCCCGATCCCGGAGCGCCGCCGGACGCGGACCCGGCCCCGGCCCCGGCGTCGAAGCGTTCGGCGATCTCCTCCACCGTGAGAGGGCCGAGCCAGCGCAGCAGATCCTCGGCCCCTTCGACGGAGGACGCCTTCCACCCCTCGGCCGTCCGTTGCAGCTCGGCCTCCAGATCGGCCAGCACCCCGGGGTCGAGCAGCTCCCGCAGCTCCTCCGCCCCCAGCAGGTCCCGCAGCAGCTCCCGGTCCAGCGACAACGCCGCCGCCCGCCGTTCGGCCAGGGGCGCGTCGCCCGAGTACATGTACTGGGCGATCCAGCCGAACAGCAGCGACGTGGCGAAGGGCGACGCCGTCTGGGTGTCTACCGGGAGCACCCGGATCTTGCGGCTCCGCAGCTCGCCCAACACCTGGCGCAGGGCGGGCACGTCGAACACGTCGTTAAGACACTCCCGGCTCGTCTCCAACAGGATGGGGAAGCTCGGGTACCGGGCCGCCACCGCCAACAGGTCGGCCGCCTTCTGGCGCTGCTGCCACAGCGGGGTTCGCCGGTCGGGCCGGCGCCGGGGCAGGAGGAGGGCCCGGGCGGCGCACTCCCGGAACCGGGCGGCGAACATGGCGGTGCCCGGGAGCTGGGCCAGCAGGAGATCGTCGAGCTCCTCGGGATCGATCAGCAGCTCCTCGGTGGGGAACTGGTCCACCGCTTCGGGCAGGCGGATCACGATCCCGTCGTCGCTCCACATGAGCTCCACCTCGAAGCCCCACCGCTCGGCCAGGCGGTGCTGGAGCGCCATCCCCCAGGGGGCGTGGACCTGGGCCCCGAACGGGCTGAGGATGCAGACCCGCCAGTCTCCGATCTCGTCGGGGAAGCGCTCCACGATGATCGTGCGGTCGTCGGGTGGGCGGCCGGTGGCCTCGGCCTGCTCGGCCAGGAACTGGAGCAGGTTGACGGCGGCCAGCTCGTCGAGCCCGTGCCGCTCGTGGAGGCGGGTCAGGGCCGCTTCCGGCTCCGCCCCCATGATCTCCCGGGTGAACGCCCCCACGGCCCGGCCCAGCTCCAACGGGCGGCCCGGGCCGTCGCCGTGCCAGAACGGCATCTTGCCCGGCAGCCCCGGCGCCGGGGTGACGATCACCCGGTCGTGCGTGATGTCCTCGATGCGCCAGGTGCTCGCCCCCAGGAGGAACGTCTCACCGGGGCGGGACTCGTACACCATCTCCTCGTCGAGCTCGCCCACCCGGGCCCCGCCGGGGAGGAACACGCCGTACAGGCCCCGGTCGGGGATCGTGCCCCCGCTGGTGACGGCGAGCCGCTGGGCGCCGGGCCGGCCCCGCACCACCCCCTCCACCCGGTCCCAGATGACCCGGGGCCGGAGCTCGGCGAACTCGTCGGACGGGTAGCGGCCAGCCAGCAGGTCCAGCGTGGCCAGCAGGGCATCGTCGGACAGGTCGGCGAAGTTGGCCGCCCCCCGCACCAGCCGGGCCAGGTCGTCGGCCGGCCAGTCGTCCATGGCGCAGGCGGCCACGATCTGCTGGGCCAGCACGTCGAGCGGGTTGCGGGGGTAGCGGGTCTCCTCGATCAGGCCCTGGCGCATCCGGTCAACCACCACCGCCGCTTCCAGCAGGTCGGCCCGGTGCTTGGGGAACACCTTGCCCACGCTGGGGGCGCCCACCTGGTGGCCGGCCCGGCCCACCCGCTGCAGGCCGCGGCTCACCGCCCCCGGCGACTCCACCTGGATCACCAGGTCCACCGCGCCCATGTCGATCCCCAGCTCCAGGGACGACGTGGCCACCAGGCCCTTCAGATCGCCCGACTTCAACCGGTCCTCGATGATCAGGCGCTGTTCCCGGCTGAGCGATCCGTGGTGGGCCATGACCAGCTCGGCTCCGGAGGCGGTGGCGGGCGGCCGGCCCTCGGCCTCGGCCGCCCGGTTCTCGCCGTCCACCGCTAGCTCGTTGAGCCGGGTGGCGAGCCGCTCGGCCAGCCGTCGGGCGTTGACGAACACGATGGTGGAGCGGTGGGCCTCGATCAGCTCCAACAGCCGGGGATGCATGGCCGGCCAGATGCTGCGCCGGGGCGGGGCGCCGGCGGCCGGGCCCGACACCGGCTCGTCGATCACCTCGCCCAGCCGGGCCATGTCGTCGACCGGGACCACCACCTCCAGGTCGAGCGCCTTGCGCACCCCGGTGTCGACGATCGTGACCGGCCGGGGCCGCAGGCCCTCGCCGGCCCCGGCCGGCTCGTAGCCGCCGAGGAACCGGGCGATCTCCTCCAGCGGGCGCTGCGTGGCCGACAGGCCGATGCGCTGGGGCGGCCGGTCCGTCACCCGCTCCAGGCGTTCCAGGCTGAGGGCCAGGTGGGCGCCCCGTTTCGTGGCGGCCAGGGCGTGGATCTCGTCGATGATCACGGTCTCCACCCCGGCCAGCGTCTCCCGGGCCCGGGACGTGAGCATCAGGTACAGCGACTCGGGGGTGGTGATCAGGAGATCGGGCGGATCGTTGGACAGCTGGCGGCGGACGTCGGCCGGGGTGTCGCCGGTGCGCAGCGCCACCCGGGGCTCGTGGAACGGCTCGCCCAGCCGCTCGGCCGCCAGCCGCACCCCCTGCAGCGGCGCCCGCAGGTTCTTCTCCACGTCTACCGCCAGCGCCCGCAGGGGCGAGATGTACACGATCCGGGTGCGATGGGTCTTGGCCTCGGGGCGGGGGCGGGTGGTGAGCTGATCCAGCCCCCAGAAGAAGGCGGTGAGGGTCTTGCCCGACCCGGTGGGGGCCAGGATCAGCGTGTGGTCGCCGGCGGCGATGCGGGGCCAGCCCTCCACCTGGGGGGCCGGTGGGTTCGGGGAAGGTGGTGGCGAACCACTCGGCCGCGGCCGGGCTGAACCCGCTGAGCGCGGCCGACCGCAACCGCTGCTGCGAACCAGGTGAGCCCGTCATGGAACCAGCCTAAAGACCCCCGGTGACAGTGTTGATGGCTCTGCGGTGGTCGATGGCTCTGCGGTCGTCGATGGCTCTCGGGTCGAGCCCCCGCCGCGATGACGACGGGGTGCCGCTACCCGCCACTCCGGGCAGGAAAACGACAAGACCCGCCACCGGGTGCGGGCGGGTGGCGGGCCTGTCGGGCTCTGGTTCCATTCTGCCGCGGGCGATCGAACAGATGCGTCCAGTGGTCGCAGTATGAGTTATGCGACGATCGGACGCAACTGTTTTCTACGGATTTCCTGATGGCGCCGCCTCTGAGGCGTTGTACCAGTCCGAAACGCTCCCGGCGCCCGCTTGGACACGGCACACTGAAGGGTGTGAGGGCACCCAAACGGCCATACCGCAGGGCGGAGGAGCTGCGCGAGCTCCTGGTGGCCGAGGGCGTGCAGCTGCTGCTGGAGTCGGACCTGGCCGACGGCGACGCCGTCACCTTCGCCCGGGTGTTCGAGCGGGTGGAGCGGGCCGGGCACCCCCGCGTGACCAAAGGGTCGGTGCTGGGCCCGGGCCGGGTCTGGTCGTCGCAGAAGGAGTTCCAGCTGGAGGTGGAGACGGCCACGGCGGCCGTGCTGCTCGACATCGGCAACGAGATGTCGGCCTCGCTGGAGGCGGCCACCGCCGTGCTGGGCGAGGCCGACCTCAGCACCGTCGCCGGCCGGACCGATGCCGTGCGCCAACTGTGCCGGGCGGCCGGCACCGCCTACTTCACCCAGCTCCTCGGCTCCCGGACCTGGAAGCTGTGGGTGGGCCTGTGGGGCAAGGTGGCGTCGTCGTCGGGCGACATCGGCCTGGAAGGCCTGGGGGCGTCGCTGCGCCGGGCCCAGCGCGGCACGCTCGATCGCCTGGTCGACGACCTCTACCGCCCGCTGGCCCAGGTCGTCGGGTTCCGGGGCAAGCCCGAGTTCGGCACCACCGACGAGGCGCTGCGCCGCATGGCCGTGGCCATCGTCGGCCTGACCGATGGGCTGGCCATCCACCACCGGCTGTTCCCTGAGCACTTCGCGCCGGTCGATCGGCCCACCGCCCCCGGCGGCGAGCTCCAGAGCTGGCACCCCTTCGCCGTGGCCCTCGAGGCCATCATCCTGCAGTACATCGAGCCCGACCCCGATCTGGCCTGAGCCGGTCGGCCGGAGCCTGGTCAGGTTCCGGTGAAGCGGGGGGCGCGCTTCTCCTTGAGCGCCCGCATGGCCTCGCGGTGGTCGTTGCTGGCGAAGGCGGCCCGGGCCCTTGCGTCGACGCCGGCCAGCGAGCTGCGGTCCACCGCCAGCTCGTTGATCGACGCCTTCATCCCGGTGACGGCCAGGGGGGCCAGGCCGGCCACGGCCTCGGCCAGGGTGTCGATGCGGTGGTCGAGCTCCTCCACCTTCACCACCTCGTCGAGGTAGCCGATGCGGAGCAGCTCGTCGGCCTCGAAGGGCAGCGCGGTGAGGAAGATGCGCTTGGTGGCGGCCGGTCCCAGCTGCTCCACGAAGCGCCGGAGCCCGGTGGCGTAGTAGTGGACGCCGATCTTGCCCGCCGGCATGAGCAGGTGGATGCCGGCGGCTGCGATCCGCAGGTCGCACGACAGGGCCAGGTCGGTACCGCCGCCGTGGATGTTGCCGGCGATGCGGGCCAGCACCGGCACCCGCAGGGCCTGGAGCCGGTCGCACAGGTCACCGAAGCTCACCTCCAGCTTCTCGCCGTCGGCCAGGGCCCCGAGGTGGAAGCCGGAGCAGAACGAGGGGCCCGACGAGGTGAGCACGGCGACCCGCACGGCCGGGTCGGCGTCGATCTGCTCGCACAGCTCCATCAGGCGCACCAGGTCGGCGGGCTCGATGCGGTTGCGCTTCTCGGGTCGCTGCAGCCGGATCGTGGCCCGGTGCCCGCTGATCTCCAGGGTCGGGGTGTCCATGGGCCCCGACGCTAGTGCTCGCTGCCGGCGAGCGTGTACGCCGCCGGCGGTGAACATCTACGGCCCGGCCCGGCCCCCCGTCCTCAGCGCCAGCGCCGGTTCGCCCGACGCCACGCTGTCGGCCCGCCCGTCGGCCGGTTCCCGCTGCCGGCGGGGGCCGGTGAGGAGCGCCACCATCGGCACCAGCAGGGCGACGCAGACCAGGCCGTCGAGCCAGTAGTGGTTGGCGGTGACGGTGACCACGGTGACGGTGGCCGCCAGATGCCCGGCCCCCAGCCAGCGGGCCCACCGGGTGCTGAGCCGCCAGGTGGCGATGGCGATGAGCGCGGCCCAGCCCACGTGGAGCGACGGCATGGCCTGGAGCTGGCCGGCCACGGTCGAACCGCCGATGGCGTACACCGACTGGCCGTAGGCCACGCCGGTGTCGAGCATCCCGATCGAGGGGATGAGGCGGGGCGGAGCCACCGGCACGAGCTGGATGAGCAGCGAGACGAAGGTGATCGCCACCAGCACGTTGCGCCAACCGGGATAGTCGGGCCGGTGGCGGAAGAACAGCCACACCAGGAACAGGCCCATGCCCGGCACATGGGCCACGGCGTAGTAGACGTTGGCCGCCTGGGCCAGCCAGCCGTGGGGCACGATCAGGTCCTGGAAGGCCCGCTCGCTGGGCAGGCGCAGCGTCCGCTCCAGGTTCCAGAGCCACAGACCCCGGTCGTTGGCCCGTTCGATCCCCGACACCGACAGCCGGCCCGCCACCTGCCACAGGGTGTAGAGCAGGGCCACCCGCGACGCCTCGCGCGCCACGGCCCCCACGGTGCCGCCGCCGTTGACCCGGCTCGCCACCGCCCCGATGGCGAACAGGAGCCCGGCCAGCGGGAGGCTGTACGTCCAGGGCAACCACATGCCCTTCCGAGGCTACCGCCCCTGGCGGGCACCCTCCCGGCCGGGGGTCGGGGTCCCGGCCGGAGGTCGGGGTCGCGATCGGGGCGGGGGCGGGGGTGTCAGACCACCGGTCGGCGATGGGCGCGGTACCAGGCGATGGCGGCATTGGTGGAGGCGTCGTGGCCGAGGGGTGTGTCGACCGCCAGCTCGCCCTCGATGGCGGTGGCCAGCACCTTGCCCAGCTCCACTCCGAACTGGTCGAAGCTGTTGATCCCCCACACCGTGCCCATGGTGAACACCTTGTGCTCGTAGAGGGCGATCAGGCGGCCCAGCGTGGCCGGGTCGAGCTGCTCGGCCAGGATGGTGGTGGTGGGGCGGTTGCCGGTGAACACCCGGTTGGGGTCGTCGCTGTCCTGCCCGAAGGCGAGGGCCTCGGTCTGGGCCAGCAGGTTGGCCATCAACCGGTCGTGGTGGTCGCCGATGGGGTCGGTGGCCTGGGCGAACCCGATCATGTCGCACGGGATCAGCCGCGTGCCCTGGTGGATGAGCTGGTAGAAGGCGTGCTGGCCGTTGGTGCCGGGCTCGCCCCACACGATGGGCCCGGTGCCGTAGCCCACCCGGCGCCCCCACCGGTCCACCCCCTTGCCGTTCGACTCCATGTCGAGCTGCTGGAGGTAGGCGGGGAAGCGGGCCAGGTGGTCGGCGTAGGGGAGCACGGCCACCGTCTCGGCCCCCAGGAAGTTCGTGTACCAGATGCCGAGGAGCCCCAGCAGCACCGGCAGGTTGGCCTCCAACGGGGCCGTGCGGAAGTGCTCGTCGACCTCCCGCATGCCGGCCAGGAAGTCTCGGAACCCGTCGGGCCCGACGGCCACCATCAGCGACAGACCCACGGCCGAGCCGACCGAGTACCGGCCGCCCACCCAGTCCCAGAAGCCGAACATGTTGGCCGGGTCGATGCCGAAGGCCTCCACCCGTTCGGCGTTGGTCGACACGGCCACGAAGTGCCGGGGTACCGCCTCCTCGCCCAGGGCGTCGGCCAGCCAGCGGCGGGCCGAGCCGGCATTGGTCAGCGTCTCGATCGTGCCGAACGTCTTGGACACCACGATGAACAGGGTCGTCTCGGGGTCGAGATCCACCAGCGCCTCGTGGAGGGCGCTGGGGTCGATGTTGGACACGTAGCGGAACGTGAGGCGCCGGTCGCTCCACGGGCGCAGGGCGTGGTAGGCCATGGCCGGCCCCAGGTCGGAGCCGCCGATGCCGATGTTGACCACGGCCCGGATGGGCTCGCCGGTGGCGCCGGTCCACTCGCCGTCCCGTACCGCGTCGGCGAACACGGCCATCTGGTCGAGCACATGGTGGACGTCGGCACCCACGTCGGCGCCGTCGACGCTCAGGTCTTCACCGGCCGGTAGGCGCAGGGCGGCGTGCAGGACGGCCCGGTCTTCGCTCTGGTTGATGTGGGCGCCGGCGAACATCTGGTCCCGGCGTTCCTCCACACCGGCGGTGCGGGCCAGCTCGGTGAGCAGCGAGACGGTCTCGGCCGTGACCCAGTTCTTCGACAGGTCCACCCGGAGCCCGGCCGCCTCCAGCGTGAGGCTGGCGGCCCGTTCGGGGTCGGCGGCGAACAGGTGGCGGAGGCTGGTGCCGGCCAGCCCGTCCCGGTGGGAGCTGAGCGCGGCCCACGCCGGGGTGTCGTCGATCGGAGGAGGCGGCGGAGGGGCGCTGTCGGTCGAGGCCATGAGGTGGATTGTGACGTCCCCGGAGCCCGCTCCCGCCGGTGGCGGCGATATTTCGCTACGTGGGGGGGCGGCGGTCAGGGCTCCGGGCGCGGGGTGACGTAGAGGCTCTCGGCCGTGGGGCCGGGCTGGCCGTCGTTGCTCAGCTCGGCTTCCACCAGGAACTTGCGCCCGTCCCGTTCCTTCAGGCGGGCCCGGATCTCGATGGGCACACCGGTGAGCACCGGGGCCCGGTAGTCGACCCGGAGCCAGGCGGTGAAGCCGCGCTCCCCCTCCATGTACAGCACCTGGCCCATGGCCTCGTCGAACAGGGAGGCCACGATGCCGCCGTGGGCCCGGCCGGGCAGGCCTTCGAAGCCCGGGTCGAGCGTGACCCGCAGCACGGCTTCGTCGCCTTCGCGGTGGATGCGGGTGCCGGCGGACAGGGGGTTGGCCGGGCCGGCCACCATGCAGTCGTCGACGCAGCTCAGCACGGCCCCCTCGGGCTGGGACCCGGTGGCCCAGTTGGGGAAGCTGTCGGTGCCCCGGTGGCGGTCCGGCGCCTGTTCCAGCTCGTCGCCCAGGGCGCTGGCCGTAGCGGCCAGGCGGGCCAGCGTCTCGTCGTCGCCGTCGTGGGCGACCAGGGCGTGCACCAGGCGGCGCACGGCGGCGGCCGCCGCCACCCGGGCCGGGCTCGTGTCGTCGGGATGGGCGTGCGTACCGCTCACGGGGTCACCGGTAGAACGTCTCGGCGATGCGGGCGTCGTAGGCCCGGCGCTGCTCGCCGGCCACGGGAGGCGGCTGCAGGCACAGGGAGTCGGCCACCTCCCACATCGGCTCCAGCTGGTCGGCCACCTCGCCCGGGGTGCCGCACACCACGAAGGTGCGGGCCATCTCGTCGGGCACCAGGTCCACCAGGTTGCGCTGGCCGGCGGCCGACGCCTCGGCCAGCCGGCCGGCCTCGGCCCCGAACCCGTGGGCGGCGAAGTAGGGCTGGTACTGGGCGATGGCGGCGTAGATGGCCACGTGGCGCTTGGCGTCGTTCACCGACTCGGCCCGGTCGGGGTTCGGCGCCACCACGTGCCACAGGTTGATCTCCACCTCGTTCCGGGTCCGGCCCGAGGCGGCCACGGCGTCGGCGAAGGGGCCGGTGATCTGCCGGCGGGCCCAGTCGAGCGACCACGAGGGGTGCCCCACCAGGCCGTCGGCCAGCTCGCCCGCCACCCGCACCAGCGGGGTGCGCAGGGCCGCTACCCAGATCGGGAGGCGGGGCCGCAGGGGCGGGGCCACCGAGACCTTGGAGAAGTCGAGCTGGTTGAACTCGCCGTCGAACCGGCCCGCCTTGCGGGCTTCGCCGGTGGTGACCAGGCGGATGATGCGCAGGGCTTCGGCCAGGCGGGCCACCGGCCGGTCGTAGGGCATGGCGTAGTGCTGTTCGTGAACCGAGCGCACCCCGGTGCCGAGGCCTAGGGTGAAGCGCCCTTCGCTCAGGCGGTCGAGGTCGAGGGCGGCGAGGGCCGTGTCGTAGGGGGAGCGGGCCAGGGCCAGAGCGATCCCGCTGGCCAGGCGGATCGAGCTGGTGGTGGCGGCCACCGCCCCCAGCGACGCCCAGGGGTTGGTGGCCAGCTCGAAGCTGAACACGCCCTCGAGGCCGGCCGCCTCCGCCTCCTGGGCCGCCTGCCCGGTGCGGGCCGCCGACCGTGACGGGGGCAGCATGATCCAGTACCTGCGGGACGCGTCGCTCATCGCCGGCCGATCCTACGGCCCCGCGGCCGGTCCCCTCAATCTGCGAACATGTCGTCCACCAGGGCGGTGTCGAGGTAGGCGACCACGTCCACCACCTTGGCGCCGGCCAGGCGCATCACCCAGCAGTAGTCCTGGTTGTAGGGCCGGCCGTTCACGCCCCGGCTCGTGCCCTGCCATTGCAGCACCACGGTGTCGCCGGCCTCGTGGACCGCCGTCACCCGGGCCACCAGCGGCTCGGCGAACCGCTCGAACAGCTGGCCGGCGGCGCCGCCCAGGAACTCCGAGCGCGAGTGGTAGGTGCCCGACACGGGGGTGGAGCCGATCACCCGCCAGGTGACGTCGTCGGCCACGATCTGGAAGAACGGTCGGCTGTCGCCCTGCTCCCAGGAGGCGAAGGCGGTACGGACCAGGTCGCCGTTGCTCTGCGTGCTCATGCCCCGACCCTAGACGAGCGTCGGGGGCGCAGCCCCCGTGGGTGGAGGCGCGGCCTCTGCCAGAGGGCATTAGGGTCGGCCACCATGCAGACGAGTGTTGACATCGGACGGGTTGGAATCTGGCAGGGCGTGCTCGACCAGCAGCCGTCGAA
>JAWKIL010000034.1:0-39684 GCA_041394285.1 Acidimicrobiales bacterium | reverse complement strand
CGTATCCCAGGCCCCGGCGGTCGAGCACGCCCGGGCCGAAGTTCTCGGCCAACACGTCGCACCGCCCCGCCAGCTCGCCCAGCAGGCGGAGGGCCTCGGGGTGATGCTGGTCCACCGCCAGGCTGCGCTTTCCCCGGTTCTGCTGCACGTAATAGGCCGAGCGGCCGCCCACCACCTGGGGCAGCTGGCGGCTCTGGTCGCCGGTGGGCCCGAACTCCACCTTGATCACGTCGGCACCCATGGCGGCCAGGAGCCGGGTGGCCGACGGGCCGGACAGGTACTGGGTGAAGTCGAGCACACGGACGCCGCTGAGCATGCCGGGCAGGCTAGGTGAACCGGCTGTTGTCCCCGAAGTTCGCCGACGGGGAACCCCAGGGTCTCCTCCCCTCACCCCATCTGGTAGCTGCCGGCGGGTAGGGGGAGCACCGGGTCGCCTTCGAAGATCTGCAGACCGTTGATCGGCGCCAGCACACGGTCGGTGCCGGTCTGGCCGCCCGAGCAGTTGCGCACCGCCTTGATGCAACTGGTCATCCAGGTCTGCATGGCCTGCTCGTTCCAGCCTCCGAACCAGTCGGCGTGCAGGGTGGAGCCGGGGCCGGTGTTGAAGCCGTTGAAGTTGTCCGACGACAGATGCCAGCCGTCCACCGAGCCCGTGCCCTTCCAGTACAGCAGGATGCTGATCTGGGGAATCGGCTTGGGGTGGCTGGCCGGGCAGCTACCCAGATCGTCCAGGGCGTAGGTGACGTGGCTCAGGTGGTCGGGCGAGTCGAGGTTGGTGCCGTCCCAGCAGTTGGGGAACTGGAGCACGGCGTTGACGAAGTCGGTGCCGCAGTTGGGGATGTGGTTGGTGATGTTGTACTCGCCGCCGCTGGGCCCGCACGACCAGTGCAACGCCGGCGACGGCTCGAACGTCTCGGCCCGGGGGTTGCCGGCCACCAGCTTGAGCCCTTGGGGTAGGGACACGGCGTTGGCCGGATTCTTGGTCTTGTAGTACACGACGATGGCGTACGGGGCTATCACCGCTTCCTCGCCCTTGAGCATGGCCGGGAACCAGTAGGCGCTGCGGTTCAGCTCGAAGCCGTCGCATGTGCCACCCCCCGAATTGACCAGCGATTCGGTGGTGGTGAAGGCGTTGGTGTTCGTGTTCCCGAAGAACATGTGGAGGTGGGACCGGCCGGGCTGGCCGGGGAACACGATGGGGTCGTCGTAGCTGATGTGCGAATACTCGCAGAGCGTCCGGAACTGGCCCTCCACGCTCTGGCCGCCGTTGTCCCGCCGGTCGGTGGGCACGGTGAGGGCCCCGAAGTCGAGTTGGTTCGAGGGTACGTCGGCGAACTGGCTGAACTTGGCCTGCTTGTTGCGCAGCGGGTCGAACACGTCGGCCGGGGTCGACGAGTTGTTGGTGGTCGCCGCACCCACATTGGTGTTGGCGACGGCATGGATCGGCTGGCCTGTGGCCGGGTCGATCGCTCCCGCCTCCGGCGTGGCGGGGGCCGCGGTGTCGGCGGCCGCCGGGCCGGGGGTGGACCCGTCGGTGGCCTTCGCCGCATCGGCGGCGGCCGCCGGTTGGCCGGTTGCTGTCTGGTCTGCTGCGGGGCTGCCGGCGGGCACGACCGGGGCCTGGGCCGGCGACGGAACCGCCGCCTGGGGTTGGATCGTCGTGGAGGAGGCGGGGGCCGGGCTCGGCGCCGCCGTCACGGGGGCCGACACGGGTGTCGACGGAGGAGCCGAGGAGGCGGGGGCGGCGGCCCGCGGCGCCGTGGTCGGGGGTTGCACGGCGGCGGGCCGGGTGGAGGGCGCGGTGACCGGCGGTGCCGCCGTCGTGGGGGCGGCGGTGGAGGCCGGGGTCGTGGGGGCGGCGGCCGTGATCATCGGGGCGGCCGTCGTGGGGGCGGCGGTCGTCGGCGGGAGGGTCGTCGGGGTGAGGGGTGCGGTGGTGGCGGGTGACGCATCGTCGCTGCCGCCGGGGAGGTTGCCGGTGGCCTGCAGCGCGGCCAGACCGACCAGCATCACGGCACCGATGACGGCGGCGACGGCCCGGGGAGCCACCCGCCGCCACCGGGGCGGCCGGCCGAAGATCTCCACGTCGCTCGCCCCGACGAGCGATCCGGCCTGCCACGGCATCTCGTCGTCGTCGGTGTCGGGAACACTCCATCCCAGCCGTTCCAGGGGATCGTCCAGAAGGAGATCGTGGCTCGGCACGCCGGGATGACCCGACCGCGAGGAACTGCTCCCGTATGAGGGCACGTCACACCTCTCGATTCCACGTCCGCCGCACGCCAACTGTCGGAATCCGGACTGCCGCTGCGCCTGCACCGCGGTCCGCTGTCTCGAACCCGGTTCCGTCCAGTTGCCCCGTCGAACCCGGTCGTTCTGCCCGGGACAACTTAACGAGTGGGCGGCGGATAAGCAATGATACCTATCGAAAACCCGCTGTGACCTGGGATCGCTCCCCGTCGTCACCCGGCGCTCGATCAACGCCCGACCGGCCTGCCCACGGTGGGGTAAGGTTCCCGGTTGATGAGTTCCGCCGAGGGGGCACGGACGTTCCAGGCGTCGGGAGCGGCCTACGACTCGTTCATGGGGCGCTACTCCCGCCGGTTGGCCCCCCTGTTCGCCACTGCTGCCGGTGTCGCCCCGGGGCAACGGGCCCTCGACGTGGGCTGTGGCCCGGGAGCCCTCACCGGTGAGCTGGTGGCTCGTCTGGGGCCGGCGTCGGTGATGGCCATCGATCCGTCAGAGCCGTTCGTGGCCGACTGCGCCGCCCGTTACCCCGGTGTGGCGGTGCGTCGCGGCACCGCCGAGGCCACCGGACTCGACGACGCCAGCGTCGACGTGGCGCTGGCCCAGCTGGTGCTCCACTTCGTCGGGCAGCCCGAGGCGGCGGCCCGCGAGCTGGCCCGGGTCGTGCGCCCCGGCGGCACCGTGGCCGCCTGCGTGTGGGACTTCGAGGAGGGCATGGCCATGCTCCGCCTGTTCTGGGACGCCGCTCTGGTCGTCGACCCGGCTGCCCCCGACGAGGCCCGTACCCTGCGCTTCGGCCGGCCGGGGGAGATCGCCGAATTGTTCGCCGGGGCCGGGCTGATCGAGGTGGAGGAGAGCACCCTCGTGGTGGCCGAGGCCTACGTCGGGATCGACGACCTGTGGGCGGGCTTCCGGCAGGGGATAGGCCCGGCCGGGGCCTGGCTGGTGGCCCAACCCGAGGAGGTGCGCCGCCAGGTCCGCGAGGAGCTGGTGGCCCGGCTGGGGGCGCCCGAGGGTCCGTTCAGCCTCCAGGCCCTGGCCCGCTGCGTCCGGGCCACGGTTGGCGATCCCGCGTCGTAGGCACGGCCGGCCGGGGCCGCGACGGCCCCACGGAATCGCTCCCCACCAGGGCCGTGTCGTACGCTCGGCCGGATCAGCGGGCGCGCTCACGGACGCTAGGGGCGCCGGGCGGGAAGGGGACGAGAGACCATGGCCATCACATCCGACGATGCGGCGACCACCGGCCAGGGGAGCGAGGTGCGCCACGTCGATGCCGTGGTGATCGGCGCCGGCTTCTCCGGGCTCTACCTGAACTGGCGCCTGCGGGACACGATGGGCCTCGACGTGCAGGTGATCGAAGCCGGCGACGAGGTGGGCGGTACCTGGTACTGGAACCGGTACCCGGGTGCCCGCTGCGACTCCGAGAGCTACATGTACTGCTTCGCCTTCGACCGGGACCTGATGCAGGACTGGGAGTGGAGCGGCAAGTATCCCGAGCAGCCCGAGATCCTCCGCTACCTGACCCACGTGGCCGACCGGTTCGACCTCCGGCGCAACATCCAGTTCGGCACCCGGGTGACGGCCGCCCATTTCGACGAGGCGGCCAACCGGTGGGACGTCACCACCGACCGGGGCGAGCGGCTGTGCTGCCGGTGGCTGATCACCGGCATCGGCTGCCTGTCGAGCGGCCAGGTCCCCGACTTTCCCGGCCGCGACCGGTTCCAGGGAGAGGCCTACCACACGGGGTCGTGGCCCCATGAGGGCGTCGACTTCACCGGCAAACGGGTGATCGTGATCGGCACGGGCTCGAGCGGGGTCCAGTCGATCCCCGTGATCGCCCGCCAGTGCGAGCACCTCACCGTGCTCCAGCGCACACCCCAGTACATGATCCCGGCCCGCCACGGCACGGTGGACAAGACCGTGCTCGACGGGATCAAGCAGGAGTACGACGCCATCTTCGACAAGGCCCGCCACTCGATGGGCGGCTTCCCCTACGACGTGACCGACCGCAGCGCTCTCAGCGTGAGCGAGGAGGAGCGGCAGGCCATCTACGAGGAGACGTGGGCCCAGGGCGGGTTCAAGTTCATCTTCGGCTCGTTCTCCGATCTGCGCACCAGCCTCGACGCCAGCGAGACGGCGGCCGAGTTCATCCGGAGCAAGATCCGCCAGACCGTGCACGACCCCGAGGTGGCCGAGCGCCTCACGCCCCGGGACCACCCGTTCGGGTCCAAGCGCACCCTGATCGACACCGACTACTTCGAGACCTACAACCGGCCCAACGTCACCCTGGTCGACCTGAACACCTCGCCCATCGAGGAGATCACCGAGACCGGCATCCGCACCAGCGCCGGCCACATCGAGGCCGACATCATCGTGTACGCCACCGGTTTCGACGCCATGACCGGTTCGTTCAACCGGATCGACATCCGGGGTCGGGGAGGGGAGCGGCTGCGCGACAAGTGGGCGGCCGGCCCGCTGACCTATCTGGGTCTGTCGGTCGCCGGGTTCCCCAACCTGTTCATGATCACAGGCCCGGGGTCGCCCTCGGTGCTGACCAACATGCCGGTGGCCATCGAGCAGCACTGCGAGCTGGTGGCTGGCATCGTCGACCACCTCCAGGAGCACGGTCTGGAGCTGATCGAGGCCGAGCCCGAGGCCGAGGCGGCCTGGGTGGAGCACGTGAACGAGCTGGCGAAGCCGACGATGTTCATGCACGCCAACTCCTGGTACCTGGGGGCCAACATCCCGGGCAAGCCCCGGGTGTTCATGCCCTACTGCGGAGGCATGAGCACCTACCGCAACCACTGCGAGAAGGTGGTGGCCAACAACTACGAGGGTTTCGTGCTGAGCTAGGCCCACGTCTCGCCGAGGAGGGTCCGGTGTCGGAACCAGGAAGCTGGCCATCGCAAGCCCAACCGGGTGCGTACCCGTCGGGGCCGTACCAACCGGCCGGTCAGCCGCCGTACTGGGCGCCCACGCCGCCCGGGCCGCCCCCGGGCCCGTTTCCGGGCGCGCCGTCGGCCGGTGCGGGGGAGCGGTCAGCCGCTCCGCCGGCGGGGGCCGTCGTCGGCGTCGGCGTGGCGCTGGGGTTGTCGCTGCTGGTGGGCCTCAGCCGTTGGCTGGGGGCGTATCTGACCACGACCTCCGACGACCGGTTCTACGAGTGGCCGTTCCGCACCTGGCCGGTCGTCGTCGAGATCCTTCTGGCTGCCGCCGGGCTCGTCGGAGCCATCGTTGTCGTGAGCTCGCCCGCCCGGCGGTCCACCGCCAGCTGGGGCCTGGTGGCGGCAGCGGCCGGTGTGCTCGGCTACGCCCTGAACGACGGGCTCTACCAGCTGATCACGATCTCGCTCTGACGGTCCGGGGCGGCTCGTCAGCGAGGCCCGCTGCTACGGGTAGGCCACCTTGAGGGTGGTCACCATGCCGCTGGCCTTGTGGCCGGGGAGATCGCAGAAGATCTCGTAGCTCCCGGGCGCCAGCTTCGCCAGCACCAGGGTGTCGGTGCCGCCGGCGTCGATCGGTGCCGTCTTGCCCAGGCCCGTGATCACGATGTCGTGCACCAACGTGCCCCCGTTGGTGATGTTGAACGTCACGTCGCCCGGGGGGGCGTTGAAGTTGCCGTCGATGGCGAACTCCTTGAGCGTCACGTCGATGACGCCGTTGGACGCCACGCCCGTACCGGCCGAGCCCTGATGGGCCTTGTACCCGATCCCGACCACCGCCAGGAACACGGCCACCAGGATGAGGGCGCCGTCCTTCAGGCCCGACCACAGGGCGTCGCCGTCGAGCGCCCGGCCCACGCCGGGAGGTGGGCCGCCGGTGCCGGCGCCAACCGGCACCACGGCGGTGGCCGGCCCGGCGCCATCGGCTTCGTGCTCGGTTGTGAGCGTGTCGGTGTCCGTCATGGCGACGCTCCTAAGGGACGGGGGTGGGAGTGCGGCCCGCACGGGCCTGGGGATCGGGGTCGACCTCATCGCCCGTGTCGAGGTGGCGGAGCACCCGGTGCACGACGAAGAGCACCAGCCCCACGGAGGGGCCGAAGACGATGGTGGGCAGCCCCACCATCCGCCAGTTGAAGCTCCGTTCCTCGACGTTGAGCACGATGGCCCCTGAGGGGTGGAGCGAGCAGAACAGGCTCGCCCGGACCTGGGCCCGCAAGGTGTACTCGGCGGTGGCGTGGGCCGGCGCCTTGTAGGAGCCGATCAGGTGGTCGACTTTGTCGTCGTTCACCAGCTTGAGCGTGTCTCCGGCCAGGAAGCTCCAGGTGACGGGGATGTCGAGCGGATTCTCGCCGGCCGAGATCCGCTCGCTGGTGCCGGCGGGAATGCGCAGGATGTGCTCCTGGGGAGCCCGGGCCGCCCCCTGGACGTAGATGGCCATCGACAGGGCACAGAGGGCCCAGACACCGGCGGTGGTGACGAGAAGGAAGCCGGCCAGGCGAGTGCCCCTCGGCCACCGCCGGCGCGATCCGGCGTCCCTGGGCCCCCGTTCGGGGGTTGACGGTTCTACGTACCGGGTGTCCACGGCGTCAGAACAGGTAGAGGGTGGGGTAGATGATGACCCACATGAGGTCGACGAAGTGCCAGTACTTGACCGCCCCTTCCACCGGCCAGGAGTTGGCGGGGCCGAAGTGCCCGATGGCGCCGAGGTTGAGCACCACGGCCAGCGCCAGCACGCCGGTGAGCACGTGGAAGGCGTGGAGGCCGATCAGGGAGAAGAAGGCGGTGCCGTAGATCGTGCCGGGTGGGAAGTTCTCGAGCGCCTCCCGCCACTCGAACATCACGCCGCCGATGAAGATGAGGCCGAACACGATCGTGATCCGGGTGGAGGCCAGGAAGGCCCGCCGGTGGCCGGTGGCGATGAAGGCTTCGGCCAGGTAGGCGCTGATGCTCGACACCAGCAGCACGCAGGTGAGCCCGAACGCCAGGGCCTGGTTGAGATCCTCGGGCTTCTGCACCCCCGAGGTGATGAACCGGGCCGAGATCAGGGCCGAGAACAGGAACGTCTCGGAGGCCATGAAGATCCAGAGGCCCAGCTTGTTGGACCTCGGCTGGTGGAGCAGCTCGGCCCGGCTGTGGGCGGCTTCGACGGTGACGGTGGCCATCAGTGATCGCCCCGGCCCAGCACGGCGGTGAAATGCATGAAGTACTCCAGGATGAGGACGAACTTGAGGGCGGCGAAGGGCAGCAGGGGAAGGAGCGGATGCTCCACCTCCACGGCGATGACGTACTCGATCACGGTGAGCACGGCGAGGGCCACCATCACCAGGGCGCCGATCTTCAACCGCTGGCCCAGGGGGCGACCGTGCACCTCGGTGGTCAGCTCGTGGAACGCTTGGCGTTCGCTGGTGTCAGCCATGGGTCGCTCCCGCGTTGCTCAGGACGGCGTGCCGGGCCCCGGGCCGGCCGTACTCGTAGGGATGGCCCACGACCTCGGGCAGCAGGGGGAAGTTGTGATGCGGTGGCGGCGACGACACCGACCATTCGAGGGTGGAGGCGTTCCACGGGTTGGCCGGGGCCTTCGGGCCCCAGATGGCGGAGTACAGCAGGTTGCCGATGAACAGCAGGAACCCGGCGCCGAGTAGGAAGGCGGCGGCGCTGATGAACTCGTTGACCCGCTGCAGGTCCGCCGGATACACGGCGACCCGGCGGTTCATCCCGTTCACGCCGACCCAGAACATCGGCAGGAACACCAGGTTCAGGCCGATCGTGACCCAGAAGGCGAAGATCTTGCCCAACCGCTCGTTGTACATCCGGCCGGTGATCTTGGGGAACCAGTAGAACGAGCCGCCGAGTAGCCCCATGATCGACCCGCCGATGATGGTGAAGTGGAAATGGGCGACCACGAAGTAGGTGTCGTGCAGCTGGAGGTCGGTGGCCACGTCGGCGTGGAAGATGCCGGTAAGGCCGCCGATCATGAAGTTGAACACCCAGCCGGTGGCCATGATCATCGGGGCGGTGAACCAGATCCGGCCCTTCCACATGGTGCCGATGGCGGCCAGGAAGACCACGCCGGTGGGGATCGAGATGGCCTCGGTGAGAGCCATGAACGGGGCGTGGAAATAGTTGGCCATGCCGCTGGTGAACATGTGGTGGGCCCACACGATCCCGCTCAGCCCCACGATCGTGAGAAACGCCCCCACCACGGCCTTGTAGGCGAACAGGGGCTTGCGGGAGAAGTGGGTGATGATCTCCAGCGACACCCCGAACGCCGGTAGCACCATGATGTAGACGGCGGGGTGGGAGTAGAACCAGAACAGGTGCTCGTAGAGCAGGGTGCCGCCACCGGCCTTGGCGTCGAAGAAGGCGGTGCCGGCGATCCGGTCGAGCTGGATCATCACCAGCGTGGCGGCGAAGTACTGGGTGAACAGCACGCTGATCAGCGAGGCCGAGAAGCCGGCCCACACGAAGATCGGGAGCCGGCCCCAGGTCATGCCCGGGGCCCGCATGGTGGTCACCGTCGTGAGGATGTTGAGGCCACCCAGGATCGACGACAGGCCGAAGGTGATGACGCCCATGTTGAACAGCAGCTGGCCGTCGCCCGGGGCCAGCACGCTGAGCGGGGGGTATGCCGTCCAGCCCGCCTCGAACGAGCCGAGGAGGGGTGCGGACAGCAGCGCCACCGCCACTGGGGGGATCAACCAGAAGCTGAGGGCGTTGAGCCGGGGGAAGGCCATGTCCTGGGCCCCGATCATCAGTGGGATCAGGTAGTTGCCGAACGAGCCGAGGATGCCGGCCACGGCCACGGCCACCATCAGGATCCCGTGCATGCTCATGACCTTGTTGTAGGTCTCCTCGCTCATGAAGTCGGTGCCGGCCCGGGCCAGCTCGAGCCGCATGAGCATGGCCATGATGCCGCCGATGCCGAGCACGGCGATGAAGGCCACGAGGTACTGGACGCCCACCACCTTGTGGTCGGTGTTGAACCGGAGGTACCGGCGCCAGTCGTCCTTGCCGTCGTCGCGGGGAGGGAGGCCGAACCACTCCCGGCCCCAGTGGTTCCAGCCGCCGATGCCGAAGATCCAGCCGATGAGGCCGAGGATGAAGCCCAGGGTGACGGCCAGGGGGCCGTTCAACGAGCCGCTCCCCCCGGACAGGGCCCAGGCGGCCACGGCGCCGAGCAGGTACCCCCCGACTCCCCACTTGATCGCTCTGAAGAGTGGACGCATGCTGTTCAGCCCTCCTGGTCCGATGCGCTCGCTTGCTGGTCGCTCTGGCCGCCATCGGCCGTGGGGGCCGCGGCCGCCGCCTGCTGGGCGCCGGCCGGCGGATTGTTCTTCAGGTTCTCCACCCAGGCGTCGTACTCGGCTTGCTCCACGACCCGCACGGTCATGGCCATGTCGGCGTGGCTGAGGCCGCACAGCTCGGCGCACTGCACCCGGAGCCGGCTGTCGTCGGCGTTGTCACCCGTCCGCTCGGTGGTGACGTACATCTGGGTGGTGCGTCCGGGCACGGCGTCGACCTTGAGGCCGAAGCCGGGCACCCAGAACGAGTGCAGGACGTCGGTGGAGGTGACGTCGAAGCGGATGCGGGTGTCGACCGGCACCACCATCTCGGTGGTGCTGGTGGCCCCGTTGTCGTAGGTGACGGTCCAGTTCCAGCGCTGGCCGACGACCTGGATGGCCATGTCGGCCGACTGGGTGCCCCGGATGTCACGCAGACCGACGAAACCGGGGTTGATGAGCACGGCCAGGTCGAGCGCGGCGGTGACGGCGAGCCAGGTCCACACCACGCGCTTGTTGCTCCGCAGGTTGGGGCCGTCGTCGGCCGCACCGGTGCTGCGGAAGGCGACGATCGAGTAGCCCAGCATCGTCACCATGAAGGTGAACACCGGCACGGCGAGCACCAGCAGCAGGACGTAGGCCTCGTTCACCACCTCGGCCTCGCGCGAGTAGCCGTCGGGCAGCATGGACCAGTTGGTGACCACGAATTCGCCCAGGGCTGTCAGCGCCGCCCATATGGCGCCGACGACGAGCCATTCCCTCCTCACACCCACACCTCCCGTGTGCCGACCTGAGCGGTGACAGTATCTATAGTTTGTCACTACAGGTACTTCAAGTTGAAGGTTGGGTCGAAGGTCCCAAGTCCCAAGTACTGTGAGACGGAGACGAACCGGAGGCGCGGACGCTCGATGAAGATTGTGACGACACGGCGCTCGGACTACGGGATGCGGGCCGCCGTGTGCCTGGCCGGCAACGATCCCGAGGTGCTGGTCACGGCGGCGGAGATCTCACGGGAGATGGAGATCCCCCAGGGGTTCCTCCACCAGGTGCTGCAATCGTTGCAGCGGGGCGGCCTCGTGCGGTCCAACGCCGGACGGCGGGGTGGCTACGCCCTCACCCGCGATCCCGAGGACATCTCGGTGCTCGAGGTGCTCGAAGCGCTGGAGGGTCCGCTCGACCTGGGGGAGTGCGCACTGCGGGGCGGCCCCTGCCGGTGGGACGACGTGTGTGCGCTGCACGAGGTGTGGAGCGCCGGGCGCAGCGCCTTCTGCGACCGGCTGGCGTCGTCCACCCTGGCCGACGTGGCCCGGGTGGACGAGCAGCTCAAGGAAGGTCGCTACCCGGTTCCGGTAGACGCCCACCGCCTCCACCGCAAGCGGGAGGCCGAGGCCGAGGCGTAGCCGAGGTCGCCCCGCCGCCCCGAGCTCGAGGCGTCCACCTTCGGGTCAGATCAGGGCGTCGGGCTGCTCGACGCCGAGCAGCATCTTGCCCTGGATCTCGAGCGTCGAGTCGAAGTCGAGCATGGCGTGGTGGGTGGCGGTGTTGACGTTGCGGAACACCGCCTGCATGGCGTGGCTGTTGTGGGCGGCGTTGGCTCCGGCCGCGGCGTACAGCCGGTCGGCGGCCCGGCGGCACAGCTCGGCGGCGTAGGCGGCGTTCCACCGCGCCCGGGCCCGGGCCTCGGGGGCCATGGGCGGATCGTGCTCCATGGCCGCCTCCAACAGGTCGCAGTTCTGCTGGGCCAGCGTCCAGGCCAGGCCGATCTCGGCCTCGGCCTCGGCCACCCGCCGCTGGAGGCCGATGCTGTTCACCTTGGGCTCCCCGCTGTAGGCGTCGCGCCGGGTGCGGGTGGCCTCGATGAACAGCTCCAGGCCCCGCTGGCTCATCCCCACCAGCGAGCCCAGCAGCATGGTGGCCAGCGTGGCTGCCACCGGCAGGCGGTAGAGCGGCACCTCGACTCCGGGAACGGTGCCCACGAACGCCTCGGCCATCGGCACCGCCCGGTGCTCGGGCACGAACACATCGGTCAGCACGATGTCCTTCGAGCCGGTGCCCCGCATCCCCATGGTGAACCAGGTGTCGTCGATCACCACGTCGGCCCGGGGGACCACCACGATCATCCCGGGCGAGGGTTCGCCGGCGGCGTTGCGCGTGCCCCGGCTGCCCACCATCAGCCAGTCGCCGTGGTCGGCTCCACTGGCGAACGGCCACCGGCCGTTGAGCACGTAGCCGCCGTCGCCCCGCTGGCAGGTTCCCTGGCGGGAGGGGACGCCGGGGATGTAGACGCCCGGATCGGGGCCGAACACCTCAGCCTGGCCCTGCTCGGGCAGGCGGCCGGCGATGAAGGTGTGGGCCTGGCACACCATCAGCACCCATGACGCGGCGGGGCTGGCGTGGGCCACCTGCCGCTCGGCCTCGATGAGGGCCCGGGGCGACAGCTGGTAGCCGCCGTGGGCGGCCGGGGCCTCGATCAGGGTGAGGCCGGCGTCATGCATGAGCGTTGCCGCCGAGTCGCTCACCCGGCGCAGAGACTCGGTCTCGGCGTCGGTCTCCCGCAACGCCTCGACGATCCCGGCGGCCTTCTCGGCGATGTCGATCATGGGAACAGGCCTCCGGGCTGCGATGGGGACACCGCCGATACTAGGAGCATCGTCGAGGCCGGGGCCTCAACGGGCGCTCGGTTCTCCATCCGCTCCTACCGGCCGGTAGCATCGCCCGATGGAGGCGTTCGAACCTGAGGTTCCGGCGTCTCGCTCCCGGGCCAGCGGCGCCCCGGAGCAGCGGGGTCGGGTTGGTGGTCCACTGGTCACGGCCGGGCCGAGGGCCGGGGCCACCCGGTCGGTGCGTGCCGCCGTGGCCCGGGGCGCCGGCCCGTTGGCCGTGACCGTGGGGGCGCTGCTGGTGGCGGCCGTGGTGCTGGTGCAGAGCACGCTGCTCGACCCGGCCATCTACCTCGACGCCCTCGACTCGGCCGACGCCTACGAGCGGGCCTACAGCGACGTGCTGGCCGACCCCGGCGTGGCCGCCCGCCAGAGCGACCTCATCGGCCGGTTGGGGCCGTCGTCGGAGGCCGAACGCCAGGAGGTGCGGGCCGCCACGGTCCAGGCCCTCCACCTCGTGCTGCCCCCCGACCGGCTCCGGGCCGGCGCCGACACCACCGTGCACCAGACCGTGGCCTACCTGCGGGGCGACCTCCCCCGGATGGACGGGGAGATCACCGTGGCCGACCTCGTGGCCTGGCTGGGCCAGCCCCGGGAGGCTGAGCTCCGGGCCACCCTGGCCCGGGCGGCCGATCAGGTGGCGGACACCCTCGAGGCCTACGAGACGCTGGTGGTGACGTTCGCCGACGAGCTGGCGGCGGGGCAGGTGCCGATGTCGGTACCCGTGTACGGCGGCACCAGCTTCGATCCCGAGCGGATCGTCGACCTCGTCCTCGACCGGCTCGGCCCGCTCGTCGACGACCGCACCCGGAACCGGATCGTGGCCGCCGTGGGGGAGCGCCGGGAGCGGGAGGCGCTGATCACGGCCGCCGTCTCCGTGCTGGCCGACGAGGCACGGGTCCTGGCCAACCAACTCCGAGACCCGGCCACCACCAGCCGGGATCTCACGATGGTCCGCGCCGTCTCGGACCGGGCCGGAAACCTCGGGCCCACCCCGCTGGCCCGGCTGAACACCCTGCGGGCCGCGGCCGGCTGGCTGGGTTGGAGCACGGCCGGTATCGGGGCCGGGCTGATGGTGGCCGGGGCGGCCGGTATCGCCCGCCGCCACCGGCGGCGACCGGGGGTCGCCGTCTCGACCGTGGGGTTGAGCCTGGTGGCGGCGGGGTTGGCGGCCGGGGTCCTGTGGGCCGTGGGCGTCCGGGGGGCGCTGACACCGGCCGCCGTCGCCCCGGTGCCGATGGCCACCCCGGCGGCCCCGAACGCGCCGGTGCCCCTGGCGGTGCTGCCGACGCCGGGCCGGGTCGGGGGCGCGGCCCAGCTGGCGGCCGACGTCGAAGCCCGGGTCCTGGGCCGTTTCGACCTCCGCGTGGCCCAGGGTGTGGTGCTGCTCGCCGGGGTCGGGGCCGTGCTGGCGGCGGGTGCCACGGCCGGGTGCCACGGCCGCCTGCGCCCGGTGCGGACGGTCGGCCTGCTGGGGCTGGCCCTCGGCAGCGCCACACTGGCCGGCCCGCCCCGGGTCCTGCTGTCGACGGAGCCGGACGTGGCGAGGTGCAACGGCCACGCCGAGCTCTGCGACCGCCCCTACGACCAGGTGGTGGTGGCCGCCACCCACAACGCCATGTCCAGCCCGGGCCTGGTCCGGGTGTGGCCCGAGCAGGGGCGCGACCTGCGGGGCCAACTCGACGGCGGCGTGCGGGCCCTCCTGATCGACACCCATTACTGGGAGCCGGTGGTGAGCCGCCGGCAGCAGGCCGCCGACGTGGCCCCGCCGTCGCCCAACGCCGCCCTCCTGGCCCGGGCCCTCAAGCCCCTCACCTCGAGCCAGCCCGGAGCCTGGCTGTGCCACCTGGCCTGCGGACTCGGCGCCCGACCGCTGGCCGATGGCCTGGGCGACGTGCGGGCGTTTCTCGACGACAACCCGGGCGAGGTCGTCACCCTCATCATCCAGGACCGCGTCTCGCCGACCGACACTGAGACGGCCTTCGAGGAGGCGGGGCTCGAACCCTACCTGTTCGATGGCGACGTCGACGGGGGCTGGCCCACCCTGGGCGAGATGGTCGACAGCGGTCACCGTCTCGTGGTCTTCGCCGAGAGCGGCCGCCCCGGCCCGGCCTGGTACCGGCCGGCCTTCGACCACATCCAGGAAACGCCGTTCCGCGCCCGCCAGGCGTCGGATCTGAGCTGCGCCGCCGGCCGGGGCGGCCCCGGGGCGGAGCTGTTCCTGCTCAACCACTGGGTCCTGGGCATCGTGCCCGATCGGGCGGCGGCCGCTGCGCTCAACCGGCGAGGCGCCGTCGTCGAGCGGGCCCAACTGTGCCAGGTGGAGCGGGGGCGCCTGCCGACGTTCGTCGCGGTCGACTTCGCCGAGCTGGGCGACGTCACCGGCGCCGTCGACGAGTTGAACGGCCTGGCCCCGCCGTCCCGGGTCTCGCGGCCCGGCTGAACCGCCCGCCGGCGGACGGCCCGGCCACGCTCGACCCCCCGGCCACGCTCGGCAGGGCCGGGGGCCGCCATTGTCGCCCTCGGGATTGGACGGGCGGTCGGGGCCCAGGGTCAGAATTGGGCCGGTGCGCCGACGGTCGGCGTACCCCCGATGCCGAGGGGGAGAGGGTGGACACCGACGTCACCGAAGACCAGCGGGCGCTGCTCGATGTATCCGAACGATTCATGGGCCAGACCTGCCCGCTCACCGTGGTCCGCGACGCAGACCAGCGCAACGGTGACTTTCTCGCTTCCTACCGCCGCCAGGCGGCCGAGCTGGGCTGGTTCTCCATGCTCGTGCCGGAGGATCTGGGCGGGGGCAACATCTCCGGCAACGGGGTGCTCGATGCCGCCCTGATCGCCTACAAGCGGGGCGGGCTCCTCCAACCCGGGTCGTACATCGGCACCAACGTGGTGGCCTGCGCCGTCGCCGCCGCCGGGAGCGACGAGCTGCGCAAGGAGGTGCTGGGCGCCATGGTGGGAGGCGAAACATCGGCCTCCTGGGCCGTGGCCAGCGCCGGGTCCAACGGCGAGCCCGACGGGGGCGTGACGGCCGAGGTCACGGCGGACGGGGGCCTCGTGCTCAATGGGGCCAAGACGGCGGTGCAGGACGTGGAGGCCTCGTCGTGGCTGCTGGTCACCTGTCGCACCAGCGTCGGACCGGCCCAGGCCCTGGTGTCGGCGGGTGCCGCCGGGGTCACCGTGACCGAGCTGGAGTCGCTCGACATCAGCCGGCGGTTCGCCGAGGTCCGCTTCGACGACGTGGCGGTGGCCCCCTCGGCCGTGGTCGGACAGCCGGGCGCCAGCGGCGACCTGATCGACCGCCAGCTGGCCCTGGCCGCCGTGCTCACCGCAGCCGAGTCGGTGGGGGCGATGGACCACGAGCTGGACATGACGGTGGAGTACGCCAAGGACCGAATCGCGTTCGGCCGGCCCATCGGCTCGTTCCAGGCCGTGAAGCACGTGCTGGCCGACATGAGCCTGGCGGTCGAGATGGCCAAGGCGGTGGTGGGTGCCGCCGCCCGGTCCCTGGGTGATGACGACGGCTACGGCGTCGAGGCGGCCAGCATCGCCAAGGCCCTGGTGGGGGAGAGCTCGATCGAGCTGGCTCAGAACTGCTTCCAGGTGTTCGGCGGCATCGGCTACACCTGGGAGCACGACCAGCACCTGTATCTGCGGCGGCTCACCACCGACGCCGGCCTGTTCGGCGACGCCGCCTGGCACCGCGAGCGCCTGTGCCAGCTGGCCGGGATCTAGACGGACGACGACGAGGACGAGAGAGATGAGCAGCGCGACCACCGACATCGAGACGTTCCGCCAGGAGGCCCGGGCCTGGATCAAGGCCAACCTGGAGCCCCGGCCCAAGGCCTCGGCCACCGGCCGCCCCGAACGGGAGGCCAGCACGCCCGAAGACATCGCCAAGGCCCGGGTGCTGCAGCGCAAGCTGTTCGACGCCGGCTGGGCCGGACTGTCGTACCCGGCCGAGTACGGGGGCCGGGGCCTCACCGCCCTCCACGAGCGGGTGTGGCGGGAGGAGGCGCTCGACTACTACGCGCCCGATTTCGGGGTGGCGGGCAGCGTCACCTTCGGCGCCATCGGCCGGTCGCTGGTGGCGCACTGCACACCCGAGTTCTGCCAGGAGCACATCCCCAAGATCCTGGCCGGGGAGGAGCTGTGGTGTCAGTTCTACTCCGAGCCCGAAGCCGGCTCGGACCTGGCCGGCATCCGCACCCGTGCCGTCCAGGACGGCGAGCGGTGGATCATCAGCGGGTCCAAGATCTGGTCGAGCGGGGCCTACCTGGCCGACTGGGCCATGTGCCTGGCCCGGACCGACTGGTCGGTGCCCAAGCACCGGGGCCTCACCTGGTTCGCCGTACCGACGAACGCCAAGGGCGTGGAGATCCGCCAGATCCGCCAGATCAACGGCAACGCCGAGTTCTGCGAGGAGTTCCTCGACGAGGTGGAGGTGACCGAGGCCGACGTGATCGGCGAGGTCAACAAGGGCTGGGCCGTCACCCAGACCATGCTCGTGTACGAGCGGGGGGCGGGCGAGATGGGGGCCTCCATGGTGGAGCCCCGGGAGCTGGCCCCCGACCTCGTGGCGCTGGCCCGCAAGGTGGGTCGGGCCGACGACCCGGCGGCCCGCCAGGCCATCGCCAAGGCCCACATCAACGACTACGCCCAGTACCACCTGGGCCACCGCATCGCCGACCGGCTGCGGGCCCAGGCCACCCCCGATCCGGCGGTGGCGGCCTACGGCAAGCTGGCGTCCGGTGTGCTGGCCCCCATCCGGGCCCGGCTGGGGATGGAGGTCGGTGGACCGGCCGCGCTGGCCTGGGCCGCCGGCGACGAGGACGGCGGACGCCCGGCCCTCAACTACCTGAACGGCCGGGTCACGTCGATCGCGGCGGGCACCAACGAGATGCAGCGCAACGGCATCGGCGAGCGGGTGCTCGGCCTCCCCCGGGAGCCCAGCTTCGACACCAACAAGCCCTTCAACGAGGTCCTGAGCGGCGCCCGTAACTGGAACTCCAAGGTCGGGTGACACGGTTCGAACCGGGTCGCGGTTCGGGTGGGGTCAGTCGGCGTCGAGCCGGGGGTCGATGTGGATCTTGGGGCCGGGGCCGGCTTCGGTGGGGCGCTCGCCCCGCAGGACCGCCGCCGTCCGGCCGAGCCCGACGGTCGCCGCCACCAGCGGTCGGGGGTCGATCAGGCCGTCGGCCAGGGCGGCCACGGTGTCGGCCAGAGCCGGTGACGCCGACAGGATCCCCACGGCAGTGACGTCCTTGAATGCCAGGGTGCGGCTGTCGATCAGGCTGGGCTGGCCGGCCAGGCCGATCAGCACCACCCGTCCGCCCGGCTCGACCCGGTCCAGGGACCGGGCCGGGAGGTCGGCGGCGTTGGTGGCGTCGACCACCGCGTCGAACGCCACCCCCGGAAGGGTCCCGGGCTCCCAGGTGTGAGCGAAGCCGATCGACCGGGCGAAGGCCAGCGACGACTCCTCGACGCCCAGCAGGTGCACCTCGGCCCCGGCGGCCCGCAGGAACAGCGCCGTGAGCAGCCCGATCGTGCCCGGCCCGGCCACCAGCACCCGGTCGCCCGCCCCGGTGCCGGTGGCCCGGGCCGCCCGCAGGGCGTTGCCGGCCGGCTCCACCAGGGCCCCGAGGACCGGGTCGACGGAGTCGGGAAGGAGGTGGAGCGACCGGGCGGGCACGGCGATCAGCTCGGCCAGGGCCCCGTGCCGTCCCCCTCGGACGCCCACCTCCGTGCGCTGCTCGCACACGTGCTGGCGACCCCGCTGGCACCGGTGGCAGGTGCCGCACCCCAACATGGTGTCGCCCATCACCCGCCGGCCCACCCAGCCCGGATCAACCCCTGGGCCGACCGTCGTCACCCGCCCGCACCATTCGTGGCCGGGCCGCAGGGGGAACGAGGCGTGGCCCTGGTGGAGGTAGGCCATGTGGCCCGAGAACAGCTCGGCGTCGGTACCGCACACGCCCACCCGCTCGACCGCCACCACCACCTCGCCGGGGGACGCCTCGGGAGCCGGGACCTCCTGCACCGAGCCGTCGCCCGGTCCGTCGAGCACGAAGGCCCGCATGGTGGTGGCAGGACGCTGGTTCACACCCCAATCATGGCAACCTGGAGGCAGGGTCGGCGCGACGGAGAGGACGGACGATGGCCGGTGACAGCGGTGGTGACACAACGGCCGACGGTCCCTGCGTCTGCGGTGGGCCCGATCCGTGGGACCGGTGCTGCGGGCCGATCCTGGCCGGCACGGCCGAGGCGCCCACGGCCGAAGCCCTGATGCGGGCCCGCTACAGCGCCCACGCCACCGGCAACGAGGCCTACATCCGCCGGAGCTGGCACCCCGACACCTGCCCCCCCAAGGTGATGGAGCCGGCCCTGCGCTGGCTTGGGCTCGAGATCCGCGACACCACCGGCGGCCGGGCCCTCGACCGTACCGGCACCGTCACCTTCGCCGCCCGCTACCAGCGCGATGGCCAGCCCGGCCTCCTCATCGAGCGCAGCCACTTCGTCCGCGACGGCATCCGCTGGCTCTACCACGACGGGGATCCCCTGCGGGCCTGAACCACGTCACGGGACGCGCGGCACTGCGGCGAACTGCGTCGCGATCTCGACGCTTTCCGGGGGTTTCGCGCCCTCGGTTCGGCAGCGGGCGCGGTTTCCGTGGCGCAGAACACTCGACGGCCGCCCAGGAGCGCCCGGACGCCTTCAGGCGATGGCGGCGAGGAAGGTCCGGGCGTCGACCATCATCTCGATCGTCTGGGAGTGGCCCATCTCGTAGCCCACCGACGTCACGGCCCAGCCGGCGTCACCGAGCAGGGAGGCGGCGGCCGTGGCTCGGGCCACGGAGATGATCGGGTCGGCCGTGCCATGCTGGATCAGGGCCGGGGTGCCGGCCCCGGCCGCGGGGGCGAGGGTTAGACCGGGCACCTCGGGCACGGCGCAGCACATGGCCCAGATCCCGGCGTAGCGGGGAGCCCCCTGCCGGGTGGTCAGGGCCAGGGTGAGGGCGCCGCCCTGGGAGAACCCGCCGATCACGCACCGCTCCCGGGGGATCCCGGCCGCCGCCGTCTCCCGCTCGATCAGGGCCTCCGCCGCGTCGAGGGCGGCCAGGAACGAGGCTGGCTCCGGCCCGTCGGGGCCCCGCTCCCACCAGCTGGCGCCGTCGCCCTCGGGCAGGTCGTGGATGGCCCGGGGGGCGATGGCGCTGAACCGCTCGCCCGGGTCGATCAGGGGCACGTAGGCGGCCAGGTGGTGCTGCTCGGCGCTGTAGCCGTGGAACAGGAACAGCAGCCGCTCGGCCGCCGGGCGGTCGATGCGGTAGACGGTGAGATCGGCCATGGTCAGCACGGTACCGCTCCCCGGGCGGGCGGGGCTCCCCCCTTCGACCCGGCGTCGGCCGGAGCGGTACTGTGCGACATGACCGACAACGACCCCGCGCTGTGGCCCACCCACCGCCAGGCCGACGCCATCCGGAGCCGGCAGCTGTCCAGCACCGAGCTCCTCGACCACTATCTCGACCGCGTCGGGCGCCTCAATCCGTCGATCAACGCCGTGGTGACGTTGGACGAGATGCGGGCCCGGGCCGCCGCCCGTGACGCCGACGCCGCCACCGCCGCCGGGGCTGAGCTGGGCCCGCTCCACGGCGTTCCCCACACGATCAAGGACGCCATCGAGACGGCCGGCATCCGATCCACCGGTGGGGCGGTGGAGCTGACCGATCACGTGCCGGCGGCCGACGCCCCGGTGGTGGCCCGGCTCAAGGCGGCCGGCAGCATCCTGTTCGGCAAGACCAACCTGCCCCGCTGGTCGGGCGACGGCCAGAGCTACAACGAGCTCTTCGGCGTGACCAACAACCCCTGGGACCTGGCCCGCACCCCGGGCGGCTCGTCGGGCGGGGCGGCGGCCGCGGTGGCCGCCGGACTCACCAGCTTCGAGATCGGCACCGACATCGGCGGCTCGGTGCGGATGCCGTCGGCCTTCAGCGGCGTGTGGGGCCACAAGCCGAGCTTCGGCCTCATCCCCACCCTCGGCTACCTCGACTCGGTGGGCGGCGGCCGGATCGAGGCCGACGTGAACGTGTTCGGGCCCATGGCCCGGTCGGCCGACGAC
Organism: Acidimicrobiales bacterium; assembly: GCA_041394285.1. Lineage (GTDB taxonomy): Bacteria > Actinomycetota > Acidimicrobiia > Acidimicrobiales > SZUA-35 > CADEDH01. Next base: position 19,437 of record JAWKIL010000034.1, on the reverse strand, counting down.
CTGGAGCTGCTGGTCGACCTCCTGGCCGGCCCCACCCCCGACCGGGCCCCGGCGTGGCGGGTGGAGCTCCCGCCGGCCCGCCACCAGACGCTGGCCGACTACCGGGTGGGTGTGTGGCTCGACGACCCGGCCTGTCCCGTCGATGGCGAGGTGCTGGCCGTGCTCGTGGCGCGGTGCGGGCGTTGGAAGCGGGGTCGCCGTGGACCGGGCGGCCCGGCCCGACATCGACTTCACCGAGGCATCCAAGCTCGGGGCCCAGCTCATCAGCGTGGCCGCCAGCGTGAGCATGAGCCTCGACGACGCCGCGGCGCTCGCCGACAAGTCCCGGGGGGCGGCCAACAACGTGCAGCGTCACCACACCTGGCTGGCCCGCCATCTGCGGCGCACCGAGCTGCGGGAGGCGTGGGCCAGCTGGTTCCGCTCCTACGACATCCTGCTGTGCCCGGTGAGCGTCACCCCCGCCTTTCCCCACCAGACCGGCGGCAACTGGCTCGACCGCAGCCTGACAGTGAACGGCGAGTCCCGCCCCTACACGGAGCTGATCAAGTGGACGGCCATGGTGGGCATGGCCTACCTGCCGGTCACCACGCCGCCGCTGGGGCTCACCGCCGGCGGCCTGCCGGTGAGCGTGCAGGTGGTGGCCCCGTTCTGCGAGGACCGGACGGCCATCCACTTCGCCCGCCTCCTGGCCGACGTCGCCGGCGGCGGCTACCAGGTGCCTCCCGACTGCGCCTGAGCCGCTCCCGGCGGGGCCGGATCCCGGCCGGGTGACGCCGCCGGCCCGCATCGGGGTTGGACCTTCGGCCCTGGCGCATCGGCGGCATGTCGGCTGGCATGCCTGTCAGGGACCGCAGGAAGGCAGGCGATGACGACACTCACGTTGGAGGGCCTCGACGCTCTCATCACCGCCCTCGGCGGGCTGGGGTACGAGGTCCACGGGCCCCGGGCGGTGGGCGGGGTCATCGCCCCGGACCGGATCGAGTCGGTCGACGACCTGCCCCTGGGGTGGACCGACGAGCAGAGCGGCGGCCAGTACCGGCTCCGCCCCCGGGCCGATCAGGCCCGGTTCGGCTACGCCGTCGGGCCCCGCTCGTGGAAGGAGATCCTCCATCCGGCCCGTACGCCGATCTGGACGATGGAACGCACCCCTGCCGGCGAGGGGACCCCGGTGGAGCTGCGGGTGCGGATGCACGAACCGGCGGTGGTGGCTCGGGCGTTCGTGGGGGTGCGACCCTGCGAGCTGGCCGCCATCGCCAGGCAGGACAGGGTGTTGGCCCACGGTCCGCACCCCGATCCGACCTACGGGGCCAACCGGGCGGCGAACGTGATCGTGGCCGTCAACTGCGCCGAGCCGGCCGCCACCTGTTTCTGCCCCTCCCAGGGCACCGGTCCCCGGGCCGTGGCCGGCGGCTATGACATCGCCCTCACCGAGCTCGTCGAACCGACCGCCGACGCCGCCGATGCCTCCGACGCAGCCGGTGCCGCCGCCGGCCCCGAGCCGCGCTATGTGGTTGAGGTGGGCAGCCTGCGGGGGGCCGAGTTGCTGAGCGCCCTGCCCGCCCACTGCCTCGCCGACGACCCCCACGACGAGGCCAGGGCGGCGTCGGTGACCGACCGGGCGGCCGCCGCCATCACCCGGTCGGTGGAGTCCGAGGGCATCAAGGAGCTGCTGTACGAGAGCCTGGAGAGCGACCGGTGGGAGGCGGTGGCCCAACGGTGCCTGACGTGCGCCAACTGCACCCTGGCCTGCCCCACCTGTTTCTGTACCGACCTGGAGGACGTCACCGACCTCACCGGGAACCGGGCCGAGCGGTGGCGGGTGTGGGACTCCTGTTTCAGCCTGGCCTTCTCCCAGCTCGGCCCGGCGCCGCAGCGCTCCTCGGCCGCCTCCCGCTACCGGCAGTGGCTGGTGCACAAGATGGGAAGCTGGCACGACCAGTTCGGCGAGTCGGGTTGCGTCGGTTGCGGCCGGTGCATCACCTGGTGCCCGGTCGGTATCGACCTGACCGAGGAGCTGGCCGCCCTGCGCCAGGAGGCGTCATGACCGTGTCGCCCATCCCCGCCGCCGGCCTGAGCGTGGCGCTGGCCGCCCCCTCGCCCCTTCTGGTGCCCGTGCCGTACCGGGTGATCGACAAGGTGCGGGAGGACGGGGGCGGCGACGACGTCACCAGCCTCCACGTGGTTCCCGTCGACGGCGACCTGCCGGGGTTCCGTCCGGCCCAGATCTCGATGCTGGGAGCCTTCGGCGTGGGGGAGGCCGCCATCTCGGTCAGCTCGGCGGTCGACGACCGCCGCTACCACGCCTACACCATCCGCCGGGCCGGCCCGATCACGGCAGCCCTGGTCGACACCCCGGTGGGCGGGGTGGTCACCGTACGGGGGCCCTTCGGCACACCGTGGCCGCTGCCCGAGGTGGCCACCGACGAGTTGCTGATCGTGGCCGGCGGGCTGGGCATCGCCCCGCTCCGGGCCGCGATCGAACAGGCCGTGGCCGAGGCCCACCGGTTCCGCCGCATCGTGGTGATCTACGGGGCCCGGACGCCGGAGGCCATGGTGTACCGGGCCGACCTGGACCGCTGGGCCGCCCAGGGCGTCGAGGTGCACCTCACCGTCGACACCCCCTCGCCCGGCTGGGACGGTCCGGTGGGCGTCGTGCCCACCCTGCTGGGTGATCCGGTGGCCCTGGGATGGCACGAGGACGTCACCGCCTTCGTGTGCGGACCCGACGTGATGATGCACTTCACCGCGCAACGGCTGCGGGAGCTCGGCACCGGCGCCGCCCACATCTGGCTCACCACCGAACGCAACATGCAGTGCGGCAACGCCCTGTGCGGCCACTGCCAGCTCGGCCCGTTCATCGTGTGCCGCGACGGCCCGGTGGTGGGCTACGAGCAGATCGAGCGATTCCACCGGGTGAGGGGGCTGTGACGCCATGACGACGAAACCGACGGTTGCGGTGTGGAAGTTCGCCTCCTGCGACGGCTGCCAGCTGAGCCTCCTCGACTGTGAGGACGAGCTGCTGGCGGTGGCCGGGCGGGTGGAGCTGGCGATGTTCCCCGAGGCCACCAGCCGCATGGTCGAGGGACCCTACGACGTGTCGCTGGTGGAGGGCTCGGTCACCACGCCGCACGACGCCGAGCGCATCCGGCAGATCAGAGACCAGTCGGGGGTGTTGATCACGCTCGGTGCGTGCGCAACCTCGGGCGGGATCCAGGCCCTGCGCAACGGCCGCGACATCGCCGAGTACGTGGCCAACGTGTACGCCCACCCCGAGTTCATCGCCACCCTGGCCACATCCACCCCGATCGCCGACCATGTGCCGGTGGACCTCGAGCTGCGGGGCTGCCCGATCGACCGCCGGCAGCTCATCGAGACGATCTCGGCCGTCCTGGCCGGGCGGCCGCCCCGCCTGCCCACCACCAGCGTGTGCGTGGAGTGCAAGGCCCGGGCCAACCCGTGCCTGCTGGTGGCCCGGGGCACACCGTGCCTCGGCCCGGTGACCCAGGGCGGATGCCGGGCCTTGTGCCCCAGCTACGACCGGGGTTGCTACGGCTGCTTCGGCCCCATGGAGAGCCCCAACACGGCGTCGCTGACCGAGCGGTTCGTCGCTCTCGGGGTGTCGGGCCCGGCCATCGGCCGGGCCTTCGCCGGCTACAACGGCTGGGCCCCGGCCTTCCGGGAAGCGGCCGAGCGGGCGGGGGAGCGGCTCTGATGGCGGGCGAGCAGAACCTCGACCTGCACGTGCCGGTGCTGGCCCGGGTGGAGGGCGAAGGGGCCATGCACGTGCGGGTGGCCGACGGACGGGTGCTCGACGTGAGACTCGAGATCTACGAGCCGCCCCGGTTCTTCGAGTCGTTCCTGCGGGGCCGGGAGCACGGCGAGCCGGTGGACATCACGGCCCGGATCTGCGGGATCTGCCCGGTGGCGTATCAGATGAGCGCCTGCCACGCCATCGAGGATGCCTGCGGGGTGGACGTGGCGGCGGCCGGGCCCGATGGGGCGGTGATCCGGGAGCTGCGGCGCCTGCTGTACTGCGGCGAGTGGATCGAGAGCCATGTGCTCCACATCGGCTTCCTCCATGCGCCCGACTTCCTCGGCTATCACTCCGGGATCGACATCGCCGCCGACCATCCCCGCATGGTGGAAGGGATCCTGGCGTTGAAGAAGGCCGGCAACGCCGTGGTGGAGGCGGTCGGCGGTCGGCCGATCCACCCGGTCAACGTCCGCCTCGGCGGGTTCCACCGGGCGCCCACCCGGGCCGAGCTGGACGCCCTGGTCGGCCCGCTCAGCGACGCCCGGGAGCAGTGCGTGGCCATGATCCGGTGGACCGCCGGGTTCGAGTTCCCGGACCTCCGGCGCTCCTGGGAGCTGGTCTCGCTGCGCCACGAGAGCGAGTACCCGTTCAACGAGGGCCGGATCGTGTCGAACCGGGGCCTCGACATCGACGTGTCGGCCTTCGAGGCGCACTCGGTGGAGGAACACGTCGCCCACTCCACCGCTCTGCATTCCCGGTTGCGGGAGCGCGGGGCCTACCACGTGGGCCCCCTGGCCCGGTGGGCCAACAACCACGATCTGCTGCCCGCCCCCGTGCGGGATCTGGCGGCCGAGGTGGGGGTGGGGGCGGTGGTCGACAACCCGTTCCGCAGCATCCTGGTGCGAGGGCTGGAAACGCTGTACGCCATCGACGAGGCCCAGCGCATCATCGCCGGCTACCGCCCGCCCGGGTTGTCGGCGATTCCGGTACCGGCCCGGGCCGGCGAGGGGTACGGGGCCACCGAGGCCCCTCGGGGCCTGCTGTACCACCGCTACGTGATCGGCGACGACGGGTTGGTGGCCGAGGCCCGCATCGTGCCGCCGACGGCCCAGAACCAGCCCACGATCGAGGACGATCTGCGGGTCTTCGTGGCCGCCAACCTGGCGCTCGACCACGAGGTGCTGGCGCAGCGGTGCGAGCAGGTGATCCGCAACTACGACCCGTGCATCTCGTGCTCCACCCACTTCCTGGACCTGCACGTCGAGCACCGGTGACCGGCGAGGACACCCAGCCGGGGCCGGCCCTGGTGCTCGGGGTCGGCAACCGCGACCGGGGCGACGACGCCGTCGGGCCGATCGTGGCCGAGCTGATGGCCCGCCGCTGGCCCGACGGGCTGGAGGCCGTGGTGGTGGAGGGCGATCTGTCCACCCTGGCACTGCGGTGGCGGCCCGAGCACCGGGTGGCGGTGGTCGACGCCATGGTGAGCGGGGCCGCACCGGGAACGACGGTGGCGATCGGGTGGCCGCCCGCCGGTGCGGCCGGCCGATCCGGCCCGGTCGGGGTCGGATCCTCCCCGGCGTCGACCCACAGCATCGGGCTGGCGGCGGCGCTCGAGCTGGCCCGGTTGCTGGGGCGGCTACCGGCGGCGGTCACCGTGGTGGGCGTGGAGGGCACCGCCTTCGAGCTGCTGGCCCCACTCAGCCCGGCGGTGGCGGCGGCGGTGGAGCCGGTGGTGGCACTGGTCGCCTCCCTGCTCGATCTGCCGCAGCCGCAGCCTGGAGCCGCAGTCGCAGCCGCCGGCGGCAGCCCGGCCGGCCCTGGCCTAGCGTGACGGCCATGGAGCTCACCGGCATCGATCACGTCATCCTGGCCACGTCCGATCTGGGGGCGGCCGCCGCCCGGTGGCAGGCGCTCGGCCTGCAGCTCACCCCGCCCATGCGCCACGCCGACGCCTCCACCGAGAACTCGGTGTTCTTCGTGGGCGACGGGGCCGGCACCGAGTTCTACGTCGAGCTGCTCGCCGTGCACGACCGGGTCCGGGCCCAGGCCGAAGGCCGCCGGGACCTGCTCGACGCCGTCGATCGGGGCGGGCTGTACCGGTTGATGCTGCAGGTCGGCTCGGCCGCGGCGGCCGTGGCCACCCTGACCGCCGGTGGGATCGAGGTGTCGAGCCGGGACGTGTGGCGGGACGACAGGAGCCTGATCGGCACCGTGGTGGAGCCCGTCGGGCCCACTGCCGCCGGGTGCCCGTTCGCCCTCATCGCCTACGAGGGGGGACCGGACGCCCGCCGGGCCCGCCATGAGGCCGCCGGGCTGTTCCGCCACGACCTACCGCTGGCCCGTCTCGATCACCTGGCTGTCATCGCACCGGGCGGGGTGGAGGCCGCCTGCGCCTTCTGGGACGCCGTGCTCGGCGTGCCCGTCACCGGCCGGGTCACCGGGAGGGGGATGGACATCCGCCAGCTCCGCATCGGCGACGCCACCCTCGAGATCATCGGGCCCGACGGTGCCGACAGCCCGGTCCGTCAGCGCCCGGCAGGGCTGGCCAGCGTCACCGCCTTCGAGGTGAGCGACCTCGACGCGGTGGTGGCCGACGTGCGGCGCCGGGGCTTCGAGCTGGCGGACCCGGCCCCGGGGGTGCTGCCCCGGAGCCGGGTGTCCACGGTCGGTGCCGAGCAGCTCGGCGGACTGGCGCTCCAGCTCATCGCCTTCAGCTGACCGGGCCGCCGCAGCGTGCACCGCGGCGGCCCGTCAAAGATCAGCTCGCCGAGTCCACCAGCTTCTCGGCCGACAGCCATTCGCCGGCCACGTCGGCCGGGTCCTTCAGCTCGATCGTCACCTGCCGGTTGAGGTCGGCCAGCTTCTCGGTGGTCATGGCCGCGCTGACCTTGTTGACGAGGGCGGTGAAGTCGTCGCCGTAGGCCTCCGTCACCTCGGTGGTCGTCACCGGGATGATGTTGTCGGCGTTGATCAGGCCCTTGTCGTCCTCCAGGATCACCCACCCCTTGTCGGCGATCGTGCCGTCGGTGCTGAACAGGATGGCCACGTCGATCTCGCCACCCTCCAGGGCGGCCACGGTGAGCGGGCCGCCGCCGTCGAGCGGAGTGAACCCGTCGGAAAGGTCGAGCCCGTACACCTTCTCCAGGCCGGGCAGGCAGGACGCGTTCTCCGGGCAGTCGGCCGGGCCGCCGAGCCGCATGTCGTCGGTGAGGTCGCTGATGGCCGCCAGGCTCTTGGCCTCGGCCGTCTCCGGAGTGACGACGAACGAGTTCGAGTCCTGGGCCGGGGCGGCGTCGAGCGCCACCAGGTTCTTGGGCTCCAGCGCCGTGCGCAGAGCCTCGGCCGTGGCGTCGGCATCGGCCGACGCCTCGCCGGCGCCGCCGTTGAGGAACTCGAGGGCCGACGCCGCGTACTCGGCGGTGAAGTTGATGTCTCCCGAGTCGAACGACGTGTAGACCACGTCGCGGAACCCGCCCAGGGCCTGCTGCTCCACGGGATAGCCGGCGGCCTCCAGGGCCTGGCCGTAGACCTCGGCCAGGATGGCGCTCTCGCCGAAGTCCTGGGCCCCGATGGTGATGGTGGGCCCGTCGGGAACATCGGCGCCGGCCGACGTGCTGGCCGAGTCGCTGCAGGCGGCGGCGAGCAGGGCCGCCGCCCCCATCATGAGGGCCGCTACCAGGCGGGGTCTGCGCATGGGTGTCTCTCCTTCGTTGTGCGAACGGGGGTTTACCGTAGCCCGGTGGGCCACCGGACCAGGCGTGGGATCATCCGGCCGATCACGGCGTCGGTGGCCAGGGCGGCGGCGATCACCAGGAGAGCGCCGCCCACGAGCTGGGGGCGGCCGGCCACACCCCGGGCCAGGCCCTGCAGGATCGGGGTGCCGAGACACTCGTAGCCCACGAAGGCGCCGAGGGTGGCGGTGGCTGTTATCTGGACCGCCGAGAGGCGTAGTCCGGTGAGGATGAGGGGCAGGGCCAGGGGCAGCTCCACCCGGCCCAGCACCTGGGGGCCGGTCATCCCCATTCCCCGGGCCGCCTCCACCACGTCGGGGGCGACCCCGGCCACCCCGGCGTAGGTGTTGGTGAAGATGGGCGGGATGCCGAGGGCGACCAGGGCCACGCAGGTGGGCCAGAACCCGAGGCCGAACCCGTAGCGGATCGAGAGCGGGAACACGAAGGCGACGATGGCGAACGACGGCACGGCCCGCCCGACGTTGACCAGGGCCACCGACAGCAGCGGTAGCTGCCGGCGGTGGGCCAGCCACACCGCCGGGGGCACGGCCAGCGCCACCGCGGCCAGCGTGGAAACGAGCGAGATCCACAGGTGGGCCCGCGTCAGGGCGCCCAGCCCGCTGTCGCCGGCCCAGCTCGACGAGGCGGTGAGGTAGCGCCAGATGTCCCCAACCAGCCCGATCTGGCCCACCAGATCCACCGGGCCCCCGATGCCGGCCAGACCCGGCCCGCTCATCGCTCACCGCCCCGGCGCCGGGCCCACGGGGTCAGAGCCCGCTCGGCCAGGGCCAGCCCGGCGTCGACCGTGGCCGCCAGGAGCACGGAGAGCGCGGCGCCCAGCACGATGGGGGTGGGGAAGTCACGATCGAGCCCGTCGAGGATGAATGCCCCGTACCCGCCGTTGCCCACCACGGCGGCCACCGTCACCAGCCCGATCACGGTGACGGCGGCGATGCGCAGGCCGGCCACGATCGTGGGCAGGGCCAGGGGCAGCTCCACCGCCCGCAGCCGCTGCCATCGGGTGTAGCCCATGGCGTCGGCCGCCTCCACCACCGGTGCCGGCACACCGTCGATGCCGGCCACGATGTTGCGCACGAAGATCAGGATCGTGTAGCTGACGAGCGCGATCTCGGCCGTCCAGAAACCCAGCCCGGTCACCGGTATCAGCATCCCGAACAGGGCGACGCTGGGGATGGTGTAGAGGATGGAGCCGATCCAGGTGATGGGGGCGAACGTGCGGCGGTGGCGCACGGCCAGGGCAGCCAGGGCCGACGACACGGCGAACCCCAGGGCCAGGGCCACCAGCGTCAGCTGCACGTGCTCCACCGTTCGGGACCAGACGTCGTCGAGGTGCTCGCTCACCCAGCCCCACGACACGAGCGTGTCGCGGCGGCTGGCCTGGGCCACCACCGCCCCGGTGGCGGCCAGAGGCACCGTCACCGCAGGGCCTCGGCCAGGGCGTCGAGGGTGATCACGCACCGGGCCGGCATGCGGTCACCCACCAGGGCCGCCCCGCAGCCCGAGCGGAGCACGGCATCGAGCACCTCCCGCAGGGGCCAGGTGGCGTCGACCACCGGGGGCCGCCGGTCGGGTTCCAGCCCGTCGCCGATCGTGCCCCCCACAGCCCCGGCCCGGGAGTGGTGACGGAGCTCGGCGGTGGCCACCAGCCCCACCGGCTCGCCGGCACCGGTGTTGTCGTTGTCGGTGCCGTCGTAGTTGTCGTTGTCGGTGCCGTCGTCGTTGTCGTTGTCGTTGTCGTTGTCGTTGTCGTTGTCGTTGTCGAGGACGACGACCCACCGTGCTCCCATCCCGTCGGCGGCGGCCAGCGCCTCGGCGGCGGTGGCGGTGGCGGCCACGGCCACCGCCGGTTCGGCCCGCACCTCGTCGACCCGGCGGAGACCGAGGCGCCGCAGGCTCCGCTCCCGGCCCAGGAAGGCGGCCACGAAGTCGTCGGCCGGGGCCCGTAGCAGCTCGTCGGGAGTGTCGTACTGGGCCAGCACTCCCCCCTGGGCCAGGATGGCCACTCGGTCGCCGAGCTTGATCGCCTCGTCGATGTCGTGGGTGACGATGACGATCGTCTTGCCCACCTGGGCCTGGAGGGCCAGCAGGTCGTCCTGGAGCCGGGCCCGCACCAGCGGGTCGACGGCGCTGTAGGGCTCGTCCATGAGCAGGATGGGCGGGTCGGCGGCCAGGGCCCGGGCCACTCCGACCCGTTGCTGCTGGCCTCCCGACAGTTCCGAGGGGTAGCGCCGGCCGGCGTCGGCCGGGAGGCCCACGAGGGCCAGCAGCTCGGCCACCCGTGCCGAGATCTGGGCCTTGGGCCAGCCCAGCAGGCGGGGGACGACGCCGATGTTGGCCGCCACCGTGCGGTGGGGGAACAGCCCGATCTGCTGGATCACGTAGCCGATGCTGCGCCGCAGCTCGTGCACCGGCAGCGCCGCCTGGTCCCGGCCCAGGACCTGGATCGACCCCGAGGTGGGCTCGATCAACCGGTTGATCATCTTGAGCGTGGTGGTCTTGCCGCAGCCCGAGGGGCCCACGAGAGCCACCACCTCACCGGCGGCGACGTCGAGGGTCAGTCCCCGCACGGCGGGGGAGGGCGCCCCCGGGTACTGCTTGGTCAGATCCCGGATCGACACGGCGATCTCGCCGTCCGCTGCAACCATCGGGCCGACGCTACCCGTTTGGGCTCGTCAGGGATCATTCGGAGCGTCGACGCCCCTCCCTGGTGGGATCAGGCGAGGCTCACCCCGGTGAAGCCCTCGTCCTTCACCTGTTGGATCTTGGCCATGTAACGGGGGGCGCCGCCCTGATAGACGTTGTACCGGGTCTTGCCGTACTCGTGCCCGCTCAGGTTCGAGTTGTAGCCCGTGATCCAGCTCTGGGCCCGGCCCGACAGGACAAGGCTGTAGCCGCGGGCCACGTCTTCGACCCACCCCTGCTCGGCCGCCGGATCGGTGTCGAAGCGGTTGTGGCCGGTGGCCCACACGTGCTCCAGCAGATCGGTGGCCCAGTCGACGGCGGGCTCGATGGCCCGGGGGAAGTTGGTGGCGGCGATCTGGGGCCCGGCCAGCATGACCAGGTTGGGGAACCCGCTCACCAGCAGGCCGAGGTAGGTGATCGGACCGTCGGCCCACTTGTCCCGCAGCTTCTGGCCGCCGGCCCCGGTGATGTCGATGCGGTCGAAGGCGCCGGTGAAGGCGTCGAACCCGGTGGCGTAGACGATGAGGTCGAAGGGCATCTCCCCGTCCGTGGTGCGGATCCCGGCGGGAGTGATGCACTCGATCGGGGTTTCCGTCAGATCCACCAGGGTGACGTTGTCGCGGTTGTAGGCCTCGAAGTAGTTGGTCTCCAGCGGGACGCGCTGGATGCCGAACCCGTGGTCTTTGGGGATCAGCTTCTCGGCCAGCACGGGGTCCTTCACCCGCTGGCGGATCCGGTCGGCGATGTAGTCGGAGAACTCGGCGTTGGCCGCCTCGTCGAGGAAGATCTCGAGGAAGTTCTGGAGCCAGATGCCGAACCCCGGGCCGTCGTAGAGCCGGTCCCACAGCTCCATGCGCTCCTCCCGGCTCACGTTCCAGAAGCCCCGGCGATCGGCGTCGTGCTCGAAGCCGGCGGCGGTCCGGCGGCACTGGGCGAAGATCTCGTCGTAGCGGCGGCGGATGTCGGCCATCTCCTCGTCCGAGATCGGGCCGTTGTTGAGCGGGGCGGCCCAGTTGGGGCGACGCTGGAACACCACCAGCTGCTCGGCCTCCTTGGCGATCTCGGGGATGGCCTGGATGGCGGTGGCGCCGGTGCCGATCACGGCCACCCGCTTGCCCTTGAGATCCACCGGCTCGGCCGGCCAGTCGAAGGTGTGGAACGCCGGCCCGTGGAAGGAGTCCATCCCCTCGATCTTCGGATAGGTGGGGATAGACAGCACGCCGAGGGCGGTGAGCACGAAGCGGCAGGTCATCTCCGAGCCGTCGGTGAGGGTGAGGCGCCACAGGGGCCCGTCCTCGTCGAACGTCATGGCCGTGACCCCGCAGTTGAACCGGATGTTGTCCCGGAGGTCGAACTTGTCGGCCACGTGGTTGAGGTAGCGCAGGGTCTCGGGCTGGGGGGAGAACCGCTCCACCCAGTGCCACTCCTCCAGGAGCTCCCGGTCCCAGGAGTAGCCGTAGGTGTAGCTCTCGGAATCGAACCGGGCGCCGGGGTACCGGTTCTTGTACCACGTGCCGCCGAGGTCGGCGTCCCGTTCCAGGCACAGGGCGTCGACGCCGAGGTCCATGAGCCGCTTGATCTGGTACATGCCGGCCATGCCGGCCCCGATCACCACCACCTCGTGGTCCACCGGGGCCCCCTCGGTTGACCGGTTCACGGGCGCTGTCACGGCGTCGATCGACATGGGAGTGCTCCCTCTTGCTTTCTAACCAGCATTCGGATCATCGGATCTTCGGGATGGTAGATCTGTGTCCGGCCCGGGTCGACCCGGCGGGCCAGACAGTGACTTTGGTCCCGGGCGCCGGGTGGCGGACGTCAGCCCCGGTTCGCGCCGATGGAGCCGGCTCGGGACCCTAGGGCAAACCTGCCGGCCGCGCCTGGAGCTCGGGCCCGGGTCAGCCCCGAGGGGCGACGAGGGTGCCGGCCACGATCCGGTTCACCAGCTCGTCGCCCTTGGCCTTGACGTCGGGAGCGAGCGCGTAGCCCGGGTTGTACTCGATCACTAGGCCCCCGTTCGCCATGTCGGCCACCAGGCTCCGGCCCTGCCGGGCGCCGGCGTCGATGTCGGCCACGATCGGCCGCAACACCACCTCCCAGCGGTAGATCTGCGACGCCACCACGTTCTGGGGGGCGAGCGACGCCTGGCTGGCCTGGGTGCCGAACCACAGCGCCCCGTTGGCCTGGGCCACCGAGATGGCGCCCACCACCATCTCGCCGGTGCCGGTGAGCACGTCGGCGCCGAGGCCGACGTCCGTGGTGGCCGCCTCGGCCGCCAGGGCGATGTCGCCGAACGAGCCGGTGTAGTCGACCAGCACGGTGGTGGTGGGCACGGCCGACTTGGCCCCGGCCTGGAAGCCGTTGACGTAGCGCTTGGCGTCGCCCACCTCGATCGGGCCCACCACGCCGATCACCTGGTGGGCGCTGAGCATCTGGCTCATCGCGCCCATCACGTAGCCGCCCTGCTCGGCCGCCGCATCGTAGGCGTACAGGTTGGGCAGGCCGAAGGTGTCGACGGCGGTACCCCAGGCGAACGTGGTGTCGGGGTGGTCCCGCACGATGTCGGTCAACTCGGGCCCGAACTCCACGCCGTGGGCGATCACGAGGTCGTACCCCTCGTCGGCGTAGCGCCGGACTGCGGCGGCGGCCTCGGCCGGGACGAAGAGCTTGTCGGAGACGTCGACCTCCGTGTTGCCCCGTTCGCTGGCCAGGAGGTTGACGGCGTCGACCATGCTCTGGGTGAAGGCCATGTCGTTGGCGGCGCTGGGGGCCACCACGCCGATACGGAGCTTGCCGGCATCGGCCGGCGGTGTGGTGCCGGGCATCGCCACCTCCAGCTCCACCCGGCGCTCCAGGCTGGCCAGGTCGGCCGAGCCGGTGGAGGTGCCCTCGCCCCGGGCCTCCGTGGTGAGGCGGTTGCCGTCGACTCCCTGGCCCTGCAGGTAGGCCTTCACCGCTTCGGCCCGCCGGAGGCTCAGCTGGTGGTTGGCTTCGGGGTCTCCCTGGCCGTCGGTGTACCCCACCACCGTGACCGCCAGCTCGGGGTAGGCGTTGACGACGAGCGCGGCCGAGTTGAGGATCCGCTGGTGGAGCGGGGTCAGCTCGCTGGCCCCGAGGTCGAAGATGAGCGGTGTGCTGGCCAGGATCCGGTACAGCTCGGCCTGGAAGGCGGTGGCCCGGGCCTGCTGCTCGGGGCTGGTGGAGGCGGCGAGCACCGTCGTCTCGCCCACGGTGAGGGCCGAGGCGTCGAGCGTGACGCCGTCGGGCAGCAGGGCCTGGGCGGCCCCGGTGGCGGTCTCGACGTCGGCGGCGGTCGGCACCGAGCCACGGAGGTGGACGGTGGACCCGATCGCCTCCACGTCGATCGAGCCCAAGCCCACCGCGGTGAGGACGGCCCGGATGTCGGCCTCCAGGTCTTCATTGATGTCACCCTCGGCGCCCAGCGTGGTGGAGGTGGCGCTGGCATCGACGTCGGCGCCCGACGAGGTGCGGTTGAACGCCAGCCACGACAGGCCGACGCTCAGCAGGATCCCCACCACGCCCACGGCGGTGGCTACGGTGCGCCACGACATGGGGGGCCGGGGCGGCAGCGTCGGCTTCAACGGCACGGTGCCGGCTCCGGTGAGGGCGTCGATCAGGTCGTCGATCTCGCTGTCGGCCCCGTCGTCGGCGGCCGGCGCGCCGGTGGGGGCGAGTGGTGGCGCCTCCGGGACCTCGGTCACGTCGGACGGCGCGGCTGCCGGTTCGGCGACGTTCTTCTCGCTGTCGAGCTGGGCCAGGGCGAGCCGCGCGTCTACCAGCCGATGCTGTAGCCGGGCGCGCTCCTCGGGGTCGGTGGTGTTGCCGATCTCGACCCGCAGCTCCCGTTGAAGCTCGTGCAGCCGCGTCCATTCAGCCGTGTTGTCACGGCTGTCACCCGGTTGAGGCACTTCGCCCACCTCCGCCCGTTCCGCACTTGAACTGCTCAGAGTACCGCTGGCGATCGGGGAGAGACAGGGCTGGTGCACGGCGCTGCCGGGTCAAAGCACCCAACGGTGGGAGAAGTGTGTCCCTGGTTACACAAGGTGGGCCGATGCGGCCCGATCTGCCTGATCCGGGCGGTTTCCGATGATGAGGAGCACTGATCCCGGGCAGGGGCGAGCAGGAGACCCGCCTACGCGCCGGCGGCGTGGCGAGCGGGCGTGTGCTGCTCGCACCAGGCCCACAGCTCGTCCGGTCCGTCGCCCCCGAGAGTCCAGGGGAACCGGTGCTCCAGGCGGGGGCGGCGATCGTGCCAGAACCGGTCGGTGGTGCGTCGGGCATGGGGACGGGCCAGGAGCCAGGCGAGGGTGTCGGCCCCTTCGGTGGCGGAGCGCAGAACCGGACGGAGCAGCGCCCGGAATCTCGGCAGGCCGCGCCGCAGGAGCTCGGTGTCGGACCAGCCGGGAGCCATGGCATCGAAGGCGATGGTGCGGCGGCGCCGGGCCCAGGCGTGGGTCAGCACGATCTGGGCCCGCTTGGTGTGGGCGTAGGCGGCGAGCGGGCGGTAGCGCCCGGGGTCGTCGGGGTCCAGGGCGCCGATGTCGAGCCGATGCAGGTACGAGCCGCTGGAGGCCACGATGGCCACCCGGGGATCGGGGGCGGCGGCCAGGTGGTCGGCCAGGAGGTGGTTGAGCCGATGGGGGGCGACAACGCCGAGGGCGACGTTGGCCTCGATGCCGTCACCGGTACGGGTGAGCTCGGGATAGAAGGCACCGGCGCAGTGGGCGATGCCGTCGAGGTGGGTGAGCTCCCGGCCGAGGTCGGAGGCCAGCGAGCCGAGATCGTCGGCCACCGTGAGGTCGGCCACGCTGAACGCGATGTCGCTGTCGGGATGCCGGGCCCGCAGGCGACGGGTCGCTTCCTCAGCCCGCTCGGCCGAGTGGGACACCGAACGGACGGCGGCTCCGGCGGCCAGCAGCATCGACGCCGTCTCGTGGCCGATGCCCCGGCTGGCGCCCGTCACCAGGAAGGTGCGGCCGTGCAGGTCGTCGGCCACCGGTGGCGGCCAGTGGCCGACGGTCTGGCGGACCCGGAAGCCGACGCTGGTGTAGCTGGGGGCGATCGTCGCCTCCAGGGCGAGGTCGGCGGCTCGGGCCAGCGGGCGGTGGAGTCCGGGCGGAGCGGGGGTGGGGGGCATGGATGGTGTGTTCCCCGCACCGGGCCGGGCTACTCGCCGCCGCTAGGAGGCCGGTTCGTACCCGATGAGCCAGGGCAGGCCGTACCGGTCGACGACCTGGCCGTCGGAGGCGCCCCACGGCTTGGGGGCGAGCGGATCGATCACGGTGCCGCCGACCGCCAGCTGATCGAACCAGCGGTGCAGCACGTCGGGCTCGGCCGTGCCGAGCAGGGCGAGGAGAACGCCCTCCAGGCGCACCGATGGCTCGCCGGGTGCGGCGTCGGACGCGAACAGGGCGACGGGGCATCCCGTGAGGACACCATGGGCGATGGCGTCGGGTGGGCCGTCGGTACGGGAGAAGTCGGCGTAGGTGTGGAGCGCCAGCCCGCCGCCGAACACGGCGGCGTAGAAGCCGAGTGCCTCGCGGGCGTTCCCGGGAAAGGAGAGGTACAGGGCGGGTCCGGTCATGGCCACCTCCGGTCACGGCGGGCGGGAACTCGACGATAGCCCCACCCGACGAACGTCCAGCTCCGTGGCGACGCCCCGCCGGCCGAAGCCACTTGTTCCGTTTGGTACACTTCGGTGCATGGCGTCGAGCAGGGACGAGCTACTGGCCCGGATCGTGGACGAAGTGGCCCACAACGGGTTGGGGGACCGCAGCCTCCGGGATCTGGCCGATGCCGTCGGCACCAGCCATCGGATGCTGCTGTACCACTTCGGCTCCCGCCACGGGCTGGTCACCGCCATCGTCGAGGCCGTGGAGGCCAGCCAGCGCGACGCGCTCACCGACCTGGCCGCCGCGGCCCAGCCGGGCTCGGCCGCCGACACCATGCGGCGCACCTGGGACTCGCTGATCTCGCCCGAGGTGCGGCCGTTCGTCCAGCTCTTCTACGAGGCGGTGGCGTACGCATCCCGCCACGGGGGGGCCTCGTTCACCGGGCCGTGGCTGGCCACCGCGGCCGAGGCGACCCGCCGGCTGGGCCTGGAGGACGACCCCGTCGGCACCCGCCTCGGGGTGGCCGTGATGCGGGGGCTGCTGATCGACGTGATCACCGGCGACGAGCCGGAGCAGGCCACGGCCGCGCTGGAGCTCTTCATCGAGCTGGTGGAGAACCGGACCGGGGCGTAGCGGGCCACCGTCAGCGGGCAGGGGGGTGCCCGCCGTGCCCACGTTGGGCGCCGAGCCGGCCGTTCCAGGCCAGCAGGACGACTGCGGCGACGTCGGCCAGGGCGAGCACGGCGAATGTCGGCCGGTACCCGTCGAACAGGTCGCGGGCGATCGCCACCGACGGGGGGCCGGTGGCGATGGCGAGCTGATAGCCGACGTTGACCACCGGGAAGGCCGTCGTGAACGGCACGTCGGGGTACGACCGGCGGACCAGCAGCGGCGGGATCGTGATCAGCACGCCGACGCCGAGCCCGAACACACCGCAGGCCACCGTGACCGCGGGTGTCGAACGGCTGGCGGCCAGCGTTGCCAGCGCAACGGCCTGGGCCGCCAGGAAGGCGCACCCGAGCACGGTGGCCGAGGCCCGGCGGTCTACCAGGGCCACGAAGGCCAGGCGGCCGGCCAGGGCGGCGGCGGTGGTGAGGGCCACCAGCCGAGCCCCGGTGCCCGGTTTGAACCCGTCGTCGAGGTGGGTCAGCTGGTGCACGAGCAGGCCGACCTGGGCGGCGATGCCGAGGGCCAGGCCGAGCGACAGCGACCAGAAGCGGGGGCTGTCGTAGGGGCGGAACGGCGGCTGGCGCCGGTCGGCGGCCGATCGTCGGGTAGGGGACCGGGGCGAGCGGATGACCAGCCCGGCCAGGGGCACCAGCACCAGGGCGGCGACGGCGGCGGTAGCGGCCAACGCCGTCCGCAGCCCGTGGGCCCGCACGGCGGCGTCGAGCGCCGGGATGAGGGCGATCCCGCCCACCGAGGCCCCTGTGAGGGCGACGCTCAGCGGTGCGCCCGACCGCTCGGGGAACCAGGCGAGCACGGTGGCCGAGATCGGGTTCGAGTTGCAGCATGCCCAGCCGATGGCCAGCACCAGGTAGGCGGGGACCAGTTGCCACAGCGAGCCGACGAGACCCACGGCCGCGGTGCCCAACGGCAGGGCGACGGCGCCGACCAGGAACACCGGTCGGGGACCGTGGCGGGCCAGGCGGTGGCTGACCACGAACGTGAGCCAGGTGGCGGTCAGGTGGAAGGTGAACGTGACGAGCGAGACGGCGGTGACCGACCACCCGAACGTCGAGCTGAGGTCCCGCAGGTAGAGGCCGAGCCCGTAGAACCCCAGACCCCAGGCGAACACCGCCACGACGAACACCGCGGCCACGACGCTCCAGCCCCGACGCCGGTCGGGCGGAACGGTCGCTTCCGGCTCCGCTGCACCCGTATCCAGCATCGCCGGCGACGTTACTTCTGCACCGCCGGAGCGGGCGAAGCCACTCGGTGGCCCCGGCCGATCGGATACACCTCTGCCTTTCTCGCAACCCGATCTCCGTCGGGCGCGGCAGCCACCGCCGTTTCCGCTCGGGCCCGCCAACGCAGGCCGATCTGCGGGCGGCGAGGTCCGTTCAGGCCGACCGAATCAGCGTCCAGAGCCCCGAGTGAAGCTGGTCGGTTGACAGGGTCAGCGACGGTACGCCGGGCATCGAGTAGTAGTCGAGGGCCAGCGTCACGCTGCCTCGACTGGCGTGCTGGATGCAGACGATCTGCTCGCCATCCACGTCGGGGCCGCTGAGCATCCAGTGGTCTGCAAGGCTCGCAAGTCCTTCATCGAGAACCAGTTGGACGGCCCCGCCGTAGTCGTCACGATGGCCAAGCTCCGCACCGAACACGGTCATCGCAAGCCAGTGATCGCCGGCCTCCGCCACGAAGCCGCACAGTTCGTAGTCCTCGTCACGGCGAACCTCGATCATCACGACAGTGTCGCCCAGCGGCGAGAGGAGCCGAGGACATTTAGCGGCAGCCTGGCCATGCGGGTCGGTTTGCGCCCGCCGCGCTCCCGCCTTCGTCGTTGATACACGATCCTCATCGTCCTCGCGGAGCGAATCGACGACCGACTGAACCGTCCGTAAGCCCTCGCAGAGCGCCATCTCCATCCGCCCCTGCCGCTCGGGAGGCCGCTTACCTGGCGCCAGTGGAAGGCAGTCGAGCGGCGGAGCGGTGACAGTGGTCCCGCCGGGGGTCTGAGCAAAGGCTGCTCCCTTGGACCATCCGCTCGCGATGTGCCGGTGCCGGCTTGCCGCAGGTCGACTGACACCCGCCTGTCACGTGATGAGGCGCATGGCGAGGCGTATTCGTCGCAGCGAGGTTTCTGAGACGTGACCACTGAGCTCGAGTAGCCGAGTGGTGTCCAGGCTCAGCATGAAATCGACGGCGTAGACACTGTCGCCATCGAGTACACGCCATGGGCTGGCGATTGCGTCCGGAAGGCCGAGTTCGTCGAGTTCGCCGACCGCTCTGGCTGGGTCGTAGGCGGATTCGATTGCAGCGGCCAGTTCAGCGTCGAACGATTCCCCGAAGCGCGCCTCGTGGGCGGAGCCGATGACGTGAAGATCGGCGGTCGTCACGCGACAGCGTTCGTGGTTCCTGGTGGGTGGTGGGCGTCGATGAAGGCGGCGACGCGATCGGGATCGCTGGCGGCACGCTGACGGAGCGCATCGCCAGGGTCCATCCCCAGCTGTTCGAGCGCCCGGACCCCATCTTGGGCGGACGCAACCGCTGCGACGGAGAGTTGCTCCCGGGTCAGCTCCAACTCGCCCAGCATCACCGACTCACCATATGGATAGCGGGCCTGGTGCCGGTGGGGTGCCATCAGCCTCATTGTAATCCAGGGTAGGCGCCGCCTCCGACACCTGGCGCCAGGAGACTGCAGAGAATCTGGGGTTGGTGCACGCGTTACGGGCCACAGGTGAGACAAGGGCCGTGGCACGCGCCCAAGTGGGTCACGAGCCCCAACCGCCCGAGCCGCTGTTGAAGGCAGTATTCCCTGGTCAGAGGTGGAGCGGGCGAAGGGAATCGAACCCTCATCATCAGCTTGGAAGGAGTAGCGGGCTGGACACGACTCCAAGCCTGCGAGCTGCATTTCCCCAGATGAGAGGCCAGATCGGCCGCCCATGGGCACTGC
>JAWKIL010000033.1:0-45158 GCA_041394285.1 Acidimicrobiales bacterium | reverse complement strand
TTCGAGGTGCTCTCCGCCGGCCCCACCGTGCAGGGCTGATCGAAGAGAGAGAAAACATGTAGTTACGACGTATCGAAGCGTGCTCCTGGGCCTCTTGGAGGCACCACCGTCAACACGGAGCACGCCGCATGGAACAGCGCAACACCGTCCACCTGGCCGCGGCCGGGCCGCTGAACGAGTTCGGCTTCCCGCGCTGGTACCGGGACTCCAACGACATCCTCCTGGAGCTCGGCCTCGACCTGGCCGACCCCAACCTGCCGGCCATCGGGGAGCTGCCCACGCCGGGAGCGCCGCTGTCGTTCCCCGACAACTTCCCCGACGAGGCCTTCTACTTCCTGGCCGAGGCCCGGCTGGCCACCGGGGGCACGGCCGTGGCCGGGCGGGCCCGGGTGATCCTGGCGCTGGAGGCGGCCTTCGGCGGCGACGGCAGCCCGAAGGACGGGATGCAGGCGGTGTTCGGCCGCATCCGGTTCCGGATCGATCGCGCCATCCCCAACGAGACGTACGTGTTCACCCACCCCTACGGCCAGAGCGCCGAGCTGCAGGCCGACGACCGGGGACGGGTGTTCGAGACCGAGGACATCTCCCTGTCGCCGGGCGACTTCGAGGCGGCGCTCGGGTCGCAGATCGGGCCGTTCCTGCGGTGGGACGTCGATGCCCCGCAGGGATACCTCGGCGACGGCCGCACCCCGCACAAGATCATCGGCAGCCCTCTGCCCCAGCCGCAGAACTACGTGATCATCGAAGGGCCGGGGATCGGCAGCCTCGACGTCGACGGCGGGCCCACCCGGGCACCGGGCGAGCCGGCCAACCGCAACAAGGTCTACACCGACCTGTTCGTGGTCCAGGGCCGGGTGGCCCGGGTCACCGGGGTCCGGATCGACCGGGCCACCTACCACCGCCCCGCCGCCGGGCCGATGACCCTCGACGTGCTGGCCGGCGCCGAGCCGAACCAGCAGCTGATCCTGCGCGGACCCGGAGTGGCCGACACCGACCTCCGGGCCCAGGGGCGGGTCTACCTCACCCGGGCCGCCCTCGCCGGTGACCCGGCGGCCGGTGTCACGGTGACCAACGCCTCCGACAACCCGCCCACGGTGGAGCCGGCCCAGCCGAGGGACCTCGTCACCGCCAGCGCCACCTACGACATCGACACCCGCACGCTCACCGTCAGCGCCCACTCCTCCGACGAGGTGGCGGCGCCGACCCTGACCGCCATGGGCTACGGCCCGCTGAACGCCGTACCCCAGGCGTTCACGGGCATCGATGCCGTGCCGCCCACGCTCACCGTCGTGTCGGCCCTGGGCGGCACGGCCGAGGTACCGATCACCGTCGCTGGCGCCCCGCTGTCGTAACGGCACCGGCCAGCCCCCGGCCGGCGGAGCGCCGCCCGCCCGCCGTCTCCCCGCTCGAACGCCCGCCCACCGTCTCCAAGGAGAGTCCTGCCATGAGCCACCACCTCGCCGGCCGCTTCATCGAGGTCTGCGACTGCATCCTGCTCTGCCCGTGCTGGGTCAACGAGACCCCCGATGACAACCACTGCACCGGTCTGTTCCTGTGGGACATCGGCACCCGCGACGGCCAGCCCCTCGATCCCGACGAGACGAACCACAGCGTGATCGACGGGGCGCCGGTCACCGAGCTCCGGGTGGTGAGCGTGTCGGTCCACCAGGGCCGGCGTCCCATCCGGGGCGCGGAGGAGCAACCCGACGACTACGAGGGCACCTGGACCGTGCTGATCGTCGACGACCAGGCGACGCCCGAGCAGTACGCCGCCCTGGTGGAGGCGTTCAGCGGCCGGGCCGGGGGCACCATGGCCGAGCTGGCCGAGGTCAGCGGCCGGGTGCTGCATTCGTTCCAGGCCGCCATCGAGCTGAACCAGGCGGCCAACGGCGGCTGGGTGATCAAGGTGAGGGCAGGCCACGACGGGGCGGCGGCGCTGGTGGACGTGGTGAGCGAACCGGCCGTGTTCCCGCCCGAGCCGGGCCCCCTGGCCCTGCACCGCACCGCGCTCGACCACGAGCTTGGGGTGAAGGCCGGGACCGTCGTCGAGGCCCACACCGCCACCAACCTCAACCTGAACGTGGCCTCGCTGCCCGGCGGGTACCTGGAGGTCACCGGCCGTTCCGGCATGACCGGTGAGTTCCTGTACCGCCACGAGGGAGTCGACGACGAGCTGAAGGCGGGCGACCACCGGCCGGGCGGCGGCGAGCGGTGACGGCCACTCGCTCCACCGACACGGTCGGGGCGCAGCCCCTACCGGGACCGGGGCCGGCGCCGCCGGCCCCGGCGCCCCGGAGCGGACCGGGGACCGGGCGGAGGCCCACACCGCTCGACCGCCGGCTGGTGCTCGCCGTGCTGGCCGCGGCCGGGGTGGCCTGGGCCCTGGAGGTGGTCCGCCAGCTCACGGCGGGCCACGACCACCGACTGCTCGATCACCCGACCCCGACGGTGGTGGCCGACCTGGCCGCCGGGTGGACGCTGATGGTGGTGGCCATGATGCTGCCTCCGGCCCTGCCCCTGCTCGACCTGGTGCGGGGTCTGGTGCAGCGGCGGCGCCGCGGCCGCCGCCTGGTGGCGCTGGCGGCGGCCGTGGTGGTGGGCCTCTGGCTGGCCGTCGGCGCCGCGCTCCTGCTGGCCGACGCCGGCCTGCACGACCTGTCACACCGGGTACCGGCGCTGGGCGCCCACCCCACCCTGATCCCGGCCCTCGGGCTGGCGGGCACCGGCGCCTACCAGCTGAGCGAGCTGAAGGAACGCTGCCTGCGGGCCTGCCGATCTCCCCGGGGCTTCGCCCTGCGCCACTGGCAGGGCCGGCGCCCGGCGTGGCGGGAGACGGCGGCCCTGGCCGGCGACTACGCCCTGTCCTGCCTCGGTTGCTGCTGGGCCCTCATGGCCCTGCTCTTCGCCGTCGGCTCCGGCTGGCTGGGGCTGGCGGCCATGGTGGCGCTGTCGCTCCTGATGGCGGCCGAGCGCCTGGCCCCCTGGGGCCTTCGCCTGGCCCGTCCCACCGGCCTGGCCGCCCTCGCCGGCGGCACCGGCCTCCTCCTGGCCACCGCCCTGCCCCTGCTCCGCTGACCCCGGCCGGTCCCGCCCCGGACCGCCGCCCGCCCGAACCCCTCGCCGAAGGAGAGCCCGATGCCCTTCCCGCCCGCCGATCCCGACCTGGCCCACCCCACTACCCTCCGCTACGAGGTCGACGCCGTCGAGGTGCCGATCGTCTACACCCTCGACGGCGACCACGACCGCGACGGTCTCGTGTTCTCCCTCGCCGCCTACCGGCCGCTGATCCAGTGGCTGCAGGCCCGGTGGGAGGACGACGAGAAGCTGCTGCCGACCCTCCACGAGCGGTGCCAGCGCATCCAGATCGTGGTCGACGGCCTGGCCCGCTACGAGAAGATGCGGGAGCGGCTCGAAGCGCTGGGCCAGGACCTCGACCTGCTTCACGAGTTGGGCGACGAGCCCGAGACGGAGGCCGGAGCGGAGGAGGCCGAGGCCGACGACTGCTGCCAGCCGTCGCCCGCCAGCCGCACCCGCCGCCAGAACTACCGGGCCCTGGTGAGCCAGCTCGTCGACAACCTGACCCGGCTCACCGACGGCGCCGTGACCGCCCTGCACCCCGATCCGGCGGTGCGAGCGGTGTGGCGCGAGACGTGGCTGGTGGGCCTTGGCCATGCCCGCGATGCCCTCGAGGCCTGGTTCACCGCCCTGGAGGCCGACGACGACCGCCGGTTCGACCCTGCGGCGCTGGCCGCCCAAAGCGACGACGCCCACCTCACCGCCGACCATGTGCGCCGCCTGATGCTCAACGACCACCGCTCGCCGCAGCGGCCCCCGGCCGGTGCCGATCCCGACGACGTGCCCGGCTTCCCCGACCCCCACCACTACGACCGCTGCAACCCGATGAAGCCCATGGACCTGATCCGGCCGCTGGTCCTGCGGGCCCGGGCCGGCGACACGGTGGAGGTCACGCTGCACAACCGGCTCAGCCAGCGCCCCGTCGGGCTCCACGTGCAGGGCGGCGGCCTGGCCGGGCACGGCCCGGGCCAGGCCCTGGTCCCCGGGGTGGCCGGCGGCGACGGCGCCTGGGTGGGATCGAACCCGTCGAGCCTGGCCGCCCCCGGCACCGAGCGGCACTACCGATGGCACCCGGTGGAGGAAGGGGTGTGGCCGATCAACGACCTGGGCGACGTGCGGGGCACCGAGGCCGGCACCAACGTCCATGGCCTGTTCGGCGCCTTGATCGTGGAGCCACCCCGCACCTGGTGGCGTGACCCCGAGACCGGCGAGCCCCTGACCGGCACCCGCCACGCCGACGGCCTCTACGTCGACGTCGTCCCCTTCGACGAGGACATCACCACCCCCGGCCATCACGACTTCGTCGACTTCCACCTGGGTCCCGACAACGAGCCCGGCGGCGACCCGATCCCCCGCAGCCACCGGGAGTACGCCATCTTCATCCACGACGAGCCCGAGGTGCACAGCGCCCTCCACGCCGGCGAGCACACGGTGATGCCCCTGTCGTACCGGGCCGAGCCGATGGAGAACCGCCTCCCCCACCGGATGCGGCGCTACGCCGACGCCACCCCGACCGAGCCGGCCCCCGGCCAGGACGGCGTCGACCAGCACGCCGTCACGTGGGAGATCGACGACGACCTCACCGAGGTGTTCCGGGTGGCCCGCACCCCCGACGGCCGCTATCTGGAACGGGTGGCGGGTGAGGAGCAGCACCACAGCTCCTGGCTGTTCGGCGACCCCGTCACCCCGCTGCTCCGGGCCTACAAGGGCGACCCGGCCCGGATCCGCCTGGTCCACGCCGGGGTGAAGGAGACCCACGTCTACCACCTCCACGTGCACCAGTGGCGGACCGTCCCCCAGGACACGGCCAAGCCGTCGGTGTGGGGTATCGACCCCGCCACCGACGAGCCGAGGCACAAGGGATCGCAGCTGCTCGACTCGATCACCATCGGCCCCCAGACGGCCGTCACGATCGACCCCCTCTACGGCGCCGGCAGCCGCCAGCACCTGTTCGGCGACGTGATCTGGCACTGCCACCTGTACCCCCACTTCCACCACGGCATGTGGGGCCTGTGGCGCAGCTACGACCGGCTGGTCGACGGCAACCGGGCCCTGCCCGACGGCACCCCCACCCGGGCTCTCCTCCCCCTGCCGGGCCGCGATCCCGAGCAGCCCACGGCCCAGCAGCCGGGCTTCCCCTGGTTCATGGACGCCACCTTCCCCCAGAAGTCGCCGCCGCCACCGGCCATCCGCCCCGAGGACAAGGTGGGCCGCCGCCAGCTGCTGGAGATGCCGCTCCACTCGGCGCTGGAGTGGGAGGCGTTCGACCCCGGCTGCAAGGCCCGGCCCCGCTCCGGCGCCCTGTTCGTCGACCTCGACGGTCTCGCCGCCACGTGGAACGCGGCGGCCGGCCTCCCCCCGCCCCGGGTCATCAGCTACGACGTGGACGTCGTCGAGGAGCCGACCGTCTACAACTCGCACGGTTGGCACGACCTGCACGGTCACCGCTACCAGCTCACCGCCGTGACCACCATCGAGGTCGACGCCGACGGCAACGAGGTGGCGACCCCCCACCCGCTGCCCCCGCCGGGCGACCCCGAGCTCTTCTTCCCCCGGGCCAACCACGGCGACATCGTGGAGTGGCGGCTCCACAACCGGCTCGCCTCGATCCGGCCCGACGACTACGACCTGCCCACCCCGCCGGTGGAGTGCGGCATGCACGTCCACCTCGTGAAGTTCGACGTGCTGGGCGCCGACGGGTCGAGCACCGGGTTCAACTACCTCAGCGGGGCGAGCTGCACCGAGGCCGTGGGCTCGACCAACCTCCCCCCCGAGCCGGCCCGCAACATCGGCCTGCACCGGTGGGTGGTGGACGAGGAGTTCGGCCCCTGCTTCTTCCACGATCACCTCCTGGCCAACTACCGCCAGAAGCGGGGGCTGTTCGCCGCCCTCGTGGCCGAGCCCCCGGGGTCCCAGTGGACCCTCCCCGACCAGGAGACGATCGCCTGGGCCGGCACCCATGCCGTCGTGCTTCCACCGGACGACACGGGCGAGGACCCGTTCCGAGAGGCGTGCCTCGGCATCGGCGACTTCATCCCCCTCTACGACAGGAACGGCAAACCGCTCAACGCCCCCGGCACGCTGAGCAGCGACGAGGACCCGGGCTCGATGGGCGTGAACTACCGCTCCACCCCGATGACCCACCGGGGCAAGGATCCGTCGGCGTGGTTCTCGTCGGCGGGCGACGACGGGGCCGACCCCGACACCCCCATCTTCGAGACCTACGCCGGGGAACGGTTGCGCATCCGGCTCATCCAGGGCTCCCACGAGGAGCAGCACAGCTTCATGGTCAACGGGCTGCGATGGCACCGGGAGTGGCACAACCCGGCCTCGCCGGTGGTGAACCAGCAGACGATCGGGATCTCCGAAGCCTTCACGTTCGAGATCGAGCAGCACGAGGAGGAGACCGGCGGCGGGCAGCGCTATCTGCTCAGCTACGGCCCGGGCGACCACCTGTGGAGCTTCACCAGCATGGACGACCTGTGGCTGGGTTGCTGGGGCCTGATCCGGGCCCTGGCCCCGGGCGACGATCCCAACCTGCCGATGCTGCCCGGCACGGCGGCCGCTGCCACCCCGGCCCGGGCCGTACCGCCCCGCCCTCCCGAGGGCGATGGACCGGTCCGGGAGTACACGGTGGTGGCGGTCCGGGAGCCCCACGGCTACCACGGGGAGGAGCTGACCGATCCCTGGGGTCTCCTCTACCGGGTCCAGGTGGTCGACGGCGAGAACGTCGGCTCCACCGGTGACCAGCCGTTGGTCATCCGGGCCCGGCCCGGTGAATGGGTGAAGCTGACGCTGCGCAACGAGGTGCTACCGGCCGACCCCGACGACCCCAACCCTTGGGAGCAGCCGTTCGGGCCCGAGCCGTCACCCCCACCGCTGCCGATCGAGCACAAGGATGACCTGGGCCGGCCCGACAGGCGGACGGTGTCGCCCCGGGTGTCGCTCCACCCGAGCCTGGTCCGCTACGACGTGGTGACCGACGACGGCTCGTGGGTGGGCCGCAACCACGATTCCACGGTGGCCAGCCTGGGCCGGCCCGACGAGCACGGCGGGCATCTCGAAGCCGGTCAGGTGGTGTTCCGGTCTCACCACGGCGGCCTGGGGCCGGGCCAGACCAACGAGCGGACGTACTGGTGGTACGTCGACCAGGCGTTGGGGCCGGCGTCGCACGTCCAGGGTCCGGGCCAGGTGTGCTACCTGCACGACCTGGCCGACATCCGCAACCACCGTCACCACGGCCTGATCGGCGCCCTCGTGGTGGTACCGGGCGACTGCGTGCCCGTCTATCCCGGCACCACGACCGAGCGGTGGTTCGGCACCACGGTGGACCTGGTGACGGCGGACGATCCCCACACCGTCGTCGCCCACGAGACCGTGCTGCTGGTCCAGGACGGGCTGCGGCACTTCGTGAAGGCCAACCCGGCCCTCCCGGTGTCCGACGTCGTTCCCGGCGACGACCCGGAGGACGCCGGCCAGAAGGGCATCAACTATCGGGTGGCCATGGTGCACCCGAACGAGATGCTGCACAACGGGGAACCGCCGACCCCGATCTGGTCGGTGACGGCGGGGACCCCGTTGTGGCTCCACCTGGTGGGAGCGGCCGACAAGCCCCGCAACCACACGTTCACCGTCCACGGGGTGAGCTGGAGCGCCGCCCCGTGGCAGCCGGGCGGACCCCGGATCGGTTCGCTGTCGGGGCTGACCGGCGGTGCCGCCCACGACCTGGTGTTCATCGCCGAGCACCCCGGCGACCACGCCTACCGGTCGGGGGTGTTCCGCTGGGCCGTCGAGAACGGCCTGTGGGGGATCATCCGGGTTGAGTGATCCGGGGGCTACGCCGCCAGAGGAGTAGCGACGTGCTCGGCGAACAGATCGAACGAGCGGCGGAGGTCGTCGCCGATGATGTCGCCCCAGGCGAAGGTGCCGACGAAGTAGTCGGTGCCGGTCTCGGCCGCGAACTGCTCCACGTGCTCCCGCATGGTCTGGGGTGAGCCCACCACCACGGCCTGCACCGCCAGGGCCTTGTCGAAGTCGCCGCCCAGGGTGGGATCGTTGGGCGGCGTCATCTCGTAGCGGCGGAACAGCTTGGTGAGGTTGTGGCTGAAGTTCGCCCAGGCGACCCGGGCCCGGGCCTCGGCCTCGGCGTCGGTGGGGGCCACGAAGATCCGCCGGATCCCGCCCACGGTGGGTGTGTGGTGGCGGCCCACCCCGGTGCCGGGCTGATAGATCGCCTGATAGTCGGCCACCGCCTTGGCCACCATGGCCAACGGGCCGCCGGCCATGGTGGACACGCCCTGCTCGGCCGCCGCCGCCAGGGTGCCGGGCCGCCACAGCGGCATGTAGGGCCGCTGGTAGGGGGCGAATTCGATCGGCACCTTGGCGAAGCTCCAGAACTTGCCGTCGTAGTCGAAGTCTCCGGTTGTGCACTGCATGGCGGACAGGACGATGTCGAGCGCTTCCTCGGTGCGCTCCACCGCCTCGTCGGCGGTCAGCCCCCACAGGATGTGCTCGGGGATGCTGATGCCCTTGCCGTAGCCGAACTCGAACCGCCCCAGCGACAGGTGGTCGAGCATGCACAGCTCCTCGGCCAGCCGCAGCGGGTGGTAGAAGGGCAGCAGGTGCACGAGCGAGCACAGCCGGATGCGGGAGGTGTGCTGGGCCACGGCGGCCAGGTAGAGGTTGATGCTGGGCGCGGCGTCGAGCGGGATCATGTGGTGCTCGGACTTGTGGTACCCCCAGAACCCGGCCTGCTCGGCCTTGACCACCATCTCGATGTGGTCGGCGTAGAGCTGGTGCATCGGCACCCCGCCGGGCTGCTCCAGCTGATCGAAGATGCCGAACCGCAACGCCATGTCAGTCCTCCGTCTGTCGCTGCGAGAGTACCAGCGCCCCTGAACGCGGTCAGGTCGAAACGTCGGCGGCGGCCGCCTCCGGCGCCTCGTCGGGGGGCGGCGGTGGGACGGGCAACTCGCCCGTCTCCAGCAGGTGGACGAAGGCCGCTTCGTCGAGCACGGGGACACCGAGATCCTGGGCCTTGGTGAGCTTGGAGGCCCCCGGCTCGGCCCCCACCACCACCGCCGTGGTCTTCTTCGACACCGACCCTGGGCTCTTGCCGCCCCGGGCCTTGATGGCGTCTTCGGCGCCGTCTCGGCTGAAGCCGTCGAGCGTGCCGGTGACCACCACGGTCATGCCGGCCAGCACCTGGGGCTGGTCGGGGGGTTCGGCCCCCTCCAGGTTGAGCCCGGCCGCCTTGAACTTGGCGATGAGCACCGCGGCGTCGTCGGAGGCGAACCAGGAGGCGACGCTGCGGGCGATGGTGGGGCCCACCCCGTCTATGGCGGCCAGCTCCTCTTCGGTGGCGGCGCCCAGCGCGTCGATGTCGGGGAACGAGCGGGCCAGCACCTCGGCCCCGGTGGGGCCCAGGTGGCGGATGCCGAGGCCGACGAGCAGGTTGGCCAGCGGCCGCTGCTTCGACGCTTCGATGGCGGCCCGCAGGTTGTCGATCGACACCTGGCCGAAGCCCTCGAGCTGAGCCACCCGCTCCCAGTCGATCGAGTAGATGTCTCCGGCGTCGCCGATGAGCCCCTCGGCCAGGAACAGGGCGACCCGGCTCTCCCCCATCCCCTCGATGTCCATCCCGCCCCGGGAGGCGAAGTGCTCGATGCGGGTCTGCCGCTGGGCCGGGCAACCGGGGTTGACGCAGAACGTGTGGGCCTCGCCCTCGGGCCGCACGAGCTCGTGGTGACAGGCCGGGCACCGGGTGGGGAACTCCCACTCCACCGAATCGGCCGGACGGTCGGCCAGGACGGGACCCAGGACCTCCGGGATCACGTCGCCCGCCTTGCGCACCACCACCGTGTCGCCGGGGCGGACGTTCTTCAACGCCACCTGGTCCGAGTTGTGCAGGGTGGCCATCTGCACGGTGGAACCGCCCACGAAAACCGGCTCCAGCACCGCGAACGGGGTGGCCTTGCCCGTTCGCCCGATCGACACCTGGATGGCCAGCAGCTTGGTGGTGCGCTCCTCGGGAGGGAACTTGTAGGCGATGGCCCACCGCGGCGCCTTGGCCGTGGAGCCGAGCGAGCGCTGACGGGCCAGCCGGTCCACCTTCACCACGGCCCCGTCTATCTCGTAGGCCAGGTCGTGGCGATGCTCCATCCAGTGGTCGGTGAACGCCACCACCTCGTCGATCGTGGCCACCGGGCGCAGCTCGGGGTTCACCGGCAGGCCCATCGAGGCCAGCCACTCCAGCATCGAGCCCTGGCTCTCCAGGTGGGGGCCGCCCTCCACCACCCCCAGGCCGTAGGACCAGAAGGCCAGGCCCCGGCTGGCGGTGATGGCCGGGTCCTTCTGGCGCAGGCTGCCGGCGGCGGTGTTGCGGGGGTTGGCGTAGCGGGGCAGGCCCGCCGCCTCCTGGGCCTCGTTCAGGGCGGCGAACGTGGCCACCGGCATGTAGATCTCGCCCCGGACCTCCACCACCGGCGGCGGCGAACCGCTGAGGCGGGTGGGGATCACCTCTATACCGGCCACGTTGGCCGTGATGTCCTCCCCCACCCGGCCGTTGCCCCGGGTGGCGGCCAGGACCAGGCGTCCCTGCTCGTAGCGCAGGGAGCAGGCCACCCCGTCGATCTTCAGCTCGCACAGGTAGCCGACGGGAGCGGCGGCGTCTCCCAGGTCCAGCCCCCGGGCCACCCGCTCGGCCCACGCCTCCAGCTCGGGCCGGCTGAAGGCGTTGTCCAGGCTCATCATCGGCATGGCGTGGGTGACGGGGGCGAAGGTGGCCGACGGAGCCGAACCCACCCGCTGGGTGGGCGACTCGGGCGTGATCAGCTCCGGGTACTCGGCCTCCATGCCCTGCAGCTCCCGGACCAGAGCATCGAAGTCTGCATCGGGGATCTCGGGGGCATCGAGGGTGTGGTAGCGCTCGTTGTGGTAGTCGATCAGGGCCCGCAGCTCCGCCACCCGTTCGGTGACCAGGGCGTCTGCGGTGCCGGTGGAGCCGGTGCCGGCGGTGCTGCTACCTCGTTTCGCCATCGCTCCGAGACTACCCGCCCCCTGTGACAGCACTGTCGGGTCCGCGGCCGGCCCCTCCCCGCGACATCCGGACCTCAGTTCGAACCGCGTACCCCGATGTTCCTCCCAGAGGTACATACCGGTACACGGTTCGAACTGGGGGCGGTATGTCGCGGCGGCCGACCCGGCACACTGGTGCCCGATGGCGTCGACGTCCTCCCTCTCCGTACCCGGTGCCGCCGGCACCGGCCCCCTGGCCGACCGGGCCGCCGGGCTGCTGAACCGCGCCGGGCTGTGGCCGCTGCGGCTGGCGTGGCTAGCGGCCCCGCTGGGGATCGGGGTGGGCCTGGCCGACCGGCTCGATCACTTCGCCTCCACCGGCGGTGCCATCGCCGAGGTGGCGCTGTGGGCGGCCTGGTTCGCCGGTCTCGTGGCCTGCCTCGTTCCGTCGACCCAGAGCCTGACGGTGGTGCGGATCGGCGCCCCGGGGGCGCTGGCCCTGGTGGTGTTGGCGGCGCTGGTGGGCGACGGCGGGTTCCCCGCCGGGCGGCTGCAGGCGCTGGGCTACGGCGCGGTCCTGTCCCTGGTGGCCTTCCTCCCCACCACCGCCGACCGCATGATCAACGGCTCGGCCTACGGCTCGGAGCGCCGGATGGCGCTGCGGCCGCCGGCCTTCGCCCTGCTGGGGCCGGTGCAGGTGACCTGGCTCCTGGTCTTCGCCGGGCTGGTGACCGGGCCCGTGCTGTTGGCCAACGAGTGGTGGATCGCCGGCGTGGTGGCCTGCCTGCTGGGGGCCGTGGCCTGCCGCCACGGCTTCCGGGTGCTGCATCAGCTGGCCCGGCGTTGGATCGTGTTCGTGCCGGCCGGCTTCGTCATCCATGATCACATGCTGCTGGTGGAGTCGATCCTGCTCCGCCGGGCCATCGTGGCCGCCCTGGGGCCGGCCCGGGAGGGCGACGACGCCATGGCCGGGGCGGCCGACGTGAGCGGCGGGGCCCGGGGGCTCGCCCTGGAGGTGGCGGCCCGGGAGCGGGTGGCCTTCGGCCGGCGGGTGAAGCGCGCCGTGGTCAACACCGAGGCCGACCGGGTGGTGTTCACCCCGAGCCTGCCCGGCGCCGTGCTGAGCGAGGCCCGCGTCCGGGCCATCCGAATCGCCGACCCCGGCACCGCCTCCCTCACACCCGTCGACGAGCCCGACCACGACGACGACCACGACCACTGAACTCTTCACCCACGGCGCCACCGGCGGCGTCCTGGGTGAAAAGGCGGAGGTGAAGGTCAGCCGGGACGGGGGGCGGCGGCCTTTGTGAGACGGTCGAGCACGGCGTCGAGCAGGGGGCCGTGCGACGGGGCGACGACGAGGAGGTGGTCGACCCCAGCGGCGTCGGCGGCCCTGAGGGCGGCGTAGAGCTGGCGGGCGTAGCCGGCGGCCTCGTCGGGCAGCGTCCACGACGGCTGGTGGCTCACGCCTGCGGGGGCGATCACGCCCACCACCCCGGCCTCGCCCCGCTCGTCCCGGGCCGAGGCCAGGGCGGAGGCCAGATCGGCCGCCGCCACCAGTGCCACCGAGGCGCGGGGGGCGTAGTGCGACGCCAACATCCCCGAGGCCCGGGCCTCGCCCGTTCGCCCGTCGGGCACCGGCTCGTCCAGCGCCGTCTCCAGCTCGGCCACCGACACCCCGCCGGGCCGCAACAGCAACGGCTCGGCACCGACCAGATCGACGATCGTCGACTCCACGCCCACGGCGGTGGGCCCGCCGTCGAGCAGCACGTCGACCCGGCCCTCGAGATCGGCCAGCACATGGGCCGCCGTGGTGGGGCTGACCCGTCCGAACCGGTTGGCCGACGGGCCCGCCACCCCGCCCCCGAACGCCCGGAGCAGGGCCAACGCCACCGGGTGGGCCGGCACCCGCAGGCCGATGGTGGGCCGGGCCCCCACCGCCTCGGGCGCCACCCGAGCGGATCGGGGCACCACGATCGTGAGCGGGCCTGGCCAGAACCGCCGGGCCAGGGCGATCAGGCGGCGCTCGGTGGCCGGATCGGGTTCGGCCATCCAGCGCCGGGCCTCCTCCAACGAGGCGACGTGGACGATCAGCGGGTGCCCGGCGGGACGCCCCTTGGCCTCGAAGACGGCCCGTACCGCCGCCGGGTTCGATGCGTCGGCCCCGAGCCCGTAGACGGTCTCGGTGGGAAAGGCCACCAACCGGCCGGCCCGCAGCGCGGCCGCCGCCCGCTCGACATCGGTGGTGACGACGGTGGAGACCGGGCCGCCGCCGGTCACGAGCCGTCCCGGACGGCGCCGGCCGCCGCCAGGCCCCCGCCGACCACCAGGTCATCGCCGTGACCGACCCGGTAGAACGCCACCGACTGGCCCGGGGCCACCCGGGGCTGGGGTTCGTCCCAGGCGATCGTGGCCCGTCGGCCGTCGCCGCCATCGGGTTCGAGGCGACCGCTCCGGGGCTGACCGTGGGCCGAGCACTGGAACCACAGCGGCCCCGGCTCGGGCTCGTGCGACCAGGCCACATCGTCCAGTGCCTGGTGCGACACCAGCAGCTCGTGCTGCCGGCCCACCGTGACCACCCCGGCCGCCCGATCGATGTCCACCACGTAGCGTCGCTCGGCGTCGCCGCCCAGATCGAGTCCCCGGCGCTGGCCGATCGTCACCAGCTCCACCGAGGCCACCTCGCCCACCTCCCGCCCGGCGGTGTCGACCAGGCGGGCCGGGGCCAGGGGAATGCGGCTGCCCAGGAACGTGCGGCGGCCGGTACCGGAGTGGATGAAGCACACGTCCTGACTGTCGGGCTTGGCCGCGGTCACCAGCCCCAGCTCGGCGGCCCGGGACCGCACCTCGGCCTTGGTGAGCCCGCCGATGGGCAGCACCAGGCGCCGGAGCTGGCGCTGATCGAGCATGTGGAGCACGTAGGACTGGTCCTTGGCCCCGTCGGCGGCCCGGCCGATCCGCCACACCGGCTCCCCGTCCGGAGACGCCAGCCCATCGGCCACCAGTCGGGCACCGTGGCCATCGGCCACCAGTCGGGCACCGTGGCCATCGGCCACCAGTCGGGCACCGTGGCCATCGGCCACCAGTCGGGCATGGTGGCCGGTGGCGACGAGGTCGAACCCCAGAGCGTCGGCCCGGCGGAACAGCTTGTCGAACTTGATGTGGCGGTTGCAGGCCACGCACGGGTTGGGGGTGCGCCCGGCCCGATGATCCTCCACGTAGGGATCGACCACGTGGCGCTGGAAGTCGTCGGCGAAGTTGAACACGTGATGGTCGATGCCGAGGGCCTGGGCGGCCCGGCGGGCATCGTCGACGTCGGACACCGAGCAGCAGCCCGAGTCGCTGCCTCCGCCCCACAGCTTCATCGTGACCCCGACCACCTCGTGGCCCTGCTCGGCCAGGAGGGCGGCCGCCACCGACGAGTCGACCCCGCCCGACATGGCCACCAGCACCCGGCGCCGGGCCGCGCCCCGGCCCGTGGTCACGATCCCCGCTCCCGGAGCCGGCTGACGGCGGCCGGCACCACGGCCAGCGCCGCATCGACGTCGGCCTCGGTGGTGCCATAGCCGAGCGACAGGCGAAGCGAGCCGAACGCCAGGTCCCGCTCGAATCCCATGGCCAGCAGCACATGGCTGGGGTCGATGGCGCCGCTGGCGCAGGAGGAGGCGGCCGAGGCCATGATGTCTTCCTTCTCCAGGAGGAACAGCAGGGCCTCGCTCTCGATCCCCTCGAAGCAGAGATGGCAGATGTTGGCTGTCTTGTGGCGCCGTTCGGCCCCCGGCCCTCCATCGCCAACGACGCCGGTCTCCACCACACCGGGAAGGGCGGCCCGGATCCCGTCGGCCAACCGGTCACGCAGGGCGGCCACCCGGGGCAGGGCGGCCGGGCGCTCGGCCACGGTCTCGGCGGCGGCCACCGCCATGGCGGCGATGCCGGCCACGTTCTGGGTGCCGCCTCGCCGGGCCCGCTCCTGGCCCCCGCCGAGCAGCAGGGGCTCGGGATCGGCGCCGTCTCGTACCACGAGCACCCCGACGCCCTTGGGGCCGCCGAACTTGTGGGCGCTGACCGACACGAGGTCGGCGGCGGCCGCCGCCCGGGCCACGTCGACCCAGCACAGGGCCTGCACCGCGTCGGTGTGGAACAGCGCCCCCGGGGCCTTGCGCCGCACGATCTCCACCGCCTCGGCGATGGGCTGGATGATGCCGGTCTCATTGTTGGCCAGCATGACGGAGACCAGTGACACCGACGGGTCGAGCGCTTCCTCCAGGGCGGCCAGGTCGAGCCGGCCGTCGGCTCCGACGGCCACCACCCGGCCGCCCAGGTGGTGCACCGGGTCGAGCACGGCGTGATGCTCGATCGCCGAGCACACCGGGATCCCGCCCCGGGCCGCCACGGTGCCCCGCACGGCCAGGGCGTCGGCCTCGGTACCGCCGCCGGTGAACACGATCTGGCCCGGCTGGGCCCCCAGGGCATCGGCCATCGTCGCCCGGGCGTCGTCGAGCACCCGGTTGGCGTCACGGGCCATGCGATGGGCACCCGACGGGTTGCCGTAGGTCTCGGTGAGCAGCGGGATCATGGCGGAGACCGCCGAAGGCCGCACCGGGGTGGTGGCGGCGTTGTCGAGGTAGTGGACCACGCTTCCAGGCTAGGGCACGGCGGTCCTTGGGCCCTGTCCCGATGCTGCGGCAGGGTGGAAGATGGAGATGATGGTGGGCGACCGGACAACGGAGGTAGCCGTCGTGGCCAGCGAACCAGACTTCATCGCCCCTGGGCCCTCGCCCGACCCGGACCCGCTACGGGCCGAGGCCAAGCGGCGGGTGGAGAACAAGCGGGCGTTCTCGTCCCACCTGATCGCGTACGTGGTGGTCAACGCCTTCCTCATCCTGATCTGGGCCGTGACCGGGCGGGGCTACTTCTGGCCGGTGTGGGTGCTCGGCGGCTGGGGGATCGGGATGGTGATGCACTACTGGGAGGCGTTCGTGCGCCGCCCCGTGACCGAGGCCGACGTCGACGCCGAGATGCGCCGCCTGCACGGCCGGTAGCGGACCGTTCAACCGCCGACCACGGGCGGCCCGACCGGGGGCGGCAGCGAGCCCAGGTCGGGACCCGGCGGCGGGCCATACGCTGGCGGCGGACCGGGCCCGTAGGCGGGCGGGGCGCCGTACGCCGGCGGCGGGCCGGGCCCGTATGGGGGCGGGGCACCGTAGGCCGGCACCCCCCATCCCGGGGGCGGGCCGAACCAACCGGGCGGAGGCGGTGGAGCCGATCCGCTGACACCGGCCATGCCCCCGGGGCCGACGGCGACCGGCCCCGGCGCCGGGCGGAACCGGGTCTGGTGGGCGCACAGCACCGAGGCCAGGTAGCGGGGCGGGTCGAGCCAGTCCGGCTTCGGCGTCCCCGTGATCTGTCCGACCAGAACCGACAGCTGCTGGCCCAGCGCGGCCGCCCGCTCCGGCATGAGCTCGCCCAACCGCAGGAGATAGTCGCGGATGACCCCGTACTGCTGGGGGGTGAGGGCGCTCGTGTCGAGCTGGCTCGTCAGCCGCTCCACCCCGTAGGCCGGGGCGAAGAACACCGGCGAGGTGGCCGCCCGGGCCCGGCGGACCACGATCGTGCCCGCCGCCAGGTCGCCCAGGCGCTGGCTCCGCTGGGTGACGAGCGCCGCGGTGAGAGCGAGCAGGCCGCCCGGCGGCAGCCAGAAGTCGACGGTGGCGAGCATCGACCGGATGGCGGCGTGACGGAAGCCCACCGGCCCCCCTTCGGTGGTGATCACCCGTATCCCCAGCACCGCTTTGCCCAGCGTCCGCCCGTCCCACAGGGTCTCGGTGGCCGCCGGATAGCCGTAGATGATGAGGAAGATCACGACCACCAGCAGGATCACCCCCAGGGTCTCGTTGACCACCACCAGCGCCAGGGCGAACACGAAGATCAGCACCAGCAACGCCATGAACTGGCAGAAGAGGTCGATGGCGGCGGCCAGCAGCCGGGATCCCACCCCGGCCGCCCGGAACTCGAGCAGCACACCCTCGGGCGTCACCACGGTGAGGAGATGAGGCGAGCGGGCGGCCGACGGATCACCGACGGTGGGTCCCCGGTCCAGGACGGGGGCGGCGCCCCGTTCCGGCGCCAGCGACCCGGCCGGGGCGGTCATGCCTGCTCCCCCCGCTTCGGCCATCGGCGGTCAGCGTAGCTGCCGGCAGGGGATGGGGCCCCGGCCGGGATGGGGGCCGGGGGCCACAGCCCCCGCACGAGATAGCGTGGGCCGCCAGTGGACCTCGACTGGTATCTGGCCGCCAACCGCCCGGCGTGGGACCGCCTGGGCCACCTGGCCGACCGCGCCCGCCGCCCCGGCGGCCGCCTGCAGCCCCACGAGGTCGACGAGCTGGTGAGCCTGTACCAGCGGACGTCGGCCCAGCTGAGCTTCGCCCGGCAGCACTTCGCCGACCCGTCACTCACGGCCGAGCTGAACACCCTCGTGGCCCGGGCCAATGCCGTCATCTACCGTCGAACCTCCAGCCCGGCGGCCGGCCTCCGCCGGTTCTTCGCCGTCACCTTCCCGGCCGCAGTGTGGCACATCCGCTGGTTCGTGGCGGTGGCGGCCTTCGCCCTCCTGGCCCCGGCGGCCGTGATCGGCCCCTGGCTCGGCACCAACGACGAAGCCCTCACGTTCGCCGCCCCGGCCGCCCAGCGGGCCGCCTACGTGGACGAGGACTTCGAGAGCTACTACTCGAGCGCCCCGGCCGGTCAGTTCGCCACCGAGGTGCTGGTCAACAACATCCAGGTGTCGTTCCTCGCCTTCGCCGCCGGTGCTCTGCTCGGCCTGGGTTCGGTGCTGGTGCTGGGCTACAACGGGGCCAACCTCGGCGTGGCCTGGGCCCTGTTCATCGACGCCGGCCAGCAGCCCAAGTTCTGGGGGTTGATCCTGCCCCACGGCCTGCTGGAGCTGTCGGCCGTGATCCTGGCCGGTGCGGCGGGGATGACGCTGGGATGGGCGGTGGTGTCGCCCGGCGACCAGAGCCGGGCCGCCGCCTTCACCGACGCCGCCCGCCGCTCGGTCATGGTGGTGCTGGGCCTGATGGTGGCGTTCGTGGCGGCCGGGATCATCGAGGGGTTCGTCACCCCCAGCGGGCTGCCCACCGCCGTGCGGGTGGGGATGGGGCTGGCGGTGGAGGCCGCCTTCGTCACCTACATCGTGGCGTTCGGCCGCCGGGCGGCAGCCCAGGGACTCACCGGCCTCGCCCGCGAGACCCTGGAAGGCGACACCGCCCGCGCCGCGCTCGCCGTGTGAAACGGCCACGTGTCGGCCGGGCGGGATGGCTGTGTGAGGTGTTCCATGATGGACTGAGAGGAGCCCGGGTGGGCCGGATCCAAGGGGGACGAGCATGAAGACGCGCGGTGCAGTGGTGACCAAGTCACCGGGGAAGTGGGAGATCGTCGACATCGACCTCGACGAGCCCCGCCAGGGGGAACTGCTGATCAAGATGGCGGCCTCCGGGCTCTGCCACTCCGACGACCACATGACCACCGGCGACATGCCGCCGGGCCTGCTGCCCTTCGCCGGCGGCCACGAGGGCTCGGCCGTGGTGATCGGCGTGGGCCCCGACACCCCGGGCTGGGAGGTGGGCGACCACCTGGTGATGTCGTTCCTCCCGGGCTGCGGCCGCTGCCGGTGGTGTGCCTCGGGCATGCAGAACCTGTGCGATCTGGGGGCCCATGTGCTCACCGGCTGCCGCCCCGACGGCAGCTACCGCCTCAGCATCGACGGCAAGCCGATCGGCCAGGCCGCTGGCATCTCCACCTTCTGCGAGCACTCCCTGATCGACGTGCACAGCGCCATCAAGATCGACAAGGACCTACCGCTGGACAAGGCGGCCCTCGTGGGCTGCGGGGTCGGCACCGGCTGGGGCTCGGCCGTCAACTCGGCCGAGGTGAAGCCGGGCCACACGGTGATCATCATGGGCATCGGCGGCATCGGCATCAACGCCGTGCAGGGGGCGGCCCACGCCGGCGCCCTCCACGTGATCGCAGTGGACCCGGTGGCCATGAAGCGGGAGATGGCCGAGCGGGTGGGGGCCACCCACTCGTTCGCCTCGATCGAGGAGGCCACCGAGTTCGCCCAGTCGGTGACGAACGGCCAGGGGGCCGACTCGGCCATCGTGACCGTGGGCGTGGTGCACGCCGAGCACATCTCGGGCGCCTTCCAGGCCATCCGCAAGGCCGGCACCGTGGTGGTGACGGGCATCGGGCCGGTGGAGGAGAAGCTGTCGGTGCCCGCCTTCGAGCTGACGCTCTTCCAGAAGCGGGTGCAGGGGGCGCTGTTCGGGGCGTCGAGCCCGAGCCGGGACATCCCGTGGATGCTGATGCTGTACCAGCAGGGCAAGCTCAACCTCGACGACCTGATCACGAGCCGCTACAAGCTCGACGACATCAACCAGGGCTACGCCGACATGCACGCCGGCAAGAACATCCGGGGTGTGATCATCTACGACTGAGCATCCCCTTCGGGGACGCCGGGTTCGCCTGCGGCGAACACCGCACATGCGTCCCCGCACCGATGAACGTCGCGGTCGCCGCCGTCTGGTGGGCGCGGCGGTGGCGGTCGGTTCGGCCGCCACCGCCGCCGGCCTGCTGGTCTGGACGCGGCGTCGGGTCGGACCGGCCAGCCCGTGGTTCGCCCTGGCCGCGGTCTGGCTGCCGATGACGGCGCTGGGCACGGTCAGCCACGTGGTGCCGATCCGCCTGCCGCCGCGCTGGCACCGCCTCCGTCCCGTCGAGACCGACGGCCGGCTCCACGAGCGGCTCGGGGTGCCCGTGGTAAAGCGGCTCCTGCGGCGAGGCCCGGCCACCCTGTTCAACCCGGGGCTCCGACTGCCGGCGGAGCCGACCCCGGAGCGCATCGACGGCCTGGCCAACCGGATGTGCACGGCCGAGGCCAGCCACGTCGTGGCCGGTGCCGCAGCCCTGGCCGGCGCGGCGCACGCTGCCGCCCGGGGCCGAGGACGGGCGGCGATATGGATGCTGGTACTCGACGTCGTGGTCAACGGCTATCCCGTTCTGCTCCAGCGCTACAACCGGGTGCTGCTGCTCCGCCGGTTCGGCCCACCGTCGCCGACCGAGCGCTGATTCGGGTCAGCTCGAAAGTGCATCCTTCGGAGCGGCCGTGTAAGAATCGTCACATCGATCGTTCCCCCGACAAGGGGGTCATCGCCGGCCAATGACGGTTCCGGCGAGCGGGGGACACAGCTCACACGAGGCGGTCGTCGCCGCGCGCGCCATCACCATGACGGTGACGGCGCCGGACCCAGGGGGAATATCACCGTGCAACCATCCGTCCCGCACACTCGTGCTCGAACGCGCCCACGCCGCCGCGGCGCGCTGATCGTGATCCTGATGTCGCTCCTCGCCCTGTTCGCCGCCGCCTGCGGCTCCAGCGGCGACACCGACGCCGGGACCGGATCGTCGTCCGGCGATGGCTCGGCCGCCAGCAGCGCAGAAGGCAGCGGGGCGGCCGCCCCCTCGGGCGACCCGATCAAGGTCATGACCGAGGCTCCGATCGACACCAACTTCACGCCGTACCCCAACATCCGGGACGCGGCCAAGTACTACGCCGACTGGATCAACGCCAAGGGCGGGATCAAGGGCCGGCCGCTGGAGGTGATCTTCTGCGACGACAAGAACGATCCCAACGAGGCCGGCAACTGCGCCCGCAAGGCCGTCGAGGAGAAGGTGGTGGCGAACGTCGGGAGCTTCACGATCGACGTGAGCCGGGGCATCCCGATCCTGGAGGAGGGCAAGGTCGCCTGGTTCGGGGCCTGCTGCCCGATCCAGAGCCAGGAGAACACCTCGCCCATCTCGTTCCCCATGGGGTTCGTCAACGGCTTCCCCACGGCCGCCGCCATCCGGATGGTGGCCGACGGCTGCACCTCGATCGCCACCACCTACGGCGACCTACCGGTGGCCGACGTGTTCAACGAGGCGTTCGTCAACGGCTGGAAGGCAGCCGGCGGAACGGGGGAGGTGAAGATGGTGCGAACACCCTTGGCGCCCGGCGACTACAGCGCCGAGATCGCCAAGATGACCACGCCCGACATCGACTGCCTGTTCGGCAACATCGGCGAGGCCAACTGGCCGTCGGTGATCACCGCCCTCAAGGCGGCCGGCAAGTCGCCCCGCCTCTACGGACCCCAGGGCAACCTGGACCAGAAGGTGGCCACCGACTTCCCGGAGGAGACCGACGGGGCCATCGTGCTCGGCGTCTACCCCGACATGGGCGACGACGTGTGGGCCGACTACCGCAAGGCCCTGGAGGACAACGGGGTCATCGACTCCAAGGACATCGACTGGAACAGCCTGGGCGGGCTCGGCACCTGGGCCGCCTTCGTGGCCTTCACCCAGATCGTGGAGGGGATCGACGGCGACATCACCAACGAGACCTTCCTCGACGCCGCATCCAAGGCCTCCAACGTCGACACCGGCGGGCTCGTGCCCGTACTCGATTTCACCAAGGAGTGGGATGGCGGCGGGGGCCAGTTCCCCCGCATCTTCAACCGCAACATCTACGTGAGCGGCATCAAGGACGGCAAGATGATCCCGCTGCCCGACATCGAGCCGATCGACATCACCGACGCCTTCGACGGCAAGCCGCTGTAGCCGGCGGTCCGGTCCGTTCCGTAGCCGCCTCACCTGGGAGCTCGCACCATGGATGTCGTCCGTTTCGCCCTGTTGGGCCTCGGGCTGGGGGCCCTCTACGCCCTGGCCTCACAGGGTCTGATGGTCATCTACCGGGGCTCGGGGGTGCTCAGCTTCGCCCACGGTGCCGTCGGGATGGTGGGCGCCTACGTCCACTGGGAGCTCAAGGTCCAACGGGGGCTGCCGGCCGCGGTGGCGTGGCCGGCGGCCCTGGCGGTGTGTGCCGCCATCGGGGCCGCCGCCCACCTCGGGATCATGCGCCAGCTCCAGCGGGCCTCGCCCCTGGCCCGCATCGTGGCCACGCTCGGCCTCTACATCGTGCTGTTGTCGGGGGCCGCCATCCGCTACGGCCAACGGGTGACCCAGGTCAGCTCCGAGCTGCCCCAGAAGCCGATCGAGCTGGGCAGCATCACGGTGTCGGTGGACCGTTTCATCCTCACCGGGATCGCGGTGGCGTCCACCGCGGCCCTGTGGGCGCTGTACCGCTACACCCGGTTCGGGATGGCCACCACGGCCGTGGCCGAGAACCAGCGGGCGGCCTCCGCCATCGGGCTGTCGCCCGACCGGATCGCCACCCTCAACTGGGCGCTCGGCTCGGCCCTGGCCGGCATGGCGTCGATCCTGATCGCTCCGATCGTCCAGCTCCAGGTCCAGACGATGACGAACCTGGTGCTGGCGGCCATGGCGGCGGCCCTGGTGGCCCGGTTCCACTCGTTCCCCACGGCCCTGGGGGCGGGGCTGGTGCTGGGCGTGGTGGAGACCGAGGCCGTCCGCTACGCCGGCGACGTGCCCGGCCTGTCCAAGAGCCTGGGCGCCCTGTTCATCGTGGCCTGGCTGATCTACCGGGGCCAGGCCCTGCCCCTGCGGGACTTCTTCCTCCAGCGCCTACCGGCGGTGGGCGCCGGCACCCTGCGGCCCGGGGTGGTGGCGGCCGCCCTCGTGGCCTGCGGGATCGTGATCTGGCTGGTGCCCCCGATCTGGCAGGACGCCTTCGTCACCACGTTCTCCATCGGGATCGTGCTGCTGTCGCTGGTGGTCCTGACCGGGTACGCCGGGCAGCTGTCGCTGGCCCAGTTCGCCCTGGCCGGCTTCGGGGCCCTAGTGGCGGGGCGGCTGGTGGACGTGGGGGGCTGGCCGTTCCTACCCGCCCTGATCGCCGGGGTGGTGGCCACGGTGCCCCTCGGCGCCCTGTTCGCCCTGCCGGCGGTGCGGGCCCGGGGCATCAACCTGGCCATCGCCACCCTGGCCCTGGGCACGGCGATCGAGCTGATGATCTTCCAGAACGGCGACCTGGTCGGCGGGTTCGCCGGCACCAAGATCGGTCGGCCGTCGCTGTTCGGATGGAGCTTCGACGCCATCCGCACCCCCAACCGCTACGCCGCCGTGTGCATGGTGTTCTTCGCCCTGATGGCGATCATGGTGTCGAACGTGCGGCGGGGCCGGACCGGGCGGCGCCTGCTGGCGGTGCGGACCAACGAGCGGGCGGCGGCGGCGCTGGGGATCAGCGTGCCGGGGGTGAAGGTGTACGCCTTCGCCCTGTCGGCCGGGATCGCGGCGGTGGGCGGCGTGATGTACTCGTTCCGCCAGGACGTGATCATCTACGGCAGCATCTTCCCCAACTTCAACTCGATCCTGGCCGTGGCCTACGGGTTCATCGGCGGCATCGGCTACCTGTTCGGTCCGATGTCGGGATCGACGCTGGCGCCGGGGTCGATCGGGGCCAACATCTCCAACGAGATCTTCTCCGGGATCAGCCGCTGGCTGCCCCTCATCGGCGGCGCCATCGTGGTGGCGCTGGTGCTCCAGAACCAGGACGGCATCACCCGGGAGCAGCTCAACATCCTCCCGATCCTGGCCAAGCGGGGCAAGACCCTGGTGCTGGCCGTCGTCGCCGGGTTCGTCGTGTTCTTCGCCCTGAAGGGTGCGCTCGACGCCGGCGGGCTGGCGGCCTGGGGCTTGTGGCTGGTGTGCGTGCCGCTCGTGGGCTACCTGGCCGCCCGGTTCCTCACCGGGGCCGTCGAGCCCCGACTCGACGCCGCGGTGGGTTTGCTCCGTCCACTCGGACCGCTGGTGCGGCCGTGGCACGATGCCGCCCACGCCAGCCTGGCCCTGGGCCCCGGCACCGGTGACGCATCGGACGACGGGGGGGCGGCCCGGGAGCGGGTGCCGCCCCGCACGCTGTCGGTCAGCGGGCTGACCGTCCGCTACGGCGGCGTGACGGCGGTCGACGACGTGGCCTTCGACGTGCGA
Source organism: Acidimicrobiales bacterium (assembly GCA_041394285.1). Lineage (GTDB taxonomy): Bacteria > Actinomycetota > Acidimicrobiia > Acidimicrobiales > SZUA-35 > CADEDH01. The sequence continues at coordinate 21,128 of JAWKIL010000033.1, read as the reverse complement.
CCGGGCACGATCCTCGGCCTGATCGGGCCGAACGGGGCGGGCAAGACGTCGGCCATCGACGCCATCACCGGGTTCACGGCGGCGACGGGCACGGTCCGCCTCGACGACCACGACCTGTCGGGGTTGTCGGCCGCCCGGCGGGCCCGGGCCGGGCTGTCCCGATCGTTCCAGTCGCTCGAGCTGTTCGAGGACGCCACCGTGATCGACAACCTGCGGGCGGCGTCGGACCCCCGGGACCGGCTGTCCTATCTGGTGGACCTGGTCCACCCCCGCACCCCTCCCCTGCCGGCCCAGGTGGTGGCGGCCATCGACGAGTTCCGGCTGGGCGACGTGCTGCACCACCACGTGCAGGACCTGCCCTACGGCCAGCGTCGGCTGCTGGCCATCGCCCGGGCGGTGGCCACCCAACCCAGCGTGCTGCTGCTCGACGAGCCGGCGGCGGGGCTGGGCGACGCCGAGACGGCCGAGCTGGCCCGCCTAGTGCGGCGCCTGGCCGACGACCGGGGGCAATGGCCGCTGCTAGTGGAGCACGACATGAACTTCGTGATGAGCGTGTGTGACGATCGTGGTGCTCGACTTCGGCCGCCGGATCGCCCACGGCGAGCGGGAGGCGGTGCGCAACGATCCCATCGTCATCGCCGCCTACCTGGGCGAGCACGACGACGAGGCGGCGGCGGACGGCAGCGTCGAGACCGACGAGGTGGTGGCCCGATGAGCACGATGAACGGATCGACGGCGGCGGTGGCTCCGTCGGCCGGCGACCAGCCGGTGGTGGTGATGCTCCAGGCCAAGGGGATGACCACCGGGTACGGCCCCCAAGCCGTGGTCCACGAGCTCGACCTGGAGGTGCGGGCCGGCGAGGTGGTCACGCTGCTGGGGCCGAACGGGGCGGGCAAGACCACCACGCTGCTGGCGTTGAGCGGGGAGCTGCCCCTGCATTCGGGCACGGTCGCTCTCGACGGGGAGGTCACGAAGGCGCCACTGCACAAGCGGGCCCGGCGGGGACTCACGTTCGTCACCGAGGAGCGCTCGGTGTTCAAGGGGCTGACGACCCGGGACAACCTGCGGGTGGGCGAGGTGGCGGTGGAGGACGCGCTGGCTCTGTTCCCCGAGCTGGAGCGTCGGCTTGACGTGCGGGGCGGCCTGCTCAGCGGGGGCGAGCAGCAGATGCTGACGCTGGCCCGGGCGCTGGCCCGCAAGCCCCGGGTGCTGCTGGCCGACGAGCTGTCGATGGGGTTGGCCCCGATCGTGGTGAAGCGGCTGCTGGAGGCGGTGCGGGCGGCGGCCGACACCCAGGGCACGGCCGTGCTGCTGGTGGAGCAGCACGTGCGCAAGGCGCTGGTGTACGCCGACCGGGCCTACGTGATGCGCCGGGGCCGGATCGAGCTGGCCGGCACCGCGGCCGAGATGCGGTCCCGCATCGCCGAGATCGAGGAGCAGTACCTCTCCGGCGGCGCCTGATCTCCCCGCCGCCCCGCCCCCGTCCCCCACGCCATCCCACGCCCCGGCCTCCGCCGTTCTGCGTCGCGTTTTGCCCACCCCACCACCGGTCTGCGTCACGCTTTCTACGATTTCCGGAGGTTTCGCAACGCAGATGGCTGGCGTGACGCGGTTCTCGCGACGTCGGTTCAGGCGGTGGTGAAGGCGGCGCCGGCCTTCACGACGACGACAGCCAGGTGACGAGGTCGGGCTGGCCGGAGAGGAGGCCGGCCTGGCGGGCCGAGGCGTCGTCGTACAGCGTGCGGTCGAGATCGGCGCCGCGGGCGGCCAGGATCTGGGCGGCGCGAAGCTGGCCGGCCCGGCAGGCGTGCCAGGCGGCGTTGGTGACCTCGTCGGGCCCGGGGCCGGGCTCGGCCGCCAGGAGCTGCTCCAACCGGTCGATCTCACCCAGGGCGGCGGCATGCCACAGCGCCAACGAGGCGCCCCGTTCCACCAGGCGGCGGGCCGCCTTCCACTGCTCGAAGATGACGGCGTCGTCGAGGGGTGGACCGCCGGTGAGCACGCCGCCGTCGGCTTCGATGTCGGCGCCGAGGTCCAGCAGGGCGTCGATGGCGGCCACGTCGTCGCAGCTGGCCGCCCAGTGCAGGGCGGTCTCACGGTGGGACCCGGCGAACCGGGCGTCGACCGACGCTCCCGCCGCCACCAGCACGGCGATCGTCTCGGCCACCCGGGGCAGCTGCCCCGGCCAGTCGGTGGCCACGTGGAGGGCGGTACGGCTCTGGACCTCGTCGCCGAACCGCTCGGCGGCCAGGCCGGGGTGGGCGGCGAGCAGCGCCCGCAGGCCTTCCACGTCGCCGGCCAGCAGAGCGCCCACGAGAGACAGGGCGGCAGGATCGTCGGCCGGCAGCATCACGACACGGTAGCAACCAACCCCGGGCCATGATGGACGGATGGAAGCGCTGGTGGCCCGCCTGGCCGGGGAGGTGAGAGCCCGGCCCGTGCCGTTCCTGGTGGCGATCGACGGGCGGAGCGGAGCCGGGAAGTCGACCCTGGCCGCCGCCGTGGCGGCTGCTCTCGGGTCGTTCCCTGCTGGCAACGGACCCGCCGCCAGCGTGATCGAAGGTGACCAGTTCTACGCCGGCGGTAGTGCCGCCACATGGGACGGGCGGCCGGTGCCCGAACGGGCGTCGGCCGTGATCGACTGGCGGCGCCAGCGGGCGGTGCTGGCCGAGCTGCGCAGCAGGGGCCGGGCCGAGTGGCGGCCGTTCGACTGGCATGCCGACGACTGGGACGCCGACGATGCCCCGCTGGCGGCCGAGCCGATCGAGTTGGAGGCTGGCCCGGTGGTGATCCTGGAGGGCGCCTACAGCGCCCGGCCCGAGCTGCACGATCTCCTCGATCTGCGGGTGCTGCTGCTCGCCCCCGCACCCCTTCGCACCGACCGCCTCCGCCATCGCGACGGCGACACCTACCACGCCGACTGGGCCGCCCGCTGGTCCTCCGCCGAGGACCACTACTTCGGCTCGGTCATGCCCCCTTCCCGCTTCGATCTCGTCCTCGGCCTCGACCGCTGACCGGGCAACCACCTCCCGCCATTGATCTCGGCGCCCCACGAATCACCGGCGGCGGCGCCCCACGCAACCAGAACGTCGGACAGGCGCGGGTCGTGCCAGCGAACGCGGCCGCTCAAACCGTCACACGGTTCGAGGTGGGTGCGCGATCCGAGCGGTGGGCGCACAGTTCGTGACACGGTTTGAACTGTGGCGCGGTTGTTGCAGCGGCCACGACAGCGCCGCAGCGACTGCGCGGCGGCGGCCACGCCCTCGCGGGCAATCGGCCCGCCGGCTGGTCAGGTGTCGGTGCGGTCGAGCTCGCGGGCGTTGTCGTCGAGCCTGCGGATGGCGCGGCCGATATCGGCCATGCCGTCGGCCCCGGCCGAGGCGGCGGAGGAGATCCCGGCGATCACGTGCGACTGATCGTTGACCGCCTGGCTCAGCGTCGCCTGATCCTGCTCCAGCCCGGCCACCATCTCGGCGATCGTGGTCATGGCCACAGCCGAGGCCTCGAGGCGCTGATGCACGTTGTCGACCAGCGAGCTGATGCCCGACGCCGACGCCGCCGTCAGCTGGGCCAGGTCCTTCACCTCGCTGGCCACCACGGCGAATCCCTTGCCCGCCTCGCCCGCCCGGGCCGACTCGATGGTGGCGTTGAGCGCCAGCAGGTTGGTCTGGCGGGCCAGGTCGGTGATCGTGTCGACGATCCCCACGATCTCCTCGCCCGCCGTCCCCAGCTGGCCGATCAGCTCCCGGCTCTCGTCGGTGGCCGTGGCGATCTGGCGCACGGCCGACTCGGCGGCGTTGGCCGTGCCGGCGATCTCGCGCGACGAGGCCGCCAGCTCCCCCACCGAGGTGGCGATGTTGCCCGACTGGGCCTCCACCAACTGCGAGCTCGTGGTCACCTCACCCACCAGGGACCGCAGCGATGCCGCCAGCTGGGCCCGGTGGGCCAAGCGATCGCTGGCCCGCTGGGCCCGTTCGGCCTCGGCCCGCACCATGGCCCGGTTGGCTTCGTCGAGCTGGCGCCGGACCCACAGCGGGATCTCGCCGATGGAGAGGTTCAGCGCCAGGAACAGCACCACCCAACCAGCGGCGGCCGACGGGCCGATGTCGGGGCGGAGGTGGAGGAACATGGCCGCACCCGGGGCCACCATGTGGCCCACCAGCCAGCGCCGGTTCACCACGGCTCCGGCGCAGGCGCACGACACCGACGGGAACACGAGCATCTGGGGGTGGGCCAGCCACAACGGCATGAACACCACCTGGATGACCGACGCCGCCGCCATCGTCAGACGGACGAACAGCGGACCGTAGGCGTTCCACAGGGGAAGCTGCGGCACCGCCGCCGCCACCCCGCAGGCGGCGATGAACACGATCATCTGCCGATCGAGGGCTACGCCCGTGAGCGCGGCCCACAACGGGGTGGCCACGGTGGCCACGGCGTAGAGGCGGCCCGCCATCCGGCCGGCCCGCACCTCGTACGACAGCGCAGCCTGCGCCTCCCGGTCCGTCATGGCCCGTCCCGTCGGCCGGGGCACCCCCCAGTTGAGCCGCTTGGGTGCTCGACTCTGGGGAGAGGTAGTTTTCGCCTCAAGGGTGAGGACGCAAAGGAGACAGTCCAGTGATACCTCCCGGCATCATCTCGGCCGACGGCCACGTGTGCGAGCCGCCGAACTGCTACATCGACTACATCGACCCCAAGTACCGTGACCGGGCCCCCACCGTGGTGGAGCAGCCCGACGGCACCGAGGCCTTCGTCGTCCCGGGCATGAAACGCCCGGTGGCCCTGGGCTTCGTCGACGGGGCCGGCTTCGGGGTGAAGGAACGCAACCGGCGGGCCCGCACCATGAAGTTCGCCGACGTCCGCCCGGCCGGCTACATCGGCCGGGAGCGCCTCCCGTTCATGGACGAAGACGGCCTGGCGGCCGAGATCATCTACGCCTCGATCGGCATGGGCCTGGCCATGCACCGGGACAACGACTACAAGGACGCCTGCATGAAGGCCTACAACCGGTGGCTGGCCGACATGTGCGCCGATGCACCGGACCGGATCTTCGGCCTGGCCCAGACGGCCATCCTCAGCGTCGACTCCGCCATCGAGGACTTCACCCAGGCCAAGGAGATGGGCATGGTCGGCATCATGATGCCGGGCGACGCCATCCACGAGGACTACGACCACCCCGATTACGACGCCCTGTGGGAGTGCGCCGTCGACCTCGACCTGCCGATCTGCTTCCACATCCTCACCAGCCGCAACGGCAGCATCAACGCCCCCACCCGGGGCCACCGGCTGAACAACTTCCTCGGCATCATCCGGGCCATCCAGGACGTGGTGGGCATGATGACGCTGGGCGGCGTGTTCGAGCGCCATCCCGGCCTCAAGCTGGTGGTGGCCGAGAGCGACGCGGGCTGGCTCCCCCACTACATGTACCGCATGGACCACGCCGCCCGGATCAACGCGGTGGACGGCATCCTGCCCGGCCTGTCCAAGCTGCCCAGCGAGTACATCCGGTCCAACGTGTGGGCCACCTTCCAGGACGACCTCACCGCTTACCACACCTTCGGTCTGATGGATCACAGCCGCCTGCTGTGGGCCAGCGACTTCCCCCACACCGACTCCACCTGGCCCAAGTCCCGCCAGCTGATCGAGGAGCAGGCCTCCCACCTCACCGAGGAGCAGAAGCAGGACGTGTTCCGCAACAACGTGGCCGGCGTGTTCAACCTCCCCGCCGGCGACGCGTCGTGGCGGATGGAGGGAACCCTTCGGGTTCCTTCGAGTTCCGCCTTCGGCGGAACATCGCCTGAATCACCCGCCGCCTGATGGAAGAGCAGGAGGACATCCCGGAGGTCGACCCCTACGCCGACGAGGCGGTGCCGGAGACCGACGCCGTCCGCGCCGGCGACGAGCTCGACTGGGCCACGATCGAGACATACCTCCGGGCCCACCTGCCCCCCGAGGTGGTGGGCGCCGGCGCCTTCCGGGTCAGCCAGTTCCCCAACGGCTCGGCCAACCTCACCTACCTCATAGCCTTCGGGGACCCCGCTTCCGGAGGCGCCGAGCTGGTGCTGCGCCGGCCCCCGTTCGGCACGATCGCCCCCGGGGCCCACGACATGCGCCGGGAGCACAAGGTGCTGTCGCGCCTGTGGCAGCACTGGGACAAGGCGCCCCGGGCCTACCTGTTCTGCGACGACCCGTCGGTGGCCGGGGCCGATTTCTTCGTGATGGAGCGCCGCCGGGGCGACGTGATCCGGGGCGTGATCCCGCCGTCCATGCGCGACGAGCCCAACGTGGCCCATCGCCTGTCGATGGCCCTGGTCGACGCCATCGCCGAGTTCCACCTGCTCGATCCTGAGACCTGCGACCTGGCCGATCTGGGCAAGCCGGAGGGCTTCATGGCCCGCCAGGTGTCGGGCTGGCACAAGCGGTGGGAGCTGGTGGCCGACGAGCGCCACCACGACGCCATTTGCGCCATCCACGATCGTCTGGAGGCGGCCGTGCCCGAACCCCAGCGGGTGTCGCTCGTCCACAACGACCTCAAGCTCGACAACGCCATGTTCGCCACCGGAGACCCCGACACCGTGGTCGCCTTCTTCGACTGGGACATGACCACGCTGGGCGACCCGCTGGCCGACCTGGGCACCCTGCTCAACTACTGGCCCGACCCGTCCGACACGCTGGAGGTACGCCGGGTCGGCCACGACGGCATGACCCGCATGGGCCTCGCCCCCCGGGCCGAGATCATCGCCCGCTACGGCGAGCGGACCGGCTTCGACGTGTCGCAGGCGTCGTGGTACGAGGCGTTCGCCCAATGGAAGACCGGCGTGGTGATCCAGCAGCTCCACCACCGCTGGAAGATGGGCAACTCGTCGAACGAGCGCCACGCCACCATCGCCGACACCCTCCCCTTCCTGATCAACACCGCCGTCGGGCTGCTCGACCAGCTCGACGCCGCCACCTGAACCGAGCCCGAGGAGCACCACACCATGACCGACGCCACCGCCGAGCAGCGCGACGCCATCGTCATCGGGGCCGGCCTGTCCGGCATCTGCACCCTGTACAAGCTGCGGGAGCTGGGGCTCGACACCCTCGTCCTGGAGGCGGCCGACGACCTGGGCGGCACCTGGTACCACAACCGCTACCCCGGCTGCCGGTTCGACTCCGAGAGCTACACCTACTGCTACACGTTCTCCGACGAGCTGCTGGCCGAATGGAACTGGAGCGAGCACTTCGCCCCCCGGGGCGAGACCCTTCGCTACCTCAACCACGTGGCCGACAAGTTCGACCTGCGGCCCCACATGCGCTTCGGGTCCCGGGTGGACCGCTGTGTGTGGGACGAAGCCACCCGCACCTGGCGAGTGGAGCTGACCGACGGCGCTGTCTACACCACCCGCTACGTGATCCCGGCCGTCGGCGTGCTGTCGAGCCCGGTGATGCCCACCATCGAGGGCATCGACAGCTTCCAGGGTCCGTGGTGGCACACCTACAACTGGCCCCACGAGCCGGTGGACCTGGCCGGCAAGCGGGTCGCCGTGATCGGCACCGGCGCCACCGCCGTGCAGCTCATCCCCGAGCTGGCCAAGGTGGTGGGCGAGCTGCACGTGTTCCAGCGCCGGCCCAACTGGTGCGCCCCGCTCCACAACCGGGAGATCACCCCGGAGGAGATGGCCGACATCAAGAGCCGCTACGACGAGATCTTCGCCCAGTGCCGGATCACGCCCGGCGGCTTCATCCACAACCCCGTGCGCCAGCCCATGTTCGACGTGCCCGAGGAGGAGCGCTACGCCTTCTTCGAGGAGCTGTACGCCTCGTCGGGCTTCCGGATCTGGCAGGGCAACTACCGCGACATCCTGATGGACGAGAAGGCCAACGAGGAGTTCACCGCTTTCGTGGCCAACAAGATCCGGGAGCGGGTGAACGACCCCGCCGTGGCCGACAAGCTGATTCCCACCGACCACGGCTTCGGCACCCGCCGGGTGCCGATGGAGACCCGCTACTACGAGGCCTACAACCAGCCCAACGTCCACCTCGTCGACATCAACGACACCCCGATCGAGCGGGTGGTGCCCACCGGCATCCAGACCAGCGACCAGACCTACGAGGTCGACCTGATCGTCTACGCCACCGGCTTCGACGCCATGACCGGCACCCTGGACAAGATCGACTTCCTGGGGGTCGACGGGGCCAAGCTGCGCGACGCCTGGGCCTACGAGCCCTCCACCTACCTCGGTCTGCAGAGCGTCGGCTTCCCCAACCTGATCGTGATCGCGGGGCCCCAGTCGGGCTCCGGGTTCACCAACTTCGGGCGGGGCGTGGAGGAGACCGTCGACTGGGTGGCCGCCCTCATCGGCCACATGGAGGCCAACGGCCTCACCCGGATCGAGCCCGAGCCGGCGGCCCAGGAGGAGTGGGTGCGCCACGTGGCCGACATGTACGACCTGCTGCTGCTGGGCAAGGTCCGCTCCTGGTTCACCGGGTTCAACCCCAACATCGAAGGGCGCGACCATGTGCGCCACGTCGTCTACAACGGCGGGGCGCCCCGGTACCGCAAGAAGCTCACCGAGGTGGTGGAACAGGGCTACGCCGGGTTCCAGCTGAGCTGACCAGGGCCGCCCCCCGGAGGCGGTCTGGGCAGAACTTCCTAACCCCCGCCGGCAACCTTTACCGGGCCCCGAGCGACCCTTAGACCTGCATGACTGTGCATGTGGCGGGCAGGAACGGGGCTGTGGCGGGCGCGGCCGCCGTGGCGCGAACCGGCACCGCCCCCGGACCGCCGCCGGTGGCGCCGGTCACGGCGGTACCGACCCGTCGCCCCGAGCCCCGGGTCAGCGGCACGGCCGGCGACTTCGAGCACTGCGTGGAGCAGTGGACGGCCGAGCTGGCCCGCCTCGCCTTCCTCCTGACCGGCGACCACCACGCGGCCGACGACCTCGTGGCCGACGCCCTGCTCTCGGCCTGGCGCCAGTGGCCGTCGGTCACGGCGGCCACCAACCCCAAGGCCTACGTGCGGCGCATCGTGGTCAATCAGGCCGCCTCCCGGGTCCGCACCGCCCAACGGGGACGCAAGGGCCTGCGGTTGCTGTCGGGCCTCACCCGGGAGACGGCTCCGGCCGCCGACGTGTCGGAGCGTCTCGACATGCGCCGGGCGCTGGAGCGCCTTCCCCGGGGCCAGCGCCTGTGCCTCGTGCTCCGCCACGGGCTGGATCTCTCGGAGTCGGAGGTGGCCGAGGTCCTGCAGATCAGCATCGGCACGGTGAAGAGCCAGACGTTCAAGGGGATCCGCCAGCTCCGCCACCTGCTGGAGCAGCAGGGATGACGGGCCCCGCCCCCGGCGGCGGCGGCCCCGGGAACAGCCCCGCTACCTACGACGACGATCTCCGGGTGCTCCTGGCCGCCCATGGCGCCAGCCACGAGCCCGATCTGACCCGCATCCGGGCCCGGCTCGACGCCGGCCTGGCCACCGCCCGGCGCCGCGACGGGGCCGGCGGCGCCGGTCACCGGCGGCGGCTCCCGGTGCGACTGGGGGCGGCGGCCGCGGTGGGCCTGGTGGCGGCAGCGGCCGTGCTGATCGCCGTGATCGGCGCCGACCGGCCGGTGGAGGTGTCGACCATCGGGCCGGCCACGGCCGTGCCCGTTCCGGGCCGGCCCGACTGCGACCACGGCGCCGACGGTTCCGTTGCCGACGGCGCCGACGGCGCCGGCGCCGGCGCCGATGACCCGGCGACCCCTCCCCCACCGCTGACCCCGGCCGGTGGCGCCGATCGGGCGGCCGGCGCCGACCCCGGCGCAGGGACCGACGACGTACCCGGCATCCGGGTGCCGGCCGGCGATCCCGAGCCCAGCGCCTCGACGGTGGTGCCGGGTGCCGACCCCGGTGCCGGCGGTGCGCCCGGGATCGCCCCCGGCGACGGGTCATCCGGCTCGACGACGGCGGGCGCCGCCACGGTCACCACCACCAACGCAGCCGCCGCCCACCCCACCACGGGTGTCACGGCGCCACCGGCCACCACGGCACCGCCGCAGCCCCTCACCACCGCCGGGCCCATCTCCGTACCGCCGCCGACGGGCCCGGCCATCCAGGTCGGCCTGCTTCCCCCGCAGGTCCTGCTCGGCCCGACCGGCCAGCTCGACTGGGTGGTCGTCGGCTCCCGGAGCGACGGCAAGACCGTCAGGATGAAGACCGGACCCGGGCGCCTGACGGTGAGCGCTCCGTCGGGGGCCCTGGCGACGCCGGCGTTGATCCCTATCCTCTGGAGCGGTGGCAGCCCTGAGCAGGACCGCACCAGCAACTCGACGTGGTGGACGGCCAACGGGTCGCCGTCGTCGTTCGTGGTGCAGGTGGCGGGGGCCGACAACGCCTCGGAGGTGACCCTCTACGCCGCCAGCTCGTCGTCGCTCAGCGTCACGGTGGCCGTATCCGGTCGAGGCACGAGCCAGAAGGTGGTGCCGGGCGGGTTCCTCGGGTCGGCGGGCAAGGTCACCGTGTCGCTGACCGGGGCCGACCGGGGCCGCGACGTGACCATCACGCTCGGCGCGGCCAAGGGTTCGGTGAGCCTGGGGGCGGTCACCGAGCGCTGAACCGGCCGGCCTCTCCGCCCAGCGCCTCTTCGGCCGCCGCCGGCAGGTCCCGCAGCCGGTCGACCTCGGCCCGCAGGGCGGCCAGGGCCGCCACCACCGCCTCGATCCGGCTCAGGTGCCGCTGCTTCTCGTTCTGTCGGGCGTCGGCGTGCTCGTCGTCCTTCAACCGGCCGAGCAGCCCGCCGGGGACCGGATAGCTGGCTTCGGCCGCCGCCTGGGCCGCACGCTCGGCCTCACCGGGGGCCAGCGGATGGGGGCCGATACGCAGCACCTGGGGGCCCACGGTCATCTCGAACGGCTCCACCGCCGATGGCAGCCGTGCCGCGGCCCGGGCCAGGGAGCGCACGACCGGGGCCAGAGCCGCTGCCCCGGCCTGCCAGGCCAGCGCCGCGAGGGGCCCAGGGGCAGCGGCCTCGACCCGGGGCGACGGGGTCGGCGGGGAGGCCCCGACCGGGTTCGCCGAGGTCGGCGGGGTGGCCGGTGGGGGTAGGGCGTCGTCGAGCAGCAGGTCGGTGAGCCGCCCGGCCGGGGCGTCGGGATCGGGTAGTTCCGGGCCCGAGCCGGCGGCGGCCTCACCTTCGGTGCGGAGCTGACGGCGCAGCGCCTCGGCCCGGCGCAGCAGCGGGGCTTCGGCCGGGGCGCCCTCGTCGACCACTGCCACCAGTGCCCCCTGGAGCCGGGCCCGGATGGCATCGTCGATACCGGTCCCGGCCGGCGGCTCGGACCAGGCAGCGAAGGCGGCCGACCGCTGCGCCATCAGCGCCTCCAGCCCCCACGCCGCCCGCAGCGGGCCCTCGTACACCCGGGCCACGGGCCCCGGCAGGCGCTTCAGGAGCGCAGTGTGCGTGGGGTCCGGGCCGAGGGGCTGGGCCCGCGCCGCCCACCGCTCGGCGTCGGCCGACGACCGCTCCGACGATCCCGCCGGTGCCTCGGGCGATGCCGGCGTCTGGCGGGCCAGCCAGTCGGCCACCGCCGTGCGGGCGTCGGGTCCGAAGCTGCCGCTCGCCGCGGCCAGCCACAACGCCCGCTGGACGGTGCTCACCTGGCCGCCGGGCACGGGGCCGAGCAGAGCCGGCACCAGCGCCCCGGCTCGGGCCCCGTCTCCGGTCAGCGTCAGCACCAGGGCCAGGAAGCGGTCGGTCCGTTCCGGGTCCCGGCGGCGGGCCTCCACCACGTCGGGGTCGAGCTCCGGTTCGGCGCCCCCCAGCACCCGGGGCAGCGACCGGGTGGCGGGACCGAGCCAGTAGTCGGCCGTGTCGTCCCGCAGGTCGATGGCCGACGGCGGCGCCATGGGCCGGCCCGACGGGCCCAGCAGCTCCATGGCCACCAGAGCCGTGCGTACCCGGCGCCGCACCGCCTCGTTGTCGGCGAAGAAGTCGAGCTCGTCCCGCAGGTCCGACAGCTCGACCAGCCGGTGGACGTCGTCGGCCAGGCGGTTCAGCCGTTCCTCCAGCGTGCCCTGCTGCTTGGCCAGCCGGTACCGCTCCGACCGTTCCCGGGAGGCGGCCGCCGCCAACCGGCTGGCCAGCTCCTCGGTCTTGTCCCGCAGGTAGTAGTCCCGGTTTCCGAGATACCAACGCCATTCGGTCGCCATGGCGGGAGCGTACGAGATGTGGGTGCTCCCCGGGGCTCGGGGCCGGGCCGCCGGGGTCAGTGGGACCGCAGGTAGTGGCGGGCCAGCGGATCGCCCCCGAAGTCGCGGCGGAGGTCCCGCCACACGGTGTGGACGTGGTTGGCGTCGCGCTGGGTGTTGTCGTACTCGACCAGGAGGTCGCCGCCCTGGAGCCGGTAGTAGTGGGGTTGGCCCGGCTCCCGCCCACCGGCCCAGGCCAGGTGGAGGGTGCCGCCGCTCACGGCCGCCGCGGCCCGGGCCCGCTCCTCGGCCGCCAACTCCTCGGGGAGCCGGTCCACGTACACGGCCAGCAGGGCGTGGAGCACGTCGAGCTGGTCGGGCCGCAGGTCCGACGACGGTATGCCCTTGGGGCGGGTGGTGAGTGACAGGGCGGCCAGATGGTCGTCGGTGAGCCCCAGCGCCGTCTCGGCGTTGGCCTGGGCCGTGGCCATCAGCTGGTGGATGTCGTCGGGCAGCCGACCGCGCCACACGTCGACCAGGGGCAGGGGCCGATCGCCCTCGGCCAGCCGGGTGCGGTTGACGCCCACGATGTCCACCGGGGCCACCGGGCTGATCAGGGCCCGGGCCAGCTGGGCGTCGTCGAGCGAGCGCGCCAGCTCCCGGCCCAGGTCCTCGGCTCCGGCCAGCGGGCGGTAGGGGTGGGGGCCGAGCAGGGGGGCCGACGCCGGGTCGGCTCCCAGGAAGCTCGGCGTGACCCCCACCACCTCACCGGCCTCGATCGTCACGTTGAGCGACACATGGTGACCGCCGAACCGCCAACCCCAGCTGCCGTCGGGGTCGGGGTCGCCGAAGAGCGCCACCCAGTACAGGCCGGGATCGCGGCCCCGCTCCCGGCCGAAGGCGACGGTCCAGCCCTCGGTGTGGTCGAGGATGTTCTCCAGGCCGATGATGGCGGCCACCGTCACGTACCCGGGGCGGGACAGGCCGGAGGCCACGAGCTGGTGGGTCCGGCGTTGCTGGTCGGGGGTCATGGCGGCCAGGGCGAGGCCGCCGTGGTCGGTGGGGGTGTAGAACCAGCGGGTCCGCTCGCCGTCGTCGGGCCGGGCCCAGCAGGCGGCGGCCCGCTGGGCCGGATCGAGGGCGTCGAGCAGGTGCCGGGCGGCGTCCGCCATCCGGCGGGCCAACTCCCGCCGCGGCTGGACCATCAGGGCTGACCGAACGTGGCCAGCTTGTCGACCCGGCACTCGAACAGCACCCGGCGCTCCTGGAACGACGGATCCCGCAGGCCGTACTCCTCGCCCTCGCCAACGTACTTCTGCCAGATCCTGTTGAGCTGGGCCGTCACCCGGGGGCCCTCGGTGGGGTCGTCCTCGCTGATCTCCCGCTCCACCGTGAGCTTCATGCTCAGCCAGTGGTACATGTTCTGGGGGTTCATGATGAGGATCGTGATCTGGGGGTTCTTGCGGATCCAGCCCGCCTTCGGGCGGTGCTGGGCCACGTTCACCAGCACCTTGTCGCCCTCGTAGTCGAACCACATGGGGGTGAGGCTGGGGCGCCCGTCGGGGCCTTCGATGGCCATCACGCAGGCGTAGGGCTCGTCCATGAGCTGGCGGTAGGTGGGGTCGAGGTCGCTGATGGAGTCGATCTTCTCCTTGGAGCCGATCGAGAACTGGTTGGGCTGCAGGCCTGAAGCGACGTCGAGGAACTTGGCGACGGTGACCATGGGCTCTCCTTCGGGGTCGGTGCGGTGCCGACGCTAGTTGATCCGACGGGCCAAAGGCCTCCGACGTGGTCGCTTCACCCCCGGGTGGCCGCGATCAGGTGCCGGTAGGGGGCGGGGTCGACCCGGGCATCGACGAGGCGGGGCCCCCGCTGCCACCCGTCGGCGTGGGCCACGGCGGCGGCCAGCTCGGCCGGTGTGGTCACGGTGACGGCGTCGAGGCCGGAGGCCCGGGCGATGGCGGCGAAGTCGGTGGGGCGGTAGCGCACGGCGCCAGGGCCGCCGTGGTGGGGCCGCTGCTTGATCTCGATGAGCGACAGGGCGGCGTCGTTGAACACGATCACGGTGACCGGGAGGTCGAGTCGGGCCACGGTCTCCAGCTCGCCCAGCACCATCGACAGGCCACCGTCGCCGGTGAGGGCCAGCACCGGCTGGCCCGGCCGGGCCAGGGCGGCCCCGATGGCGGCCGGCAGGGCGAAGCCCATGGTGGCCAGGCCGTTGGAGATCAGCAGCCGGTGGGGCCCATCGACCGGCCAGAGCGGCAGCACGGCCAGGAAGTGGGCCCCGGCGTCGACGGTCACGGTGAGCCCCGGCGGGGCGTGTCGGGCCACCGTCTCCACCAGCTCCACCGGCCCCAGCCGCCCGACCCCAGCGTCGGCGCTCCCCGGACGCGCCGGTTCGGTGCGAGCGCCGGGTTCGCCGTCGTCGGTGCCAGCGCCGGGGTCGGCCCGCAGAACCTGGCGGGCGTCGTCCCGGAATCGGACGGCGGCGTCGGCCGGCCAGTCGGCGGTCGGGGCGGTGGCTGCCAGCCCGTCCACCAGGCTGTGAAGCGACGCCGCCAGGTCGCCCACCACGTCGACCGCCGCCGGCAGGTAGTCGTCGGTCTGGGCCACGGCCGACAGCCGGACCACCGGCGCCGGGTAGGGCCAGGGAGCGGGGATCGGCTCCACCAGATCGAGGCCGACGGTGACGATCAGATCGGCGGCGGCCAGCACCGGCGCCTCCAGTGCACCGTTGGTGAACAGCCCGGCGTTGGCCGGGCCCTCGGTGGGCACCACGCCCACGGCCTGGTAGGTGGTCAGGACGGGGCAGCCGAGGGCGGCGGCCAGGGCCGCCACCAGCTCGGGCCCGGCGGGCAGGGCCGCCGCCTCCATGCCGACCACCAGCACCGGCCGGCGGGCCGCAACCACCCGCTCCAGCGCCTCCCCGGCCCGAACCTTGTCGACTTCTGCCGCCTCTGCCGGCACAACGTCACAAGGTTCGGCGGCCCCGTCGGCGGCCCCGTCGGTGGTGAGGTCGGCTGTCGGGTCGAAGTCGAGGTGGACGCCGCCGTAGGGCCACCGGGCCGCGGCGCCCACCAACGCCCGCAGGTCGTCGTCGGCCATGCCGTCGGCGATCGTGGCCGACACCTTGGCCGCCGGGCCCAGCAGGGCCGGCTGGTCGAGCCGCTGGTGGGCCACCCCGTGGGCCGCCGCCCGGGGCACCGTGTCGGCCACCACCACCAGCGGGAACCGGTCCAGCGTGGCCTGGGCCAGGCCGTTGGCCACCGATGCCGCCCCCGGCCCCCGGGTCACCACCACCGGGGCCGGGGCCCCGGTCAGCAGCCCGAACGTGCCGGCCATGATGGCGGCCGGGGTCTCGGCGTGGGCCAGCACGAACCGGAGGCCGTGCCGCTGGGCCGCCCCCACCACGTCGAGGTTCGGGCCCCCGCCCGGCAACCCGAACAGGGCGGTGGCCCCGGCCGCAGCCAAGGCCCGGGCCAGACGGTCGGCCAGATCAGGGTGGATCTCGGTCATGGCAGTATCCAAGCACGTCCGCCGTCCCGGGGTGGCCGAGGGCGGGCGGACGGGCGGGCCGGGCGTGTCACAGGCGGCCGACGGCTTTGGCGTCGAGGTAGGCGTCGCCCAGGGCGGTGGCGAACCGGGCCGGCTCGGCGTCGACGACCACCGCCCCCTGGCCCCGGAGCCGGGCCGCCAGCTCCTCCCGCCGGTTGAGGGCGGCGATGGCCGAGGCCCGCAGGAAGGCGCCGTCGGTGTCGGCCGTCGTGTGGGTGGTCCAGTGGACGAGATCGGGATCGCGCACGGCGGCCACCACCACCACGTGGGTGCGGATCAGCAGGGGCAGCACCGGCAGGAGGAACTGGTCCACCGCCTCGGGCACCAGCTCGGTGGCCAGCACCAGCAGGCTGCGGCGCCGGTACCGGGCCAGCACGTGGGTGACGACGTTGCGGTAGTTCGACTCGGCCAGGGCCGGCTCCAGGTCGAACAGGCGCTCGGTGATCTGGGCCCGCTGGGAGCGACGGGCCGACGGCTCGATGGTCACGGTGACGTCGAGGTCGAAGGCCACCAACCCCATCCGGTCGCCCAACCCGGTGGCCAGCTCGGCCAGCAGCATGGCGCCGTCCATGGCGTACTCCATGCGGGGCAGGCCGTCGACCCGGCCGGCCATGGTGCGGCCCGAGTCGAGGAGGAACAGCACGGTCTGGTTGCGCTCGGCCCGGTAGGTGCGCACGATCGGGCGCTGGGTACGGGCGGTGGCCGACCAGTCGATGCGGCGGGTCTCGTCGTCCGGTGTCAGCTCCCGCAGCGAGTCGAACTCGGTGCCGCCGCCCCGCCCCCGGGCCGACCGCAGCCCCACCTCCAGGATCCGGGCCCGGCGCAGGCTCAGCTCGGCCTCCCGGGCCGACCGGAACGGGGGCAGCACCTTGAGGCTGCCGGGCAGGCTCCGGGCCCGCTGCTTGTGCACCAGGCCGAGCGGGCCCGACGTGCGCACCACGAGCTGATCGGGGGTGAACCGGCCCCGCCGATGGGGCCGCATCTCCACCGTGGCCCGGGCCGACCCCCTGTCCGGCAGCCGGACCATCACCCGGCGGGCGGCGGCGTGGAGCGACGGGGGGAGCTGGTCGGCCAGCCACACCCGCCGGGCCGACCCCCAGCGGCGGCGGGAGGCCGACGACACCTCCCAGGTGATGGCGGCCGGCTGGTCGAGCGTGACGGCCCGGGGATGCTGGCGCTCCACCGCCACCGCTCCCGGCGGCGGGGCGGCCAGCCCGTCGAGCACGGCCGCCGCCACCAGCACCAGGTTCACCAGCGCGAACCGGCCGTCGAGGGCCAGCCCGCCCAGGCGGACCGTGCCCAGGTCCGGCAGCAGAGCCAGGGCCGCGGCGGCCGCCGCCACCGCCAGGGCCAGCCGGGGGGCCGGCAGGGGCACCGTCACGGGGCCGGGACCTGCCCCAGCACGCCGTCGAGCACCTTGTCGGCGTCGATCCCCTCGATCTCCAGCTCCGGCCGCACCTGCACCCGGTGGCGCAGGGTGGGCTTGGCCATCGTCTTCACCTCGTCGGGGGTCACGAAGTCCCGCCCCGACAGCCAGGCCCAGGCCTTGGCCGTCTTGAGCAGGGCCACCGCCCCCCGGGGCGACACCCCGAGCGACAGAGACGGCGAGTGGCGGGTGGCCCGCACCAGCTCGATCACGTAGCGCAGCACCGGGTCCTCCACCCGCAAGGCGGCCACTTGGCGCTGGGCGGCGGCCAGGATCACGGGGTCGGCCACCATCCGCACCCCTGCCGCCACCGGGTCGTGGGGGTCGAGGCCCAGGTGGTGGCGGCGGATCACCTCGAGCTCCTGATCGGCGGTGGGGTAGTCGACCAGGAGCTTCACCAGGAACCGGTCGAGCTGGGCCTCGGGGAGAGGGTAGGTGCCCTCGTACTCGATCGGGTTCTGGGTGGCGATCACGATGAACGGATCGGGCAGGGGGCGGGACGAGCCGTCGATCGAGACCTGGTGCTCCTCCATGGCCTCCAGCAGCGCGGCCTGGGTCTTGGGCGGGGTCCGGTTGATCTCGTCGGCCAGCAGCATGTTGGTGAACACCGGGCCGGGCCGGAAGCGGAACTGGCCCTGGTCGAACACCATCTGGCCCACCACGTCGGACGGCATCAGATCGGGGGTGAACTGCACCCGGGTGGTGCGCAGGCTCATGGAGGCCGCCAGCGACTTGACCAGCAGGGTCTTGGCCACCCCGGGCACGCCTTCCAGCAGCACGTGGCCCCCGGCCAGGAAGGCGCACAGCACGCCCGACAGCACCGGTAGCTGGCCCACCACCACCTTGGCCACCTCGTCCCGCACGGCCACGAACGAGGCCCGGGAGTCGACGGGCTCCTCCGGGGGCGGGGTGTCGGCGACGGTCGGGAAGTCGGTGCTCACAGATGCTCTCCTCCGGTGGGGGCGGCGGCGACGGGTTCCCCGGTGGGAGCGGGCGTCCGGGCCAGGGCCTGGTTGACGGCGTCGATGTCGGCCACGAGCCCGGCCAGCTCGCCGCCGGTGCCGGCCGGGGGCCCGGTGAGGGCCCGGGCCACCCGCTCGGGGTCGATCCCGGCCAGGGCGGCGGCCCGGCCGGCCAGGGCGGCGGTGGGCGTGTCGGGCGACACCTTGAGCTGGCGCCTCAGGCGGAGCTCCAGGTCCCGGCGCAGCACGTCGGACGCCTCGGGCATGGCGCCGCTGCGCCGCCGGAGCTCACCCGTGGCCCGCACCAGCAGCGAGGCCGGCAGCTCCACCGGTTGGGGCTCGGGCACGGGATGGCCGAAGCGCCGGATCCGCCACACCACGAACAGGGCGAACGCCGCCACCAGCTGCCACGCCACCCAGGTGGCCCACGACGGCACGAGATCGCCGAGCTGGCGGGACCCGGGCGACACCACCGGCCCGTACAGCACGCTCACCGGCCCCCCGGCGCTCCCCGGGGCGGCCAGCAGGTTGACGGCCAGCACGGCGTTGTCGGCCTCGTCGAGGAACTCGTTGGTGAAGGGGTCGGCCCCGCCCAGGGCCACCACCCGGCCCCGGCCCTGCCGGCTGACCTGGAGGTAGTCGCCGGCGGTGCCGAAGCAGCCCTGAGCGGCTAAGAACCCGGTGGCCCCGTCGGGCCCCGGCCGCACCGGAAGCGGCTCCGCCGGCGGCGACCGGACCGGTCGGTACAGGAGGAACTCGTCGCCGGCGAGGTCGAGCCGGTCGAGCCCGGGCAGGGGGCAGGGGCCGGCCTCCACGTCGGCGACGGCCACACCGTCGTCGACGCCGACCGCGGGAGCGAAGGGTGAGAACGGGTCGACCACCACCAGCGTGCCTCCGTCTCCCACCCAGGTGCTGAGCGTGCGCCGCTGATCGACGGTGAGGCGGTCGTCGAGCACCAGGGCCGTGGCCGTGCGGTCGGCCGGCAGGCCCCGCTCCACCGGCGTGCCGGTCTCGCCGAGCAGGGCCAGCAGGGCGGCGGTGCCGGTGGCATTGGTGGCGTCGGGGTCGAGCGGGTCGCCGTCGCGGCGCTGGCGGCCCGAGAGCAGGCCGATGCCGAGCAGCAGCACGGCCAGCACCACCCAGAACGTGGTGGCCCGCCGGTTCACGGCTGCTGCTCCAACAGCCGCTGGTCGGCCGAGGCGACAGCCTGGCTGTCGTCGGCGGCCGCCGGACGGCCCCCGAACCACACGTGCTCGTAGCAGTCGGTCACCCCGTCGAACACCGCCACCTGCTCCGCCGGAGGCCCGGCGCCCCGGGCGAAAGCGGCGCGGTGCTCGCCGCTGGTGGTCGACTCCGTGGCCGGCAGCACCTTGCGGTCGGCCAGGCCGGTGGTGAGGGCGTGGTAGCGGGCGTGGACGGCCTCGCCCCAGCGGCCGGCGGCCTCGGCCTCGGTCGCCCGGGCCAGCCACTGGGCCCGGCTGGTCAGGGGGACCGACTCGTGGGTGACGGCGGCCGGGGGACGGCGCAGGACGCCCGAGCGGGGGAACACCTTCCAGGCGATGTAGCCGATGACGGCCAGGGCCAGGAGCAGCACGATGTAGCCCAGGTAGTAGCCACCGCGGCCCGAGCCACCGACGAGCGGGCCGAACAGCCGGCCCAGGCGCTCGCTCAACCAGTCCACGGCCCGCTCCACCAGGCCCGGGGTCGCCTCCCGGTACTCGGGGCGGGCCAGGATGTCGTCGGCCTTCCGGCGGATCTCCTCGGGTGTCATGCGGCGGTGTCGGCGCGGTATGTCGCTTCGCCTCCGGCGCGATATGTCGCCTCGCCTCCGGCGCGGTATGTCGCTTCGCCTCCGCCGAAGCACCGCTGGATGCGTCGGTCCAGGTCGAGGCCCTCGGTGCGGAACCGGAGGTCGAGGTAGGCCAGGCACATGGCGGCCCCGGTCACCGGCACGAGGATGAGGGAGGTGATCGTGTTGGAGGCGGCCAGCAGGGGCCAGGCCCGATCGGGCCCCACGAACAGCGCCACCGCCCCCGGCAGCGTCCCCACCGCCTGGCTCACCCCGTACTGCACGGCGAACAGCAGGAGCGTGAGCCCGATCACGGGGCCGGGCCGGCGCCGCACCAGCTCGGCCGACCGGCGCACCGCCGCCACCGGCCCCAGGCCCTCGATGGCCAGCACCGGCGAGGTGAGGGAGCAGAGCACGATGGCGGCCAGGCCCGGCACGCCGAGGAGGAGGAAGCCGACGCCCTCCAGCAGGTGGACGATCACGAACGACCCGGCCAGGGCGGGCAGGCGGCGGGCCGTGAAGCGCAGGGCGTCGAGGGCCGACAGATCCTGGCCGTCGAGCCAGCCCGCCACCACCCGGCTCACCGCCACCCCGCCGGCCGCCGTCACCGCCAGGCCCAGGCCCTTGGTCAGGAAGAACAGCAGATCGTAGGCGGCGAACGGGCTGGTGTTGCCGGTGCTGGCGGCCGGATCGTTCAGCAGATCGCTGAACGTGGAGCCGCCGAGGTCGTCCCGGGAAGCCCACGCCTGGAGGAGGGCCACCGGCAGCACCAGACCGGCCACGATCCCCACGATCACCCGGGCCCGCTGGCGCAGCACGGCGAACGAGCCGTCGAGGAGGTCGAGCACCCCGAGGGGCCCTTCGCTGATGGGGACGACCGTCCGGGCGGGCACGGGGGACATTCTTCCCCGAACCGGGCCCGAAGGGCAGTCAACCGGGTGCGAAGATGGCCCGATGGAGCGGTTCCGGCCCGACACCTATGGCGAATCGTTCGCCGAGGTCTACGACGAGTGGTACCAGGGCGTGAGTGACGCCGAGGCGGTGGCCGCCTTCGTCGACGCCCGGGCCGGGGCCGGGCCGGTGCTGGAGCTCGGGGTGGGCACCGGCCGGCTGGCCGCGCCCCTGCTGGCCCGGAACCGGGCCGTGGTGGGGCTCGACGCCTCAGCCGCCATGCTGGCCCGCTGCCGGGGCCGGGGCCTGGAGGTCGCCGGGTTGCGGCTGGTGCGGGCCGACATGGCGGCCCTGCCGTTC
>JAWKIL010000032.1:0-47466 GCA_041394285.1 Acidimicrobiales bacterium | reverse complement strand
TCGTGGCCATCGACTGGTCGTCGCCCCCTTTCAGCCTGACGGCCCAGATCCCCGGGGTGGCGAAGCTGTAGTGGGTGACATAGAGGCCGAGGGTGGCGCCGGTGGCTGAGAGCCAGCTGCCCTGCACCTCCTCCACGATCGCCTTGTCCTCCGACTCGAACTCGAAGGTGGCCGGTACATCGGGGCCGCCCAGGAACTGCGACGGGCCGTCGCCCAGGAGGGCCACCATCACCCGCTGGTCGCCCCGGGTGGTGAGCGTGTCGGGACTGTTGGCCACGACCACCACCGCGTTGTCGAGCGGAGCGTTGAACCCGGTCCCGCTCCGGGTGGTGGCCGTGCTCGTCCCGTCGCCCCCACAGGCCGCAACCGCCAGTGCCAGAGCTGCCGCTCCGGCCGCCCATCGCCAACCCTTGCCCCGGGACCTCAGCGTCATGGAGACACAGTGTCGCCGCCCCGCGGCCCCGTTGCAGCGCACCGTGCCCGATATTTCAGGAGCGCCCTCAGGTGTTCGCCGTAGGCGAACCCAAGGCGCCCGAAGGGCGCCCTCAGTCGAGCAGGCGGCCGTTGGCGTCGCGCTTCTCGGGGCCGTTGACCCGGGCCCGGCCGTCGCCGAACTTGGCGTCGCGCTCGGTGAGCGCCGCCCGCAGCCCCTGTTCCTTCGCCGTGCGGCGGAACTCGGCGGCCGAGGCCGCCAGGTGGCCCCGGGCGTCCATCTCGGCCGCCAGGCGCTGCAGGGTCCTGGCCCCCATCAGCTCCAGACCGATGTTGACGATGCGCTTGTTCGCGGTGAGCAGGTCGGCGTCGATCTTGGCCATCCGCTCCAAGAGCTGGTTCACCTCGCCCTCCAGGTCGGCGGCGGGCACGGCCTTGAGGGCCAGGCCGATCTGGGCCGCCTCGGCCCCGGTGATGGTGTCGCCGGTGAGCAGGAGGCGCTTGGCCCACTGGGGCCCTATGTGATAGAGCCACATCTGGTTGGGGAGCACGCCCAGGTCGCGGGCCGGGGGAAAGCCGATGCGGGCGTCGTCGGCCACGATCACCATGTCGCACAGGGTGGCGATGTCGGTGCCGCCGGCCAGGCAGTAGCCGTGGACCTGGGCGATCGTCGGCTTGTGCATGTCGAACAGCACCATGCGCAGCCGCTGGGCCTTCTCCAGCTGCCACACGTCGTCGTCGAAGGTGCGGTTCGAGCGGTAGACCTTGCCGTCCCGCTCGTTGGCCCCCCGGGGGGCGGCCAGGTCGTAGCCGGCGCAGAAGGCCCGGCCGGCGCCCTTGATGGCCACGGCGTGCACCGCCGTGTCGTCGTCGGCCTCCCACAGCGCGTGGTTCAGCTCCTCCAGCACCTGCTGGGAGAGGGCGTTGAGCTTTTCCGGCCGGTTGAGGGTGATGTGGGCGGCGCCGTCCCGTACCTCGTAGATGATCAGCTCGTAGTCCATGAGCCGGACACTACTCCGGGCCGGCCCGGCGGGCCCCAGCCGCCCGCCCCGAAGCCGGCAGGTCCTTGAACGGGGTGGTGCGCTCCGGGCTGGGTTCCGATGGCAGGCCCAGCACCCGCTCGCCGAGGTGGTTGCGCTGGATCTCGTCGGTGCCGCCGGCGATCGACAGGGCCGGGGTGGACAGGGCGAAGTACTGGAAGGTGGCGGCCGGGGCGTCGTCGCCGTCGAGCATCCCGTACGGTCCCTGCACGGCCAGGCCCAGATCGCGCTGGGCCCGGGTCAGGGCCGACACGGCCAGCTTGGAGCCGGCCGCCTCCACCCCCGCTGCCGGCGTGGCCGGGCTGGCCTTGGCCCCCTTCCGGGCCGCCTTGACCCGCTGGTTCGTGAACGTCATCGTCTGGCGGGTGGTGTGGAGGCGGGCCAGCGCCTGGCGCACCAGCGGATCGGCCGACCGGTCGAAGGCGGCCACCAGCTCACCGAGGACCGAGCCGATGCCCCGCCCCTGGGCCGAGGTGGTGGCCTGGCGCTTGAGGTGCTCGATGAAGGCGCCGGCCGCCATGTCCGGGATCACCCGGCCGAACGGCCCGCCCTCGTGGGAGTCGGGGTTGTAGGAGTTCTTCTCGTGGGCCAGGAAGGTGCGGGTGACGGCCCAGCCCCCGTCGACGTCGCCCAGCACGTCGGCCGCCGGCACCCGGGCCCCGTCGAAGAAGACCTGGTTGAACTTGGCGTCGCCCGTCATCTGGCGCAGGGGCCGCACCTCCACGCCGGGCTGGTCCCGGCGGATGAGGAAGAACGTGAGACCGGCGTGCTTGGGCACGTCCCAGTTGGTGCGGGCCAGCAGCATGCCGTAGTCGACCGAGCCGGCGTTGGAGGTCCAGATCTTGGACCCCGTGATCACCCACTCGTCGCCGTCGCGCTCGGCCCGGGTGCGCACGCCGGCCAGATCGGAACCGGCGTCGGGCTCCGACAGCATCTGGGCGAAGGTCTGGTTGCCCAGCGTCATGGCCTCGACGAAGCGGCCGGTCTGCTCCGGTGTGCCGTGGGCGAACAGCATGGGGGCGAGCAGGGTGGGCCCGATGCCGGACGGCGGCCCCAGGGCCCCGGCGGCCCGCCGCTCGTCCCGGGCGGCCCGGGCGGCTCGTGGGCTGAGGCCCTGCCCGAACCAGGTGGTGGGCCAGGCCGGGTACCCCCAGCCGGACCGGATGAGCGTGTCGTACCAGCTGGCCACCGTGCGGTCGGGATCCCACTGGGTGGCGTAGAAGTGGCGGGCCTCGGCCCGCGCCTCGTCGACCGCCGCCATCTCGACGTCGTCCTGCCGGCTCGTTCCCCCTGCTGCCATACCGCCGAAATTAGGAGCCTGAGGCGCACTGTGCGCAGCTCAGGCTCCTAAGAATCCCGGGAGGGAGCGGGGATGTCGTGTCGCCGGCCCCTCGCGCCACCGGGACGAGCGCTGGGGCCGACGACAGTCCTTGTGCCGGGTGGCGGGCCTACAGGGCGGCCAGCTCCATGGGCTCGGTCTGGAGCTCGTGGAGGGCCGGGATCACCTCCCGGGCGAACAGCCGCAGGCTGGCCTCGGCCGCGGCCTGGGGCATCGAGCCGTACCGGAAGACGAAGGAGATCTCGGAGGTGCCGAACTCCCGGGCCAGGGTGGTGACCCGCTCGACGATCTGGTCGGGCGTGCCCCAGGGGTGGCCGTCGACGATCGAGCGACGCCAGCCGGTGTCGTCGTGGCGGATGATCTCGGCCATCTTGGCGTAGCCCTTGTAGCCCTTGAGGTTGTCGAAGTGGGCCCCGCCCAGCTCGTAGTGGCGCAGCGCCGAGTCGGTGTACTCGGTCATGTAGCGCTCGGCGCCCTCCCGGGCCGCCGCCTCGGTCTCGGCGCAGTACGTCCACAGGGCGAGCTTCGTCTGGACCGGGGGCAGGCCGGCGTCGTGGCGGAGGCGCATGTAGTTCTGGGCTCCGCCGAGCGCCACCCGGAGTTGGGCCGTGGGGATGACGAGCGGCTTGATGTCGAGCTTGGCCACCACGGCCATCGTCTCGGGGGTGCCGGCGGCGCAGTAGAGGACGTCGGAGATGTCCCGGCCCGGCTGGGGACGGAGGCGGACGTTCTCCACCTGGAAGTGCTGGCCGTCGTAGGTGCACTCGCCGGTGGCCAGCAGGCGGCGGATGATCTCGATGCCCTCGTCGAAGCGGCCACGGGCCTCGTTCTGGTCGATGCCCATGCCGGCGTACTCCCGGCGCCCGAGGCCCCGGCCCACGCCGGCCAGCACCTTGCGGTCGCCGAGGAGGGAGTCGAGCATGGCGATGTCTTCGGCCACCCGCACCGGGTTGTGCCACGGGAGCACGATCACCATCGTGCCCAGGTCCACCCGTTCGGTCCGGCCGGCCAGGTAGGTGAGCAGCTGCACCGGGTTGGTGACCATGGTGTAGGGGGTGAAGTGGTGCTCGATCGTCCACACGCTGTCGAAGCCGAGCTCGTCGGCCAGGAGCGCGTGGCGCACCTCTTCGGCGAAGATCTGACGGTCCGGCGTGGCCGGACGGCCGCCGACGCTCTCCCCCCGTTCGGCGGCTTCGTAGCGGTCCCAGTCGTTGTAGTTCTGGCAGATGATGGTGGTACCGACACGCATGAGCTCAGCAGACCCCGGCGGCCCTGGGCCCAATAGGGTCTTTGGTCCCAGGACGCCGGGTCGTCCCGAACTCCGGATCCAGACGATCACCCACGGTGCCCTACATGAGAAGTTCGGGGAGGGCCGGCCGCGGAGCGGGGGCCGGCCCTACGGCACGCCGAGGATGTCGGCCGCCTGGGCGCAGGTGGCGACGGGGCGGCCGACGTCGGCGCACAGCGCCACCGCCTCCTCCAGCAGCTCCCCGTTGGTCGGTTGGCGGTCGGGGTCGTAGTGCTCCTCCAGCCCCACGTGGAGGTGGCCTCCCATCTCCACCGCCATGCGGGCCACCGGGGAGCGCATGAGGTCACCGCCCCAGGCCGACACCGACCACGCCAGCCCCGATCCCTCCAGCATGTCGAGGTAGGCCAGCAGCGCGTTGGCCGTCGGCGGCAGGCCGAAGCTCACGCCCCGGCTCCGGCCCAGCAGCCCCCACTCGTCGCCGAAGTACAGCTTCACCATCGCCCCCGCCGGTAGCCGCCCGGCCCGATGGTAGGCCAACGTCGTGTTGAGCCATCCCGGCTCGTAGATGGCGATGGCCGGGGCCAGGCGCCGACGTTCGCACTGCTCGAAGGCGGCCCGGATGTGTTCGTAGGTGTTCACGTAGGTGCCGCCCACCGGGAGCCCGTCGGCGTCGGCCCATCCGGTGTTGGTGGATCCGGGGTCGACGTATGCCATCCGGATCAAGCCCAGATCGGCCAGCAGCTCGTGGTGGAGGATCCGATCCTCGGTGGAGGCGGCCACCACCCCGGTGGGATACCACAGCGTGTCGGGTCGCTCGTCGAGGATGTCACGCCAGGCCGCCACGTAGTCGTCCACCGCCTCCTGGCCCACCAGCCGGATGCTCGAGTTGTGGGCGTGGATGATCGCGGCCCCGGCGTCGAGGCAGGCCAGGCTGTCCGCCTTCACTTCCTCCGGCGAGCGTGGGATGTGCGGGTTGCGCTCCTTGCGGCCCACGCCGTTGATGGCGCACTCGATGATGACCGGCTGCTCGCTCACGCTGTGTTCCCCCTGGTACGGCCATTGTGTGGCCCCTACGACACTAGTGGACCTACGTGCCCCAGCAGAACTGCCCAGTCAGCCCGTCATAGCTCATTAGCGTTTGAAGTTCGAAGGGCGAAGCAGTATAACAGCGTGTGGCCAAGGGTGGTGGACCCTTGCCAACGACAAAGATGGGCGCATCGCTGGCGCCCAGGAGGGAATGGGGCAATGACAACCGGGTGCGGACCCGTGCGCGTACACGCGCGGGCGTCTCGCGGGCGGGGACCGAACAGGTTCTTCGCTTCGCTTCGTCGACGACCGATGGCGGCGGTGATAGGCCTCCTCAGCGTGCTCTCCGCGCTGGTGGCGGTGCCGTTCCCGGTCACACCAGCCGAAGCCGCCGGGCCGGCGGTGAGCGCCGCCCGGGACGAGTACGGGTTCCCCCTCTGGTACGAAGACTCGACCGGGGTGCGGGTGGACACCTGTCTCGATCCGAACGACACGGCCCACTGCACGCTCCTGCCCCTCGCCGGCGTCTACGACCCGCTGCAGCCGATCTCGTTCCCCAGCAACTTCCCGGACGAGTTCTTCTACCACGTGGCCGAATCCGACCGGATCGCCACCCCCGGGTGCCCGACTGCATCCAACCCGCTGGCCGCCAACCCGGGACGGGCCTCGGTGCGCACCGCGGTGGAAGGCGCCTTCGCCAACGGGGTGCCGGCGCCGGGTGAGCAGATGGTGTTCGCCCGGGTGCGGGTGATCGTGCGGGGCGGGCTCTGTCCCAACCAGGCATACACCTTCATCCACCCCTACGGGCAGACCACGCTGACCACCACCGAGGACGGCAGCATCCCGTCGACGGTGGGCACGGTCGACATCGGCTGTGTGCCCACCCCCACCTCGCCCTGCAACTTCGGCCAGGCCACCGGCAGCCCGATCTTCACCCAGGGCTTCCTGCGGTGGGACCCGGCGGTCGAGCCTCAGGCCGACCCCGGCTACCTGGGCGGCGACAACACGGTCCTGCACCCCATCGTGGGCGGCATCAACAACGTGTTCACCATCCTCGACAACACCGACACCGAGGTGGTGACGACGAACCTGTTCACCGTCCAGGGCCGCCTCGCCGGTCCGCTCGTGTCGTCCAGCCCCTTGGTGGACTTCGGCGGCCAGGAGGTCGGCACGTCCTCGGGTGAGCGCGCCATCACGATCACCAACGTCGACGCCGACCCCACCACGATCGCCAGCGTCACCAGCTCCAACCCGGAGTTCGTCGTGACCCCCAGCGGCTCCTGCGTGGCCGGCCTGGCTCGCGACCGTGACGAGACGTGCGACGTGAAGATCACCTTCACGCCCACCGCCACCGGTCTGCGCACCGGCTCCATCTCCATCGCCTACACCGACGGTGTCAACCCCCGGGTCCACTCTCCGCTCACCGTCGCCGTGCAGGGCACCGGCGGTGACCCGGGCAATGAGCCGACACTCACCGTCAACCCGACGGCCCTCAGCTTCGGTGCGGTGCGGGTGGGGCTGCTCAGCCAGTCCCAGACGGTCACGATCACCAACACCGGCACCGCCCCGCTGCAGGTGACGAACCTCGAGTTCATCAATGTGCCCGGCTCGTTCGACAGCCAGGACCGCCAGGCCTTCCGGGTGGTCAACAACACCTGTGCCGGCGTGTTCGTACCGGCCACCGGCACCGACACCTGCACCTTCGGGGTCGGCTTCCAGCCGCTGCACAGCCACGCCTACGCCGCCGCCCTCAAGGTGTCGGCCAACACCTCCGGCGGTCCGGTCGAGGTGATCCTCGACGCCACCGGCATCGGCGGGATCGCCGCCGTCTCCACCGGCCCCGACGGCTTCGGGCCCGACGGGATCAACCCCGAGACGGGCTTCCCCTTGTGGTATCAGGACGAGGCCGGGGTTCGGCTGGGGGAGTGCATCGACCCCAACGATCCCTTCTGCATCGTCCTGCCTGACGACTTCTACACCGGGGGTGCGATCTCGGCCCTGCCCGACTACGCCAACTTCCCGGAGGAGTACTTCTACTACATGGCGGAGTCGGACATCATCGACACGCCGGGCTGCGGCGCCTCTGAACCGGGGCGGGCCTTCATCCGCTTCGCCGACGAGGCCGCATTCGGCGGCGGCGGCCCGCTGAACGGCGATCAGATGGTGTTCGGCCGGGTTCGGCTGGTGGTCACGAGCGGCCTGTGCGCCAACACCACCTACCACATCACCCACCCCTACGGTGAGTTCGACGTGACCACCGACGCTGACGGCGGGGTGCGGCGCAACGCCGCCACCACCGATGTGGGCTGCGCTCCTCTCGGCACCTTCGACTGCAACTTCGCCGAGGCTCTGGCCAGCCCGGTGCTCGGCGGATTCCTTCGCCAGGTCAACGCCCCTCCGGGGTATCTGGGCGATCCCAATCTCCCGGCCGCCGTCACCGGTGCACCGTACGTGGCCGTGGGCGAGAGCGATCCGGCCAACTACTTCCGCATCGAGCAGGGCAACGACCTCATCGGTGAGACCACCCAGTTCACGGTCATGGGCAAGCTGGTCGGCCCGATCATGGCCACCCCGCCCTCGCTGAACTTCGGTGTGGTGGAGCTGCTCACCACGAGCGACGAGCAGACCGTCACGTTCACCAACGACGGCATCGCCCCGGTCACGGTGGCGACCATCGGTACCACGCTGACCGGCCCCACCGGTCAGCCGACGACCGACTTCGCCGTCACCAGCGACGGATGTTCCGGCCAGACGCTCGATCCGATCTCCTCCAGCCCCGGCGACAGCTGCACCGTCCAGGTGACGTTCACCCCCCAGGCCAACGGCACCCGGGTGGCCAACCTGTTCCTCAACCACAGCGGGCTGAACAACCCGCTGCGGGTGCCGCTGAGCGGCATCGGTGGTGCCGCCGCCGGCGAGCCGGCCATCTCGGTCAACCCGCCGACGGCCTCGTTCCCCGACCTCCACGTGGGTGAGGTGAGCGCCTCGGAGTCGATCCGGGTGTCGAACGAGGGCGGGTCGGCCCCGCTGCTCGTCGGTGTCCCCTCGATCTCCGGCCCCGGTGCCGCCAACTTCACCCTGGTGAACGGCTGTGCTGATCCGGTGCCGGTGGACGCTGACTGCGTGATCGACGTGGCCTTCGCTCCGACGGCCGCCGGCAACCACGTGGCCAGCCTCGACATCCCGAGCAACGTCGTCGCCGTTCCGGTGGTGTCGGTGCCCTTGGACGGACGCGGCTCGGTGGCCAGCCCGCTGGCGTCGGCCACCACCGATCCGGCTGGCTTCCCCAGCTACTACGGCGACAACAACGGCGTGCGGCTCGAGCCCTGCTACGACCCCGGCAACCCCCAGGATCCGAACTGCGTGGTGCTGGGCGACGGGGGCTACAACCCGGCCAACCCGCTGTCCTTCCCCGGCAACTTCCCCGGCGAGTTCTTCTACTCGCTGGTCGACTCCGAGCCCCTGACCATCCCCGCCGACGGCGCCTGCGCCGGTGGCGGCGGTGACGGCGGCACGGCCTTCCTGCGGGTGGCCCTCGAGGGCACCTTCGCCACCGGCACCCCGCTGGCCGGCCAGCAGATCATGTTCGCCCGGGTCCGGATCAACGCCACCGGGTTGTGCAACAACACGACCTATGAGTTCGTCCACCCCTACGGCACGTCCACCCTCACCACCGACGGCGAAGGTGTGATCCGCTCCACCACCGACGTCCCCAACGTGGTCGGCAGCACGCTGCTGAGCAACGGCTTCCTCCGCTGGGATCCCAACGAGGGCCCCCAGGCCCCGGCCGGCTACCTCGGTGATGCCCGGACCTTCCACACCGTGGTCGGCTCGATCTACCGGCCCGAGGGGCCGGGCACCGAGCCGGTCAACTACTTCGAGGTCGTCGGCGGCCAACTGGACCACGTCAGCACGGACAAGTTCCTCGTCTCGGGTCGGATGGCCGGGCCGGTGGTGGCCGACAGGACCGCCATCGACTTCGGCCCCCAGGGTCAGGGCACGGCCAGCGCCAACCAGACGGTGACGCTGACCAACCTGTCACCCGATGCCGTCGACTCGCTGGTGGTCAGCCTCACTGGCGACAACGCCGCTGACTTCTCGCTCACCGAGCCGCCCGCTGGCACCTGCACTCCGGCCACCTCGCTCGAGCAGGATCAGACCTGCACGGTCAACGTGGCGTTCACTCCGGAGGTCGCCTCGCTGGGAGGCAGGACAGCCACCCTGTCGGTCGCCCACAGCGGCGGAGGTTCACCGATCACGGTGGCTCTGACCGGCACGGCAACGACGGCCGGAAACCCCGAGATCACCATCTCGAGGACGAGCATGGCCTTCGGCAACCAGACCGTCGGTTCGCCCAGCGCGGCTCAGACGGTGATCGTGTCCAACACCGGCACCATGGACCTCACGGTCACAGCGGTCGAGACCAGCGGTAGCGGAGCAACGAGCTTCAGCGTCACCAACGGTTGCGTCGATGTCGTCCATCCCGTCCCCGGAGCCGGTAGCACCTGCATCGTTTCGGTGGTCTTCAACCCCACCAGCAACGGGGCCAAGGCGGCCACGCTGACGATCAGCTCCGATGATCCGACCCGGCCCGCCGTCACGGTCGCCCTCAGCGGCAGCGGCGTCTCGCCCACAGCCCAGTTCAGCCCGACGTCGCTCAGCTTCTCGACCGGCCGCAGCGGCTCGTCGACCAAGTCGATCGATGTCACCAACACGGGCTCGGCGCCGTTCAGCCTCGTGGGTGCGCCGGCGATCACCATAACGCAGGTGGGCGGTCAGAATCGCTTCACGGCTACCCACAACTGCAACAACGTCGCTCCCGGCGGCAAATGCCGGATCTCCGTGACGTGGAACTCGAACAATATTGCCCGCGGCACCTACAACGCCACGATGACAGTGTTGACGAACGCTACGAACCAGCCGGTCGGCGGGTTCCAAGTGAACCTCTCGGTCACCGTCAAGTAGTAGTCCTGGGTCGACGACTCCCATTCCGGCGCTGCCCCGCCGGGATGGGGGTTTCGTCGACCCGCTTGGCCCCGGGGCAGGGGGCCGTAGAGCGGTGGCGGAAGCCACCGCCCGATTCGGAACGTCGCTGGGCGAAACGCAACGCCAGTGCGGGCAGCGATCCGACAAGCCTGTGCCGCATCACAGGCCGTGCACCACGCAAAGGAGAAGGCAAGAAGTACTAGGGAGCAGTACGACACAATGACAGACACCGTCATCGAGGCATCCATCGATGCCTCCCCCGAAGCGACCCCGGCGGTCGCCCCCCAAGCACCCGGTCCGGTGACCCGAACGTTGGCGGATTTCGCCCGGCTCAACCGGCGGACCCTGCTGAAGCTGACCGCAGCCGGCAGCGCGCTCTACGTCCTCGACACGGCCCGCAGCACGGTGGTGCCGAGCCTTCGGAACCGGGGCCTGCTCAGCCCGAACGGCGTGGTGGACGCCGCTTCGATCGCCTGGGCCGGCTCGATCTACACCGAGGCCTTTCCGACCAGCCCGCTGATCCTGTCGCCGTTCTCCGACGAGTTGCCGATCCCGAGGGCACTACGGCCGTCGCCGCTGTCCGACTTCGGATCGAGCCCTCCCGGTCCCGGCGTCGGCCAGCAGAACTCGCTGGGTAACGAGCGCCATCAGCTGTGGCCCACCGATCCCAAGGTGGGCTACGGCGACCCGATGCTGTACAAGGTCGAGGTCAAGATGGGCACGCATGCGTTCACCAGCTCGAAGGTGCTGCCCATCGACGCCAAGGGCCAGCCCACCGTGTCGTTCGACGCCAACGGCGGCACCTACCCGGCCGGCACCCAGCGGACGCTGCCCCTGAGCACGATCTGGGCCTTCAACGGCCAGTTCCCGGGCCCGATGATCAACGCCGAGTACGGCAAGGCGGTGCTGATCCGATTCGTCAACAAGCTGGACGAGAACCCCGAGAACCTCGACTACCAGGATTTCGGCGCCCCCGACCGGTCGTTCCTGACCCATCTCCACAACGCCCACACCGCCCCCGAGAGTGACGGCAACCCGCACTACTCGATGCGGTACGGGCCTCGCTGGCACGGCTACCAGACCGGTCAGTGGTGCGACAACCTTTACCTCAACTGGCCGGCTGGTGGCCGCGACGACGAGAAGCAGAGCTTCTTCTGGTTCCACGATCACCGCATGGACCACACCGGCGCCAACGTCTACAAGGGCATGGTCGGCCTGTACCCCATCTACGACCCCAAGGGGAAGATGGACATGGGAGACGAGCGCTTCGGGCTGCGTCTGCCCGGCGTCCGGACCGACCATCCCGAAGACGGCACGTTCGACGTCGACTACGACATCCCGCTGGCGTTCTTCGACTGCCGGCTCGACGACGGCGTCACCATCCATCACGACATGCACGACAACGAGAACGCCTTCCCCGGCACCAACAACCCGGCCACCCATCCGGAGTGGTGGGGCAAGACGTTCTTCAAGCACTTCCCCAACCACGGTTTCGTCGGCGACATCTTCACCGTGAACGGCACCGCCTATCCGGTGCTTCCCGTGAAGCGGCGCAAGTACCGGTTCCGGTTCCTCGACTGCTCCATCGCCCGGATCTACGAGTTCAAGCTGATGGCGTCGACCAAGGGGCCGAAGAGCGCGGCGTCGCTGGGCTACACCGACGACGAGCTGCAGGGCCAGTACCGGATCCCCGACGGTCAGCAGTGCATGAAGTTCGTGCAGATCGCGGGTGACGGCGGGCTCCTGCCCGCACCGGTCGTGCGCGACTCGTTCGAGCTGTGGCCGGCCAAGCGGCGCGAGGTGATCATCGACTTCACCAAGTACCAGGACGGCACCCCCACCTCCGACGGCGACGAGATCTACCTGACCAACGTCATGGAGATGAAGGACGGGCGGATGTGGGACAGCAGCACCCGCAAAGGGCTCGACCCCGACTACAAGGTGCCGGTGCTCAAGTTCGTCATCGAGGGCAACGACATGCCCACCGACAACTCGCGCATCCCCACCGCCATGCGGCCGGCTCCGCCGCTGCCCTCGAACTGGACCAACCTGATGGACAACCGGCTGATCTTCGAGGTCCAGCGGGGCGGCGCCGGGGGCGAGATGGAGTGGATGATCAACGGCGAGCCGTTCGACCCCACCCGCCCGGTCACCAGCCTCAAGAACAAGGCGGGCAAGACTCCTCTGGCCCAGCAGAAGATGGGCAGCTTCAACCTGTGGGAGATCCGCAACGGCGGTGGCGGCTGGGTGCACCCCTTCCACCTCCACATGGAGGAGCACCGTACGGTCATGCGCAACGGCAAGTCGGTGGTCAAGCCCGACAAGTGGCATCCCGAGGACAGCACCCGGGAGGACCTGATCGCCCTCGACCCGTCGGAATCGGTGATCATCTACCGGGGCTTCCGCGACTTCGTCGGTCCGTACGTGGCCCACTGCCACAACCTGGCCCACGAAGACCACGCCATGATGTTCGGCTGGGAGATCACGCCGTGATGGGCGCCATCGCCCCGCTCGTCGCGGGGGCGCCGGGAGCGATCCGGCGCCGCTTCCGGGTCTCGCTCCTGACGGTGGGGCTCGTCGCCGTGCTGACCGCGTTCGCCGACGGCTTCTTCGTCATCTCGCTCCAGGGGGCGGTGGGCGCGGTCGAACGCGTCGGTGATCCGTTCCGCCGGTGGATCACCACCTCGGTCCTGCTCGTCCCCGCCTACTGCCTGGCGGTGCTGGGGGCCGTGGCGCTGGCCCGGTGGTGGTTCGCCGACAGCCGTCACCGCCGGCTGCTGTACGCCAGCGCCCTGGTGACCATGATCGGGGCGACGACCATCGCCGGTGTCGTGACGGTGGCGGGCAGCTCCGCGTACGACTACCACCTCCAGTCGGCTCGGATCGAGCGGGTGGCGACACAGACCGAGGAGCTCACCGGTCGGCCGTCGTCGGAGGCCGCATCTCCCCGAAGCGTGCGGGTGTCGGTGTGCGTCGAGTGCGAGGCCCGCCGGCGGACGCTGGAATCTCATGTGCGCGGCGGCACGTTCGCCTCCCTCCTGACCCTCGTCACCAACACGGTGTTGGTGGTGTGGATCGTGGCGCTCCGGGGCGGTCAGCTCTGGATCGACGGAACCCGACGGCCGGCTCCCTCGGCCCCGGTTTCCACTGATCCGAAGCTCGCCGTCACCTGAGTGGTACTGCGGCCGGCGCGCTCCCTGACGGCGGGGTCGCGCCGGCCGCAGTCGCTCCCCCGAGGCGCGCTTCACACGCACGGCCGGGCTGTGCCAACCTGCTCCGATGCCAGCCCTCACCCCGCCCGACTCCCGGGCCGCCGTGGAGCGGTTCCTCAACCTCCGATGGAGCGACGACGATCCCCGCCGGTGGGCCCAGCCCCTGGTGCCGGAGCTGACCGGCGGGCGGGGCGGCCTGTTCGGCGGTTGCGCCGTGGGAGCCGTGATCGCCGGGCTGGAACGGGCCACGGGCCGGCCGTTGGGTTGGGTGACCGGGCAGTTCCTCACCGCCTGCCGACCCCCCGACGAGCTCCGGTTCGAGGTCGACCGGCTGGTCGAAGGCCGCAACATCGCCCAGGCCACCGTGGTGGCCCGGGTGGACGGCGCCGACGCGCTGGCGTTCCAGGCCGCCCTCGGGGCCCGGCCGGCCACCGACGGCCGCATCCGCGCCGGATCGACGCCGTCCGCTCCGCCCCCCGACGAGTGCCCACCGGTGGAACCTCCCTCGGGTACGGGCGGCCTCCGGCCCCGTTTCGACGGGCGCTCGGTCCCGGCCGTTCCCGGCGACGATCCGGCCACCAGCCGGTGGTGGTTCCGCACCGACGAGCTGGCCGACCAGGGCGACCCGGCCCTGCTGGCCGTGATCCTCGATTTCGTGCCGATGGCCCTCAGTGCCGCCCTGGACCGGCCAGTGTTCGGAGCCAGCCTCGACAACACGGTGCGGGTGGTGGAGCGGGAGGCCACACCGTGGGTGCTGGCCGAGCTGACGCTCGACTCGCTGAGCGACGGGATCGCCCACGTGACCGGCCGGGCCTTCACCGAGGCCGGCGTGCTCCTGGCCGTAGGGAGCCAGACCTGCGTGGTGGCCGACCGCCCGGGCTGACCCCGGCCGGGCGAGGCGCCGGGTCGGCGTCCGCCGGCCGGAGGTCAGTAGCTGGGCTTGGTGGGGTACGGGGTGAGCTGCAGCTCGTGGGTCCAGGCCGAGCGGTCCTGGGTGTGCAGGTACCAGAAGGCCTCGGCCAGCTTCTCCGGGTTCATCACCAGTTCCGGCCGCTTCTGGGCCAGTGGGAGGGCCCGGGTGCCGGGGGAGTCGATCAAGCCGTCGATCACCACGTTGGCCACGTGCACCCCGTGTTCGGAGTACTCCTCGGTGAGGACCTGGGCCAGCGTCCGCATCAGCACCCGGGGGTAGTAGAGCGACTGGCCGGTGTAGCGCTTGCGGCCCCGCAGCGACGCCGCGTTGTTGGAGAACAGGAACGTGCCCCGGCCGGCCTCCCGCATGGCCGGCAGCACCTCCTTGGCCACCAGGAACGGGCCCCGGCTGGCGATGTGCTGGGCCGTGTCGAACAGCTCGGTGGGGATGTGCTCCAGCAGCTCCATCTCCGGGGGCAGGTCGCGCCCCTCGAGGTAGCCGGCGTTGTAGACCACGATCGACGGATCGCCCACCTCGGACCGGATGCGGGCGAAGGCGGCCGTGATCGATTCCTCCGACACGAGGTCGAGCTCCACGGTCGTGCACTCGCCGCCGTCGGCCCGGATCTGGGCCTCCAGCCCGGCGGCGTTGGCCGCGGTGCGGGTGGTGAGCACCACCCGGCAGCCCTCGGCCGCCAGCTTCTGGGCCACCGCTCCGCCGATGCCCCACCGGGCACCAGGGGGCAGGGCGCTGTCGTCGATGGCGCGGCCGTGGGCCAGCAGGGTGTTGCGGCCGTCGGCCTGCCACTTCGACGTGGCCCCCACCACCACGGCGACATCGGGCGTCGTCGTGTCCATGGCCCGACCCTACTCCGCCGCCGGCTCGCCCGCCCGCCCCCCGTCGGAGCGCCCCGTCGGAGAGGCCCGTCGGAGCGGCCCGACGGAGCGCCCGGGCGGGGGCCGTGACATGATTGGCCGATGCTCGTGGACACCCTCGACGTCACGCCGGCCCGCTTCCACGCCGACACCGGCTGGGAGATCAAGCCCGAGGGGGCCTGCCGGGGCGACGTGTGCGTGCCGCTGCCCGACGGGTTCAGCCTCCTGGCCGCGGCCGATCGGCTGGGGATGGCGGTGGTTGAGGAGCCGGCCCACGGGCTGTGGGCCGTCGGCCCCGAGTCGCTGACGGGCCGGGCGCTGGTGAGCGCCGAGGCCCCGGAGCTGGAGCTGTCCGATCTCGACGGGCGGCCGTGGCGGTTGTCGTCGCTGCGGGGACAGAAGGTGGTGCTCGTCGCCTGGGCCCCCTATTGAGGCTGCCGCTTCGACCTGCCAGGTTGGCAGGCGCTGCGGACCGAGCTCCACCCGCGGGGCGTGGAGATCGTGACGGTATCCCTGGAGCTGAGCGGGCCCGAGGCGTCGCGGGAGTTCATCGAGGCGGCCCGGCCCGAGCACCCGTCGCTGCTCGACCCGACCCATCGGATGGACGCGCTCTTCGGCGTGGTCAACATCCCCAACGTCATCTGGATAGACGAGCGGGGGATGATCGTCCGCCCACCCGAGCCGGGCTGGCCCGGTGCCGCCGCCTACCCCGAGTCGCTGGCCGAGCGGATGGCCGAGCGGGCCCGCCTGGCGGCCGAAGCCCGGGAAGCCGCCATCGCCCGCGGTGAGACACCGCCCATGGATCTCATGACCCAGCTCGGCTCGGGCCAGGTCCGGGACGGCTACGCCGATGCCCTGCGGGACTGGGCGGGGCGAGGGGCCGACAGCCCCTACGCCCTCACCCCCGACGAGGTGTTGGCGGCCAGCCAGCCCCGGCCGCCGGCGGTGTCGGCCGCCGCCGCCCACTTCGAGCTGGCCAACCACCTGTGGCGGGCCGGGCACCGGGAGGCGGCGATCCGCCACTTCAACGCCTGCCACCGCCTGCAGCCCGACAACTGGACCTACAAGCGCCAGGCGTGGTCGCTGGTGGGCAACGAGCGGGTGGGGGGCGAGATGGGCCGCCTGTCCCAGGCCCCGCTGCCCGGGGAGGAGGCCGACTGGCCGTTCGAGTCGAACTTCGACGCCGACGTCGCCCGCCTCGCCCCCGGCCGGTACTACCCGAAGACGATGTGACCGGCGGGGCCCGTCACGATCCGATGATGCACTTGAGGGTGGCGTTGCTGACCGCCGTCTCCTCCTCTGCGGTGAGCTCGGCCGAGCCGGTGAAACTGCGCTCGCCCAACCGGTCCTCCCCGATCGACGCCTCCAGCTCGGTCATCATGCAGGTGGCCTGCTCGGTGGTGAAGCCGCCCTCCACCAGGTCGTCGATGGCGCCCTGGCGGTCGTAGCCGCCGCCGCAGGCGGCCAGGCCGACCAGGCTCAGGCCGGCCAGAACTGGACCCAGGGCGCGGGTGATGGTGGTGGTGTTCATGGTCTCATCCCTCCTGTGACGCCGTCTCACGTCACTCGTTCGGCGCCGGACACTAGACACTGCGCCGCGGTCCGTCGTACATCTTTCGCCGCCCTGGGTGTACTTGCTCAGCTCGTGACGATCAGCTGGAGCCGGTGACGGAGGCCAGCATGTCGGCCATGGCGGCGGCCGCTGCCGGGCGCAGCACGAGCGAGTTGTAGAACCACACGGTCTCGCCCCCGGCGTGGCGCTCGACGGCGTCGAACCGCACGGGCGTGCCCTGGGGGGCGACGGTGCCGGTCCACTCCCGGAACCAGCCGTCGTCGGCCATGCCCACGCTCACCGGCCGGAGCGACACCGGTCCGGCGTCGGGATGAGGGTGCTCGGCCGGCAGCGCCGCTGCCATGGCCGCCGGCAGGATGGCGGCCTGGTCGTAGTAGCGCCGGCCCCGGAGCACCCGGTCTCCCCGCACGGTCACGGCGTACACGGCGGGCCACGTGATCGGCTCGCCCGCCAGCACGGCCGAGTTGCGGGCCTCCAGGAACAAGGTGTCGGCGCCGTGCTCAGGCGAGCTCCGCCCGTGGCGCACCGGCTCGAACCGGAACCCCTCCAGCAGGCCCAGGGTCCGGGTGATCAGGGCCCGGATCCCGCTGGCCGGGAGCGGCTCGGGCATGCCGGAGTCGAACAGGGTGGCCGAGGGATCGAACAGATCCACGTAGCCGTCGATGGTGGCGTCGGCCCCCCAGGCGGTGAACCGCCGGTAGAAGCCGTCGAGGTCGGGTGCCGGGTCCGCCATGGGAGCCCACGGTACCGTCCGTCGTTTGGCCCGGCAGGCCCGGGGGTAGCGGCGCGGCCATGCGTGCAGTCACCTGGCAGGGCCACCGCGACATCCGGGTGGCCGACGTCCCCGATCCAACCATCATCGATCCCACCGACGCCGTCATCCGGATCACGTCCACCGCCCTGTGCGGCTCCGACCTCCACCTCTACGAGGTGTTGACCATGTTCCTGGAGCCGGGCGACATCCTCGGCCACGAGCCGATGGGGATCGTTGAGGCGGTCGGCTCGGCCGTCACCCACATCGCCCCCGGCGACCGGGTGGTGATCCCGTTCAACATCTCCTGCGGCTCCTGCTTCATGTGCACCCGCTCGCTCCACTCCCAGTGCGAGACCACCCAGGTCGTGGCCGAGGACAAGGGTGCGGCCCTGTTCGGGTACACCAAGCTCTACGGCCAGGTGCCGGGCGGTCAGGCCGAGTACCTGCGGGTACCCCAGGCCCACTTCGGCCCGATCAAGGTGCCCGACGACGGTACCCCCGACGAGCGCTGGCTGTTCCTGTCCGACGTGTTGCCGACCGCCTGGCAGGCCGTCGAGTACGCCAACGTCCCGCCCAACGGCACCGTGGCCGTGTTCGGTCTCGGGCCCATCGGGCAGATGGCGGCCCGCATCGCCCGCCACCGGGGCGCCGGCCAGGTGCTCGGCGTCGACCGGGTGCCCGAGCGGCTGGCCATGGCCCATCGCCACGGGATCACCCCCATCGACGCCACCGAAGGCGACGTGGTGGCCCACCTCCGCCAGTACTCCGCCGGCCGGGGCCCGGACTCGGTGATCGACGCCGTCGGCATGGAGGCCCACGGCAACCTGCTGGCGGCCACGGCCCAGCGGGCGGCCGGGCTGCTGCCGTCCAAGGTGTCGGCCGCTCTCACCGAGCGCATCGGGGTGGACCGCCTCAGCGTGCTCCACGACGCCTTCGACGCCGTCCGCCGGGGCGGCACGGTGTCGATCAGCGGCGTCTACGGCGGCATGGTCGACCCTATGCCGATGATGACCCTGTTCGACAAGCAGATCCAGCTCCGGATGGGTCAGGCCAACGTGCATGCCTGGGTGGACCAGATCCTGCCCCTGCTGAGCGACGGCGCCGATCCTCTCGGCGTCGACGACCTGGCCACCCATCGCGTCCCGCTGGAGCAGGCGGCCGACGCCTACCGCATGTTCCAGCGCAAGGACGACGGCGCCATCAAGGTGGTGTTCGATCCGGCTCTCAGGCCGCCACCGGCTCCAATGGAGCAGGGTTCAGCTCTTTCAGTGCCGGCATGACCTCCCGGGCGAAGAGCTCCATGCTCTTCGCCGCCTTGTCGATCGGCATCGACCCGTACTTGAAGATGAACATGATCTCGTTGGTGCCGAACGCCTCGGCCAGCTCGGTGGCCCGCTTGATCGTCTGATCGGGCGTGCCCCACGGGTGCGAGTCCACGAAGCCCCGGAGGAACGGCGAGGCATCCTGCGACAGCACGGCCTGGGTGGCGGCGTACATCTCGTAGCCCTTGACGTCCTTCAGATGGTCGCCCCGCAGCTCGTAGTGGCGCAGGGCCGAGTCGGAGTACTCCACCATGTACTGCTCAGCCCCGGCCCGGGCCTCCTCCTCGGTCTCGGCCACGTAGGTCCACAGGGCGAGCTTGGTGTTGGCCCCGCCGGTGTGGCCGGCGGCGGCCCGCTGCTCGATGTAGCTGCGGGCCGTCTGGAGCGACAGGTCGAGCGAGGTGGTCGGGATGATCAGCGGGTTCACGTTGTTGCGGGCGATCACCGACACCGAGTCGGGCGTGCCGC
Source organism: Acidimicrobiales bacterium (assembly GCA_041394285.1). GTDB lineage: Bacteria > Actinomycetota > Acidimicrobiia > Acidimicrobiales > SZUA-35 > CADEDH01. The sequence goes on along the minus strand of JAWKIL010000032.1, from coordinate 28,277 downwards.
CGGCGCACCACAGGTTGGGCGTGAGGTCCCGCTCCAGCTGGGGCCGCAGCCGCAGGCCCTCGATCTGGTAATGCTCGCCGTGGTAGTCGCACCGCCCGGTGGACAACAGTTGCTTGAGCACCTGGAGGCTCTCGTCGAAGCGGGAGCGTGACTCGTTCTGGTCGATGTTGAGGCCGCCGAACTCCCGGCGGCCGAGGCCTCGGCCCACCCCGAGGATGACGTCACGGCCCTCGCCCAGGAAGGCATCGAGCATGTTCACGTCTTCGGCCACCCGCACCGGGTTGTGCCACGGCAGCACCACCACCATCGTGCCCAGGTCCACGTTGGAGGTGATCCCGGCCACGTAGGTGAGGTACTGGAGGGGGTTGGTGACCATCGTGTACGGGGTGAAATGGTGCTCGATGGTCCACAGGGCGTCGAAGCCGGTGCCGTCGGCGATGCGGGCGATCTCCAGCTCCTCGGTGAAGATCTGCCGGTCCGACTTGGCCGGCCGGTCGCCGACGCTCTCGCCCCGTTCCTCGGCCTCGTAGCGGTCCCAGTCGGTGTAGTTCTGGTTGAAGATCGTGGCGCCGACGCGCATGGCGGTTACCCCCGTGTGGTGAGTGCCTCGAATCGACGGTAGGCCGCCCGACCAGCCCCGGCGAATCGGAGGGCCCCGCACCGCTCGCCGTCGTCGATGGTCATGCCAGCACGTCCACCGGCGTGCCGTTGGGGAGCTCGCCGGGGAGGTACTCGGCGATGTGCATCGGCACCCGGACGCAGCCGTGGCTGGCCGGGTACAGAGGCACCGAGAGCGCGCCGTGGAGGGCGATGCCGCCGGTGAAGTAGAGCGGGTTGTAGAGCCGGCCGATGTCGAGGCTCGACTCGCGCCATCCGCTGATCCGCCGGCTGATGGCGAAGTTGCCCTTGGGGGTGATCGAGTTGCCGCTGTGGCCCTCGTTCTCCCAGTGCTGGCCGCTGCCCGAGGAGATGTGGGAGATCAGCACCGGAGCGGTTGCGCCGGGGTCGTAGACCTTCATCAGCTGCTCCGACAGGTCCACCTCCACCCACCGTTGGGTGTGGCTCTGGGTGGGCTGGCCGATGGCCCCGCTGGTGAGCATCTCCCACGCCTTCTCGTCGAGCGGGCCCCAGTTGTCGTCGACCGGCAGGTCGGCCAGCTTCGACAGGGCCCACACCGCCTCGATCGTCTTGGTGCCGAACTTGCCGTCGGCCGGGCCGGGATCGAACGGGCCGCCAGCCAGGCGGTTCTGGAGGTCGGCCACCGCCGGGCCCTCGTCGCCGGCGTGAAGCACCGTGCCGGTGTAGTTATAGGTACCGAGGGCGGCCACGGTGGCGGCGTCGGCCTCACCCGTCTCCTCCAGCCCGGCCACCATCTGGAAGGCCTTCACCGCCGCCGCCGTCTTGCGCCCGTAGGCCCCGTCGGGCTTGGTGATCCCGAAGCCGAGGTCGGCCAGGCGCTGCTGGATCGCCACCACGCCATCGCCCTTGTCGCCCTCTTTGGCCGGGCTGAGGGCGGGCCCGGTGGTGACCGGGCTCGTTGTCTCGGGGGCGACCGTGGTGTCGGGGGTGGCCGTGGTCTCGGGGCTGGCCGTGGTGGCGGTGGATCCCGCCCCGGTATCGCCCGTGGACACCTCCGTGCCCCCCGCCCCGCTGTCGCCGCCGGCGGAGGCCGCCTCGGTGGTGGCGGTGGTGCCGCCCGTGGGGGCCGGGGAGCCGCCGGCCGCTCCGCTGTCTCCCTGCCCGCAGGCGGTGGCGAGCAGCCCGGTGGCGACGATCACCGCCCCAACTCTGATCCTGCCCATGCCCCGCTCCTGTCGAGAGTCGTCACTGGTTAGACGTCCGTCGGCACCGATCGGTTGCACGGTGGGCAAATCGTCCGGTTGCCCCTCCGTTACGGATTGATACCGATTCCGGGCCGTGTGTTCGCATCGCCGCCGCTCAGGGCGACGTCAGACTACAGTTACCCCCCGGTAAACGAGCAAGGCGTACTGCCATGGGCACGTTGCCTCCCGAGGAGAGAGAGCGAGAGTTGTATGTCAATCCGTAGAGCTACCGCCATGCTGGCATTCGCCGGGCTGGCGTTGGCAGCCTGTGGCAGCGACGATGCGACCGACACCACGTCGGCCAGCGGGGGCGCCAGCGCCACCACCGAAGGCACCGGGGCCACCACCGATGAGTCCACCGGGGCCACCACGGGCGAGAGCGCCGCAGGTGAGTGCACGGTCGGCGTGTCCTGGAACAACTTCCAGGAGGAGCGCTGGGCCAAGTGGGACGAGCCGGCCATCAAGGCGGCCGTCGAGGCCGGCGGCGGCAAGTACATCTCGAACGACGCCAAGTCGTCGGCCGAGACCCAGGCCACCAACCTCGACAACCTGATCTCGCAGGGCGCCAACGTGCTGATCGTGCTGGCCCAGGACGGCACGGCCATCAAGCCGGCCGTGTCCAGCGCCATCGAGCAGGGCGTGCCCGTGGTCGCTTACGACCGCCTGATCGAAGACGAGAACGCCCTCTACATCACGTTCGACAACGTCGAGGTGGGGCGCCTGGAGGCCGAGGAGATCTTCAAGCAGGTCCCCGAGGGCAACTACATCATCATCAAGGGCAACAAGGCCGACGCCAACTCCGACTTCCTGCGGGAAGGCTACGAGCAGGTCATCGGCGACGCCGTGAAGGCCGGTGACATCACGATCGTCGGCGAGTCCTACACCGACAACTGGGATCCGGCCAACGCCCAGGACAGCACCGAGCAGTTCCTGACCGCCGCCAACAACGACGTGCAGGCCGTGCTGGTGGAGAACGACGGCATGGCTGGCGGCGCTATCGCCGCCCTCGAGGCCCAGGGCCTGGCGGGCAAGGTGCCGGTCTCGGGTCAGGACGCCGATCAGGCCGCCCTCAACCGGGTGGCGCTGGGCACCCAGACCGTGAGCGTCTGGAAGGACGCCCGCGAGCTGGGCAAGGCTGCGGGCGAAGCCGCCGTGCAGCTGTGCAAGGACGCTGACGCCTCCAAGGTGAAGGGAACCGCCCCGTTCACCACCCCCGGTGGCAACGATGTGTCCTCGATCCTGCTCACGCCGCAGCCGATCACCAAGGACAACCTGGACCTGGTCATCGACGCCGGCTGGATCGCCAAGGACGCCGCCTGCAAGGGCGTCGCGGCCGGCAGCGTGAAGGCCTGCGGCTGATCCCTCCGGGTCCACCGGCGGAACACAACCGAATGACGTGAGAATCTGGGCTCCCCGGAGGTGGTTTCACACCTCCGGGGAGCCGTCTTGTACGGCACTACCGGTTCGGGTACGAAGGAAGAGATATGAGCGAGGTCGGAACGATCGAACCTCCGGCAGCGGCGGACGTGGCGCCGCCGGCCCGGCAGAGCGCACGGGACCTGGTGGCGTCCCTCGGGGTCGACACCCGGCTCGCCGGCATGGTGGGGGCGCTGCTCGTGATCTGGCTCGGCTTCCACGCCTTGTCGGACGGCAAGTTCATCACCGCCCGCAACCTGTGGAACCTCTCGGTGCAGAGCACCTCGATCGGGATCATGGCCACCGGCATGGTCCTGATCATCGTGACCCGCAACATCGACCTGTCGGTCGGATCGCTGCTCGGTCTCCTCGGCTACACCATGGCGCTGTTCCAGACCGACGGCGTGCTGTCGGCGTTCGGGGTGAACGTGTCACTCGGGATATCGGGTGACCACTGGTACGTGTGGCTCCTGGCCCTGCTCATCGGCGGTCTGCTGGGCGCCCTGATCGGGCTGATCCAGGGATACATCGTGGCTTACGTGGGGGTGCCGGCGTTCATCGTCACCCTCAGCGGCTTCCTGGCGTGGCGGGGCCTGATCTTCCGCACCGGGGGCAAGCAGGGTCAGACGCTGGCCCCCCTCGACGAGACGTTCCGCTACCTGGGCGGCGCCCCGGAACGGTCGCTGGGCGAGGCCAAGAGCTGGATCGTGGCCCTGGCGGTGTGCGCCGGCATCGCCGCGAGCGCCCTGCTGGCCCGCCGGCGCCGGGCCCGCTACGAGCTGGCCCAGCGGCCGGTGTGGCTCGACGCCGCCATCGTGGCGGTCGGGTGCGTGATCGTGCTGGCCGCCGTGTGGCTGGTCGCCATCGGCTACGACTCGCCGGTCAGCGGCCAGCCGGTGGGCATCGCCTACCCGGTGCTGATCCTCATCCTGGTCATGCTGGGGATGACCTATCTGGCCAAGCGGCGCCGGTTCGGCCGCTACGTGTACGCCTACGGCGGAAATCCGGAGGCGGCCGAGCTGGGCGGTATCAACACCCGGCGCACCATCACCCTCACCTACGCCCTGATGGGCGTGCTGTGCGCCATCTCCGCCGCCATCCAGACAGCCCGCCTGAACTCGGCCACCACCAACCTCGGGGTGCAGAACGAGCTCGACGTGATCGCCGCCGCCGTGATCGGCGGCACCTCGTTCTCCGGCGGGATCGGCACCATCCCCGGTGCTGTGCTGGGGGCGGTGGTGATGCAGTCGCTGCGGTCGGGCATGTCGCTGCTCAACATCGACTCGCCCACCCAGGACATCGTGGTCGGCATCGTGCTGGTCACCGCCGTGGCGGTCGACGCCCTGATCCGCCAGCGCCGGCGGACCACCGTGATCGGTGCCCTGGCCGCCGGTGTGGTGCTGGCCGCCATCGTCATCCAGACCGGCCGGCCCTGAGCATCCGGGACAGAGAGGATCTGCCATGAGCGACACGATCGACGCCACGGTGCCCGAGGGCCGGGTGGGCGAGGTGCCCCTGTGCGAGCTGCGTGACATCCGGGTGTCGTTCGGCGGCCTGCACGCCGTCGACGGCGTCTCGGTGAACCTCTACCCGGGCGAGGTGGTGGCCCTGGTGGGCGGCAACGGGGCCGGCAAGTCGACCCTGATGCACGCCCTGGCCGGGGCCCACCCGGCCGACTCGGGCCAGATCCTGATCAACGGCCAGCCGGTCACGATCCACAACCCTCGCGACGCCCGCACCCACGGGGTGGAGGTCATCTACCAGAAGCTGGCTCTGGCCGACAACATCGACGCCGCCGGCAACGTGTTCCTCGGGCGGGAGTTGCGCACCAAGACCGGTTCGCTCGACGACGAGGCCATGGCTTCGGCCACCCAGAAGGTGCTGGCCCGGCTGAACCCCGGTTCAAGAACCTGACCACGGCGGTCCGGTCGCTGTCGGGTGGGCAGCGCCAGTCGGTGGCCATCGCCCGGGCCGTGCACGTCAATGCCCGCATCCTAATCATGGACGAGCCCACCGCGGCCCTGGGCCCGGCCGAGACGGAGCAGGTCCGCGAGCTGATCACCCAGCTCAAGGCGGAAGGGATCGGCATCTTCCTGATCAGCCACGACATCCATGACGTGTTCGACCTGGCCGACCGGATCAGCGTCATGGCCCAGGGGAAGCTGGTGGGCACGGTCGACAAGGACGCCGTGACCAAGGACGAGGTACTGGCCATGATCATCCTGGGCAAGCGGGCCGACGAGAACACCCCCGACGACATCGCCGAGCTCACGAGCTGAGAAAGAGCGCACCATGACCCTCGAAGCAACGATGAACTACCGCCGCATCGACGACCGTGTGACCACCTCGGGCGCCGTGCCGCTCGAGGTGCTCGGCGGCCTCAAGGCCGCCGGCTACGAGGCGGTGATCAACCTCATGCCCGACGACAGCGACTGGGCCGTGCCGGGCGAGGCGGATTCGGTGACCGGCCAGGGGCTCGGCTACGTCTACCTCCCGGTCGACTTCACCGCCCCCACCACGGCCGACCTCGATGCGTTCGTGGACGCCATGGACGCCAACGAGGGCAAGGTGGTCCACGTCCACTGTGCGGCCAACTACCGGGTGAGTGCCTTCTACGCCCTGTACGCCCAGCGCAAGGGGATCTGGACGGCTGAGCAGGCGGCGGCCCACATCGAAGACGTGTGGGGCACCGACGATTACCCGGTGTGGCGGGCGTTCGTGGCCGACGAGCAGGCCCGCCTCGCCGGCTGAGCCCATGAGCCATCTGCAGGATCGGGTGGTGATGGTGACCGGGGCCGGGAGCGGCTTCGGGCGTCTGCTGGTGCAGGGCTGCGTGGCCCGGGGGGCGAAGGCGGTGGCGGTCGATCTCGATCCGGCGGCGGCCGAGGAGACCGTGGCCGGACTCGCCGATGGCTCCGCCCTGGCCGTCGGGGCCGACGTGACCGTGCTGGCCGACGTGAGGGAGGCGGCGGCGGCCGCCGTCGACGCCTTCGGGCGCATCGACGTGCTGGTCAACAACGCCGGCACCATGCCGCTGGCGTTCTGGGCCGACCACGACCAGGCGGCCGAGGCCTGGAGCCGGTGCATCGACGTGAACATCAAGGGCGTGATGCACGGCATCAGCGCCGTGTACGACCACATGATCGAGCAGGGCCGGGGCCACGTGGTCAACATCTCGTCGATCTATGGCAATCACGCCGTGCCTGGCAGCGCCGTCTACACCGCCAGCAAGGCCGCCGTGAACCTGCTGTCCGACACCCTGCGCCAGGAGGCCCACGGCCGGATCAAGGTGACCGTGGTGCGGCCCACCGGGGTGTTCGGCACGGGCCTCGGCGGCACGGTGGTGAACCGGCGGGCCATGGCCGGAATCGTCGGCACCAACTACGAGGCCTACCGGGATGCGGCCCAGGGCTGGCTCAAGGGCGAGCTGCCAGCCCCGATGCTCGACGCCGACGAGATGGCCTACTGGTCGATCTCGCCCCAGGACCTGGTCGACCAGATCCTCTACACCATCGACCAGCCGTGGGGCATCACGATCGGCGACATCACCGTGCGGGCCTCGGGCGAGCACTACATCCTGTAAGCGCCTTTCCGGGCGACGTCTTGCGACGCCGCCCCTCGATTTCCCGCGGGAAATTCGCTGGGGGCCGAGGGGTGGGAGGCGGTGGTGATGGCTTCGGCCAGGCAGGTGGCGATCCAGTGGTGGTCGAGGCGCTGGCCGTCCCAGGTGGGAAGGGGTTCGGCGGTGGGCTCCGGCCAGGGTTGGGCGGCGGCCGGCATCGGATGGTGGTACGGGCGCTCGTCTGGACCCCAGGCCGTGACCGTGCCGCTCCGATCGAGACGGAGGGTGATGTGGTGGCGGTGGATGAGGCGGTGGTGCCCGGGGCAGAGGAGTACGAGGTTGTCGGGTTGGCGGGATCCGCCGTGGATCCAGTGGACGAGGTGGTGGGCTTCCCGGCGGCCGGTGTGGTGGCAGCCGGGGAACCGGCATGTGGGGTCCCGCAGGGCGAGGAGCCGGCGGGTGGCAGCGGTGGGATAGCGCTGCTGGCGGTACACGCCCTCGGCGTCGGCGGTGATGACCGGCCCGTCGCAGGCAGCAGCGGCGGCGGTGCCGGGGTCGATGGCGATGCCACCGTCGGTGGCGCACGGACCTGGCTCGTCGTGCTCGGCTTTGCTGGGGGCGAGGGTTTCAGGGTGGGTGACGATGGTGACGGTGGGGGTGGCGATGTCGGGGCCGAGAAGCAACTCGACCATGGCGTCGGCCCGGCGGCTGGCGATGGGGACGCCGGCTTCGGGGACCGTGCGGTCGTGGACGGCCGCGATCACGGCGGCGCCCTCGGCCGCCGGTATCCGCAGGGTGATGATCACCGAGCCGTCGTCGTTGTCGGCTTGGCGCCACGACAGTGACCGGGTGGCCTCCTGGTGGTCGGCGTCGGCGGCGCTGATCCGGCGTTGGGTGCGTACGATCTGCTCGACCTGGGCGGCGGTACCGTCGAGGGCGACGTCGAGCCAGATGCTCTCGGTTGCTGGGGTGGCGATGCGGGTGATGGCCCGCACCTTGGACCAGGTGATGGCGCCGGACGCCAGCGCCCGGGCGACGGCCGGGAGCGAGCGCATGGCCTGAGCCGCCCGGATGTGCTCGCTGGCCGCCACCGAGCCGAGGCCGCATCGCCACGACAACCACTGGGCGGCGCTGACGCAGCCGTCCGCCTCCCAGACCTGGCGCTCAAGGAACTCGCCGAGCAGGGCCAGGAACCGGGCCTTGGCCGCTGCCTCCACCGCCGAGACTCCGGCCAACGCTGTGGCCAGTCCCTCTGCTGTCAGCTCAGCCGGATCGCTCCAACCCGGCTCGCTGTCCACCGCGCCTGCCACCTGCACCATCGCCGCCTCCGTTCGCGTCAGCCGGATCGGCGCCCGCTGCCGACCCGCTCACCCAACAGTACGAAAGGGGTGTGACAGCAAAGGGTCCACCCGGCCGCCCGCCTCCCGCTGGGGCAATACGTCTGCCGCCAATGCATCGGTAGTCGTACTATAGTCACGCTATGCGAGAGCCGACGTTGTACATCTTGCTGGCCCTGCTCCGAGGGCCAGCCCACGGGTACGCCGTGGCCAAGCTCGTGGACGAGCTGTCCGATGGCCGGGTCCGACTGACCGCCGGGACGCTCTACGGCGCGCTCGACCGCCTCGTCGACACCGACCTGATCGCGGTGAGCGGCGAAGAGCTGGTGAACGGCCGTCGTCGTCGCTATTACCGGATCACCGACCAGGGTCGAGAGGCGGCCCTGGCCGAGGTGCACCGGATGCGGACGCTGATCCGGGTGGCCGAAACCGTCGACCCGTCGATCACCGGTGGGGCGGTGGCTCGATGAGCTCGTACCGCCTCTCGATGCTGGCCTACCCGGCCCCATACCGCCGGGCCAACGGGGCGGAGATCGTCGACACCGCCAATGACCTGGCGGGCGGACGGTGGTCGGCCCGGCAGTCGGGGGCTCTGCTGGCTGAAGGTCTGCGAACCCGGGCCCGGCAGTCCACCGGAGGCTCACCGGGCCAGGCTTGGGCCAGCGGGATTGCGCTGGCTCTCGCCCTGTCCCATGTGGCGTCCTTCGCCGCGGTCGTCATGGTCTACTACGGCCAGTCGGACGTGACCGTCGTGGCCCCCTCACCCTTGCGCGATCTGCTGATCGTTGGGATTCCGTTGGCTGCTCTCACCGTGACCACCCGGTGGCCAATGGTGGTGCTCGTCGCCGCTCCCGTAGGCCTCCTGCTTTACGGCCACCAGGATGGTGGCTCCTCGTCTGTTCCAGGGCAGCTCATCGTCGTCGGCTTGATCCCGTCGATCCTCCTTGCCGGCGCCGCCGCTGCTGTCGGCGACGGTCGGCGGGCGCTGGCGCCGGTGCAAGCGCTCGGTCTCCTGGGAGCGGTCGTCGCCGTCGGGTGGATCGTGTCGCCTGTGGCGGCTTTGCAGGCGACCGGGTTGGTCGAGTCGATTGCGTTGCCAGTAGTCGGCATCGCTCTGGTGGGGATCGATCCCCGGCCACTGGCGGCGGCCTCCACCATCTGGCTGATCCGGGCGGGTGTGGGGGCGGCGGTCCTCTCGTCGGGCGGCCTCGACGACAGCCGAACCTTCGCTCTCCAGACGGCGCTGATGGTCGGCGGTGCGCTGTTGGGGCTGCTCGTCGCCGGGTTGGCCGGTCGGCGGTGGTTACCCGCAACCTCGCGGTGATGACGTCGGCGCGCCCGGATCGAGGCCCGAGGAACGACGTCACCCGCTGGAGGAACGGTTCCTCCGGCTCCAGCACCCGGGCCGCCTCCCGGGCGGCCCGGACCTGTGCGTGGCCCAGGTCGGACAGGGGTGCGTCCCTGATCAGCGGGTCCACGCCGGTTGCCGCCCAGTGCCGGTTGAACTCGGACTGCCCGTGGCGGATGAACGTGACCGCCCGCACATCGGTCGGGTCTCGGTGCGGGCCGGGCCCCGCCGGGCCGTCAGGCGGCGAGCCCACCGGATCCCCAGTAGAAGGGGCCGCTACCGGCCACGGCGACGTCCCAGCCCAACGCCCGCAGGCGTTGCTCCAGCTGGTCGGGCTGGTACGGGATCTTGACCACCCGGAACGGGCGGCCGTCGTGGAGGCGGCGCTCGACGATCGGGGAATCGGGGCCGTCGATGAGCTCCTCGTCGGTTCGATGGTTGTCGTCGAAGAAGAACACCCGACCCCCGGGCGCCATCGCGTCGGCCACCATCCGCCAGAACGGCTCGAACCGCTCCTCGGGCACGTGCGAGATCCAGAAGCCGAACCAGACGGCGTCGTAGCGCCGGTCTGGCCGCCACGAGAAGAGGTCGGCTTCGACGAAGCGCACCGGTGCTCCCGGGCCGACCCGGGCCCGGGCCAGCGCCAGCATCTCCGGGGCGCCGTCGACCGCCGTCACGGTGGTTGCCGTCCGCGTCAGCTGCTCGGTCCAGAGCCCGGTCCCGCAGGCCAGCTCCAGCGCGTCGCCTTCCGGCGCCCAGGATCGGATGGCGTCCGCCAGCTCCTGCTGGCCCGGCAGGTCGAGGGCGTGCGTGTGGTACTCGCCGGCAACGGCCCGGTAGTACGCCAGCTGCTCCCCGAGCAGCGGGGGCGATTCCTCCATGACCATCCGATCGTAGTGCCGACCCTACGATTGGCGGGGTGCAGGCCCGCCGCCGCTACGGCGCCATCGTGACGACGGTGCCGCCGGCGTCACACCCCGGCCGCAGCCGTCGCCCGGCCGAAGGTGAAGCCGGGGTAGTCGGTGGAGGCCACCTCGTTGCACTTGTCCACGTAGGCCGGGAACCCGAGGAGCGGCATGAACACCCGGGGCTTGCCCGGGATGTTGGCCCCCACGTACCAGCTGTTGCAGGTGGGGAAGATCGTGCGGTCGGCCACCGCGTTCACATGGGCCACCCATTCCTCCACCGCCTCGGGCTCGGCTTCGATCGTGTCGTGCCCGTGGGCCGCCATGTAGTCGACGCAGTCGGCGATCCACTCCACGTGCTGCTCGGTGCCCACGATCATGTTGGCCAGCACCGACGGGCTCCCCGGCCCGGTGATCGTGAACAGGTTGGGGAACCCGTCCACGTTCAGGCCCAGGTAGGTGATGGGTCCCGCCTCCCAGGCATCGGCCAGCCGCCGCCCGCCCCGGCCCCGGATGTCGACCCGCAGGAGCGAGCCGGTCATGGCGTCGAACCCGGTGGCGAAGATCAATACGTCGAGGTCGTAGTGATCATCGCCGCAGCGGATACCGGTGGGCGTGACCTCGGTGATCGGCGTGCCCTTGGCGCTGATGTCCACCAGCGACACGTTGGGCCGGTTGTAGGTCTCGAAGTAGTCGGTGTCGATCACGAGCCGCTTGCAGCCGATGAGCCCGTCGGGGATGAGCTTGGCCGCCGTCTCCGGGTCGTTCACCGTCTGGCGGATCTTCTCCCGCACGAAGTCGGCCGCCAGCTGGTTGGCCTCGGGTGTGCGCATCAGATCCCGGAAGCTGGACAGGAACAGGCTGCCGCCTCGCTCCCACAGGTACTCCATCTCGGCCCGGAACTCCTCGGGGTCGGTCTCGGTGGCCACCCGCAGCGGGCGCTGGTAGCGGGAGCCGAAGGCGCCGAACATGCGCTTGTTGGCCGCCACGATCTCGGCGTATTGGGCCTTCACCTCGGCCTGCTCGGCCGGGTCGAGCGGGCCGTTGCGGGCCGGGATGGTGAACTGGGCCGTGCGCTGGAACACGGTGAGGTGGCCGGCCGTCCTGGCGATCACGGGGATGGCCTGGATACCCGACGACCCCGTGCCCACGATCCCCACCCGCTTGCCGGTGAAGTCGATCCCCTCCTTGGGGTAGCGGCCGGTGTGGGCCAGCTCACCCTGGAAGGAGTCCCGCCCCGGGATGTCGGGCATGTTGGCGCTCGACAGGCAGCCGGTGGCCATGACCACGAACTGGGCGCTGGTGGTGGCGCCGTCGTCGGTGGCGACGGTCCAGCGGCCGGCGCCCTCGTCGAAGGTGGCGTCGGTGACCCGGGTGGAGAACCGGATGTCGCGCCGCAGGTCGAAGCGGTCGGCCACGTGCTGGGCGTAGCGCAGGATCTCGGGCTGGGTGGCGTACTTCTCCGTCCACACCCAGTCCTGCTGGAGGTCGGCGTCGAAGTCGTAGGAGTACTCGAGCGACTCCACGTCGCAGCGGCACCCGGGATAGCGGTTCCAGTACCACGTGCCGCCCACGTCGGTGCCGCCCTCGAAGCAGATCACACGCCGCCCGGCCTGGCGCATCCGGTGGACCATGTACATCCCGGCGAACCCGGCGCCCACCACCACCACATCCACGTGCTGCGTCTCACCCATGGCGATCAACAGTAGTGGCCGCCCCGCCAGCGGTTGGAACTCGTTGGCGGCCTGGGACTGAAGGCAGGCCGCTCAGTCCTCGTCGCACACGCTGTCGACCGTGATCCGCCATCCGCTGTCGGTGCGGTAGAGGAAGCGGGTGAGGGACCGGCCGGTGCCGTCGACCGCCGCCACCTGGGCGGCGTCGGGAGCGTCGGGTGACTCCTCCACGTTCACGGCCACGGTGTCCCAGTCGAGGCAGGCCCGCTCCGCCGTCCAGGCCGACCCCCGCTCGACGCCTGGTCGGGGCACCACCAGCGACCGGTACAGGTCGGCGTCGTCGGCTCGCAACGCCCAGACCCAGGTGTTCGCCACCTCGGTTGGCCCCACCCGGCCACAGGCCGACCCGAACAGGCTCAGCGTGCCGAGAACCAGCACGCCGACGAACAGCGCAGCGGTCCCCTTCCCGGTGATCGGCTGGCCCTCCGCCGGCTTCAGCACGCCCGTGAGGCTAGTCAGCTGACGGTGGCCCGTCACGCCGGTGAGCGCATCTGGCGCCGCCGATGGGCGGGTGGCGGGCAGCTGCGGGTTTTGCCGGCCCAACCGACGGGAACACGTGCCCTGTGCGAGTGGGAGCAGCGTTCCCGGCGGTCACCGGGTCGATCTCGGCGGCGGTGACCCGATGAGGCGGCCTGCGCGCCGGGCGCTGGCCGGAGTGCTGGCGGGCGCCGCCGGGACCCTGGCCATGGACGCCTACCAGTTCCGGGGCGAGCGGCGCCGGGGTGCGGCGTCCCGGTTCGCCGACTGGGAGCTGTCGAGCCGGCAGGTGGCCTCGTTCGATGATGGTGGCGCTCCGGCCGAGATCGGTCGGCGGGCGGCGGAGCAGGTCGGGGTGCAGATCCCCGACCGGCGGGCCGGCGTCACCCAGGACGTGGTCCACTGGAGCACCGGGGTCGGTTGGGGGCTCGTGGCGGTCGCCGTGGCCGGTGGCGGGTCGGCCCGACGGGGTCTCCGGGCCGGGCTGGTCACCGGCGTGGCGGCCTTCGCCACCAGCTACGCCGTGCTCGGATCGCTGGGGATCTACGAACCGATCTGGCGTTACGACCGGGAGTCGCTGGCCCGTGACCTGGCCGGTCATCTCGTCTACGGCGCCACCACCGGGGCCGGCCTGGCCGGCGTGGCCGGGTTGCGCCGCTTCGGGCCCGGGTAGCTCACCGGCATGACCGATTTCAGTGAGCAAGATCGGGAGCTGGCCCGGTCACTCAAAGCGGAGTGGCCCGAGGACGAGGGCATCGAGCCCGCCGAACCGTCGATCGAGCGGGTGGAGCCGATTCATCTGCTGGCCAACGAGGTTCGCCCGGAGTTGAACGAGGCCGGCTACAGCGACGAGGAGATCGACGAGTGGGCCCGGGCCTTCTTCGGGGAGCACTCCGAAGGCTCGGCCCACGAGTTCGTGGAATGGATCGCCCGACAGGAGAGCCCCCGGTCCTCGTGAGCTGGTGATCCGGCGCGGACCGCGCTCCATCGGGTCGGACGCCCGTCGCCGGCGTCGACCGGGCCGGACGGTGGGCCAGGTGACGCCGGCGTCGGCGAGTCGGGTTCAGATCAGGCCAGCGAGGGCGCCGATCCGGAAGCCCCACTTCACCGGGGCACCCATGGTCAGGATGAGACCGCTGAGGGTGACGGCGGCGGTTGTCGCCCGGACACAGACCATTGCCGATCGGCTCGTTACCATTTGCGCACCTCGTGTGAGTTCCAGCTGAGTGACCACATGGACGACGCTCCTTGTCTCTGCATGGGGATCACTTCAGCTATCGGGCTCGCCGGCGACGGCCTGGATAGGCCGATCGGCCCGATCGTGGCCCGGTGAGCCCGTGGGGCGCCGAGTCGGCGGCTGGGCTAGCCTCGCCCCTCTCATCGTCAACTTCCATGGAGGAATCGCCATGCCGCACCCAGGTCGACGCTCATGATCGCCCGCACAACGCCCGCCAGTTGGCAGGCACTCGACCACACCGGAGCCGATCGCCCCCGTCCCCCAGCGTTCCGGAGGCTCCTCGTCGCCCTGGGCCTGCTGGCCCTGCTGACCACCGCCCTCACCGGCTGCGGATCCAACGACGACTCGGGCACCACCGCCGACACGGCGACGGCCGGCACGATCGAGACCACTGGCACCGACGACTCCGCCGAGGCGGCCACCTTCAGCGGCACGCTCCGCATCGGTGCCATCCCCGATCAGGATCCCGACGTTCTGCAGCGCCAGTTCGGCCTCGTCTCCGACCATCTGGCCGACCAGCTCGGCGTAGACGTGGAGTACGTGCCCGTCACCGACTACCAGGGTGCGGTCAGCGGCTTCGCCGTCGGCGATCTCGACCTCGTCTGGTTCGGCGGTCTCACCGGCGTCCAGGCCCGGCTGGAAGTGGACGGGGCCCGGGCCATCGTCCAGCGTGACATCGACGCCGAGTTCACCTCGGTGTTCATCACCGGCGCCGACACCGGCATCGAGCCGATCAGCGATTTGGCCGGGCTGTCGGCCGTGGCCGGCCACTCGTTCACCTTCGGGTCCGAGTCGTCCACGTCGGGCCGGTTGATGCCCCAGTACTTCCTGTCCCGCTGTGCTCGGGGCGATGGGCGCCCTGGTCGTTCTCACCTTCCTGATCGACCTCACCAGCCGGGGCCTCCGACGGGCCTTCGGCTGACCCGGCTCCGGGATCGGGCCCCCTGCGTCGTCTCGTAGCTGGTGCTCGGCGGTGGCCCCTTCCACGGCCGATCGCCGAGATCGTGGACCTCCTCGTCGAGCCGGCCGACCCTCGGTCTTCGACGTTCGACCTGTCTAGGCTGGCATGCGAGACGGGGCGGCAGCGGGTGGCCGAGCGTTTCTCGGGGGGTGGGTCGTGAGCCAGGATGAGGTTGCGGCGGTCGAAGAACCCCGCCGCAACGGGGCTATTGCCCGAGCTGCGCTGCCGTTGGCAGTGGTTCCGCTGGTCGTCCTGTGCGCTGCCATCGGAAAGCCCAGCCTGGCCGGCGTGGCCCTTGGTGGACTCCTGGCGGGGATCTACTTTCCAGACTTCGTTCGTGGTTCAACCGAGCGGAGTGTCCGATCGGTTCTGGGTTCAGGCGTCGTGAGACTGATCCCGGGGGCTGAATTGCGGGGATGGGCGGCCCGGCTCTCGGTTGGTCGATTTGTGCTCATCGGTCTGTTGCTGGCCGCGGCTGGTTTGGCCGAGACAGCTTCGCCGGGGTGGGTGGAACGGTTCTACGTCGAGGGCCGAGGGTGGCCATGGACGATTCTGACCGCAGGCGGATTCTTGGCCGCTACGTCGGTCGTGTCGGTGGCCCCGGCCGCCCACCACTATCGCCGCCCCGGACCGTTGGCTGTGCAACTGTTCGTCTGGGTGGTGAATCTCGCCTGGTTCGCCGTCGGAGCGGCCCTGATCACCGTGGCAATCGGTGAGCTGTTGTATCCGGGCTCGGTGTCGGATTGGGTTCGCGGCATGAACCCGTTCCGTTCCCCGTGATCCGCTGGCTGGGGTGCTGGTATCGATGACGCAGCGACGGCCTGGCCTGGGAGAACTCAGCGCGCTCGGAGGGATTCGAACCCCCAACCTTCTGATCCGTAGTCAGATGCTCTATCCAATTGGGCTACGAGCGCTGGCTTCTGGGCCCTTAGGCTAGCGGATCCGCCGAGCGCCGGGACACCCCTTTCCCGGTGGGCCCGGGCGCCGGGCCCGAAGCCGCCGCGAGACGGAAGCCACCGCAGCTCACAGCGACTGAGACCGTAAGGCGGGGACCCCTGTTGTTTTGCTCCAGGAAGCGCGTTGTCGTGTCGATACGGAGTAGTAGTCTCGTCGTTGCGGGCCTGGATGAAGCTGATCGAGCTGGGCGGGCCTCGTTCTCCGCGCTCCATCCACCTTGTTGTGACTTTTCGGGAATGGATGAGGGATGTACGAATTGAAGTGCCGTGGGTGCGGCGCCGCACTGAGCGAGATCATGGTGGATCTCGGGCCCCAGCCGCTGGCCAACTCCTACGTGCCGCTGGAAGCCGCCCGGGGTGGGGAGCTGTTCATCCCCCTCACGGTCTACGTGTGCTCCCAGTGCCACATGGTGCAGCTCCACCACGAGGTCCCCCCGTCGGCCATCTTCTCCGACTACGCCTACCAGTCGTCCTGGTCCACCTCCTACGTGGAGCACGCCCGCCGCTACGTCGACATGGCCACGGCCCGCCTCGGGCTCGACTCGTCGTCCCGGGTGGTGGAGATCGCCAGCAACGACGGCTACCTCCTCCAGTGGTTCGTGGCCAAGGGCATACCGGTGCTGGGCATCGAACCGGCGGCCAACATCGCCGTGCTGGCCGAGGCCAAGGGCATCCCCAGCCGGGTCCAGTTCTTCGAGGCCTCGGTCGGCCGCCAGGTGCGCGACGAGGTCGGCCCGGCCGACCTGATGATCGCCAACAACGTGCTGGCCCACGTCCACGAGCTGCACGACTTCGTCGGCGGCTTCCGGGAGCTGCTCGCTCCCACCGGCCGGGTCACCTTCGAGTTCCCCCACCTCCTCCGGCTGATGGAGCAGGTGGAGTTCGACACGATCTACCACGAGCACTTCTCCTACTTCTCCCTCCTCGCCCTGGAGCCCGTCTTCGCCGCCGAGGGTCTGGCCGTGGTCGACGTGGAGGAGCTGAGCGTCCACGGCGGCGCGTTGCGCCTGTGGCTGGCCCACATCGGCGCCACGCCCGAGACCCCCAACGTGGAGCGCATCCGGCGGGCCGAGGCCGCTGCCGGGCTGGACCAGCTGCACACCTACACCCAGTTCGGGCGCACCGTGGCCCAGCACAAGCGGGAGATGCTGGCCCACCTGATCGGCCATCTCGACGCCGGCAAGCGGCTCGCCGCCTACGGCGCCCCGGCCAAGGGCAACACGCTGCTGAACTACTGCGGGATCGGGGTCGACATGATCCCCTTCACCGTGGACCGCAACCCCGACAAGCAGGGCACCCTGCTGCCCGGCACCCGCATCCCGGTGCGCGCTCCCGAGGTTCTGCCCGAGGAGAAACCCGACGTCGTGGTCATCCTGCCCTGGAACCTGGCCGACGAGATCGCCCCCATGGTCAACGCCTCATCCTGGGGCGGGGTCACCGAGATCCTCCGGCCCCACCCCCGCGTTGTCGGCTGATCAGCCGTTCTCGGCTAGAACAAACGCATGACGCCAGGCCTCGACGCCACCTGGGTCGACCAGTTGATGGACGACCTGTTCCCCCTCTGCCGCAGCCTCACCGGCAACGGAAACCGGGCCACGCTGGCCCGGGTGGGCAAGGAGATCGACCTCACGATCCACGAGGTACCCACCGGCACCCCCGTGCTCGACTGGCAGGTGCCCAACGAGTGGAACCTCAACCGGGGCCGGCTGTGGGGACCCGACGGCGACCTGGTGGCCGACACCGACAACTGCAACCTCCACGTGGTGGGCTACAGCCACGCGGTGAAGGGCGAGCTGTCGCTGTCGCAGATCGCCAACCACCTCCACTCCAATCCCGACATGCCGTGGTCCGTGCCCTACCGCACGGCGTACTACGCCCAGACATGGGGGTTCTGCCTCCCCTACGACGATCACGCCTCCCTCCAACCCGGCTTCTACACCGTCGACCTCGACGCCACCCTCGAGCCGGGGGCGCTCACCTACGGCGAGCTGGTCGTTCCCGGCTCGACCGACCGCGAGGTGCTGATCTCCACCCACATCTGCCACCCGTCGATGGCCAACGACAACCTCACCGGGATCGCCGCCGCCGTCGCCCTGGCCCGGTGGGCCATGAGCGCCCAGCGCCGGCTCACCTACCGGTTCGTGTTCATCCCGGGCACCATCGGCTCGATCACCTGGCTGTCCCGCAATCGTGACGTGGTACCCCGGATCGCCCACGGGCTGGTGGTCACCGGCCTGGGCGACCCCGGGCCGCTCACCTACAAGCGCTCCCGCCGGGGCGACACCGGAACCGATCGGGTGCTGGCCCGGGTCCTGGCCGACCGCGGCGGCCAGATCCTCGACTGGTACCCCTACGGCTACGACGAGCGCCAGTACTGCTCGCTCGGCTTCGACCTGCCGATCGGCCGGCTGTCGCGCACCATGCACGGCACCTACCCCCAGTACCACACCTCGGCCGACGACCTCTCGTTCGTGAGCGCCGAGCGGGTCCTGGCCGCCGTCGACGTGGCCACCGAGGCCCTCGAGCTGTTCGACGAGCGCCGCCCGCTCACCAACACCTCGCCCGAGGGCGAGCCCCAACTGGGCCGGCGCGGCCTGTTCGCCAAGATCGGGGGCACGATCGGCAACGCCTCGAAGGAGTCCACCTACCTGTGGCTCCTGAGCCTGGCCGACGGCGACACCGACGTGGTCGACGTGGCCGCTCGGGCCGGTCTGCCACTCGACGAGGTGGTCCTGGCCGCTTCCCGTCTGCGCGACGCCGGCCTGCTGACCGAAGGCTGAGCCTGGCTCAGCTTGCGGTCACGGTGAAGGAGTGGGTGGCCGATGCTGTCTGGCCGCTGGCGTCGGACGCCGTGGCGGTGAGGGTGAAGGTCTGGCCCACCGCCTGGGGCGAGCTGGGCTGGATCTGGATCGAGCTGATCCCGGGCACCACGTCGAGCGCACCCTGCCCGAACTGGGGGATGCTCCACTCACCCGAGGTGGCGTTGGCCGTCACGATGTCGCAGTACACGGTGTCGTTGAGGGCGATCTGGGCCGGGCAGGTGATCGACACCGAGATCCCGGTCACGGTGAAGCTCTTCTGGACCGAGGTGCTGGCTCCGGCGGCGTCGGCCACGGTGGCGGTGATCGTGAAGGTCTGGCCCACCGCCGTGGGGTTCGTCGGATTGATGAAGATGTCGAACGTGCCCTTGCTCGTGTCGAACGGCTCAGGGGCGTCCTTGAAACCGGGCAGATCCCAGGTGCCCGACGCCGCCCCCACGGTGGTGATCGTGCAGTAGATCTTCGTGTTGAGCTGGATCTGGTCCGGGCATTCGACACTGACCGTGGCCGTGCTGGTACCGGCAGCGGCGGTGGTGGATCCGTTCGCCACCGTGGTGGACGTGACGTCCCCGGTGCTGGGCGTCGTGGTGGTGTTGCCGCCGTCCCCGTCGCCGCCTGAGTTGGCCACGGCGGCGGCGATGCCGCCCACGGCCAGCAGCGCCACCAGGCCTCCGCCCACGAGGGCCAGGATCTTGCCCGGTCCGCCGCCGCTTCGGGGCGGAGGGCCGGAGTGGTGGAACGGAGCCGGCCCGATGTCGTTGCCCGGCGGGACCGGCCCGCTCTGATAGCCCGGGGACGGGGCGGGAAACGCCTGGGGACCGCTCGGGAAACCCGTCGGCGAACCCTGGAAGCCGGAGGGGGTGTTCTGGTAGCCGGGCGGCGTGTTCTGGAAGCCCTGTGGGGGCATCGTGGCGTACTGGGGCTGGGTGGGCGGCGGGCCTTGGGGCCCCTGGGGGCCCGTTGCCGGCCAGGCCGGGGAGCCGGTGGGCGTCTGGGCGATCAGCGGCGGTGGGCTGGGCACGGCGACGGTGGCCGAGCTGGGCAGGGGGGCGCCGGTGGCGGCCGCCTTGAGCTGGGCCGCCATGGCCTGGGCCGTGGGCTGGCGCTGGGCCGGGTCCTTGGCCAGCGACTGCTCGATGATCCGGGCCACGGAATCGGGGACACCCTGGGGCCGGAGGTCGGGCGGGGCCTCGGTGAGGGCCCGGGTGATCATCGGCGTGACCCCTTCGTCGCCCGGCCGGATGAACGGGGGTAGGCCCGTGATCAGGTTGAACAGGGTGGAGCCGAGGGCGTAGATGTCGACCCCGGGGCCGATCTGCTGGCCCTGCAGGAGTTCGGGGGCGGCATGGGCCAGGGTGGCCGTGGTGCTCATGGTGGCGGTGGCGTTGTTGGCCACCGCCGCGATCCCGAAGTCGGACAGCTTGGGGTTGCCGTACTGGTCGATCAAGATGTTGTCGGGCTTGATGTCGCGGTGCAGCACCCCCGAGTCGTGGGCCGCCTGGGTGGCCCCGGCCACGGCGGCCATGATCTCCACCGCGTCGGTCCAGGGGAGCGGCCCGCCCGACCGGAGGCGGGCTCCCAGCGAGCCGCCGGTGGCGAGCTGCATGACGATGTAGCCCTCGCCGCTCTCGGTATAGCCCGACTCGTACACCGGCATGATGTTGGGGTGCGACCCCAGGCGGCCCATCGTCTGGCGCTCGCGGTCGAAGCGGCGGCGCTCGGTCTCGCCCAGCGCCCCCTCCAGCACCTTGATCGCCACCTCGCGTCCGTGGGCGGCGTCGGCCGCCTTGTAGACGGCGGCGAACCCGCCCTGGCCGATCAGCTCGGCGTCGCGGTAGCCAGCGATATCTCGGGTCCTGCCTGCCACGCGCTCCCTCCGGGGGTCCTGCTCTTCGCAGCGTACGCCCCATTACGCTGGCTGCCATGGCGACCGTCTCCGTCGTGGTTCCCACTTATCAGCGCGAGAAGATGCTGGCCGAGGCTCTCGATTCCGCTCTGGCTCAGACCTACGAGGACTTCGAGATCCTCGTGGGCGACAACAGCGAGAACGACGGCACCGAGAAGCTGGTCGCCTCCTACACCGATCCCCGGATCCGCTACCACCGCAACCGGCCCGGTCTGGGGGCGATGGGCAACTGGCTCGACCTCGTCCGTCGGGCCGACACGCCGCTGATCGCCACCCTCCACGACGACGACCTGTGGGAACCCGGGTACCTGGCCGCCGTGGTGCCCCCGATGCTGGATGACCCCGACACGGCGATGACCTTCGTCGACTTCTGGGTGATCGACGAGCGGGGCCGCATCCAGGAGGCCTACACCGAGGAGGAGTCAGAGCGGACCCATCGCCGCACCATGCAAGGCGGCAAGATCGACTACGACCTGGCCCAGGGGATCCGCCTGGTGGCGGTGTGGAACGCCCCCCAGCCGTGCTACGCCGCCGTGATCCGGCGCGACGCCATCCTGGCCATCGACTTCCCCCAGCAGATGGAGCCCCTGTACGACATCTGGACCTCGTACCACCTGGTCAAGCGGGGAGCGGGCATCCGCTACGAGCCCCGCCGCCTCACCCGCTACCGGGTCCATTCGGCCACCGGCACCAACGACGCCCGCTTCACCGAGGCCGAAGACTGGATCTTCCGCCAGATCATCGAGCAGAACCCCGGCCTGGGGCCGGTGACCGATGAGGTCCGCCGCTACTGGTCGTCGATCCGCTGGTACCGCGGCACCCGGCTGATGGGCGACGGGCCGGGGGCCCGGGAGCGGTCGCAGAAGGAGCTGCGGGCGGCGGCCGAGGGCCTCGGCGGCCCCAAGCGGGTGGCGGCCACCATGGCCGGGCGATCGGGGCTGGTCTGGAGCGCCGGCAGCCGGGCCTGGCAGTGGCGGCACCGGGCCCCGGGGGTGCACGACATCCGGCACCAGTCGGCCACCTGAGCCCGACCGCGTCGATCCCCCCGCCGGCGGCTGATCGGCGGGGTGATTGCCACGGGGCCGGCTACTGGTTTCAATGGTGCGGGTACGACAGCGATGTGGTCCCGGCGGGCGGGTCGGTGGGTCGCCAAGCGGAGCCATTCCTGTCCCCCTCTAGGTATCGGTAGGGTCCCTATGCCAGCTCTCCTCGTGATAGTCGCCCTGTTGGCGGTCGGGTTCCTGGTGATGTGGGTGCGGTCCAACCGGGCCCTCCTGGCCCACCAGGCCGAAGCGGCGGCCACCCAGGCCACGCTGACCGCCGAGCGCGACGACGCACGGGCCGAGGCGGCCACCCGCACCACCGAACGCGACGAGACCCGGGCTCAGCTGGCGGCCCGGACCTCCGAGCTCGATGCCCGCACCACCGAGCTGGACGGGGCCAAGGCCCAGATCACCCGCCTGGAGGCCCAGAGCTCGCAGCTGTCGGGGGCGGTCCGGCGCCAGACCGGCGAGATCGACGAGCTGAAGGCCAAGGTGGCCGAGCACGAGGCCCGGATCGAGGCCCAGTCGAACGAGATCGGCACCCTGGTGCTGGAGAACAACGCCCTGGAGGCCCGGGCGGAGACGGCCGAGGCCGCGGTGGCGGCGGCCGAGGCCCGCAACACCGGCGTGGTGATCGGCGAGGAGCTGGGCACCGACGACGGGCACCCCGCCACCCTGTGGTCGCTGGAGCTGGCCCGGTCCAAGCGCACCTGGCGCACCAGCGTGGCCGCCAACCCCTTCGCCGAGCCCACCCCCTTCGAGGAGACCGACGACCCCGTACGGCTGGCGGTGGAGGTGGAGGCGGCGGCCCTACGGGAGAACGTGGGCGCCCTGGTGGACATCGACTGGCAGATCGGTCCGGTGACCGACCCCACCCGCAGCCATCTGATCGTCCGCGTGGCCCAGGAGCTGCTGGAGGCGGCGGCCCGCAACCCTGAGCCGTTGCGGCTGGTGGTGAGCGGTGACCCCGACGTGACGCTGCGCCTCGAACCGCGCGAGGGCGCCGCCGGCGGCTCCCAGGTCGCCATCACGGGGCCCGCGGTCGACATCGACCTGACCGAGCCGGTCACGGTCAAGGCCGTTCCGTAGGGCCCGTCGGGCTCCGGGAGCGCCACGGCTCCCGGAGCCGCCTGAAGGGCCGGGCTGGCGGGCCCGGCCCCTCAGGGGGCTACGGCGGCGAGTGTGCGGCGGGCCCGGCGATCGGCCAGGACCCGATGGAAGAACCGCTCGTGATCGGCCACCATGCGCTCGGCCGAGAACCAGCGCTCGGCCCGCTCCCGGCACGCCCGCCGGCTGATGGCGTCGAGACGGGTCACGGCGGCGGCCAGGGCGTCCAGGTCGTCGGCCAGGAAGCCGGTCTCCCCGTCGGTCACGATCTCGGGCGCCGCACCGTCGGTGCCGCCCACCACCGGGGCGCCGCAGGCCAGCGCCTCGATCATGACCAGTCCGAACGGCTCGGGCCAGCGGATCGGGTTCAGCAGGGCCCGGGCCCCCTGGAGAAGGCGGACCTTCTCGGCGTGGCCCACCTCGCCCACGTACACCACGTCGTCGCCCAACTCGGGCTCGATGACCTCGGCGAAGTAGCGCTGCTCGGCCGCCTCCCGCATCTTGGCCGCGATGACCAGGGGCATCCCGGCCCGCCGGGCCACCTCGATGGCCCGGTCGATGCCCTTGTCGTGGCACATACGGCCCAGCGACAGCAGGTACTCGCCGCCGTCGGGGCCGAACTCGTAGCGGGACAGGTCGAGGCCGTGGTGGATCACGGTGGCCACCGGCACCGACGCCGGGGCCGTGCCGGCCTGGTGGCGGGAGATGCCGATCACGGGCACCCGGTGGGCCACCTGGCGGTAGATGTCCACCAGGTCCTCGTTGAACGGGCCGTGGTTGGTGGTGACGACCGGCAACTCGGGGTAGAGCTCGCTGACGAACAGGCCGGCCATGGTGTGGTCGTGCACGATGTCGCAGCCGGCCAGGGTCTCGTAGGCGGCGGCCACGTGGCGCAGCTCCAGCACGCTGTAGCCCATCCGATCGGGGTCGCACCGGTCGAACAGGTGAGAACGGGGAACGGCACAGGTGGAGTCACCGGTGGTGAACAGGGTGACGTCGTGGCCGGCGCCGTGGAGGCCCCGGGCCAGCACGTCGAGCACCAGCTCGGTGCCCCCGTAGCTGACGGGGGGCACGGGGACCCACGGAGGGGCGACGATCCCGATCTTCAACGGCGGATGGCTGGCCACAGTGACCCTCGTGATCTCTCTGCCCCGGGGGGCGCCCGCACTGGGCGTCCATGGGTACGTCGTCTCAGGGGGGGTAAAAGTTCCCAAGCCTGATCATTACATCGGCAGGATTACACGATTCAGCGCACGCCCATTGCCCGGGCGGGGGGCCGACCGTACTGTCGGCAAGAGATCGGGATGGGAGCCCTGTCAGGGGCGACTCTGAGTGGGCCCCCATCCCGGATCCGGTTGGCAAGGCCGTCCTTGGGAACGGTTGTCCTCGCCTCGGCATAGTTAAAGGCAGGTCAGGTGGGGCCGCATTGAGTGGACCTACCTAGTTCGGCGTTCAGGCCAAACCGTCCGGCTCGTCGGCCACGTCGTTATGCACCGTCGATGAGGATGAACGCGATGCGGGCGTTGCGGCCCGACCGGTTGGCCCAGGCGTGGTTGGTGGCCCGCTGGATCAGCACGTCGCCAGCCCGCATCACCGTCTCCCCCTCGTCCATGATGGCCACCACCTCCCCTTCCAGCACCAGGGCATAGTCGACCGTACGGGTCACGTGCATGCCCGGGTGGGGCCGCTCGTCATGCTGGTGGGCGTCGGGCAGCAGATGGCTGAACGTGGCCGCCATGCCCTGGGCCAGGGCCTCGGGGTCGTCGGGCTCGGGCGGGAAGTCGATGATGCGCAACACGTTGCCGTTGGGGGGCGGCAGCACCCCGGTCACCCGATCGAGTGAGTCGGGTCCGTCCACCGGCACCGGCATGGCATCGGTGGCCCACAGGTTCGTGATCCGGTAGCCGGGGCGGCCGTCCACCGTGCGTACGTGGGGCGACGGGCCGTCGTCCAGGAACCGGGAGCGGCCGTCGGGGCCGTTGCCGGTCACGATCCGGCGGATCGGCGCTCGCGGCGGCTCGTCGCCCGCCATCACGCCCCCCGGCGGACGAGGCGGCCGGGGCGCTGGCCGGTGTCGGCATCGTCGGCCCGGGTCTGGACGCCGGCCACGAACGTGGCCAGGTAGCCGCTGACCGGCTGGAGGAAGCGCCAGCCGCCGGCCGGGAGGTCGCAGTGCACCACAGGGCGCCGCACGCTGAGGCCGTCGAGATCGATCACGTTGAGGTCGGCCCGCAGGCCGGGGGCCAGCAGACCCCGGTCGGGGAGGCCGTACAGCTCGGCGTTGCGACGGGTCTGCTTGGCCACCACCATCTCGATGGGCAGCCGCCCGCCCCGGGTCCGGTCCCGCACCCAGTGGCTCAGCTGGGTGGTGGGGGCGCTGCCGTCGCAGATGAGGCGCACGTGGGCCCCGGCGTCGGCCAGCCCCGTCACCGTGTGGGGGTCGGCCAGCATCTCGCCGATGGCGTCGAGGTTGCCGTGGGCGTAGCCGGCGCCCCACAGCACGGCCAGACCCTCGCCCGTCCCGGAGGTCAGGTGGTCGTACAGGACCTCGTGGGGGGTCTGGCCGGACGCTGCGGCCAGGGCGCCCACCCGGTGCTCGGGCGGCGGCTCGTAGTCCACCACCTCGTCGACGAGGAACATGTGGGGGGTGGAGCGGTGCATGCCCCGGGCCATGTTGTCCATGGGGCCGGGCGCGTCCGGGGCCTGGTCGGTCTCGGCCAGCACCCGGGCCCGCACCACGGGGTCGCGCAGGGCGGCGGCCCGCTCGGCCCGCGGCAGCGAGGCCACCGCCAGGTACGACGGGCGCTGCATGAACGGGTGGTAGCCGTCGAGCGACGCCAGGATGCTCACGGGGCGGGACCCCACCTGGGGGTGGAGCCGCAGCCCCTCGGCCTGGCGCTCGGCGGCGAAGGCCAGCACCTCCTGCCAGGCGTCGGGATGGTCGACGTTCTGGACCGTGGTGAACGTGACGGGCACGCCGGTGTGGCGGGCGATCGCCGCCAGCAGGCCCAGCTCCTCGTCCTGGCTGAAGCGCTCGCCCCCGAGGGAGCGCAGCTCACCGGCCGACGAGGCGGGGATGACCTCGAACACGCCGCCCCCGCCGTCCACCATGCCCCGGGCCAGCTCCAGGAGCTCGGCCAGCGGGGCGTAGGTGCCGGGCACGGGCAGGCCGTCGAGCGAGCGGTGGAACACCGTGCGGGAGGTGCTCAACCCGAGCGCCCCGGCCGCCACCGCCTCGGCCACCAGGCGGCGCATCTCGGCCAGGTCGGCCGGTGTGGCCTCGTCGTCCAGGCTTCGGTCGCCCATCACGGCGAAGCGGAGGGCGCTGTGGGGCACCTGGGCCCCCACGTCCATCGTGTAGCGGCGGGAGGCCAGGAAGTCGAGGTACTGGGGGAACGAGTTCCACGCCCCCCACGGCACGCCTTCGTACAGGGCGGTGCCCGGGATGTCCTCCACCCCTTCCATCAGCTCGATCAGGGCCTGCTCCCGGCCGGGCGGGCAGGGGGCGAAGCCCACCCCGCAGTTGCCCATCACCATGGTGGTCACGCCGTTGGAGAACGACGGGTCGAGCGTGTCGTCCCAGGCCACCTGGCCGTCGTAGTGGGTGTGGACGTCCACCCAGCCCGGCGCCACCACCGCCCCGGCGGCGTCGACCACGCGACGGCCGGCGAGCGAGCCGCCGACCTCGGTGATCATCCCGCCGTCGATGGCCACGTCGCCGGTGAAGGGGGCCGAGCCCGACCCGTCCACCACCGTTCCGCCCCGTATCACGATCTCGTGCATCGCTGGTTCCCCGCCTCTGCTTCCACTACGTCCAGGACTTGATCTCGGGCAGCACCTCGGCTGCGAACAGCCGCATGCTGGCCTCGGCCTCCTCGAACGGGATGCCGCCGAACCGGAACGACGGCGCCGCCTCGAACGGGCCGAGCAGCTCCCACCGGGTGCGGTAGCGCTCGATCACCTGCTCCGGGGTGCCGTGGGCGGTGGCGTCGAGGAATCCATCGAGGAAGCCGGTCATGCCCATCCGCTTCAGCGCCCCGGCGGCACCGGCGTAGGCCTCGTAGCCCGCCATCCCCTGGAAGTGGTCGCCCATCACCTCGTAGTGCTCCAGCACGCTCTCCAGGTAGGTGGCGATGTAGCCGGGGCCCTTGGCCGCCGCCACCTCGGCGTCGGGGTGGCAGTACACGAAGTCGCAGATCAGCGGGGGCGGCGGCTCCTCGTTGTGGAACGCCCGGTACTGCTCGCGCCAGGTCTCGATCTGGGGCAGGCGGCCCTTCCAGCTGCGGTCGGCGAACATCACCATGGCCGCCTTGAGCCGGGCCGCCGCCTCGAGCGAGTCTTCCGAGGTGGCCACGGCGTACGTGCGGCCCTCGAAGCTCCGCTCGGGAGCGGGGCGGATCGGCGTGCGGGGCTGGGGGTAGTACGGGCCGTCACCCTCGATGAAGCCGGTCTCCAGGGCCTGCTTCACCATCATCGAGCCCTCGTCGAAGCGACCCCGGCTCTCGTCCATCTCGATCGCCCGGAAGTGGCCGTACTCCCGGCGGCTGAGGCCCCGGCCCATGCCGAAGCGCACCCGGCCACCGGCGATGTGATCGAGCAGGGCCACCTTCTCGGCCACCCGCAGCGGCTCGTTCCAGGGCATGATGACGGCCGCCGTGCCCACCTCGATCCGGGTGGTGGCGGCGGCCACGGCCGACAGCCATTGGGTGTTGTCGGGACAGAACGAGTAGTCGTAGAAGTGGTGCTCGACGGCCCACACCACGTCGAAGCCCAGCTCCTCGGCCAGCAGGGCGAGCTTCATCTCCTGCTGGTACACCGTTCCATCGCTCATCCCGTCCCAGCCGTGGCTGGCGAACAGGGTCTGCACGCCGACGTCCACCCGCTCCTCCTCCGTCTCGATCTCGTTGAGACCGCGTTACCGAACGGTTCTTAGAATAGGTGTTCCCTTCGGGAACCTCCATGTTCCGCCGGCGGCTGAACATGGCCACGAGCCGGGGTGGGGGGCGAAGCGAGGTAACCTCGGTCCGTGAGCTCCGCTGTCGTCGAGGCGCCGGTGCCGGCACCGCAGCGCACCGTCAGCCTGGCCGGGCGTCGCTACCCGGTGGCGCTGCCCAAGCTGCGCGACTCACGCCTGCACGTGGCCTCGGTCACGATCTCGCTCCACGTGCTGGGCCAGGTGGGGCTGCACTTCCAGATCAGCGTGCCCCAGATCCTGTCGGCCATCCTCACCTGTGCCGTCATCGACGCCCTGGTCACGTTCCGCTCCAGCCGCACGATCGCCTGGCCGGCCAGCGCCATGCTCACCGGCAGCGGGGTGGCCCTGATCCTGCGGGTGCCGTCCACGCCGGTGGGCGACCACTGGACCTTTCACCAGTGGTGGCTGTTCTCCGGGGTGGCCGCCGTGTCGCTGGCCACCAAGTACCTGGTCCGCTACCGGGGCCAGCCCCTGTTCAACCCGTCCAACGTGGGCTTGGTGGCGACGTTCGTCGTGCTCGGCAGCTCACGGGTGGAGCCGCTCGATTTCTGGTGGTCGCCCCTCAACGGTTGGATGGTGGCCGCCTACGCCCTGATCCTGGGAGGCGGGGCGCTGATCACCCACCGGCTGCGGCTGCTGGCCGGCGCCGCCGCCTTCTGGGCCGTGCTGGCC
>JAWKIL010000031.1:0-58688 GCA_041394285.1 Acidimicrobiales bacterium | reverse complement strand
GATCGAGGCCAAGGGGGCGATGCGTCTTTCCCAACGACCCAGCTGAACCCGCCGGGGGGATCAACATCAGGCTGACATTCGACGCCAGGCGGTGCCGGCGGGGACGAGGAGCAGGGGGACGGGTGGGCGCGGTCCCCCCCGGGCGACGCGGTCCCCCTGCGGCTCGTGGAATGGCGGTCACTTAGGTGGTAAGGCTGAGAAGAGGAAAGCCCACCATCTAGGTGACTGATGTCACTATGCCACAGGTCTCGGTACGGATGAAGGGCCCCTGGTATCTCAACTGACGATGGCAGCGGGGTGGGAGCGGGTCCGCATCCAAAGGTGGAGGATGCAGACCCGCGTCGCCCGTCGTTGCGTAGCAGCAGATGTCGGGTGTCACTGGCAGACAGGGGGGAGGGAAAACCCGTTATGACCTGCCGTGGACGTGGCCTGAGTACTACGCCGATCCCATTACCGACAGACAGGCCGGGTGTCGGCTACGAGTTGATCGCCCCAGTGTCAGAGGGGAGGTCACGGTCCCGGGAGCATCGGTGCAGGGCATTGCAGTGCCTCCAGGGGCGGGTGGCGGGATACGGGGTGCCCTGTCCTTGCACGGGTATCAGCGGGCAGGACGGGCTCGAGCGATTGTTCACTGGCCGGAGCCGAGACGGACACGGATCATTGGTCTGGGTTAGATGGTGATGATGGGGATGAGGTGGTCGATGCCGACGAGGTCGCTGGGGTTGCGGGTGTAGAGGCTGGCGTTGTGGGCGTGGGCGGTGGCGGCGATGAGGAGGTCCATGACCCGGGCTCGGGGTTGGCGACCGGCAGCGACGACAGCGGCCGCGAGTAGGCCGTAGCTGGCTGCCACGTCGTCATCGAGGGGTAGGGCGTCGAAGGTTCGTTGGATGATCGACAGGCGCCGTAGCCGTTCGGCTCTGGCCGTCGGGTCGGTGGTGACGAGGACACCGAAATGCAGTTCGGCCAGGGTGGCGGCACTGATGGCCAGTTCTCCGTCGAGGGGTCTTAGTCCGGTGGCGAGTACGACACTGGTGTCAAGGACAGCTTTCACTGCTCAGGCCAGGGATCCTGGATGGCGTTGTTGACGGTGTTGCGGTCGTGGTCCCAGCGGGGGTCGGAGGGACCGGCGAACAAGGTCTCGATGTCTGACCAGTGCTGCCAGCGGCGAGGCTTAACCGGGACCAACCGGGCGGCCAGACGACCAGCGACGGTGATGTCGATCTCCTCGCCGGCCTCGACCCGTCGGACAAGGTCGGAGGCGTCTTGGCGTAGTTCACGGAGGCCTACCGGGATACCCATACCCCTAGGATAGCACTTGTGCTACCCCGCATGGCGGGGCAGCCTCGACCACATGCCCCGACAAACTGCATCACAAGGGGCGGGAGCCAGCATCGTTTCCTGGGATGACAGCCCGGTGGGGGCAGGCGAACACGACTGTCAGGAACGTCGTGTTTCCTGCCCCCGGTGGAACAGTCAGCCCGTAGGAGACGAATCGAACGAGGTGACTAGCTAGCACCCACCGTAGCTGATTGTTGAAGGACCCCAGGAAGCGGGCCGGCGGAGTCCGCCGCTCCAAGCTGACAGTTGAATGATCGATCATCACGCCTGCAGCTGGAATAGGGCTACGGTTCAGATTCATAGGGATCCGGGGTGGCTCCATCCGCCGCTGTGAGCCAACCCCGGATCCTGTCTGCGGGGTCACGAAGCTACCAGCCCTCCTCGGTCAGGTTCGTCCGCCGTGTTGGTGGTCCTCCTAGCAGAACCACCAAGCGCACCGTAGCCCACCCGTGTTGGTGACGGGCGATGAATGAACAGGGCGCATGCTGGCGACCCCCTGCCTACCTAGCAGGGATGGCAAACCAGAGCGGCGGGGGGTTTCGGCTAGCTGAGGAGCGAGTGGGGGCGGGCTCAGAGGATGGTGTCGGCGTCGTCGCATAGGGAGCGGATCACGTCGGCTGCTGGACGGATGGCGTTGATGAAACCAGCTGACCGGCCGTACAGGATGCTGGTGGTGTTGGGGTCGGGTGTTGTTTCGAAGGGGTTGGGGGAGAAGGGAGGTTAAGGGGTGCAAGGTTGATGAGATATCCGAGGAGGTAGCGCCACCGGTGACCACACTTGACGCATGTGAACACCACCAAGCCCGGCTCATCAGCAGCGAAGAACCTGGTCCCGTCACAGGCTGGACAGGACCGGAACGGCCAAGGCTCGCTGATCAGGCTGGACTCGATCGTCGACATGTCGTTTACGCCTCGCTGCCAGGAATCGGTCGCCCCTCACGATGAGCGTGACCCGAACTGTCCCCTGGCTGCCAGGGTCGAACGACCTCGCGCTTACCTGTGCACGGGGTCTGGGGTTTGGCGGGCCAGGGGTCGGGTGGTAGTGGCGGCTGGTGTGTTCGGTGGTGGGGGTGCCGATGAGGGGGCGATGAAGCGCCCAGAGTTGGGTGGGGGCGCCGATGCAGGGGGCCGCCTTGGGTGGGTTGAAGTGGCCGCCGGAGACGTGGCCCAGGTCGTAGACGCCGGTGAGCCCGAAGGCAAGGCTGACCTCGAGACGGTGGGGTCGACGAACGGGGGGCGCCAGTACAGGTGGACTACGATTCGCTTTGGGTGGATCAGAGAATCCACCTGGTGAGTCACGTGGCGACGGCGTCAGGGGTCCGCGCTTTCTGGCGCCGTTGTCGCGCTCTGCCCCGGGGGAGCAGGACCTCCGGGAGGGCGTCGGCGGAGATCCTGCTCCCCTGGTTGTAGAGGTCACCGTCGTACGAGGTTGCCTGGAGAGCGACGAGGCAGCTACCCGGCGAAGTGACTGGCGTCACTCTACCTGTAGTGAGGACTCGATCCGGGCCCTCCTCACTAGCAGTTTCTCGACTGCATTGCGTGGGTGATATCGATATTGAGCCCGAGGCGCCGCACCTTACAACTCGCATCGAGGGGCCGCTGTCTGGGCCTGGAGATGATGCACAAGCTTCACTATGGCGAACAAGCGTTCGTTCAGACTGTGATGTTGCCGCAGGAGAGATTTCCTAGTACCCCGTGCCTACCCAGCAGGAGGTCGAGCAGCGGAGACGTTTCCGGGCGGGGGGCGGGTCGCCCCGGCCCCTGTCTGGAGTGCCGGGTGCGAGACAGTCCTGTCGGGCCGGACGATGCCTCAGAGTTTCCATGCTGCGAGGTGTTTGGCTGTATCGACATAGTGTCGAAGGCCGCACACCTCGCCCGCCGCGTTGAGGGTCCACAGGTGAATCTCCTCATCCCGGAGGTGACCACCGACCGGGGTGTCGTATTCGATGACGAAGGTGGCAGCGACCTGGTCGCCGCCCTCCATCATGTTGAGCACCTCGAAGCTCTGTAGCGTCAGAGTGGCTACACCGGCGAAGAACTCCCCGACACCTGCCTTACCGGTCCGAGCTTGGAGGATGGGAATGCCCTTCTTCTGAGCCCAGTTGTCGTCCCAGTGCTCCCAGGCGACATCGGCGGCGCACAAGTCGAGGATTGTCGGCACGTCTCCGCGACCGAACGCCTCGTAGATGGTCTGAATGGTGGTCAGGTTGCTCATGTGCATGATTCGCCGCCCCGTCGCCACCTGGATCACTCGGCCGTAGGGCAGATCGGCGTTGGGTCCATCCGGGTCCGGCTGACATACCGGACGCTAGGTATCACCGCCGGTTGGGGTCGTGGCGGTGATACCGAGCGTCCAGCTCCGAGCACAGCCCAGACGGTGACGGCGTGGGCGCGACGCAAAGGTCCGCCGCCAGACCGAGGAGAGGGGGAACTTGGTACCCCATGCGTCTCTCAGCGACGCCGGTTGGGGTCGTGGCGATTGGTGAGGTCGCGGATGGCGGTGGGGCCGGGGTTGACGTAGCGCTCCAGTGACCGGAGTGACCGGTGCCGGGACTTGGCTTTGATCATGGTGACGTCTTCGCCGGCTTCGGCCAGGTGGGTGAGGCGGGAGTGGCGGAGCTGATGCAGGGTGTGGCCGCCGGACGCGGTCTTCCAGATCTCTTCGGCCCGCCGGTACGACAGCCTCGCCTTGCCCGAGATCGGATCGAGGTCCCCGGTGGCGGGGGCCAAGTGGGAGCGGGGTTTGCGGTCCCCTACGAACAGGGGCCCAGTAGTGCGCCCGTTGATCAGTCTCGGGAGGCGGCGAGCGGTGATGGAGGACCAGAAGATCCGCTCGGCCGAGCCGCCCTTGCCGACGATGACAGCGCACCGGTCGGCCAGGTCGATGTTCTGGACGTCGAGGCCGAGGAGCTCGTCGGCCCGGGCGGCGGTGTCGTAGGCCATGGCCCAATACACCCGGTCCCGCAGCCGGTGTCGGGGATCGGACCACAGGGCCTCCAGCTGATCGAGGGGGATGGCCCGGCCCTGGCGTTCGGCCTCGATCGTGCGGCGGGCCTTCCGACGGCGTAGCCCTTTGGCCGGTGAGCGGAGCACGAGGTCGTTGTCGACACACCAGGTGAACAACGACGAGATGGTGGCCAGGTTCCGGTTGTAGGTCGCCGGCGCCGCCTCCCCATACCGGCCCCGGAGGTGGGCCTCGAGCATCGGGGTCGTCACCTCCTCCACGGCCAGGCCCTCGTCCAGGTCGACTTGCAGCATCAGCAGGGTCCCCTCGTACACGGCCCTCGTGGAGGGGGCCAGGTCGGTGGCGGCCAGGAACCCCTCGGCCGCCTCGGCCACCGTCACGGCCCGACGGTCCCGTCGCAGCGCCACCACCCCGGCCATGCCACCACCTCCACTCATCGCACTAAACGCGTACGAGGACCCTACACGGCCCCTGTGACAGCGAAGAGCCCCGACCAGGACGAACGCCTGGCCGGGGCCCCGGGCCCGGTGGGCTCTATCGCACAGAAAGGGCTATTTACTACGATAACGGAGTTGTGGTATGTAGCGACTTGGGGGCTGTAGGAACTAGGGTAGACAAGGAGCAGCACGGTGAGCGGGGAGCGGCAGGTGCAGGTGACTGGTGTCCGTATCACGCTCTCTGGCGATCTCGATTTGCCTCAAGCTGATGACCTTCGGCGGCAATTGGCTCAGCTCAGCCGACCCGGTCAACGAGTCGAGATCGACATGAGCCGGGTCACCTTCTTCAACTCCACTACCGTCTCGGTTATCGCCGCTGCCTACCAGCACATCGAGGCCATCGGTGGTGCAGTTGTCATCATCTATCCCAGCGTCATCGTTCGACGAGTCCTCGAAATCACTGGCCTCCAGAACCTGATCGACCCCGTCTTACCGGTCGCGGTAGACCCGTCGGGTTGAGCTGGCGAGGTCTCTGGGGCGTATCGCCTGATCCGAGACAGTGACCCGGGGCCACTTCGAACAGCGACTACGCTTCACCCTCACGGAGAGCCTTCCTGCTGGCTAGATTGGCTTGTCGCAAAGCAAGTTCTGCCAGCTCAGGAGGCTCTTCCGTGGACCAACCCCTCCAACAACGATCAGCCGCACAACGACTGAGGCTAGGGTCGCTCGCATGACGCATGGGCTTCGTACGTTCTTCACGTTCCAGGACGGTGCTGCCAGCTCGGCGCTCGATCTTTACCGCGATGTGTTCGATGATTTCGAACTCATCGCAATGGACTACTACGGTCCCGACGAGAACGGGCCCGAAGGCACCGTCAAGACTGCAAGGTTCCGGCTCGCTGGGACCGATTTCAGCTGTGCCGACAGCCCCATCGGTCACGAGTGGGGGTTCACCCCTGCGGTGTCCCTCTGAGTCGACTGCGACGACAACGGTGAACTCGAGCGACTCTTCGGTCGGCTGGCCGGTGGCGGCGAGGTCTTCATGCCTTTCGCTGACTATGGATTCAGCACCCGCTTTGGATGGGTCGGTGATCGCCACGGCGTCACATGGCAGCTCAACCTGCCTTGACCTTGCTTTGCTGGGGCGCCTCGACCGCAGCGCTGAACGCGACGCTGGAGGGCGACCACTGGCGGCGTGGGGGATCTGGCATGCTGGACGTTGCCTCCACTGGTCAGGTGTGCGTGTGTGGCAACAGGCATCAAAGCCCGTATCACGCCTTGACCAGTGGAGGCTCCCGCATCAACAAGAAGCCTTCATCCCTTGAACTCGCCCTCTCCCTCTTGAGAACCCGCTCAGGATGTGAGTGAACAGCTTTGTGAGATAGCGCCGGTGGTAGCAGAAGGCGAGCAACGTAGACAGTTCGAGCAGCGGTGGATCCGGCTTGCTGCGATCACGATATTGATTATCGTGCTCGCTGCGTTCGTCATTGACAACTCTCAGTCAGTTCGTGTTGGATTTCTTGTGGGTGAACGGACAACCCCTTTGTTTTGGGTTCTCTTTGTAACTGCTCTCATGGGGGCAGCTATTGACAGGCTTATCCGCTGGCGTCGTAACCGGTAGCGGTTGATGTGGCAGTCGTCTTACTCGTGACCACTCACTGAATTTGGTTGATCCACGCGGGGCCGGATGTTGGTGACAAAGTGGTCACTGTCCCATTTGGCGGACCGCACGCAGTGCGTCCTGTCGTTCTGATCTTAGCCGACGACCTCGGCGCCAAGAGGCCTTTGCCAATTCCCAAACTACGGCCCCGGCTGCCATGGTCATTAAGAGCATGATCCACAAGGGCATTCGGAAGTGAAAGACCAGCCAGTCCAACTGTGCCGATTCGCCGTTCTGTGCGATCAGCAACACAACTGCTACGGTGATGATCGTTCCAAGTACCACTCCAATTCGGAATGGATTATTCCGTGCAGACTTCAGGGCTCGTGACACTACCTTGGCAGGCTCCCGAGCCACAGTCCCGTTAGCGGGCGCAGCTGACATGCGGATTCGTCCCCCTTTTCACGTACTCGCCGTACTCAAGAGTTTAGAGTACGGCGTGGCACCCTGCACGAACACAAGAACCGGGCCCGTCAATGGGATCCGACCAAGGGTCCGTTCCTGCCGCGTAGAAGGGCAGACGCCAACGACGCATGACACTCGAAGCCATCGAAGAATGAAGGACCGATGAAGATACTGATCGCGCTGGATGAGTCCGAGATCTCACTTCGCGCCGCTCAGGAGGCGCACCGCCTGTTCCCCCATGGAGAGTTCTTGGTTGTCAACGTCGGGCATCAGAGCGTTCCCTGGCTGGCTGTCTCAGAGTACGGCATGGTGTACCCAGGTGACGCTGCCTACCTCATCGACGATGGCCTGGATGACACGGAGCTGACAGCCTTGGCAGAAGCCGCTGGCCTTGAACCGGTCGACATGATGACCGCTGTCGGTGACCCAGCGGACGTCATCTGCCAAGCCGCCGAGACCCATAACGCCGACGTCGTCGTAGTAGGATCCCATGACAAAGGAGTTCTACGTCGCCTCCTTGACCCGTCAGTGGCCCAAGCAGTCGTCCAAGGAACCTATCGACCCGTCCTTGTGGTCAGCGGAACTCCCCCCTCCGAATGAGAACAGTGCCCCGGTGGAGGTCATAGGCGGAAGAAGCACCAGGGAACCGGGTGGAGTGGGGCCAGCTAAGGTGAGCGGTCCGCGGTGAGCCGGAAAGCCTGGTCGACGTTTGTATTGCCTTGCTACAGGGAGCAGCGCTGTGTCAGTCAACCGTCTTAGTCCGGTGCCGGCCGTACGTCGAGTGGCCCAGAGCATCTTCGCCCGTCGATCTCCGCTGGTGGATTTTGTTCACGACGAACTCGTGGGCGGGCTGGTTTTGGTGTTGGCGACCATGGTCGCTCTGGTCTGGGCCAACCTGTGGCCGGGCGGCTACGAGAGCCTGTGGTCCTGGGAGCCACCGATCGGTGTGCTCCACCTCGATCTTCATGGCTGGGTCAACGATGGCCTGATGACCCTGTTTTTCTTCGTCGTGGGGTTGGAGATTAAACGAGAGCTGGTGGTCGGCGAGTTGTCGAGCCCTCGGGATGCCGCCATGCCCGTTGTCGCTGCCATGGGTGGCATGGCCTTGCCAGCGGCCCTATTCCTGGTCATCAATAGCGGTGGCGACAGCGCCCGAGGTTGGGGCATTCCGATGGCCACCGACATCGCCTTCGTTCTCGGCGCTCTGGCCCTGCTCGGGTCACGGGCCCCAGCCGGCCTGCGGCTGTTCCTGTTGGCGGTAGCCATCGTCGACGACCTCGGGGCCATCGCAGTGATCGCCGTAGCCTACTCAAGCGGGCTGTCAGCTGCGTACCTGG
The DNA here is from genome assembly GCA_041394285.1 of Acidimicrobiales bacterium. GTDB lineage: Bacteria > Actinomycetota > Acidimicrobiia > Acidimicrobiales > SZUA-35 > CADEDH01. The sequence goes on along the minus strand of JAWKIL010000031.1, from coordinate 50,547 downwards.
CTGCCGCCGTGGCAGTGATCGGTGTCGTTGTGCTCCTGCGTCGAATCGGCGCCGCCAACCCGTTGGGCTACGCCGCCCCGGCGCTGGTCCTGTGGTTCGTCGTCCACGAATCGGGTGTACATGCCACCGTCGCCGGTGTTGCTCTGGGCCTCCTCACACCGGCCGAGCCAATAAAAGGTCGAGACGTGCTCGACAACCTGCAGCACCGCCTCCACCCCCTCTCGGCCCTCGTCGTAGTACCACTGTTCGCCCTGGCCAACGCCGGAGTCGAGATCAGGGGCGACGCCGTTTCCGACTTGGCCAGCAGTCGCCTCGCCTGGGGAATCGGCGCCGGGCTGGTCGTAGGCAAGACCATCGGGATCGCCGGCACCGCCGTAGCGGCCCAGCGGCTAGGTCTGGGCCGCCTCCCCGCTGGAGTTCTTGGCCATCACCTACTGGGCGGCGCGATGCTCGCCGGGATCGGGTTCACTGTCGCCCTGTTCGTCGCCGAGCTCAGCTACACCGGAGACACCCTCAGTGAGGCCAAGCTCGCCATCCTTATCGCCTCGGTGCTTGCGGGGGCAGCCGGTGGCCTCACACTAGGCTTCAACCGTCGCCCCCGACCGGAAGAGTGACACATCGACCGCTACCGCTGAGGCGCCCACAACTGCAACGGCGACGGTGAAAAGCAACCTGTACCGGCCCCATTCGACTACCCCGTGATCGGTCCTGGAGGCCGAAGGCCTGGAGCAGGGCGATTTCGTTGAACGCGCCAGCATCCATCTTCGACATCGAGATTCTCCCGTCCAGCACCGGCAAGTTCGTGCAAGTACTAGTCACGGCTCGCCGTCATCATTCGTTCCTACTGGTTCAGTGGAGTCCCGAGAGCGGCGACGGTCGTTCTCATCTCAAGCGTGGCCGCCCAGCGGGTTTGGGCCACAGCGTCACACAGCGAGCACGGGGCCGGATGACCAGATGAGGCGGTCCGGTCGACGAGGACCACGTTGCCCCCACCAAGATCAGCAACCCGAACCTTTACCCTCCGAATATGTGTTCGGATCTCGCATTGGCCACTCAAGTCGGTCGACCCAGGGCTGGGTCGAACGTCACCGATGACATACCACGAGACGCACCACTGGCAGAGCCACAGCGACGTTGAGATCGTTGCACGCCTGGGTGACACCAGTTACAACCCTAGCCTTGGTCAACGATGATGACCGGGTAGAACCACATGGCACCACTGGAGATGGTCTGTGGGTTCCCCCGGATGTCACTGTGATGCTGCCCCGTCCCCTCAGCCCGGCCGCACCAAGCTGGATCTGTTGCGATATCGGAGCTGGGCTAGCTATGAGGTGCTGTGGCCGATCCGCAGTCGGTTGCCGCTGGGGTCAGTCAAGGTGAACTCCCGCATACCCCATGGCTGTTCCTCAACTGGTGTGACCGACAGAGACGCGGTGCTCAGCCTCCTGTGCCAGGCATCGACGTCAGGCACGATGATGTAGCAGCCCGCCCGGTTGAAGCTCGGGTCGAGGCCGACCTCTAAGCCCAGGTCGAACACGCTGACCTCGTTGAAATGGACGAACGCGAACCCGGCATCGTAAGAACGCACCGTGAACCCGGCGGCCTGGCAGAACGCGACCGCTTCGCTCATGTCCTTGACCGGCAGGGTGGGCGTGACATCAAGAACCCCGGAACACTCTCTTAGCCAACATACACAGCCCCGACAGATCCTGACCTCATCATGACACTGCAGGGCCGCCATGGCGTCCGGATCCTGATCCTCCCCGCAACACCAGCAGGCCACACGTCACCCTGACCTACGCCCGATTCTCAGTCAAGAGAGAGTGCAAGCGGTGTTGCCCTGACGTCGGCCCCCGCCTGCTCTCCCAGGACCGGCCGCACCAAATTGGCCGTTCACTGCGATACGGCCCCGGCCAGCCCGGCGGGGCATGCCTGCAGAAGCGGTGTTGTGCAGCAACACTGGGCCGGGTGGGTGAGTCGCTGGATCGGGACGGGCTTGGTGACCGGGCCCCGGACGGTGGGACATGGGTGTCGATCGCCCGGGACAAAGGGATCGACCAGTGGGCGTTCTACTCCCGGGTGCGTCGAGGGTGGGACCCCGAGCGGGCCGCTACCGAACTGGCCCGTTCCCATCGTCGGTCTGGCCGGGCCCCGTCGGGTGAGACGTGGGTGTCGATCGCAGTCCGGAACGGGATCGGACCCCAGACGTTCTGGGAGCGGGTGGACGCTGGCTTCGGGCCAGCGACAGCGGCCACCCGGCCCTCGATCCGCCTGAAACGGGCCCCGTCGGGAGAGTTGTGGCGTGACGTTGCGCGGCGCCACGGGATCAAACCAGCGACGTTCTACGCCCGGGTAGCCAGCGGGGTGGACCCCGAACTGGCCGCCACCCGGCCCGGGTGGGGCGGGTTCCGGCGCCACTAAGAACGCTGCCACTGGCCAGTCGCGAAGGTGCCTTCGATCGTTACGTCCAAGAGGGCCAGAAGTGTCGTCAGCCTGTACGCGAAGTACGACCGACCCGCGGACTTCTCGCGGACAGTCCTGCTACCAGAAGCCCTGTGGGCATCGCCGCCATGGAGTGCCGAGCGCGGCGCACCCCGCCCGTTTGTGCTGGTGGGGCGGGGTGGCGTGTCAGGTGCTTGGCGGAGAGGGTGGGATTTGAACCCACGGGGGACTTGACATCCCCACCTTCTTAGCAGGAAGGCACAATCGACCGTACTCTGTCACCTCTCCAGGATGAGCCGATTGTAGCGGGCCGCCGGCCGGCTCCGCCTCGCGTTCCGGGGGGTGGCGCCCGGGGCACACTGGGACCATGGCGAACCCCATGCTGCCCACGTACGCCGACGTCGATGCGGCGGCGAAGCGCCTGGCCGGCGTCGTCACCACCACCCCCGTGCTCACCGCCTCGGCGGTCGACACCGCAGCCGGAGCCGAGGTCTTCCTCAAGGCCGAGATCCACCAGGTCACCGGGTCGTTCAAGTTCCGGGGCGCCTCCAACGCCGTCGCCCTCCTCTCCGACGCCGAGCGCCGGGCCGGGGTGGTCGCCTTCTCCTCCGGCAACCACGCCCAGGCCGTGGCCCGGGCCGCCGCCCTGGCCGGCTCCACCTCGGTCATCGTCATGCCCCACGACGCCCCCGCTCGCAAGCGGGCCGCCACCGAGGCGGCGGGCGCCCGCATCGTCGGCTACGACCGCTACACCGAGGACCGCCTGGCCATCGCCCGCGCCATCGCCGCCGACGAGGGCCGGGCGTTGATCCCCCCGTTCGACCATCCGCCTGTGATCGCCGGCCAGGGCACAGCCGCCGCCGAGCTCCACCGCCAGATGTCGGGCCTCGACGCCCTGTTCGTCCCCGTCGGCGGCGGAGGCCTGCTGGCCGGATGCTGCCTGGCCACCGCAGCGTTGGCTCCCGCCTGCGCCGTCTACGGCGTCGAACCGGAGGCCGGTGACGACCACCGCCGGTCCCGGGCCGCCGGCCACCGGGTTGACATCGGTGTGCCCGACACGATCGCCGACGGCCAGCAGGTCGCCACCCCGGGCGAGCTCACGTGGGCCATCACCAACCGCCTGGCTGCCGACTTCGTGACCGCCACCGACGCCCAGATCGTCGACGCCATGCGCCTCCTGTTCGACGCGTCGGGCCTGGTGGTCGAACCGAGTGGGGCCTGCGCCCTGGCCGCCGTCCTCCAACCGGCCCTCCTCGCCCAGCTGGGCCTCGGCGGGCGCCGCATCGGCGTGATCCTGTCGGGCGGCAACGTCGACCCCGACCGCTTCGAGGCGCTGACCGGCCGGGCCATCGCCGGCGCCGGCCCGGCCACCAGCCCGGGGAGCTAACGCCGCAGGTAGGTGAGCACCGCCATCACCCGGCGGTGGTCGGTGTCGCTCGGTTCCAGGTTGAGCTTGGAGAAGATCGACGAGATGTGTTTCTCCACCGCCCCCTCGCCCACCACCAGGGCGGCGGCGATGGCGGCGTTCGACCGGCCCTCGGCCATCAGGCCCAGCGTCTCGGTCTCCCTCGGCGTCAAACCGGCCAGCGGATCCTTGCGGGCCCGCACCAGCAGCTGGCTCACGACCTCGGGGTCGATGGCGGTTCCGCCGCCGGCTACCCGCTCCACCGCCTCCACGAACGACCGCACGTCGGCCACCCGCTCCTTCAGCAGGTAGCCCAGGCCGCTGGCGTCGGCCGCGATCAGCTCGGTGGCGTAGCGCTCCTCCACGTACTGGGACAGCAGCACCACCGGGAACCCGGGCCGGGCGGCCCGCAGGTCGATGGCGGCCCGCACCCCTTCGTCGCGGTTGGTGGGCGGCATCCGCACGTCGGTCACCACCACGTCGGGCCCATGTTCGTCCACCGCCGCGAGCAGCTCGGTGGCGTCGGGCAGCGCCGCCACCACGTCGTGGCCGAACTCGGACAGCAACCGGTTCAGACCCTCCCGCAGCAGCACGGAATCCTCGGCGATCACGACCCGCACGGCAGCTCCGCTCGAATGACGGTCGGCCCCCCGGGCGGGGAGTCGACGGTGAGCGTACCCTCCACCGACCGGGCCCGATCCCGCATCCCGCCCAGGCCGCCCACCGGGGAGATCACGGCCCCGCCCCGGCCGTTGTCGGTGATCGTGACCCGGAGCTGGGCGGCACCGTTCGGGTCGGGCAGCCGGGGGTCGGGGCCGGGCGTCGGGACGCGCCGCACGTCGACCCAGAGCCGGGTGGCGCCCGAATGCTTGGCCGCATTGGTGAGCGCTTCGGCCACGATGAAGTAGGCGGCGGCCTCAGCGGCCGGAAGAGGCCGGGCCGGCACGTCCACCACCACGTCGACCGGGATGGGGGAGCGGGCGGCCAGGCCCGACAGGGCGGCGTCGAGCCCCCGATCGGCGAGCACACCGGGCTGCACGCCCCGCACCAGTTCCCGCAGCTCGGCGATGGCCGCCTTCGACGAGTCGTGGGCGGCGGTGACGAGCGGCAGCACACGGTCGGGCGGCTCTCCCGACGCCAGCCGCTCCTTGGCCACCCCCAGCTCCATGGCCAGGCTCACCAGCCGCTGCTGGGTGCCGTCGTGCAGGTCGCGCTCCAGGCGGGCCAGCTCGGTGGCAGCCCCCGACAGCGAAGCGTCCCGGCTTTCGGTCAGCACCTCCACCCGCTGCTCCAACTCGGCCACACGGTTGCTGCCGAGCAGGCCCGACACCAGCGCCCGGTCCACCATCGACAGGCCGTGGATGATCGCCGGGGTCACCAGCAGGAGGCCGACGCCCACCACCGTGGCCAGGACGGAGAGCCCGATGCGGGCGACGGTAGTGACCGGCTCCCCGTTGAGCTCGATCCCGCCGCCGGGCACGAGGATGGCCACCAGCGCCGATGGGATCAGCGACAGACCCACCGACCACACCACCACGCACAGGGTGAAGGCGACGACGCCCCACGGCAGCATCACGAGGGAGTAGGCGATCGCCTTCCAGCCGGTCTCGTCGCCGAGGGTGCGCCGCATGAGCGAGATGGTGTCGCTCACCACCGTGGTGCCGGGGCTGGCCCCGATGCCGGGGGACGGGCGGCGGGTGCTGGCCAGCCAGGGCGCCGGCGGCTCCGTGTGCTGACCGAGCAGGAGCTCGGCCCGGGTCCGCTCGATCGCGCCGACCATCCGGAAGCCCACCACGGTGGCGGCCAGGAGCGGGATGCCGATCAGCGTGATCGACAACCCGGCCGACAGGCTGAGCAGGGTGACGGCGATGGTGAACCAGGTGATCCCGGCGCACAGGTCCAACAGGAGATGGAGCGACTCGAGATAGGGGGCGGGGGTGAGAAGGCGGCGGGCCTGGTTGGCGATGAGGGTCATCGGCGGGCCGCCTTCCGGGCGGCCACGTCGGCCATCAGCACGAGGGCCACGGCGATGCCCAGGACACGCAGCGCCCGGAGCTCGACGCTCACCACGTCGACCACGAGCCCGATCAGGGGGACGAGGACCGAGCTCATCGCCGGCCCGCTTCGGCGTAGGGGGCAGCCGGGTCGGCGGGGGCGGCGACCGCTGACGGGGTCGTAGCCGGCGCCCCGTAGGTGTGGGCCCGGCCGGGCAGGATGCGGTGCAACCAGTGGGGGGCCCACCAGTTGCGGCTGCCGAGCAGCTCCATCGTGGCCGGTACCAGCACGAGGCGCACGATGGTGGCGTCGATCAGGACGGCGGCCGCCGTGCCGAAACCGAACAGGCGCAGAGGGCGCAGGTCGGATACCACGAAGCTGCCGAACACGCAGACCATGATGGCAGCCGCCGCCGTGATCACGCGGGCTGTGGCCGCCAGGCCGTCGGCCACCGAGCCCGAAGCCTCGCCGGTGCGGTCGAACCGTTCCTTCACCGCGGTGAGCAGGAACACCTCGTAGTCCATGGACAGGCCGAACACGATGGCGAACAGCAGCATCGGGGCCCACGGCTCGATGGGGCCCGGCGTGGCCAGGCCGAACCAGCCCCACTGGAAGACGGCGACGAGCACGCCGTAGGCGGCACCGATCGACGCCAGGTTCAGGATCACCGCCTTCAGCGGCACCAGCAGGGAGCGGAACTCGATCATGAGGAGCAGGAAGCTGGCGGCCAGCACCGCCCCCATGAACCAGGGGAGGCGGGAGGCCATGATGTCGGCGAAGTCGACGTCGAGGGCGGTGGTGCCGCCCACGTGGGCGTCGAGGCCGCTGGCCGGTATCACGTCGTGGCGGAGGCGGTGGACGAGGTCGGTGGTGGCGGCGTCCTGGGGGCCGGTGGCGGGAATGAGCGTGAGGGCGGTGGTGCCGTTGGGGGCGGTGGCCTGACCGGCCACGGCGGCCACGCCGTCGAGGTTGGTTGCGGCGTCGATCAGATCGTCGACGGCAGCCTGGTTGCCGGTGGGCGGGATGGCGACGATCAGCGGCCCGTTGACGCCGGGGCCGTAGTGCTCGGCGATCAGGTCGTAGGCGGACCGGGTGGTGGTGCCGGCCGGATCGTTGCCGGCGTCCGACGAGGCGAGGCGGAGGGCGGTGACCGGGGCGGCGAGGGTGGCCAGAACCACCACGCCGGCTGCCGCCGCCATGGCCGGATGGCGCTGGACCGAGCGGCTCCACCGGTACCAGACGCCGCTGGTCGCCTCGCCGGTGCCGTTGTTGGCGGCGATCTCGTTGCGTAGAGCGCCGCCGGTGGCGCCCGGTGCGCCGAGATGGGTGGCGGGCGGCGTGGCCAGGGCCCGAGCGTGGCGCCGGGTACGGGTGCGGCGGCGATGGACGGAGAGGGCGTCGATGTGGCGGCCGACGAGGGCCAGCACGGCGGGCAGCAGGGTGACGGCGGCGGCCACGGCGACCACCACGGCGCTGGCGGCGGTGACGCCGGCGCCCTGCAGGATGTCGAGGCCGATGAGGAGCATGCCGAGGAGGCTGACCACCACGGTGGCGCCGGCCAGCACGACGGCCCGGCCGGCGGTGCCCATGGCCTCCACCACGGCGTCGTGGTGGGTGTGGCCGGCGGCCAGCTCGCGGCGGTAGCGGGTGACGATGAGCAGGGCGTAGTCGATGCCGACGCCCAGACCGATCATGGCCGCCATCTGGGTGGCGAAGTCGGGGGTGGGGAGCACGTTGGCCCACAGGCCGACGAGGCCGATGGTGCCGGCCAGTCCGAGGAGGGCGGTGAGCAGGGGGACGCCCATGGCCACCACCGAGCCGAAGGCGACGAGGAGGATGATGGCGGCGGCAGCGATGCCGTAGAGCTCGGAGGCGGGCATCGTCCCGTCGCTGAACCACCAGCCGGCGAGCTCGGCCTGGGCGCCGTCGGCGGCGATGGCGGTGCGGGCGTGGCGGACGGCGTCGAGGGCGGCGTCGGTCGGGTTGTCGTCGGCGCCGGTGGTGGCCATGTCGACCGAGACCAGCGTGGTGGTGCCATCGGGCGAGTCGGTGCCGGTGGTGACGGCGACGATGCCGTTTTGGCGGCGGAGCGCGTCGGCCGCCGCCTCGACGGCGGGGAGGTGGGGGGCGATGCCGGTGGGGTCGTGGACCACGATCTGGGCGGTGGCGTCACCGGTGGTGCCGAAGCCGTCCTGGAGGAGGGTGTAGGCCTGGCCGGCGTCGGACTGGTCGATCGACCCGCCCGAGATGGGGCCGGCGAAGGCGGCACCGGCGGCGAAGGTGCCGAAGGCGACGGCGAGCCAGGCGACGAGGGCCAGGTAGCGGTGGCGGAACGACCAGGAGGCCAGGGATCGCAACATGGGTCTGATCGTGAGCGTTGTGGTGGCGTCGCCCCATCCCGCCCGCCCACGAACCCGGGGTGGGGCTAACCCCCCGTCGGCGGGAGCGTGCCCCCGTCGGCGGGGGGGGGCGGGGCCTCCGCCGTATCTAGGAGCCTGAGCGGTGCTCAGCGCGGTTGAGGCTCCTCAGAATGGCGGATGCCCGGTCGCACGGGTCGGCCGCCTACGTTGGTGGTATGAGCGATGTGCAGGTCGAGATCGCCGACAACCCCGACGCCGGCCGGTGGGAGCTGCTGCACGACGGCGAGTTGGTCGGCGTCGTCGACTACTACCCGGCGGCGGAGGACGGGGTGGTCGTGATCCCTCACGTGGAGGTGCTGCCCCGGTTGCGGGGCCGGGGCCACTCCGAGCCGTTCCTGGATCACGTGCTCCACCGGATGGACGAGCAGGGGCTCAAGGTCATTCCCACCTGCGGCTACGCCGCCGGCCACTTCCGGGCCCACCCCGAGTTGCAGCACCTGTTGACCCACCGCTGAGCCGCTACCCTGGCCAACGGAGAGATGGCAGAGTGGACGATTGCGCCGGTCTTGAAAACCGTTGAACCCGCAAGGGTTCCGGGGGTTCGAATCCCCCTCTCTCCGCTCGTTTGCGCTGGTCACTCGAGACCTTTGCCCCTCGGGCGTCCCAGTGGGCGGGTCGCCGTGAGCCCTCCCAGACGGTGTTGAACACACGATGAACACTGGGGGCGCTGTACCTACCCAGGCCGCTTACTCCACAGAGACGCTTCACGAGCTGGCTTGTCTCGTCCCGCCGCCACTCTTCCCGTACCCCAGGCTGCCGCCAAGACGGGGATCCCGGTACACCGCTCCGTGTCGGAGGCCATCTTTACTCGGTAGACACGAACGCTGCCGCGCGCCAATGTGATGCATGATTTTCGGTACTGAGTCCCGGCTATTGCGTTGCGCATTGTTTGCTAGCGTGACGTTATTCGTAGGATGCAGTAGTGGTGGAACCGGCGAGGCCACAGGGTCGGCTGACGTAGCAGAGGTTGGGGCATCCCCCTCTGAGGTCGACACAGTCGTAACCGAAAGTACAACTGACGTGAGTTCATCCACGGCAGAGACCAGTGGCGAGGACGAACCCAAACTCGCTCCTGGCCAGACCCCCGGCCAGGATGATTACAACGACGATGGGCAGCCCGAGCCGACCTGTGGCGAGCAAGACTTTGGTGGCGGCCTGGTCATCCGTGTCCTTTGTGTCCTCGACGGCCGCAACAGTGAACCCCCGGACGGAGTCACTCTGGTCGAGAATTCACTCTTCCGTTTGCCGACCGACTCGGACGTCGATTTGACGGGTATCTCGGGGAGCGCAGTGTACGGTCGGGATCGGGACGGAGGACGAGTCTATGTCATCGTGTTCAGTTCCGACGCATTGTTTGAAACTGGGAGCGCTGACATTGCAGGCTCGGACACGTTCGACAACCTGGCACGACTTATCAACCGCGACTTCCCTGGCAGCACACTCCAAGTTCGCGGTCACACCGACAGCACGGGTAGCGACGAAGCGAACCTCAAGTTGTCGGAAGCGCGAGCTGCTTCCGTGGCCTCATATCTCAGTGGTCATAACGTTGATGCTCAAGACATCACGTCAATAGGATTCGGCGAGGCACAGCCTCTCTCACTTGAGGACAACGAAGAAGGCCTGAAGTTCAATCGACGGGTTGAGGTCGTGATCCGGCCGGCCGCCTAAACGTAAACAAGGTGCTGAGAAGACTTCGAGGTCGTTGTGAGCTGAGCCCCTGAGAGTGGTCCGGGTGTTGTGCGGTCTGATTGCCTCCGTCATGGTGGGGGCAGGAACGGATCACGATGTCTCGTCGACGTCACACACCGGAGCAGATCATCCGCCGCCTAACTGAGGGTCAGAAGCTCTTGGCTGGGGCATGACGGTGGAGCAGGTCTGCCGTCAGTTCGCCATTGCCGAGTCGACCTGGGCCCGCTGGTTGAGCCAGTACGGGGGGATGAAGGCCGACGACGCCAAGCGACTGAAGGAGCTTGAGGGTGAGAACGCCCGGCTGAAGAAGCTTCTGGCCGAGGCGGAGCTGGAGAAGGCGATCCTCAAAGAGGTCGCCAAACGATGGCGACGGGTCCTCGGCGGCTGCGGACCCGATGGGCTAGGTTGGTGAACCACGATCGTGCTTCAGGGCGGGGCAGGTACCGACTCAGGTTCCGCCTTTGGCGACCACGGGGGGAACATGAGCGACACCGAGAAGTACATCAAGGATGGCATCGGAGCTGCCATCGGATTGATCCCCTACGTCGGAGGACCTCTAGCGTTCGTGCTCAATCTGGTGTGGCCGATTGACGAGGATCCCGTGGCCGATCCATGGCTGAGGGTGAAGGACCGCGTGGAAGCGGCCATCGACGCCAAGTTCGATGAGCGCGATCTGGAAGACATCAAGGCGGCATTGGATGGCCTCAGGATGGTGTCAGGTCGGTACGCCGCTGACTTCGCAAACAACGACTCAGGCGTGAGCGCTACATTCGTTGCCGCTGAGCTGGACTACGCGTCCCGGTATGCGGATTTCATGCCGGAAACCAATCCGAGAAAGGCACAGCTTCTGCTCCCGTGGATGGCGCAGTTTGCGACGCTTCATCTTACTCTCCTCCGAGAAGCTGTGCACTACGGCAAGAGTTGGGGCAAGGAGGACAAGTGGGTGAGCACTCGACACGATCACCTCAAGGAAGGGATCGACAGATACTGCAAATGGATCGATAGGCACCTGCCGCGATTTGATCGAGAGAAGCCGACCGACCTCGATGCCTGGGAACAGACCAACACCAAGATCAATTTCTTTACTTTGAATGTCGCCGACCTCAGGTTCGCGTGGCCGTACATGGATCCGGACCGCCATCCATACGGTCCGATCAAGCCTCGCCCGGATCGCGAGCTGTTCCTGCGGGCCTGTGACTTCACGGCTCGATCAACCAACGACCAGCTCATGTGGTCGAACGATCGGCGCTCCAATCTCGTGTCCCAGCTCGACGCCCTTGCCACGGCGATCCCGAGGCAGGAGATCGACGGGTACATGCTGATGCTCCTCACGGACTTCGGTGCGCTGACGTCGACAGCGATGAACCATTGCGACACGCCGGCCGTGTACACCGAGGTGTGCCGTGGGATGGACGACAACCTCAAGCGCCGCCAGCAACTCGGGCGCGAGCACATCGGTGATTCGATCTACGGGCTCTACATGGAGTTCAACGAGCTGGACAAGTACATCAGGACGCAGATGGAGACTCGCGGCCTTCACATCGTACCCAGCGTGAACGGCAAGTTGCGCGGCATCACAGCGAGGGGAAACAACCCGGGGCCGGAGGTCTTCCGCCCCACCAACGTCCTCCAAAAGTTCGACGAAGAATGGGTCGACGCGACCGGGCATATCCTCCCGAAACGGGCGACGCCTGTCAATGAGAAGGTCTACGAGTTCGGGCCGTCCGAATGGCTGACGGGCGCGATCACTTATCTCGGCCGATTCCCGCACCTACAGCAATTCATGGTCGCCGACTCTCTGTCCGGTGACGACCAGCTGATCGGTCTTCTCCTGCACGGCGTTGGTCTGCCCCGAGTGTGGTGGCCCCAGAAGCAACTGGTGAGCATCGATGAGAAGTGGAGGCCTCCATTCCGTACCGTACCTATCCGCATGATTGACCACGTGATCTCGAGCATCTACTTCCCAGATGAATCGGGGATCCCGATTATCGGATTCCGTTTCAAGGAGAGCTACTCCACGCCGTCACGTTGAGGTGCCGGAGGTCGTAGGCTCGCCCGGGTGCGATGCGCGCGGACACGGCGTCTGGTAACGAGCTGCGACGATCCGCTCACCTGCCTGGGCACTGCGTGGGCACTGGCACCGGTCACGGGTGGGCCCGGGCGGTATCTGACGGTCGATCAGTCAGGCTCCCGTCCTGTCCGCTGACCAGGTAAAACGCTGCTAGCGGCACCACGTCCGGCACGGTCTTCGCCAAACTTGGAACAGTTGAACCCGCGGTGGGGCGGGCGGTGGACAGGACTTCCTGTGGTCGGTAGTCGGGTGGCGGGCGGACCTGCGCTGTTGCGGGTGGCAGTACAGCATGGTTCGATGGCATACGTTGCGTTGAGGCGTGCTCATCACAAGGAGGACGCAAGGGTGCTCCCAGGCAGCACCCGCCTCCTACCTGAGCGGAGGGAGGCGGGTTGCTTCCCTGTTCCTGGGGCGCCGTCAGGTGGGTTTGGCCTGCTTCGCTGTGCTACCCCTTGTAGTAGATTCCTCACGTCCCGGCCTAAGCACGAAGCTTCGGAAATGGGGTCGTGTGTTTCGGTTGACAGGCAGTGAGGCCGCGGGCAGGCTCTGACCACCAGTCGTCGAGGGAGCCCTGGTGTCACAGATACAGGCAGTCACCGTCCACGCGTACAACAAGTCCAGCACTGCGGCGACCATCGTTGTGGCCCATCGGGTCGACGGCATCCTGCGGCCCGACCTTCTCCCTCAGCCCACTGGCATCAGGTCGTGGAGGACGCCAGAGAGCACGGTCTACATGGCCGATAGCATCCCTGCCTTTGTCAGTGGCCCGAACCCGCCATCGATGTTCTTCAACGTGAACTACGAAGGCGGATCGGGCGCCCGAATGGACTACTGGTACGTCTTGGCGGTCTTCAACAACTGGCCGACCGTGTCGTGGTCGCTCGGGGGAAATACGCTCCGCCCGTCCATCGCCATGAAGATCCCCGACGACGGCCAGATAAACATCGAGATCTCCAACGGCCCAGGCCTCGCCGTGTACCCCGGCCCTATGTCGTCCTCGGTGGTGGGCGTGCCGATGGCGGTAGTGGCCGACACCTACGAACCGGCTGAACGCAAGAGCGTCGCCGCTTTGACCAACGACGAACGAAAGGAGTACGTAGACGCCGTTCTGAAGCTGAAGAAGGCTCCGAGCCGGCTCAATCCTCCAACCGACAATCGTTACAACGACTACGTCCTGCTCCACATGCTTGCGATGGGAGACGTGAGGGTGAAGCCTGGCGTCAAGGTGATCGACAGCGATGCCATCACGTCGGTCGTCACCCGGGCCCCGATGCAGATGTGGGCCCACCAGGGTCCCCAGTTCACGGCCTGGCATCGTGAGTATCTCTACCAATTCGAGCTCGATCTGTTCCGTGTCTCGGGAAGGCGCCTCGGGATCCCCTATTGGGACTGGACGGTGGACTCGGCCAAGGACGGTGTCCCTTGGTTGGCGGATTTCATGGGCAAGGACGACGGAGAGGGCCCGTTCGCCGGTAAGAAGTGGCCTCTGACGTTGTCGAGCGATCCGGTGGAACGGAAAAAGAAGGTGCTCGTCCGAGGGCTCGGTTCTGTCGTAGAGACTCTGCCGACGGCGAAGAACGTGAGTGACACGCTGAGCGCACTACTCTACGACGCTTCGCCGTTCAGTTCTGATCCGTCACTGGCGTCGTTCCGTAACATGCTTGAGGGCTGGCACGTGCCCGATGGTCAGTCACTGCCGGGCATGCACAACCGTGTCCACGACTGGGTGGGCGGCGAGTCAGGCACGATGCTCTACGGGTCATCGCCGAACGATCCCGTGTTCTTCCTCCACCACGCCAACATCGACCGGCTCTGGGCGATCTGGCAGGAGGCGCATCCCGACAAAGACGCCTATCTACCTCTCAAGCCCGAAGAGGGCTCTGAGGCGTTGGCCATCGACCAGCCGATGACCTTCCAGGACCCGGCCGTGATGAAGAAGTTTCCCTGGTCGGGTTCGCCCGCAACGCCCCGCCAGGTGATCCACCACCACGATCTGAACTACTTCTACGACACCGACATGACCCCGGCCGCACTCGGTCGAATGGCCCCCCTCGAGGGGCACTCGATCCCGCGCTTGGGGGAGCTGTTCGCCCGGCCCCCGGCGCAGATACCGGCAACGGGCCCGCGCCGGCTCACCCGTGACCATTTCCAGATCGTGGCGGACCTCCACCGCCAGGCCCTGGCCGAGGCGCCGGAGGCACCCATCGCCTGGATGCGCCGGATTGGCGCAGGCCTCCACCCCGATCTGGCCCGCAGCGCCTCAACGTGGCGGCGGTGGGTGAGGCAGGCCCGTGAACTCAGCCTCATCGCACCCAGCGGCTGAGCATCACAACAACCGCTCCAGCACGGGACGACTCAGGAGGGCGGAGTGGCTGCGGTGCAAACGGGTGCGAACCTCCTCCCCAGCTCGAACCTGCAAGGGTTCCGGGTTCCAGGGGCGCAGACCTTGTAACCCAAGTACTGTGGCCGAACCTGAAGCAAAGCGCTCTGTTGGGAGGCGGTCCATCTCATGACTCACTACTCAGTCGTCCAGTTGACGCCTACCGACGATGCATGGATTCCCTCGTATCTCGCAGCCGTGGGACCGCTTGTCGAGAAGCACGGTGGAACGTACCTCGCCCGGACGACCGATCATGAACGCCTTGAAACTGAAGGTCCCACCGAGGCCCTGGTCGTGATCCTCGCATGGCCGTCGAAGGACGCCGAGCGGGCGTTCCTGTCCGATCCTGACTACGCCGACCACCAAGCCGCCCGACTGGCAGGCTCGACCGGTGTGTTTCTCTCGATCGCGGGGCGAGACGACATGGCGTAGCCCGGCGTGGGCACCGCCGGTTCACCACGTCGCTATGCCTAGCGTCGAGCGGCAAAGCGTCGGGTTGGTTTCACTCAAGTGGGCCTGACAAGGGAACCACCTGCCCCGCACGCGGTGTAGCGACCTGCGCCAACGTTGACACCGGGTTTGGGGCTGCTCAGGAAAGGGCCGCGGTGGTGAGCGACCGGTGCGTCCCGCCAGCCGGGGCGGTGGTGGCCGAGTCGGCTCGTATGCCGCGAATGAGCAGGTAGCCGATCATCCAGAGCTCGCCGACGGTGGCGGGGAAGGCGAGACCGTCGACCAGTGCACCCGGCGGGTAGGCGAGGCCGTTGTTCAACGCCGGGCTCAGGATGTAGCCGACCCCGCCGGCGATCAGCAACCAGCCGAGCGCCACCGGGAAGCGTCCGGTGGTGACGGCGGCCCAACCCATCGGGATCAGCCACAGGCCGAAGAACAACGCCCCGATGCCCCAGGCGTGGGTGCTCAACAGGAAGAGAAGCCCCACCGTGGCCGCCGCATCGGTACCGCCGATCACGGCCGGGTCGTCCGCTATCGCCGTCGCGGTGGCGAGGAACGTGGCACTGGCCACGATCGCAACCGCGTTCACCAGGCCGAACGCCGCCACGGCCACCCCGGCAACCGGGCGCACCGACCGGTACAGCTTGTAGAACCAGACCGCGGCCAGGGCCTGGGTGACGACGACGCCCATCTCCAGCACCACACCGAGCCGGGCGAGACCGGGCCGATCTGTCAGATTGGCCAGCGTGGCTGCCGGGTCGCCCTCCACGAAGAGCTTCGGCCGGACCAGGAGGAAGCCGAGACCACCGGTCACCGCCAACCCCAGATACCAGGCGCCCGTCACCCGGGCCGTGAGTGTCTGCTCGTTCATGTCTGCTCCTTCCGCCGGCACGTGAGCGGGGCCCTCGATCACCCCGCTCCCGGCTCCCGGCTCCCGGCTCGCGGATCCCGCAATGGACGGTGCCCCCGTGGCCAACAAGCGACCATGCTTCCGGTCCCGTTTGACGATCGCTTCCCGGTCACGCGCGGTTTCTGCCTCAGCGATAGCCCATCGATCGCACGGTGACCTTCGCCATCGCCGGTCGGCCCACCAGGACCTCGCCTGCCGCTTCCTCGCCGGTGAGCTCGGCCAGGAGGAACGACGTGGCGAAGTGGGCAACGACGCCATGGGCATCGGTTCGCTCCCAGCCGGGATCGGTGCAGAACCCGGCCGGAACCAGCACCAGCGCAGCCCGGGTCCGCTCGCACGGCCCGGCGAAGGCGAAGTGCCGGGCCCCGTCGAGACCGACCGCCACCCGGCGTTCGCTCGACACGTGCTCGTAGGCGTAGGCCGTGCCCCAGGCGAACGGCGAGTCCCGGTCGTCGGTGCCGCCGATGGCCAGCACCGGAACCGTCACGTGCCCCAGCCCCGACGGCCCGAACATGATGGCGTCACCAGCCAGCGCCACCGCCGCATCCACCCGTGGATCGCCCAGCGTCGGCCAGGACCGGTCCGAGCCGAGCGACACCCCGGCCAACTCCACCATGGCATCGAGGTGCGGCAGCAGATGGTCGCACTGGAACACGACGGGGTCGGCCGCCGCCGCCGCTTGCCGGCACGAAGGGTCGAGCTCGTCGGGCCGGATCCTCGCCCCGGCCGCCGCCAGCGCCGTGTACCCGCCGTAGGAATGGCCGATCACGGCGGTGGCTGTGGCATCGACGAGACCGTCCAGCGCCCCGCCCTCCCCGGCCTCCCGTTCGACGGCGTCGATGGCGGCGGTGACATCGCCCGGCCGGTCCACGGTGGCCCGCCACAACCGGCCGGGATCGAGGCGCTCCCGGTGGTCGACGCCGACCACCACGGGGCCGTACGACGCCAGGTGCTCGGCCAGCCAACCGTAGGCGGTGGCGTTCACGGCGAACCCGGGAGACAGCACGACCAGCGGATACGGCCCGCCCGAGCGATCGGGCTCGGCCCGGCCCGCCGCCGAACCCTCGTACGTGGCCAGCGCCACCGTCCCCAGGGGCCCACTGCCGACCTCGAGGGCCACCGGGTACACGCTGCGGGGCGTGGGGCGGTCGGGCTCGGGCGCAACCGCCGGATACCAGACGGTGAGCGGCGGCTCGGTGGACGGCGCCGCGGCCGGTGACGGCGCCTCGGTGGACGGTGGCGCCGGCAGCGTGCGCACACCGACCGGGTACGGTCCGCGGCCGCTGTAGGGCAGGCCCGCAGTCCCGCTGGTGCCGTCGTCCGCTCCGGGGCCGCCTCCGGTCGGCACCATCACCAGCGCCAGCCCGGCGAGCCACAGCAGCGACCCGACGACGGCGACGCCGGCCACCGAGCCCGTGGTGAGCAGTGTCCGTGCTCTCATGTGCTCGCTCTCCTTCCGTTGCTGACGAGCGGCGGCCGGATCAGGCCGTCGCCGTCGCTGCGCTGGCCTTCTCGGTCCACCGCCGCTCGTCGATCCCCTTCCACAGCAGCCAGACGGTGAAGGCCAGCTCACCGGGGGCGGCCAGGAGCACGACCAGCACGGCGAACAGGCCGTCGTGCTGGGGGGCGAGCAGGTGGCCGTAGCTCTGGGCCAGGTACCCGAGCGACGCCAGGCCGAGCAGAGCTCCGAGCAGGCGGGGCCAGAAGCCCGAGCGGTACACGAGGTAGCCGAGCAGGGCGAGATGGAAGCCGAACAGCACACCCCACACCATGGTCAGGAACACCCGCAGATCGAGGAACAGCGCCGCCAGGGCATCCAGCTGGTCGGGCTCGAAGACGGTCAGGTAGGCGGCGCCGCTCACGATCAGCAGCGCCAGCCCTCCCGTGAACAGGTTGACGGCCTGGACCACGGCCTCGGCCAGCCGGGCGGCCGCGGCGGCGAACGACAACGACCGGTTCACTGGGCGGAGCAGGCCGTAGAGCAGACCGGCCACCACGATCTCGATCCCCACCACGAGCGTTTCGGCCACCAACCCGGCCCGGAACAGCCCCTCCGACGAGGCGACGTTGGCGGCGGTGGCGGCCGCGTCGCCGTCGACGACGACGAGGCCGGGCACGATGAGGAACGGGAACGGGGCGATCACGAAGATGGCCAGGTAGAGGAGGCCCGTCAGCCGGGCGGTGCGGCGGACCGCTCGTCCCTCGGGTGTCGGGCCTCCGCCGGCTGACGGCGACGCCGAGGCGGAGGCGGGGGAGCGCGAGCCCGCAGGGCTGGCGGTTCGGGTGGATTCTGCAACTGGTTTCGTGGTGGCCGAGGCCATGGTGGTGTTCCTTTCTGGTGGTTCGGCGGGCGATGCCCGCCATGGTCAGACGGTGAGGACGACCCGTCCCCGGGTGTGGCCCCGGGCCACGTGGGCCAGGGCCATCGGGGCGTCTCGCAGGTCGTGGACGGCGTCGATGACGGGCAGGACCCGGCCCTCGTCGACGAGCGTGCGCACGATGTCGAGATCGGGACCGCTCGGTGAGGCGAACAGAGGGCGGAGCCGCTGTCGGCTGACGGCGGACAGCGCCAGGGCGGCGGCGAACCGGCTCATGCCGGTGACCGAGCGGGCGTTGCCCCCGCCCACCACCACGTACGTGCCGCCGGGGCGCACCACCCGCTGGGCTGAGCGCAACGCCACCCCACCGACCAGGTCGACCACCAGGTCGTAGCAGCCGCGGTGGTCGGTGAAGTCGTCCTTCGTGTAGTCGATGACCCGATCGGCGCCGGTGGAGCGGACCAGCTCGACGTTGCGGGTGCTGGCGACGCCGGTGACGTCGGCGCCCAGCGCCTTGGCGATCTGCACGGCGAACGAGCCGACGCCGCCCGACGCCCCCACCACCAGGACGTGGTGGCCGGGCCGGATCCGCCCGACATCCCGGACGGCCTGGAGGGCGGCCACCGCCGTTGTCGGGATGGCAGCCGCCTGCTCGAAGCTCAGGTGCGCCGGCTTGACCCGCAACCGGCTCGCCGGCCCGGCGGCGTGGGAGGCGAACGCCCCGGCGACCCACCCGAACACCGCGTCGCCCACCGTCAGATCCTCCACCCGGGAACCGACGGCCTCGACGACGCCGGCGGCGTCGGTCCCGGGGATCGGTCGCCGGGGGTGGCGCACGCCGTAGGCCAATCGGGCGGCGTAGGGCAGCCCGGCCACGGCGAGGGTGTCGCCACGGTTGACGCCGGCGGCCCGGACCCGGATCAGAACCTCGTCGACTCCCACCGCGGGAACGTCGATCTCCCGGATCTCCACTGCATCGGGCTCCCGGTAGCTGTTGTGGTAAGCGGCCTGCATCGGCCTCCACCTCCTCGTCGATGGCGCGGACTGAAGCTCCGCTCATCGTCGGCGACCGCTGTTGTGCGCTCGCGGTGCCAGCGTTGTGCCACCGGGGGACGGCGCAGCGGCCAGCGGCCAAGGATGCGGCCTAGAGTGTCGTATGGGCGGGACACAACCGAGGGTCTCTCTCCTGGGAGGCGTGCACGCCGCAACCAGCGACCGGCGCCCGATCGATCTCGGGCCGGCCAAGTGCCAGCTCGTCCTGGCCGCCCTGGCGCTGGAAGCCGGCCAGCTGCTGGCGTTGAGCCGTCTGGTCGAGCTGATCTGGGGCGACGAGCCGCCCCGGACGGCCGAACGGACGCTGCAGTCGTACATCACCCGGTTGCGCCGGGCCTTGGGCGACGACGTGATCGTCCGCCACGGCGGCGCGTACCGCTTGACCCTGGCCCCCGCCATGATCGACGTGGCCCGCTTCGAGGACCACCTCGACAACGGGCGGATCGGCGAGGCGTTGGCCGACTGGAGCGGCCCGCCGCTGGCCGGCCTCGACGCTCCCGGCCTGGCGCCCACCGTGGCCCGCCTCACCGAGCGATGGCTGGGCGCGGTGGAGACCGACCTGGCCCGCCAGGTCGACGACGATCCGGCGGCGGCGGTCGCCTCCCTGACCGAGCTCACCGCCACCCATCCGTTCCGCGAGGGCCTGTGGGCGCTGCTCATGATCGCCCTGTACCGCATCGGCCGCCAAGCCGACGCCCTCGCCGCCTACCAGACCGCCCGTCGCCGCCTCGTCGACGACCTCGGCCTCGAACCCGGGCCGGCGCTGCAGGAGCTGGAGCAGCTCATCCTCGGCCGGGACGAGCGCCTGGGGGGTACCCGCCCGGCCGAAACGGGATCTGGCCGGCACCACCCCAACGCCGCAGCGGACCGGCCCCTACCGACGGGCACCGTCACCTTCGCCGTGGCCGAGATCGAGGGGGTCGCCGACGGGTGGCGTCGGGGCCCCGTCGCCATGAGGGAAGCCGTCGCCCGCGTCCATCGCCTGGTGGACACCCTGGCCGAACGCCACGGAGGCGTGTCGATCGCCACCGGTGGAGACTCCTGCGGTGCCGCCTTCGACCGGGCCCAGGACGCAGCCCTCTGGGCCGTCGAGCTGCAGCGGGCGACCGCCACCGAGCAGCCGTTGGAGGAGGCCATCGACCAGCCGTTGGAGGGGGCCACCGGCCAGCCGTTGGAGGGGGCCACCGACCAGTCGATCGACAGCGACGTCAGCCGGGTGGCGATCGGCCTGCACACCGGCGAGGCCGAACACCACCAGGGCCGCTACTTCGGGCCCGCCGTGAACGCCGCCACCACCCTGGCCGCCGCCGCCCACGGGGGCCAGACGCTCCTGTCGGGAGCGACCGTGGCCCTGCTGGCGTCGGCCGAGGTGACCGAGTTGGGCCGGTACCGGCTCACCAGCACCGCCCCGGTGCAGCCCGTGTTCCAGTTGGGTCGGCGGCGGCATCCCCCACCCCGCCTGGAACGGCCGCACCACGGCAACCTGCCCCGACAGCGGCGGCGCCTCGTGGGCCGCACCGGCGAGGTGCAGACCGTCCGGGCCGCGCTCGCCAACCATCCGGTGGTGACCCTCGTCGGCCCGGGTGGCATCGGCAAGACGGCGCTGGCCGTCGAGGTGGCGGCGGCCGAGGGTCACGACGACAGCTGGTTGATCGACCTCGGTGCGGTCAGCGCCCCGGCCGCCGTCGCCCGCGCCGTCACCTCGACGCTCGGTGTGAACGACCGCTCCGGCCAGAGCCTCGTGCGCTGCCTCGTCGACGGTCTCCGTGACCGTCGCTGCCTGCTCGTGGTCGACAACTGCGAGCACGTCCTGGCCGCCGTGGCCGATCTGGTGGCGGCGGTCGTCGACCACTGCCCCGACGTCAAGGTCCTCGCCACCTCGCGGGAACGGCTCGGGGTCGTGAACGAGCGGATCGTCGCCGTGCCCCCGCTCGATCCGGACGGCACCGCCGTCGAGCTGTTCGACGTCTGCGCTGCCGCGGCCGCCCCGTTCTACGATCCCGTCGCCGAGCGGGGCTCGGTGGCCGGGATCTGCCGCCGCCTCGACGGGATCCCGCTGGCCATCGAGCTGGCGGCGGCCCGTGTGAGCAGCCTCACCCCAGGCGAGCTGCTGGAGCGGGCCGACCACCAGCTCCACCTGCCCGCCGGGGCCAGGAGCCGGCCGCTCGCCCGCCACCGCACCGTGCACGCCGCCATCGACTGGTCCTACGAGCTGCTCACCCCCGAAGAGCAGCGCCTGTTCGAACAGCTCTCGGTGTTCGCCGGCCCCTTCGACCTGGCTGCCGCCGAGTGGGTGGCGGCCGACGGAGCCACCACAGCGCTCGACGTCCACCGTTACGTCGGCGACCTGGTGGAGCGTTCGATGCTGGGCGTCGAGTCGGGCCCGTTCGGCCGGCGGTTCCGCTTCCTGCAGCCGATCCGCCAGTTCGGGGCCGAGCGCCTCGACCGCAGCGGAACCCGCGCCGCCGTCGAGGCCCGCCACGCCGGCTGGTGCCAGCACCAGGTGGCCGGCATCGGAACGCTGCTCAGCGGATGGGACGAGCCGGAGGGTGTGGCCCGGCTCGACGAGCTGTGGCCCAACCTGCGGCTCGCCTTCGACTGGGCCTGTGGCACCGGGTCCACCCAACTGGCCTGGTCGCTGATCCGGCCGATCGTCACCGAGATCCTCCTGCGGACCAACAACGAGCTGGGCGACTGGATCGAGCGGCTCCTCGATCTCACCGACTCCGGCGACGTCGACGCCCGGGCTTTCGGACTGCACTGGGCCGCCCACCGCTACACCGTGAACCAGAACGTGGACGGCTACCGCCGGTTGGCCGAGCGGATCGGGGAACCCGATCATCTCCTGGCCCGCCACGGTCGGGCCTTCGTGGCCCGGGACTTCGCCGCCATCGCGGCCTCGGCGCCGCTGCTGGCGGCCCACCTGCGGGCGGCCGGCGACCATCACCTGGCCGAGCGGTTGGCGATCAACCGGGCGAACGCACTGATGAACCTGGGCCGCTACGACGACTGCGAACGGCTCGGAAGCGAGCTGGTGCAGCGGTTCGGCCGGCAGGGACCGCCGTCGTATCTCAACTGGGCGTTGATGGTGATGGGGTACGCCGCCCTGTTCCAGGGTCATCCGGACCGGGCCGACCGCTACTTCGACGAGGCGATCGCCGTCGACCTCCCTCCCCGCACCTTCTCGCCCAACCAGGTCCTCGAAGCTCGGGCCGCGTTCCGGCGAGGCAACCGGGTGCAGGCCTTCCACCTGCTCCGGTCACACGTCGACGGCCTGCTCGGTGCGAACAACATGCAGGCCGCCGCCGTCGATTGCGTGGAGTTCGTGAACATGATGGGCGCCATCGACCGCCACGACCTCGCCGAGCCGGTTCTGCGCCACCTGGTCGCCTCCGACCTGTTCAACTCGGCGGCCTGGCGCTCGCTGGTGACGGTGCCCATCGAGCCGATGCTGGACGATTCCCCCGGCAGTCCTTCCGCCGCCGGCGACGACGATCAGCAGGTCCTCCACCACATGGTGGCCACGCTCGACCAGCTCCTGGCCAGCTGAGCGCGCGTCGGCGGGCGCAGGAAATCGGTTGACGTGTGACACTTCGATATCTAGGTTGAGCCGGGCAGCGGCGGCGGCACAAGGGGGACCCGATGAGGCGTCACACAGCACTGTTCCTATCCCTGCTCCTGGGGGCGGTGATGGTACCCACCGTCGCCTCGGCCCAGACAGACCCGGCCGCCCCCGCCACCGCCGGCGGCAACCCCACCTTCACCCCCGGCGCCCCCTCCGTCGGCGATCCCTACTACCCGGCCGACGGAAATGGCGGCTACGACGTCGACGACTACGACCTCGAGCTGCGCTACGACCCCGCCACCGACGTGCTCACCGGCACCGCCGAGATCAAGGCCCGGGCCACACAGAACCTCTCCGCTTTCAACCTCGATCTCGTCGGCCTCACCGTCCGCTCCGTGACCGTGGCCGGCCGCCCCGCCACCTGGTCCCGCAGCGGGCAGGAACTCACGATCACCCCCGCCCGGGGCATCACCAACCGCAGCCGCTTCGAGGTGGTCGTCCGCTACGACGGCGTACCCGAGCCCGTGATCGAGGGCCTCGGCATCTCCGGCTTCGTCGCCACCGACGACGGCAACATCGTGGCCGGCCAACCCCACGGCGCCGCCTACTGGTTCCCGGCCAACGACCACCCGATCGACCGGGCCTCGATCGAGATGGAGGTCACGGTCCCGGCCGGCCTCGAGGTGGTCGCCAACGGCCGCCTCAAGGGCCAGACCACCCGCCGGGGCTGGACCACCTGGGAATGGGAGGCGAAGGAGCCGATGGCGCCGTACCTGGCCACGATGAACATCGGCCAGTTCGACGTCACCTCCTACCGCAGCGGCCGCACCCAGTTCTGGGACGCCATCGACCCCGACCTGTTCAAACCGTTGGCGTCGCCCACCACCGGCACCGCGTTCCTCCTCTCCGGCGCCCCTGCCGACTCCTCCTACAAGCGCCTCGTCCGTACGATCAGCGTGCCCGCCGGCGGCGCCACCGTCGGGTTCACCGTCACCCGTGACACCGAGGAGAGCTGGGACTTCTTCTTCGTGGAGGCCCACACCGCTGGCCAGGACGACTGGACCACCCTCCCCGACGCCAACGGCCACACCAGCACCGACACCGGCTTCTCCTGCTTCGGCTGGCAGGCGATCCACCCCTTCATCGGCCACTACCAGACCGTCAACGCCGACGACACGTGCAGCCCCACCGGCACCACCGGCTCCTGGTCGGCCGCCACCGGCAAGAGCGACGGACCCGAGACCTGGCAGGTGGCGCTACCTCCCGGCCCGGCCCGTGACGTGGAGATGTCCCTCAGCTACGCCAGCGACGATGTCGTCCAGGCCCCCGGCGTGATCATCGACGACATCGTGGTCTCCACCGGCGTCGGCTCCACCTCGTTCGAGGCCGACGGCGACCCGCTCGACGGCTGGACCGTCACCGGCCCGCCCCCGGGTAGCCCGGGCAACGGCACCGACTGGACCGTCGGCACCACGGCCGACCTTCCCCCGCCGTTGGGCCTGGTCGCCCGCAACTCGTTCCGGCGTCAACCGGAGATCCTGGGTTTCCTGGCCCAGATCTTCGGCCCCTACCCCTTCAGCACCGCCGGCGGCATCGTCGACGACGTGCCCCTCGGCTTCGCCCTCGAGACCCAGACCCGCCCCATCTACTCGTCGGGCTTCTTCGGTGACCCCCTCTCCGCCGACAGCGTGGTGGTGCACGAGAACGCCCACCAGTGGTACGGCGACGACGTGGCCCTGGAGCGCTGGCAGCACATCTGGCTCAACGAGGGCTTCGCAACCTACGCCGAGTGGCTGTGGAGCGACCGCGAGGGCCTGGGCACCACCCAGGAGACCTTCGACTTCTTCTACAACGTCGCCTTCCCCGAGGGCGACCCCTTCTGGACCGTTCCCCCTGGCGATCCCGGCCCCGAGAACCAGTTCGACTTCGCCGTCTACGCCCGGGGCGCCATGACACTCCACGCCCTGCGCCTCGCGGTGGGCGAAGACGACTTCTTCCGGATCGTGCGCCAGTGGGCCCGGGAGCAGGCCGGCGACACGGTGACCACGGCCGAGTTCATCGCCCTGGCCGAGCGGGTGTCGGGCCAGCAGCTCGACGACCTGTTCGACACCTGGCTCAACACCACCACCCGGCCTCCCGCCCCCGCGGCGGCGGCTGCGCCGGCCACCGCCACCCGGTCGGCCGGCTCGGTGGCGACCCGGTACCGGGCCACGGTGGCGGCCCGCAGCCTCCTGCACCGATTGGCCCTCGAGGGCTGACCGCGCGGCCCGCCCCGAGGGGGCGCAGCTCAGGAAAGCAGCTCGCAGGCGATCAGATCAGCGTCCGAATCGAGCATGGCGATATCCCCGAACTGGGGGTAGAAGTGGTTGAACCACGCCTGGGCGGCGGCCTGGGTGGCGAAATCGGAGCAGTTCTTCGAGTCGCCCGGATTCAGTGGCGGCAGGGCGTTGAACGGGTACCGGTTGATGAACTCGACATTGGCCACGATCCATCGGACCACGCCGTGTTGGGAGAGCCCGCGATTCATCTGGTCGAGCCAGTAGTCGAAACCACCCTGATCCGGTGATCGGCCGAGCACGTTGCTGTAGATGACCACGAGGAAATCCGCGTTGCTGAGCGGCCCGTAGGTGGTGATGAACTCGATGGACTGGGCGAATCCGTAGGCCAGATCATCGGGGTTCGCTCCCCGTCGCGACTGGCTGATCCAGTAGATCGCTCCCGCCACGTCCGGGTCACGGTTCAAGAAGGCCCGATAGAGCCGGAGCGTGTCGCCATCCGGAGATGGCCGGTAGTCGACAGCGCGGAGGATGTCGTCTACCGACTGTGCTTCATCGACATAATCGGCACTCGCCGGTAGCGGCGTCACCAGTATCGAGAACGTCACGGCAACCGCTCCTACGATCGCTACCGCCAGCTTCCGCGTTTCCATTCGAATCCCCTCATCCCGCCCGCATGCTTGTTGATGGGCAGGCTACGGGCCGGCCCGCCGTGACTTGTCGACCTCAAGCGTTCTGGTGCGCCGCTGGGCGATTTGTCTCACCGGTTGCCTCCGGTGCGTGCCGAGGTGGAACTCGGTGCGAACCGCCCATTGATCGGAAAGAGGACCATGCGGCAGCGGCGCTTTCTTCGATGGGCGGGCCAGTCGGACGACCGCAGGCGATGCCGTCCTCGATTGGGGCTGGACGGGTGGGGCCGGGTGGAGGAACCTGGAATGGCAGTGCGCTCGGCGGGGGACGCCAGCGCTCCAGGGGGAAACCAGCATGACCACCGAAACCGACTACGACATCCACATCAAGAACGGCACCGTCGTCGACGGCACCCGCGTGCCCCGCTACAAGGCCGACATCTGGATCCGCGACGGCAAGATCGCGCAGATCGGCGGCCGGGCCAGCGGCACCGCCCGCCAGGTGATCGACGCCGACGGCGCCATCGTGTGCCCCGGCTTCGTCGACCTCCACACCCACTACGACGCCCAGATCCGCTGGGACCCGTGGTGCACGATCTCGGGCTGGCACGGCGTCACCTCGGTGGTGCTGGGCAACTGCGGGTTCGGGTTCGCCCCGGTGAAGCCCGACTTCCGGGAGCGGTCGATGCTCACCATGGTGCGCACCGAGGCCATCCCCATGGAGTCGATGCGCGAAGGCTTCCTGCCCCATTGGGACTGGGAGACCATCCCCGAATACCTCGACTCGCTGGACAAGGCCCCCAAGGGCGTCAACTGCATCCAGTACATGCCCACGGCCTCGCTCATGATCTACGTGATGGGCCTGGAGGCGGCCAAGACCCGGCCCGCCACCAACGCCGAGCGCAAGGAGATGCAGCGTCTCCTGCACGAGGGCATGGACGCCGGCCTGTGCGGCTTCTCCATCCAGCGCCTCGGCCCCGACTCCGTCCAGTCGGACTTCGACGGCTCGCCCATGGTCACCGACACCATGAGCGACGACGACATCTTCAACCTGGCCGAGGTCCTGCGGGAGCGGGACGAGGGCTTCATCCAGATCACCCAGGCCGCCGGCGGCCTCAAGGGCGACGCCGACGACCTCGAGTTCCAGGCCCGCCTGGCCGAGGTGGCCCAGCGCCCCATCCTCCACAACGCCGTGGTGGCCTCACCCGTGGACCCCACGATCCATCGTCGCCGGCTCGAATGGCTGGCCAAGTGCAACGCCGAAGGCAAGCCGGTGTTCGGCCAGGGCGGCACGATCCGCACCGGGTTCACGTTCAGCCTCGACAACTGGAACCTCTACGACGCCAGCCCGGCCTGGCGGGAGGTGACCGTCGGCGACCGGGAGACCCGGATGGCCAAGATGCGCGACCCGGAGCTGCGGGAACGCATCAAGCAGGAGACCGAGGACGCCTCCGCTCTGTTCAGCCAGATCCAGGGCGGCGTGGGCGGCGCCCCCCGCCGCCTGATGGTGTGGGACGTGGCCGGCAACGAGAAGTACCAGCACTACGTCGGCCGCCAGCTGAAGGACATCGCCGCCGAGGAGGGACGCCACTACATCGACGTGATGCTCGATGTCTCGCTCGACACCGACCTCCGCACCGTGTTCCAGGGACCGGAGCGGGCCGACGACGGCGAGAACATGGCCGAGATGATCAACGGCTCGCCCTACACCTTCCCCGGCGTGTCCGACGGTGGGGCCCACATGAAGTTCTTCAACGGCGGAGCCTTCACCACCGACTTCCTGATCTGGCTGGTGCGGGACACCGGGCGGATCACCTTGGAGGAGGCCCACTACCGGCTGTCGGCCCTGCCGGCCCACGCCGCCGGGTTCCGCGACCGGGGCGTGCTGCGGGAGGGGGCGGCGGCCGACGTGGTCGTCTACCGCCTCGACGAGCTGGAGGTCGAGCCCCGCTGGGTGGGCGACGTGGTCCACGACCTCCCGGGCGACGAGTGGCGCCGGGTGCAGCGGGCCAAGGGCTACCAGTCGATCATCGTCAACGGCGTGGAGACGTTCGCCAACGGCGAGTGCACCGGCGCCACCTCGGGCCGCCTGCTCCGCCACGGCCGGGGCTGACCCGGCCCCCCGGCTCCGGGCGGGGCGCCAGCCGCGCCCCGCCCGCTCCACCCGGCGCCCCCCGAGCGGATACAACGTGGGGGTGACATTCGATGGGCGGCACGCGTTGGATCTGTTGACCGTTATCGCCGACCGGTTCGATCTGGCGGCGGCGGCTGCGGTGCTGGACGAACCCGATGGCCCCGGGGTGAACACCGGGCTCGTGCTCCAGTCGCTGGCCGACGAGGGGCTGGTGCTCGCCCAACGCTTCGGGCCCCGGGTGTTCTACGGCCTCCACCGCTCCACCCGGACCCGGTCGGGCGCGTCGCCGCCCGACGGGGAGCGGGCCCAGGCGGTGCGTCGGCTGGGCCGGTTCCTGGCCGAGCGCTTCGCCGCCGCCCCCGACGACGGGCACTGGCTGGCCGACGTCGAGCCGCTGCTGGGAACGATCACGGGCGCCGCCGAGGATCTGATCCCGCTCGATCCCGCCCTGGCGGCCCGGCTGGCCCTCATCGTCGGCCTGTACCACCGCCGCCGGCTGTCGGAAGCCACGATCGTCGACCAGCTGGCGTTGTGGGCGGGACAACTGCCTCCGTCACCCGCCACCCGGGTGCTGGTGGGGGAGATCGTCTCCTACTTCGCCTTCACCGGTCGGCTGGACGAGGCCCGGGCGTGGTGCGATCGGCACGACGCCATGACCGACGTGCTGGGCTACGCCTGCCCCCGCCAACCCACCGAGATCCTCCGCTCCACCCTGGCCGCCGCCAACGGTGATCTCGAGGAGGCCGAACGGCTGTGCCGGCTCGTGCTGAGCGGGGCGGCGCGGGGTGGGGGCCCGGTGACCCCCCGCCAGGCGATGTACGCCTACGGGAACCTGTCGGGGGCCGTGGGCATGCAGGGCAAGCTCGACGAGGGCGAGGCCTGCGCCCGTCGGGCCTTCGAGCTGGCGGCCGAGCTCGGCGAGCTGGGCCTCGCCGCCGACGTCGCCACCAACATCGTGCACTTCGAGACCGTCCGTCACGGCTTCGCCCCCCAGGCCCGGAACATCCTGCGTTGGCTCGACTCCCCCTCGCACGACTCGGCCCGTTCGAGCAGCCCCCGCATCGCCGGACCGGCGTCGTGGGCCGCCGCCGAGTTGGGGCGCCGTCACGACGCCGCCCGCCTGACCCGGTTGGTGAAGGAACTGCCTCCGACCAACCAGTACTTCGAGGAAGGGCTCACACCCGACGACCTGCTGGCCCGGTTGCGGGACGTCGCTCCGCAGCAGGTGCAGTCGGCCTACGACGAGCCCCTCCTCAGCCCGGCCGAGGCCACCGTGCTGGCCCGCGACATCCTCACCGACCCGGCCCTCCCGCCGCAGGCCGACCCGATCGAGTTGGGTGTCGTCGCCCTGGCCCCGGCGCTGCCGGCCGATGCGTTGCCGGCCACCGTGCTCGTCGGCCCCCTCCGGGCCCTGCCCCCGGTCGAACAGGACCACCTGCGTACGATCGGGCAGGTCCGGCAGTACCGGCGGGGCCAGATCCTGTGGGCTCCCACCCAGACGTCGCCCGACGTGCGGGTCGTCCTGTCGGGCTGGGTCGGCTACCAGACGGTCACCCTCGCCGGGGAGGTGGCCACGGTCGACGTCGCCGGCCCCGGTGAGCTCGTCGGCGACGCCACCGCCCTGCCCGCCGCCCTACCTCCGGCCACCGGGGCCACGGCCCTGGGGCCGGTGGAGGCGCTGGTGTTCCCGTCGAGCCACCTCGACAGCCTGCGCCGCCGCCACCCGGCGTTCCAGGAGGCGTTGGTCGAGTTGCTGGTGGCCCGGGTGCGGCGCCTGTCGGGGACGTTGGCCGACGTGCTCTACCTGCCGGTGGAGCAGCGTGTCGTCCGCCGCCTCATCGATCTGGCCCAACGGGCGTCGAGCGGTCCCGGCCCGGTGGTGCTGGCGATCACCCAGGACGAGCTGGCCACGATGGTGGGGAGCACCCGCCCCACGGTCAACCGGGTGCTGCGCCGGATCGAGGGTGACGGAGCGGTGAGCCGGTCCCGGGGGCGCATCACGGTGCTCGACATGGCCGCCCTCCACGGTTCGGGCTCCCCCTGACAGAACCGTTGCGCCCGGGCCGGCTTCAGCCGGCGAGCGCGTTCCGGATCCGCTGCTCGGTCTCGGGGTCGATCACCGAGTCCGGGTCGCGGGCGTTGAGGCGGCCCAGCGCGTCGTTCACGCCCACCAGCGCGGCGTAGAGCGGCGGGCACGTGGGGCACGACGCCAGGTGGGCCTCCACCGTGGCGGCGGTGGCGGTGTCGAGGTCCCCGTTCAGGTACTCGCTCACGTGTTGACGGGCATCCCAGCACCGCATGGGCACTCCTTTGGTGGCGATCCGGCGCTGGTCGCCGGAGGCGAGGGCGGACACCAGCGCCATGCGGCCCCGGCGCAGGCGTTGTTTGGCCGCCGGAAGCGACACGCCGTGGATGGCGGCCACGTCGGACACCCGCAGGCCCTCGACGTCGTGGAGCACCACCGCCGACCGGTAGATGTAGGGCAGGTGCACGAGGGCGTCGCGCAGCTCGTCGCGGGTGGCGGCCCGCAGCACCACCGCCTCGGCATCGACCGTGTAGGCGTCGTTGCGCCAGTCGGTCTCGATCTCGTCCACCACCACCTCGCGGTCGGCCCGGCGGGCGTTGTCGATCATCAGGTTGTGGGCGATGCGGATCAGCCAGTGGCCCAGCGGCGCGTCGTTGCGGTACTGCTCCCGCCGCTCCAGGGCCCGGGTCACCGTGTCCTGGACGGCGTCGGCCGCCAGGTGCGGATCGTGGGTGACGCCGATGGCGTAGCGGTACAGCGTATCGAGGTGCTCGTTCAGCTCGTGCGGCTCGAAACCCATGGCGCCAGTCAACGCCGGACGAGGCCGAACGCCGCCCAAACCAGACCGACCATCCCGATGAGGTCCAGGACGACCGAACCCGCCGCCAGGCCGGCACCGAGCAGGGCGACCCCGGCCAGAGCCCGGGCCGCCACCAGCGGGGCCGGCGCCCGGCGATCGAGGCGCCCGTCGCCGGCGGCCGCCAACGCGAACAACGACTCGACGGCCGCCTCCGTCTGGAGGCCCACCAACCGGCCCACCTCGACCCCGTCGCGCAGGGCGACCAGGGTGGGCACGGACCGGAGCCCCAGCCGGTCCACCGTCGCCGGGTCGGTGTCGATCTGCAGCGGCACCAGCGGGACGCCAGCCGATTCGGCCACCCGGTCCACCACCGGGGCCAGGGCCCGGCACGATCCGCACCACGGAGCCCACGCCTTGACCACCGCCGGACCGGTGGCCGGCCAGGCGGTGGAAGGTTCGGAGGTCTCCGGCTGGTGCCGATCCGTCATCGGGCGGCGGCGTCGCTCGGGGCCCGGTTGGTGCGGAACTTCGCCACCGTGTACAGCGGGCACCAGCCCGACAGCCCGGTCAGCAGCGGCACGAGCCCGATGATGCCGACCACGGTGCCGGCCGTGCCGCCCATCACGGCGAAGCCCACCACCAGCAGCACAACACCCAGCACGACCCGGGCCGCACGATCCCAACCAGCTTCGTTCACCATGACTGTCCTCCTCAGCTTGCCGGACCCCGGTCGGGTCCGTCTGCCAGGAAGACGGATCGGGGTCCGAAAGGGATACAGCCTTTCTTCGCCCGCCCCGCCCCGCCCCCGCCACCGCCCCCGCCACCGCTCAGGCCGGCGGTGGCAGGCGGCCGGCCCGGGCCGCCAGCGCCGCCGCGTGGTGGGCCAGGGCGGTCCGGACCTCCGGCGGGCCGAGGAGGTCGAAGTCGCAGTCGAGGCCGGCGAGGTATCGGGCGATCCAGTCGGCGTCGCCCCCGATGCGGAGCAGGGAGGCCGTCCGCCCGTCCGCTCCCGCCGCCGGGTCGACCTCCACCACGCCGTCGCCGGGGGTCACCATCCGCCGGGCCTGCTCGGCCGAACAGTGGAGGCGGACGGTGGCCTGGAGCGGCCAGGCGTACACGGCCACCCCGGCCGCCACCTGCTCGGCGGCGTCGGGCACGTCGTGGCGCGGCACGAAGGTGGCGCCGGTGCCCCGCAGGCTGGCGATGCGGTCGATGCGGAAGGTGCGCCAGCCCTCCCGCCCCAGGTCGAACGCCACCAGGTACCACTGGAACTCGGTGCACACCATCCGGTACGGCTCGGTTTGGCGGGCCGACTCCCGTCCCTGCGCGTCGGTGTAGTCGAACCGCACCCGCTCCGGCCGCCGGCACGCCCCGGCCAGGCGCACCAGCAGCTCCGTGGGCACCGGCGGCAGCGCCCGACCCCGCAGGTGCACCGTGGTCTCGCTCACCGCCCCCACCCGCTCCCGCAGCTCCGGCGACAGCACCTGGTCCAGCTTGGCCAGCGCCATCAGGGCCGACACCTCCACCCCGGCCTCGGATCCGGCCGTGGCGTGGCGCAGCGCCACCGCCACGGCCACCGCCTCGTCGTCGTCGAGCACCAGGGGCGGCAGCCGCCCACCGGCCCCCAGCCGGTAGCCGCCGTGCGGTCCCGTCACCGACGTGATCGGGTACCCCAGCTCCCGCAGCCGTTCGATGTCGCGGCGCAGGGTCCGGGCCGGTACCTCCAGCCGCTGGCACAGCTCGGCCGCCTGCCACTGGGGCCGGGCGCACAACAGCGCCAGCAGCTCGAGCGCCCGTCCGGTCGTCGCCATCCCACCACGATAGAGTCGAGTTGCGGCCAGATCCTGGCCACAACCGTGCGTAGGTTGCGATCATGCACGAGCTCATCGCCCGCCAACTGATCGCCGACCGCCAGGCCACCCTCCGCCGGGCCGGGTCCGGTTGGCCCGCCCGCCGGCGCCTCCAGCTCCGCTCCGCCGATCGTCGAGCCCCCGCCGGCCGGTCTCCGCTCGTCGGGCGCCGGCCCACCTGGCGACCTACGATCGGCCGATGACCGCGCTCGACGTGACCATCCCCACCCCCGACGGCACCTGCGCCGCCACGCTCCACGTGCCCGACGGCGGCACCCCGGCCCCGGCCGTGATCATCTATCCCGACGCCGGCGGCGCCCGCGCCACGTTCCGGGACATGGGCGACCGGATGGCGTCGCTGGGCTACGTGGCCCTCGTGCCCGACGTCTACTACCGCACCCCGTTCGAGCCGTTCGACATGACCACCGTCTTCTCCGACGACGGCGAGCGCAGGCGCCTGTTCGGCCTCATCAAGGGCCTCACCGCCGAGATGTCGGTGGCCGATGCCGGCGCCTTCCTCGACTTCCTGGCCACCCGGCCCGAGGTCCGCCCCGGTGGTGTGGGCACCACCGGCTACTGCATGGGCGGCCGGATCTCGCTCACCGTCGCCGGCCACCACCCCGACCGGATCGCGGCAGCGGCGTCGTTCCACGGGGGCAACATCGCCCTCGACGGCGACCCCGACAGCCCCCACCTCCTGGCCGAGCAGGTGCAGGCGACGGTGTACGTGGCCGGGGCCGAGAACGACGCCTCCTTCCCCGACGAGCAGCGGGACCGCCTCGAAGCCGCCTACCGGGCGGCCGGCGTCGCCCACACCATCGAGACCTATCCCGCCCTCCACGGCTACGCCGTGCCCGACAACCCGACGTTCGACGAGGCCGCCGCCGAGCGCCACTGGTCGGCCATGGAGCAGCTGTACGGCTCGGCGCTGAGCGGCTGAGCGGCTGAGCGGCTGAGCGGCTGAGCGGCTGAGCGGTCCCGGGCCCGGGCCCGGGCCGGGGGCGGAACGGTTCGGGCTGGGTGCGGCGGGGTAGACATCCACGATGCAGCGTGGCCGCGCCCCGGGCGTCACCTATCGGCTCCAGCTCGGCCCCGAAGCCGGTTTCGACGTCGCCGCCGCCCTGGTCGGGCACACCGGCGCGTTGGGCGTGACCCACCTCTACCTGTCGCCGGTCGCCGACGCCGAGCCGGGCAGCGAGCACGGCTACGACGTGACCGACCACGCGACGGTCCGGCCCGAGCTGGGCGGCGAGGACGGCCTGGCCCGTCTGGCCACCGCGGCCCGGGCCGCCGGGATGGGGCTGGTGGTCGACATCGTCCCCAACCACGCCTCGATCGTCACCCCCCGCCGCAACCATCGCTGGTGGGAGACACTGCGGAACGGGCCCGGCCACCCGAGCGCCCGCTTCTTCGACATCGACTGGGACGCCCAGGACGGCCGGGTCCTCCTCCCTGTGCTCGTGGCCCCGCTGGCCGACGAGCTGGCCGCCGGCCGCCTCACCCCCACCACCGCGCCCGGTCCCGACGGCGATCCCCAGCCGGTGCTGCACTACGGCGACCCGTCCGACACGGCCGGGGCCGGTCTCGACCTTCCGCTGGCCGCCGGCACCGCCGAGCTGCCGCTCCCCGAGCTGCTCGATGCCCAGCACTACCGGCTGATGGCGTGGCACCGCCGGCCCCGCAACCTGCGCCGCTTCTTCGTGATCGATTCCCTGGCCGCGCTACGGGCCGAGGACGAGCTGGTGGTCGAGGAGATCAATGCCGTGCCCCGCCGCCTGGCGTGCGACGGCCTGGCGGACGGCCTGCGGGTGGACCACGTTGACGGTCTGGCCGAACCCGGGCGCTACCTGCAGCGGCTGCGGAAGGACACCGGCGACGCCTGGATCGTGGTGGAGAAGATCCTGGCCGCCGGCGAGCGCCTCCCCGCCTCGTGGCCCGTGGCCGGGACCACCGGCTACGACTTCATCCGGCTCGTCGATCACCTCCTCCTGGCGCCCGGCGGCGAGCGACCGCTCACCGAGCTGTGGCACGACGTCACCGGCGACGCCCGCCCGTTCGCCGACCTGTCCCGCCAGGCCCGCCACGAGGTGCTGGCCGAGGCCCTGGCCCCCGACCTGGCCCGGGTGGCGGCCCAGGCCCGGCGGGCCTGGCCCGACGCCGACCCCCAGCGCCTGGCCGAGGCCCTGGCCACCCTCACCGTCGAGACCGACCGGTACCGCACCTACCTGGCCGACGACGACCCGGACCGGCCCCTGGCGCCGGGCGTGATCGAGGCCCTGGCCGGCCGGGCCGGCGCCCGCCGCCCGGACCTCACCGACGAGATCGCCGGCCTGGCCGAGCTGTTCCTGTCGCCCGCCTCGCCGGCCGCCACCGCCCTCGTCACCCGCTGGCAGCAGCTCACCGCTCCCACCGTGGCCAAGGGCGACGAGGACCGGGCGTTCTACCGCTACCACCGGCTCACCGCCCTGTGCGAGGTGGGGGGCGAGCCCGGGGCCTTCGGCCTCGCTCCGGCCGGGTTCCACACCGAGAACGCCTGGCGGGCCGAGCACCTGCCGGCGTCGATGCTGGCCGGAACGACGCATGACACCAAGCGCTCGGAGGACGTCCGGGCCCGGCTGCTCGTGCTGGCCGAGGTCCCCGACCGGTGGCGGGCCTTCGCCCGGGAGCAGCTCGATCGGCTCGACCACACCGCCGCCCGGGCGGCCACCCCGAGCGACCGCTACCTGGCCCTGCAGACCGCGGTCGGGGCCTGGCCCATCGACGCCGAGCGTCTCACCGCCTTCCTGGTGAAGGCGGCCCGGGAGGCGTCGCAGCACACGACGTGGACCGATTCCGACGACGCGTACGAGAGCGCCCTGGCCGCCGTGGCCGACCAGCTCACCTCGGGCCCAGGGGCCGATGCCGTGGGCCGGTTCGTGGCCGGGATCGACGTCGCCGGGTGGTCGAACTCGCTGGCCCAGCTCGTGCTCCGCCTCACCAGCCCCGGGGTGCCCGACATCTACCAGGGCACCGAGACCTGGCATCTTCGCCTGGTCGATCCCGACAACCGGGCCCATCCCGACTGGCCGGCGCTCGCCGACCAGCTGGCCCGGGCCGCCACCTGCGACGTGGCCGGGGCCTGGGCCGCTCCCGGCGACGGGCGGGTGAAGACCGCGGTGCTCCAGCGGGTCCTCGCGTTGCGGGGCCAGCGGCCCTGGTGCTTCGAGCCGGGTTCGGTCTACGTCCCGGTGGAACCCGGCGGGGCCCGGGCCGGGCACGTCGTCGCCTACCTCCGGGGCGGCCCGGCGCCGGGCGAGCCCGAGGTGCTGGCGGCGGTGACCCGGATGCCGCTCACGCTCGACGGCGACTGGGGCGACACCGCCATCGACGTGCCCGAGGGTCGATGGGTCGACGCCCTGCGGTCCGAGCGGATCGTCACCGGCGGCGGGCGGCGGCCGGTCGGCGAGGTGTTCGGCGGCCTGCCGGTCGCCGTCCTGGCCCGCCAGTCCGCCTGAACCCGGCGGGACGGGGGTCAGGCCGGGGAGTCGGGGGCGAACCAGAGGGCGGCCGACCAGGGGGCGATCCGGCCCCCGGGACCGCCGTCGGGCTCGGTGGAGAACACGGGGTCGGCGCCGCCCGGGACGGGCCGGCCCGACGGGGTGACGTTGAGGGTCACCAGGAGCCGGCCGTCGTCGACCGGGTAGGAGAGGGTGATCAGACCCTCGTCGTCCGACACCTCGGGCCACCCGCTGGCGCCGGTGAGCACCGGCCACTGCCGTCGCAACGTGAGCAGCTCGAAGTAGAGGGCCTCCAGCGCCCGGTGGGCGGGCTGGGCTCGCAGCTCGGGATCGAGGCGGGCCGAGGCGAACGTGGCCTCGGCCGCCGGGTCGGGCGTCTCTCCCTCCCACTCGAACCCTTCGAACTCGGCCGCCCGCCCCTGGCGCACCGCCTCCAGCAACTCGGGGTCGCCGTGGTCGACGAAGTAGGGGAACGGCGCCGTCTCGCCGTACTCCTCGCCCATGAACAGCAGCGGGGTGAACGGCGACAGGAGCACGGCCGCCGCCGCCAGGCGCCGTTGCCCGGCAGACAGGTAGGTGTCGAGCCGCTCCCCCTCCTGGCGGTTGCCCACCTGGTCGTGGTTCTGGCCGAACACCACCAGCCGGGCCGGCTCCGCATCGGGCGGCAAGGGTCGCCCGTGGCGCCGGCCCCGGTACGCCGAGGGCCGGCCCCGCTGCACGAACCCGTGCCGGTAGGCCTCGGCCAGGTCGGCCGCCCCCGACGCGAAGTCGGCGTAGTAGCCGCCGGTGTCGGCGGTGAGCGCCACCCGCAGGGCGTGGTGGAAGTCGTCGTTCCACACCGCGTCGAACCCGATCCCGCCGGCCTCGGCCGGGCGGATCAGGCGGGGATCGTTGTCGGCGCTCTCGGCCGTCACCACCACGGTGCGGCCGGCGGCCGCCGCCGCCCCGTGCACCGCCGCCACCAGCTCCTCGGTGAAGGTGACGGCCGTGGGATCGAGGATGGCGTGCACGGCGTCGACCCGGAGCCCGTCCACGTGGAACTCGCTGATCCACCGGGAGGCCGAATCGAGGAAGAGGTGCCGTACCCCGTCGCTTCCCGCCTCGGAGAAGTTCACGGCCGCTCCCCACGGGGTCCGGTAGCGGTCGGTGAAGTAGGGCCCGTACCGACCCAGCACGTTGCCTTCCGGCCCGAGGTGGTTGTAGACCACGTCGAGCGTCACCCCGATGCCGAGCCCGTGGGCGGCGTCCACGAACGCAGCCAGCGCCTCGGGCCCGCCGTAGGGATGGTGGACCGCGGAGGGGAACACCCCGTCGTAGCCCCACCCCCGCACCCCGGGGAAGGCGTTCACCGGCATCAGCTCCACCATCGTCACCCCCAGGGCCGCCAGCCGGGGCAGCTCGCCGGCCGCCGCCGCCAGCGTGCCGGCCGGGGTGAACGTGCCGATGTGCAGCTCGTAGTACACGACGTCGGCCAGCTCCACCCCCCGCCAGCCGCGATCGGTCCAGCGGAACCGGCTCGTGTCGACCACCGCCGACGGCCCGTGCACCCCCCACGGCTGATGGCGCGACGCCGGATCGGGGAGCGGCCCGGCGCGGCCTTCGTCGTCGTCGTGCAGCACGAAACCATAGGCGGCGTCGGCCATCACGCCGGGGACGACACCGGTCCAGTAACCCCCGTCGCCCCGCTCCAGCGGTGTCCCGACGGTGAGCGCCTCCAGACCCAGCGGAGCGGGCGGCGCCGACGGTGCCGTCAAACCCGTCGCCGCCGCCCTGTCTCCGCCTTCCGTGGGCTCCGTCACCACGGTCACCCGGGACGCCCCCGGAGCCCACACCGTGAAGCGGCAGCCGGCGTCGCCCGGTACCGCCCCGAGAAGGACCTCGCTCACCACCGCTCCGGCGCCAGCACGGTGACCCCCAGCGGGGGCACGGTGATGAGGATGCTCTGGAACTGGCCGTGACTGTCGACGGGATGGGTCTCGTGCGCCCCGGGGTTGGTCACGCCGCTCCCGCCGAACCCGGCGTCGTCGCTGTTGGCCAGCTCCCACCACGGCGACGGGCACGGCACGCCCAGCCGGTACTGGGTGTGGACGGCCGGGGTGGCGTTGATCACCACCAGCACCGGTCGCTCCGAGGGATCCCGCCGCCGGCGAGCGGCACCGGCCTCGTCGCCGGCCTCCGGGGCGGCGGGGCACACCGGCCAGCGGAGCCAGGCGTAGATCGAGCGCTCCCGGTCGTCGGCCTCGACCCAGGTGAACCCGGCGGGCTCGGTGTCGCCGGTGTGCAGGGCCGGTTCCGTGGCGTGCAGCCGGTTGAGCTCGGCCACCCAGGCGGCGATGCCGGCCCGGCCGGGGTCGTCCTGGCACGACCAGTCGAGCGTGCCCTCGTGGTTCCACTCGGCTCCGGTCCCCAGCTCACCCCCCATGAACAGGAGCTTCTTGCCCGGCAGCGTCCACTGCTGGCCCAGCAGGGTGCGCAGGTTGGCCCGGGCCTGCCAGTCGTCCCCCGGCATCTTGGTGAGCAGCGAGCCTTTGCCGTAGACCACCTCGTCGTGGGAGAGGGGCAGGGTGAACCGCTCGCTGAAGGCGTACACGGAGCGGAAGGTGAGCTCGTCGTGGTGCCAGCGCCGGTACATGGGATCGCGGGAGAAGTACCGCAGGGTGTCGTGCATCCACCCCATGTCCCACTTGTAGTCGAAGCCCAACCCGCCTTCGGCCGGCGACCGGGTCACGCCGGGCCACGCCGTCGATTCCTCGGCGAAGGTGGCCGTGTCGGGGTGGAGGCGGCCGACGGTGGCGTTCAGCTCCTGCAGCAACGAGATCGCTTCCAGGTTCTCCCGCCCCCCGTACACGTTGGGGATCCATTCCCCCTCGGCCCGGGAGTAGTCGAGGTAGAGCATCGACGCCACCCCGTCGACCCGCAGACCGTCGACGTGGTAGCGGTCGAGCCACGACACGGCGCTCGACAGGAGGAACGATCGCACCTCGTAGCGCCCGTAGTTGAAGATCCCGCTGTTCCAGTCGGGGTGGAAGCCCTGGCGGGGGTCGGCGTGCTCGTAGAGGCAGGTGCCGTCGAAGCGGGCCAGCCCGTGGGCGTCGAGCGGGAAGTGCGACGGCACCCAGTCCAGGATCACGCCCACGCCCCGCTGGTGCAGGCGGTCGATCATGGCCATCAGCTGGCGGGGCGACCCGTAGCGAACGGTGGGGGCGAAGTAGCCGAGGGTCTGGTACCCCCAGCTCCCGTAGAACGGGTGCTCCATCACCGGCAGCAGCTCCACATGGGTGAAGCCGTGGGCCAGCGCGTGGTCGGCCAGCGGGTCGGCCAGCTCGGTGTAGGTGGGGAACCGGCGGGTCTCGATCCCGTCGTCGCTGACGGCGCTCACCCTCCCCCACGATCCGAGGTGGACCTCGTAGATCGACACCGGGGCGTCGACGGCCAGCCGGTGCCGGCGGTCGCTCATCCACTCGTGGTCGCACCACGGGTGGTTCAGATCGGCGATGCGGGAGATGGCACCGCTCGGTTCCACCGCCTCGGCCATCAGGGGGTCCGCCTTCTCCAGCACCTCGCCGTTGGCGGTGGTGATCCGGTAGCGGTACCGCTGCCCGGTGCCCGACCACGGCACGTGGGTGGTCCACACCCCCGAGCTGCCCTGCGGTTCGAGTTGGTGGTCGCCGTCGGCGCCCCACTGGTCGAAGTCGCCCACCACCTGGACGGCGCGGGCCGAGGGGGCCCAGACCCCGAACCAGGTGCCGTCGCCGCACGGCTGGGCCCCGAGGAAGCAGTGGATCCGCGGGTGGCGGCCCTGGTTGAACAGGTGGAGGTCGGTGTCGGTGGCCGGTGGATCGCTCATGGCCGTGTCCTCGATGTGATCGATGTCGTGGCGGCCCCGGCCGCCCGGGACTCCGTGAGCAGGTCCAGGCGGCGGGCCACGTCGGGATGGTCGAGCAGCTCGTCGACCTGCCGTGCCGCCCGCCGGCTCCAGCCCCGGGGATCGGTGGTGCCCGGCACGTTGTGGGGGCGGGTCTCGCCCTCCAGATCGTCGAGGTCGACCGAGGCCAGGTAGGCGGGGCTACGGCCCATCCGGTCGAGCACGCGGTCGAGCAGGCCGGCCGGATCGGCCGCCGGGTCGGGTACACCCAGCGCCCGGGCGTAGGCGGCCGATCGGGGTTGGGTGGCGGCGGCGGCGAAGGCGTCCATGTCGTGGGTGCGGATCCCGGCGACCGTGTCGGCCGGGATCTCGCCCGGGGGTTCGCCGGCCAGCATGGTGAACTGCTCCTCGTGCATGCCGAGCGTGGCCGTGGCGGCCATCAGCCGGGTCACCTCGGGCGGCACCGTGCCCAGGTTCTCGCCCACCACGGTGGTGTCGACGGCGCTGGCCGCTTCGGCGATGGCGGCCAGGATGTCGAGCGCGGGATAGCGGACGAACACGCCGTCGGCCGGGGAGTGGCCGTCGGGGATCCACCACAAGCGGTGCACGCCCATGACGTGGTCGATTCGCAGCAGGGCGGCGGGGCGGCCCACCCGTTCCACCAACCGGCGCCACAGGGCGTGGCCGCTGCGTCGCCCGGCCCCCGGCAACGGAGGTGGGAAGCCCCAGTCCTGGCCGTCGGGGAAGTAGAGGTCGGGTGGGACGCCCACGTGCATGCCCGGGGCGAACAGCTCGGGGTGGACCCGGGTCTCGAACCCGTGGGGATGGCAACCGATGGGAACGTCGAGCCCGAGCCCGGCGGCGGCCGGGTCGGCCGCCAACCGCCGCAGGCTCTCGTCGGCCAGCCACTGGCCCAGCTCGTAGCTACGGACCAGCCGGTGGCGGGTGGGTCCGGTCTGGCCCTCGGTCGGTACCGCCCCGCGGTCGGTGTCGGCCCGGAACCGGGCGTAATCGGTGACGTCGGGGTTGGCGAGCAGCCACCGCTCGAGGGCTGCGGTGTCGCTCGGGCTGAGGAGATCGACGGCGGCCAGCAGCTGCCGTCGGCGCCGGGCCGCCAGATCCCGCCAGTCGACGAACGCCCCCGGCCCGTCGGGACCGACCGGCTCGGGGGCGGCCCCGGGGATGGTGGTCGGATCGACGTAGGCCTCGTTCCAGTGGAGGCGGCTCACCGGTGAGTAGGGGCTGGGCTCGTAGGGGTCGTCGTAGAAAGCGGCGTTGAGGGGCAGGGTGCTCACCACGTCGACCCCCCGGAGCCGGGCCTCCCGGCACAGGCGGTGGAGCTGGCCGAACGACGGGTCCCGGTCGTCAGGGCGCCACAGGGCGTAGGCCGGGCAGAACAGGGCGGCCCCACCGGCCAGGTCGGCCGAGCGGGGCATCGGGACCGGCGGGCCGACCGGGTCGGCCCCGGCCCCGGGGGCGTCGGCTTCGAGCACCGCCACCACCCGGGCCACGGCCTCGGGCGACGCCGAGCGCCAGATGTCGTCGGCTCCCTGGTAGCGGGTCTCCACCCCCAGCGCCGCGGCCCGGGCCCACAGCTGACGGTGCTCGGCCGCCACCGGCTCCGGTCCCGGCGCGTTGCGCGGTGTGGCCTCGCCGGCCGTCATCGGCCCGCCCCCGGGCCGAGACGCTCGGCCACGGCGGCCAGGGGCCAGCCGACCCACTCGGGACGGTTGGCCAGCTCGTAGCCCACCTCGTACAGCGCCTTCTCCAGCGTCATGGCGTCGAGCAGGAGCAGCAGGTCCTCGTCGTCGGGCGGGATCAGGCCCGGGTCGACGGCCTCCCGGTAGGCGGTGACCATCCGCCGCCCGGCCTCGTCCCGCCACCCCAGAGCCCACCGCCGGGCTGCGGCCTCGGCGTCGGGGTCGACCAGGCGGCCCCGTTCCACCGCCGCCGCCACCGCCATCCGGGCGGCGTAGTCGACGGAGCGGACGAGGCCGGCCACGTCGACCAGCGGTGTCCGCTTGATCCGCCGTTCGCCCAGGCTCCGGCCCGGTTCGCCCTCGAAGTCGATGAACACCACGTCGTTGCCCGACCACAGCACCTGGCCCAGGTGGAGGTCGCCGTGGAGCCGGATGCGCTGGGCGTCGAGCTTGCGTCGCCGCAGGCCCTCGAACGGGACGAGCAGCCCGTCACCCCGGGCCAGCACATCGGCCACGAGCTCGTCGTCGTCCACCGCCGTACCCCCGGCGGCTCCCCCGCCGGCCCGGGCGGCCGACCGCCGCCCCGCGGCGTAGCGGCCCAGGTCCCGGCGGATCGTACGCCACCGGGACCGCAGGGTCTGGAGGATCGAGCGCTGGTGGAGCAGGGTGAACGGCTCGGGGGCGAACGCCCCTTCGCCCACCAGGGCGTGGTGGAGCTCGGCCGTCCGGCGCCCCAGCAGCTCCATGATCTCGAAGCTGCGGTCGCTGAGGTCGGCGTCGAGCTGGTCGGGGTGGGCCACGTCGAGGTGCTCCCGCTCGTCGAGCACCCGGGCCAGCTCGTGGCGCAGCCAGGTGAAGAGATCGCCCTCGTTGCCCACCACCTCGTGGGCCACCAGCACCGTCACCGGCGACCGCCCGGCCTGCTCGTACTCGAGCGACGCGGCCACCGCCGGCACGTGGCTGAAACCCCGGGCCCGTAGGTGCTGGGGCACCTCGATGTCGGGATGGTCACCGGCCTCGGGCCGCCGCACCAGCTTGGCGATGATCTCGTTGTCCACCACGACCGACGAGTTGGATTGCTCGCCGCCGATGAGGTGGACGGCCAGCGGGTCGATGGCCAGGTTCCCCATGCCCCGTTGGCGGGGGTGGCCGACGAGCTGGCCCCGCGACCCCCGGGGCCGCCGGCGGGACAGGGCCATGTCCACCAGAGCCGCCGCGCTGGGCTGGTGGGCCATGGCGTCGACCACCAGGGCGTCGTCGCCCGCCCGGGCCACCACCGCCCCGGGTCGGAGCGTGGCCAGCGAACCGGCGCTGGCCCCCCGGGCCAGGGCCAGGGGGATGGCGTAGAGCTGGCCCTCGCCCTCGGTGTAGTCGATCGACACCAGCAGCACCGAGGTGTCGGCGGCGGGGCTGGTGGCCACGCTCACGCTGTCCTCGATCCGCAGGTCGCGGATCGTGCGGCCCTTGGCGCTGAACCAGCGTTGCGACGGCAGCCACCGGCGCAGGGCGTCGGCCAGCGGATCCCGGGACCCGTTGGTCGCCGTGCCCCCGCCGTTGCCGACCACGGCCCCGGACCGGGCGAAGCGGGCCGGGTCGAGCTCGGGCAGATCGTCGTCGCCCCCGGCCACCACCGGAGCGGCCAGCGAGAACCAGAAGAACCCGTAGGGGGCCAGGGTCAGGTAGTACGGCAGCTCGCCGATGGGGGCGAACCGGGTCTGGCCGAAGACCTCCACCGGGGTGTGGCCCACCCACTCCCGCAGATCGAGCTCGGCGTGCTGGGCCAGCCGGCTCAGGTTCGCCACCACCAGCAGGGTCGGTTCGGTGTCGCTGCAGCGCACGAACGCCAGGACGTGCGGGTTCTCGATGTCGAGGAAGGCGATGTCGCCCTGGGTCAGCACCGGGTGGCGGCGGTGGAGGGCGATCAGCTGGCGCATCCACCGCAGCAGCGAGGTGGGATCGGCGTTCTGGGTCTCCACGTTGACGTACTCGTAGTGGTATCCGGGCTCGGTGATGAGGGGCAGGTAGAGCCGGTGGGGATTGGCCTGCGAGAAGCCGGCGTTGCGGTCGGCGTTCCACTGCATCGGCGTGCGCACCGCGTCGCGGTCGCCCAGGTACACGTTGTCGCCCATGCCCAGCTCGTCGCCGTAGTAGATGACGGGCGTGCCGGGGAGGGAGAACAGCAGGGCGTTGAGCAGCTCGATCTTGCGCCGGTCGTTGTCGAGCAGGGGAGCGAGGCGGCGGCGGATGCCGAGGTTCACCCGCATCTGCGGATCGTGGGCGTAGGCCCGGACCATGTAGTCCCGCTCCTCGTCGGTCACCATCTCGAGCGTCAGCTCGTCGTGGTTGCGCAGGAACGTGGCCCACTGGCATCCGGGGGGTGGGGCCGGGGTCTGCTCCATGATGTCCACGAT
Organism: Acidimicrobiales bacterium; assembly: GCA_041394285.1. Classification (GTDB taxonomy): domain Bacteria; phylum Actinomycetota; class Acidimicrobiia; order Acidimicrobiales; family SZUA-35; genus CADEDH01. The sequence continues at coordinate 6,662 of JAWKIL010000031.1, read as the reverse complement.
GGGGGCCCGCTGCTCCATGCGCAGCCCCATGAACAGCCGGGGCATGACCGGGAAGTGGAAGTTCATGTGGCACTCGTCGCCGTCGCCGAAGTAGGCCACGGCGTCCTCCGGCCACTGGTTGGCCTCGGCCAGCAGCATCCGGTCCTCCCACCGCTCGTCGATGTGGGCCCGGAGCTTCTTCAGGAAGTCGTGGGTCTCGGGCAGGTTCTCGCAGTTCGTGCCCTCCCGCTCGAACAGGTAGGGCACGGCGTCGAGGCGGAGCCCGTCCACCCCCATGGCGAACCACTGGTCGAGCACGCCGATGACGGCGTTCTGGACCGCCGGGTTGGCGAAGTTCAGGTCGGGCTGGTGGCTGTAGAACCGGTGCCAGTAGTAGGCGTTGGCCGTCGGGTCCCAGGCCCAGTTCGACTGCTCGAAGTCGCCGAAGATGATGCGGGCATCGGCGTAGCGGTCGGCTGTGTCGCTCCACACGTAGAAGTTGCGGGCCGACGACCCGGGCGCCGCCCGCCGGGCCCGCTGGAACCAGCGGTGCTGGTCCGACGTGTGGTTGATCACCAGCTCGGTGATCACCTTGAGCCCGCGGTCGTGGGCCGCCCGCAGGAACCGCCGGAAGGCGCCCAGCGTGCCGTAGGCCGGGTGGACCGTGGTGTAGTCGGCGATGTCGTAGCCGTCGTCCCGGAGCGGCGACGGGTAGAACGGCAGCAGCCACACGGCGGTGACGCCGAGGTTGACCAGGTGGTCGAGCTTGCTGGTGAGGCCGTCGAAATCGCCCGTGCCGTCACCGTTGGAATCGCAGAAGGCCCGCACGTGCAGCTCGTAGATCACGGCCTCCCGGTACCACTCAGCCATGGACGTCACCCGCTTCCTCGTGCACCAGGCTCACGCTGAACACATGGGCCGACTGTGACCACGGACTCAGGTGCACGTAGTTCCGGTCCCGGCCCGACCACTCGTAGATGCCGCCGCCCAGCTGGTCGACCAGGCGGTACCGGGCGCCGGTGGGCAGGCCCAGAGCGGCCCAGTCGATGTCGACCAGGGCCCCGTGGGCCTGGTGATGGTCGACGTTCGCGACCACCAGCACCGGGTCGCCCCGACCTGCCGGATCGGTCTTGGAGTAGGCCAGCAGCCAGGGGTTGTCGACGGGGTGGAAGCGGAGGGAGTCGAGCCGGCGCAGGGCGGGCTGGTGGCGGCGGATCTGGTTGAGCCGGGCCAGCAGGTGGGCCAGGGAGCCGGGTTGGCCGAGGTCCCACTCCCGGACCTCGTATTTCTCGGAGTGCAGGTACTCCTCCGAGCCGGCGTGCAGCGCCCGGTTCTCGCCCAGCTCGAACGCCGGGCCGTACACGCCCCAGCTGGGGCCGAGGGTGGCGGCCAGGATGGCCCGGGTGATGAAGGCGGGGCGGCCTGCGGTCTGGAGCTCGGCGGTGAGGATGTCGGGCGTGTTGGGCCACAGGTTGGGCCGCAGGAAGTCGACCGTGGGACCGGCCAGCTCCTCGAAGTACTCCCGCAGCTCCCAGGCGTTCTGGCGCCAGGTGAAGTAGGTGTAGCTCTGGGTGAAGCCGAGCTTGGCCAGGCGCTGCATCAGCCGGGGCCGGGTGAACGCCTCCGACAGGAAGATGAGGTCGGGGTGCTCGTCGAGCAGGGTGGTGATGGCCCACTCCCAGAACGGCAGGGCCTTGGTGTGGGGATTGTCGACCCGGAAGGCGCGTATGCCGTGGTCGATCCAGTGGGTGAACACGCCCCGCAGGGCCAGCCACAGCTGGCGCCAGTCCTCGCTCTCGAAGTCGAGGGGATAGATGTCCTGGTAGCGCTTCGGCGGGTTCTCGGCGTACTGCACCGAGCCGTCTGGTCGGTGGCGGAACCAGCTGGGGTGCTCGGTCACCCAGGGATGGTCGGGGGAGCACTGGAAGGCGATGTCGAGGGCCAGCTCCAGGCCCCGATCCCGGCAGGCGGCGGCCAGCGTCACCAGGTCGTCGATCGTGCCCAGGTCGGGGTCCACGGCGGTGTGGCCGCCGGCCGGGCTGCCGATGCCCCACGGGCTGCCCGGGTCGCCGGGGGCGGCCTCCACCGTGTTGTCCCGCCCCTTGCGCCGGGTCTGGCCGATGGGGTGGATGGGCGGGAGGTAGACGATGTCGAACCCCATGCCGGCGATGTGGTCGAGCCGGTCGACGGCCGAAGCCAGTGTTCCGGCGCCGGCGCCGGGGCGTGCGCCGGCGATCGTGGAGCGGGGGAAGAACTCGTACCAGGCGCCGAACTGGGCCCGGAGCCGCTCCACCCGGATCGGCAGGGGGGTGGGCAGGTCGGCCACCGGCTGGCGCGGCTGGTGGCGGGCCACGGCGGCCAGCACGTCGGGCTGGTCGACGGCGCCCAGCTCGCCCCGGGACAGGGCTTCGGCCGCGCCGGCCAGAATCCGGCGGTCCTCGTCGTTGTCGGCTTCCATGGCGTCGAGCAGGCGCCGGCCCACCTCGAACTCCACGGTCACGTCCTGGCCGTCGAACGCCTTGGCCCGGATGCCGTGGTGCCAGGAGCCGAACCGGTCGATCCAGCCGTGCACCGTGTACTCCCAGCGCCCGAGCTGGTCGGGCACGAAGCGGGCCTGCCACCGGTCGTTGCCGATGGACGTCATCGGCACCTCGGTCCAGCCCCCGCCGTTCCCGTCGCCGACCAGCCGGTACCGGAGAGCGGCCTTCACCTGGTCGTGACCGTCGGCGAACACGTCGGCCTCCACCACCACCGGCTCGTCCACGGCGGCCTTGGCCGGGAACCGGCCCCCGTCGACCACGGGCCGCACCGGCTCCACCACCACCCGGGGCGGTCGGGTGGCGGGCAGCGCCGCCCGCTCGTCGGTGGCCCGCTCGTGGGTGGTGGCCGTCATCGCGCACCGCCGCCCGCCCGGGCACCACCGTCGCCGCCCCCTGGGCCGCCGGCGGGTGCGTCGGCGGGGGCAGTGGGACGAATCGGCGGTGGCGCGGGGGCGGGTGACGCGTCCGTTGCCGGGGCGACCTCGGCCGCCCGGGCCACCCGGGCCGGGGCCGAGCCCTGATCGGCCCGCAGGATCAGCACCGACCGGGACGGCACGGTGATCGTGGACCCGGCGGACGACGGGCGCTGGTCGTCCTCGGGAGTGGGGCCGGCGTCCATGGTCGACAGCTCCTGCACCCAGCGGGCGGCCCACGGCCGGGGTGGGAGCTTCCAGTCGAGGTCGGCGTCGGCCGCGTTGAGCAGCAGCAGGAACGTGTCGTCCACCACCGGCTGGCCGAAGGCGTCGGGAACCGAGATCGATTCACCGTGGATGTAGACACCGAGGCTGCGCACGAAATCGAGGGCCCAGTCGTCGTCGGTCATCTCCCGGCCGTCGGGCCGGAACCAGGCGATCTCGTCGATCCCCCGCACCGGCGTGCCCTGGAACCACCGGCGGCGCCGGAACACCGGGTGGCTGCGGCGGAACCCCACCAGCCAGCGGCAGAAGGTGAGGAAGTCCTCGTCGACCGCCTTCCAGTCGTACCACGAGAGCTCGTTGTCCTGGCAGTAGCCGTTGTTGTTGCCGTGCTGGGTCCGGCCGATCTCGTCGCCCCCGGCCAGCATCGGCACGCCCTGCGACAGGAACAGCGTGACCAGCATGTTGCGGCGCTGGCGCTGGCGGAGGGCGTTGATGTCGGGGTCGTCGGTGGGGCCCTCGGCCCCGTGGTTCCACGAGCGGTTGTGGCTCTCGCCGTCGTTGTTGTCCTCGCCGTTGGCCTCGTTGTGCTTCTCGTTGTAGGCCACCAGGTCGGCCAGGGTGAACCCGTCGTGGGCGGTCACGAAGTTGATCGACGCCGTGGGCCGGCGGGAGTCGCCCTGGTATAGGTCCGAGCTGCCGGTGAAGCGGGAGGCCAGCTCGGCCACGGTGGCCGGCTCGCCCCGCCAGAAGTCGCGGATCGTGTCGCGGTAGCGGCCGTTCCACTCCGACCACTGGGGCGGGAAGTTGCCCACCTGGTAGCCGCCCTCGCCCACGTCCCACGGCTCGGCGATCAGCTTCACCTGGGAAACGACGGGGTCCTGCTGGATCACGTCGAAGAAGGCCGACAGCCGGTCCACCTCGTACAGCTCCCGGGCCAGGGCCGAGGCCAGGTCGAAGCGGAACCCGTCCACGTGCATCTCGGTCACCCAGTACCGGAGGCTGTCCATGATCAGCTGCAGCACGTGGGGGTGGCGCATGTTGAGCGAGTTCCCGGTGCCGGTGAAGTCGAGGTAGTACCGGGGGTCGTCCTCCATCACCCGGTAGTAGGCCGGGTTGTCGATGCCCCGGAGGGAGAACGTGGGGCCGAGGTGGTTGCCCTCGGCGGTGTGGTTGTAGACCACGTCGAGGATGACCTCGATGCCGGCGGCGTGCAGGGCCCGGACCATGGCCTTGAACTCCTGCACCTGGCCCAGCTGATCGGCCGACGAGTAGCCGTTGTGGGGGGCGAAGAAGCCGATCGAGTTGTAGCCCCAGTAGTTGCGTAGACCCCGCTCGGTCAGGTGATGGTCCTGCACGAACTGGTGCACCGGCATCAGCTCCACCGCGGTGACACCGAGGCTCTGCAGGTGGTTGATGACCGCCGGGTGGGCCACGCCGGTGTAGGTGCCCCGCAGCTCGGCCGGCACGTCGGGATGGGTCATGGTGAGGCCCCGCACGTGGGTCTCGTAGATCACCGTCTCGTGCAGCGGTTGGCGGGGCGGTCGGTCGTTGGCCCAGTCGAAGATCGGGTCGTGGACGATGCCCCACGGCACGTGGGGGCCGCTGTCGTCGGTGTTCGGCTGGTCGGGGTCGTCGAAGCGGTAACCGAAGCACGCCGGCTGCCAGTCGATCGTGCCGTCGACCACCCTCGTGTACGGGTCGAGCAGGAGCTTGGCCGGGTTGCACCACAGGCCCTGGGCCGGGTCCCACGGGCCGTGGACCCGGTAGCCGTAGCGCTGGCCGGGGCGGATGCCGGGGAGGTAGGCGTGCCAGCAGAAGGCGTCGATCTCGGTCAGCTCCACCCGGGTCTCGACACCCTCGGGCGAGCACAGGCACAGCTCCACGCCTTCGGCCACGCTGGAGAAGAGCGAGAAGTTCGTGCCCTCGCCGTCGTAGGTGGCGCCCAGCGGGTCGGACGAACCGACCCAGCGCCGGATGCTGCTCTCTGCCTGCTCGCCGGCCACCCGTCGTCCTCCTCGCCTGCGCTCGCCCCCACCGGGAGCGGTCGTGATCGACTACCCGGACAGCGGGAGGAGTAACCGGTGACGGGTGGCTCAGCCCGGCTCGGCGGCGTTCAGAGGCGGCGGAGGTGGACCACGGGGATCTGGCGGGTGGTGGCGCTCTGGTAGTCGTCGAACATCGGGTAGCGGGTCACCAACTCGGGCCACAGGCCGGCCCGCTCGTCGCCGACGACGGTGCGGGCTTCGGCCTCGTAGACCTCGGCCCCCACCCGCACGTGGATCCGGGGGTCGGCCACCAGGTTCAGGTACCACTCCGGATGCCGGCTGTCACCGCCCTTCGACCCGATCAGGTACCGCTCGCCCCCGCGCTCGAAGTAGAGGAGCGGGTTGCGGCGGATGGCGCCCGACCGCCGGCCCGTGGTGTACAGGATGAGGATGGGGCGGGGCCCGTCCCACCCGTCGTCGGCGCCGTCGGTGGCCACGTAGCGCCGGGCGTGCTCGGCGGCGAAGCCGACGGCGTTGTCGAGCGACACCCGGTCGATCTTGTCGAGCGACTCCTTGAGTGACAGCGACGGGTCGCTCTCCCGCAGCCTCGTGATCCAGGCCCCGAGGTTCGAGTGGGGGAACGTGGTCATGAGGGACTCCCGTCAGTTGAACGTGGTGCCTTCGAGCTGGCGGGCCCGGATGGCGTCGGTGAGAGCGGTCCAGCCGTCGTCGGTGACGGGGAGCCAGCGGGTGAGATGCTCCAGGCGCATCATCTCGGCCACCTCGGGCCCGCCGGCCGGGTCCATCGACGTGAGCAGGTCGACGAAGGTGGCCGCCACCCCGTCGTCGAGGCCGGGCCGGGCGGTGAAGGCGCAGTGGTTGAACGGCTCGGTGCGCCACACCACCACCAGGTCGTCGGCGGCCATCCCCCGCTTGCGCAGCAGGTGGGCGAGCCACGGCTCGAAGATGACGCCGGCATCGGCCCGGCCGTCGCGCACGGCGTCGAAGATGAGGAAGTCGTCGACCCATTCGACGCCGTTGGGGGCCGGCCGGGGCGTGAGCTCGGCGTGGCGGCAGTCGGTCTCCAGCGAGAACCCCTGGCGTTCCAGCTGGATCCCGGGGATCAGTCGCAGCTCGCTCGAGGTGGGCACCCCCACCGCCACCGTGCGCCCCCGCAGGTCGTCGACCGTGGTGATGCCCGACGAGCGAAGGGCGATGATCACGCTGGCCACGTTGTCGTCGGTGTCGCGCATGGCCAGGGTGCGGCACCGGCCGCCGCTCACCACGAGGCTCTGGGCGTGGGCCATGGGCGCGTTCCAGGCGATGTCCACCGTGCCGTCGAGCAGGGCCCGGCACAGGGCGTCGTACGTGGAGAACAGGGCGTACTCGATCGGCATGCCGTGGCCGTTGAACCAGGCCCGGATGTGGTTCCAGATCGTGACCGAGTGGGCGGGGTCCGACGCCGTCGCCCCCACCAGCACCGGCCGGCCGTGGTGGGCGGCGGTCGGATCGTTCATGGA
>JAWKIL010000030.1:0-63482 GCA_041394285.1 Acidimicrobiales bacterium | reverse complement strand
TGCCGGGGCCGGGGCCTGGAGGTCGCCGGGTTGCGGCTGGTGCGGGCCGACATGGCGGCCCTGCCGTTCCGGGGGCCGCTGGGCGCGGTGTTGATCGGGTTCAACACCCTGTTCAACCTGGCCCACGCCGAGGCCCAGCGGTCGCTGTTCGCCCAGGCGGCGACGATCCTGGGCTCGGGCGGGGCGCTGGTGGTGGAGGCCAACCAGACCGACGCCCTGGCTGGCGGGCCGGCCCGCTGGATCGGCCGGTCCTCGATGGGGATGGCGGCCGACACAGCCGACAGGGGCGGCGGCCAGCCCGGCACCGGCCGGCCGGGGGCGGTGACGGTGGTGGCCACCGAGCTCGACCGGGAGGCCCAGGTGATCGTGGGCCAGCACGTGGAGGTGGGGCCCGGCGGCGTGCGCTTCCGACCCTGGCGCCTCCGGTGGGCCACCACCGACCAGATCGACGGCTTCGCCCGGGCCGCCGGCCTCGTGCTGGCCGAGCGTCACGGAGGCTGGAGCGGCGAGCGGTGGCATCCCGACGGCGACACGCACGTCTCGGTGTACCGCCGGGGCTGACGGGCCGTGGTGGCCGCAGGGCGGCGCCCCGTCGCTGCGCTCCCCATCCCGGGCGGGGCCCAATCCGCCCGGGATGCGTCGCGGGCTCTACCATGCAGGTCCCATGCCGAAGATCTCCGTGAGCACCGTCATCGACCGGTCGGCCGACGAGGTGTGGGCCGACGTTCGGAACATCGCCAGCCACGTGGAGTGGATGGCCGATGCCTACGAGATCCGCTTCCTGTCGGACCGCCGGGAGGGCGTGGGCACCCGGTTCGAGTGCGAGACCCGGGTGGGGCCGCTGCGTACCACCGACGTGATGGAGATCACGGCCTGGGACCCGGGCCGGCTCATGGGGGTCCGCCACACCGGCGTCGTCACCGGCGAGGGGGCGTTCACCCTGCACCCGCTGCCGGGCGGCCGCACCGAGTTCCGCTGGCAGGAGGAGCTGCGCTTTCCCTGGTGGCTCGGCGGGCGGCTGGGCGAGCAGGCGGGGGCGCCCGTGTTGCGCCTGATCTGGAAGCGCAACCTGGCCAAGCTGCGCCGCCGGTTCCAGTGAGCACACCGTTCTGATGCCGAGGGCCGTCACCGGTGACGGCCCGGGACATCAGATCAGGTCATATCAGATCAGGTCAGTGGACTCAGTGGACTCAGTGGACTCAGTGGAAGGTGCCGGACACTGCAGCCAGGGCGAACAGGGCGGCGCACAGGGCGGCGGTGGCCCCCATCGCCGTGCCCATGGGCTGGCGGTACCGACCCGGTAGGAAGCTCAGCAGCCAGCCGGCGGCGAACCCGCCGACGATCCCGCCCAGGTGCCCCCAGAACGAGATCCCCCCGATCAGCACCGGCAGGGCCAGGTTGATCACGAAGATCCCACCCAGCGACGTCTGGGTGATCTTGATACCCCGTGACCACAGCACGGCGGCCAGGGCCCCGGCCAGACCCAGCACGGCCCCCGACGCCCCCACCGTCGGCTGGTTGAAGGCGAACAGCAGCACGGCCGCCGCCCCGCCGAACAGCCCCGCCAGGTAGGCCAGGGCGAAGCGGACCGGCCCCAGCAGCCGCTCCAGGGGCGGGCCGAACAGATAGAGGGCGTACATGTTGAGCCCGATGTGGAGCAGGCCCTGATGGATGAAGCCCGAGGCCACGATCCGCCACAGCTCGCCGTCGGCCACGGCCGGGCCATAGAGAAAACCCCAGTCGGCGAACGACCAGGTGGAAGCGGGGCTGTCGGTGGCCCGCTGGAGCAGGTAGGCGGCGATGTTGAGCCCGATGAGGACGGAGGTGACCGTGGTCGAGCGCTTGTTCATCAGCGTGCGGGCCGGGATCACCTTCTGGGCTCCGGCCCGGGCGCACTCGGGGCAGTGGAAGCCCACGGCGGCCTGGGTCATGCACTGGGAGCAGATCGGGCGTTCGCACCGCTGGCAGGCCACCGCCGCGGCGCGGTCGTGATGTCGATAGCAGGTCGTGTCGTCAGCCAGCACCACCGTCCACGGTATCGCCGGGACTTTCCCAGTCTCTCGCGACCTTCTGCCTCCCTTCAGCGTCGAAGCACGAGGTTGTCGATCCGGACCGGGCGATGTGGTTCACTTGCGGCGGTCTCCTGGGCGATTCCTGGAGCGATAGTGACAAGGGAGAGAGATATGTGGAAAGAGTTCAAGGCGTTCATCAACCAGGGGGGCGTGTTCCAGACGGCGGTGGGCCTGATCCTGGCCCTGGCCTTCAAGCCCATCGTGGACTCGGTGGTGGCCGACCTGGTGCTGCCGATCGTGGCCCGGATCTTCTCCCAGCCTGACTTCTCGGCGCTGAAGATCAATCTGGGCGGCGAGACCACCACGGTCAACGGCACCGAGGTGCAGGCCGCCATCGCTTACGGCAAGTTCATCAACGTGGTGATCTCGTTCCTGATCATCGCCTTCGTGCTGTTCCTGATGGTGAAGGCGTACAACAAGGCCACGGGCTACAAGGAGCCGGAGCCCGAGACCGGACCCACCGAGATCGAGCTCCTGACCGAGATCCGCGACAGCCTGGCCACCCGCTGAGCTGAAACGAGTTGCATGGGGGCGGGCGCCCGGGGGCTCAGAGCGAGACCCGGGTGCCCTCTTCCGCCCCCACCAGGGCCTCGCCCACGTGGACCACGGAGGTGACGCCCTCCACCCGCTGCTTGAGAATCCGTTCCAGGCCGTCCTTCAGGGTCTGGCTGGAGGCGGGGCAGGTGACGCAGGCCCCGATGAGCTCCACCGACACCACGCCGGTCTCGACGTCCACCCCGCGCAGATAGATGTCACCCTGGTCGGCCTGGATGGCGGGACGGATCACCTTGATGACCTCCGCCACCTTGGTTTCGAGCTCGCTCGCCTCGGCCGGCTGCGGGTCGTGTGACACGGTGTGTGCTCCTTGCCTGGGTCTCCTCAGCCTGGATCGACTGGGTCGGTGGGCCAGAGGTTCAGGTTACCGGCCTACCCTGTTCACCATGAAAGCGTGGCCGACCCCCGGCGCATTCCCGATCCTGGCCCATCAGGGTGGATGGGACGAGATGCTGATGGTGCTGGGCCCCCTGGTAATGGTGGGCGGCGCCCTGTGGCTGGCCAACCGCCGGGTCACGCGCCAACTGGCCGAGCAGGAGGACGCCGGAGCCGAGGCCGGCGAACGGGTGCCGGCCGAGGCCGATCCCGACAACGCTCCGTGAGCCGGGTGGAGCGCACCCGCCTGGTCGACGACGACGGCCTGGCGGGGCTCAGAGCCCCCCGACGCGACCTGGTGCGGGAGGAACCGCTCGGTGACGACACGTTCACCCTGGTCGACGGCCCCTTCCGCTCCTACCGGCGCACCCTCGACGTCCGCCCGGGGCCCGACGGCCGGCACCGGGTGACGGAGCGGACCGAGTTCTCCCTGGCCGTGCCGCTGTGGGGTCCGGTGGTGCGCCCGCTGATGGCCCGGGCCCTGGCCGACACCGACCGCCGTCCCCGCAACCGCTGGTGGTGGCCGGCCGAGGTGGTGGGCCGGCGCACCAGCGAGCTGATCGGGGCCCTGTGCGTGATCAGCGTGATGGCCGGCTACCTGGGCGTGGTGATCGGCCAGACGATCACGTTCGCCGCCGCCGACTTCGGCCGCACCGATTCGGCCCAGGCCAACACCCTGGCCGCCACCCGGATCGGGGTGCTGCTGTCGGTGCTGCTGATCCACCGGGCCGACCGGATCGGCCGCCGGCCCCTGATCCTGTGGTTCACCATCGGCGCCATCGTGTTCACCGTGGCCGGGGCGGCCGCCCCCAGCCTCGCCGTCCTCGGGGCCACCCAGACGATCGGCCGGGGCCTCACCACCGGGCTGATCACGCTGATCATGCTGGCCGCCACCGAGGAGGCACCGGCCGGCAGCCGGGCCCTGGCCATCAGCCTGGCCACCGTGGCCGCCGCCCTGGGGGCCGGCATGGTGATCTGGGTCCTGCCCGTGGCCGGGGCGGCCGACGGGGGCTGGCGGGTGGTCTACCTGGTGCCGCTGTTGTTCCTGCCCCTGTTGCGGTGGGTGTCGCGCCACCTGCCCGAGACCCGCCGGTTCGACGCCGCAGCCGAGGCGGGGGCGCCCGCCACCGTCGACTGGTGGCGGTTCGCCCTGATCGGGGGCACGGCCTTCCTGTCGGCCATCTACCTGTCTCCGGCATCGCAGCTCCGCAACGAGTTCCTGCGCGACGACCGGGGCTACTCAGCCGCCGGGATCAGCCTGTTCCAGCTGCTGGTGTCGACCCCGGCCGGGGTGTCGATCGTGGTGGCCGGGCGGGCCGCCGACAGGCTCGGACGCCGCCGAGTGGGGGCGGTGGGGGTGGCGGCGGGGGCCGTGCTCAGCGCGATCAGCTACCAGGTGGGCGGCCCGGCGATGTGGCTCACGGCGTCGGCCGGGGTGATCCTGGCCGGCGCCGCCTTCCCCGCCACGCGGGGCTACTCCACCGAGTTGTTCCCCACCCGGGCCCGGGCACGGGTCGGGGGCCTGCTCGACGCCGTCACCGTGGCCGGCAGCGCCGTGGGCCTGGTGGTGGCCGGCTATCTGGCCCATCGGTGGGGCAGCCTGGGCGACGCCATCGGTGTGCTCGCCGTGTTCCCGGTGCTGGTGGCGGCGGCCATCCTGTTCCTGTTCCCGGAGACGGCGGCGGTGGAGCTGGAGGCGTTCAACCCCGACGACCCCGCCCTCGACCCGAACCGTGGCGCCACGAGCGGTGGATTGCGCGCTGACGCCACAGATCCCGAACCGGCCGCTCAGCCCGAACCGGGCAACCCCGAACCGGCGGCTCAGCCCGAACCGACCGCTCAGCCCGAACCGGACAGCCCCGACAACCAGGAGGAGACCGCCGACACGACCGCCGGGTCGTGACGGGCGGCCGGATCGTGGGTGGCGTCCAGCCACAGCTCGGTGAGCGGGCCGCCCAGCGCCGGTAGCTCCCGGGCGAACTCGGCCGGCGTGCCGAACGGGTCACGATTGCCCTGGATCAGCAGCACGGGGCACGTCACCGCCCCCAGGTGCTCCACCCGCAGGTTGGCCGGCTTGCCCGGCGGATGGAGCGGATAGCTCAGCAGCACCAGGCCGCGGGCCGGGGCGGCCCCCTCGGCCACGGCGATGGACGCGGCCCGACCCCCCATCGAGCGGCCGCCAAGCACGATCGAGCCGGGATCGACGCCCCACTGGGCGGCACAGTCGGCCGAGGCTGCGGCCACCGCCTCCACCAACTTGGGCATGCGGTCGGGCGGCCGCCGCCCGGGACCCTTGGCCCGGTACGGGAAATCGATCCGGGCCACGGGCACGTCGAGGCCGGCTTCCAGGGCCAGGAACGCGTGGTGCTGCCGGTCGCCGCCGGCCCCGTGGAACAGGATCAGGCCGCCAGCCGCCCTCGCCCCACCGGCCCGGCCCCGTGTCGCCATCAGCTGCCGGCCAGCAGGATGCGGCGGGCCTCGGTGAGATCGGCGATGCGGGAAGCGGCCCCGGCCGACTCACCCCCGTGATCGGGGTGGGCGTCGCGCAGCAGGCTCCGGAACTTGCGCTGCACCACCCGCTTGTTGACCTTGTCGGCCGGGTCGCCCTCGATGCCCAGGACCTCCATGGCCCAGGCCACCGGGTCGTTCCACGCCTTCAGATCCACCAGGTCGGCCGTGCGGCCGCCCATCACGTAGGAGATGAAGCGGCTGTCGACGTCGCGTCCCCACACCAGGGCGGTGCGCAGGGCCTCGAACACCGGGGTGCGGGCCGCCATCGGCAGGGATCCGGCGGCATAGACGGCCCCCAGCATGAGCTGCACCGGCCGGCCGAGGGAATCCTCGAAGTCGAACTCGAGGGAGCCGCTCACGGCCATCAGGCGCTGGGGGCTCTTCGTGAGGCCGATCACGTCGCGCTGGTACCGGTGGCGGACCCGGGGTTGGACCACCCGGCGCCCGCCGGCCAGGGTGTCTAGCACCGACACCAGGTCCTCCCGCAGCTCGGGCTCCACGTTGGGGGCGTTGTGGGCCACGATCCCGGCCAGGAGCACGCCGCCGGCCCCGGGAGCGGGGTCGACCGGGAGGTTGCGGTTGCCGAGCGCCACCCGCCGAGTGGGGGCGATCGGACGGGAGTGGAAGATGTCGAGCTCGGCCACGATCACGCCGGCCAAGGTAGCGGCCGCCCGGCGGGCGTGAAGCACCGGGACCTGTGCCACGATGGGGGGCCATGGGCAACAACGGTTCGGGATTCGACATCGCCAAGCTCCGGGTGGAACCGGGATCGAAGGTCAGGCTGGGCAAGGTCGACCCGTCCTCCACCCCGTCGTGGGAAGCCGACGACGGCGGGGACGACAAGGAACAGGCTGGGGCCAAGCTGGCCGAGCTGACCCAGCGTCTGACCGCCCTCCAGAGCATGCTGTGGGCCCAGTCCTCCGAGCGGGTGCTGGTGGTGCTCCAGGCGATGGACGCCGGGGGCAAGGACGGCACGATCCGCCGGGTGTTCGAGGGGGTGAATCCCTCGGGGGTACGGGTGGCGTCGTTCAAGAAGCCGACGGAGCCCGAGCTCTCCCGCGACTACCTGTGGCGGATCCACCAGCAGGTCCCGGCGAACGGCGAGCTCGTGATCTTCAACCGCAGCCACTACGAGGACGTGCTGGTGGTACGGGTCATGGACCTGGTGCCCGAGGAGCGGTGGCGACGCCGCTACCGCCACATCGTGGAGTTCGAGCAGATGCTGGCCGACGAGGGCACCACGATCGTGAAGCTGTTCCTCCACATCTCCAAGGACGAGCAGCGGGAGCGGCTCCAGGCCCGGTTGGCCGAGCCCGACAAGAACTGGAAGTTCGACGCCGCCGATCTGGTGCCCCGGGCCAAGTGGGACGAGTACCAGACGGCGTTCGAGGAGGCGATCGCCGAGACCAGCACCGAGCAGGCGCCGTGGTACATCGTGCCCGCCAACCGGAAGTGGTACCGGAACCTGGCGGTGTCGGAGATCCTGGTCAAGACGCTGGAGGGGCTCGAGATGAGCTACCCGCCGGCACCGCCCAACATCGCCGAGATGGTGATACCGGAGTAGGAGGAGGCACCGGCCATGACACCCGACCTGGGGCCGCTCCTGGCCGATCGGGGCTACCGCAGCACCCGCCCCCGCCAAGCGGTGTGGGATGCCCTGCAGGACGGCGCCCACCGCACGGCCGAGGAGGTGGCCCGGGCTGTGCACGAGGAGCATCCCGAGGTCAACCTGGCCTCGATCTACCGGGCCCTGGCCCTGCTCCGGGATCTGGGCCTGGTGCGGGAATCCCGCCTGACCGGCGGCGATCAGGCGTCGCGCTGGGAGCTGGCCCACCCCGACGAGCACTTTCACGTGGTGTGCGACCGCTGCGGCCGGGTCGACCACCACGTCGGGTCGCTGGTGGCGGCGATCACCGAGCACCTGAGCGCCTCCCACCGCTTCGTGCCCGAGCGGGTGGACCTGGTGGTGCACGGCCACTGTGTCGACTGCGAGCCCGGTGTCGACTGCGGGCCCGGCGTCGACTGCGGGCCCGGTGTCGACTGCGAGCCCGGTGTCGACTGCGAGCCCGGTGCCGACTGTGACCGCGATCACGGCCACGATGGCGGCGACCCCTGGATTGCGAACCCTTCGCACCACTAGATTGCGACTGGTTCGCAATCGGCGGCTACGGAGGTCGGCAAGGGCATGCACGCACCCGACGGGTTCCTGAATCTGGGTACCGCGGCGGCGACGGCCGTGGTGAGCGCCGGTGCCATCGCCGTGTCGCTGCGCCAGTCCCGCCAGCAGCTGTCGGACCGCCAGACCCCGCTGGCCGGGCTCACCGCGGCGTTCGTCTTCGCCACCCAGATGGTGAACTTCCCGGTGGCGGCCGGCACCAGCGGGCACCTGCTGGGCGGGCTGCTGGCCGCGGTGCTGCTGGGCCCGGCCACCGGCTGCCTGGTGGTGTCGACCGTGGTCCTGCTCCAGGCCCTGGTCTTCGCCGACGGGGGGCTCACCGCCATCGGCTACAACACCCTCAACATGGCCGTGGTGACGTCGTTCGGGGGCTACGCCGCCTTCCTGCTGTTCCGCCGGCTGCTGCCCCGCTCCGCTTCGGGGGTGGTGATGGCGGGGGGCCTGGCCGGAGGGCTGTCGGTGGTGCTGGCGGCGGCGACGTTCTCCCTGGAATGGCTGTTCGGCGCCACGGCCCCGGTGCCGTTCGACACCGTGTTCGGCTCGATGGTGGGCGTCCACGCCCTGATCGGCATCGGGGAGGGAGCGATCACGGCCGCCACGTTGTCGGCCGTCCTGGCCGTGCGCCCCGACCTCGTGTTCGGCGCCGCCGACCTGGCGCCCTCGGCGCTGGCCGATCGGGGCCGGTGGACGGCCCGGGGATCGCTGTGGGCCGCCGTGATCACCGTGGCCGTGGTGGCCGCCGTGATCAGCCAGTTCGCCTCGTCGAGCCCCGACGGCCTGGAGCGGGTGGCCGACGACCGGGGGATCGAGGCCTCGGCCGACGCCCCCACCACCGCCGGGTCGGTGTTCGCCGACTATGCCACCCGGGGGATCGACAACGAGCAGGTGAGCCTGGCCGTGGCCGGCGTCGCCGGGGCGTTGCTGGCCGGCGCGGTGGGCAGCGGGGTGCTCCTCTCGTCCCGGGCCGGCCGGCGGTCAGGGGCGCCCGCCGGCGGGGTCGCGGCGTGACCGGTCGCCACGGGGCGCCGCCCGCCGCCGGCAGCAGCCCGGTGCACCGCCTGCCGGCCGAGGTGAAGGTGGCCGCCGCCCTCGCCTTCGTGATCGTGGTGGCCGTCACCCCCCGCCGGGCCCTGCCCGTGCTGGCGATGCAGGGCCTGGCCATCGGGGCCGTGGTCGGCGTGGCCCGCCTCCCCCTCGGGTTCGTGGTGCGCCGGCTGGCCGTGGTGGCTCCGTTCCTGGTGGCGGCGGCGCTGACCGCGGTGGTGGCCGGCGGCCCCCACGTCACGGTCGGACCCCTGTCGCTCTCGGAGCCGGGGATGTGGGCGGGGGCCGCCATCGGGGCCAAGACCCTCATCGGGGCGCTCACCAGCATCGCCGTGGCCGGCACCACCCCCATCCCCGATCTCCTGTCCGGGCTGGGCCGTCTCGGCCTGCCCGGCCCGCTGGTGGCCCTGGCCGGTTTCACCCTGCGCTACCTCGATCTGGTGGCCGACGGCCTGGCCCGGCGCCGTACGGCCATGACGGCCCGGGGCTACCGGCCCCGCCGGCTCACCCAGGCCGGGCCGCTGGCGGCCAGCCTGGGCACGATGTTCGTGCACACCTACGAGCGGGGCGAGCGGGTGCACGCCGCCATGCTGAGCCGGGGCTTCACCGGCGCCATGCCGGTGGTGGCGGCCGCCCCCCGTCCCCGACCCTGGCACTGGGCTGCGGCCGCCGCGCTACCGGCGGTGGCGGCGGTGGCGCTGGCCGTCGGCTGGGCCGGGCTGGGCCGGGCGTGACCGCCGATCTCCCGGTGGGGCCCGGGCCCTCGCCCGGTCCCGCCCTGCCGGCCGCCATCGCCGTCGACGGCCTGCATTACACCTACCCCGACGGTTCGGTGGCACTGCGGGGCGTGTCACTCCGGCTGGGTGCCGGGGAACGGGTGGCCCTGCTCGGCCCGAACGGGGCGGGCAAGACCACCCTGGCCCTGCACCTCAACGGGATCCTGAGCGTGCAGGAGGGCGCGGTGAGCGCCGGAGGGCTGCCGGTGGTCGAGGCCAACCTGGCCGAGATCCGGCGCCGGGTGCAGCTGGTGTTCGCCGACGCCGACGACCAGTTGTTCATGCCCACCGCCGCCCAGGACGTGGCGTTCGGACCGGCCAACCTGGGCCTGCGGGGGCCGAATCTGGAGGCCCGGGTGGCGGCCTCGCTGGAGGCGGTGGGGGCCGGCCACCTGGCCGGGCGCACGCCCCACCACCTGAGCACGGGCGAGAAGCGCCGGGTGGCGCTGGCCACCGCCCTGGCCATGGAGCCCGACGTGCTCGTGCTCGACGAGCCGACCGCCGGGCTCGACCCCCGGGGGCAGCGGGAGCTGATCGCCCTGCTGCGCACGCTGGCCCCCACGCTGCTGGTGATCACCCATGACCTGGGCCTGGCTCTGGCCCTGTGCCCCCGCACGGTGATCCTCGACGACGGCCTCACGGGGGCCGACGGCCCCACCCGGGTCCTGCTGGCGAACGACGAGCTCCTGGCCCGCCACCAGCTGGCCCTCCCCTACGGCTTCGATCGCTCAGCGCTCACCGCCGACGAACCCGTCCCGGAACTCTGACACGGCGTCCCGCCCGGCGCTACCGGCGGTCAGAGTTCCGAGGCCGGGGTGGGGCGGGCGGCAGCGGCGGCCGCCGCCTCCGAGGCCCGCTTGAGTCCTGCGGCCTCGAGCGCCAGGTAGCGCCGGGTCAGCGATCGGCTCAGGAACCCCACCAGCACCCCGCCGGGGCCCCGCTGGTCGATCCGCTGGCGCACCAGCGTGCGTCGGCCGCCGTCGAGCGGCACCACCTCGTGGACGGCCAGTGTGGTGGCGCCGGGCGACCGCTGGCGCCACGTCCAACCCTCACCGGCGTCCAGCTCGGTCACCGTCCACACCAGGCGGGGGAACCGGGGCTGGACGATCTCGTAGCGACGGCCCACGGCCAGCTCGGACCCGTCGAGCGGCGTCACCCGCCGCACCGACGCCGTCCATTCGGGCCACGCCTCCACCAGGCTGAAGACGCGCCACACCACCGAGGCAGACGCCTCGATCTCGATGCTCGACTCAGTGATCATGTACCGAACGGTACATGAAAACGTACCATTCGGTACAGAGTTTTCTCGGTGGCGGGCGCCGGCTATTTGATCTGGAACTCGACCTTGTCGTGGCGGTGGATGGCTTCGATGAGGCGCACGGTGCCCGACTTGGCCCGCATCACCAGCGACTGGGTGGTGATGCCGCCGGCGTGCACCCGCACGCCGCGGAGCAGGTCACCGTTGGTGATGCCGGTGGCGGCGAAGAAGCAGTTCTCCCCGGCCACCAGATCGTCCATGGTGAGGACCTTGTCGAGGTCGTAGCCCTGCTCCACCAGGAGATCCTTCTCCTCCGGAGTCCGGGGCCAGAGCCGGCCCTGGAGATCGCCGCCCATGGCCTTGAGGGCGGCCGCCGCGATCACGCCCTCGGGCGTGCCCCCGATACCGAACAGGATGTCGGCCCCCGACTCGGGCCAAGCGGTGGCGATGGCGCCGGCCACGTCACCGTCGGGGATGAGACGGATCCGGGCGCCGGAGGCCCGGATCTCGGCGATCAGCGAATCGTGGCGGTCCCGATCGAGCACCACCGCCGTCAGGTCCGACACCGGTGTGCCCTTCGCCTTGGCCAGCGCCTGCAGGTTGCGGGACACGGGGAGGCGGATGTCGACGATGCCGGCTCCGACCGGGCCCACGGCCAGCTTCTCCATGTAGACGGCGGCGCCCGGGTTGTACATGGTGCCCCGGTCGGCCACCGCGATCACGGCGATGGCGCCGCCCCGGCCCAGCGAGGTGAGGGTGGTGCCGTCGATCGGGTCCACCGCCACGTCCACCAGCGGGGCGCTGCCGTTGCCCACGATCTCGCCGTTGTAGAGCATGGGGGCTTCGTCTTTCTCCCCCTCGCCGATCACCACCACGCCGTTCATGTCGATACCGGCCAGCACGGTGCGCATGGCATCGACGGCGGCCCCGTCGGCCCCGTTCTTGTCGCCCCGGCCCATCCAGGCGGCAGCGGCCACGGCCGCCGCCTCCGTCGTGCGGACCAGCTCCAGGGCGAGGTTCCGTCCCGGCTTGAGGTCGTCGGCCACGTTCATGTCATTGCCTCTTCAGTTGTCGGATGGGGTTGGATCAATGGGCGGCCTGCGCCGTGGCGGGCCCGGCCTCGCTCGTCCGCAGGCGCACCTCGGCCCACTGGACGTCGTCCTGCAGGTAGGTGTCCTCCGGGTCGGCGGCCAGGGCGGCCTGGGCTTCGGCCAGCTCGGCCTGCACCGCCGTCCGGTTGATCGACTCGGCGGGGACGGCGGCGTCGGAGAGCACCGTCACCTTGGTCTCGGACACGGTGCCGGTCACCGACACGAACCCGCCCCGAACGGCGAAGCGGCGGATCGAGCCGTCCTCCTCGTACACCCGGACCTCGGACGGGACCAGGCTGCCGATGAACGGCTCATGACCGGTGAGGAAGGCGATCTCGCCTCCGCCCCGGGTCCGGGCCACCACCTGGATGGCCATGGCCGAGTACAGGATGTCCTCGGGCGAGACGAACTCGACCTGGAAGGCCATCAGGCGCCCGCCGAGCGGCGCAGCTGCTCGGCCTTCTCCCGGGCGGCGTCGGCGCCGCCCACGTTCAGGAAGGCCTGCTCGGGCAGGTCGTCGAGCTCGCCGGTGACGAGGGCCTCGAAGCTGTCGATCGTCTCCTCCAGCGGGGTGAACACGCCGGGGAGGCCGGTGAACACCTGGGCCACGAACATCGGCTGCGACAGGAACCGCTGGACCTTGCGGGCCCGGGACACGGTGATCTTGTCTTCCTCGGAGAGCTCGTCGAGACCGAGGATGGCGATGATGTCCTGCAGCTCCTTGTAGCGCTGGAGGATCTCCTGCACCCGCCGGGCCACGTCGTAGTGGCGCTGGCCCACCACCTCGGGGGCGAGGATGGTGGAGGTGGAGGCGAGGGGGTCCACCGCCGGGTAGATACCCAGGGCGGCGATGTCCCGGCTCAGCTCGGTGGTGGCGTCGAGGTGGGTGAAGGTGGTGAACGGCGCCGGATCCGTGTAGTCGTCGGCCGGCACGTACACCGCCTGCAGCGAGGTGATCGACCGGCCGCCGGTGGAGGTGATCCGCTCCTGGAGCTCGCCCATCTCGTCGGCCAGGGTGGGCTGGTAACCCACGGCCGAGGGCATGCGGCCCAGGAGGGTCGACACCTCGGAGCCGGCCTGCACGAACCGGAAGATGTTGTCGATGAACAGCAGCACGTCCTGGCCCTGGACGTCACGGAAGTACTCGGCCATGGTGAGGGCCGACAGGGCCACCCGCAGGCGCACACCCGGGGGCTCGTCCATCTGGCCGAAGCACAGGGCGGCCTTGGCCAACACGGGGGTGACACCGTCACCCATCACCGTCTCGCCCATCTCCTTGAACAGGTCGGTGCCCTCACGGGTGCGCTCACCCACGCCGGCGAACACCGACACACCGCCGTGGTTCACGGCCACCCGGGTGATCATCTCCTGGATGAGCACGGTCTTGCCCACGCCGGCCCCGCCGAACAGGCCGATCTTGCCACCCTGGAGGTACGGGGTCAGGAGGTCGATCACCTTGATGCCGGTGACCAGCACCTGCTTGGTGGGCTCCAGGGAGTCGAAGCTGGGGGCGTGGCGGTGGATGTCCCACCGGGTCTGGATGTCGAGCGACTCGATCGGCACGTCGAGAGGCTGGCCGATCACGTTCCACACGTGGCCCAGCGTCACGTCGCCCACCGGCACCTGGATGCCGTGGCCGAGGTTGCGCACCGTCTGACCCCGGCGGAGGCCGTCGGTCGGCTTGAGGGCCACGGCCCGTACCCGGCCCTCGCCGAGCTGCTGGGCCACCTCGGCCATGACGGTGATCATCTCGCCGCCACCGGCGTCGACGTCGAACTCCACCGCGGTGTTGATGGAGGGCAGCGAGTCGGGCGGGAACTCCACGTCCACCACCGGGCCGGCGATGCCAACGATCCGGCCGTCTTTGAGCTGCGGTTCAGTAGCGGTCATCTCTCGGTTTGCTCCTGGACTGGTGGAAAAGCTGGTGTCGATCGGGAAGGAAGGAATTGAGAATCAGGAGGCCTGGTCGAACAGGTCCTTGAAGGCGTCGCCGTCGTCATCGTCGGTGGCGGCCAGGCCTTCGGCGCCGCCCACGATCTCCATGATCTCGGTGGTGATGGCGTCCTGGCGGGCACGGTTCATGGCCCGCGACAGCTTGGTGATCAGCTCATCGGCGTTGTCGGTGGCGGCCTTCATGGCCCGCTGCCGGTTGGCGTGCTCCGACGCCGAGGCGTCGAGCAGGGCGGTGAGGAGGCGGGCCTCGACGTAGCGGGGCAGCAGGTCCTCCAGCACGCCCTCGGGCGACGGCTCGAACGAGAACCCGGCCAGGGCCCCGGGGGAGCCGTCGCCGGCGATCACCGACGTGGGCTCGAGGGGCAGGAACCGGCGCACGACCGGCCGTTGGGTGCCGAGGCTGACGAACTCGGTGTAGACCAGCTCGACCTGGTCGACCTCGTTGTCGTCGAACAGCTCACGGACCCGGTGGGCGATCTGGCGAGCGTTGTCGTAGGTGGGGTTGTCGGTGAACCCGCCGAACGAGCTGTCGATGTGATAGCCGCGGAACCGGAAGTAGCCTTCGACCTTGCGGCCAACGGCCACGATCCGGTAGTCGCCCCCGCTGGAGCGCAGGGCCTGGATCTCACGCTCGGCGGTGCGGACCACGTTGGAGTTGTAGGCACCGGCCAGGCCGCGGTCTCCGGCGCAGATCACGAACGCCACCTTCTGGACGTTCTCCACCTGGCGGAGCAGCGGGTGATCGATGCTGGCGCCGCTGGCGGCCAGGTTCTCGATCACACCGGTGAGCTGCTCGCTGTAGGGCCGGGCGGCGCGGGCCCGCATCTGGGCCTTCGCCACCCGGGTGGCGGCGATGAGCTCCATGGCCCGGGTGATCTTCTTCGTGTTCGACACCGTCTTGATACGGCGCCGAAGGATGCGTTCGGCTCCACCCGGCATCGGGGATCAGTCCTCAGCCCGCTTGATCTCTTCTTCGGGCAGGATGTTGGGTGCGTCCACGATCGTGCTGGTGGCTGCCCCCTGGGCCTCGGCCGCCGGCTCGTTGACGCCGAGGCCGGCGCTCGAGAACTGATCGGTGAAGGCGCCGATGGCCGCCTCCATCACCTCGGTGTCGGGGATCTCGCCGGTGGAGCGGATCGCCTCCAGGATGTCGGCGTGCCGGGTCTGGAAGAACGTCACCAGGGCGGTCTCGAAGCGGCCCACCTCGCTGACCGGGATGCGGTCGAGGTAGCCCCGGGTGCCGGCGAACAGGGTGATGACCTGCTCCTCCACCGGGACCGGCGAGTTGATGCCCTGCTTGAGCAGCTCGGTGAGGCGGTACCCCCGGTCGAGCTGGGCCTGGGACACGGCGTCGAGGTCGGAACCGAAGGCGGCGAACGCAGCCAGGTCACGGAACTGCTGGAGGTCGGACTTGAGCGTGCCCACGGCGGCCTTCATGGCCTTGATCTGGGCGGCGGAACCCACCCGGCTCACGGAGATGCCCACGTCCACCGCCGGGCGGATACCCGACTTGAACATGTCGTCCTGGAGGAAGATCTGGCCGTCGGTGATCGAGATCACGTTGGTGGGGATGTAGGCCGAGACGTCGCCGGCCTTGGTCTCGATCACCGGCAGAGCGGTGAGTGAGCCGGCGCCTCGGTCGTCGCTCAGCTTGGCCGCCCGCTCCAGCAGGCGGCTGTGGAGGTAGAACACGTCGCCCGGGTAGGCCTCACGGCCCGGCGGGCGGCGGAGCAGCAGCGACACCTGGCGGTAGGCCTCGGCCTGCTTCGACAGGTCGTCGTAGACGGCGAGGGCGTGCTCGCCGTTCTCCATCCAGTGCTGGCCCATGGCGCAGCCGGCATAGGGAGCGAGGAACTTGAACGGCGCCGGATCGGACGCCGGGGCGATCACGACCACCGTGTACTCCATGGCCCCGTACTGCTCCAGCAGGGCCACCGTCTGGGCGACGGTGGAGCCCTTCTGACCGATGGCCACGTAGATGCACTTCACCCCCTTGCCCTTCTGGTTGAGGATGGTGTCGATGGCGATCGTGGTCTTGCCCGTCTTGCGGTCGCCGATGATCAGCTCCCGCTGGCCCCGCCCGATGGGGATGAGCGAGTCGACGGCCTTGATGCCGGTCTGCATCGGCTCGGCCACCGGCTGGCGGCCGATGATCCCGGGCGCCTGGATCTCCATGCGCCGGGTCTCGACGTTGGTGAGCGGGCCCTTGCCGTCCTGGGGCTCGCCCAGCATGTTGACCACTCGGCCCAGCACGCCGTCGCCCACCGGGACCGAGAGGATCTCGCCCGTGGCCTCGACGAACTGACCCTCCTGGATGTTCTCGGTGGAGCCGAGCACCACGGCGCCGATCGTGTCCTCGTCGAGGTTCAGGGCGAGGCCGACCGTGCCGTCCTCGAACCGGAGCATCTCGTTCACCGAGGCATCGGGCAGGCCGCTGATGCGGGCGATGCCGTCACCGATCTCAGCCACCCGTCCCACCTGCGAGGAGGTGAGCTTGGGCTGGAAGCCCTCCAGGTTCCGGCGGATGGCCTCACTGATGCGCGAGGTGTCGATCACTATGTCGGCCATGCGTTCATTTCCTCACACGTTCAAATCGTCGAGCACGTCTAAAGGTCGAAACAAGTATCGTCGGGACTCAGGCCGGAGCCGGTATCGACGGGTAAACAAGGCAGCGACGGGGGCTAGAAAGCCTCGCGCAGCTGATGGAGCCGGGTGCGGACGCTGCCGTCGATGATCTGGTCGCCGATCTGGGTGACCACGCCACCCAGGACCGAGGGATCGATCACGACCTTCAGCTCGATGTCCTTACCGGTGGCCTTGCTCAGGGCGGAGGCCAGGCGCTGCTGCTGGTCGGCGTCGAGAGGCACCGCGCTGCGGACCTCGGCCAGCTCGTGGCCCCGCTGCTCGGCGCCCATCCGGACGATCCGATCGGCGATGCGACCGAGGTCGCCGGCCCGGCCGGAGGCGATGACCATGGAAACGAGCGCCGTGGTGACCCGCGACGCCTGACCGCCGAGCAGGTCCTCGGCCACCTGCTGCCGACGGGCGGCGGGCAGGTTGGCGTCGGCCAGAGCGGCCCGCAACTCCTCGGAGGCGTTGAAGGCCGCGGCGATCTGGGCCATCTCCGCCTCCATGACGGAGACGGCGCCCTCGGCCTCGGCCACCCCGACCATGGACCGGGCGTAGCTGGTGATCAGATCGTCGGACATCGGCTACTGGCGCCCGATGCTGGCGATGTACTCGTCGATGAGCTGCCGCTGGCTGTTGACGTCGAGGTTGCGCTCGACGACCCGGCTGGCGGCGCCGACCACGATGTCGGCCACGTCGCCCTGGAGATCGGCGAGCGCCCGGGACCGGGCGGCCTCGATCTCGCCCACGGCCCGCTGGCGCATCTCGGCGATGTCGGCCTCGGCCTTGACCTGCATGTTGGCGCTGAGGACCAGCGCTTCCTGGCGGGCCTGCTCGACGATCTTCGCCGCATTGGCCTTGCTCTCGGCCAGTTCGGCCGCCAGCTGCTTCTGGGTGTTCTCGGCCTCGGTGCGGGCGGCCTGGGCCGCCTGGAGGTCGGTACGGATCCGCTCGGTGCGGGCCTCCATGGTGTTGCGCACCAGGGGGAAGCCCCACTTGATCATGGCGGCCAGCAGCACCAGGAAGGCGCCACCACCCCAGATGACCTCGTTGAGCTCGGGAATGATCAGGCTCGGAGCCTCGATGCACCCCTTCTCCACCTCGTCCTCTACCCGGACGAGCTCCTCTTTGGCCTCGTCGCTGGCACCCTCGGCCTGGCCGGCCTCGACGATCGCCTCGAACTCCTCCGGGCCGCCGATCTCCTCGATCTTCTCGACGACGCAGGAACCGACGCTCTCAGCGGCGCCGGCCGGCTGGGCCAGGAAGAAGAGGGCGGCGCCGCAGATGAAGGGGGCTGCTATGCGTGCTGGTCTCAAGTCAGCTCTCTCCTTCGATCAGGGCAGCAGAAGGATGAACACGACGAAGCCAATGAGGGCCAGAGCCTCAGTGAAGGCGATGCCGAGGAACATCGTGGTTCGGGCGACACCGGCCGCCTCGGGCTGGCGCGCCATGGCGCTGATGGCGTTACCGACGACGATGCCGATACCGACACCGGGGCCGACGGCAGCGAGGCCGTAACCGAGACCGGCGCCGATGGCCTTGAGACCGGTCTCCATCTCACCGGCGCCCGTTTGGGCCAGGATGGCAAGGTGGGCAAGCAGGAAGGTCAGCACGCAATCTCTCCTAATGTTCCGCGTGGGATGCCATGTTGATGTACACCGCAGTGAGGATCGTGAAGATGAACGCTTGGAGGAACGAGACGAGAATCTCGAACCCGGTCATCAGGATCAACACAGCGAAGGGGAGGACCGCACCGACCTTGGTGCTGTCCCAGAGTGCAGCCGACAGCACGGAGAACGTGACGAGCAGCAGGTGGCCGGCCACCATGTTGGCCCAGAGCCGGATGGCCAGCGAGGCGGGCCGGATGATCAGCACCTGCAGCAGCTCGATCAGAGCCACCAGCGGAAGGATCGCCACCGGCACCCCGGGGGGGATGATGGCGTTCTTCATGTAGGCGATGCCCTGGTTCCGGAAGCCCTGGTAGTTGTAGACCAGCCACACCACGATGGCGAGGAAGATCGGCAGGGCCATCCGGGAGTTCGCCGGGAACTGGATGAGCGGTACGACCTCGAAGATGTTCGTGAAGAACACGAAGAAGAACATGGCCGTGAGGAAGGGCAGGAACTTCTTGCCGTGGGCGATGCCCAACGTGGGCTCGATGATCGAGTTCTCCACGAAGTCGATGCCCACCTCGGCGACCGTCTGGAGGCCGGAGGGGACGAGCTTCTTCTTCGAGCCACCGACGCCGAACACGATCAGCGTGAGCACGAAGGCGGCCAGGTAGATGACCACCGTCTTGTTCATGGCCATGGGGGTGCCGCTGAAGGCGAACTCCGGCCATTCGAAGAGGTGCGAGATCGGGGGAAACTCGAGGGCTAGCACTCGGATTCACTCCTCGTAGGGAGGTTGGACGGGGAAGGCTTGATGCTGGGGGCCGCCTCTGCGGCGAGGCGGGAAACCACCCGCTGCGACTCCCAGGACAGGAGGCCGAGGTGGCCGCCGATCAGGGTGAGGCCGAAGGGGACGGCCTCGAACCACGAGAGGTTGCGCATCGGCACCACGATCACCGTGAGCAGCAGCAGCCGGACCACGAAACCACCGAGGACGGCGCCGGTGAGGGCCGTCGGCGAGATGGCCGCGGCGCGGTCGATGATCAGCGCCCCCAGCGCGAAGTTGCCCAGCACGAGGGCGAAGGCCAGCACACTGGAGAGGAAGCCGTCAAACTGCCAGAAGATCGTGCTGATGAGCACGAGCACCGGCCCGAGAATCATCCCGAGACGTGCCATGTCGGCCACGATCGCCCGTTCGGGCCCGCGGGCCCCGACCACCGCATTGGTCATGACTCGTCACCGGCCGCCGGAGGCTTGGTCTTGGGTCGGAGCATCTCGGCGTGGAGCTCGTCGATCCGGCTGTTGTAGCCGTACCACAGCTTCCACACCTCGTAGACGGCCACCACACCGGCGAACACGAAGGTGAAGACCCGCCCGGTGTTCAGCTTGCCGTCGAGCAGGTAGCCCAGGAACGCGAACAGGGCCGGCGTGGCCACGAGCTCGAAGGCGGCGTTGAAGATGCCGTCGGCGTTCCTGGCGGGGCTGCGATCGGCCGATGTGCGCTTGACGGGGTTGCGGGTGTTGCGCTCGTCGGTGGACGGACGTGCACCAGACGTGAGCATGCGCAACAACCTCCCCGAGCGCGACTGGAGCCTCTGCCAGGAGAGGCTCGCTAGGACCCCGCAGACTGTATCGGTGGCCCCCTGTGATCGCAACCGGTGAGGGACCCATTCGGAGGCCCCTCGTGGGCAATGCACCTCACTCCTTGGAGGGTGCCTCCACAATCACCACGACGGAGCCGGAACGGGCCGGCCGGACCGGCTCTGCGCCCGCTTCCGATGCCGGTTCGCCGGCCCGTTCGGGAGCCGGCTCAGGCTGGGCCACCGACGGCGCCGCTGGCACCGGCCCGGGTTCGGCCATGGCCAGCGCCGGCGGGGCGGCGGCCACCTCGAGCGGCGCCGGCCGGCGGCGGCGGCCGGTGACCTTGCGCAGCGACGAGTCGAGCCGGAACCCGGGGCGGAACAGGGTGAACAACACGAGGGCGGCGGCCCCCACCCCGAGGGGCACGATGGCGTCGCCCTGGCCCTCGTTGTACGTGGGGTACAGCACGAAGGCCGACAGCAGGGCCGTCCACGCCCACAGGATCCACACGGTGCGGCGGTGCCCGTGGCCCAGGCGCACCAGACGGTGGTGGAGATGGTCCTTGTCGGCGGTGGCCACGCCCTTGCCGCTACGGGCCCGGCGCAGGATGGCGAACGCCGTGTCCAGCATCGGCACGCCGAGGATGACCAGGGGGATGGCCAGCGGGGCGTAGAAGAAGAAGGTCTGCCCGCTGTAGGGGTCGGGCGTGCGGCCGCCCACGGCGATGGTGGACGCCGCCATCAGCGCCCCCAGGAGCAGGGCGCCCCCGTCGCCCATGAAGATGCGGGCCGGGAACACGTTCCAGGGCAGGAACCCGGTGCAGATCCCGATCACGGCCGCCGCCACCAGCGGGCCGATGTTGTCCTCCCGCAGGAGGTCGACACCCGGCTCCCCCAGCCGGATGCCATAGAGAAGGAAGGCGGTGGCCCCGATGCCCATGATCCCGGCGGCCAGGCCATCGAGCCCGTCGATGAAGTTGACGGCGCTGGTCATCCCCAGCACCCAGATGACGGTGGCCACGAAGGCCAGGTCGTAGCCCAGGGGGAACAGGTCGAGGAAGGGGATCCGGAACCAGAAGATCGACACGCCGCCGGCAGCCAGGAGCCCGGCCGCCACGATCGTGCCGGCCAGCTTGGCCGGGGGCGACAGCTCGATCACGTCGTCCAGCACGCCCACCAGGTAGGCGGCGGTGGCGCAGGCCAGCACCCCCCACGGCGCGGTGGACTTGTCGAACACGGCGTCGAACCGGCCGCTCTGCCAGGCGGCGACGAAGGCGGCCACGAACCCCAGGTACATGGCGCCACCCCCCAGGGCCGAGGTGGGCCGCTCGTGCTGGCGCCGGGCGTCGGGCGCCACCAGGAGCCCGAGGCGGTTGGACAGCAGGAGGAACAACGGGACCGTGGTCACCGTGACCGCGAAGCCGGCCCCCGCCACCAGCAGGTACGACGTCAGGTCCGGCCTCATCGGCCGCGCCGCATCGAGTCACTGGCCATCGGGCGCACCACGTCTACGAAGGTACCCGTTCCGGCCCGATCCAGGCGGTCACGTTCCGGCCGGGTCGGTGGCGGCGGTCCGATCCGGAGTCCCGGTCCCCGGCTGGGGGCTGGTGGGCCGGGCCGGCGCCGGCAGTGGCGGAAGCCGGTGCGCCCGAGGGGC
This sequence comes from Acidimicrobiales bacterium, assembly GCA_041394285.1. Taxonomy (GTDB): domain Bacteria; phylum Actinomycetota; class Acidimicrobiia; order Acidimicrobiales; family SZUA-35; genus CADEDH01. The sequence goes on along the minus strand of JAWKIL010000030.1, from coordinate 42,196 downwards.
GGAGCACGTCAGCCCTGGGGATAGGGAGCGAAGGGGGCGCACAGCTCCCGTACCTGCTCCCGCACCGCGGCCACGGCATCGGCGTCGCCCCGGTGGCGCAGGGTCTCGGCGATCAGCTCGCCGATGACGGCCATGTGGGCCTCGGTCATCCCCTGGGTGGTGACGGCCGGGGTGCCGATGCGCAACCCGGAGGTGACGAAGGGCGAGCGGGGATCGTCGGGGATGGCGTTGCGGTTGAGGGTGATCCCGGCGGCGTCGAGCACCTCCTGGGCTTCCCGACCGGTGAGGTCGGCGTCGAAGGGGCGCAGGTCCACCAGCAGGAGGTGGTTGTCGGTGCCCCCCGACACCAGGCGGAACCCCTGGCCGGCCAGCGACGAGGCCAGGGCCGCGGCGTTGGCCACGATCTGGGCGGCGTAGGTACGGAACTCGGGGGTGGCGGCTTCGGCGAAGGCCACCGCCTTGGCCGCGATGGCGTGCTCCAGGGGCCCGCCCTGCTGGCCGGGGAACACCGCCTTGTCGACGGCGGCGGCCAGCTCGGCGGTGGACAGGATGCACCCGCCCCGGGGACCCCGCATCGTCTTGTGGGTGGTGAAGGTGACGATGTCGGCCACGTCGACCGGGTTGGGGTGGACCCCGCCCACGATCAGGCCGGCGATGTGGGCGGCGTCGAACATCAGCCGGGCCCCCACCTCATCGGCGATGTCCCGGAACGGCTTGGCGTCGATCACGCGGGGGTAGGCGGTGGCGCCGGTGACGATCAGCTTGGGCCGGTGGGTGCGGGCCAGCTCGGCCACCTGGTCGATGTCGATCCGCTCGTCGGAGGGGGTGAGCCCGTAGCTCACGAAGTTGTAGGTGAGCCCCGAGGCGTTCACCGGGGAGCCGTGGGTCAGGTGGCCGCCGTGGTCGAGCCGGAGGCCGAGCACGGTGTCGCCCGGCTCCAGCAGCGCCTGGTAGACGGCCATGTTGGCGTTGGCGCCGGAGTGGGGCTGGACGTTGGCGTGATCGGCCCCGAACAGCTCGCACACCCGCTGGCGGGCCAGGTCTTCCACCTGATCCACCACCTGGTTGCCGCCGTAGTAGCGCTTGCCGGGGTAGCCCTCGGAGTACTTGTTGGTGAACACCGAGCCGGTGGCCGCCATCACCGCCGGGGAGGCGAAGTTCTCGGAGGCGATGAGCTGCAGGGCCGTGTTCTGACGCTCGATCTCGACCGCCGTGAGGCGCTCGATCTCGTCGTCTACCAGGTGGGGCCAGGGCACGGGCGGTTTCTCCTTGTCGGCGGCGTCATTGCCGGGTCGGTGCTGGGTTCTGGGTGTCCCCTCTCGGGGACGTCGAATGCCGCCGGGGGCGGTACATCTAGCGGCTGGGGGCGGAGGCTGACTGCTCGAGAGCGCTGATCTTGTCGACCCGGCCCTGGTGGCGGCCCCCGCCGAAGGTGGCGGCGAGCCAGGCGTCGACGGCGTCGAGCGCCACCTGCACCCCGGTGAGGCGCTGGCCCAGGCACAGGACGTTGGCGTTGTTGTGCTCCCGGGCCAGGCGGGCCGAGGTGACGTCGTGGACGGTGGCGGCCCGGACGCCGGGCACCTTGTTGGCGGCGATACCGATCCCGATCCCGCTGCCGCACACCGCGACCCCCAGGTCGGCCTCCCCGTCCACCACCGCTCGCCCGACGGCGGCTCCGTAGTCGGGGTAGTCGACCGAGGACCCGTCGTGGGTGCCGAGGTCGGTGACGTCGTGGCCGGCGGCCCGCAGGTGCTCGGCCACGGCCGCCTTCAGCTCTATGCCGGCATGGTCGGATCCCACCACGAGGCGCATGCCTTCGAGGGTACCGGCGCCCGGCGACGAACTCTGACGGCGCAGGCCAGGAAACGGGACCCGGTGTCAGAGTTCCCGGTTTCAGGTCGGACGGGGGTGGCGGGCGACGACGGCCCGGGGGCGGCCGGTCAGGTCGGGCTCCACCGCCACCTCGGCGAAGTGGGCCCGGGCCCGGTCGGCCACCGCCTCGGCCTGGGCCGGGGCCAGCTCCAGCACCAGTGCACCGTCCGGCACCAGCCAGGCCGGGGCCCCCGCCACCAGGTGGGCCAGGTGCTCGGTACCGCCGGGGCCGCCGGCGTAGAGCGCCGAGACCGGCTCCCAGGCCGCCACCACCGGGTCTATCTCGTCGCCGTGGGCCACGTAGGGCGGGTTCGACACGATCACGCCGAACCGGCCGGCCAGCTCGGCCGGCAGGGCCTCGAACCACGAGCCGGTGGCCACCCGCACCCGGGTGCCGGGCCGGCCCAGCCCGGCGATGTTGGCCCGGGCCACCTCCAGGGCCGCCGGCGACGAATCGGTCAGCCACACCTCGGCCCCGTCGTGCTCGGCCGCCAGGGACAGCCCGATGGCACCGGATCCGGTCCCGAGGTCGGCGGCCAGCACGGCCGCCCCCCGGGGGGCCAGGCGGTGCAGCTCGGCCAGGGCCAGGCCGGCCACCACCTCGGTCTCGGGCCGGGGGATCAGCACCCGCTGGTCCACGAACAGGTCGAGCCGGCGGAAGCTCCACTCCCCCAGCACGTACTGCAGCGGCTCGCCCGCGGCCCGGCGCCGGGTCATCCGGTCGATGGCGGCCACCCCCCGCACGGTGGCCGGTTGATGGGCCACCGCCGCCCACTCGGCGCTGTCCTCCGCCCCGCAGGCCCGCATCACGATCCACTGCCCCTGGCGCTCGGCCCCCTCGATCCCCGAGATCACCAGGGCGTCGGCCACCTCCCGGGCCAGCTCGGCCCACGAGATCGTGCCGTCCACCCGTAGCTCCGACCCGTCGTCGGGCCCCCCGACCCCGGCGCCGGACGCCGGCCCGACGGGCTCGGGCTCAGTGGGCACCGGCGGCCTCGGGCTCGTCGGCCGAGGCCTGGAGCTGGCGGGTCCGCTCGTCCTGCACCAGGGCGTCGCTGATCTCGTCGAGCTCCCCGGCCAGGATGCGATCGAGCTTGTGGAGGGTGAGCCCGAGCCGGTGCTCGGTCACCCGGTTCTCCTTGAAGTTGTAGGTGCGGATCTTCTCCGACCGGCCGCCCATCCCGGTCTGGCTCTTGCGGGCCACCGCCGCCTCGGCCTCCTGGCGGCTCCGCTCCAGGTCGAGCAGGCGGGCCCGGAGCACCTTGAGCGCCCGCTCCCGGTTCTGGATCTGGCTCTTCTCGTCCTGCATGGACACCACCAGGCCGGTGGGCAGGTGGGTGATGCGGACGGCGGAGTCGGTGGTGTTGACGTGCTGGCCGCCGGCTCCCGACGAGCGGTAGGTGTCGACCCGCAGGTCGTTGGGGTCGATCTGGATCTCCACCTCGTCGGCCTCGGGCAGCACGATCACGGTGGCCGAGGAGGTGTGGATGCGGCCCTGCGACTCCGTGACCGGCACCCGCTGAACCCGGTGGGGCCCGGCCTCGAACTTCATACGGGTCCACACCCCCGCTCCGGCCAGGGAGAACACGATCTCGTCGAACCCGCCCAGGTCCGAGACGCTGGCCCCCAGCACCTCGAGCGTCCACCCCTGGCGGGAGGCGTACGCCTTGTACATCTCGAACAGGTCGCGGGCGAACAGGTTGGCTTCCTCGCCCCCCTCGGCCCCCCGGATCTCCACGATCACGTTGCGGCCGTCGTTGGGGTCGGGCGGGAGCAGGAGGACCTTCAGCTCCTCCTCCAGGCGGGTGATGTCGGCCTCGGCCTCGGCCGCCTCGGCCCGCAGCTCGTCCCGCTCGGCCGGGCTGGCCTCGCTGAGCAGGGACTTCACCGTCTCCACAGCCTCGTGGCACTCCCGCAGCTTGGACGCCACGGCCACGATCTCGCTCAACTCGGCATAGCGGCGGGTGAGCTCCACGAACCGGCGGTTGTCGGCCGCGATCGCCGGGTCACCCAGGCGCGCTTCCAGCTCCCGGTGCTCGTCTTCCAGCCCTCGCAACCGCTCCAACATCACCTCCGAGGGTACCCATCCCCCACTCCCGCCCCGCCCGGGCCGCCCCCACCGGGATCTCTGACACCCCACCGCCCAAAGCGGTACGCCGTGTCAGAGTTCCGGGAGCGGGGGGTCTACCGGGCGGCGAGCCAGGGCCGCCACCCGCCGTGGGCGGTGATGTCGGTGGCCCCGACCAGCCCGCCGGCCTCGCACACGAAGCCGAGCCGGCCCCCACCGTCGGCCAGCACCACGGTGCCCAACCCCAGGGGCGGGGCGATCCCGGCGGCGAAGGCGCCGATGGCAGCCGTGGGCAGGGCCCACACCTCCACCTCGATGGCGGCCCCGCCCGCCGCGCCGGCCGCGCCGACCCCGTCGCCCAGCCGTTCCAGGGCCGGGCGACGGCCGTCGGGCAGGGCCCACAGCCGGTACCAGGGGGCGGTGGCGGTGCGGGCCACGAGGGTGCCGCCGAGGTCGGTGAGCTGGCCGTTCAGGGGCTGGCCCTCCAGATGGGCGCCGACGACCACCAGCTCGGTGACGCCGGGTGGGGCCGGCCGCCCGGCCGCCGGTTCGGTGACGTCGGGCGGGCCGGGCTCGCCCAGGAGGGCCCGGGCCAGGGCGGCCAGGCGACGGTCGCTGCCGGCCGGCCCGTGGAACGTCAGGCCGGCGCCCGGCACCGGGCCCCCGGTGCCGGAGCGGGCGGCCGACGGGTCGGGCACGGTGAGGGCGGCCAGGTCACAGATGTTGGTGAACGTGGTGTAGCGGCCGAGGGCGGCGTTGGCCCCGAGGGGGTCGGCCTTCACCTCCTCCAGCGTGGGGATCCGGGCCACCGTGGGCAGGGCCAGGGCGTGGAGCCGGCCCCACAGGGTCGCCGTCTCCCGCCGGGCGGCCCGCACCCGGGTGAGGACCCGGTGGTAGTCGACGGCCGTCCACCGGGCGGCGTCGCCGATGATGCGGGCCGTCACCTCCACCAGCGCGCCGGGATGGGCGGCCATGAAGTCGCCGACGGCGGCGTGGCGCTCGGCCACCAGGGCGTCGCCGTAGAGGAGCTGGCCGGCGGCCAGGAACGGCGTGAGGTCCACCGGCTCCAGCTCGGCGCCGAGCAGGGCCAGGCGTTCCAGGAGGTGCTGGTAGGAGCGGGCGATGGCGGGATCGAGCCGCACCAGCTCCCCCTCCCCCACCACCCCGATCCGGGCCCGGTCCACCAGCACCGGCGGGAGCTGGGCCCGGTCGCCCGGGGCCCGCTGCCACGGATCGGCGGCATCGGGCCCGTCGAGCAGGGCGAAAGCCGCCTCGGCGTCGGCCACGGCGGCGGCGAACACCGACACGCAGTCGAGCGAGGCGCAGGCCGGCACCACCCCGGTGGCCGGCACCAGTCCCCGTGTCGGTTTGAGCCCCACCACCTGGTTGGCCGCCGCCGGCACCCGGCCCGACCCGGCGGTGTCGGTGCCCAGGGCCAGGGTGACCAGCCCGGCCGCCACGGCCACGGCCGAGCCGCTGCTCGACCCGCCCGGCACGAGACCGGGATCGAGCACGTTGCGGGCCGTGCCGTAGGGGGTGCGGGTGCCCACCAGCCCGGTGGCGAACTGGTCGAGGTTGGCCTTGCCCACGTAGAGGGCACCGGCGTCGAGCAGCCGGCGCACGGCCGGAGCGTCGTTGGCCGGGGTGTAGGCGAAGGCGGGGCAGGCGGCAGTGGTGGGCACGCCGGCCACGTCGATGTTGTCCTTCACCGCGAACGGCACGCCGAACAGGGGCAGGCCGGCCCGCTCGTCGGGACCCAGGCGGTCGAGGGCGGCGGCCCGCTCGGCCAGATCGGGGGCCAGGCCGCCGATGAGCACGGCCGGGTCGGCCAGCGCCTCGTGGGCGGCGGCCACCGCCGCCGCCACCTCGGCCACGGTGGCGCCGCCGGCGTAGCTCCGCCGCAGGCTGGCGAGGGTCAGGTCGGTGGCGGAAGGGAGAGCCGGGCCCGGGTCCGGCGGGCCGCCGCTCACGCCTTCAGGGCGGCGAGGAACTCATCCGAGGTGCAGTGCGCCCCGAACACCCCGCCCTGCATCGTGATCATCTTCAGCGCCGCCAGGTAGTTGCCGTAGTCGGTGGCGCCGGTGCAGTCCGACAGGAGCAGGCACTCGTACCCCCGGTCGTTGGCGTCGCGCATCGTGGTGTGCACGCACACGTCGGTGGTGATGCCGGTGAACACGATGTGGGTCACCCCCCGGCGCTGCAGGATCAGGTCGAGGTCGGTGGCGTAGAACGATCCCTTGCCCGGCTTGTCGATGATCGGCTCGTCGTCGATGGGGTAGACCTCGGGCACGATGTCCCAACCGGGCTCGCCCCGTACCAGGATCCGCCCGCAGGGCCCGGGATCGCCGATCCCGCCTCCCACCCGCTTCGACCGCCACAGCTTGTTGGCCGGCAGATCGGCCAGGTCGGGCCGGTGCCCCTCCCGGGTGTGGATCACGTGGAGCCCGACGTCGCGGGCGGCGGCCAGCACCCGCTGGGTCGGCTCCAGGCCGGACCGGGTCAGGTCGAGGTCGTAGCCCATGGCGTCGACGTAGCCGCCGGGACCGCAGAAGTCGGTCTGCCAGTCGATGTTGATCAGGGCGGTGCGGGCGGTGTCGAACGAGCCGTCGTAGGGCCAGGGGTAGGGGTCGGCCCCGTCGATTGCGGGATGGATGCTCACGTCGGTTGGCTCCTCGGTCGTGGATGGTGGATCGGTCAGGGTCGGTGGCGCCTCAGGCCGCCGGGCAGCGGCAGGAGGCGGTGAGGGCGTCGAGCACGGGGGCGGTGGCGCCGACGGCGCCGAAGATGCCGCCCGACATCTCGATCATCGACACCGTGCGGGGTGTCAGGCCGGGGTCGAGGGCCACGCAGGCATCGACGACGGCCAGGCATTCGAGCCCGGCGTCGTTGGCCGAGCGCATGGTGGAGTGGACCGTGGTCTCGAGCCCGAAGCCGGCCAGCAGGATCTGGTCGACCCCGGCCCGGCGCAGGAGGGCGGCCAGCGGGCCCCCGTAGAATCCGTCCACACCGGCGGCGGCGACGGCCACCGCACCGGGGATGGCGCCGACCGCAGGCACGGGCTCGCCCGGTGCCGGCACCGGGCCCCGCACCGGCAGGGGCGGGTGGGCCACGGTGAACGTGCGGTCGACGGCCGAGGCCAGCCTCACGATGTTGGCCACGGCGGCCGCCACCGCCCCGGTACCGGCGGGGGCCACCGCCGCCCGCCAGTGCTCGTCCCATCCCGTCACCACGAGGGCCAGGCGGGCCGGGGCCAACTTGCCGTCGTAGGGCCAGGGGTAGGGGGTGGTGCCGGCCACGTGCACCGGCTCGGTGGCACAGCACGGCTGGTTGGCATCGGCGGTCATGGTTCGGCTGCTCCAGCGGGACGGGGGACGGACGTTTCGACTGCGGCGGCGATCACCCGGGCGAACCCGGACGGATCCTCGACCTGGGGGGTGTGGACGCAGGCGAGCTGCACCACCGCCACGCCGGCACCGGCCGCCACCGCCGCCGCCTCGTGGCGCCAGGGTGGCGAGTGCCGACCCACGGTCCAGGTGACCGGTGCCGCCAGCCGGTCGAGCGAGCACGGTTCGACGGCGAAGGCGCCGAAGCCGGGGGCCTCGGTGCGCACCGTCTCGCCGGCGGCCACCGCCCGGTCCCGCACCGCCGGCGGAAGCGACGCCCAGGTGCCGTCGGTGACCAGGCGGCGCAGGAACCCCTCGACCCCGGCCGGCCCCGGCTCGGCGGCGAGCCGGGCCAGGGAGGCCGAGATGCGCTCGTGCTGGGCCGGGGCGGCCGGGCCGAGCAGGGACTCGTGGGCCACCACGGCGGCCAGCGCCGGGTGACCCCGCAGGGCCAGGCCGAGGGCCAGGGTGGCACCGCCGCTCACGCCGGCCACCACCACCGACCGGGGCCCGGCCCGACGGAGGTGGCCGTCGAGCAGCCCGGCCAGGTCGTCGAGATGGCGGCCGAGGTCGGCCGTTGGCGGCCGGCCGTCGTAGCCCCGGCGGCGTACCACCGCCGGCGGCGCGCCGCCGGCCAGTGGTGCGGCCCCCTCGAGCCTCCGGGCCAGCGCGGCGTAGAGCTCACCGTCGAGCCCGACGCCGTGGACCAGGAGCACGCCCGCCCCCGTCGAACCGCCGCCGGGCGGCCCGCCGCCGGCGGGGTCCGCTGCGGGTGCGGGCGGCGGGGCCATCAGCCAATGGTTCCGATCACTCCCTTGACGAGGAAGTCCATCGTCTCCACCTCGGCGTAGGTGGGCTGCTCGCCGGCGGCGTAGACCTCCTTGCCGTCCTGGTCGGCCACCGGTCCCTTGAACGGGCTGCCGCCGTCCATGAACGACTCCCGGGCGGCCTCGATCTTGGCCTTGGTGTCGTCGCTGACCGACGGCCCGAACTCCGACTGGATGAACGGGTTGTCGCCGGTCTGCAGGCCGATGCGGTAGTCGCCGTTGTACTCGCTCTCGGAGAACTTCCCGTCCCGGACGGTGTTGGTGATGTCGACGTAGAGCTTGTCCCAGCTCCACTCCGAGCCGGTCAGCCAGCCCTTGGTGGCCAGCTCGGCGGCGTCGGCGTGGTAGCCCACGGTGAAGGCTCCGGCCGCTTCGGTGGCCTCGATGATCGTCTTCGTGCAGTCCTGGTGCTGGGTGATCACGTCCACCCCCTGGTCGAGCAGGCTCTTGGCCGCCTCGGCCTGCAGGCCGGGATCGCACCAGCTGCCGGTGGAGATGGCGATCGTCTCGGCCGCCGGGTTGACCGACTGGGCCCCCAGGGTGAAGGCGTTGATGTTGGCCAGCGTCTGGGGGATGGGGAAGGCGTAGACGTAGCCCAGCTTGCCGGTCTTGGTGGCGGCCCCGGCGGCGATGCCGGCGGTGTAGACCGGCTCGTACACGGTGCCGAAGTAGGTGCCGAGGTTGTCGAGCGCCGGCTCGCCCTCCAGGCCGCCCTGGTGGACGAAGACCACGTCGGGGTTCTGCTCGGCCAGGTTCCGGGCGAACTCCAGGTGACCGAAGCTGGTGGCGAAGATCAGCTTGGCCCCCTTGTCGATCATGCTCTGCATGACGGCTTCGGCCTCGGCCGTCTCGGGCACGTTCTCGCTCTGGATGACCTCCACCCCGTCGAGGGCGGCCACCGCCTGGCTCCCCTGGTAGGCGGCCTGGTTGTAGCCGAAATCGTCCTTGGGGCCGACGTAGATGAAGCCGACGGTGAACGTGTCGCCGGAAGCGGCGCCGCCCCCGGTCGCCCCGGTCTCGGCTCCGGTGGTGGCGGTGTCGTCGCCGCTGCTGCCGCAGGCGGCGGCCACCACGGCCACCAGTGCCAGCAGGGCTGTGAACAGCAGATGTCTCGGTCGTCTGGTTGGCGACATGTCGAGTTCCTCTCCTCGGTCGTCGTGGGTTGGTTGGGTGCGGATGCGGCAGGCCGTCAGGCCAGCACGCGCCCGAGCGACTCGGGCGCGGCGTGGCGGCGGCGGTGGCTCAGGGCCACCAGCACGATGATCACCGTGAGGTAGGGCACGGCTTCGAGCAGGTAGCGGCTCAGCTCCCAGCCCCGGGCCTGCAGCTGGAGCTGGAGGGAGATGGCCCCGGAGAACAGGTAGGCGCCGCCCACCGCTTTCAGCGGATCCCAGGCGGCGAAGATCACGAGGGCGACAGCGACGAAGCCCCGGCCCACCGTCATCCGTTCCGACCAGTTCAGGGTGAAGGCGGTCGACAGCTGGGCCCCGCCCAGGCCGGCCAGCGCGCCCCCGATGACCACGGCGGCGTAGCGGACCCTGGCCGGTGACGTGCCGAACGCCTCCAGCACCTCGGGCCGCTCACCGGCGGCGCGGATGTTGAGCCCGGCCCGGGTGCGGAACAGCACCCACCAGATGGCGGGGGCGGCGGCGAACGAGAGGTAGGTCAGGGGGTCGTGGTCGAACAGGATCGGCCCCAGGAACGGCAGGTCCGACAGGCCGGGAACGGCCACCGGGCGCATGGCGTTGACGCCCTGGCCCACGTAGTCCTGCCCGAACAGGGCGGTGAGGCCGAGGGCGAGGAAGGTGACGACGAGCCCGGTGGCGATGGGGTTGGCCCGGCGGGTGATCACCATGAAGGCGTGCAGGAGCCCGAGCACGGCCCCGGCCGCCATCCCGGCCACCACCCCCAGCCAGACGCTGCCGCTCTCGATGCCCACGGCGTAGGCGGTCAGGGCCCCGGCCAGCATGCACCCCTCGGTGCCGAGGTTCACCACCCCGGCCCGCTCCGAGATCACTTCCCCCAGCGTGGGATACAGGATCGAGGTCCCGCCCCGTACCGCCCCGGTGAGCACCGACTCCAGCAGCATCAGACAGCCTTCCTCGCGCCGGTCTGGGCGAAGCCCAGCACGCCCAGCAGCACCAGGGCCGACAGCACCTCCACGGCGCCGCCCGACAACCCGGTGGCGATCTTGAGGCCGAAGCCCCCCACGATGATCCCGCCCAGCAGGGTGGCGGCCCACAGGGTGTGCAGCGGGTGGTGGCGGGCCAGCCAGGAGCTGAGGAAGGCGGTGTAGCCGTAGCTCACGAGGATCTCGGGACGCAGGCGCCCCTCCACGCCCGCCACCTCCGTCATGCCGCCCAGCCCGGCCAGGGCGCCGCCCACCATCATGGCCCCGAGGCTGAGACCGCCGACCCGGAACCCGGCCCGGCGGGCCGCCTCGGCGTTCCCTCCGAGCACGCCGAGGCGGAACCCCCACCGGGTGCGGCTCAGCAGGAGCCACACCGCCACCGCCGCCACCAGGGCGATCAGCAGCCCGGCGTGGACCCGGTTGCCCCACAGGATGGGCAGCCGGGACTTGTCGTCGAGCTCCTTGGTGTAGGCCTGCCCCAGGCTCTGGGGATCCTTCCACGGTTCGAACACGAGCCAGGTGAGGATCAGGCCGGCGATGTAGTTGAGGAGCAGGGTGGTGATGGCTTCGTTGGTGCCGAAGACCTGACGCAGGACAGCGGCGATGCCGGCCCAGGCGGCGCCGGTGGCCGCGGCGGCCAGGCCCATGATCGCCAGCGTGGGCACCATCGGCACCGCGCCGTCGAGCATCCGGCTGGCGCCGACCGCCCCGATCGCCCCCAGCAGGAGCTGGCCCTCGCCCCCGATGTTGAACAGGCCGGCCCGGGCCGGCACGGTGACGGCCAACGCCGCCAGCACCAGCGGAGTGGCCCGCACCAGGGTCTCGCCGAGGGCGCCGGTGTCGCCGGCGGCCGACTCCCACACCGCTCGGAGCGCTTCCACCGGCGATGCCCCCCGCAGGGCGACGAACAGGCCGAACAGCAGGAACGAGCCGGCCAGGGCCGCCACCCAGCGCCCGACGTCGGTGGCCAGCGGAACCCAGGCCCGGCCCTCGGCGGGGGCCACCGGATCAGGCTCGGCCGGCGTGCGGTCCATACCCGCACCGGTGCCGTTGTCGGTGGTCTCGGCGTCGGTGGTGGCCGTCATACCCCCGCCCCTTCCAGCATGAGACGCCCCACCGCCTGGCGGTCGGTGTCGTGTGAGCGGACGATGCCGGCGATCTCGCCGTCGTGGAGCACCACGATCCGGTCGGCCACCGCCAGCAGCTCGTCGATGTCCTCCGACAGCATCAGGATCCCGGCTCCGGCCGCCCGGCGGTCGAACAGCAGCTCCTGGGTGGTGCGGACCGAGGCGATGTCGAGGCCCCGGCTGGGGTAGGCGGCCACCAGCAGATCGGCCGATGTGGCGAACAGCCGGGTGAGCATGACCCGCTGGATGTTGCCCCCCGACAGGGTGGCCACCTCGGCGTCGAGGCGGGCCAGGTTGAGCCGGCCCGGCTCCTCCCGCGCTTCCACCCGGGCCCGGCTGGCTCGCCAGTCGACGCCCAGGCCCTTGGCCGGCAGGGGCCGGCCGTCGAGCACGAGGTGCTGGAGCACGGTCATCCCCGGCACCACGGCGGCCCGGATGGGGTCCTCGGGCACGTCGATGGCCCCGGCCGCCAGCGCCTGGCCGGGCCGGGCCCGGTCGATCGGCACGCCGCCGATGTGCACGGTCCCGCCCTGCAGCGGCCGCTGACCCAACACCGCCTCCAGCAGCTCCCGCTGGCCGTTGCCGGCCACGCCGGCCACGCCCACGATCTCTCCCGGCTCCACGGTGAAGGTGGCGTCGCGCACTGCGGTGCGTCCGTCGTCGCCCGCCACCGTGATGCCGTCGACCACCAGGACCGACGGACCGTCCTGGGGTGGGGGCCGCTCCGAGCGCAGCGGCGGCACGGTACGGCCCACCATGTGGGTGATCAGCTCGTCGTCGGTCAGCTCGCCGGGATCGACGCCGCCCACGATCAGGCGGCCACCCCGCAGGATCGTGGCCCGGTCGGCGATGGCCCGGGTCTCGGCCAGCTTGTGGGTGATCAGCAGCACCCCGATGCCCTCGGACCGGAGCCGGCTGATCACCGCCAGCAGGGCCTCCACCTCCTGGGGGGCCAGGGCGCTGGTGGGCTCGTCGAGGATCACCACCCGGGCGTCGCCCAGGAGCACCCGCACCAGCTCCACCAGCTGGCGCTGGGCCAGCGAGAGCTGGCGGACCAGGGCGTCGGGGTCGACGCTGAGCCCGAACCGCTCGGCTGCGTCGAGCACCCGCCGCCGGGCGACGGCGGGGCGGAACCGTCCGGAGCCGGTGGCCAGCTCGATGTTCTCCAGCACGGTGAACGCCGGAACCAGGCGGAGGTCCTGGAACACCATGCCGATGCCGAGCCGGCGCGACGTGACCGGCGAGTCGATCGTCACCGGGCTGCCGTCGATGAGGATCTCGCCCTCCTGGGGGTGGTTGACCCCGTACAGGACCTTCATCAGGGTCGACTTGCCGGCCCCGTTCTCACCCAGCACGGCATGGACCTCACCGGCCCAGGCGTCGAGGTTCACGTCACGGTTGGCCACCACCGGCCCGAAGCGCATGGTGATCCCGCGTGCCGACAGCACCGGCGTGGCGCCGTCGGCCACGACCACGTGTTCCCGTACCGCGACCTCCACCGTCGCCTCCGGCGAAGCCGAGCCGGCCTGTCCCTCAGTTAGTCCCGCATCCACTGACCCGGGACGCTACGCATGCTCTGGGCCCGGCGTATTTCGGCCATATGAACCCGACCGCTCGGTATCCTTTCGAACTTCTTTCGAAAGTCAGGGGCGGAGGGAGAGGCGCGCCGGCCGGGGCCGGCGGACCAGCAGCGGCTCGGGCAGCGGACCGCTCAGGCCCAGGTGGACCAGGGCGGGGCCAGGCCCACGGCGGTGGCGTCGGGCAGGCGGGGCAGGAGGCGGGTGTTGAGGGCGATGTCCCGTTCCGGCAGCACCAGCACGATCGCCGCCTCGGGGTTCCACCGGGCCCGGTAGTCGGCCGCTTCGGGGATCAGGTCCAGGTCGATGCCGACCATGGCCACCACCACCACCGGCCGGCCCGAGCGCAGGGTGCCGGCGGCGGCCGACGGCTCGGCCCGCTTCAGTCCCTGCCGGGGCCGTAGCGGCACCAGGGGCGTGAGCTCGGTTGCGTCCACCAGCTCGGGCCGTTCCAGCAGGACGGCCCGCAACCACCGCTCCCGGGCCAGCCGGGTGAGGGGGTGGTGGCTGTCGCCGTCGTTCCGGCGGTGCTGCACCACGGCCGCCACCACCCGGCGCAGGCCGGTGTTGACGTCGTCGCCGGTGTGCACGAGGGTGCTGAGCTCCCGGTCGGCCTGGCCCACGCCCACCTCGATGGTGGGAGCGGCGTCGCCGTCGTCGAAGCCGGGAACCGAGGGGGGCACGACCACCCGGGCCACCTCGAGGCCGGCCACCTCGGCCACCAGTTGGCCGTGATCGTCGATGGGGAGGGCCCCCGCCTCGGTGATCAGGCCGGCCAGGGCCCAATGGCTGGCCGGCAGCACCGGGGGGTCGGCCACCGGTGCCGGCTGGGCCGGGACGGCGGACGCGCCCTCGGTGGCCCACACGCCCACCGGGGGCCCGTTGCCCTCGGGGGTGGCCAACAGCGACGCCCGGCGGGCCAGATCGCCTGCGATCGACGGCGGGGCGCCGGGGCCCGAGGAGGGCGGGCCGGCGGCCAGGATCTCCAGCCGGGCCGCATTGTTGGATTGGGCCCAGTGCAGAGCCCGGCCGACGGCCCGGGGGTCCTCGTCGGCCAGGTAGAAGGCCACATCGCCAGCGAGGCCGGCCCCGACTGCGGGGTCGACCTCGGTGAGCTGCGCTCCGGTGGCCGCCCGGGCGAGAGCCCGGAGCTTCGCCTCCGCCAGCGCCGGATTGACGGCCAGGGTGGGCTTACCGGTTGCGGCGGGCGCCGTAGCGGCGCTCGAAGCGCTCCACCCGACCGGCCGTGTCGACGATGCGCATCTGGCCGGTGAAGAACGGGTGGCTGGCGGCCGAGATCTCGACCTTGGCCATGGGGTAGGTGTTGCCGTCCTCCCACTCGATCGTCTCGTTGGTCCGGACCGTGGACTTGGTCAGGAACGAGAAGTTGGCGGCGGCGTCTACGAACACGACCGGCCGGTAGTCGGGGTGGATGTCGGTCTTCATAACTGCTCCAGTGTGCCGGGTCGGCCGCCTAAAGCGACGGGCCCTTGGCGATTTCGTTCAGGAAGTCGCCGTTGGTACGGAACGACTTCAACCGGTCTATCAGCATCTCCACGGCGGGTCCGAAGCTGCCGTCGTCGGCCTTCATGCCCGACAGGACCCGGCGCAGCTTCCAGGCCACGAGCTGCTCCTGGCGGTCGAACAGCAGCTCCTCGTGGCGGGTGGACGAGGCGTCGATGTCGATCGCCGGGTACAGGCGCTTGTCGGCCAGGCGCCGGTCGAGACGGATCTCGCAGTTCCCGGTGCCCTTGAACTCTTCGAAGATCACCTCGTCCATACGGGATCCGGTCTCCACCAGGGCGGTGGCCAGGATGGTGAGGGAGCCCCCCTCCTCCAGGTTGCGGGCGGCGCCGAAGAACCGCTTCGGGGGGTACAGGGCGCCGGCGTCGACCCCGCCCGACATGGAACGCCCGGTGGGCGGGACCGTCAGGTTGTAGGCCCGGGCCAGCCGGGTGATGCCGTCGACGATCATCACCACGTCCTCGCCCGCCTCCACGAGCCGCTTGGCCCGCTCGATGGTGAGCTCGGCCACGGCGCAGTGCTCCTCCGGCGGCCGGTCGAAGGTGGAGGCCACCACGTCGCCCCGGGTCAGGTGGCGGCTCATGTCGGTGACCTCTTCGGGCCGCTCGTCGAGGAGCAGCACGATCAGGCGGACCTCGGGGTTGTTGGTCTCGATGGCCCGGGCGATGTCCTTGATGATCGAGGTCTTGCCCGCCTTGGGGGGCGAGACGATCAGCGCCCGCTGGCCCTTGCCGATCGGGGCCACCAGGTCGATGATCCGGGTGCTCATGTTGAGCGGCTCGTCCCGCATCTCCAGGCGGAGGCGCTCGTCGGGGAACAGCGGCGTCAGGTCGTCGAAGCGCACCCGGTGACGGCCCTCCTCCACCGGCAGGTCGTTGACCGTGTGGATCTCGTGGAACCCGGGGTTCTTCTCGTTGCGGTTGGCCGGCCGGGACAGACCGGTGAGCACGTCGCCCTTGCGCAGGCCGAACTGGCGGACCTGCTTGACCGACACGTAGACGTCGTCCTTCGACGGCAGGCAGCCATCGACCCGCAGGAAGCCGTAGCCCTCGTCGCGCAGGTCGAGCACGCCGGCCACCGGGACCGGGTCGGCCGAGATCGGCTCGAAGGCCACCTCGTCGCGCTCACGGCCCCGACCCCGGCCCCGCCGGCGGCTGCGCCGGTTTCCGGGATCGACGTCGTCGCCGAGCGCTGCGTCGCCCTGGTCGGGCCGGCCGGCGCCCTGGCCGCCGCCGCCACCACCCTGGGCGTCGAGCATCAGCTCCCAGTCGGCCGGGGGCTCGGTCTCGGGACCGTTCGGATGGTCGTTCCCGCCGGGGCGCCCGTCGCGCCGGTCGTTGCGGTCGCCCCGCTCGGCCCGGTCGCTGCGCTCGGCCCGGTCGTTGCGCTCGGCCCGGTCGCTGCGCTCGGCCCGGTCGTTGCGACCGCCCCGGCTGGTCTGCCGTTCCCGGCCGGCGCCCTGCTCCCGGCCGCCGCCCTGCTCCCGACCGCCGCCCTGCTCCCGACCGGCGCTCTGCTCACGACCGGCGCTCTGCTCACGGCTGCCGCCCTGCTCGCGGCCGCCGCCCTGCCGGGCGGGCACCCGCTCGGCCCGGGGCTCGGGCCGTTCGTCCTGCCCGTCGTCGTCGTCGCCGGCCGGCGTCGCTTCCGTCTGGCCGTTGCTGCTGTCTGCGGAGTCGGCGGTGGCAGCCGGCTCCGGCGCCTCCCCGGCCTGCTCGTCGACGGCGAGGGCCAGCTGATCGCCGGCCTCGGCGCCATCGTCGGCATCGGGTCCGCCGTCGCCGTCTGCCGCCTCGGGGGCGGTGGCGCCGTCGTCGGATTCAGATTCGCCCATCAGGTTGGCGGCGCCCGACAGCTCCATGATCATGTCGATCAGGTCCGCCTTGCGGGCCCGGGCCGTGGAGGTCCCCCCCAGAGCTGAGATGATCATCTGCAGCTCGCCCTTTTCCTTCTTCTCGAGTCCACTGCGCTCAACGATCAGTTGGTCGCTCATGGGAAGCACTCCTCACGTGTGCCAGCGGCCCGCGGCCGCCAACGGACTGGGGTAGGTAGGAAACCCTTCGAGATCCACACCTTGATCAGACCCGGACGCCCAGAGAGGGCCGGCCGAGGCTGGTCGACAGAACTTTCCGCTGACCCGGGGCGGCTTTCGCCGGTGCACACGAAGGCACCAGGAGAGATCGGCCGTCACCCGGCCAAACGGAACCACCCCGACCTGCTTCCGTCAGACTACCAACACGCCCCGGAAAACGCCGCTTTCCCCTCCGAGGAGGCCGACAGCCGGCCCGGTCAGGCCGGCAGACCCTCGATCACGTCCACCAGGGCGGCCAGATCGTTGGCCATAGGCTGGAGGTGCTCGGGCCGGCTGAACAGCTCCGCCAGGAACGGGGGCAGGGTCGGCCGGGCCCCCACCGCCTTCTCCACCGCATCGGGGAACTTGGCCGGGTCGGCCGTGGCCAGTGTGACCATGGGCACCCCGGGATCGCGCCGGCACGCCCGGGCGGCGGCCAGGCCCACCGCGGTGTGGGGGTCGATGACCCGGTCCAGCTCTCGGTGGAGGCGGGCCATCTCGGTCAGCGTGCCCTCGTCGTCGAGGCGGAAGCCGGTCATCTCGGCCCGGATGGCGGCCACCCAGGGCTCGGGCACCTCGGCCCGGCCCTCGGCCCGGAACCGGGTGAGCAGGTCGGTGACGGCGTCGGCGTCGCGGCCCGAGGCCTCCCACAGGAGGCGCTCGAAGTTCGACGAGACCTGGATGTCCATGCTCGGGCTGAGCGACGGCTCCACCGTGCGGGCCTCCAGGGCGCCGGTGGCGAAGAACCGGGCCAGCACGTCGTTGCGGTTCGACGCCACCACCAGCTGGTCCACGGCCAGCCCCATGCGCTTGGCGTACCAGCCGGCGAGGACGTTGCCGAAGTTGCCGGTGGGCACGGTGAAGCTGACCGGGCCGCCGTGGGGGGCCACGGTGCGGGCGGCGGTGACGTAGTAGACGATCTGGGCCATGATCCGGGCCCAGTTGATCGAGTTGACGGCCGACAGGTGGCGGCCGACCAGCCGGCGGGCGGTGAAGGCCGCCTTCACCAGGTCCTGGCAGTCGTCGAACGTGCCGTCGACGGCCAGGTTGTGGATGTTGGGGGCGTCCACCGTGGTCATCTGGCGCCGCTGCACCTCCGACACCCGGCCCGCCGGGTGGAGCACCACGGCGTCGACGTTGGGCCGGCCGGCCAGGGCCTCGATGGCGGCCGAGCCGGTGTCGCCCGAGGTGGCGCCGATGACCACCACCCGCTGGTGGCGGCGGGCTAGCTCGCGGTCGAGGAGGCGCCCCACGAGCTGGAGAGCCACATCCTTGAAGGCCAGCGTCGGCCCCTGGGTCAGGTCGAGCAGGTGGTGGTTGTCGCCCAGGTCGATCACGGGGCAGACGTCGCGGTGGCGGAAGGCCCGGTAGGCGTCGGCCACCAGCTCGGCCCACTCGTCGGGCTCGACCGCCCCCTCGACGTAGGGCCACATCACCCGGCGGGCCACCTCGGCATAGGGCAGGCCGGGCTCCAGCTCGGGCAGGGGCGGCACGATGGCCGGGCAGTACAGGCCGCCGTCGGAGGCGAGGCCGGTGAGGAGCACGTCGGCGAAGCCCAGCTCGGGGGCCCGGCCTCGGGTGGACACGTAGGTGATGGCCATCGCCTCGCTACCTGCCCGCCCTAGTCCCCGACCACACGCAGCACGCTGCCGATGCCGGCCACCACGTCGAGGCGGCGCAGGTCGGCCAGGGTGGCCCGCAGGTTGCGTTCGATGGCCCGGTGGGTGATGAAAGCGATGCGGGCTCCGCTACCCAGGCCCTGCTGCTCCATCGACCGGATCGACACGCCGTGGTTGCCGAAGACGCCGGCCACGGCGGCCAGCACCCCGGGGGCGTCGGTGACCTCCAGGTTCACGTAATAGGCGCTGGCCAGGTCATCGATGGAGCGGATCTTGGCCCGGGCCCCGGTGGGCACCGGTCGGTGGTGGCCGCGGAGACGGTTGGCGGCGGCGTCGACCACGTCGCCCAGCACGGCCGAGGCCGTGGGCCGGCCGCCGGCGCCCCGGCCGTAGAACATGAGCTCGCCGGCGGCGGTGCCCTCCACGAACACGGCGTTGAAGCTGTCGCGCACCGAGGCCAGCGGGTGGTCGACGGGCACCATGGCCGGGTGCACCCGGACCCCGACGTCACGTCGGCCGCTGCTCTCGGGGGCCTCGGCGGTGGCGTCAGCCCCGGTGTCGGCCCCGCCCCCGGCGCTGGCCCCGGCCTCGACGCTGGCGACGGGCGGGAAGGCCTCGGCGATGGCCAGCAGCTTGATCTCGTAGCCCAGGCGGTGGGCGTAGTCGATGTCGGCGTCGGTGATGCCGGCGATGCCCTCGTGGTACACGTCGCCCGCCACCACCTGCTCGCCGAAAGCGATCGAGGCCAGGATGGCGGCCTTGGCTCCGGCGTCGTAGCCCTCCACGTCGGCCGTGGGGTCACGCTCGGCGTAGCCCAGGTGCTGGGCCTCGGCCAGGGCCTCGGCGTAGCTCACGCCGTCGGTGCTCATCCGGGTGAGGATGTAGTTGGTGGTGCCGTTGACGATGCCCAGGAGCCGGGTGACGTCCTCGCCCAGCAGCGACTCCCGCAGCGGGCGGACGATGGGGATGGCGCCGGCCACCGCCGCTTCGAACAGGAGGTCCACGCCGGCGGCGTCGGCTGCGGCGTAGAGGTCGGCCCCCACGTTGGCCAGCAGCTCCTTGTTGCCGGTGACCACCGACTTGCCCGAGCGCAGGGCGCTCTGGATGAGGCTGCGGGCCGGCTCGATGCCGCCGATGACCTCCACCACCAGGTCGATCGTGGGGTCGTCGACCACCGACTGGGCGTCGGTGGTGAGCAGGGCGGGGTCGAGATCACCCGCCCGTTCCTTGGTGATCGAGCGGACGGCCACCCGGGCCAACTCCAGCTCCACGCCGCTGGTGGCGGCGATGGCGGCCCGGCGTTCGTTCAGCAGCTCGACGAAGGCACCACCGACGATGCCGCAACCCAGGAGTCCGATTCTCACGTGGAACGAGAGTAGTGGGCGCCGCCCCCCTCCCCTCGGCCGGTTTCCGTCACAGGGGGTAGGGTGGGCCATGGCTGAGTACTCCGTGGTGTGGCCCCGTGGGCCCAAGACGGCCAAGCTCGTGGAGCTGGCCCCCCGCCTCGACTCGCTGGAGGGACGCAAGGTCGCCTTCCTGTGGGACTACCTGTTCCGGGGCGACGAGATCTTCCCCATCCTGGAGCGGGAGCTGGCCGCCCGGTACCCGGGCGTGACGTTCGTGCCGTTCAGCGAGTTCGGCACCACCCACGGCGAAGGCGAGCACGAGGTGCTGGCCGACCTGGCCCACCGGTTCACCGAGCTGGAGGTCGACGCTGTCGTCTCCGGCATGGGCTGTTGAGGCAGCTGCACGCCCGCCGTGTTGCGGGCATCCGCTGCCGCTGAGCTGGCCGGCGTTCCCACGTCGTCGCTGGTGTGCGAAGGGTTCCTGGGCCAGGCCGCCACCACCGCGGTGGGCCTCGGCATGCCCAACCTGGCCGTGGCCCCGGTGCCGGGCCACGTCGACACCCAGGCCTACGAGGTGTTGGAGCGCAACGTGCTGGAGGTGACCCTGCCGGCCGTGATCGAGAACCTGGTGTCGCCCCGGCCCGACGCGGTGGAGGTGGCCGACCCGGAGCGCACCGAGGTCGTGTTCGCCGGCTCGTTCGAGGAGGTCAACCGGCTCTTCTACGAGAACGGCTGGTCCGACGGCCTGCCGATCGTGCCCCCCACGGTGGAGGCGGTGGAAGAGTTCCTGGCCTTCACCGACCTCGACGCCGAGCACAGCTTCGGCCCCCTCCTGCCCGACAACCGGGCCGCCACCGTGTGGTCGGTGGCCGTGAACGGGGTGATGGCGGGGTGCCGGCCCGAGTACCTGCCGGTGCTGCTGGCCATCGCCGAGGCCCTGGCCGACCCGGCCTACGGGGTGGAGCACTCGGGCAACACGCCGGGGGCCGACACCCTGATCACGGTCAACGGGCCGATCGCAGCCGAGCTCGGGTTCAACTGCGAGCAGGGCGTGCTGCGCGACGGGTTCCAGGCCAACACGTCGGTGGGCCGGTTCCTGCGGTTGTACCTGCGCAACGTGGCCGGCTTCCTGCCGTGGCAGACCGACAAGGCCACCTACGGCAACACGTGGCGGGTGGCCATGGCCGAGAACGAGGCGGCGCTGGCCAAGATGGGCTGGGAGCCGCAGAGCGCCGACTTCGGCTTCGCCCCGGGCGACAACGCCGTCACCATCTCCCGCTACACGGGCGGCGGGGTGGTCACCTCGGTGTTCGGGTCGACGCCGGAGGAGATGGTCGACTACCTGGCCGACGGCCTGGCCAAGATCGGCGGCTGGGAGTACGTGTTCACGATCGGAGTGGCCGGCGGGACGTACCGGCCGCTGCTGTTGCTGTCGCCGGTGCTGGCCGAGACGATCGCCAAGGCCGGCTGGAGCCGGGCCGACCTGAAGCGGGCGCTGTGGGAGAAGGCCCGGATCCCGGCCTGGCGCTTCGAGCACTACCTGGGGCAGTGGACGAACCTGGTGCCGGGCCGGCGCTCGCTGGAGGACTTCGTGAACATGCGGCGGGCGCCCCGGGTGTACGCCGAGTCGGCCGACCGGGAGCGGTTGGTCCCGGTGTGCACCGAGCCCGAGCACATCTCGATCGCCGTCACCGGCGACCCGTTGCGGACGAACGCCTACGTGTTCGCCCACAACGGGATGCTGGGGTTCCCGGTGGCCAAGAAGGTCCGCCTGCCCGACGGCTGGGAGGCCAAGCTGTCAGCCGCCCGAGCCCGTTGAGGAACTCTGACGCCAGGTCACGCTTTGCGGCCTCCGGCGTCAGAGTTCGCCGCTCGGCCTCAACCCGTCGCCGAACTCTGACCCTGGGTGACGGTTTCGGCCATCCCCTGTCAGAGTTCCCGGATGGCGAGGGTGGCGAGGGTGGCGATCGGCCGTGAGCGGGGGCGGGGCCGAGAGCCTCTGGGTGGTGGTG
This sequence comes from Acidimicrobiales bacterium, assembly GCA_041394285.1. Taxonomy (GTDB): domain Bacteria; phylum Actinomycetota; class Acidimicrobiia; order Acidimicrobiales; family SZUA-35; genus CADEDH01. The sequence goes on along the minus strand of JAWKIL010000030.1, from coordinate 20,639 downwards.
CCGGCGGCCCAGCGGCGCGACGGGAGCTGGATCGACGACACGCTGGTGACCCGCACGGCCGAGGCGGGAGACGCGGCGGCCCGGGAGCCGGGGGGCGGTGGGCTGGGGCCGTCGGCGGCCCGGGCCCCCGACGCCGGGCGGTTCCCCCGCCAGCGGGTCGAGCTGTTCCGGGGGCCGGGGGCGGCCGAGGCGGTCGACACCGCCTTCCGCCGCCGGGGGTGGACCGACGGGCTGCCGGTGGTGGCGCCGACCACGGCCCGGGTGGCCGACCTGGTGGCGGTGTCGGGCCGGAACCCTCAGGACGTGGTGGGCGAGCTGGCCCCGCTGGGCGGGCTGGCCACGGTGGAGCGGGTGGCGGCCAACGCCGTGATGGCCGGGTGCGGGCCGGAGCAGTTCGGCTACGTGCTGGCGGCGGTGAGCGCGGTGTGCGACCCGGCGTTCAACCTGGCCGGAGTGCAGACCACCGACGAGAACGTGGCCCCCCTGGTGGTGATCAGCGCCCCGGCGGAGGCCCGGGCGCGGGCCGAGCTCAATGCCGGGTTCGGCGTGCTGGGGCCGGGGTGGCGGGGCAACGCCACCATCGGGCGGGCCGTGCGGTTCGCCCTCAACAACCTGGGCGGCGGCTGGCCCGGGGTGGTGGCGTTCGCCGGGGCCGGCCAGCCCGGGAAGTACACGCTGGTGGTGCCGGAGGACGACGAGACCTGTCCGTGGCCGCCGCTGCGGGTGGAGTTGGGCCACGAGGCGCACGAGGCCGTGGTGGTGGTGAGCCGGGCCGAGAGCGCGGTGAACGTCACCGGCGGGGTGGCCGAGGTGGTGTCGGCCATGGGATCGGCCACGTCGGCCTTCACCGCCCTCCACGGCGGGTCGGCCGCGGTGCTGCTCGCCCCCCACACGGCCCGGGAACTGGCGGGCCGGGGCCTGAGCCGGCGGGACGTGGCCCGGCTGCTGTGCGCCGAAGCCCGGATCCCGGCCGACGTGTGGCGCCGGTTCTGGGTGGCCGGGGCGGTGAAGGGAGCCGCCGCTCTCGCCGCCGGAGGCGACGCCGGGGTGCCGGTGTTGGCCGACCCGGAACGCCTCCTGGTGGTGGTGGCCGGCGGCACGATCCCGATCCCCCAGCACGTCTGGTTCCCCGGTTGGGGCTTCCCCCCGGCCCACGTGGTCCGGGCCGTGGAACACGTCTAACCATCTTCGTGGAGGCTCAGCCGGTACATTACAGATAGATGCGGAAGACCACGGTCAGCTGGCTTCTGCCAGGGGCGACACTGGCCCACGTGAGCGAACGTTCTGATCCGAACGGGCGGAGCGGGCGAGGTTCGGGCCGAGCGGGCCGAACCGGTTCACCCGGGGGATTGACGGCGATCGTCGATGACGGCCGGCTGACCGCCCGCCTGCACTATCCGGGTGTCAGTGTCCTGGCGCCGGTGCTGCGGGCTCAGCTGGTGCAGGAGAGCGATGGCCTCCTGATCGAGGGCGAGGTACAGCCCACCCAGCTCGTCGGGTTGGTGATGTGGCTGGTGGTGGCGGTCGTTCTGGTCGGGGCGGCTGTCAGCGCCGTGGCGGCCGGCAACGTCTGGGCGATGGGGCTGACGGCGGCGATGGTTTCGGGGTTGGCCGCTGTCACCCCCGGTCTGTGGCGCGCCGCCAACCGTCATCAGCAGGACGCAGTGGAGCGGCTGGAAGCGGCGCTCCGCGCCCGCTTCGCCGTCGACGAATGATCGGGCCGCCCGGCCCCGAGAACCGAGGCGTGGCCGGCGCCGCTGAGTGACCGCCGCTGGGTGACGGCCAGGCACTAGCTTTCACAGCGGAGGCGGTGGGAGAGGGCGACACGGTGCGGCGGCTGACGGAGGAGATCGACTGGCTGCAACCCGGCGGCGCGCCGTGGATGGCCGAGCCCGCACAGGCAACCGACGGGGAAGGGGCTCGATGAGGAGCGTGAGCCCACCCGCCCCCCGGAAGACCGGCGGGCGCTATTCGATCCGCGAGGTCGACGTCACCTGGGTCCTGCCCGGAGCAACCCTGACGCAGGTACGTGACCTGGCCGATCCGCAGCGGCCGGATCGGGCGACAGGGGGCCAGCTGGTGGCGATCATGACCCGTGACAACCGGCTGATGGCCCAGATCGTCGACCCCCGGTCGAACCGCTCCGGGCCCGCGTTGTCGGCCAGCGTCGAGCCCGACGACCGGGGGCTTCTCCTGCGAGGTCGCATCAAGCGAGTCGATATCCGGAACGCCGCCGCCTGGGCCGGGGCCTGGGCGATCATGCTCGTGACCGTCCTCATCCGGTCCAGGGGCGACATCCCGGTACTCCTCGGCGGCCTGGCCATCGTCGCCGGGCTCGGCGCCCTCACGCCCAACGTCTGGCGTCGCGCCTCCCGCAAGCAGCGGGAGGAGACCGAGAAGCTGCGGGCCGCTCTGCTGGCGAGGTTCGCCGTCGACGACTGAGCGGGTGAGCTCAGTGGGACAGGTCGTTGATGACGGCCCGACCCACGTAGGCGCCGGCCTCGAGCTCGTCGAAGATCTCGGGCAGGGCCGACAGGGGGCCGACCCGGCCGATGTGGCTCTTCACCTTGCCCTCGGCCGCCATGTCCACCAGCTCCCGCATGTCCTGCACGTTGCCGACGGCGGAGTACATGACGGTGAAGCCCTTGCCGAAGAACTCCATCGGGTTGAGCTGGATGGGGCCCTCGCTGGCCGGTGGGATGCCAACGGCGACGTAGATGCCGCCCCGGCGCAGGACCTTGAACCCGAGTTGGAAGCCGGCGATCCGGGCGGCGAACACGAGGCAGCCGTCGGCGCCGCCCATCTCCTTGCCGATCACCGAGGCGGCCTCGCTGGCATCGACGGCCCAGTCGGCGCCGAGGGACTCGATGAAGGACAGCCGGTCGGCGCCGACGTCGATGCCGGCCACCTTGTAGCCGTAGGCCTTGGCGATCTGGACGGCGTAGTGGCCGAGACCGCCGGCGGCGCCGACGATGGCCACGGTGCGGCCGGGCAGCACGCCGTGGCGGAACAGCTTCTTGACCGCCCCGTAGGCGGTGAGGCCGCCGCAGGCCAGGGGCGACTCGTCGTCGCCCACCGAGTCGGGCAGGGTGACGAGCGACTTGGCGTACACGTTCATCTCCTCGGCGAACGTGCCGAGGATGCCCTTGGTCTGGGCGCACAGGCGGGGCTCGCCGCCGAGGCAGAACTCGCAGGCCCCGCACCAGTAGCCGCCGCCGCTGCCGCCCAGGCCCACGATCACCCGGTCGCCGATCGAGGTGAACCGGTCAGCCCCGGGGCCGAGGGCCTCCACGATCCCGATGCCCTCATGGCCGAGCTTGCCGGCCGACGGCATGCCGTCCCAGTGGCCCCGGGCGATGTGGAGGTCGGAGTGGCAGACGCCGGCGGTGAGCAGGCGGAGGCGGGCCTGGTCGGGCCCGGGGTCACGCACGTTCTCGTCGGTGATGACCACCTTGCCGTCGTCGAATCGAGCGGTCTTCATGGCTGGGTTCCCCTTCCCGTCGTGTGGCCGTCGGGCCCGGTGGGGCGAGTATGGCACCGAATGCCGCGAAATTAGGAGCCTGAGTTGCGCTGAGCGCAGCTCACGCTCCTAATTTCGGGCGGGTGGGTCGACGGGCGAGCTGGCACCGCCGGGGTGGCTCAGCCGACGTCGGTGGCGAGCAGGTCGTCCCAGGTCTCACGGCGGACCACGAGGCGGGCGTCTCCGTTGCGGACGAACACCACGGGGGGACGGGTCACCTTGTTGTAGTTGGAGCCCATGGAATGGCCGTAGGCGCCGGTCACGGGGGTGGCCAGGACGTCGCCCACGGCGATGTCGGCGGCTGGCACCTTGGCGTCCGCACCAGCAGATCGCCCGACTCGCAATGCTTGCCCACCACCCGGGCGTGGCGGTGGCGCTCACCGGCGACCAAAGGCGGGCCCAGGAACGTCTCATGGCGAGCCGTAGAGCACGGGGCGGGGGTTGTCGCTCATGCCCCCGTCGACGGCGATGTAGGTGCGGATGCCGGGCAGGTCCTTGATCGTGCCCACGGTGTAGAGGGTGACGGCGGCGGCGGCCACGATCGAGCGGCCCGGCTCGATGCCGATGCGGGCCGAGATGCCGGCGTCGGCCGCCGCCTTGGCGATGATGCGGGACCACTGGGTGATCGTGGGGGCTTCCTCGCCTTCCACGTAGGCCACGCCCAGGCCGCCGCCCACCACCAGCTCGGGCAGGTCGAGCGGGTTGGCGAAGCGGCCCAGCACGTCGATGGCGGCGGCGAAGCTGTCGACCCGGAACACCTGGGAGCCGATGTGGGCGTGGATGCCGACCAGGTTCACCGAGCTCGACGCCCGGGCCCGCCCCACCGCTTCGGTAGCGGCGCCGGTGGACACGGTGAAGCCGAACTTCGAGTCGTCGTGGCCGGTGGCGATGAACTCGTGCGTCTCGGCCTTGATGCCGGGGGTGATGCGCAGCAGCACGTCGGGGGCCCGGTAGGCGGCGCCGGCCTCGGCGGCCAGGGCGTCGAGACGGTCGAGCTCATCGAAGGAGTCGACCACGATGCGGCCGATGCCGACGCTGAGGGCGTAGCGCAGCTCGTCGAGCGACTTGTTGTTGCCGTGGAACACGAGCCGACTGGCCGGCACACCGGCGGCCAGGCAGGTGTGGAGCTCGCCGCCGGTGGCCACGTCGAGCCCGAGGCCCTCTTCGTGGGCCAGGCGGGCCATGGCCCTGCACAGGAAGGCCTTGGAGGCGTAGACGGCATGGTCGCCGAAGGCCTCGGCCGCCTCCCGGCATCGGGCCCGCAAATGGTCTTCGTCGTAGACGAACAGGGGGGTGCCGAACTCCCGGGCCAGGTCGAGTGTGTCGCACCCGCCGATCAGGAGCTGGCCGGTGGGGCCGACCGCGGCGTTGTCGGGGAGGAGCGACCAGGGGACGGGGATCATCGGGCGCGCACTCTAGTTGTCACCGGGTCACATCCGCTCGGGCTCACATCTGCTCGGGGGCCGACACCCCGAGGAGATCGAGGCCGATGGCGAGGCCGATCCGGGCGCCCTCGGCCAGCCACAGCCGGGCCTGCTGGAGGTCGGGCGGCACGTCGGAGCGCAGGATGGGGCAATCGCGGTAGAAGCCGTGGAAGGCGGCGGCCAGTTCTCGCACCCAGGTGGTGATCTTGTGCGGGGCCCGCTCGACGCAGGCCAGCTCCACCGTCTCCGGCAGCAGCTCGAGTTGGCGCAGTAGCTCCAGTTCCCGCTCGGCGGTGAGGGGAGCGAGGCTGACCTCGGCCAGGGGGCGGCGCTCGATGCCCCGGGCCGCCGCTTCCCGGGCGATGGAGTGGATACGGGCGTTGGCGTACTGCACGTAGTAGACGGGGTTCTCGGCCGCCTGGGCCCGCAGCACGTCGATGTCGATGGTCTGGCCCGAGTCGATCGACTGGAGCAGGTAGGCGAAGCGGGCGACGTCGGGGCCGACATCATCGATCAGGTCGCGGATCTCCACCATGGTGCCGGCCCGCTTGGACAGCTTCAGCTCCTGGCCGTCACGCAGCAGCTTGACGTTCTGGCCGATGATGACCTCGTAGGTGTCGGGGTCCTTGCCCATGGCCTGCAGGGCGGCCCGCATCCGGGGGGCGTAGCCGTGGTGGTCGGCGCCGAGGATGTCGATCAGGTGGTCGCCCCGGCGGTACTTGTCGAGGTGGTAGGCGATGTCGGGCAGGGCGTAGGTGTACTCGCCGTCGCTCTTGACCAGCGGGCGGTCCTTGTCGTCGCCGAAGTTGGTGGAGCGCAGCCAGACGGCGCCGTCGGCCTCGTAGGCCTGGCCCCGGGCCTTCAGCTCGGCCAGCACGGCTTCAGGGGCGCCGGTCTCGGTGAGGGCGGCCTCGCTCGACCAGGTGTCGAACTCCACGTGCATGGCGGCCAGCACCTCGCGGGCGTCTCGCAGGGAGCGCTGGATGCCCCAGGCCGTGGGGTCGGCGTCTTCAGGCATCTCGGCCGCCCAGTCGGCGATGTACTGGCCCAGGTAACCGTTGTCGGGGGCGGGCTCCCCGTTGCGGGCGGCCACGAGCGAGGCGCCGAACAGGCGGGACTGGACACCCCGGTCGTTCACGTAGAACTCGCGGTGGACCTTGTAGCCGCAACGCTCCATCACCCGGGCCAGGGAGTCGCCGTAGGCGCCCCAGCGGCCGCCGCCGGCGTGGATGGGGCCGGTGGGGTTGGCCGATACGAACTCGATGTTGACGCTGCGGCCGGCGCCCAGGTCGGACCGGCCGTAGGACGGCTCGCCCTGGGTGACGACGTCGACGAGCACATCGTGCAGCCAGGTGGGGGCCAGGTGGAAGTTGACGAAGCCGGGGCCGGCCAGCTCCAGGCGCTCCACGTGGGGCGGCGGGGTGGCCTGGAGGTGGTCGAGCAGGGCCTGCCCCAGCTCCCGGGGATTGCGTTTGGCCGCCTTGGCGCAGGCCAGCGCGGCGTTGGTCGACCAGTCTCCGTGCTCTCGTCGGGCCGGCCGCTCCAGCCCCACGCCCTCGGGCACGGGATCGACGCCCAGGTCGGTGAGGGCGGTTCGAACTGCGTCGAGCAGTTGCTGGCGAATCATGGCGAGGTTCCTTGTCGGGCGGGGGCGGCCCACGGCAATGGGGGTCCGATTTGATGCTAACGGGCGGGTGTGACGGTGCCGGCCCGGTTGGGAGCAGTCCGCCGCCCGACTACCAGCGCCGTAGCGCAACTTCAGCGCTGGTCTTGGCTCCTGGCAACGATCCAGGTACGCGGACCTATCGACCGAAACGCACGCCGCCCTTCGCCGGCGGGCGAAGACGGCCGGCATGTCGCTGCAGGGCTACATGCGTGGCGTGATCGAGCAGCTGGCCCAGCAGCCCACCGACGCCCGAGCTGTTCGACGAGATCACGCGGTTCGCCCGGGGTCTGCCGAAGGGCATCGACCGGGACCACCTACTGAGCGACCTCGACGCCGAGCGACGGTGAGCGAGCTGGTCGTCGACGCCTCGGCCCTGATCCTGGCGGTGGGCAACCGCGATGCCGCCGGGGAGGCGGTTCGGGCGGTGCTCGTAAACCAGGTCCGTCACGCACCGCACCTGGTCGACGCCGACGTCGGCAACGTGCTGCGGCGACGGGAGCGGCGGGGGGGACCTGTCGGGCCGGGCCGCCGCCACCGCTCGAATCCTGGCTCAACGAGCGGTGACCGTGCGACACGAGCATCGAGGACCGCCGGGCGAGGCGGCATGGGCACAATCTGTCGTTCTCTGACGCGCTCCACGCAGCGGTGGCCAGTCCATTGGGGCACCCCTGGTCACAGCCGAGGCTGCGCTGGCCCAGGCGGCCCCCAGCGGTTCGGCAGTGCACCTCGCGTGAGCGCAGAATTTCCCGCGGGAAATCCGCGATCGACCAGCGGCCCGCCGGAGGGCGGCGACGATTTCTGACGAAACCGTCGAAACCGGGTAGCTACCGGCGCCGGGCTGGCTAACCTTGTGGCGACCCTGGCCCCCGTAGCTCAGTGGATAGAGCATCGGTTTCCGGAACCGTGTGCGTAGGTTCGATTCCTATCGGGGGTACTACCAGATCCACCGCCTGATCAGGGCAAACGCCCTGGTGGCAGGACTGGGGCGGATTGACCGCCGTTGCCCGCTGAGGGCCCCGTATAGCCCTCGTCCGTGGGGCCACAGTGGGGCAGACGGTGGAACCCGAACCCTCGACCCACCCGGGGCCCAACGACAACCGCAGCTGAGACGTCTGGCCAGCGTCCGGCTGGCGGCAAGAACACGTGTTCGATCATGCTGGACCGATGATCAAGCCTGAGGACCTCGACAACACCGAACGCTTGGAGCAGCACCGCCGGTCGATCGCCATGCTCACCACCGGCGCCTGGGCCCTACGGCGAGAAGACGCTTTGATCCTGCTCGGTGCCCTGGTTGACCAGCAGCTCTGGGCCGCCAACCAGAATGATGACCGATGAACCGGGAACTCCGAGCTGTTCAGCAACCGCCAACTGGTAGGTAACGGCACGCAGCTCGTCGTACCGTTGCGAGGATGGTGATTTGGCTCGCATTTATCGTCTCCGCCGTGGCCTTAGCCGTTTCAGCCGCCTCTGCCGCTTACACCCGGCGACAAGCGATCGCGGCTGAGGATGCCATCTGGAGCACAGGCACCAACAACTTTGATGCGTACGTCGAGAACCCGAACAGCGGCGCCGCCAAACTAGTCATTTCATATCGAGACGGTGGACTTCTCGATCAGGTGGATGTCGAAATCATCGACGATGAAAACGGCCCACTCGTTGGCTTCGGCGTAGGCACAGCTGAGGGAGCCGACTGGAGACTTGGCGCCGCCCGGGTTGGCCAAACCTGGACACGGCCTGTCATCCAACGCCTGCGCAACAGCAGTGGCGACGGCCCTCCATATCGCAGCGGCCCTGTCGGCTTAAGGTTAACCTGCCATAGCGGGCGCCACCGACGCGAGATCCTGCTCGACGTCGACGTGCGTGGACAGCCATGGATCTATTGAAGTCCGTTTGTATTCCGTATCCAGACAGCTACCTGAGGGCAGCGGTGGGGCAAAACCTACGTTCTGATCAAAACAATGATTGTCAATCATGACAAACAAACTGCAGCACTACGTTCCCCAATGGTACTTAAAGAGTTTTGGCTCGAATTCCGAGAGGATTAAGGTCATCGATCGCGTCAAGTCGAAGTCCTATGTAACACATGTCTCCAACGCAGCAGCGGAGACCGGCTACTACGATTATGTGGACGCAAACGGAGAGATTTCTCGCTCGGTTGAAGCGGATCTGTCGGCTCTTGAGCATTCTGCCGCTAAGGCCATCAGGCGAATGCTTCGATCCGGATTACCCATATCAGAAGCGATGCGACATCAGATCTGCGCCTTTGTCGCTGCTCAGTACTTACGCGGGCCTCGACGGCGCGACGCACACAATCTTCTTTCCGATCAGTTAGCAAAGGCGACTCTCACCGGAATGTCGAAGGTGGCAATCGCAAGGCTGCTTTCCGAGAAGCGCGGCTGCGACCCCTCACCAGAGGAAGTAGACAAGTATGCGAAGGCGATCCGCAACACCGACTCCTATCGTGTAGAGGCCACGAATGCGCCGGCCAAGATCTTGGCAGAAAACCTTGAGAGCATCTATCAGCTGGTTGTCGGCATGTACTCGGTAGAAGTGATAACACAGCCGATGCCGTGGCTATTCACGTCGGACGACCCGGTTTGCCTAGTACGGCAACCGGCCAATGACCGATTCCAGCCCTGGGAAGGTATCGGTATAGGCACGGCCGACGAGATTCTCCTACCGCTGGACCGTTCCAGCCTGCTGGTCCTACACAACAGCGCACTTCATGACGAAGCCTCAAGATTTCAGCGGACCCGAAGTGCTACACAGCTTGACATCGAGCGGTACTTCTTCATCCTGCTTGAGCAGTCATACAAATACATCTTCCTCCATCCCGACGAAGATTGGCTTGACCCCGCCGGACTTCCTCCCCCGAGCGACCCAATCAAGATGTCGGGCAGCATTATTGAGATGGCGCGAATGATCCGCGAACATCATGAGGCCGAATGACTGCCACCATGGAACCGCTCCGCCACTATTCGACTTCGCTCTAATAGCCGTAGTGAGCTACGTACTCCTCCGCAGCCAGTCGAGCTGACCGTGCTACACGTTCTGTGCAAACCAAAAGCAGTTGATCATTGGCTTCAATTTGCGCCACAGACCCATCGATCCGAGCGAGGCTAGCAGCAAGTATGTGCCATTGTTTGCCATGAGTGAAGGCCGAATACAGCCGATACCAGACTTCACCCGGCAGAGACTTGCCCGCGACCACTTCAGACTCATAGAGATTGAATAGATCCACAACAGTGGGCAGAGGACGCTTCGGAACTGTGTCGCCCTTGCGGTCTACTTTCGTCATGCCCATGGCCTTGGCCTTACCCATAAAGTCTGCCCGGCGATCGATCGCCGTCTTCCCGCCCCCAGCGGCCGCGGTGATTCCCAACGAACGCTCTAGCTTGTCGCGCTCATTGTAGTCAGCGTACTGTGCACCTACAGCCCGCTCGCACTGCTCAACCGAACCGATTGAAGGGTCAACAAGCCATCGCGCAACCAGGGCGGTCTCATGGGCAGCCCGAAGCAAAGACATGCAGCCAAATGCTGGGATCTTTCGCGCCTCGACAATGATCAGGTGGGCGAATAGATGATCCAGCGAACTGGAAAGGGAGACGCCTGCGAGCTGAAACACTCGCGCCTCAATACTGTCGCGATCCCGAAAGGCCTCCGCCACTGTCGTACCCTCAGCAGGACCCGATCGAGTCACTTCATCAAGCCTCTGCTTCGTCAGGTGAATACCCGACGACAGCGAGTCGATTGCCCTATAAACGTCACTCAAGGAATGATGACCCCATCTCTCCGCCATAGAATCTCGTCTGCGGATCGCACCTTACCGGTAGCCCTGCGTCATGGCTGACTAGTTGTGGCCTCCCAAATCTTCGAGCGCCGCCTCGATTCGCTGATTGGCGACCAAGTCGTCTCCAGCAAGCGCTCCTACGTAGTGCGCCACCAATGTCTCCACGCTGTGCCCCAGCCGCTTCGCCACCTCCCCCAATGGCACCCCGGCCGCCAGCCAAGTCGTGGCACAAGCGTGGCGGCAGTCGTACGGGCTGAGCGCCGGATAGCCAGCTGCCTCGGTCGCGCGCTTCAGCGCACGGCTCCAGTTCGACTGGGTAGGCCGCTTGCCGTTGCGGGTCCGGAACAGCAGATCACTCGGCTCTGGCCGAAGTTCTGCGACCCAACTCCCGAGGAGCTGCACCAGCACGGGCGGCGCCGGCACCGACCGCGCTCCGGTCTTCGGTTCGGCTGGCTCGTCGTAGCCATCGTCCGCCTCAACAACGTGAATGACGCCCCACCCCTCGTGGTCTGGGAGTTCCAGTGCTCGGGGCCGGAGCATCACCACCTCAGAGGGCCGCAGCCCAGCGTAGTAGGAGATCCCGGTCATCACCTGGTACTTGCGGCTGCCCGGCTGATGGCTCGGAATGGCATCGATGATGGCGGCCATGGCTGCCGGCGACGGCAGCCGCCGCACGTCCACCGCCGCTCGGCGACGCCGAGACTTTCGTCGAGCCCGACCCTTCGGGGTCGGTGGCCACGGGTCGGCGGGGATCTGTTTCAGCTCCACCGCTCGCCTGGTACAGGTGTGGGCGATCCGGCGGTATCGGCCGGCGGTGTTGGGGGCCAGCGCCTGCCCGGTGTCGCCCAAGCCGAGTCGACGCTCGACCTCGGCCAGGCGCTCCTCGTTCAGCTCGCTCAATGGCAGGCACCACCGAGCCAGCCATCGCTCGTGCTCACTGCGAGCGTCGATGTCGGCCTTTGGGGCAAGCGCCTCGCTGAGGTACGCCCGGAGATTCGCCGGCGGCTCCGGCGCTTCACTCCTCACCGCCAGCGGAACGAAGCGGGCCAGGCCCTCGACCTGTGAGGCCCTCGTGCGTGGAGCCCAGTCGTCCCATTCCTCGGCCAGCCACTGGCGGGCCCAGGTGTAGACCGTGACGGTCGTCGGCCGAGGCGCCCAAGAGATCGGTTCGCCGGTCTGCGGATCGAACCGCTCGCCGCGCTGCTGGGCGACCAGGAGTTGGGAGCGCCGGCGATCCGCCTCCACCTTCGTGCGAAACGCTCGACTGAATTGCTTGCCCTCGATCCCCCACCGAACCGCCCACGGCCGTGGCTTGCCGGGCCGGTTCTGGATGCTCCAGACCTGAACCTCCTGCGGTGGCTGGGTCATCCGGCCGCCTTGACAGTGCCGGCAGCGATGAACGCTTCGAGGGCGGCCTCGGCGATGCGAACGGGACCGTTGCGGCCCTCGCCCAGCTTCACGTAGTCGATGCGGCCCTCGGCGATCAGGCGGCGGGGGAACCGTTCGGTGGTGCCGAGCCGTTCGGCGGCTTCGGCGACGGTGAGGAGGCGGCCCGGGGTCGGGCTGGAGTGTCGGTCGCGGTGGGTGCGCGGGGCGGGCATTCAGTTGGTCTCCTGGGCGGTGGTGGTCGGGGTCTGAGGGGCAGTGGGAGGGTCGATCAGGGACGGGCGGCGAAGCGGCGCAAGAAGCGCACTGTGCGTGGCCGTTGGAGAGGCGCTCTCGCCCCTGTCCGGAAATGGCGTCACAAGCGTCATTCCGTCACATCCCCTGCTAGCGGCAGCTCTCCGTTGGTACGGGAAGCGTCGCTGTGACGGATGAGTGGCGTAACAGTGCCGCCCCGGTCGTTCACGTTCCGTGGCGGAGACGGTCGGGCTCGGCTGGGTGGGCCGGCGGTGCCCTGTGACACCACGTATCCGTCACAGGAGGCCGATCCGTCACGCTCGGCATGGGCTCTGACCTGCGGTTGTGACGCTTTGACGCTTGTGACGCCTTTTCCAGACGGAGGCAGGTATCGGCTCCAGGCGTCGAGGAAGTCGTTGGCGGCGTAGCCCCGTTGCTGGCCGCCGCCGTCGAAGCGCAGAACGTGGCTGGCGATGCCGAACTCCTTGAGCGTCGAGGCCAGCAGACGGGGGGTGAGACCGTTGGGTCCGAAGTTGGCCCAGGGGGCTTCGAGGTCGGCCTTGAGCGCCGCGAGCAGCTCAACGGTCCGGATGATCGACCGACCGTCGAACGCCGTCCGGCAGTCGGCCAGGAGCTGGGTGGCGATGGTCTCGTCGCTCGGATCGTTGGCTTCGTCGGTGAGCTTCACCGCCGCCTGGCGGGCCTGGTCGGGCCAGGCGCCACCGGCGTAGTCGGCCATGACGATGAGCGCTTCCCACGTGTCGGCGGCCCGGTCCTCCAGAGGGAGCTTCGGTACCGCCTGGGCGAGCGTGTCGAGGTCGGCCCGGGCCCAGGCATGGAGGCGCTGGCGGAGCCGGTTGAGCGGCGGCGCATCCCGCCGGACCCGGTACGGCTGGACGGTCTCGTGTCGGGCCCGGCGGCGCATGCGGATGATGACGGCCCGGTCTTCGATGGTGTCGGGGAGTCGGCCGATGCCGGCCAGGGCGACCATGGCGTAGGTCTCCAGTTCCTCGACGGTGCGAGTGTTCACGTCCCACCGCAGCGCCGGGCGGCCCCGCTGGTGACCGGCGTTGAGCAGACCCCGGAGGTCTTCATGGGTGGCCTCCGGCCCAAAGATGGTGTCGGCCTCGTCGATCAGAACCGTCGGCGGGTCGCCCTCGGCGATGCCGATCAACCGGTAGATGGCGGCCGGCGACGCGTTGACGGTCATCACCGGCCGATGGCAGACGGCCTCGATCACGTCGAGCAGACGGCTCTTGCCACACCGCTTCTCCGGCGCTCGGATCACGAGCCGAGCGGCGGTGTTCCAGGCCGGGGCGGCGTGGCTGGCAGCGATCCACAACGTCACCGCCGTGATCGCCTCGGGGGATGGGAGCACCACGTAGCGGGTGAGGGCGGACGACACCTGGTTCAGCAGTCGGGCGCCGTCGGGTGGGGGCTAGTAGTGGTCATGCGCGCCTTTCGGGATGCGGGCTTCGATCGGACGGTGGGTGTCGCCGGTGGCGAGCTGGCGGGCGGCGCGGTGCAGCTCGACGGGGTCAGCGCTCGGGGTCGTCTGGGCGAGGCGGTGGCGGTTGAGCAGAAACCGCCAAGCGGCCTTGGCTACCGCCTCGCCCCGATCCCGGTCCTCTCCGGTGCCGCCGCTCACGATGCGGCCTCGGTTGGGAGTCGGCGGGGCTGCTGAGCGCCTCGGTGGAGGCCGCTGGCGATGGTCTGGAGGGCCTGGCGGTGGCTGTAGGCGCCGGCGGCGACGTGAGCGCTGGCGGCTTCCTGGAGGGTGTGGTGGGCGTGGTGGTGGTCGAGGAGGCCGGCCCCGACGAGCTGGCCCAAAGCGACACCGACGGTGAACAGCGTGTTGTTGCGAGTGCCGGGCCCGGCGGCCCCCAGCCGGCGCAGCTCGCCAGCGATGGCGGCAGCGGCGTAGCGGTCGAGGGCCTCGACGGAACGGGCAGCCGAGGCGGGTGGCGGCGGCTCCAACGGAAACGGCAAGGGAGCCGTGAGAAGCGCAGCGAACCAGTCGGGCAGGCGAGCGGGTGGGCGGTTGTCGGTGATGCGGTAGCGGCCGTCGGCGGTGCCGGTGGGTGGGGCGACGACGTAACCGCCGGCGGCTCGGGTGTCGATGTAGGGGGCGACCCTCGATGCGGTGTTGGCGAGGGCTGGACCATGGCGGGGTGCCCGGTAGTAGCGGTGTTGCCCACCCCGTGGCGTGGCGACGGTGAACGTGGCCGGGAGCCGGCGGCCGTGGGCGCGCTCGAGGTGGGCGAGGTGCTGGACGCCGGTGCGGTGGTCGGGGGCCTTGGGGATGTCGAGGTCGACCACGACCAGCCGGCTGGGGCCGGTGGCGACGCCGATGCCGTAGCGACGGTGGGTCCAGGCGGCTCGGATGCGGGCGGGGTCGGTGGTGGCCCGCTGTTCCCAGCCGGTGTGCCCGTCACAGCAGCGGCGGTCGGTGTGGTCGCACAGGTGGGCGGGGTGGTCGGGTGTGGCTGGCTTCTTGGTGCCGGGGCGGAGGGGGAACACGTGCCAGCCTCGTTCGGCGTAGTTGAGGGCGGCGGTCAGGAGGCTGGCGCCGGTGTGGTGGCGGGTGGGGTTGGTCATGCTGCGTTCCATTCGGTGGGCCAGATCTCCGCGGGGTGGTGGCCGAGGCGGACGGCGGCGGTGTCGGCCTGGTCGGCGGGGACTCGGCCGGCTCGGCGCCAGCGGTTGACGGTCCGGCGGGTGACGCCGAGCTGCCGGGCGAGAGCAGCGGCGGAGGGGTGCCCGGCGGCCGCTTCGAGCGGGGCGAGGGGGAACGCCTCGGCCTCGTCGAGGTCGACGTCGGCCTCGGCCTGGCGGTGGTTGTGGGGGGTGGTCATTGGCGGGGTCCTCGGGGTGCGTGGTCGGCGATCACGGCGACGGCGTTGTGGGCGTGGTCGACGGCGGCCGCCAGGTGGTGGGCGGCTTGCGCAGCGGCCTCCAGGGCCTGGACGGCGTCGGCCATGGCGTGGCCGGGGTCGGGGTAGCGGCGCTCGCCATCGACGTCGAGGCGGAGCCCGCCGGCGGTGTGGCGGTGCTGGAGGTTGCGGGCGAGCTGCTCGTGCAGCTGGGGCAGGCGCCAGGCGAGGGCCGAGAGGTCGCCGAGGACGGTGTAGACCTCGGGCACCAGGAGCTGGCCGGGTGCGAGGGTGCGGTGGTTGGCGGCTCGGATCGCTTCGGCGGCGACCTCAACGAGGGCGGCGACGGTGTGGGGGCGGGAGCTGCTCATCGGCCCTCGCTCCCCTGCTCGACCGCCGTAGCGGCGAGGTGGTCGAGGATGGCACCGAGTTCGGTGTCACCGAGGGCGTGGGCGATGTCGGTCCACGTGTGCCCGGCCGTCAGGGCCGAGCGGATCAGGTGGCGGCGCCGGCGGTCGAGGTCGGCTCGGGCCTGGTGGACGGTCCGGAGTTGGTCGAGCACAGCGGGTTCGGTGGTGGTTGCGGAGGGGTGCATCGGGGGTCGGGTCTCCTGGTTCAGGGCTGGGTGGGGTGGTTGAGGGCGGGTTCGGTGGGGACGTTGGAGCGCAGCCCGATCCAGGCCCGGAGGCCTTCGCAGAACGGGAACAGCCACACCGCAGCGTCGGTGGCACCGAAGGTCACGCCTTCGCCGTGCTGGTCTTCGAGGCGGCCCAGGGCGGCGAGGTTGGCTTCGGCCACGGTGAGGAGCCACAGCTGGGAGCGCTGGGGCATGCCCCGGGCGGCATAGAGGGCGGTGTCGACGCTCACGCCGGCAGCGGCCAGGTGCCACAGGGTGTTGCCCAGGGTCTGTTCCAGCTCGGTCGAGCGGGCGGTGGGGTGGTAGTCGCCCCACCACACCGCCGGTGCCGGCTGGGGCACAGCGGCAGTAGGTGGCGGGCGGGCCCGGCGGGTCAGGCGCCGGGCCCGCCACCCCGCCCCGACCACCAGCACGAGCGAGGCCAGCATCGGCACCGCTCCAACGGTGCGCAGCATCGGCACCGGAGCAATGAGCGTGGCGCCAGCGACCGGCAGGGCAAGGAACGTGAGCACGATCCACTTCCGGCGGCGGAGCACCATCACCTCGTCCTCGCCCGGCCGTCCGGCCATCAGCACGGCCCAGGCAATGGCGGCCCGCCACAGCAAGCGGATGGCTCGGCCGAGGCCTCGCAGGACGAAAGCGGTTGCTCGCATCGACAGGCCGACGGACACCGCGACCGCACCAGGGCCGCTCACCGGTTGTCGGATGGGGCGGGTCATCGGGATACCGCCCGGACGTCATGCGTCAGCAGGGCGAGCACGGCGTGCCGCTCGACGGGCCCGAAGGCGTCGAGGATCGCCCGGCACCGGGCCCGGGCCTCGTCCACAGCGAGCGACTCTCGGGGAGGGTTCACGGCGGCGGCGCAGTGGTTGGCGAGCTTGGCCGCCACCACGTGGGCCAGGCGCACCCGGGGCAGGCCGGCCGAGGCCGGCACGAGGGGTGCCAGGATGGCCACCGCCTCGGCCACCTCGGCCGCCGGTAGAGGCAACTGCGGCGCGGTCGAGGGCGCCGTGGCGGGACGCCGACGGGGCGAGCTGCTCGTGGCGGGCGTGCGGCGGGCCTGGGTCCTCGGAGTGGGTGTGGGGTCGTCGAGTCCGCCGCCGATGCGTCGGGGGGCGGGGGTCTGGGTGTTGATGGTGAGCATCGGGGTTCCTGGGTTGTGGGGCGTGCGGGGTGAGACAGAGGGCGCTGGCATGGCGTCTCCGTGGTCGTAGGGCTGGGTGTTGGTGCGGGGCCGGTAGCGGTAGCGGGGCGCCGGGAAGAGTCAGCGAAACCCCCGATTCCCGGGGTTCCGGAGCCCTGGCGGGGGTCCGCTACCGCTACCGGTGGGCTGTCGGATGGCCGGTGAGCTGGTCGAACGCTCGTTTGGGGCGGGTAGCGGGGGTGGTAGCGGTAGCGCAACCGGTTCCGGTTCCGCTACCGCCTCCGCTACTCCTCGTCGGGGTCGTAGAGGATCTCCACCACCGTCTCGCCACCCTCCGCCTCGGCCTGGTCCACCTCGGCCGGCGGATCGTCGTCGGCCTGGTGCTCGTCGTCGTCGAGCACCGCCCCTGGCGGCCCTGCGGTGGGCGGTGTGGGCTCTGGGGTGTGGCGATCGAGGGCGGCGCCGAGGTCGTCGAGGGTGATGCCCTTGCGGGTCCGATCGAGCCCGTCGGCGTCCTTGGCTTTCACGTCCCGGGAGGTGATCCCGAAGCGTTTGACGGCCATGGTCACCTGGCGGCCTTCCCAGGCGCCGTAGGTGTCCGGCCACCGGTCGGCCAACCGCTCGGCCAGGGTCTGGCACCACATGGCCAGCTGTCCGGCTGGCCAGATGGCCAGGAGGTGGTCAAGGATCGTCTCCGTCGGCTCCGAAGTGTCCGCTTCGGGTTCGGGGGTGTCGCCGGCGGCTTGGCCGGACAGCCATCCGGTGGCCACCCGCACCTGGCGGGCCCGCTCCGCGATCGCTTGGGCGGCCACGCCGTCGATGTAGGCGGCCCGCACAATGACCGGGTCGGCGCCCTCGCCGGCCATCATGGCCACCCCCACGTCACGGCGGGACAGGGTGTGGGCGGACCAGCCGGCTTTGGCCAAGCCACCGCCGAGGATCATGTCGGACACCTGCCAGGTCATGACCTTCAACGCGAACCGCAGACCACAGTTGTCCCGGATCGGCGTCGGGATGCTCTTGCCGTCCGGCCGTTGGGTGGACAACCACACCACGATCCCCACCGCCGGGCCCCGCTTCACGAGGTCGGTGATGACCGCTTCCAGTTCCTTGCCCAGCTCCGGGTGTTCCAGGGCGATCTGGCACTCGTCGAAGGCGGCCACGATCGGGAACAACCCCAGCGACCGCTTCGAGGCCAGCTCCCTGGTGAGCTTGCCCTCGGGGCAGACATCGACGGGGAGGGTTTCGAGGAGGTCGTAGCGGCGGCGCATCTCCCGCTGGATGCCCTTGAGATCGGTGAGCATGGCTCGCATGTGATCGGGCCGGTCGCCGGCGGTGTACCGGTGAGCGACGGCCTTCAACGCTGCGAAGTCAACCCCGCCCTTGAGGTTGTAGATGACCAGCCGCACCGTCGGATCCAGCACAGCGGCCAGGCACAGGAGGCGGAGCAGGAAGCTCTTGCCCATCCGAGGGATGGCGCCGATCACGATGCTCGTCGGCTGGGAACCGAACAGCTGGACGGTGACCTGGCGGCCCTGCTCATCGACCCCGATCGGGAACGCCTCGAAGACATCGACCCGACCCTTAGCGGCCAGGGGCCACTCCACCGGGCGGGCGTCACCCGAGAACGACCGATCGGCCACGAACAGCACCACCACGCCCTCGTGCGCGTCGGGATCGGGCGAGAGCCAGACCTGGCCGAGCTTGCGCCGCAGGGCCGAGGCCATCCGTTCCCGCCGCTCGATCACCGCCGAGGCAGGGACGCCGGCGGGAAGCTCAACGTCCACTCGCCAGCCGGTGCCCGAGCGGTGCACGGGTGAGAGGTAGCGGATGGCCCGGGGGTCGAGCTTGGCCGCCCGGTTGATGCCCTCGATGCCCAGCGACATCAGGGCCTCGGTCACCAGCTCCAGCGTGAGCTTCGGCGTCGAGTCCTTCGACACCGCCCACGAGGTGAGCTTGCGGTCGGTGGGTCGGCCGAGGACGCCCAGGCCGAGCAAGGCGAAGGCGAGGGTGAGGAGCTGGACCAGAGGGCGGAGTGTGGCGAAGAGCATGAGGCTGGCGATCAGGGCGAAGGTGAACATGGCGAAGCGGGCGAGGACGCTGTTGCGGTGCTGGCGGGCCACCCGGGCCAGCGGGGCGCCGGAGCCGCCGTCGGCGCGCAGCGCTTCCCGCATGGCGTCACGCTCGGACCCGGCCCGGGCGTCGATCAGCCACCGGCCCACAACGACCAGGCAGCGGCCGATACCGATCGGGGACCGGGCCGCGACCCGCCCGGCGTAGAGCGGGGAGCGCAGGGTGTGGAAGGCGGCCACGTGGGTGGTGTGCCCGGCCCACCACCGCACCGCCGCCCGCCGGGTTTGGGCGTCGCGGAGCCAGATCGGCAGGAGCGGCTTGCGGGCCACCTCCGGGCGCCACACGGCGTCGAGCACCGCCACCGTCGCCGGGCCCGGCGGGGGAGGCAGAACCTCTCCCTCGGCGGCCGCCGGTGGGGGATCGTCGTCGGCGGGGGTGGGTGGGGTCGGCCATGGTTCAGCCGCCAGCGGGCTGTCGGTGTCGGCCTGGCCGAGCACGTCGTGGTCGTTGTTGTCGTCGGGGTCGGGAACGAGGGTGAGCGTGGGGGTGGTCACAAGGTCTCCTGAAAGGCAGGAACGGGCGAGACAGCAGGGGCAGGGGTTGGGGTGACGAGGTCGGCCAGCTCGTCGTCCAGCGACCGCTCAGCGGCCGAGGACGGTGCAGCGGCGAGGTGGCGCCGCACGGTGCGGGCCGAGCACCCGGCGGCCGCCGCCAACTGATCACGGGTCCAGTCGGGATGCTCGGCCGCCAGACGGCGCACCTCCTCACCCGACCCCCGACGCACCGCCACCGGTGCTGGCGAGGTACTCGGCGATCGCCGAACGGGCGGGGTCGCCGTAGCGGTGGCTCGAGCCGGCCGACCAGGCGCACGGTGGTTCGGGGTCGGGCTGAGCTCCCGGAGGCAGACCGAGGCCACCGCCACCAGCCCGTCGACACTGAGGGGCAGGATGTGGGCGGCGATGCCGCCCTCGCCGGCGGCCCGGGCCAGCTCGACCAGGTGCCAGTACGACACCCACGCTGCGATCACGACCAGCAGTCCGGCGGAGGACAGTCGAACGGCCGACAGGGTGCCGCCCCGGGTGGGGATGCGGGTGACCAGCTCGATCGCCACCAGCAACGCCAGGGGCGGCCAGGCCGCCACCAGCCGCCCGAGAGCGGTGGGGTGGGCGGCGATGACGTTCCCGGCGAGGCTGGCCACCAGGCCGAGGGCGAGGGCGGCCCGGGCGCCGTGGCGGGCGGTCACTGCCCAGCTCCGGTGTCGGCCGAGACGGTGGCGGCGCCGGCGGAGGTGCCGTCGCCGAGGGTCTTGCCCCAGGCGAACGATGCCTTGAGCAGGCCGGGTGAGGCGCCGGCCAGCATCACGGCGAAGCAGGCGATGGCCACCAGGGCGGCGAGCTTCTCCCAGCTCGGGTCTTGCGTCATGGCCTTGAGCAAGCGGGCGACCAGGAACAGGGTGGCCACACCGACGACGGCGCTCATGAGGGCGGCGACGGCGGCGGCCACGAGGCCGGTGAACGTGGCGAACAGGGGGGCGAACGGGTTGCCGCCCTGGGCGAGCAGGGTGAGGGTGTGGTGAGTCATGCGGCTTCTCCTTGCGAGGGCGGGGTTGTGTTGCGGGTGTGGGCGAGGTGGGCCCGGATGACGGCCGCCTCGGCCGCACGCACGGCGGCCCTGGTGACGGCGGAGGGGCGGATGGCGTAGGCGCACTCGGCGTCGACGAGGGCGACCTCAGCGGCGATGAGCGGCCACTCGGCCTCGATGGCGTCCAGCTCTGCGCTCGACGGCTCGGTGGGCGGGAACGGGGCGTCTTTTCGGGACAGCGGGCAAGGCGCCGACCGGAGGCAGTGGTAGGGACGGTGGGGCTCCGGTCGGCGCCCGAACAGGGAGACGGG
>JAWKIL010000029.1:0-65107 GCA_041394285.1 Acidimicrobiales bacterium | reverse complement strand
GCGAGGATTTCGCCCGTTTCCCAGGCTCAAGCTGCCCGACCGTACCGACGATCACCAGTGGAGCGAGTAACCGGCGAACTCGTACGGTGCCACCGATCGGTAATGACCCGCTGGGTGGTCCTGGTCGGCGTGCGTAGCCAACGGATGCGGACACCGTCGCTCTCTGTTGGCGTGTCCAACTCTCCAGCTCGAATGTCATGGCAGGCGCTACCAGGCCAGGGTTGCGACCTGCGTGCCGTCTGCGGACCTGACCGCCAGGTTGACCTTCGAGCCGGGGTCGCCTGCGTAGTGCCAGACGTTGTTCGACAGCAGCACCGGATGGTCGTCGATCAAGACCTCGGCCACGTCGTCGGGAACTATCCCCACCACTTGGATCGGCCCCCCGTGCGCCTGTGAGATCTGGAAGCTCAGGCCAGTCCGGATCTCATCCAGCCCGAGGCAGCCCTCGCTCGAACCGCCTGGGGGCAGAAAGTGAGCTGATATGCACACGGGCTGCTGCGGGTCCTCCCCCCTCGTCAGCGTTACCTCGACCTCGCCGTCGTCGAAGTTGGGCTCGGTTGCCTCGTCGGCAACGTTCAGCGTGGACACCTGGTCGCTGAAGATGGGCGGCTCATCGCCGCTACGCATAGGAATAATGAAAGCGCTCCGAGCGGCTTGTGCCGCTTGCAAATCCACGACAGTCACTTCCTCCGGCGCTGTCCTGTTGCTCGCTTCGAAGTAGCCACAAGAACCGAAAGCCACAACGAGTGCACTGGAAGCCACGAGGCGCATGACAATCACTGGCATTCGAGCAACAGTGTCCACCGACCCACGGTACATCCGCATCCGCCTGGCCGAAGGTCGACCCTCAGCCACCCCCGACCCTGCACCCGCTAACCGGCGATCCCGGATCGTCGATGCGCTCGGAAACTGCGTCACATGGCGTGAGCATCACGCGTCGGTCCCCAGGGCCTTTCCGAGCACGATAGTCGTGGACTGCTCATAGCCCATCGACTCGTAGAGCTTCACGATGCCGGCGTTGTCGCTACGAATGAGAAGCTGCACCTTCGGAGCACCTAATCCCGCCAGCCAGTGTTCTCCAGCCACCATGAGGTCCGACCCGAAGCCGTGGCCTCGGTGCTCCGGATCGACTGCCAGGTAGTACAACCAGCCGCGGTGTCCGTCGTAACCGGCCATGATCGTGCCGACAAGGGAGCTGCCGACAAAGCCGCCGAGCACGCAGGACGTCTGTCCCTTCACTGCTCGATCAAAGTCAGCCTCAGGCGGATTCCATGGTCGCCTCAGCCCCGACAGATCCCAGAGCTCCACGGCACGGGAACGGTGCTCGGCGGCTAGCGCTGCGATTTCCACTCCTCGTCCTTCGCATGGAGGTCGGCCTCAGCAGATCATAGCCATCGATCGTGTTTCCGTTGGAGCGCTGGCCAAGATCGACCGCTGCGTTGACGACATTGTCCGAGGCGCTGCGCTGGGCTCACCTCGCCATCGCCATCGCCAACTGCAGGCTCGCGGCGACCACGAGGAAGTCGCACAGCTACGCAGCTGGATCGACGTTAACCACGCTGACCTCAGCACATTGGTTGCGTGATATTGGACGGGCCGCTTGTGCCGATCTCGGGTGGTCATGTCGAAGGTGCCGAGGCTGTGTCAACCCGGCCAGAGCGGATCGACAAAGTCCTCGTGGTCAGTAGCGCTGATGATGGTGGGCATGCTGGCCTTGAGATCGGGCGATACACCGACGATGGCGATCTTGGTCCCTATATCAAGGGCGATCCGATCGCTGGTCGGCGCCCACGAAATCGAGTGGTAGCGGCTCGTCGTTCCAGTGACCACCCGGTTCGAGACCGCGCCCGTTGCGACTCTACGAACACGGTTGCAGTCTCTGACCTGACCGCAGCCAGGCGCCCATCGGGGAAGACCATACTGCTCAGGTACGAACGTTGGTTGAAGCTGGCCACTGTTCGCCGGCTCCCGTCCCTCGGGTCGATCTCCACCAGATCGCTGGTTAGCTCCTCGTTCCCTTCAAGGTCCTCCCCCCATTCGGACTGGATCGTGACCAGGATGCGTCGGCTGTCAGCAGTCCACCCTGTTGGAGCCCCAATCTGGATCCAACCGGGCCCGTAGTCGATGGCCGACCAGGAATCATCTTCGAAGCGGTAGAGCCACAGACGATCCGGCGTGACGGCCTCGGTCCGGGTGGTGGCGACAAGTGCTTGGCCATCGGGGCTGGGGGACACGGGCCACAGAGGCTCTCCCCCAGCCTCGGCCACGGGGAAGCGAGCGAGGGTTCCAGTCACGGTCCCGTCGAGGTCGAGCACCTCGTAGCCACCATCGACCCAGGCGATCACCCGGTCGGGATCGAGCCACTGGGCCAACCCCGGCAGGTTCGCACCAAGCACCTGCCCGTCGCCGGCGGCCAGTGTCTGGACCGTCAACCGTCCGCAGGAGGAGGTGGCTGCCGTCAGCGGACGCTGGGGCTGGAACGGCGCCGGCGGGGACGACCGACTGGGTGCCCGAGCCATCGACCGCCACTCGGCAGACGTGCCAGCTGCCCTCGCCGAAGCAGGCCGCCACCGACAGAGCAGCCACCGACAGCGGCAAGCAGAGGCAAGCTCAACAGCACCGCGAGCAGAGTGCCGAGATCGATGACCTTCGCCGCCTTCAAGGCGGTCAAGCATCGTGCCGGTCGCAGCCTTCGATCAGCTCACCGAAGCGTTGCCGGAAGTCGGCTGGCCAAAGGTCTGGCCAGGTCGGGCTGAGAGTGTGCGGGTCCTATCAGACGCCACAACCTCCGGAAGCGTCTGGCGTTGTATCAGACGCGCCGACGGCGTTTTCGGACCTCGGGACTACATCGCTCATGAACGCATCAGGCGTGCGCCTCATTCGCCGGCGTGCCTCTGCCCATAGCACCAGAGCTGCGAGCCCGGCACCGAGCGCCGCCCCGATCGTGTTGGACAGCCAGTCGTTTGTGTCGCACGATCTCCCCAGCGCCGGCACGGCTGCCTGGATCGCTTCTATTGCTCCAGCGGTGACGCTCCCGCCCATCAGAGCGACGACGGGACGCCGCGTCGCTATCGCTGCCAGCAACACCGGTGGGATGAACAGGACAACATTTGCCAAGAGCTCGACTCGAGCGAATGTTGGCAGCAGCCAATCCACCGAGCACCGGCCCGACAACTCTCGATCGACGGGGACGAGCGTCAGCGCCAGAATCGGGAGCGACGACACGCCCGAGAGGACGGCAGCGAGACCACGACGCTGCATCAAGATGTAGCCGAGGACCGGCCCGACCGTGAGGCACAGCACGAAGGCGGTGCGCGCGAGCCAGGGGTGCTCGATCAGCGGATCGACGATGGCAGCGGTGATCACAAGAGGTTGTCCCGGGAGTTGTTGAAGTAGGGGTGGTGGTGCCCCTCCGGGCGGTGCTGGTGAGGCATCGTCAGGGGTCTTCCACAACGACCTGAAGGAAAGGGACCGTATGGTGAACAACGTAGACGGGCGACTGGCCACCGCTACGGTTGGGCGCGGCAGAGGCCGACCGTCAAGCCGACGAGGTCTCGTCGCCGACACCATCGTCAGTGCTCCCGGGCCGGGCGTCGATCCCACACTCCGCGACGAACTCGTCGACGTTCCCGACCTGAGGGTGCCCGCAACCGTGATTATGCAGCGGACCGCTGAACTGGGGATCTCGAGCGCCCAGTCCACCAACTGTCGTCGTCGCACCATCAGCCACCTCCATCAGAAGGTGTTGCTGCCCAGCCGGAATCTACCAAGCGAAGGATCATCGCTGTGCTCCCGGTCGCTCACGAGGGCAACGGCCCCGGCCGTTCGGGGGCGGCGGCAGCCGCGAACGCTGCTCGGCGGCCGACGCTCTGCGGTGGCTCGCCGGCCGGGCAGAGCCGTTAAGCTCCGGCCATGCCGGTGGACGACGTCGCAGCCCGGGTCGAGCCGATCCTGCCCCTGGTGGCCGAGCACGCCGACTGGACCAACGAGCACCGCCGGCCCCACCCCGCCGTGTTCGCCGCCCTGGCCCGGGCCGGTCTCCTGCGCCTGATCGCCCCCGCCCACTACAACGGGGGCGGGGCCGCCTCAGAGGAGTTCCTCACCCTGATCGAGACGATCGCCCGGGTCGACGGCTCCGCCGCCTGGACGGCGATGACCATCAACGAAGAGGTCGGGATCGCCTCGGCCCATCTGCCGGCGGCGTCCATGACCGCTCTCCTGCACGACCAGCCCGACGTGATCATCGCCGGCTCCGGTGTGGCGCTGGGCCAGGCCCGCCCGGTGGACGGCGGCTGGCTCGTCAACGGCCGGTGGAAGTTCGTGTCGGGTGTGCCGGTGGCCGACCGGGTGGTGCTGGCCTCCCGGGTCGTGACCGGCGACGGTGGCGACGGCGGCAGCGACGGTGATCCCGACGGGGGAGCGCCCCGGCGGGCCCGGCGGGTCTGTTTCACTCTCACCCCGGTGAGCGACGTGACGATCGAGGACACCTGGCATGTGGCCGGCCTCCGGGGGTCGGGCTCCAACGACGTGGTGCTCACCGACGTGTTCGTGCCCGACGCCTGGGCCGGCGTGTTCGGGCCGGCCGACCCGTCGGTGCCCCGCACCCCCTACTACTGCCTGCCCACCAGCCTCCGCTTCCCCTTTCCCAAGGTGGGCGTGGCGGTGGGGGTGGCCCGGGCCGCCATGGCCGCCTTCGACCAGCTGGCCCGGACGAAGAAACCGTCGTTCCTGCCCGAGTTGCTGGCCGAGCGGCCCAACGCCCAGGCGGCTGCGGCCCAGGCCGAGGCCCTGGTCAGCTCGGGTCGGGCCTGGGTCGGGGAGCTGATGGACGACGTGTGGGCGGTGGCCGGCCGGTTCGAGCCCATCGGGCCCGAGCTGCACGCCCGCACCCGCCTCGGGGCGTCCTACGCCGTCGACTCCGCCATCCGGGCCGTGGAGGGCCTGGCCTCGGCCGCCGGTACCACGGCCAGTCAGCTCGACGGTCCCTGGCCCCGCCTCCTGGCCGACGTCCGCTCGGTGGGCCAGCACTTCATGGTCGGCCCTCAGCAGATGCACACCGCCGGCCGGGTGCTCCTGGGCCAGGACCCGGGCGACCCGGTGTTCTGACACCCGGGCCGCCCCTGGCCCACCCACAACGAACCGTCACAACATTGTCATGACAGAACGAACCTACCCGGCGTAGGGTTCGCCCTTGTGATCGAAGAGGGACGATTGCACTCGCCGGGTGATAGTTGTTCACCGGGGGGCGTCACGGTGGTTCTCAGCCAGGACCTGGATCTCGGCCCGTACCGGCAGGCCATCGCCTGCGGCCAGCGCCCGCGCCATGTGCTGCTCGACCTGGCCGAGCGGACCGGTGGCGTGGCCCTGTCGGCCAGTGGGGCCCGGCCGAGCGTGCTCGACAAGCTCGGCGGCCGGCTGGTGGGACGGGCCGAGAGCTGGTGGACGGCCCGGGAGGCGCTGCGCCGGTCCCGGGGCGGGTACGTGCACGCCAACAACGAGATCCTGGGCTACATCCTGTTGCTGCTGCTCGGGCTGCGCCGGGGGCCGTCGGCCCGGGTCGGGTTCTGGGTCATGACCCCCGACGGCCGGCAGTCCCGGATCTGGCTGCGGCTGGTGCGGCTCCTGCGTCTGCGGCCGGTGCTGCTGGCCGAGAGCGGGCGCAAGGCGGCGGCCATCCGGCGGATCGCCGGCCCGTCGGCCCAGGTCATCATGCCGGGCGAGCCGATCGACCTCGAGTTCTTCCAGCCCGGTCCGCGAGCCGGCGTGCCGGCGACGCTGGCCGAATCGGTCCGGCGACCGCTGGTGGTGTCGGCCGGGCTGGAACGGCGCGACTACCGGACGTTGGCCGCCGCCCTCGACGGCCTCGAGGTCGACGTCCGGATCTGCGCCATGTCGCCCAACGCCCGCGCCACCTCGGCCGTGCTACCGGGCGAGATCCCGGTCTGGATGCACTTCGACGAGCTCGACACGGCCGGACTACGGGACCTCTACCAGGCGGCTGACGTGGTGGTCGTGCCCACCGTGCCCAACTCGATCGACGCCGGCTACTCGGTGGTGATGGAGGCCATGGCCTGCGGCCGACCTGTGGTGGCCACCGCCCACGGCCAGTTCATCGATCTCGCCGGAGCCGGGTTGCTGCGGGTGGCGGCGCCCGGCGATCCCGAGGATCTCCGCCGGGTGGTGATCGAGCTGCTCGACGACCGTGAGGCCGCCCTCACCCTGGGCAAGGTGGCGCGGGCCGACCTGGAGGCCAACCACACCGACACCGGCTGGATGGGGGCCGTCGTGGCCGCCGCCCGCCGGGGCGGGGTGACGGTGAACGAGCCGGCGGACTCAACCGTCTGAGCGCTGGCGGGCCCGCCACTCGGCCAGGCTGCCCGCCTCCCGCCCGATGGTGGTGGAGTCGCCGTGGCCGGTGTTGACCACGGTGGCGTCGGGCAGCACCAGCAGGCGGTGCTCGATCGAGTCGAGGATCACGTCGTAGCTGCTGAACGACCGCCCGGTGGCCCCCGGGCCGCCGTTGAACAGGGTGTCGCCGCTGAACAGCACGCCGTCGGCCGGGAGGTGCAGGCAGCACCCGCCCGGGGAGTGGCCCGGGGTGTGGACCACGGTCAGCTCGGCCCCGCCCACGGCCAGGCGGGTCCCGTCGGCCAGGGCGTCGTCGATCCGGCGGTCGGGGTAGACCGTCTCCCACAGCATCGTGTCGTCGGGGTGGAGCAGGATCGGGGCCCCGGTGGCCTCGGCCAGCTCGGCGGCGGCGTTGATGTGGTCGTTGTGGCCGTGGGTGCACACGATGGCGGCCAGCTTGCGGCCGTCGAGGGCGGCCAGGATCGGGCGGTGGTCGTGGGCGGCGTCGATCACCACCGCCTCCCGGTCGTCGCCCACCACCCATACGTTGTTCTCCACCTCGAAGTCCTGGCCGTCGAGGCTGAAGATGCCGGCCGTGATCACCCGGTCGATGCGGGCCGCCATCAGAGCACGACGACGGAGCGGAGCACCTCGCCCCGCTCCATCTTGTGGAACGCCTCCTCCACCGCGTCGAGCCCGATCGTCTCGGACACGAAGCCGTCGAGGTTGAGCCGGCCCTGGAGGTACAGGTCGATCAGCATCGGGAAGTCACGGCTGGGCAGGCAGTCGCCGTACCAGCTCGACTTGAGGGCGCCGCCCCGGCCGAAGATCTCGATGAACGGCAGCTCCACCTTCATCGTCGGGTTGGGCACCCCCACCAGCACCACCGTGCCGGCCAGGTCCCGGGCGTAGAACGCCTGCTCGTAGGTCTGGGGCAGGCCGATGGCCTCGATGGCCACGTCGACCCCGTTGCCCCCGGTCAGCTCCCGGATCCGCTCCACCGCGTCCTCCCGGCCGGCGTTGACGGTGTGGGTGGCGCCGAAGCCCTTGGCCCACTCCAGCTTCCGGTCGTCGAGGTCGACGGCGATGATGGTGGACGCACCGGCCAGGCGGGAACCCTCGATGGCGGCGTCGCCCACCCCGCCGCAGCCGAACACGGCCACGGTGTCGCCCCGGCCCACGTTGCCGGTGTTCATGGCCGCACCGAGGCCGGCCATCACGCCGCAGCCCAGCAGGCCGGCCGCCTCGGGGCGGGCCGCCGGGTTGACCTTGGTGCACTGGCCGGCGGCCACCAGGGTCTTGTCGCAGAAGGCCCCGATGCCCAGGGCCGCCGACAGCACCGTGCCGTCGGTCAGCGTCATCTTCTGGGTGGCGTTGTGGGTGGCGAAGCAGTACTGGGGCTTGCCCTTGAGGCACGACCGGCACTGGCCGCACACGGCCCGCCAGTTGAGGATCACGAAGTCGCCGGGGGCCACGTCGGTGACGCCGGGGCCCACCGACTCCACCAGGCCCGCCGCCTCGTGGCCCAGCAGGAACGGGAAGTCGTCGTTGATGCCGCCCTCCCGGTAATGGAGGTCGGTGTGGCAGACGCCGCAGGCCTGGATGGCCACCACGGCCTCGCCCGGGCCGGGGTCGGGGATGACGATGGTCTCGATCGAGACCGGCTGGCCCTTGGCCCTGGCGACAACGCCTCGGACTTGCTGTGGCATCTGTTGGCTCTGCTTTCCCTGATTCCTGTGCGATTCCTGTGCTTGATTCCGGCCCGAGGCTACCCGAGTCAGGGCTGCAGCCGGGGGTCGACGGCGATCAGGGCGGCGTCGGCCAGGAGGTTGACCGCGGCCAGGATCACGGCCGCCACGAACAGGCCGCCCACCACGGCCAGCTCGTCCCGCCGGCCCACGGCCACCAGCACGTAGTCGCCGAAGCCGGGGAGCAGGAAGATGTGCTCGATGATCACGACGTTGCCCAGCATGGCGCCCGACTGGGCGGCGATGGCGGCCACCGCGCTCGGCGCGGCCGGGCGCAGGGCGTGGCGGGTGATGATCCGGCCCGGTGGCAGCCCCTTGGACCGGGCCAGGAGCACATGGTCCTGGGTGAGCTGGCCGAGCAGCTCGGAGCGCAGGAGCACGAGGTAGGTGGCGGCCGTGCCCAGGGCCAGGGTCAGCGACGGGAGCAGCATCGAGCGGAGGTGGGGCACCACACCGTCGCCCAGGGGGACGTAACGGCCGGTGGGCAGCAGGGCCAGCCCGATGTGGACGCCGCCCAGGTTCACGTCACCCACGCCCAGGAGCTGGGCCAGCAGCACCCCGGAGACGAACAGGGGGACGGTGAGGCCGAGGATGCCGGTGGCCCGGGCCCCGAGGTCGGGCAGGCGCCCCCGGTAGCGGGCGCCGAGCACGGCGCCGGGCACGGCCAGGGCCACGGCGATGACCTGGCTGTAGGCCACGAGCTGGAGGGAGATGGGGACGGTGCGGCTGACGCCCTGGCCCACGGTCTCGCTGTAGGACGTGGTACCGCCCAGGTCGCCGGCCACCACGTCGCCCAGCCAGCTGACGTAGTGGGTGAGGGCGGGGATCAGGCCGGTGGCGTCGGTGCGGCTGGCGTCGGGATAGTTGTGCACCAGGATCCAGACCAGGGCCATGGCCACCAGCACCGTCGCCGTGATCCGGACCATGCGACGCAGGAGGTACCGGCGCGACCGGGGCGGAAGGGTCGCCGCGGCCAGGCCGGCCAGGGCCAGCAGGCCGGCCAGGAGGGGGATGCCGCCGAACGCCACGGCCGCCAGCGTGAGCAGAAGGCCGATGGACGTGACGGCGATCAGCCGCAGACGCACCGCCGAGGGACGCTCAGCCGCCGTAGTTCATGCCGGTGTCGCGCAGCAGCAGCGGCACGGCCTCGGCGTTGCGCACCCCGGCGTTGACCACCTCGGCCACGTACACCGTGTGATCGCCCCGGGCCACGGTGTCGGTGACCCGGCACTCGAACCAGTAGGGGGTGTCGAGGAGGAGGGGGGCACCGGTCTCGGGGCCGTCCTCGAAGGCGTAGCCGTTGATCTTGCCGTCCTCCACCGACGTGGAGCGGAAGAAGGCCTTGCCGATGTCGAGCTGGTCGCCGGCCAGCACGTTGACGGCGAAGACGCCGGTGTCGCCGATGATGGCGGCCGAGCCGGAGTCGGCCTTGACGCCGGCCATCACCAGCGGCGGATCGAAGCTGGCCTGCGACAACCAGTTGACGCCGCCCGCTCCGTACTGGTCACCGTTGCGGGCGGTGAGCACGTAGAGGCCGTAGTTGATGGCGCGCAGGGCCAGCTTCTTCTGGTCGTTGTCCATGGGGATCCTTTCGTCTGGCGGCGCCGGCCGCGGGGTTCGGTCCCGCCCGGCGGCCCTCGGTATGCGCTCACCATAGGCCCGCCCGCCCGGGCCGACCAGGAGCCGGACCGGCGGGCCGGCAGCCCGGCGGTGGCCATGACGGCCGCCGGGGCCGCCGACAGGGCACGATGGTGCGGTGACGATGGGTGCGGCCCTGGTGTGGCTGGCGGTGGTGCTGGCGACCGGGGCGGTGGCGGGCGGGGCGCGCCGGGCCGGGGGTTGGGCCCTCACGGGGGCCGCCGGGGCGCTGACCGCAGCCGTGGCCCGGTTGGCCTGGGCCTTCGCCGCCGAAGACTGGACCCTGCGCTATGTGGCCGACAACACCCGCTCCGGCGTGTCGCCGGTATTGCGGGTGGCCGGGCTGTGGGCCGGACCCGAGGGCTCGCTCCTGTTGTGGACGGCCGCCCTGGCCTGGGCCGCCGTCATCGCCGCCCGGGTAGCCGGCGGTGGGACGCCGGCCGGGGGCGTGGCGGTGGCTGATGGTCGGGTTGGCGGCGATCGAGCGGCTGCGGGGTGGGCCCGACGGCTCGGAGGCGGGCTGGTGGCGGCGTATGCCCTGGTGGTGGCGCTGGCGGCGTCACCCTTCGAGCGGCTCGCCCTGCCGGCGGTCGACGGGCTGGGCCTGCAGCCCGTGCTGGAGCATCCGGCCATGATGTGGCACCCGCCGATCCTGTACGCCGGGTTGGTGGGCCTGCTGGCGCCGAGCCTGGCCAGCGCCGCCCGGGCCCGGGCCGGGCGGGGGCCGCAGGTGCCGGTGGCCCTGGTGGCCGGGCCCCTGGCCCTCCTGACCGCGGGTCTGCTGACGGGGGCACGCTGGGCCGACGTCGAGCTGGGTTGGGGCGGGTACTGGGCCTGGGACCCGATCGAGTCGGCCGGCCTCGTCGCCTGGTGCTGCGGGGCCGCCGCCCTCCACGGCCTGGCCGTCGAACGGGTCCGCCGGGGCGGGGACCCGGGACCCGTCGCCGGCGTGCTGCGCCGCGGTGCGGTTGGGGGGCGGACGGCGGTGGCGCTGGGGCTGGCCCCGGGCCTGGCCGCCCTGTGGGCCACCACCGCCACCCGGGTCGGGTTGGTGTCGTCGGTCCACGCCTTCGCCGACCGGCCCGCCCTCCGCGTCGGCCTGCTGGCCGTTGCCGCCCTCGCCTCGGTGGTGGCCCTGGCGCTGATCGGGCTGACCGGGCTGACCGGGGAAGCGGCGCCGGTGGCGCCGGACGCCGGTCCGGCGCCGGCGGCCTGGCGCCGCCGGGCGGTGGCGGTGCTGGCCGTGGCCGGGCTGTTCGTGGCCGTGGGGGCCTACGAGCCGCTGGTGGAGGCGGGTACCACCGGTGACGCCGTCGCCATCGCCGGCCGCTACTACAGCCGCCTGTTGTGGCCGGTGGTCATGGCCGGGGCGGCGCTGGCGGTGGGGGCCGACCGCCGGTGGGGGCCGGCCCTGGCCGGTGCCGCGGCGGCGGGGGCGACCACCCCCTGGGGGGCGGGCCCCTACGGCGTCGCCCTGGCCATGGCCGGCGGCGCCGTCGCCGGCTCCGCCCTCGGCCGTCTCTGGCTGCAGGCGGGACCGCCGGTGGCTCCTGACGCACCGCGATCTCGGCGCCCGGGGGTCGGGCGGGCGTTGGGGCACCTGGGCACCGGGGTGCTGCTGGTGGGGGTGGCGGGCTCGATGGCGGGGCGGGTCACCACCGTGGCGGCGCCCGTCGGTGTGCCGGTGCGGGCCGGGTCGGTGGAGCTGGTGCACGAGGCGATCGACCTGGTCGACGACGGGGCGGCCACCCGTTCGGCGGTGGCCACGGTGCGGATCGACGGCACCGAGCTCCATCCCAGCCTCGTGAGCTACCGGCTACGGGGGGTGTCGACCGTGGAGCTGGCCCACCGCTACCGGTGGTTCGACCAGCTCCAGGTCCTTCTGATCGACGGGGACGCCACCTCGGCCCGGTATCAGGTCAACGAGCTGCCCCGGGTCGGCCTGGTGTGGCTGGGCGGGGCCGTCGCCACCGCCGGTCTCGGTGCCACCGCAGCCACCCGACGGCGTCACCGGGGTGCACCGGCCCGTACCGCCGAACCGGCAGCACTCGCCCCCGCCGACCGGTAGGCCCTACGACAGGCGCAGCTGCCAGGTGCACCGCCAGCAGCGCCTGACGCATCGCCAGGGGCGTCGATGGCGCGTCGGCGCCGGATGCGCCGGGGTGGGTCAGGAACGGCGGCGCTTGCGGGCCAGCAGCTCCGAGACGGTGCTGCCGTCGGCGGCCGGCGCTGGAGCGGGGGCCGGCGCTGGAGCGGGGGCCGGGGTGGGGGCGGGGGCCGGTGTGGGCGGGACGGCGGGCTCAGTGGTGGGAGGCCCGGCGCCGGCAGGAGGGGAGGTGGGAGGGGCACCGGGGCTGGGGAAGGGGCGTTTGGGTTCGGCCATGCGGGGCATGCGGGCCCGGAGCTCGCCCACGGTGGTGGCGGCCCTGCCGGCCCCCTCGGCCAGCAGACCCCGGCGCCACGCCAGGCGGCTCATGGCCACCGCCACCGGCCAGCCCAGCAGGGCGAACCACAGGAACCACCGCGTCAGGTCGTAGCGTCGCTCGCCCGCCCTCGTGCCGAGCGAGCTGAACAGCTCGGCCGGCGCCGGGTCCACCCGGCCTCCGGTGGCCTC
This sequence comes from Acidimicrobiales bacterium, assembly GCA_041394285.1. Lineage (GTDB taxonomy): Bacteria > Actinomycetota > Acidimicrobiia > Acidimicrobiales > SZUA-35 > CADEDH01. The sequence goes on along the minus strand of JAWKIL010000029.1, from coordinate 52,759 downwards.
GGCCAGCCGGGTCAGCTCGTCCCGCCCCACCGGCCGGGGGGCGTACTCGGCGGGGTAGGACCGGGTGGTGAGGCCCACCCCGCTCCACACCGTGTCGGTCCCGTCGCTGACCACGGCCCCCAGGGCGTACGTGCCGGCCTGGTCGGCCGGGACGGTGGCGGCGAACGTGGAGCCGTCGATCCGCTCCAGGGGCACCACCGTGCTCGACCCGTCGGGCCCCGCCACCCGCACCGTGGCTGAGGCGTCCTCCGGCCAGTCGTCGGCCCCCTCCAGGCGCAGGTCGAGCTGGCCGTCGGTGATCCTGGCCTGGATCCCGCCCCCGGCCCCGCTGGCCGGGAACGTGTCCTTCACCACACCGGCCCAGAAGTCGGGCCCGCCGTCCCACCCCGTCCACGGGGCGCTCCACCGCTCGCCCCCGTCGCTCGTCCGGGCCGCCACCCGGCCCAGGCCGGCCTGCCACGACGCCAGCAGCGGGTCCTGGTCGGGTCCGATCAGCAGGTCTACCGAGGCCGTGGGCTTGGGCGATGTGGCCACGTAGCCCAGCAGCGCCGGCGACGCCGACAGGCTCGCCACCGACGGTCGGGACGACCCGATGACGGGCAGGAACTCGCCCTCGGTCACGAAGTCCCGAGACGCCAGCACCGCCTCCTGCACGATCAGATCGGGGATCTGGCTCAGGTTGCGCCCGGGGTAGAAGCGTCCGTTGCCGGCCTCGGCCACCGGCTGGAGGTCCTTGGCCGCCCCCTCGCCGGTGGCCACCACCGACACCGTGATCCCTTCGGCCGCCAGGTCGGCCGCCTGATCGGCCATCTCGGCCAGGTGGGCCGGTTCGGTGAAGCCGTCGCTGAACACGATGATGTGCTTGAGGTTGGCGTCGGACTTGCGCAGGGCTTCGGCTGCCGTGGCCAGACCCGAGTCGAGGAAGGTGGGGCCGTCGGGCACGATCTGGCCCAGGCCCTCGTCCACCACGTCCTGGGACGGAGCCGCCTGGAGGTCGATCACCCACCGGTCGTCGGCGTCCATCGACAGCACGCCCACCTCGTCGGTGGCCGACAGGGCGGCGATGGCCTTGGCCGCCGCCGACCGGGCGATCGCCGTCTTCTCCACCCCGCCCCCGATGCGGTTGCCGTTGCCCAGGCCGTTCAGGCCCTCCTCGCTGCAGTGGCAGGCCGCCATCGAGCCGCTGGTGTCGATGGCCAGCACCTCGGCCACCGTCTGGCGTCGCAGGGGATCGGTGATCTCGCTCACCACCGGCAGGATCTGCTCCAGGTCGCTGTCGCGGTAGCCGCCGAGGGCGTAGCTGTGGGTGCCGCCGACCACCACCATGCCCCGGCCCAGGTCCCGCACGGCGGCGGTCAGGTCGGCCACCTGGGCGTCGCTCAGGTCCCGGCGGTCGACGTCGGCCAGCACGATCGAGGCGTAGCGGGTGAGCTCGTCGATGGCGGGCAGGCTGGCCGGGGTGGCGGTGGCCACCGTGAGCCCGGCCGCCTGCATCTCGGCCACCAGCCCGGCCCCGGCGCCGTCGCGCCCGGCCACCACCAGCACGGCGTCGGCCCCTTCCACCGGCACGGCGGCGAAGCCCAGGTCGTTGGCCTTCACCTCGTCGTCGCCGGTGTTCACCTCGGCCTGATAGCGGAGCACGCCCTCGCTGGAGGCGGTGTCGGTGAAGCGCACGGTGTTGGCCCCGGCCGTCAGCTCGACCGTCTGGCGCCCCACCTCGGTGCCGTCGCCGCGCCGCAGCACCACCTCCCCCTCGGTGTCCCGGGGGGCGGTGACCTGCACGTCCACGTTGATCTGCTCACCCTTGCGGGCCAGCGACGGCACCTCGACGCCGCCCACGGCCACGTCGGTGCCGGCCGGCGGGTCCACCACCACCACGTCCACCGGGATCCCGTCGGCCTCGAGGCGGGCCGCCTCCTGGGCGGCGTCGCCGGTGGTGGCCCGGCCGTCGCTGATCAGCACCAGGCGGCGCCGGGCATCGGCCGGTAGGGCGGCCGCCCCCAGGCGCATGGCGGCGGCCAGGTCGGTCGCCGCCGGGTCGACCTCCACGCTCACCCCGGAGAACGTCGGCTCCCGGCTCACCAGGGTCTCCAGCCGGGCGTCGTTGCCGAACACCACGATGCCGGCCCGGCTCTTGTCGGGCTGCTGGGCCAGGGCCTGGCGCACGGTGTCCACCGCCCGGGCCCGGCCGCCGGGGGTCATCGAGTCGGACGCGTCGATCAGGAACAGGGTGGCCACGCTGTCGGCCTTGCGGGTGATGGCCGGGGTGAACAGGACGGCCAGGAGGGCGGCGGCCACCGCCACCCGCAGGCCGGTGGCGGTCCGCCACTGTCGGGGCCCCACGCCCAGGCGGCGCCGGGCCAACAGCCACTCGGCCACCAGCAGGGCCAGCAGGACCCCGATCACGGGCCACAGGTAGGGGATCTCGCCCCGGCGTGGAGCCGGACCCTGGCCGGCGAAGGCCGCCTCGAACGGCAGGTCGGGGGCGGGAGCGATGGCCGACTCGCCCCGGGCCGCCCCCACCGCCACCAGCACGCTGCGATCGCCCTGGGCGACCCGCCAGAAGCCGATCCGGTCGGCCCGGGGGTACGACGAGCCGGGCGGGATCGTCTGCGACGTGCCGTCGGGCGCCGTGATCGTGGCCTCCAGGCGGGGGTCGATCGGGAGGTCGGCCCCCACCGTCAGCCGGGCCGGCGGGGCCACCAGATCCGACAGGTTGGCCAGCGACCGGTCGATCAGGATGGGAAAGGCGGCATCCAGCGGCAGGGTCGACTGGTCGAGGGCGAAGCCGAGATAGACGGTGGGGGCGGGGCTGTCGGTGCGGACCAGCAGGGGCGTGCCTTCGGCCCCCAGCACCACCTTGGCCCCCGTGGGGGCGGTGAGCTGCTGGGCCTGGGCCACGAACACCTGGCTCAGGTCGAGGCCCTCCACCAGCGGTTCCTCGGCCCGGACGAGGGTGACGACGGGGCGCTCGACGGTGCCGGCGGCGGTGACGCCCCGGGCCCCGCCGGGCGGGGCGATGGCCAGGACGGGCAGGGTCAGCTCGGCCGGCACGGCCACCTGGTCGGCCACCACCACGTCGATGCCGGGGTCGGGGCTGGCGGGCACGGTGGGGGAGCGGGTGACGGTGACGCCGGGGACGGCGCCCAGGGCCGCCTCCAGGAAGGGGTTGTCGGCGCCGGCCCACAGCACCTGGATCTCGGGCCGCTGGGCCAGGGTGGCCACCGCCCGGTCGTCGAGGGCCAGGGCGTCCTCCCCGTCGAGGAAGGCCTCCACCTTCTCCGCCCCGTTCGTGACGGCCAGCGGGATCGACAGGTTGGCCACCCCGCCCGGGTCGAGGTGGATGTCCCGCGTGGCCACCGTGACGCCGTCGACGTCGATCCGCACCGTCTGGTCCGCCGCCGGACCACCGAAGTGGGTGACGGCCACCCGGGCCACCAGGCCCTCGGCCGCCGGCTCCACCGAGAGCTGGGTGATGCCCCGGTTGGTGGCCGACGTGCCCACCGCCTCGTAGCGGGCGCCGGTGGGGGCGGCCCGCAGGTCGGCCGGGGTGACCCCGCCGTCGGACACGAACACCACCCGGCTGTCGGTCTCGCCCGTGTCGAGCCCGGCGGCCAGGGCGAAGGCGCTGGCCATGTCGGCCGGGCCGTCGGCGGCCCGGATGGAGCGCAGGGCGGCATCGAAGGCGTCGAAATCGGTGGACCGGGTGACCAGGGCCCGGGCGTCGGCCCCGGCCACGATCAGGCTGGCCTGGCCCCCCGCCGGCACCTGGCGCCGCAGCTCGGCGGCCCGTTCGGTGGCTGCCGCCAGGCGATCGGGAGCACCGTCGCTGGCCTGCATGGAGGCCGAGGCGTCGACCACGAAGATCGTGTGCTCGGCCAGGAGCTGGTCGCCCAGCCGGACGGGGCGGGCCATCAGCAGGCCGAGCAGGACGGCGGCCAGCACCTGGGCCGCCAGGAGCCAGCTCGGGATCAGCCGCTGCCAGGGGCGGGCGGCCGACACCGGCGTGGCCACCCGCCGCCACAGGAACACGGCGGCCACCTTGGCCTGGATCCGGCGGGGTCGCAGCACGTGGAGGAGCACGATCGGGACCGCCAGCAGGCACCACAGGAGGCCCCACGGGTTGGCCAGGCCCCACCCGCCGACGCTCACGGCCGCCAACCCCGGCCGGTCATCGGACGAGCCCCTGGTCCCGGGCCGTGCCCAGCAACACCTTCTCCAGGTCGTCGGTGGTCGACACCCGCACGTAGGCCCCGCCGGCGGCCCGCACCCGGCCGGCCACGTCGTCGGCCCAGCGGCGGGCCAGGGTCCGGTACTCGGCCAGCACCGAGGCGGTGAGGGACACCTCGAGACGGGCCCCGGTCTCGGCGTCGACCAGTTCCAGGTCGCCGCTGAGGTCGGGATCGAGATCGGTGGGCTCCAGCACGTGGACCACGGCCAGCTCGCCCCGCCGGGCCGGGAGCCGGCGGAGGCCGGCGTCCCACTCGGCCGTCAGCAAGTCGCTGAAGACCACGGTCATCCCCGGCGGCCCCGGTTGGGCCAACAGCCGGTCGGCCGCCGCCACCAGCGGGGTGTCGCCTCCGGCTTCCAGGGCGTCGAGGTGGCGGAACAGGCCGACGGCCGCTCCCCGGCCCCGGAAGCGGGGGCCGGGACGGTCGAGGGGGAAGGAGTGGACGCTCACCACGTCCCGCCGCACCAGGGCACAGAACCCGAGGGCGGCGGCCAGCTCGGTGGCCCGCCGGAGCTTGGCCCCCGTCATGGAGGCCGACGTGTCCACCAGGAGGCGCAGGGTCAGCTCGTCCTCGGCGTCGAACAGCTTGACCAGGAGACGGTCGAGGCGGGCCAGGGCGTTGGGGTCGATGCGGCGCAGGTCGTCGCCCGGGTAGTACTCCCGGAAGTCGGCGAAGTCGAGCGACGACCCATGGCGGGGCGAGCGGTGCTCGCCGGCCAGCCCGCCGGCGAGGCGGCGCCGGGTGGCGAGCTGGAGCCGTTCGAGCCGGGCCAGGAGCCGCGGCGACAGGAGGGTGGCCTCGTTCACGGCTGGACGGTCCCCGCCATCAGGGGGCACCCCGGACGCCGGAGCGGGGTTCGCCCACCTGCTCCAGCACGGCGGTGACGAGGTCGTCGGGGCTGCGCCCGTCGGCCGTGGCCTCGTAGCCCACCACCAGGCGGTGGCGCAGGGCGGGGGCGGCCATGGCCCGCACGTCGTCCACGGCCACCGACGGCCGGCCCGCCATCAGGGCCCGGGCCTTGCCCGCCAGGATCAGGGCCTGGACGCCCCGGGGGGAGGCGCCGAAGCGGACGTAGCGGCGCACGGCCTCGGGCGCGGTGGCGCTGTCGGGGTGGGAGGCCACCACCAGGTCGACGGCGTGGCGGACCACGTGGTCGGGCACCGGCACCTCCCGGGTCAGGGCGATCATCTGGCGCAGCCGCTCGGCGTCGCACACCGGGGTGGGGCTGGCGGTGACGGCGCCGGTGGTGCGCTCGATCACGGTGACGAGATCGTCTGCCGACGGGAACGGCACCAGCACCTTCAGCAGGAAGCGGTCGAGCTGGGCCTCGGGCAGGGGATAGGTGCCCTCCATCTCCAGGGGATTCTGGGTGGCCATCACCATGAACGGGCGGGGTAGCGAGCGGGTCTCGCCGGCCACGGTGACGGCCCGCTCCTGCATGGCCTCCAACATGGCGGCCTGGGTCTTGGGGGTGGCCCGGTTCACCTCGTCGGCCAGCACCAGGTTGGCCGTGATGGGGCCGGGCCGGAACTGCAGCTCGCGGGCCCCGTCGGCCCCCTGGTGGAGGATCTGGGTGCCCACGATGTCGGCCGGCATGAGATCCGGCGTGAACTGGATGCGGGACCACGGCATGTCGAGGCTCTCGGCCAGCGTCTTGAGCAGCATGGTCTTGCCCAGGCCCGGTACGCCTTCGAGCAGGATGTGGCCCTCGGCCAGCAGGCAGTGCAGCACCTCGTCGACCAGGGCGGCCTGGCCCACGATGACCTTGCCGATCTCGCTGCGGATGGCGGCCGCCGTCTCGGCGCACTGCTCGGGGGTCATCGCTGGTCGTCTCCTCGGGGGTCGGGCCGGATCACCGGCGGTCGTTCACTGGTTGAGGCGGTTGAAGTAGTCGCCCACCAGCTCCTGCTGGCTGGGTGGGAGCTGCTGGCGTTGGGCGCTGGCCGTGGCCCGATCGGCGTACTCGCCCACCACCGAGGAGAGCGGCACCCGGGCCGGTCCGGCCGTGGTGGGCCCGTCGCCCTTGCCCACCACCTGGCCCGGCGAGCCGCCGCTGTTGGCGCCGCCCAGCGACAGGTCCTCGCCGTCGGTGATGGCGACGGGGTCGACGATGGTGGCACCGTCGTTGGCGTCGTTGCGGGGCTGGTCGGTGCCCCCGGGGCGGCCGACGCCACCCTGGCCGGAGCCGGTGCCGCCCGACGCCCCGCCCACCTGGCCCGAGGCCCCACTGCCTCCGCCCTGCCCCCCCGACCCGGAGCCGCCCTGGCCCTGGCCCTGACCCTGGCCCTGGCCCTGTCCCTGGCCTTGGCCTTGGCCTTGTCCCTGACCCTGGCCTTGGCCTTGGCCTTGTCCCTGGCCTTGTCCTTGGCCCTGACCTTGTCCCTGGCCTTGGCCCTGACCTTGTCCCTGACCCTGGCCGGGCTGCTGGCCCTGGAGGTTGGCCTGGGCCTGGGCCAGCTGGGCGGCGGTGGCATCGGCCGAGAGCTGGGAGGCGACGGCGGCCGACGCCTGGCCCTGGGCCAACGCCGCTTCGCCCAGGGCGGCCTGGGCCCCGGCCACGTTGCCGGCGGCCAGGGCCTGGGCGGCGGCGGCCAGGGCGTCGGACAGCTCGGGGTTCCCGGCGGCCTGGGTCTCGGCCAGGTCGGCCAGCCGCTCGGCCAGCGCCGCCCGCTCGGCCGCCGACAACTCCGGCAACGACTCGGCCGCCGCCGCCAGCTGCTCGGCGGCGTTGGCCGTCGACGGGGCGTTCTGGCCCAGCGACCGCTGCCCCAGGCTCCGCTCCAACCCCTCCACCGCCGCTCGCTGGGAGGCGAAGTTCTGGGGGCGGGAGGCGTCGAGGGCGTCCTGGGCCTCCTGCAGGGCCTGCTCCGCCTCCTCCAGGCTGTCGGCCTGGCGCACCTCGTCGGCCAGGGTGCGGAGCTGATCGGCCAGCGCCTCGTTGCCCGGCTGCTCGGCCGCCGCCTCGGCCTGCTCGTCGATCTCGTCGGCCGTCTGGTCCAACAGGTCGTGGAGGGCGGCCTGCTCGGCCCGCACGCTGTCCTGGGGGTTGGGGGCGAAGGCCAGGGCCAGGGCGGCCACCCCCAGCACGGCGGCGATCGTCCAGCGCCGGCCCTCGGGAGGCAGCGGCGCCGCCTCCTCGGGGCGGGCCCCGCCGGCCAGGTGCTCGGCCCGGGCCCGGATCCGCTCCCCGAAGGGGGAGTCGAGGTCGGCGAACTGCAGGGCGGCCCCGAACGAGTCGGCCGTGGCCAGGCCCCGGTCGGCGGCCCGGGCCACCACCGGCAGCGGCAGCCGCTGGATCACGGCCCAGGCGGCGACGGCCACCGCCGCCACCGCCACCACTCCCACCGCCGCCCGCTCGGGCCAGGCCCAGGGCCGCACCCAGCCCACGAGCACCACGGCCAGGGCCGCTCCGGCCACGGTCGGCGCCACCCAGGCCGCAGTGGCCCAGGCCCACACCAGCCGCAACCGGCGCCGCATCCGGTGCAGGAAGGCCAGCATCAGGCCACCAGCTCCCGTTGGGGGGCCCGCAGCCGGCGCACCGCGGGGACGGCCAGGGCCACCGCCACCGCCACCTGCACCAGCAGCGACCGGGCCCACAGCGGCATGCCGGTCAGCTCCTTCGCCTCCACCTGCTCGCCGGTGTTGGGGTCTATGGCGAAGCCCCGGTCGATCATCTGCACGTTCGGGCCCAGCTGGGCCTCCAGCACGAGGTTCTTGATCGGGCTGAACGGCCCGCTCGACGGGCTCCCGATCTCACCGGCAGCGTCGGCGATGGCCAGGAACGGGTTGGGGTAGAGGGCGACGATGCGGGGCTCCACCGTGTCGTTGCCCCGGCTGCCGTCGATCACGGCCAGCACGGCCAGGCCCACCAGCGACCCCAGCACCAGGGTCAGCACCATGGCGTAGGCGGCCAGCGTGGCGGTCTGGGTGCGGCGGAAGATGCAGGAGCACGACACTCCGATCACGGCCATCAGGAACCCGATGGCCAACAGCACGGCCAGGGCCCGCACCACGTTGGCCAGCGAGATCCCGCCCACCAGGTAGGGGACGGCCAGGATGGGGGCCGACGCCACCACCAGCAGCAGGATGAACCCGCTGGAGGCCAGCACCTTGCCCAGGAAGATCTGCACCGGCCCGATCAGGGTGACCTGGAGGGGTACCAGGGTCTGGCGGTCACGCTCGCCGGCCACAGCCCCGGCGCTGATGCCCGGGATCATGAACAGCAGCACCACCATCTGGGTGGCCAGCACCCACTCGAACATCGTGCGGCCCACCCGCACGGTGAGGGCGGTGATGGGATCGGCCCCGAACTGGGCCGTCTGCTCGCTGCCCTTGTAGGCCAGGAACAGCACGCCGATGAGCAGCGCCAGGAACAGGGTGAGGAGCACCACCGAGCGGCGGGACCGGCTGCGCTGGCGGAGCTCCCGGTCGAGCACCGGGTTGAGGGTCTGCAGAGCGAAGCCGCTCACTGGACGATCCCTTCGGTGATCTGGAGGAAGAGGTCTTCCAGGTCGTGGGTGACCACCTTGAACTCGACGATGTCCCGCCCCGGCTCCTCGGTCATGAGGCGCTTCAGCAGCGCCGCCTGCTCGGCCTCGTCGGCCACCGGGTACTCGGCCTCGGTCCCGTCGAGGAACCGCACCGTGGCCCGGCGAGACGAGCCCAGCCGGCCCAGGATCTCGGCCGGCGTGCCGGCGGCCAGGAGCTTGCCGGCCTCGATGACGGCGATGTCGGTGCACATCTGCTGCAGCTCGGCCAGGATGTGCGAGCTGATGAGGATCGTCTTGCCCAGCCGCTGCAGCTCGGCCAGCAGGAGCCGGAACTCGATCCGGGCCCGGGGGTCGAGGCCGGAGGCCGGCTCGTCGAGGATCAGCAGGTCGGGGTCGTGGACCATGGCCCGGGCCAGCGACAGCCGCTGTTTCATGCCCCGGGACAGGGAGTCGACCATGGCATCGCGCTTCACGTCCAGGTCCACCAGCTCCAGCAGGCCGTCGATCAGCTCGGACCACTGGTTGCGGGGCACGCCGTAGGCGGCGGCGTGGAACTGGAGGTACTCGTCGACCCGGAGCCGCTCGTACACGCCCATCACGTCGGGCATGTAGCCGAGGCGGCGCCGCACCTCCTTGGGTTGGCGCACGGGGTCGGCCCCGCACACCGTGGCCGTGCCCGCCGTCGGCTTCAACAAGGTGGACAGGATGGCGAAGGTGGTGGACTTGCCGGCCCCGTTGGGCCCGATGATCCCGTAGACCGCGCCCTGCGGGACATCGAGGTCGAGATGGTGGAGGGCGGTGAGGCGGCCGTAGACCTTGGTGAGCCCGCGGGTCGACACCAGCGCCGGCCGCCCGTCGGCGGACTCCGGCGGCGGAGCGGCGGGGACGGCCATCGGGGCCGGAGCGGGTGGTGGGGCGGTATCAGTCATTGCCGACTCCCAGGGCGGTGGTGGTGGGGGCCACGGTGACGACCGGCAGTGGGACCGGCCGGGGCACAGCCGCCGGGGGGCCGGTCGTGGTGCTTCCTCCGGTGCCGAGGGCGGCCTGGACCACGCCGTCGGCGTCGATCGGCACCACCTCGTCGCTGGCGTCGGCCGAGCGCAGCGAGGGGAAGGGATCGGCGATGCCCCAGACGTCGCACGTCATCTGGAGCCGCAGGTAGACGGTGCCGTCGTCGTTGGCTCCGTCGGGCAGGGCCAGGGCCACGTCGGGCCCGCCGGCGACGCCGTCGAGACCGGCCGGCAGCCATCCGCCGCCCGTCCAGATGTCGAGGGCGGCGACCGACCGGGTCGACACGTCGAGCACCGGCTGGGCCACGGCGGCGGCCGCGGTGAGGCGGGCGGTCACGGTGAGATCGGTGCAGTCGTTGGCCCCGGAGCGGTCGGCCACCCGGGTGGAGGTGCCCCGCACCAGCTCGATGCGGCCGTTGGCGGCGTCGAGGCCGCTGGTGTCGACCCGGGCCGTGGTGAGGAAGGCGGTTCGGCCCTTGTCGACGGTGGCCCCTCGGGCCGTGTGGAGCGGGCCGGGCTGGTCGCGGGTCCATCCGACGGCGGTAACGAACCCGGGGGAGCGCAGCATCGGGCGGCGGCTGAGCCAGTTGCCCAGGAGGCCGGGGTTGGCCGCCTTGTCGTTGGGGGTGAACGGGTCGCCGTTCATGAGCTGCTCGGCCATGCGGTCGCTCGTGAGCACCGGCCGGTTGGCTCCGTTCAGCGTGACCTCGGCCGACTCCCCCGGGCCGAGGCTGCCCACCTGGTCGAATCCCTGCCCCGACACGACCATGATGTTCTCCAGCTCGCTGTCGCTCAGGTTGGTGATGGTGCCGGCCAGGCCGTTGTCGGTGGTGTGCAGGTCGAAGGACCACGACGGCTCGGCCGCCGGCTGGGCCGTCTCGGCGCTGACCACACCCACCCCGCCGGCCGGGAGGTCGGTCATCAGGTTGTTCCCGTCGAGCGACTGCTGGCGGGTGGAGCCGCCACCGCCGATCCCGCCGAAGGGTGCGGGGCCGAAGAACTGCTCGTCGGAGACCGACTGCACCGGCCGCCACCCCTCGCCCAGCTCCACCCCGGCCCGGCCGCCCCCGGGCGCCGTCACCAGCACCTCGGTGGTGATGACCCGGGTGGCGGGCAGGTCGGCCACGATCGTGGCGTGGGCCGTGCTGGTGTCGTTGCGCATGGCCCGGCCCAGGCCGTAGACGGCGCCGGTGGCCACCACGGCCAGCGCCGGCAGGGCCAGCCACAGGAACGTCTCCCGCCGGGTCCGCCGCAGGACGAGCCACAGCACGGGGCCGGCCACCAGGCCGTAGACCACCAGCAGCCCCACCAGGGTGCCGATGGCGGGGATGCGGACCCCGGCGTCGCTGGCCAGCAGGATCGTGGTGGGGGCCAGGCCGAAGGCGTTGGCCCCGAACGGGAACTCGGCGGTGTCGCGGGGGACCGTGGGACCGAAGATCCCGTCGTAGGCCGAGGTCGAGGCCCGGCCGTCGGAGAAACGGACCTGGCCCACGCCGAACGTCGCCGAGCCGTCGGTGGCGCCCGGGACGGGCTCGGCCTCCAACGGGATGGCGGCGTCGGGGGTGGCGTCGACCACCAGCGTGCCACCGGTGGTGCCGACCCAGGCCCGCAGGGCGTTCAGCTGGCTATCCGGGAGGGCGGCCAGATCGTCCGGGGTGGCCAGCACCTGGCTGAAGGCGCCCAGGGCATCGGGCCCGCCGGCGTCGAGCAGGGCGGGATCGAACGGGTAGAGGCGGGCCACGCCCAGGTCGACGTCGAGCTGGGCCGTCGCCGGCAGGTCCCGGCCCTCGGTGAGCGAGGGGAGCACGCCCACCATCTCGTCCGACCCGGCGGACTGGAGGTTGAGACGGGCCGATGCGCTGTCCCCCGAACCGCCGTCGAAGGAGATCTGGCCCGAGGTGGACCATGGCGGCGGGGTGACCACGAACAGCACCTGCTTGGAGCTGCCCCCCGGCACCTCGACCGGCTGGGCCCCGGCGAAGGTGCCGTCGAACGTGGCCACCAGCGTGCCCTTCACCGCCCCGTCGGCCTTGATCGACACGAGCAGGGGGATGGGCATCCCGCCGCCGAGATAGTGGCCGTCGGCCGGGGTGGTGACCTCGAGCGTGGTGTCGGCGGCGGCCGGGGAGGCGGCCACGATGGGCCCAGCGGCGGCCACAGCCAGAGCGCCGGCCGCCGCGAGCAGCCTCCAGGGTGCAATCACCGTTCTGTCTCCTCCCCGAGATGTCGAGCCAGTGTCTCACCCCGTCAGACGTTTCGTTCGTCACCTTGGTTCCGCCGAGATCGGCCCGGCGTTCCACCGGCCGACCCGCCAGATTTCCCGACGGCCGGGCGGCACCGGTAGCGTCGGGCGGCGATGATCGTGCTCTCACGGGGGCTGCGCCCCCGGACCCCATCCCCGTCGGGCGGCCTGGCGGCCGCGCCGCCGGACGGTCGGTGACCGTGGCCCGGATCGTGACCAGCGCCGACGGCGAGCCGGTGGCCCTGCACGACTTCGGCGGCGACGGGCCACCCCTGCTGATGGGCCACGGCAACGGGCTCAACGCCGGGATGTGGGCCGCCGTGGTGCCCCACCTGCAGGGGCGGTTCCGGTGTTGGGGGATAGACCTGCGGGGCCACGGAGCCACCCGGCCGGCGACCCCGGAGCATCCGGCCACCCCCCACTACTCCGTGGTGCGCGACCGGTTCGCCGAGGATGTGTTCGCCTGCGTGGAGGCCGTGGGCGGGGGCCCGGTGTGCTACGCCGGGCACTCGCTGGGCGGGGCGTCGGTGGTCTACGCCGCCCTCCGCCACCAGGAGCTGTTCCGGGGCCTGTGGTTGTTCGAGCCGGTGGTGGTGCCGACCACGTTCGGCGAGCGGCCCCTGCCGTCGTTCCTGATCGAGGCCTCCCGCCGCCGCCGGGCCGACTTCGACTCGGTCGACGACGCCGTGGCCCGGCTGTCGTCGAAGCCACCGTTCTCGGCCTGTGATCCCGTGGCGGTGCGGGCCTACCTCGAGATCGGCACGTACCCGACGGAGACCGGGGTGCGGTTGTCGTGCCACCCCGAGGACGAGGCCCGGGTGTTCGGCAGCGGGGAGCCGGTGGACTTCTCCCGGCTGGCCGCCGTCACCGTGCCCTCGGTGGTGGTGGCCGGGGGTGAGGCGGCCGAGGCCCACGCCGTGCCGGCCCAGGTGGCTCCGCTCGTGGCCGAAGCCCTGGGCAACTGCCGGTTCGAGCTCCATCCCACGCTGTCGCACTTCGGGCCGATGGAGGACGGGGCAGCCGTCGCGGCGTCGATCGTGGCCCATTTCGACCCGCTGCTCGGCCCGTAGGATCGGGCCATGAGCATCCCGGTCCCCCTCAAAGATCTGGCCGCCGAGGTGGCGCGGCGAGGTGCCGGCTACCTTCTGACCACCACCGAGGGCAGCCGGCCCCACATGCTCCACCTCCGGTTCCAGGTGACCAGCGGGGGCGACGGGGCCGACCGGGTGGAGCTACGGGCCCCGGTGAGCCGCACGGCCACCCGCAACATCGAGGCCCAGCCCGCCGTCACCCTGCTGTGGGCCCCGCTGGAGGACGGCCACAGCCTGGTGGTCGACGCCGAGGCCGCCATCGAGCGGCCGGCCACCGACGGGGCCGAGGCCCTCGCCGTGCTCACCGCCGTCAAGGCCCTCCTGCACCGCCCGGCCTGAATCCGGCGGGGTGTCCGGTCCCGGGGCGCCGCAGCGCGACGACGGTCGGCGCCGGGGATGCCCGCCGTGACCTGCGACACCAGCTCCTTCGGGCCGGTGCGGACGGGGCCTAGAGTAAGGCCGTGAGCGAGCACGGACACCGGGATCACCAGCATGGGGACCAGCAGCACATGGTCCACGAGCACCGTGACCTGGGCGGCGGCACGGCCCGGGCCACCGTGTTCGGGATCAGCGACGGGCTGGTGTCGAACGTGGCGCTGGTGCTGGGCGTGGCGGCGGCCGGTACCACGCCCTCGACCGTGCTGCTGGCCGGAGTGTCGGGCCTGCTGGCCGGGGCCGCCTCGATGGCCGCCGGAGAGTACGTGTCGGTGAAGGCCCAGACCGAGCTGGTGGAGCGGGAGTTGGAGATCGAGCGGGCCTCGATCGCCGAGAAGCCGGAGCTGGAGACCACCGAGCTGGCCGCCATCTACCGGTCGCGCGGGATCGAGCCCGAGCACGCCCAGGCGATGGCGAGCGCCGTGATGGCCGATCCGGAGGTGGCGCTGGAGGTGCACGCCCGGGAGGAGCTCGGCGTCGACCCCGACAGCATCGGTAACCCATTGGGGGCCGCCGTCAGCTCGTTCGTAGCCTTCGCGGTGGGTGCCGCCCTGCCCCTCGTGCCCTACGTCTTCGCCGGCGGCGTGGTGGCGGCCGTGATCTCGGTGGTGATCGGGGCGGTGGCCGCCTTCGCCGTGGGCGCCGCCCTGGCCTACTTCACCGAACGGTCCAAGATCCGCTCCGGCCTGCGCCAGGTGGCGCTGGCCACGGCGGCCTGTGTGCTCACCGTCGGCATCGGCAGCCTGTTGGGCGCCACCGTCGTCTGACCCCACCCGTCCCACTGCGTCGCCCCACCGGGAACTCTGACACGGCGTGCGGCGGGGCCGCACCCGGTGTCAGAGTTCCGGTCAGGTCAGGTCAGGTCAGGTCAGGTCGGGTCAGGCCGGGCCGGGTTGGGCGCCCCGCACGAGGGCGCCGTTGAGCACGCCGGTGTGCTCTCCCTCGTCGAAGCTGACCTCGCCCCGCTTGATCGTGTGGCGGTAGCCGTCGGCCCGCTGCATGAGACGGCGGCCCCCGGCCGGCAGGTCGTTGATCATGGTCGGCGGGCGGAGCTGGAGCCGGTCGAAGTCGATGACGTTGAGATCGGCCAGGTAGCCGGGGGCGAGCACGCCCCGGTCGAGCCAGCCGACGTGGCGGGCCGTGTCCATCGTCTGGCGCTTCACCGCCAGCTCCAGGGGCAGCTTCGCACCCCGGGTCCGGTCCCGGCACCAGTGGGTGAGCAGGAACGTGGGGAAGGAGGCGTCGCAGATGAAGCTGACGTGGGCCCCGCCGTCGGACAGGCCGGGCAGGCACCACTCGGACAGCAGCATCTCCCGGGCGGCGTCGAGGGTGGAACCGGCGAAGTTGGCCGCCGGTACGTACAGCATCTCGGTGCCGGCCCGCTCCAGCAGCACGTCGTACACCAGCTCCATGGGGTCCTCGATACCCCGGCGCTGGGCCTCGGCCGCCAGCGACTCCGACGGGTCGGGCTCGTAGCGGGGCGGGTCGCCCAGGCGGTACAGCTTGTGGGGCTGGCGGGCCACCACGGCGTACAGGCCGCCCCGCACCTCACGGGCCTCGGCCAGCAGGCGGGCCCGCAGCTCGGGATCCCGCATCCGCGCCACCTGCTCGGCCAGCGGCAGGTCGGCCAGGGTCATCCAGGTGGGCGTGCGGACGAAGGGGTGCATCGAGCCGTGCAGCCCGACGAGCAGGCCCACCGGGCGGCACGCCACCTGGGCCTTCATGTCGATCCCGTCGGCCTGGGCCCGGGCCAGGTGATCCACCACCCGGCGCCACCGGTCGGGGTCGGGGTCGGACTGCACCAGCGACACCGACAGGGGCCGGCCCGCCATCTCGGCCGCCCGGCGCATGAGGGCCAGCTCGTCGTCGAGGCCCTTGAAGTCGGACACGAACTGGAGCACGCCCTTGCCCGTGTGGGCCAGGGCCTCGGCGATGCCCAGCAGCTCCTCGTTGGAGGCGGTGAGGGTGCCGATCTTGGCCCCGGTACGGCTGCGGTGGTTGACGGTGCGGCTCGTGCCCACCCCGATGGCCCCCGCCTCCAGGGCCTCGATCGTCAGGCGGGTCATCTCGGCGATCTCGTCCGGCCGGGCGTCTTCCTTGTAATTGGCCCCCCGCTCACCCATCACGTAGGCCCGCAGGGCGGCGTGGGGGAGCATCGAGCCGATGTCGATGGCGTGGGGCCGGCCGGCCACCGAGTCGAGGTACTGGGGGAAGCTCTCCCAGTCCCACGGCAGGCCCTCGTGGAGGGCCGAGCCGGGGATGTCCTCCACCCCCTCCATCAGGGCGATGAGGAAGTCGTGCGCCTCCTCACCCTGGTGGGCCGGGGCGAAGCCGACGCCGCAGTTGCCCATGACCACCGAGGTGACGCCGTGCAGCGACGACGGCGCCATCATCGGGTCCCAGGTGGCCTGGCCGTCGTAGTGGGTGTGGATGTCGACCCACCCCGGCGTCACCAGCGCGCCGTCGGCGTCGATGCGGCGCCGGGCGGCCCGGCCCGACAGGTCGCCCACCTCGGCGATGCGGCCGCCCTCGATGCCCACGTCGGCCCGGCGCCTGGGCGCCCCGGTGCCGTCGACGACGTCGCCGCCGGAGATCACGAGATCGAACATGGCTGGTCCCCCTTGCGGTGCATTGCGTGCCTGGCCTGGCTCGCCATCCAGTCTCCCCCCGGGGGGCTCCGGCGAGGAAATCGCGCCCCGACAGCGAACCTTGTCGAGTTCTGCCGCCAGGGCCGGCAGAAGTCGACGAAGTTCGGCCCGATGCGCGAAATGCCGGTTGGATCAGGGGCCGAGCAGGGCCTTGGTCTCCTCGCAGCTGGCCACGGGGCGGCCGCAGGCGGCGGCCAGCTCCACGATCTCGGCCACCAGCTCGGCGTTGGTGGGCGTGGCCCGGGTGCCGGTGTGGTCGTAGTGGTCCTCCAGGCCCACCCGCACGTGCCCGCCCCGCTCGATGGCCATCCGGGGCAGCTCGGTACGGCCGATGTCGGCCCCCGGGGTGCCCACCATCCACGGGATCGGGGCGTCGCCCAGCAGCCGCAGGTAGGCGTCGAGGGCCCACGGCTCGGCCGGCAGGCCCGACAGCGACCGGGGCCCCATCAGGTAGAACTGGATCTTCACCCCCGGCGGCAGGGTGCCGGCCTCGTGGTGGGCCAGCACCAGGCGCAGCCCGCCCGGCTCGAAGATCGACACGTGCAGGGGCAGGCCCCGCTCCCGGTTCCAGGCGTACATCCAGGCGATGTCGGCCGGGGTGTTCTCGTACACCGCGGTGTTGGGCACCACCGTGCCGTCGGCCTTGCGGGAGGCCAGGTTCAGGGTGCCGGAGTCGGCGACCCCCATGCCCAGCACCCCGGCCTCGTGGAGGGCGGCGAAGTGGGCGTAGCGGGGCTCGACCGGGCCCTCCCGGCCGCCGGCCATCGTGGGGTAGAGGACGGCGTCGGGGCGCTCGGCCAGGACCGGGGCCCAGGCGTCGAGGTAGAGCTGGGGGTCGAGGTTGCCCGAGCCGCCGAACAGCACCTCGTCGGTGTGGTTGTGGATCACGGCGGCGCCGGCGTCGAGGGAGGCCAGGGCCTCGGCTGCGATCTCGGCCGAGGAGCGAGGAATGTTGGGGTTGCGGCGGGGCGACGACTCGCCGTTGATGGCGGCTTCGATCACGAGCGGTTCCATGGGCCGACCCTAAGGCAACCCTTCGGGTTGCATGGAGTTCGCCTCGGCGAACGTCCCCGCTTCTCATCTAGCGTTGGCCCATGGAGATACAGGGGACCTGTGACGAGAAGTTCAAGCCGCTGAGCGACATCCTGTCGGCCCAGCTCGACTCGGGCGACGACCTCGGCGCCTCGGTGGCGCTGGTGATCGAGGGCCAGCCGGTGGTCGACATCTGGGGCGGGTGGGCCGACGAGGCCCGCACCACCCCGTGGGAGGAGAACACGATCACCAACGTGTGGTCGACCACCAAGACCATGACCAACCTGTGTGCCCTGGTGCTGATCGAGCGGGGCGTGCTCGACCCCTTCGCCCCGGTGGCCACGTACTGGCCCGAGTTCGCCGCCAACGGCAAGGAGCACATCGAGGTCCGCCACCTCATGTCCCACACCTCGGGGGTGTCGGGCTGGGCCCAGCCGGTGGTGGTGGAGGACATCTACGACTGGGAGAAGTCCACCTCGATGCTGGCGGCCCAGGAGCCGTGGTGGGAGCCGGGCACGGCCTCGGGCTACCACGCCCTCAACCAGGGCCACCTGGTGGGCGAGGTGGTGCGCCGGATCAGCGGCAAGAAGCTGGGCCGGTTCCTGGCCGACGAGATCGCCGGCCCCCTGGGCGCCGACTTCTTCATCGGCCTGCCCGACGCCGAGTTCGGCCGGGTGTCGAACGTGATCCCGCCGCCTCCGCTGCCCTTCGACCTGGAGGCCCTGGGCCTGGACAGCCCGGCGGCCAAGACGTTCACCGGGCCCGCTCCCGAGGCGTCCACGGCGTGGACCCCCGAGTGGCGGCGGGCCGACATCGGGGCCGCCAACGGCCACGGCAACGCCCGGTCGGTGGCCCGGATCCAGTCCCTGGTGTCGAACGGGGGCGCGGTGGACGGGGTCCGCCTGCTGTCGCCCGACACGATCGACCTGATCTTCAACGAGCAGGCCAACAGCGTCGACCTGGTGCTGCAGATGCCGTTCCGGTTCGGCATCGGGTACGGCCTGCCCAACGAGACCGCGAACTACATCGACGGTGGCCGGACCGACTCCCGGGCCTGCTTCTGGGGCGGCTGGGGCGGCTCGATCATCATCAACGACACGGCCCGGGGGTTCACCTTCGCCTACATGATGAACAAGATGGCGGCCGGCATCGTCGGCAACCCCACCTCGGAAGCCCTCTGCACCGCCCTGTACGAGATCATCTGACCGCTCCGGCGGGTTCTCAAGGGCCCGCCGGATTCCTCCGAAGCTCAGGGAGCGTCCCTGACACGGAGGTTTCCGGTGCGCCCTGCCGTTCGTACCACCCGATCGTTCTCCCTGCTGGCGGCCCTGGCCCTCACCGCCGGTGCCTGCGGTGGCGGCGGGAGCGCGGCCGAGTCTGACCTGGAGGAGAAGGTCAACGAGGCCAAGGAGCTGGCCTACCAGGCCGCCCTGTCGGCCGAGGAGGCCAAGAGCACGGCCGACGAGGCCCTCGCTGCCGTCGCCGGCGACGGCACCCCCGGGCACAGCGAGGGCGGGGGGACGGACGGCGCCGCTGCCGGGGAGGACAGCTCGGCCGAGCAGGGCACCGGCACCACCGAGCCCGCGGCGGCGGCCCACGAGACGCCCCACTGGAGCTACGAGGGGGAGGAGGGCCCGGAGCACTGGGCCTCGATCTCGGCGGAGTTCGAGGCCTGCGAGTCGGGCGTCAACCAGTCGCCGATCGACCTGGTGAGCCGCACGCTCGAGGTCGGCCTCGACGACCTCCAGCTCGACTGGAAGCCGTCCGAGCTGACGATCGTGGACAACGGCCACACCATCCAGGCCAACATCCCGGCCGGCAACACCAGCGTGATCGACGGCGTGGTGTACGACCTTGTGCAGTTCCACTTCCACAAGCCGAGCGAGCACGAGGTGAAGGGCGAAGCCTTCCCCATGGAGCTCCACTTCGTGCACAAGAACGCCGCCGGGGGCCTGGCCGTCATCGGCGTGCTGCTCACGGTGGGGGAGGCCAACCCGGCCTACGACGTGCTGTGGGCGGCCCAGCCCGAGGCCGTGACGGCCGGGGGCGAGGGCAACAAGGTGGCCGGCTTCGACCTGACCGAGCTGCTCCCGCCGGACCGCCACGCCTGGCGCTACCCCGGGTCGCTCACCACCCCGCCCTGCACCGAGGGCGTGAGCTGGAACGTGCTGGCCACCCCGGCCGCGGTGTCGCAGAGTCAGATCGACGGGTTCCGCTACGACCACAACGCCCGGCCGGTCCAGGAGATCGGCGACCGCCTGGTCCTGGCCGACAAAAGCTGAGCGTTCCGGGGCCGCGTCCGGCCTGACCTGGTATTCAGGTACCGTTCAGCCACCACCTCGGCAGCGAACGTGTGGTCCGGGCGCCGGTGACTCTATGCTGCGGCAGCTAGTCACCGAAGACAGGAACACACGATGTCGTTCATCAACCTCTTAGCAGCCGAAGGCGGCTATCAGGAGTTCGAGCTGGGCACTACCGAGTGGATATGGCTCGTGATCTCCGCAGCCACCGCTCTGCTCGCCATCGCCGTCGGATTCGCCCTGGCCCAAGGGGTCCTCAAGGCCGATCAGGGCTCGCCGGCCATGCAGGAGATCGCCAAGGCGATCCAGGAGGGCGCCATGGCCTACCTGCGGCGCCAGTTCCGGACGATCGGCATCATCCTGATCCCGCTGGTGGTGATCGTGTTCGTCACCTCCACCGAGGTGCTGCGGCCCGATGGCAGCACGGCGTTGAGCTTCGTCCAGTCGGGCCTGTTCCGCACGCTGGCCTTCGTCGCCGGCTGCGGCATGTCGGGCCTCACGGGCTTCATCGGCATGGGCCTGGCGGTACGGGGCAACGTGCGCACGGCAGCGGCGGCCCAGAGCGGCTCGCTGCCCGCCGCCCTCACCGTGGCCTTCCGCACCGGCGGCGTGGCCGGCATGTTCACCGTCGGCCTGGGCCTGCTGGGCGCCACCATCATCATCATGCTGTTCCAGAACACGAGCTCGGCCATCCTGGTCGGCTTCGGGTTCGGCGGCTCGCTGCTGGCCCTGTTCCTCCGGGTGGGCGGCGGCATCTTCACCAAGGCGGCCGACGTGGGCGCCGACCTGGTGGGCAAGGTGGAGCAGGGCATCCCTGAAGACGACCCCCGCAACCCGGCCACCATCGCCGACAACGTGGGCGACAACGTCGGCGACTGCGCCGGCATGGCCGCCGACCTGTTCGAGTCGTACGAGGTGACCCTGGTGGCCTCGATCATCCTCGGCGTGGCCGCCTTCAACTCGATCGGGGCCAACCCGGCCCTGGGCCTCGTGTTCCCCCTCGTCGTGCGGGCCATCGGTGTGCTCGCCTCCATCGTCGGCGTGTTCGCGGTGAAGGCCACCGACAAGGACAAGTCGGCTCTGGCCCCCATCAACCGGGGCTTCCTCACCGCCGGTGTGCTCACCGTCATCGGCACCCTGATCGTGTCGCTCACCTACGTGGGCAACGACAACGGCAACGAGGGCTGGAAGGTCTTCGGCGCCGTGGTCGGCGGCCTCGTGCTGGCCCAGGTGGTCAGCCGCCTGACGGAGTACTTCACCTCCACCGAGGACGCCCCGGTGCAGGAGATCGCCGACGCCACCCGCACCGGCCCCGCCACCACCGTGCTGTCGGGTATCTCGAGCGGCCTGGAGAGCTCGGTGTGGGCCGTCGTGGCCATCGCCATCGCTCTGGGCGTGGCCATCGGTCTGGGCGGCGGCAACCTGCAGTTCTCGCTCTACCTGGTGGCCCTCACCGGCATGGGCATGCTGGCCACCACCGGCGTGGTGGTGTCGGAAGACACCTTCGGTCCGGTGGCCGACAACGCCGCCGGTATCGCCGAGATGTCGGGTGCCTTCGAGGGCGAGGCCCAGAAGGTCATGGTGAGCCTCGACGCCGTGGGCAACACCACCAAGGCCGTCACCAAGGGCTTCGCCATCGGCTCGGCCGTGATCGCCGCCGTGGCCCTGTTCGCCTCGTTCATCGAGACGATCGCCGCCGAGCTCGGCCTCGAGCTGCAGGGCGACGAGCTGTTCACCGCTCCGCAGACGGCCATCAACGTGGCCGACCCGAAGACCTTCATCGGCCTGCTCATCGGCGGTTCGATCGCCTTCATGTTCTCGGCCCTGGCCATCCGGGCCGTGGGCAAGACCGCCGGTGTGGTGGTCGACGAGGTCCGCCGCCAGTTCGCCGACGGCAAGATCATGTCGGGCGAGCGCCGGCCCGACTACGGCCCCGTCATCGACATCTGCACCAAGGCGTCGCTGCGTGAGCTGACCACCCCTGCCCTGCTGGCGGTGCTGACCCCGGCGATCATCGGCTTCGGTATCGGCTACGCCGCCCTGGGCGGCTTCCTCGCCGCCTGCATCCTCACCGGCCAGCTGATGGCGAACTTCCTGTCCAACGCCGGTGGCGCCTGGGACAACGCCAAGAAGTACATCGAGGACGGCCACTACGGCGGCAAGGGCTCCAAGAGCCACGAGGCGGCCGTGATCGGCGACACCATCGGTGACCCGTTCAAGGACACCGCCGGGCCGGCGCTGAACCCGCTGATCAAGGTGATGAACCTGGTGTCGCTGCTGATCCTGCCGGCCGTGATCTCCCTGCGGGACAACGACCCCGCCCGGTACGCCGTGGCCGGTGTGTCGCTGGTGGTTCTGCTGGGCGCCATCACCTGGACCAAGCGGGCGTCGGGTGGCATCAGCTCCGAGGCCCCGGCCCCGGCCGCCGCCGTCCACTGAGACCCGGGCCGACCAAGCCTCCGAAAAGTACGGTTGTGGAATGGGCCCGGTGGTGATTGACTGGACGCCGATGGCGATCAGCACCCTCACCACCGAGCCCATCCTCGTACTCACCTAGCGCACGTCGACGTTTTTCGTCCCCGTGCGCAGAAGCCTCCCTCCCGGGGAGGCTTTCTCAGTTTTGGGACCGTGGTGCCCTCCACCGACCCGCCATTCCACCGACCGACAGCATCAGGAGCAAGCACATGGCGCTCGAACCGATCGAGCTGAACGGGGGCCAGGCCCTCATCAAGAGCCTCGAGATGGAGGGAGTGGAGGTGATCTTCGGTTACCCCGGCGGCGCCATCCTCCCGGTGTACGACCCGATCATCGACTCCCGTATCCGTCATGTGCTCGTCCGCCATGAACAGGGCGCAGGCCACGCCGCCGAGGGCTACGCCCACGCCACCGGCCGGCCCGGGGTGTGCATGGTGACGAGCGGGCCGGCCGCCACCAACATCGTCACGCCCCTGGCCGACGCCTACCTCGACTCGGTGCCCATGGTCTGCATCACCGGCCAGGTGGGCATGGCCGCCATCGGCACCGACGCATTCCAGGAGGTCGACACCACCGGGATCACCCGGTCGGTCACCAAGCACAACATGCTGGTGACCCGGGCCGAGGACATCCCGATGGCGGTCAAGGAGGCGTTCCACATCGCCACCACCGGCCGGCCCGGCCCGGTGCTGATCGACGTGCCCAAGAACGTGGTCGACGCCCAGAACCCCGACGCCTACTTCCAGTGGTACTACCCCGACGAGGTGAACCTGCCGGGCTACAAACCCGACCTGACCCCGTCGGAGGAGTCGATCCGCCGGGCGGTGGACCTGATCCTGGCGGCCGAGCGGCCCGTGCTCTACGTGGGCGGCGGGGTGCTCAAGGCCCGGGGGGCCGAGGTGCTGCGCCAGCTGGCCGAGACCGGCAACCTGCCCGTGGTCACCACCCTCATGGCCCGGGGTGCCTTCCCCGACAGCCACGAGCTGTGCCTGGGCATGCCGGGCATGCACGGCAACTACACGGCGGTCACCGCCATCCAGCAGGCCGACCTGCTGATCGCCATGGGCGCCCGGTTCGACGACCGGGTGACGGGCAAGGTGGGTGCCTTCGCCCCTGGGGCCCAGGTGGTCCACGTCGACATCGATCCGGCGGAGCACGGCAAGGTCCGCCAGCCCGACGTCTCCGTGGTGGGCGACTGCCGGGTGGCGATGGAGCTGATGCTGGCCGAGATCGGCCGGCGGGGCGGCCGCACCGCGTTCGCCGACCACACCCGGTGGCGCCAGCAGCTCTCGGGCTGGCAGGAGCGCTACCCGCTGGTCTACGAGCACTCGGCTCCGGGGGAGCTGCTCAAGCCCCAGTTCGTGATCGAGCAGCTGCGCGACGCCTGCCCGGCCGACACGATCGTGGCCTCCGGGGTGGGCCAGCACCAGATGTTCACCAGCCAGTACTGGCGCTTCGATCACCCCTACACCTGGATCAACTCGGGCGGCCTGGGCACCATGGGGTTCTCCATCCCGGCCGCCATCGGGGCCAAGGTGGGCATGCCCGACCGGCTGGTGTGGGCCGTCGACGGCGACGGTTGCTTCCAGATGACGGGCCAGGAGCTGGTCACCGCCTCGGTGGAGAAGGTGCCGATCAAGGTGGCCCTGCTCAACAACGCCTACCTGGGCATGGTGCGCCAGTGGCAGGAGATGTTCTACGACGAGCGGTACTCCGAGGTGCACCTAAGCCATGACATGCCCGACTACGTGAAGTGGGCCGAGGCCATGGGCTGCGTGGCCTTCCGGGTGGAGGAACCGGAGGAGGTGGAGCCCACGATCGCCAAGGCCAACGAGATCAACGACCGCCCGGTGGTGGTGGAGTTCCGCTGCGTGCCGGGGGAGAAGGTGTTCCCCATGGTGCCGGCCGGCGGCAGCAACGACGACATCATGGTCGACCCGTCCCAGCGAGAGAGGGCCTGAGCAATGAGCGACATCGCACTGGAACCCATGGTGGGCCCCACGTCGCAGCGCACGATCGTGGTGCTGGTGGAGAACAAGGCCGGTCTCCTGGCCCGGGTGGCCGACCTGTTCGCCCGCCGCGGCTACAACATCGTCTCGTTGGCTGTGGCCCCCACCCACGACGAGGCGTTCAGCCGGATCACGATCGTGGTCGACGTGGCCTCGTCGCCCCTCGACCAGATCGTGAAGCAGCTGTTCAAGCTGATCCACGTGGTGGAGATCGCCGTGCTCAACCCCGGCGAGTCGGTTGAGCGGGAGCTGCTGCTGGCCACGGTGGCCGCCCCCAAGAACCTGCGGGGTCAGATAGCCGAGCTGGTCGACATCTTCGAGGGCAAGATCGTGGCTGTGTCGAGCGAGGCCCTCACGGTGGC
Source organism: Acidimicrobiales bacterium (assembly GCA_041394285.1). Classification (GTDB taxonomy): domain Bacteria; phylum Actinomycetota; class Acidimicrobiia; order Acidimicrobiales; family SZUA-35; genus CADEDH01. The sequence goes on along the minus strand of JAWKIL010000029.1, from coordinate 28,433 downwards.
CCTCGACGGCAATCCGGCCAAGATCGACGACTTCGAGGCCCTGCTCGGCGACTACGACATCATCGAGCTGCAGCGCTCGGGCCGCATCGCCCTGCCCAAGATCGGCCGCGAAGTGCCTCGGTTGCGTGCTGTTTAGTTAGCGTTCCACCCGTCGTTTCACTTGAGGAGTCCGAGTTCCAATGGCCAACATCTACTACGAAGCCGACGTCGATCGGTCGCTCATCGCCAACCGCAAGGTGGCGGTGCTGGGGTACGGGTCGCAAGGCCATGCCCACGCCCTGAACCTGAAGGAGTCGGGCATCGACGTGCGGGTGGGCCTGCGGGAGGGTTCGAACTCGGCGGCCAAGGCGGCCGAGGCCGGGCTGCGGGTGCTGGGCATCGCCGACGCCGTGGCCGAGGCCGACCTGGTGATGATGCTCATGCCCGACACGGAGATGGCGGCGATCTACGCCGACCACGTGGCCCCCAACCTCAACGACGGCGATGCCCTGTTCTTCGCCCACGGCTTCAACATCCGCTTCGGCCTGATCGAGCCGCCGGCCTCGGTCGACGTGTGCATGGTGGCCCCCAAGGGTCCCGGGCACCTGGTGCGGCGAACCTACGTGGAGGGCGGCGGCGTGCCGTGCCTGATCGCCATGGAGAACGACGCCTCGGGCAACGCCAAGGGCATCGCCCTGGCCTACGCCGACGCCATCGGCGGCGCCCGGGCCGGCGTGATCGAGACCACGTTCACCGAGGAGACCGAGACCGACCTGTTCGGTGAGCAGGCCGTGCTGTGCGGCGGCACCACCGCCCTGGTCCAGGCCGGCTTCGAGACGCTGGTCGACGCCGGCTATCAGCCCGAGGTGGCGTACTTCGAGTGCCTGCACGAGCTGAAGCTGATCGTGGATCTCATGTACGAGGAGGGCATCGCCGGGATGCGCTACTCGGTGAGCGACACGGCCGAGTACGGCGACCTCACCCGGGGACCCCGCATCATCAACGACGCCGTCCGGGCCGAGATGAAGGCCATCCTGGACGAGATCCAGACGGGCAAGTTCGCCGACGAGTGGGTGGCCGAGAGCCGGGCCGGGCGCCCCAACTTCCTGCGGCTCGAGGCCGCTGGCCACGACCATCCGGTGGAGGTCGTGGGCAAGGAGCTGCGGGCCATGATGCCCTGGATCTCGCAGGGCAAGGCATCCGTGCGCGAGACCTCGGGCGGCCAGGGCTGATCCCTGCCGTCTGACACCGCTGCGTGGTACCTCGACGCGGCCGGCGCCGGTTCTCCGGCTCCGGCCGCGTCGCCATTTTCAGCGGGTCAGATCCGCAGGGCCGCCACCAGCATCCCGCCGATGGCCAGCATGGCCGCCGTGTTCACCGCCATCGCCTGGCGCGCCGACCGGTGCATCTCCACCCTCATCTGGGCCAGCTCCACGCGGAATCCGCTCATCTCGGTGCGGATGGCGGATTGGAAGTCGCTCATCTCGGTGCGGATGGCGCTTTGGAAGTCGCTCATCTCGGTGCGGATGGCGGTTTGGAAGTCGCTCATCTCGGTGCGGATGGCAGTTTGGAAGTCGCTCATCTCGGTGCGGATGGCGGTTTGGAAGTCGCTCATCTCCGTCGTGATCTCGGTCCGGATGAGGCCCATGTCGGATTTGATGTCGGTGCGGAGGTCCGCCATCTCGGTCTTCAGCTCCGTGCGGAGATCGGCCATCTCGGTCTTCAGCCCCGTGCGGAGATCGGCCATCTCAGTCTTCAGTTCCGTGCGGAGATTCGCCATCTCGGTGCGCAGTTCGCCCCGGATCTCAGCCGAGATCTGGTCCAGACGCTGGTTGGTGGCCAGGTCGTCCCACGATCCGGCGGGTAGAAGCTCGATCATCGTGCCGGCCTCCTCCGATCCCAGGACCTCACCCAACCGGGTGTAGAGACGGTGCCGCTGCTGCTCGGATATCACAATGCCCTCGTCCTGGCTCTGATGCGAGTCGAGGGGAGCCTGGAGCCCGGCCGCTCGATGTCGAGAGCGACTGGGCCCACCTTGAACGCTGGCTCACCGAGGGCGTGAGGCAGATCCTACCGCAGCAGATGGGCGGCCAACTTGCGGGCCTCGTCGGCCCACAGCACGACGCTGGCCAGGCCCAGGCAGATGGCCCAGTGACCGGGCCCGAGGGGCACCGTGTCGAACGCCCGGTTCATGAACCCAAGGTGGACGACGGCCACCTGGAGCAGCGCCGACAGAGCCAACGCGGCCCACAGCAGCGGGTTGGTGAACAACCGGTGGAAGGCGCTCACCCGGTCCGAGCGGGCGTTGACCGTGTTGAACAGCTGGGCCAGCACGAGGGTCGTGAACGCCATCGTCCGCCCCTGCTCCAGGGGCCCCGAGCCTCCGAGCAGGCCGCCGTCGCGGCCCAGGTCGAACGCCGCCAGCGACACCGCCGCCGTCGCCACGCCCACCCATACGATGCCCACCCACATGGCGGCGTCGATCACCCGGTCGTCGGAGCGGCGGGGCGGCCGGCTCATCATGTCGTCGGCCGGCGGATCCACCCCCATGGCCAGAGCCGGGGCGGTGTCGGTCAGCAGGTTGACCCACAGGATCTGGGTGGCCAGCAGGGGAACGGCCACGCCGCCCGCTCCGCCGTCGAGCCCCAGGGCGCCCGCCCCGATCACGCCGAAGAACATGGTGAACACCTCGCCCATGTTCGACGACAGCAGGAACCGGAGGAACTTGCGGATGTTGGACAGGATGGCCCGTCCCTGGCCCACCGCAGCCACGATCGTGGCGAAGTTGTCGTCGGTGAGCACCATGTCGGCCGCCTCCTTGGCCACGTCGGTGCCGGTCACGCCCATGGCCACGCCGATATCGGCCGCCTTCAGGGCGGGGGCGTCGTTCACCCCGTCGCCCGTCATCGCCACCACCTGACCACCGGCCTGCAGGCCCTCCACGATGCGCAGCTTGTGCTCGGGCGCCACCCGGGCGTACACCGACACCCGCTGCACCACCGCCGCCAGCTCGTCGGGCCCCAGGGTCGCCAGCTCGGCCCCCGTGAGCACGCCAGACTCCCCGGCGCCCCTCCGGTCGTCGCCGCCGCTGTGGTCGTCGCCGCCGCTCCCGGCGGTGCCCCGGTCGCCGTTGGAGCCGGCTCGCTCCGCCGGGAGGATGCCGAGCTCGGCGGCGATGCGGGCCGCCGTCCGGGGGTGGTCGCCGGTGATCATCACCGTGCGGACCCCGGCCCTCCGGGCCTCGGCCACCGCCGCCGCCGCTTCCGGCCGGGCCGGATCGACGATCCCCACCAGGCCCAGATACACCAGGCCCTGCTCCACGGCGTCATCGTCGCCGGCCGGCAGCGGCCGCCCATCGGTCCGGTCGGGGTAGCGGCGGTAGGCGACCGCCAGGGTCCGCAGGGCGTCACCGGCCAGCTCGTCGACGGCGGCCAGCACCGCCCGCCGCCGCTCGTCGGTCAAGGGCCGTTCGGCGCCCGCCACCCGCTCGGCGGTGCAGCGGCCGAGCAGCACGTCGGGGGCCCCCTTCGACACCGCCACCACGCCACCCTCCTGCTCGGCGTCGGCGTGGAGGGTGGTCATCAGCTTGCGCTCCGAGGTGAACGGGATCTCGCCCACCCGGGTGAACCGGTTCCGACGCGCCTCCTGCTCGGCGGCCGAGCTGAGCTTGGCCTCGGCCACCAGGAACGCGGCCTCGGTCGGGTCGCCCTGGATCGTCCAGCCATCGGGGCCGTGGTGCAGGCTGGCGTCGTTGGCCAGCGCCCCGCCCCCCAGCACCAGCGCCACCTCGTCCCGCAGCGCGGGGTCGGCCACCGGGCTGCCGTCGCCCGGCAGGCGCAGCTCGCCCGTCGGGTCGTAGCCGGTCCCGGTGACCTCCACCCGGCCCGAGCCGGTGAGCACCGTCACCACGGTCATCTCGTTGCGGGTGAGGGTGCCGGTCTTGTCGGAGCAGATCACGGTGGCCGAGCCAAGCGTTTCCACCGACGACAGCCGCTTCACGATGGCATGGCGCCGGGCCATGCGCTGCACCCCGACGCTGAGCACCACCGACAGGATGGCGGGCAGGCCCTCGGGCACAGCCGCCACCGCCAGCGACACCCCCACCAGCAGCACGTTCACCAGATCGGAGGCGCTACCGACGCCGCTGGTGGCCACGATGGCCCCCATCACCACCACGGCGATCGCCACCACCGCCAGGCCCAGAGCCCGACCGATGGCGTCCACCTCCACCTGCAGCGGCGTGGCCCGGGTCTCGGTGCGCCCCAGGAGCCGGGCCACGGCGCCCATCTCGGTGTCCATGGCGGTGGCGGTGACCACGGCCCGGCCCCGGCCCCGGGTGACGGCCGTCCCGGCGAACACCATGTTCACCCGGTCGCCCACCTCGGCCGGCCCGTCCACCGTCGCCGTCTCCTTCAGCACGGGCTCGCTCTCCCCGGTGAGGGCGGCTTCGGCCACGGTGAGGGCGGCCGCCTCCACCAGGCGGGCGTCGGCCCCGACGGCGTCGCCCTCGGCCAGCACCAGCACGTCGCCCGGCACCAGCCGGGCCGCCTCCACCCGCTGCTCCCGGCCGTCGCGCACCACCGAAGCGTGGGCCGCCGTCATCTCCTGCAGGGCGGCAACGGCCTGCTCGGCCCGCTCCACCTGCACGAAGCCCAGCACGGCGTTGGCGGCCACGATGGCCACGATCACGATCACGTCGAAGGGGACGCCGTCCGCTCCCTCCAGCACCCACACCGCAGCCGAGACCACCACCGCCGCCAGCAGCAGGTACACCAGCGGGTCGGCCATCTGGGCCAGCAGCTTGCGCCACCCCGGCACCGGCGGGGCCGACGCCAGCACGTTGGGGCCGTACCGCTCCAGCCGGTCCGAAGCCTCGCCCGCCGACAGCCCCGCCGCCGGATCCACGCCCAGCCCCGCCGCCACGTCCGCCGCCCGCCGCCGCCACGGTTCGCCCCCGCCCCCGCCCCCGCCCCCGCCCCCGCTCGCGGCCCCGTCGCTGACGCCTCGGTCGCTCATCGGCGGCCCGTTCTGCGCGACGAAAACCGCGTCACGGCGGCGATCTGTGTCGCGAAAACCCTCGAATACGGGGATAAGGCGACGCAGATCGGGCCGGGGGCGCGGTTATCGCGCCGTCGGTTCACGTGTCCTGGGGGGCCAGACCGAGGGCGCGGCGGACCTCAGCGAGGCCGGGGTCGGCGGCCAGATCGGCAGCCCGCTGGATCAACGCCGCCTTGGTGCGTCGGCGCAGGAAGTCGTCCAGCTCCACGATCATCTCCCGCTCGGCGTAGAGGGCCAGCTCGGCCCGCAGCAGATCGGTCCCGGCCAGCACCGGCTCGGCCCCCGACGGGTCGGCCGCCACGGCCTCCACCACCTGCAGCGCCGCCGGGCCGTGGCGGCGCCACAGCACGTCGGCCACCGTGGCCTCCCGCTCCACCTCGGGTGCCCGGTCGAGGCCCACGTCCCCCGCCGCCCGCTGGAACGCCACCCGGGCCGTGGCCGGGGCCTCGCCGTACCAGCCCTCGGCCTCGGGCCTCAGCTTGACCCCCAGGCGGCGCACGGCGGCCGTCACCTCGTCGCCCACGTTCAGGCAGTCGGTCAGCTTGCCTCCGAACACGGTCACGGTGGCCGCCGCCTTGTCGACGTCGATCTCGTGCTTGCGGGACAGCGTGGTCCAGTCGATGTCGGTCCGGTCGTTGCCGTCGTTCTCCACCACCAGGGGCCGCACCCCGCACCGCTCGGCGATGATGTCGGCCGTGGTCAGCGGCGCGTCCAGGTTCAGGCGGGCGTTGATCTGGCTCAGGAGGAACTCCCGGTCGGCGTCGGTCACGCCTTCGTCGGGATCGGTGGTGCGGGTGTCGGTGGTGCCGATCACCGAGCGGTGGGCCATGGGCAGCACGTAGAACAGACGCTGGCTGTCGTCGAAGAAGGCCAGCACCCGCTCGGCCGCCGCCAGCTGGGGCACCACCAGGTGCACACCCTTGGAATAGACGATCCGATGCTCGGTCTGCACCCCCCATTGCCGGTTCAGCTCGTCGACGAACGGTCCGGCGGCGTTGACCACCACCCGGGCCGTGAGATGCAGCGGCCGCCCCGATCGCTGGTCGCACACCTCGGCCCGCCACCGGTCGCCCTCCCGGGTCATGCCCGCCACCTCGGCGTAGTTCACCGCCGCCGCGCCGTGGTCGATGGCGGAGCGCACGAAGCTCCACACGAACCGGGCGTCGTTGTCCTTCAGGTAGGCGTCGCCGTACTCGATGGCGGCCTCCGCCGTGTCGGTGCGGATCACCGGTTCCAGCTGCTCCAGCCGCCCCGGCCGGTGGTAGCTCGGCGGGCGGGTGGCGAACTGGCCGAGGCCCCAGTAGCCCACGGTGCCCAGGGCGGCCAGCCACGACGGGAACGGGGCGGAGGCGTCGAGCGTGGCCAGGAACCGCAGCTCGGTGATCACGTTGGGGTAGGCCCGCATCAGCCGGTTCCGGGACCGGGTGAGCTTGAGCACCAGCGGGATCTCGTAGTTCTCCAGGTACTTGAAGCCGCCCCACACCATGTTGGAGGACTCCTGGCTGGTGAACGAGGCGAAATCGGCCCGCTCCACCAGCGCCACCGCCACCCCCCGGGCGGCCAGGGCGGCGGCCGACACGGCCCCGTTGATCCCGCCCCCGACCACGAGCACGTCGAAATCACCGCCGTCGAGGCGGCCGAGCTGGCGGTCCCGCAGGGTCTGGGGTGGCGCTGCTGCCATGGTCGGCCCACCGTAACGGCTGGCCGGTCCCGACCGTCGAGCCGGGCTGCGGTGCCGTCGCTCCGCCTGGGCTACGGTCGGCCGGTACAGTTTGGCGCCCTGCTCTCCCGGGCGGGGCGCGCCGGAGCACAAGGAGTCGCAGTCCGATGGGTGAGTTCGTGAACCTGGAAGCGTCACGGGTCGACAAGGTGGCCATCATCCGCCTCGACCGGCCGAAGGTGAACGCCCTGAACACCCAGGTGGGCCGGGAGCTCCTGGCGGTGGCCAACGAGGTGGCGGGCCGGTCCGACATCCGGGGCGTGGTGGTGTGGGGCGGCCCCCGGTTCTTCGCCGCCGGCGCCGACATCAGCGAGTTTCCCACCAACGAGGGCCACCGCGACCCGTCGGGCATGGTCGACGCCCTGAACGAGGCGAACTTCGCCCTCGAGAACCTGCCCCAGATCACGTGCTCGGCCGTCAACGGCTTCGCCCTCGGCGGCGGCTGCGAGCTGTCGATGAGCACCGACTTCCGGGTCTGCGGCCAGAGCGCCCAGTTCGGCCAGCCCGAGATCCTGCTCGGCCTCATCCCGGGGGCCGGCGGCACCCAGCGCCTCACCCGCCTGGTGGGCATGACCAAGGCCAAGGACATCAACTACTCGGGCCGGATGGTCAAGGCCGACGAAGCGCTGGCCATCGGGCTGGTGAGCTCGGTCCACCCCGATGAGGAGGTGCTCGACGCCGCCATCGACCTCATCGCCGGCTACACCGCCAACGGCCCGGCCGCTCTGACCAACGCCAAGCGGGCGATCCAGGAGGGCATCACCCTGCCCATCGCCGAGGCCATCGCCGTGGAGAAGAGGGAGTTCGTGGCCTCCTTCCAGACCGACGACGCGGTCACCGGCATCACCAGCTTCCTGGCCAACGGCCCGGGCAAGGCCGACTTCTCCGGTCAGTGAGCCACATCGACCTGGTTTCCCTGCTGGTCCACGACTACGACGAGGCCATCGCCTTCTACGTGGACAAGGCCGGCTTCGAGCTGGTGGAAGACTCACCGGAGACGAGCTCGGTCACCGGCGCCCCCAAGCGGTGGGTGGTGGTGCGCCCACCGGGAGCCCAGACAGGCCTGCTGCTGGCCCGGGCCTCCGACGACGCCCAGCGGGCGGCGGTGGGCCGCCAGACCGGGGGCCGGGTGGGGCTGTTCCTCCACACCGAAGACTTCGACGCCGCCTACCGGCGCATGACCGACGCCGGCATCCGCTTCACCCAGGACCCCCGCCAGGAGCCCTACGGCTGGGTGGTGGTGTGGGAGGACCTGTACGGCAACCGCTGGGACCTGCTGGGCCCGGCCGGAGCGGCGCCCCGGCCGGCGGGCTACGACGATCCCCACATCGGCGAGGTCCTGTTCTCCCAGGCCCAGATCGCGGCCCGGGTGGCCGAGCTGGGTCGGCGGATCACGGCCGACTATGCCGGGCGCACCCCGTTGCTGGTGTCGGTGCTCAAGGGGTCGCTGGTGTTCATGGCCGACCTGATGCGGGCCATCGAGGGCCCGGCCGAGATCGACGTGCTGGCGGTGAGCTCCTACGGGGCGGCCACCAAGTCGAGCGGGGTGGTGCGCATCATCAAGGACCTCGACCACGACGTGGCCGGCCGGGACGTGATCCTGGTGGAGGACATCGTCGACTCCGGCCTCACCATGCGCTACCTGGTGGAGCGGCTGTCGTCGCAGGGGCCGGCCAGCGTCAGCACCTGTGCCCTCCTGGTGCGGGAGCCGGCCCACGGGGGCCAGAGCGAGGGGGCGGTGGTCATCGACTACGAGGGGTTCCGGCTGCCGGCCTCGGCCTTCGTGATCGGCTACGGCCTCGACGCCGGCCAGCTGTACCGGAACCTGCCCTATGTGGCCAGCTACATCCCGGAGCCGTAGACCAGCAAACCCGATTGATCTGCTCGGGAATTCGGTTAGGGTGAGCGCTCGCCGCCAGGACGTGAGCGCGTAGACCGAACGAGGAAGGACGGGCCGAGATGGCTGCTGAGGGTTGGGGTTTCGAGACACGACAGATCCATGCGGGGCAGGAGCCCGACGCCGCCACCGGGGCCCGGGCCGTCCCCATCTATCAGACCACGGCCTACCAGTTCCGGGATTCCGACCACGCCGCCAACCTGTTCGCCCTGGCCGAGCCGGGCATGATCTACACCCGGATCATGAACCCCACCCAGGGTGTGGCCGAGGTCCGCCTGGCCTCGCTGGAGAACGGCCTCGGCTCCACCGCCGCCGGGGTGCCGGGGGCGCTGGTGGTGTCGTCGGGCCAGGCGGCCGAGGCGTTGACCATCATGAACCTGGCCGAGGCGGGCAGCCACATCGTGGCCGGTGCCGCCCTCTACGGCGGCACCTACAACCTGTTGCATTACACGCTGCCCAAGTTCGGGATCGAGACCACCTTCGTGGAGGACGTCGACGACCTCGACGCCTGGCGCCGGGCCGTGCGGCCCAACACCAAGGCGTTCTACGGCGAGACCATCGGCAACCCGATGAACAACGTGTTCGACATCGAGGGCGTGGCCAACGTGGCCCACGAGGTGGGGGTGCCCCTCGTCCTCGACAACACGGTGGCCACCCCGTACCTGATCCGCCCGCTCGACTGGGGGGCCGACATCGTGGTCCACTCGGCCACCAAGTTCCTCGGCGGTCACGGCAACTCGATCGTGGGCGCCATCGTCGACGGCGGCACGTTCGAGTTCTCCGACGCCGATCGCTACCCCGGGTTCAACCTGCCCGATCCGAGCTATCACGGCCTCACCTACTGGCCCATGCTGGGCGCCGGCTCGTTCATCGCCAAGGCCCGCATCCAGCTGCTGCGAGACCTGGGCGCCTCGATCAGCCCGTTCAACGCCTTCCTCCTGCTCCAGGGGCTGGAGACGCTGTCGCTGCGGATGGAGCGCCACGTGGCCAACGCCACCGTGGTGGCCGAGTACCTCCAGCAGCACGAAGACGTGGAGAAGGTGTACTACGCCGGGCTCCCGTCGTCGCCGTGGTTCGACGCCGCCCGCAAGTACAGCCAGGGCCGGGGGGCGGGCTCCGTGCCGGCCTTCGTCATCAAGGGCGGCCGGGAGGCGGGCAAGAAGTTCGTCGACGCCCTCGAGCTGCACAGCCACGTGGCCAACATCGGCGACGTGCGCTCCCTCGTCATCCACCCGGCGTCCACCACCCACAGCCAGCTGACCCCCGAGGAGCAGGCCACCACCGGGGTGGAGGCCGGCCTGATCCGGTTGTCGGTGGGGCTCGAGTCGGTCGACGACATCATCGCCGACCTGGAGAACGGCTTCCGGGCGGCCAAGAGCGCCTGAGCTCCCGAAATTAGGAGCCTGAGCGGCGCTCAGCGCCGCTCAGGCTCCTAATTTCCCCTGAGAGTTTCCGCCGAGCGAAAGTCAAGGTCCCCGAAGGGACCCTTAGGCTGCACGGGTTCGCCGAACACGAGGAGTTTCCCGTGCCCGAATGCCCCGCCCCCGATGGCTCCAGCCCCCGCCAGACGTCGTTCGACGCTCCGTTCAGCGGCTGCCTCAGCCCCGAGAGCCGCTACAGCGCCGAGATGGTGACGAACTACGGCACGCTCACCATCGCCCTCGACGCCGTGAGCGCCCCCAAGACGGTCGAGAACTTCGTGTCGCTCGCCCGCTACCACTACTACGACGGCCTCACCTTCCACCGGGTCATCCAGGGCTTCGTGCTCCAGGGTGGCTGCCCCGAAGGGTCGGGCCGTGGTGGCCCCGGGTACCGGTTCGCCGACGAGCTGCCCAAGCCCGGCCGCTACGAGCTGGGTTCGCTGGCCATGGCCAACGCCGGCCCCAACACCAACGGCAGCCAGTTCTTCATCATCTCCGGCCCCAACGGGATGTCGCTGCCCCCGAACTACTCCCTGTTCGGCAAGGTGGTGAAGGGCCTGGAGCACGTGGCCGAGATGGAGAAGGTGGCCACCGACCGCAACGACCGCCCGCTCGAGCCCATGGTGATCGAGTCGGTCACCATCAGCGAGTCCCCGGCGGACTGAGCGCGCCCTTCAAGTTTCGCCTTCGGCGAACGCCGCCCGGCGGCTGATCAGGCCCCCGACAAGCACCGTGTATCCTGGCCAGGGTGAGTGACATCCTCGACGTCGACCTGCTGGCCTTCGAGCGGGGCACCACCGCCCAGCGCCGGGGCGTGGTCGACGGCGTGATGGCCAGCCTCGTCACCGGGTTCGTCTACACCAGCCACGACCTGTCGGAGGATCTGCTGGACACGGCCTACGGCATGCTGGCCCAGTTCTTCTCGCTGTCGCCCGAGGAGAAGGCCACAGCCACCGTTCCCGGTACCCACGGCCAGGCCGGCTACACCGGGCTCCTGGTGGAGACGGCGGCGTCGAGCGAGGTACCGGACTGGAAGGAGATGCTGAACTGGGGGATGGACCTCCCCGACGGGCATCCCCTCCGGCGCCGGTTCCCCCACCGCTACCACGGGCCGGTGTTGCCCGATCACCTCGTGCCGGGAATCACCAAGGTGCTGGTGGAGTTCTATGACAAGCTCCTCGACCTCCAGCAGCGGTTCCTCCGGATCATCGCCGTGGGGGTCGGCTGCCACGAAGACCTGTTCGACCTCATGACCCGCAACGGCACCACCCTGGCCCGCGCCATCCACTACCCGGCCATGGACCTGGCTCCCGGCGCCGAGCACGTGTGGGCGGCCGAGCACGGCGACATCAACCTGATCACGGCCCTGCCCCGGGCCACCGCCCGGGGTCTGCAGGTGAAGGTGGGCGACCACTGGGTCGACGCCGCCCCGCCGGGGGACCGGGTGATCATGAACACCGGCATCATGCTGGAACACCTCACCAACGGCGTGATCCCCCAGGGCATCCACCGGGTGGTGGCCGACCCGGCCGAGCCCGGAGACCGGTACTCGGTCGTCCAGTTCTGCCATCCCACCCCGTGGACGATCCTGAGCCCGCTCGCCTCCTGCACCGGCCCGGCCAACCCCCAGCGGTTCCCCGCCATCGAAGCCGGCGACCTCCTCGACCAGGTGCTGTACGACATCAACCTGGTGGAGGACGCCCGCCGGGTCTGACCTGGCCGGCCCGTCGGCCCCCAGCCCGCCGCCCGCCCCAGCCCGCATCACACCGACCCATCGGCCCGACCAACTGGAGACCGACCCATGGCCCGCAAGACCTTCACCGAGGACGAGCTCCGCTCCCGCCTCACCCCCGAGCAGTACGAGGTGACCCAGCACGCCGGCACCGAGCGCGCCTTCACCGGTATCTACAACAACGCCAAGGAGGAGGGGATCTACCGCTGCATCGTGTGCCACGAGCCCCTCTTCGACTCGAACACGAAGTACGAGTCGCACAGCGGCTGGCCCAGCTTCTGGCAGCCCATCACCCCCGAGGCGGTGGAGCTCCACGAGGACCGCAGCTACGGCATGGTCCGCACCGAGGTGAACTGCGCCACCTGCGGCGCCCATCTCGGCCACGTCTTCCCCGACGGGCCCCGGCCCACGGGAGACCGCTTCTGCATGAACTCGGCGTCGCTCCTGCTCGAACCAGCCGGCGAACAGCAGTAGCGCCGCCCGATGTCGCTCCTCGTCACCTTCCTCGCATCCATCCCGAGCCCCTCGCGCAGCGGCCTCCACGTGGGGCCGCTCGTGTTCCGGGCCTACGGCCTGTGCATCGCCGTCGGGGTGCTGGCGGCGGTGGCGGTCACCCAACGGCGTTGGGCCCGCAAGGGAGGCGACCCGGCCGACATCGCGTCCATCGCCACCGGCTCGGTGATCGCCGGTCTGGTGGGGGCCCGGATCTACCACGTCATCACCGACTGGCGCCGCTTCGAGGGCCGGTGGTTCGACGTGGTCAAGGTGTGGGAGGGCGGTCTCGGCATCCCCGGCGGCCTCGTGCTCGGCGTGCTCACCGGCGTCTACCTGGCCCGCAAGCGGGGCATGCACATCCCCTCGGCCCTCGACGCCGTCGCCCCTGCCCTGCCCGTGGCCCAGGCCATCGGCCGGCTCGGCAACTGGTTCAACCAGGAGCTGTTCGGCGGGCCGACCACGCTGCCCTGGGGCCTGGAGATCGACCCCGCGCACCGCCCGGTGGGCTACGAGAACGTGGCCACCTTCCATCCCACCTTCCTCTATGAGGCGGCATGGAACCTGGCCCTGGCCGGCCTGCTGATCGCCTGGGACAACCGGCACCTGAAGTCCCGCCCCGGCCGGGTGTTCGCCTTCTACGTCGGCGGCTACGGCCTCGGGCGGCTGTGGGTGGAGTCGCTGCGGATCGACGAGGCCAGCCGCATCGCCGGCGTCCGGGTCAACATCTGGACCAGCCTGCTCGCCATCGCCGCCGCGGCGGCCTGGCTGGCCCTCCGGGGCCGGCGGGAGGTGCCGGTGCCCGAGTACGTGTCGGCCTCGGCCGCCGCCCAGGCCGCGGCCGCCGCCGCCGCCGACCCCGTCGAGCGGGACGGGGGCAGCATCGACCTGTCGGAGCAGACCGGCACCGCCGACGACGGGGCCGAGCCGCTGGTCGACGAGTCCACCCCCTGAGCCGTCGGCTATCGGGCCCGTTCGACGGCGCGGGCCACCAGGTTCTCCAGCGCCTCCTGGCGCCCGCTCACGGGGGCGGGGTCGGGGGCGTCGGCCGCCCGCTTGCGCAGCGCGGGCAGGTCGAGCGAGCCGTTCATGATGTCGCGGCCCAGATCGCCCTCCCAGCCGGCGTAGCGGGCTTCCCGGTTGGCCTCCAGCTCGCCCTCCTCCACCAGGAGGCTGGCCGCCAGCAGGGCCCGGGCCATGGTGTCCATGCCGGCGATGTGGGCGTGGAACAGGTCGGTGCGGTCGATCGACTGGCGCCGCAGCTTGGCGTCGAAGTTGAGGCCGCCGGTGGTGAAGCCACCGGCCCGCAGGATCTCGTACATGCCCAGCGTCATCTGCTCCACCGACACCGGGAACCGGTCGACGTCCCAGCCCAGGCGGTCGTCGCCGGCGTTGGCGTCGATCGAGCCGAAGATCCCCGCCGCGTTGGCGTAGGCGATCTCGTGGTGGAAGTCGTGGCCGGCCAGGGTGGCGTGGTTGACCTCGATGTTGACCTTGATCTCGTCGGCCAGGTCGTAGCGCTGGAGGAAGGCGTGGACGGTGGCCGAGTCGTAGTCGTACTGGTGCTTGGTGGGCTCGAACGGCTTGGGCTCGATGAGGATCGTGCCGGTGAAGCCGATCCGGTGCTTGTGCTCCACCACCAGGTGCATGAACCGGGCCAGCTGGTCGGCCTCCCGCTTCAGGTCGGTGTTGAGCAGGGTCTCGTAGCCCTCCCGGCCGCCCCACAGCACATAGTTGGCGCCGCCCAGACGGTGGGTGGCCTCCAGGATGTTGCACACCTGGCCCGCGGCCCGGGCGAACATCTCGGGGTTCGGGTTGGTGGCGGCCCCGGCGGCGAACCGGGGGTGGCTGAACAGGTTGGCCGTGCCCCACAGCAGGCCCACACCGGTCTGCTCCTGCAGCCCGGCGGCCCGCTCCACCAGCTCGTTCAGGTTCGCCGTGGCCTCGGCGAACGTGTCCCCGGCGGGGGCCATGTCGACGTCGTGGAAGCAGTAGAAGGGCACGCCGAGCTTGGCGAAGAACTCGAAGGCGGCGTCCTGCTTGGCCCGGGCCGCCTCCATCGGGTCCAGCCCGGCGGCCAGCCACGGCCGGTCGAGCGTGCCGGCGCCGAAGATGTCGAACCCGTCCCAGTTGAAGCTGTGCCAGTAGCACACGGCGAAGCGCAGGTGGTCTTCCATCCGGCGGCCGGCCACCACCCGGTCCTTGTCGTACCAGCGGAACGACAAGGGGTCGTTCGAGTCGGGGCCGAGGTAGGGGATGGGGCCGGACACGTCGGTGAAGAACTCGGGCATGCCCCGATGGTACGCCTCCGGCGTGGCGCCGCCAGCGCGTCGGTGCTCGTCACTAGGGCGCCAGCAGCGCCTCACCCCAGTGTCCCCCGGGCCCGGTCACGCCGGGAGGCACGGCGAACAGGGCCGAACCGGTGACCTTGATGTACTCGTTGAGGGCGTCGCCGCCGGCCAGCCGGCTCTGGATCGGCACGAAGTGGCGATGGGGGTCACGGGTGAACGCCACGAAGAACAGGCCGCCGTCGAGCCGGCCCAGGGCGTCGGTGCCGTCGGCGAAGTTGTAGCCCCGGCGCAGCAGCCGGCTCCCGCCGTTGGTGTCGGGATGGGCCAGGCGCACGTGGGCGTCGAGCGGGATGAGCGGCGCCCCGTCGGAGCCGGTGACCTCGAAGTCGGGCACCGTCGTCTCGGTGCCGCCCGACAGGGGGGCGCCGTGCCGTTTGTCCCGGCCGAAGACGGCTTCCTGCTCGGCCCGCGACGACCGGTCCCACGTCTCGATGTGCATGGCGATCCGGCGGGCCACCAGGTAGGTGCCACCGGCCAGCCAGCCGGCGCCCGGATCGTCGTCGGGGCCCACCCACACGTACTCGTCGAGCAGGTCGGGCCGCCCCGCCCCCAGGTTGGCCGTGCCGTCCTTGAACCCCATCAGGTTGCGGGGCGTGGTTCCCGACGGTGTCGCCCCGGCGGCCTGGCCGAAGCCGAGCTGCGACCACCGGGGTGTGACCGCGCCGAAGCCGATGCGGGCCAGGTTGCGAACGGCGTGGAAGGCGATCTGGGCTTCGTCGGCGCAGACCTGGAGGCACAGGTCGCCGCCGCTGCGGGCGGGATCGAGGTCGTCGCCCGGGAAGTGGGGGAGCGGCTGGAGGGCGGCCGGCCGCCGGGCGGCCAGGCCGAAGCGGTCGTCGGTGCCCCGGCGGGCCCCGAACAGGCCGGGGCCGAACCCCACGGTGATCGTGAGGCGGGACGGGGCGAGGTCGAGCGCTTCGCCCGTATCGTCCGGCGGGGCCAGGGCCGGCCCGCCGGTGGCGCCGGTGGCGCCCACCTCCCGCCCGGCCGTCATCTGGGCCGCAGCCGACGTCCAGGCCCGCAGCAGGTCCACCAGCTCGTGGCGGCGCTCGGTGGTGACGTCGAAGGCCGCCAGCTGGAGCCGGGCCTGGGGCGGGGTGGTGATGCCGGCCTGGTGCCGACCGTGGAAGGCGACGGTTGCGTCCCCGCCGCCAGGGTTCGGTCCCGGCCCGGCGGCGCTGCCGCCCCGGGTGACGGCCGCTGCGGTGCCGGCCCCGGCGGCGGCCGCCGTGGCCGTGCCGGCGGCCAGGAACCGGCGGCGGGTCCAGCGCCGGTCGGCGCCGGCGGTGGTCGCCGTCATGCGACCACGGTGACCGTGAGCCGGGACAGGGGCTCGCTGAGGGCGTCGACGGCGGCCGCCAGCCGGTTGACCTGGGCCGGGTCGAGGGCGTCGTAGAAGGCGAAGGCGTCGCCGGTCCGGTGCTGGCCGAGCTCGGCGTCGATGGCCTCGAACCGCTCGGTCAGGGTCGCCGCCAGGTCCGGATCCTCGGCTGTGACCACCGGTTCCAGGGCCTCGAAGGCGGCCCGGGCCCCGTCGACGTTGGCCTGGAAGTCCCACAGGTCGGTGTGGGACCAGATCTCCTCCTCGCCCGTCACCTTCCCGGTGGCCACCTCGTCGAGCAGCTCCTTGGCTCCGTTGCCGAGCTGCGACGGGGTGAGCTCGAGGTCGGCCACCCGGGCCACCAGCTCGTCGGTGTCGGTCACGAGCTTGTCGGCCAGGTTCCGCCGCTGGTCCGGCGAGAGCGGGGCGTAGCCCTCGGCCGGCGGCCACAGCTCCTTCTCCAGTGCGTGCCAACCGGTCCAGGTCTGGCCCGGCTCCAGGTCGGCCTCCCGGAGATCGAGCCGGGGGTCGAGGTCGCCGAACGACTCGGCCACCGGCTCGATCCGCTCCCAGTGGGTGCGGGCGTCGGGGTAGAGGGTGCGGGCCGCCTCGTCGTCGCCGGCGATCACGAGCTGGGCGAACTGCCCGGTCTTGTCGGCCAGGGCCGCCGCCTCGGTCTGCACGAAGCGCTCGTAGGCGGCGGTGGCGGTGGCCAGCTGGGCTGCCCGCTCGGCACCGACGGTGGTGGCGGTGGCCCCGGCCTCGGTGACGGTGAAGTCGGCCCGGATCCCGTCGCCCGCCATGCCCGGCTTGCAGGCGGCCACGTAGCGGCCCGGGTCCACCTCCACGGTGAGCTGGCGGGACACGCCGGGCCCGATGTTCTCCACCTCCCCGACCACGGCCACACCGTCCGCCGCCAGCAGGTAGAACTCGGTCACCTGCCCGCCGTCGTTGGTCACGGCGAACGTGACCGCTCCGGCCGGGGCCGAGGTGGCGGCGAGCCGGCACTCGTCGTCGGTGCTGGTGACGGCGATCGGGCCATCGGAGCCTCCGCCGCTGCGGCCCCCGTCGGCCGACTCGGTAGCGGCGGAGGTGCAGGCGGCGGCCAGGAGCGGGGCCGTCGGGAACAGAGCGAGCGCCAGGGCGCGCCGGGTCAGGAACATGGGAGGTACCTCTCTCGAATCGGGAACGCGACGGAACAGGAGCCGGGGCGGCCCGACTCAGCCGACGATGGGTGCTGGCGGGAGCGGGGTCAGCTGACGGTGAAGTCGCCCCGGATGCCGTCGCCCGCCTGGCCCGGCTTGCACGCCGTCTCGTAGGTGCCGGCCTCCAGGTCCACCGACAGCTCCCGGCTGGTGCCGGGGCCGATGTTCTCCACCTCGCTCACGATGGTGGTGCCGTCTTCTTCGTAGACGTAGAACTCGGTCGTCTCGTTGCCGTCGTTCCTCACCGTGAAGGTCACGGGCCCGGCGGGGGCCGTGGTCGCGCTCAGCTCGCAGGCGTCGGCCGTGCTGGTGACGGCCACCGCGGTGGCGTTCTCCGACGAGCCACCATCGGACGAGCAGGCCGCCAGGGCAGGGAAGACGAGGACCGACGCCGCCAGGGCGCCGGCCCGGAACCGGGCGATGGTCATCTCACACGCTCACAGCATCGGGAGTGGGGTGGGTGGGTTTGCTGGTCGGGCGCGGGGCCGGGGTGCGGACCGAGCGCCAGAACAGGAAGAGCACCGGGACCACGTAGCAGGTCCAGGCGATCGCCTCCAGCACGGTGGTGCGGGGCGAGAAGTTCACGGTGCCCTTGAGCAGGGTGCCGTACCACGAGCCGGGCGGGATCGTGTCGCTCACATCGAAGGCGATGGTGTTGAGCCCGGGCAGGAACCGGGCCTCCTGCAGGTCGTGGATGCCGTAGGCCAGCACCCCGCCGGCTACCACCACCAGCGCCGCCCCCGTCCAGCGGAAGAACGTCGCCAGGTTGAGGTGCAGCGCCCCCTTGTACACCCCGATCCCCAGCACCACGGCCACGGCCAGACCGAGGAGGGCTCCGATGATGGGGGAGGTGGACGAGCCGGTGGCCTGGGCCGCGGCCCACACGAACAGGGCCGTCTCCAGGCCCTCCCGGCCCACCGCCAGGGCCGACAGCAGCACGAGGCTGGTGCCCCCGGCGGCCACGGCCACGGCCATGCGGCCCTCCAGCTCCGAGCGCAGGGCCCGGGAGGTGCGGGCCATCCAGAAGATCATCCAGGTGACGAAGCCAACGGCCACGATCGACAGCGTGCCGCCGATCATCTCCTGGGCCTCGAAGCTCAGGCCCCGGGGCCCGAACGTGAGGGCGGCGCCGGCGGCCAGCGACACGGCCACCGCGAACCCGACGCCGAGCCAGACCTTGGGCAGCAGGTCGCGCCGGTGGGTGCGGGCCAGGTAGGCCACGAGGATGCCCACCACCAGCGATGCTTCGAGACCTTCTCGCAAGCCGATCAGGAAGTTGGCGAACATCGGGCACTCCTCCGGGCGGACGACTCCGACCGACGCCGGGGGGACCGGCGTCTTAGGACAACCTAACATCGGAGGATCGGCAAGTGCAACTAGAGGTGTTGGCCCGGAGGGCGGCACCGGACGGCCGGGTGGGTCGGGGTCGAAAGTGGCGAAATCCGTGAGGGGCCGGGGCGATGTGCTGCCAGGATTGAAGGCCGCAGTACCACACGCCCCCCGAGCCGAGCAACGGAGACCATCATGGCTCATGGCCGCATCGCCGCCCGAATCGCCTCCATCGCCCCGTCGGCCACCCTGGCCGTCAGCAACAAGGCCAACCAGCTGAAGGCGGCCGGCGAGCCCGTGATCGGCTTCGGGGCCGGCGAGCCCGACTTCCCCACGCCGGACTACATCGTCGAGGCCGCCGTCGCCGCCTGCCGTGACCCGAAGAACCACCGCTACACCGCCACCGGCGGCCTGCCCGAGCTGCGGGAGGCCATCGCGGCCAAGACCCTGCGGGACTCGGGCTACAGCGTGAAGGCCAACCAGGTGGTGGTGACCAACGGTGGCAAGCACGCCGTGTTCAACTCGATCGCCGCCCTGGTCGACGAGGGCGACGAGGTCCTGATCCCCGCCCCCTACTGGACCACCTACCCCGAGCCCGTCCGCATCGCCGGCGGGGTACCGGTGGAGGTGCCCACCACGATCCACAGCGGCTTCCGGGTGACGGTTGACCAGCTCGAGGCGGCCCGCACCCCCAACACCAAGGCCCTGATCTTCGTCAGCCCGTCGAACCCCACCGGCGCCGTCTATCCCAAAGAGGAGATCGAGGCCATCGCCCACTGGGCGCTGGCCAACGGGGTCTGGGTGATCACCGACGAGATCTACGAGCACCTGACGTATGACGGCGTGCAGTTCCACTCGATGCCCACGCTGGTGCCCGAGATCGCCGACACGTGCATCGTGCTCAACGGGGTGGCCAAGACCTACGCCATGACCGGCTGGCGGGTGGGCTGGGTCATCGCCCCGCCCGACGTGGCCAAGGCCCTCGACAACCTCCAGAGCCACCAGACGTCCAACGTCGACAACATCGCCCAGCGGGCGGCCCTGGCCGCCGTGTCGGGCGACCTGACGGCGGTGGCCGCCATGCGGGTGGCGTTCGACCGTCGCCGCCTGGTGATGCACAAGCTGCTCGACGCCATCGTGGGCGTGGAGTGCCTCATGCCCGAGGGCGCCTTCTACGCCTTCCCCTCGTTCGAGGGGCTGCTGGGCAAGGAGCTGGCCGGCCGCACGATCGGTTCCACCCTGGAGCTGGCCGACGTCGTGCTGGAGCAGGCCAAGGTGGCCTTCGTGCCCGGCGAGGCGTTCGGCGCCCCCGGCTACGCCCGGTTCTCGTTCGCCATGGGCGACGACGACATGACGGAGGGGCTCACCCGCCTGGCCGATCTGCTGGCCCAGGCCCGATAGGAGGCTCCTCCATGACCGCACCGTCGCCGGGGCCGGTCGAGGCCCCCTACGGCACCTGGCCCTCGCCCCTGTCGGCCGCCCTGCTGGCCTCGGGGAGCGTGGGGCTGGGGGGTCCGGCGCCGTGGGGCACCGGTGTCATCTGGTCCGAGCTGCGCCCGGCCGAAGGCGGCCGGTCGGTGCTGGTGGGCCGGGCCTCGGCCGACGCCCCCACGGTCGATCTGCTCGACGCCCCATGGTCGGCCCGCACCCTGGTGCACGAGTACGGGGGAGGAGCGTGGTGGCCGGGCGCGGACTGCGTCTACCTGGCCCAGTGGACAGACCAGCGGCTCTACCGCTTCGATCCCGGCGCCGACGCCGAACCCGAGGCCCTCACCCCCGAGCCGCCCGCCCCCCGGGCCTGGCGCTACGCCGACGGACGGGAGCATCCGGCCGAGCCCTGGCTGGTGTGCGTGCGCGAGCGGCACGAGGAGGGGGCCGAGGCGGTGAACGAGCTGGTGGCCATCGCCACCGGCAACGTGCCCGAGGCCGGCCCGGCCGAGCCCCGGATCATCGGGGCCGGGGCCGACGGCCGCCCCCAGGCCGACTTCGTGGCCGCCCCCCGGTTCTCTCCCGACGGCCGGTGGCTGGCCTGGCTGCGCTGGAACCATCCCCGCATGCCGTGGGACGGCACCGAGCTGTGCGTGGCCCCCGTGTTCGGCGGCATGCGCCTCGGCAACACCCACGTGGTGGCGGGCGGGCCGGCCGAGTCGATCCAGGGGCCGGACTGGACGGCCGACGGGCGCCTGGTGTTCTCCACCGACGCCAACGGCTGGTGGAACCTGCACGCCTGGACCCCCGGTTCGTCCCGCCACCAGCCGCTGACCACGCTGGAGGGGGCCGAGATCGGCACGCCGGCCTGGGTCTTCGGTTCCCAGCAGTGGACCGAGCTCCCCGACGGGCGCCTGGTGGTGATCATCACCGAGGCGGCGGTCGACCGTCTGGCCCTGATCGGCGGCGGCGCCGCCGGGCCCCGGGGTGCCGAACCGTCGCCCATCCCCACCGATCTGGTGCACGTGGAGACGGTGGCCGCCACCGCCTGGGGCACGATCCTGGTCAACGGGGCCACCGCCACCAGCCTGCCCACGATCACCGAGCTCGATCTCTCGGGGCGCACCGTGGCCGTTCACCGCCCCGCCGAAGCCCTGGTGGGCAGCGACGGCGAGCCGCTGGGCGAGGGCTGGTTCTCCACCGCCCGCACCTACACCTATGCCTCGGGCCCCGACGGCCAGCGGCAGGCCAACGCCTTCTTCTACCCGCCCACCGGGCCCGGGTACCGTGGCCCGGCCGGCGAGCGGCCCCCGCTGGTGGTGATGGGCCACGGTGGCCCCACCGCCCACGCCAGCCCGGCGCTGAGCCTGCGGGTCCAGTACTGGACGAGCCGGGGCTTCGCCGTGGCCGACGTCAACTACGGCGGCTCCACCGGCTTCGGCCGGGCCTACCGCCGCCTCCTCGACGGGGCCTGGGGCATCGTGGACGTGGAGGACTCGGTGGCCGTGGCCGAGGCCCTGGCCGCCGCCGGCGAGGTCGACGGTGACCGCATGGCCATCCGGGGCGGGTCGGCCGGCGGGTTCACCGTGCTCAGCGCCCTCATGCAGTCCCGCGTGTTCTCGGCCGGCACCAACCTGTTCGGCGTGGCCGACCTGGAGGCGCTGGCCCGCGACACGCACAAGTTCGAGAGCCGCTACCTCGACGGGCTGATCGGCCCCTACCCCGATCGGCGCGACCTGTACGAGGAGCGGTCGCCGATCAACCACACCGACGAGCTGTCGTGCCCCCTGCTCGTGCTCCAGGGTCTGGAAGACGAGATCGTGCCGCCCAACCAGTCGGAGGCCATCGTGGCCGCGGTGGCGGCCAAGGGCATCCCTCACGCCTACGTGGCCTTCGAGGGCGAGCAGCACGGCTTCCGCCAGCAGCCCAACATCATCCGGTCCTACGAGGTTGAGCTGTGGTTCTACGGCCGGGTGTTCGGGTTCGAGCCGGCCGACCGGATCGAGCCCCCCGCCGGCGCCGTCGGCCTCTGACCCCCCGAAACTAGGAGGAAAAGCGGCGCTGAGCGCGGTTTTTCCTCCTGAGAATGCCGGGCTAGACATCCCACGGGCGGAACTGTCAAGCGGCTTGTTGTTCGGGTTGGGGTTGTCGGTGATCCCAGGCGGTGTGTTCGTCGTAGAGAGCTCGGTGGTGAAGGCAGCCGTGGAGGATGCCGACGAGACGGTTTCCGAGTGCTCGTAGGGCCCGGTGGTGGGTGTCACCGCCGGCGCGTCGTTGGTCGTAGTAGACCCGGGCGCCGGGACTGGCGGTCAGCGCAGCGAAGGCCCATTGGTAGCAGGCGTCGGCCAGGCGCCGGTTGCGGGCGTAGCGGGCCAGCACGACCCGCTGCTTGCCGGAAGCCTTCGTGATGGGTGACATCCCGGAGTAGTTCTTGCGAGACTTGGGGTTGGCATAGCGGTTCGGGTCGTCCCCGAACTCGCCCAGCACCCGGGCGCCGAGTGTCATCCCCAGTCCTGGCAGGGAACGGATGATCTCAGCGTCCGGGTGTTGCTCAAAACGGTCAGCCAGCTCGGCCTCGAGGATCTGGATCTGGTCGACCAGAGTCGTGATCACCGCCACCAACGCCGCCACGGTCGCTCCCATGGCGTCAGCCACCAGCGGAGCAGCCTGAAGATGCTCAGTCCGCAACGCCGCTTGGATCTCAACGACGCGTTCGTCGATCCGGCGTTGTCGCCCGCCTCGCCGCAGAGCGGAGGCGATCTTGGCCCGGGACAACTGCCGGCCCAAGGTGGGGTTCGGGGCGATGGCCAACACCGCCAACGCGTCGCGTCCGCCCAGCTCAGCGAAGGCGTCCAGGGCGGCGGGGTAGAACTCCCGCAGGGTGGAGCGGAGCTGATTGGTCTGACGTTGCCGGGCCCAGATCAACGACTGATGCGACCGGGCCAACACCTTGACCGCTTCACTCAGCTCACTGTCACCGGCCGCCAGACGGTGGTTGTGGGCGTCGGTGCGGGCCAGATCAGCCAGAATCTTGGCATCCCCCGGGTCGGACTTGGCGCCCGAGGTGGTGTGTCGTTCCCGGTAGCGGGCCACCGACAACGGGTTCACCGCCAACACCCGGTACCCGGCCGAGATCAACGCAGTGATGAACAGACCCCGATCGGTCTCGGTCGCGATCAACACCCCAGCGGGGTCCTCGGCATGAGCGGCGAGGAGGTCGTGGAACCGCGCCACCCCCACCACTCCTTCCGGGATCCGGGCTGCGGCCAGTTTCCGTCCTGCTCCGTCTTCGACATGGACGTCGTGATGGTCCTCGGCCCAGTCCAGGCCGACGAACACCTCTCCCATCTCCTACCTCCTCAACCTCCGATGACGACAAAGCCGAAGGCAGCCAGCAGCCCGCTAATGGTTCAGTGCTCACCGGCACGCCATCCCACCAGCCATCACAGCCCACCTCACCAACCAGCTGGCGCACGATCTAGCCCTAGGGCTCAAGACCCAGCGTCCGAGAGTGCTAACCAGCCAGCGGCTCACAGCAACCAGCCTCCATCCCAACAGGACACAGGTGGTCGATCCCCATTAGCGTCCGGCCATGACGATGATCGAGACGGTCCGGGGCCCGGTTCCCGAGGAGTCCCTGGGCCGGGTGCTGGCCCACGAGCACATCTTCGTGCTGTCCCCCGAGATCCAGGCCAACTACCCGGAGGAGTGGGGCGAGGAGGAGACCCGGGTGGCCCAGGCCGCCGACCGGCTCAACGAGCTCAAGGCGTCGGGCATCGACACCATCATCGACCCCACCGCCATCGGCCTCGGTCGCTACCTCCCCCGCATCAGCGACGTGGCGGCCCGCACCGAGCTCAACATCGTGGTGGCCACCGGCCTCTACACCTTCAACGAGCTGCCCCACTACTACCGAGGCCGCCGCCCGCCCCGCGACGGCTCGGCCGTCGACATCCTCACCACCCACTTCGTGCAGGACATCGCCGAGGGGGTGTCGGCCACCACCACCCCCGACGGAGGCAAGGTGAAGGCCGGCGTGATCAAGTGCGCCACCGACCAGCCCGGCCTCACCCCCGACGTGGAGCGCACCCTGCGGGCCTGCGCCCAGGCCCACCGCCAGACCGGCTGCCCCATCACCACCCACACCCACGCCCGCTCCGAGCGGGGCCTCGACCAGCAGCGGGTGTTCACCGAGGAGGGGGTGGACCTCAGCCGGGTGGTGATCGGCCACTGTGGCGACACCGACGACCTGGACTACCTGTCCAAGCTCCTGGAGCAGGGCAGCTATCTGGGTATGGACCGCTTCGGGATCGACGGCTATCTCACCAC
The DNA here is from genome assembly GCA_041394285.1 of Acidimicrobiales bacterium. Classification (GTDB taxonomy): domain Bacteria; phylum Actinomycetota; class Acidimicrobiia; order Acidimicrobiales; family SZUA-35; genus CADEDH01. The sequence continues at coordinate 4,171 of JAWKIL010000029.1, read as the reverse complement.
CGACCAGCGGGTGGGGGTGATCGCCGAGCTGTGCCGGCGGGGCTTCGAGAGCCAGCTCGTGCTGAGCCACGACGCCTCCTGTTACATCGACTGGATCGCCGGCGAGCTGCCGCTGGGCCCCCTCCCTAACTGGCACTACCTCCACATCTCCAACGACGTGATCCCGGCCCTGCTGGCCGCCGGTGTCAGCTCCGAGCAGGTCGACGTGATGCTGGTCGACAATCCCCGCCGCTTCCTCGCCTCCGCCGGCCAGGGCGGCTACTGACGTCCTCCCCCCCCCTCGATCCCGGCATTCTGAGGAGCCTGAGCGGCGCTCAGCGCCGCTCAGGCTCCTAATTTCGCCAGGAAGCTCGAGATGAGGGTGACGACGGCGTCGGTGGCCTCGCGGTGGGGCCAGTGGTCGACGCCGGCGAGCTCGTGCACCTCGACGGGCCCCGACGCGGCGGCGGACAGGCGGTGGAGCTGGAGGCGGGTGCCGTAGCGGTCGGCCGCCCCCTGGATCGCCAGAACCGGGCAGGTGACGGCGCCCACGTCGTCGTCCAGCACCCAGGCCCGGAACCGGTCGGACAGCCATACCTCGGACCAGGCGCCGAAGGTGGCGTCGGCGTCGGCGTGGTGGCGGGCCAGACGGTCCCGTAGCCCGGTGGTCTCGTAGCCGGCGGTCACCTCGGCGATGGCGGCCACCCCCACCTGCTCCACGAACAGATGAGCCGACAGCGACACGATCCCGGCCGGCCGGGGCGACCCGCCGGGCGCCTGGGACGGATAGAGCAGGGCGATGGAGGCGCCGTCGGAGTGGCCGATCAGCACCAGGCCGTCGCCCACGCCCTCCTCGGCCAGCAGGGTCGGCAGCCGGGCCGCCTCATCGTGCATGTAGCTGGCCGGCCACGGCCCGGGGTGGGGCTCGGAGCGGCCGTATCCTCGGCGGTCGAAGGCCAGCACCTGCCGGCCGGTGCCGTCGGCCAGTTGCTGCGGGAACGGCCCCCAGGCCGAGATCGACCCCAGCCCCTCGTGCAGCAGCACCAGCGGCGCCCCAGCCCCTGGCCCGCCCTCGCCGCCCTGGCCGGCGGGCTGGGCCGGCTCGAACCAGCGACGGTGGATCATGCCCCGGCGCGCTGGCGGTCGAGCTCCTCCTGGCGCAGCACGAAGCGCTGGATCTTGCCCGTGCCGGTCTTGGGCAGGGTGTCGCGGAACTCCACGGCCCGGGGGTACTTGAACGGGGCGATCGTGGCCTTGGCGTGGTCCTGGAGGGCGTGGGCCAGCTCGTCGCCCGGCTCGTGCCCGGCCGCCGGCACCACGAAGGCCTTGATCACCATCCCCCGCTGGGGGTCGGGCACCCCGATCACGGCGCATTCGGCCACCGCCGGGTGGGCCAGCAGGGCCGCCTCCACCTCGGGCCCGGCCACGTTGTAGCCGGCGGTGACGATCAGGTCGTCGGCCCGGCTCTGGTACCAGAACCAGCCGTCGTCGTCCCGGGTGTAGAGATCGCCGGTGCGGTTCCAGCCGTCGCGCACGTACACAGCCTGGCGCTCGTCGTCGAGATAGAGGCAGCCGGTCGGCCCCCGCACCTCCAGGTGCCCGATCTCGCCCGGGCCCACCTCGGTGCCGTCGTCGTCGACCACCCGGCACACGTAGCCCGGCACGTCGATGCCGGTGGACCCGGGCCGGGTGTTGCCGATCTGGTTCGACAGGAACACGTGCAGCAGCTCGGTGGACCCGATGCCGTCGAGCAGCTCCACCCCGGTGGCGGCCCGGAACGCCTCGTAGGTGGGGGCGGGCAGGGTCTCGCCGGCCGACGCCCCGTAGCGGAGCGACGACAGGTCCCGCCCGGCGGCCAGCGGCGTGAGGGCCCGGTAGGCGGTGGGGGCGGTGAACACCACGGTGGCCCGGTGGGCCTCGATGGCGTCGAGGAGGGCGTCGGGTCCGGCCTGCTCCAACAGCACCGTGCACGCCCCGGCCCGCAGCGGGAAGGCGCAGAAGGCCCCGAAGCCGTAGGCGAAGGCCAGGGGCGGGGTGCCGGTGACCACGTCGCTCGGACCGAGCTGGTAGATGGCGTCGCCCACGGTGTCGCAGATGGCCACGATGTCCCGGTGCAGGTGGCAGGCGGCTTTGGGTACGCCGGTGGTGCCGCTGGTGAACAGCAGCAGGGCCACGTCGGTGGCTGCGGTGGGCACGGCGTCGCCCATGGCCTCGGCCGCCGCCCAGGCGGTGTCGAACGCCGGCTCCCCCCAAGCCAGGACCTGGGGGGTCGGCCGCCCTGCGGCCTGGCCCCCGTCGGCGGTCATGGCGTCGACCTCGGCCCGCAGCCGGGTGTCGGTGAGCACCAGGGCCGGCTCGGCCCGGCCGGCGATCGCTCCCAGCTCGTGGGCCCGCAGCAGCGGCATGGTGGGCACGGCCACCAGCCCGGCGTGGAGGCAGGCCAGGATGGCGGCCGCCGTCTCGGGCGAGTTGAAGCCCCGGATCAGCACCCGGTTGCCCGGCACCAGCCCCTCGGCCGACAGCACGGCGGCCAGCCGCCGGACCCGGCCGTCGAGCTCGCCGTAGGTCCAGGCGTCCTCACCCCGGCGGTAGGCCACGGCGTCGGGCCGGGCCTGGCCGGTGGCCAGCAGCTCGGCGGTGGCGTTCAGCTGCGCCGGGTAGCGCCCGATCCCGGTGAGCGCCGGCCACTGATCCGGCGGGGGCAGGCGCTCGGCGCAGAACGGGTCGACGTGGGCCGACACGCCGGCCAGGGGCGGGCGGTCGGCGGTCGGGCTGCCGGGGCTGGCGGCGTCGGTCATGGTCGGGTGTCTCCCGGGATGGGTCGGTGGGAATCTCGGACTCAGGGACGGCGGGCGGCGTCGCGCTGGCGGAACCAGTCCACGGCGCCGGGGGCCCAGCGGGCGTGAGAGCCGTGGAACACGGCTCGGGCGTCGGCGCCGGCCCAGTCGGCCGGGAGGAGCTCGGGAGGCAGCTCGGGGTCGACCGAGGGGAACCGGCGCCAGTCGTGCACCAGTTCCACCACCGCCCGGAAGCTGGCCTCGGGCCCCTCCGCCGGCTGTTCGGCGTGGGCCCGGCTGAAAGCCCGGTAGCTGGCGGCCAGGGCGTCGAGGTCCCAGGCCCGGCGGGCCAGGTCGAGGTCGGCGGCGGGGGAGCCGGTGCGGCACTGGAGCACCACACACTCCCGGGCCAGGCCGAGCGCGTCGAGGATCTGGCGCAGCCTGGCCTCCCGGTCGGCGTGGGGCGAGACGGCGAGGCTGGCCGACAGCTCACCGAAGCCCTCGAACGACAGCTGGGTGCGGAGCCGGTGCCGGAGGGCCCGCTGGGCCTCGGGCACGGGACAGTGGGCCAGGAGCCACTCGCCGACCCAGGTGCCGGGGGTGGAGCCGAACCCGTAGATGCGCTCCGCCCCCGCTTCCAGCAGCTTGCGGCCGGCCGGTGTCAGCTCCCAGCGGGCCTCCCGGCCGTGGCGGCGGCTCTCGATCAGGCCCTGGTCGGCCACCCGGGACAGCGCCTGACGGGCGTTCTTCTCGGTGATGCCGAGCAGGCCGAGGGCGTCGAGCAGGGTGGATGTCCAGGCCGACCCGCCGGTGGGCAGCACGAGCTCACCCAGGATCGTGTACAACAGCGCCTTGGCGCTGTGTTGGCGGCCTTGTGGTGCCTGGCTCACCGCCGCTCGTGCCCTCCCTGATCGGCTGCCCCCTCGAATCTACAAAGATCCACAGTTACACGAATGTAGTGTAGCCTATCGGGGCATGTCAACCGGGAGTCGACTTGGGCCGGCGGGCTCCGGCCTGGAAACCTGTGAAGCCATGCAATCCTGGCAGACGACCCTGGTGGACTCGACCGACGGCGTACGGGTGGTGAGCTACGACTTCGGGGGCGAGGGTCCCCTGGTCGTGTTGTGTCACGCCACCGGCTTCTGCGGGCTGGCCTGGCTGCCCATGGTGGAGGCGCTGCGCCGGGAGCTACCCGTGCCGGCCCGGCTGGTGGCCCTCGACTTCCGGGGCCACGGCGCCACCGGGCTGCCCGAGGGCGTGAGCCTGGCCTGGAGCGGCATGGCCGACGACCTGGCCGCCGTGATCGACCACTACGCGGCCCGCACCGGTGAGCCCGGCGGGCCGGTGTGGGCCGTCGGCCACTCGATGGGGGGCGCCGCCATCATCCTGGGCGAGACCGCCCGCCCCGGCCTCGT
>JAWKIL010000028.1:0-66203 GCA_041394285.1 Acidimicrobiales bacterium | reverse complement strand
GGCGGCAACACGAGCGTGGAACGACCCCACAGCCTCCTTCCGTACGGAGTCGTTCGCGCTTCACATCGTGACCGCGTGGAACGCGCTTGCCCTCGCCGACCTTCGCCGCCAAGGCGTTGAGTGGCGCAAGCTCGAAGACGACGGGGCTCCAGTCCTCGTCAACGGAGCGGAGCAATCCTTGCCTACCAGTGAGCTGGTCGCCGCCGCCTTCGAAGGCGACGTCTGCGCTGGACTACGCCGTAACGTCGGGTTCTGGATCAGCCTCCGCAATCACGTGGCCCATCGGCATCTGCCCGTGCTCGACCTGGCTGTCATTCCCCAGGCCCAGTCGGCCTTACTAAATCTGGAAACCGCCCTTGTGTCGCGCTTCGGCGAAGAGTACGGCCTGGCGGTGGCGCTGTCGGTCCCGCTGCAGCTATCCGACTTCCGAGACCTAGGCGTTTTGGGATCGCTCAAGAAGCTTCAGGCCTCGCTGCCGCTTGACCTTCAGTTGTTCCTGGCGCATGCCAACAGCGACGAGTCCTTCAACGCCGATCCAACATACATGTTGCGGGTGGCCTTCATCCCGGTTGTTCCCCCCTCCGGTCGAGGTGCAGATTCCGTGGCCTACTTCGTCCGTCCCGACGAAGTGAGCGACGAGCTGGCCGAGACCATTTCCAGGTACGTAGTTGTGCCCAAGGTGATCTACCCACCACTGCCAAACCTCCGGCCGCAGCCCGTCACCGTCGAAGTTGGCAGCCGGATCCCGTTTAAGTTCAACACCCAACATCACAAGCGGGCAGCCATCCAGCTCAAGGTCCGTCCACCGGACGGGGCGGCCAACCCGGAGAAGACAGACGGCCGCTACTGTCGCTACGAGTCCGCCTTTAAGAGTTATCTCTACAACGAGGCATGGATTGAGCGCTTAGTCGAGGTGCTGTCGACAGAGGATGGATTCAGGCGCACGACCGGGGCCGAGCCCAAATGGGCAAATCTGGATTGACCAAACCTAGGCGAGGCCCGTATTCAAGCCTGGGCGGCCGGCTATGCCGAGCACACCGAGACGGCGAAATCAACCACCCTTAGGGACACTCGGCGTAGATCGCGGCACGATCATTTACGACCGCAAGAAGCAGCGGCCAGTCCGGCGCGCCCACAGTCGGTCAGACTACGGCGTCGAGCGCTTCTCGGGTTCGCCGGAGCTGCTCGGACAACACCCGTGCACGCTCGCGATCCCGGGCGGTGACCCGCTCCGGATGAGGCTCAGACGCTTTGGCCTTAGCTTCCTCAAGCTGCACCGTGGACCAGCCCAAGGCCTCCGCCACCTCTTCGAGCGAAGCGAAGACGCCATGCGGCAGTCGATCCATGCCGTCAGAGTAGCGCTTCGCCCCCGCATCCGCGAGACCATCCCGGACCAAGCCGACGCTCATACCGAGCCTTGCCGAGCAACCTGTTCGGGTGCCGGCGAAGTGGCCTGGGCGGCCCGATCGGTAACGGCCCCGCCAGCCGCGCGGGATCGACGGGTGGCCGAGCCGTGGGTATCCCGAGCACGCCGGTCGTGCCGCAGTGGCCCGATCGGGCGGACGGCTTCTGGGAGCAATCAGCTACGCGGAATCGTGGCCAAGGTCCGTTCGACTCCGTGAGTGCCGGATGTGAGCTCGGCGACGAGACGACGTTGGCGATCAGCGGTCTTGTCCGGCATCTCGGAGAAGGAGACCGGCAGCTACGAGCCCGTGGGTCCTGGGTTGGGGCCGAGCGACCAGACGATGAACGAACCCGACCGGCAGTCGACGGCGCCCTTTCCATCGACGCGCTCGGTGCCGTCGCGTAGTGCGAAGAAGCCAAAGTGCGACGTTTCGTCCTCAGCCCGATAGCCGTTGAAGACGAACTCCACCAGCTCCAACTCGTCGCCTTCGATATGACGTCGGGACAGATACGCGTCGAGTGTCGAACGATCGTAGGCGTCCGCCTTCAAGCGATCGGGAGGTTCGGAGTACCACTGGAACTCGTCAGCGGGAGCGAAGAAGCGCTCGGTGAGACCAGGCTCGCCGGCCGTGTATGCCCCCAGGAACTCGTCCGCTAGGTTCCTGACTGCCTCAGCGGAGCACGATTCTGGTGCCCGGGGCGCCTGCGAGCCGGTGGTGTCCACGATGACGGACGGCACTGCGGTAGTAGGCGGAGACGATGACAAGCCTGATGTAGCGCCGCTACTGCACCCGGATGCCAGGACCGCAAAGAACAGTCGCCACCTCATCCGGCAAGTCTCCCATGCGGACCTCCCGACCATCCGGGATCCGGCAGGGACCCCCAGGTTCAGGCGAGCAGAAATATCGGCTCCAGGCTCGACCTTGGTCATTCGATCTCGACGATGTAGCCCATGAACCAGTCGCCCTCGCGAGCGTCCTCGTACCCATCAGTAAGTTCGAGGCGCTCCGTTCGCCCAGAGCCCGCTACAGCCTCGTACATGCGGCCATCCTCGCGCAGTTCGTAGCGGCAGAACGCTCCCTCGATGCCAGTCACCCATCCCGACAAATGATGAAGCGGCTCATCGTGGCCATGTCGCTCCTCCGCCCAGCCGATCGCTGAAACGACTGCCTCACCGAGAATCGGACTAAGGAATGACCGGTCCAGCGCCAGCACTTCGAACGAGGCTTCGACGCCGACTCTCAATGGCGTTCCGCAGCACTGCATCTGCCAGTTGTCGACCCAGACTCTCACCATGGTCAGTCTCACAGTTCGTCGCCAAGCCCACACCACAGTAGCTCGTTGATGAGCTACGGCCACCTGCGTCCCACTCTCGGCAAATTGGCTGCTACGTGTAATCGAAGTACCGAACGAACCAGGTGAACGGTGGGTTCATGCGTCCACGCCATTTGTCGTTGAGCCCGTCGTACGGCTCGTGTAGCGGATCATTCGGCACGATGATGTAGCCATGTTCGATCAGCGCGCTCTCAAGGCGCGCACGATCGTCGGGATGGAGTTCTGCTCCGGCGTCAGCATCGCGGTTCGATGCTCGGATTGTACCGATGCCGTAGATAGCAAGCGGTCCGTGATTGCTGATCCTGAGCCAGATCTGCTTCCCAGTGGCGGTCGCCTCTGGGGGAATGGCGATGTCAGCCCGGAACGTGGCGTCTTGGACGCCGGGGCCGGTCAGAAGGTAGAGACTGCACCCAAAGTCACATTCGAGCCGATGACAGAGGTCGCTAGCTCGATCGTTGGCCCGGTCGTAGTCGAAGTCCGCTGGGAACTCAAGGTGATCTGGATCATCGAGGAGCCTGAGGAGCTGCCACACCTCGGTCTGTTCGTCCTCCATGGGATCGAGCCTATTCCGCTCCGCTGACAAGGACCATGGGTGCATCGTTTGGGGCTATCGCAGCGGCCGGATCGGCGATGGCCACGGCTCCCAACTTCCGAGCAAGTCGTGCCAACTCCTCCGCTGGAGCTGCACGCCCAGTGAGATTGAACGGCGCCGTTGATGGCCGGTAGCCATGGTCGCCCTTCGGTACCTTGCGCGGCCGATGGGTTCGGTTCTTCGTCATGGGCCGAGTATGACGAAGAACCGTGACACCGCCCCGGGACCGGCAACCGGTGAAATCTCGGCGTCAGCCGAATCTGGACCGCCGGGTCTGCCCTCGCAGCACGGGCGGGGTCAGACTGAGGCGATGGCCCGCCCTGCCGACCGCAACCCCGACAACGTCCCTGGCGAGTGGTACATCGATCTCCGCTGCATCGACTGCGGCGCCTCGCCCCACGTGGCGCCCGGCCTGATCGACCACGTGGGGAGCCGCTGCGTCTTCGTTCGCCAGCCCGTCACCGACCACGAGATCACCCAGGCCTGGCGGGCGGTCGACGTCTGCCCCACCGCCTCCGTGGGCGCACCGGTGTCGCTCCCCCGCCCCACCCGCATCTTCCCGGTGGAGGTGGCCCCCGGCGTCCACCTGTGCGGCCACAACAGCCCCGATTCCTTCGGCGCCCACTCCTGGCTGGTGGTCCGCCCCGGCGGCAACGTCCTGATCGATTCCCCCCGCTACACCCGGCGCCTGCAGCCGGCCATCGACGAGCTGGGCGGCGTCAGCCTCGTGCTGCTCACCCACCGCGACGACGTGGCCGACGCCGAGCAGTGGGCCACCCGTTACGGAGCCGACGTCGTGATCCACGCCGCCGACGCCGGCGCCGCCCCGTTCGCCACCCGCATCGTGGAAGGCACCGAACCATCCCCGCTGGCCGACGGGGTGACCGCCGTGCCGGTGCCCGGCCACACCCGGGGCTCCGTGGTGTACCTGGTCGACGGCCGGGCCTTCACCGGCGACAGCCTGGCCTGGGACCCGGCGGCCGAGGATCTCTACGCCTTCCGGGACGCCTGCTGGTACTCGTGGCCGGAACAGTCGGCTTCGCTCCAGCGCCTCGCCGGCCACCCCTTCACCCAGGTCTTCGCCGGCCACGGCCGCTGGAGCCCCCCGCTTCCGGCCGACGACATGGCCCGCCGCCTCGCCGCCTACGCCGCCCGGATGTGACCCGGTAGCCCGGCCGGCTCCGCTCACGCTGTCGGCGGGCCGGCGGGCATCGGCCCGACGGCCATCGGGTGGGAACCGATCGGGCGCGGCGCCGGGCCACCATGGCGGACGCCCAGAGAATTTCCCGCCATCGGGCGCGAGGATCGGCGCCCACCGACCGTCGAACCCACCCATGTCCCCTGCCGAACCAGCCGCGGCCTCCGATCCCGGCCGGTCCGCCCGCCCGCCCGGGGTGGCTAGGTTGGGCCCGGTGCGGGGACGGAGGCTCGATCGCCAGCGGTCGCTGGTGACCCTGGCCCGGCAGGGCGACCGGAGCGCCATGACCGACCTGCTCCGCCAGCACGACGGCGCCATGCGGGCCCTCGCCTGGCGCATGGTCGGCGACGCCGACCTCGTGGACGACATCCTGCAGGACGCCTACCTCAAGGCCTACCGCTCGATCGGCGGCTTCCTGGGAAAGGCCCGGTTCGGCACCTGGCTGCACCGCATCGTGGCCAACACCTGCGTCGACCATCTCCGCCAGCGGGCGGCCCGGGCCGAGGTCTCGATCGAGGTCCAACCGGTGGTGGGCGTGCCGGCCGAGGTCGACCGATGGGACGACACCGACTGCCTGCGCCGGGCGCTGCTGTCGCTGCCCTACGACCAGCGGGCGGCCCTCCTGCTCATCGACTACGACGGCTACTCCTACCAGGACGCAGCCGACGCCCTCGGGATCAGCGTGACCGCCGTCGGCTCCCGGCTCTACCGGGCCCGGGCGTCACTGCAACGGATTGGCGAGCTGACATGACGAACCAGAGCACCGGCGAGCCGAACGAGATCGAGATGCCACCGCTGCCGGCGGAGATCATGGCCCGCATCGGCCGCATCGAGCCGCCACCCCCCGGAGCCGACTTCTGGGAGCGCCTGCACGCGGCCCTCGGGGAGGACGGGGCCGGCTCGACACCCGGCACCAGTTCACCCTCCCGCTACCGGGTCACCCTGTTGGCGGTGGCGGCCCTCGTGGTGATCGCCGGATTGGGGCTGCAACTCCTGTCCCGCGGCCGGCCCGATCCGGCGGCCGAACGACCGGACCGGGGTGCGGCGGCCACCGCTCCCGACGGGCCGGTGGACCCGGGGCCGGCCACCACGGTGCCGGATGACACGGAGCCGCACCAGCCGCTCCCCGGTCCGGGATCCGACCTGCCGCCGGCCGATGAGGGGGAGCCCACCGAGACGGGATCGGACGGAGCAGGGTCCGCCGATCCGCCACCCGACGGCACCGGCGTCACGACGACAGCCGAGCCGGGGGCGCCGCCGGTCGTCGACGCCACGTCCCCCCGGGCCACCGCCTCGACCGCCGCCCCCCAACCGCCCCCCACCACCGCTCCCCCGGCCGCCCCCAGCAAACCGCTGCGCCTCGAGGCCGAGGACAACGACCGGGCCACCGATGGGGCGGCCACCTGGGAGGGCTGGCAGCTCTGGAGCAACGGCCACATCGAACACGGGGTGTCGCTGGCTCCCGGGCGGTACTCGGTCGCCGTCATGGCCCAGGGCATGGCGTCCACCACCACCCGGCCCCGGATGGAGGTCCGCATCGACGGCCAGGCGATCGGTTCGACCCTGGTCGATCTGACCGCCTACCGGCTGTACACCTTCACGGTCACCGTGGGGTCGGCGGGTGCCGAGCGCCTGGACATCGCCTTCACCAACGACCCGAACCGGCCCGACAACGACGTGGACCTCAAGATCGACTACACCACGATCACACCGCTTCCGTAGCGGCCGCACCCGCGGCTGTGCGCCGCGGCGCGAGGATGTCGACCGCTGACCCGTCGAACGTGCCATGCGTAGCAGACAGCGAGCAGTAGCGGCCCTCCTCGGGGTCACCTCTCTCAGCCTCGGAGCCGTCGTGGCAGGGGCCGCCGGCGCCAACTCGTCGACGATCAAGGTCGAGGCCGAGCAGGCGTCGATCCGAACCGTGGGCGGCCCCGACGGGCCGGGCTGGAACCTGTGGTCGAACGGGCGGATCGGGCACTCCGTGCAGTTCGGCCCCGCCCGCACCCACCGGCTCACGGTGCGGGCCCGGGCCAACTCGGAGCAGGGCGTCGACCCGGTGCTGGAGGTGTCGATCGACGGGAGGTCGTACGGTCGGGCCTCGGTGCAGGCCGAGTCCGGATGGCGGTACCGCGACTACCACTTCGACGTGTCGACCACACCGGGCCGCCATGAGGTGTCCCTGGCCTTCGTCAACGACCCGAACCGACCGGGGAACAACGTCGACCTCGTCATCGACTACTTCACGGTCACACCGGTGAAGGCCGCCTCGTCCGCCACCACGACCTCCACCAGCCGCCCCACCACCACGACCACCACTGCGGGCACGGCCTCGCCGCCCTCAGAGCCCACCACCACGGCCACCGTCGGCCCGCCCACCACCGAGCCGACGACGACCACCACCAGCACGACCACGGCCGGCGGCGGGTCCGGGGGTGGAGCGGGCGGGTCCGGCGGCGACGCCCGCTCCCCCTACATCCCCGCCGGCTACTCGCTGACGTGGAACGACGAGTTCGACACCCTCAGCCTGGACAAGGCGGCCAACGGCAACGGCAACTGGGCCACCAAGTGGGTGGGGTTCAACGTGTTGAGCCTGGCCGGCAACGGGGACCGGTGCATGAAGGCCTACCCCGAGTTCACCGGTACCGGCGGGCCGCCGCTCGGCATCGAGACCCACCGGGTCGACAACGGCGTGCTGACCCTGTTCGGCCGGCCCATACCGGAGAACCGCCGGGCCCAGTTCTGGAACTACGAGGCCGCCTGCGGGATGCTCAGCGGCCAGCTGTCCCACGACCAGACCTACGGCTACTGGGAGACGAGGATCCGGATCACCAACGTGTCCCAGGGTCATCATTGGGGGGTCTGGATGCTCCCGGCCAACGACGCCTGGCCCCCCGAGATCGACATCCTCGAGGTGGTGGGCCGCAAGCCCGGCGACCCGAACGTCGGCCCTGGCCGGTTCCACTTCACCGGCCATTTCGACGACGCCAACGGCAAGCACACCGGCAACGGACGGGCGGTCGACGCTCCCGGTCCCGCCGATGCCTGGTACACCCTCGGCCTGCAGTGGACCCAGAACGAGGTGGTCTGGTACCTCGACGGCAAGGAGGTCCACCGCCTCGGGAACTTCTTCGGCACCGTGCCCGCCTACTTCCTGATCACGCCGGAGATCGGGGGCAACTGGCCCGGGCCGACCTCCGGCCAGACCGTGTGGCCCATGTCGATGGACGTCGACTACGTCCGCATCTACTCCCGCTGACGGCACCCCGGCAGGGCCGACGGCGACGAAGAAGCCATCGGTGATGGGTAGTGTCGGCTCGTGAATCGCCCCGGGACGGATCCGTCGGTCGGCCTCAGCACCGCTGCGGTTGCCGACCGGGTCGCCCGGGGTCTCGCCAACACGGTGCCGGCCGTGCCCACCCGCACGGTGGGCCGGATCGTGACCAGCAACGTCCTCACCCCCATCAACGCCGTGGTCGGCGTCCTGGCCGCCCTCGTCATCGCCGCCGGCAGCCCCAAAGACGCCCTGTTCGGCTCCGTCATCGTCGTCAACAGCCTGGTGGGCGTGGTGCAGGAACTCCGGGCCAAGCGGGCCCTCGACGCCCTCTCGGTGATCAACGCCCCCCGGGCCCTGGCCGTGCGCGACGGCGCCACGGTGGAGGTGCAGGTGCCCGAGCTGGTGCTCGACGACGTGGTGGAGCTGCACAGCGGCGCCCAGGTGGTGGCCGACGGCACGATCCTCACCGGCGAGAACCTGGAGATCGACGAATCGCTCCTCACCGGCGAGGCCGACCCCATCCCCCGCACCACCGGCGACCCGGTGATGAGCGGTAGCACCGTGGTCGCCGGCACCGGGCGGATGGTGGTGACCAAGGTGGGGGCCGACAACTACGCCGCGCAGCTGGCCGAGGAGGCCCGCCGCTTCACCCTGGTCGACTCCCCCCTCCGCAACGACATCAACCGCATCGTCACCACCGTCGGCTACCTCATCATCCCCATCGGGATCCTCCTGGCCACCAGCCAGTTCCTCCGGCGCAACGAGAGCTGGCAGTCCAGCATCATCAGCACCGTGGCCGGCCTGGTGGGCATGGTCCCCGAAGGTCTCGTGCTCCTCACCAGCGTGGCCTTCGCCGTCGGGGTGGTGCGCCTGGCCCGCCAGCGCTGCCTCGTCCAGGAGCTCCCCGCCATCGAGGTGCTGGCCCGGGTCGACGTGCTGTGCGCCGACAAGACCGGCACCCTCACCGAGGGCGTGCTGGCCGTGTCGGAGGTGGAGCCCCTGGACGGAGTCGACCCGGCCACGGTCGAGGCCGCCCTGGCCGCCCTGGCCCACCTCGACCCCGACCCCAACGCCACCTCCCGGGCCCTGGCTCAGCACCTCCCGGCGCCCGGCGACTGGTCGCTCACCGGCCGGGTGCCGTTCTCCTCGGCCCGCAAGTGGAGCGGCATGACCTTCGCCGACCACGGCACCTGGATCCTCGGCGCCCCCGAGAACGTGCTCACCACCCGCTTCCGCGGCCCGTTGCGGGACGAGGTGGAGGCCCGGGCGGCCCGGGGTGAGCGGCTCCTGGTGTTGGCCGCCAGCGACCGCCCCCTCGGCGAAGGCTCGGTGCCCGCGCTGCCGCCGGTGGAGCCGGTGGCCCTGGTGATGCTGCAGGACACCGTGCGCCACGACGCCCCGGCCACGCTGCGCTACTTCGCCGACCAGGACGTCACGGTCAAGGTGATCAGCGGCGACAACGACGTGACCGTTGGCGCCGTGGCCCACCGGGCGGGGCTGGACGGCTGGGACAACACGGTCGACGCCACCACCCTCCCCCCGCCCGGCGACGCCGCGTTCGCCGACGCCGTGGAGCACGGCACCGTGTTCGGCCGGGTCACCCCCCACCAGAAGCGGGCCATGGTGGCCGCCCTCCAGTCGCACGGCCACACCGTGGCCATGGTCGGCGACGGGGTGAACGACGTGCTGGCCCTGAAGGACGCCAACTGCGGCGTGGCCATGGCCTCGGGCAGCGAAGCGACCCGCCGGGTGGCCCAGCTGGTGCTGATGGACTCCAACTTCGCCGTCATGCCGGCGGTGGTGGCCGAGGGCCGCCGGGTCATCAACAACATCGAGCGGGTGGCCAGCCTGTTCCTGGTCAAGACGACCTACTCGGTGATCCTGTCGCTGCTCACCGGCGTGTTCGCCTTCGCCTACCCCCTGCGCCCCATCCATCTCTCCCTGCTCAGCTGGTTCACCATCGGCGTGCCGGCCTTCTTCCTCGCCCTCGAACCCAACGCCGAGCGGGTGAACGACCGGTTCCTGTACCGGGTGGCCAGCGCCGCCGTACCCCCGGGCATCGTGATCGCCGCCACCACGATGGGCACCTTCGCCGCCGCCCAGCTCGATCCCGGCATCGACGGCGACCACGCCCGCAGCCTGGCTGTGCTGGTGGCCGGCTCGGTGGCGCTGATGAACCTGTACCGGTTGGCCCGCCCCCTCAACCCCCTCCGGGCCGTCCTGGTGGCGACCATGGCCGTGCTGTTCGCGCTGGCCTTCGTGCTGCCCTGGACCCGCCGCCTGTTCGAGCTGCCGTTCACCGCCGCGTGGTCCTACCTGCTGGCGGCGGCGGTCACCGGCGCCGCCTGGTTCCTGCTGGTGCTGGGCGGGCGGGTCACCCGCCGGTGGCAGCACCGGGGCCGCCGCCCGCCCGAAACCGCCAACCGGCGGGACGCAGCCCCGACCTCCCGATAACGTTCGGTACGGATCGGCGCCCGATGGGGAGAAATGCAGACGGCGGGTGTCGATCGAAGTGCCCACGTTCGTCAGTAGGGCGAGTGACCAGATCGGTGCTCGACCCGAACCCTGTGGAGGGGAACCACCATGTCAGACCTCAACCAGTTGTGGAACGCTGCCGCCGACGCCTTCGACCAGCGCTACCAGGCCGCCACCGACGCCGCGCAGGAGCAGCCGACTCCGTGCGCCGAATGGAAGGTGCGCGACCTGGTGGCCCACGCCGTGGGCGTGCAGGCCGCGTTCGGCGGGGCCCTGGGCGCCGGCACGGCGGAGGACGCCGACTGGCCCACCGCCCGCGACGCCATGCGGGCCGCCCTGGCCGCTCCCGGCGCCACCGACGGCACGGCGTTCTACGCCGGCTTCGGGGGTGAGGTGCCCAAGGCCATGCTGATCAGCGTGGCCACCACCGACCTGCTGGTCCACACCTGGGATCTGGCCCGGGCCCTGGGGGTCGACGCCACCCTGCCGGCCGAGTCGGCCGCCGCCGCCCTGGCCAGCCTGCAGAGCCTGCCGGCCGAGGTCCTGCGGGCCCCCGGGCGCTTCGGGGCCGAGGTGGAGGTCCCGGCCGACGCCGACCCGCAGACCAGGCTCCTGGCCTTCGCCGGCCGTCAGCCCTGAGCCGCCCCGGGAGCTGTGGCGCCGGACGCTGTTCTTTGCGCGCTGGCGCCACAGATCCCGTTTCCGTCGGTGGATCAGGGGCCGAGCGGTACCGCCTGGAACGGGTTGCGGGGTTGCTCGGGCAGCGCCCAGGCCACGGCGTCGTCCGTCCCGGCGGGGGGCTCGGTGGTGTACGACACGACGTCCAGCGAGGGGTCGGGCAGCGGTTCGCCGCCCGACCCGCCTCCGAGCAGGGCCCGGCCGTAGTAGCCGGCGGCCAGCAGGATGCTGAGGCCGAGCAGGATCAGGAGCTTGCGGGACGGGCCGCCGTCGCTCACGGCGCGCCTCCCGTGCCGTCCGGCGCGCCCGCCGCCGCATCGACCGGGGCATCGGGTGCCGGGTCGACCGGGGCCGGAAGGTTCACCAGCGCCGCGGTGGTGAAGATGCGAACCTCGAGGTTGGCCACCAGGGTGCCGGCGTCGTTCTCGTCGGCCGTCAGGTCGATG
Organism: Acidimicrobiales bacterium; assembly: GCA_041394285.1. Classification (GTDB taxonomy): domain Bacteria; phylum Actinomycetota; class Acidimicrobiia; order Acidimicrobiales; family SZUA-35; genus CADEDH01. The sequence continues at coordinate 54,801 of JAWKIL010000028.1, read as the reverse complement.
AGGTCCACCACGACCAACCGGGGCTGGTGGCGGAGCTGGTCGAGGAAACCCATCAGCGCCTCGTAGGTGCCCCGGGTGCCGATGCTGAGCGTGATCGACGACGTGCCCGGCGGGAGCTGCGCCGTCGCTTCGGCATCGGTGTCGGACGACACCGTCAACGGCGACATCTGGTCCACCGCCGCACCACTGGCCGTCGCCAGCTGGCCGACCAGCCGCACGAACTCCGAGATCTGCGGCTCGGCCGGCACCGCGGCCGCCGCCGCCGACAGGCGCTCCTCGGCCGGCCCGGCGGCGGCCGGAAGCTCCCGGGCCGCCGCCACCTCGGCCAGGAGGCCGGCCCGCTCGGCCTCGGCCCGGACCAGCCGCTCACCGTCGCCCGACATCGCCGGGGGCAGCCACCCCACCCCGAACCACAGGGCGAGGGCGGCCAGGGGCGGCCCGGCCAGCTCCACCACGGCCCGGGGCGTCACGGGGCCTGCACCTCCGCCGCCGGCGGCGGCACCGCGACGGGCTCGGCCCGATCGGTGATGGCCCCGTCGACCGTGAACACCTCGGCCACCTGCTCGCTGGGACCGTACGGTCCGTGGGCCGACTGCGACAACCACAGCCCGCTGACCAGCGGCAGCGTCTGCACGCCGTCGAGCCAGCGCCCGACACCATTGAGGCTGCCGGCCACGCCGGTGGCGTTGAACACCCCCGGCGGGGGCGGGCCGCTCCAGCCGGTGGGGGCCTCGCCCGTTCTCGACCGCTGGACCCGCAACGACACCAGGAACGTGTCGGCCGGCATCGCCTCGGCCATCCGGCGCACCACGGTGGGCAGGCCGTAGTCGTCGAGGCGCAGCGCCTCGACCCGGGCCGAGGCCCGGTCGGCTTCGGCCTGGCGGGCCTGGGCGTCCTGGAAGGTGGCCAGCTCCCCCTGCAGGTCGACCACGTGGGCCTCGGCCACCGCCGACTCCCGGGCCGTCTCGCCCCGTTCGGCCCACCGGAGCGAGGCGTCGGCCACCAGCAGCGGGGCCAGCGCCACCGTCACCGCCGCCCCCACCGCCAGACGGGACCGGGTGGACCGCCGGGCCCGTTCCGGAGCCGGCACCAGATCGAACCGCCGGAGATCGGGGCGGCCGGCGGCACCGAACAGCGCGACGCTGGCGGCGTCGTCGTAGGCGTGGGGATCGCCGCCGGCGGCCGGCCAGGCCGGCTGCTCGTGGCGGAGGACCGCAGCGTCGGGAAACGTCTCGGCCAATTCCAGTGCCAGGCCGCCGACCCCCGACTGGGCCCCGCACAACACGATGCGGTCGAGCGGCCGGTCGTCGAGCTCGGTGATGTAGTAGTGCAGGGTCCGCCGCACCCCCTCCACCACGGTGGCCAGGCCTGGCACCCGGGTCGATCCGCCGGGGGCTGAGCCGGCCGAACCGCCGGCGTAGCCCGCCAGCAACGCCAGCTCCATCTCCAGCTCGTCGGACAGCGACGCCGCACCGGTACCGAGACCGGCGGTGATGACCCGGGAGAACAGCAGGCCGCCGCGGTCGTGCACCACCACGCCGGTGGAACCGGCCCCGAGCTCCACAACCACACCCAGGCTCCCCGGCGCCAGCCCCCGATCGGCCCCGATGGCAGCGACCAATGCGGCCGGAACCAGCTCGGTGGCGGCCGGATGGAGCCCGGCCAGGCGGGCGGCCCGGCCCAGGTCCACCACCGCCCCCTGGCGGACGGCCAGGATCACGACCTGGATGGCCGAACCGTCGGTTCGCCCACCGGCGTCGAGCTCGACGGCGGAGACCAGCGCCTCCTCCACCGGATAGCTGAGCAGCTCGCCGATGTCGTAGGCCGCGGCCTGCGCCATCTCGGCCGGAGGCAGGGCCGGCAGCTCGACCCGGCGGATGACGGCGGCCCGGGCGTCGAGGCCGAGCACCACCCGCCGGGTGGCGAAGCCGGCCTGTTGCCAGAGCGATCGGAGGGCGGCGGCGAAACGCTCGACGTCGACGATCTCACCGTGCTCCACCACGCCGCCATCGAGCTCGACGGCGCCGGCGGCCAGCACCTCGTCCCGACGTCCCGCCACCGATCGGCCGGGCCGGCGGCGCTCGACGCCACGCAGCGACCAGTCGTCGTAGGCCACGCCGACCACCCGGCCGGGCCCTCGCCCGGTCCACGGTTGGCGCCAACCGCTGGATGTGCGCCGCGGGAGAGACATGCCGGATCCATCGGGTGGCGCCGTCCGGGGTTGAGGACATCCGGCCCACCGGCACCGCCGCCCCCATGCACACGCACACGCACACGCACACGCACGCTCCAGGCCGCAGTGGCCTCAAGGAGGCGCCGCGGTGGCCGATTGGACCGGATGGCAGGCGTCGCGCCGTCGCAGGCGCGCCTCGACGGCGAGGCCGGGTTCTCGATCGTGGAAGCGATCGTGGCCACCATGCTGCTGGCGGTGGGGGTGCTGGCGGTGGTGGCGTCGATCGGGGCGGCGGCCCGGACCGAGGCGGCCGGCGGCCACCGCCAAGAGGCGGCCCGGCTGGCGTCGAGCGAGCTGGAATCGATCCGGGCGGTCCCCTACACCGAGGTGGGGGTGGCCCTCACCAGCCTGGGCTACGTGCCCCGCTTCGAGGGCCGGCCCACGGTCACGGCCGCCGTCAACCGGGTCGACGCCACCGGAACGCAGGCCATCGGCGGCACGAGCTACGCCATCCGGCGCCACATCACCTGGGTCCCCGTCCAGGTCGGCGCGGTGCGCAACAGCCAGGGCTACAAGTGGGCCACCGTGCTCGTGTCGTGGACCGACGCCAGCGGCTCCCATCAGATCCGCCAGGACACCGGCCTCTACCAGGTGGCCGGATGACCTTCCGGAGCGGCCGGCCAGGGCGATGGCGACGGCCGGGGAGCACCGCCCGGTCCGAGGCCGGCACCTCGCTGCCCGAGGTGCTCGCCGTCGTGTCGATCTTCGCCGCGCTGAGCGGGGCCCTGGTTGCGGTGCTGCAGACCGTGTCGAGCTTCGAGAGCGGTCGGGCCACCCGGGCCGAGGCCCAGATCGACGTCCAGCGGGCGTTCGACGCCATCGCCGCCGACCTGCGGGTGGGCACCCCGTCGGCCGAACAGCCGGCCGGGGGGCGCCCGGCCGACACCCTGGCCCTGCTGGTGACCGACAGCTACGCCACCCCCACGCTCGTCTACTGGACGGTGGGGGGTTCGGGGTTGGAGCGTCTGGAGGCCGACCCGGTGTCGCTGCGCATCACCGGCCGCGCCGTGGTCGACCCGTCGGTGGAACCGGGGCCGGCCGATCCGTTCGGCTACTTCGACGCCGCCGGCAACCGCCTCGACCCCGCCCGCACCACCCCCGATCAGCTGGCCCGGTGCACGACGTTGGTGGAGATCACGCTGGCGGTGCCCGACGGGGAGCAGCTGAGGTCGGCCAGTGAGCGGCGGGCGATCCGGACCCGACCCCCGGGAGCCGAGCCGTGCTGAGCCGGCGTGCGGGCCGGCCGCCGGTGGACGCCGAACAGGGCAGCGTGATCCTGTCGGTGCTCGTGCTGCTCGTGATCAGCCTGCTGGCGGCGCTGGCCTTCTCCACCGCCCGGCGCAGCCTGGCCCAGGGGGCCCAGGCCACCGACCAGGGGCGGGCCGACGCCACCGCCGAGATCGGCGTCTACGAGGCGTTCGCCCGGATCGACCGCGGGGCGTCGGCCGCGTTCACCGGCTCGGGCCGGGCCGGCGGGGTCGACTACAGCTACCGGGCCGACCTGGCGACCCCGAACCAGTGGACGATCCGGTCGGAGGCGACGTCGGGCCCCGTCACCCGGGCCCTCACCGCCACCGTCGGGCGCGACGCCCGCTATCCCTACACCCTGTTCGCCGACGAGCGTCTGGTGTCGGACCAGAACCGGGGCCTCGTCACCGGCCGGGTGGGGACCAACGGCGTGGCCCTGGTCACCGGCCGTCCCCCCGGCGACCAGCAGGACCTGTACTCGCCGGGGGGGACCTGCGACGGCTGCGATCACGCCGTGGCCGTCGACGGGCCCCGGAAGCTGGACCCGGTGACGATGCCGGTCGGGGTGCCGCCCGGCTGCCCGGCCGACGGCCTGTTCCTGGGCATCGTCGACGGCCGCTCCGGCCAGCCGGTGGTGTGCGACGACCCGGCCCTGCCCGTGGTGTTCCAGGGCGACGTCACGATCGTCAACCCACCGCTCGTGGTCTACGTCGGCCGCTCGGTACCGCTCACGCTCGACGGGGCCACCGTCAACCGCCTGGGACGGGCCGCCGACGTCCAGCTCTACGCCGCCGGCGACCCCACCGATCCGGAGTCCCGGGTGCTGGCCGAGGGGATGGACCTCACCGGCCTGCTCTACGCCCCGGGCCGGTCGATGGCGGTGAACACGGCCGACCTGTCCGGCTCGCTCACGATCCGGGTGCTGGAGATCGCCGCCGACGGCCAGGTGTCGGTCAGCGACGACACCTCGATCGCCCCCCTCAACAGCGGACCGTGGCGGCTCGTCGATCTCCGCCCGGTCGGCTCGGGCCGGTGACCACCGCAGGCCAGGTGGCGGGCTGGCTGGTGATCGGTCTGGTCGCCGGCCGGGTCGCCCGCCGGGCGGCCGACGGCGACCGGGCCCGGACGGCGAACCGGCCCAGCCCGGCGGCCGGCCCCCTGGCCTGGGACGGGGCCGGCATCGAAGCGGCGTGCGCCCTGATCCTGGTGGCGGTGGCCGCCCGCTCCGGCTGGGGCTGGCCCGCCGTCCCCTACATCGGCCTGGTGGCCACGCTGGCCGCGGTCACGATCACCGACGTGCGCCACTACCGGGTGCCCGACCGCGTCCTGGCCGCCGGTGCGGCGGCGACGATCCCCCCGATGGCGGCGATCGGCCTCCTGGCCGACCGCCCCGAGCGGTTGGCCTGGACGGCCGCCGGAGCGGTGCTGCTCACAGCCCCGCTGCTGGCCATCCACCTGGCCCTCCCCCACGGCATGGGTCGGGGTGACGTGAAGCTCAGCATCCTCCTGGGCGCCGGGATCGGTTGGGCCGATCCCCACCCCCTCGCCGTCGACCTGGTCCGCCTGGTGCTGTGGGCGCTGGTGGCGGCGTGCGCCCTGGCGCTGGTGACGGCCGCCGCGCTCCGGGTGGCCGGCGCTGGTGCCGCCGCTGGCACGGCCGGGCCACAACCGCCGGGTCGGCGCCGGACCGGGCCGCCGTCGGCCGATCGGGTGCCGTTCGCCCCGGCCCTGTCGCTGGCCACCGTCGGCGTGGTGATCGCCGCCGGCCCCTTGGTCAGGTGATGACCCGGAACAGCTCCTCGACCGTGGTCAGGCCCTGGCGCACCTTGCGCAGCCCGTCGGCCCGCAGCGTGGTCATGCCCTGGGCCACCGCCACCCGCTCGATGTCCTCGGCCCGGGACCGGGCCAGCACCAGCTCGGAGATCTCCTCGGTGATCGTCAGCACCTCGTGGATGGCGAACCGGCCCCGGTAGCCGGTTCCCCCGCAGGCCTCGCAGCCCATGGCGGCGAACCCGCCGAAGATCTCGTCGGCCAGCAGGTCCGGGGGCAGGGCGGCCAGGCTGTCGTCGCTCAACCCGAGCTGATCGAGCCGGAGATCGCGGGGCTGGCAGCACCGCTCGCACAGGCGCCGGGCCAGGCGCTGGGCCAGCACGGCCGACAGCGACGACGCCACCAGGAACGGTTCCACCCCCATCTCCACCAACCGCATCGGCGCCGAGCAGCTGTTGTTGGTGTGGAGGGTGCTCAACACCAGGTGGCCGGTGAGCGACGCCTCCACCGCGATCGTGGCCGTCTCCCCGTCGCGCACCTCCCCCACCAGCATGATGTCGGGGTCGGCCCGCAGGAACGACCGGAGGGCCCGGGCGAAGGTGAGGCCCGACCGCAGGTTGACCTGGACCTGCTTGATCCCGTCCATCCGGTACTCCACCGGGTCTTCCACCGTCACGATGTTGCGGGTCGAGTCCCGCAGCTCCTGCAGGGTGGCGTAGAGGGTGGTGGACTTCCCGGACCCGGTGGGGCCGGTCACCATGATGGCGCCCCAGGGGCGCTGGTAGGCCTGGCGGTACCGGGCCAGCTGGTCGGGGTGGAAGCCCAGCTGGGCCACCCCGACCCCCTCGGTGCCGCTGCGCAGGATCCGCAGCACCACCGCCTCGCCGTGCACCGTGGGCAGCGTCACCACCCGGATGTCGTGGTCGATCCCGTTGACCTCCACCGTGAGGCGGCCGTCCTGGGGCACCCGGCGCTCGGCGATGTCGATGTCGGCCATCACCTTGATGCGGCTGATGATCCCGGCCTGGAGCGACCGGGGCGGCGACATGGCTTCGTGGAGCACCCCGTCGACCCGGAACCGGATCCGCAGGTCGTCGGAGCTGGGTTCCACGTGGATGTCGGACGCCCGCTCCTGGATCGCCTTGGACAGCAGCAGGTCGACGAACTGGACGATCGGCGCCTTCTCCTCGCCGTCGTCGACCCGCACGGTGGCCGCCGCCGGTTCGGCCTGCTGCCGGTTCTCCCCCACCGCGGCCTGGATGGTCTCCTGGACCCGGGAGTCGCTGTGGCCCAGACGGTCGACGGCGGCCTGGATCTGGGTCGCCTCCCCCATGACCGGTTTGACCTGGCGGCCCACCAGCGAGCGGATGTCGTCGAGGGCGAGCACGTCGACCGGGTTGGCCATGGCCACCACGATCTGGGAGCCGTCCCGCCACACGGGCAGCGCCCGGTGCCGGTGGGCCAGGCTCCGGGGCACGAGCTGGGCCACCTCGCCGTCTATCTGATGGTCGTCGAGATCCACGAACTCCAGCCCGAACTGGACGGCCAGCGCCCGCACCAGATCCTTGGGCTGGACGACGCCCCGGGCCAGGAGCACCTCCCCCAGCCGGCGGCCGGTCTCCCGCTGGGCCACCAGGGCGGCCGAGATCTCGTCGTCGCTCACGATCCCGAGCTCCACCAGGATCTCCCCGATCCGACGGCGCGTGGCGGCAGTGGTCTGGCTCATGACCTCCGTCCCGTCGGCTGCGGGGCCGCCGCCTTGAGCCGGCCGGGTGCCGGCGGGCTCAGCCCGGCGTCGCCGCCGCCGATGGGACGAGGGTGGAATCCCTTGCCGGTGACTGGCGGAGTCTCGACGACGACGGCCGGGCCTTCCTGGCCCGCGCCCTCGCCTCCCACCGGGTGCCCGGCCCCCCCGACGAGGGCGGCGGGCGCGCCGTGCCGCCCCCACCCCTGGCTGCTGACCCCGGCCCGGGGGAGGTCAGCGGCGCGTTGGCCGAGCTCCTGCGGACGGCGGTGACGGCCGGCGCCTCCGATCTGCACCTGAGCGCCGGCTGCCGCCCCCACCTCCGGGTGCGGGGTGTGCTCCGGCCCCTGGAGGGGGCGCCGGTTCTCGACGCCGCCACCGTCCACGATCTGGTCAACGGGCCGCTGGGGCCGGACCAGCGCCAGCAGCTGGCCGCCACCGGCGATCTCGACACCGGTCTCACCCTGGGCGGTGACCGGGACGGCGGCGCCCAACGGCTCCGGGCCAACCTGTTCCGCCAGAGCGGCGCCCTGGCCGCCGCCATCCGGATCGTGCCCGGCCGGATCCCGTCGCTGGAGAGCCTCGGCCTCCCACCCGGCGTGGCCCGGTTCGCCGACCTCGGCTCGGGTCTGGTCCTCGTCACCGGGCCCACCGGTTCGGGCAAGTCGACCACGCTGGCGGCGCTCGTCGAGCAGGTCAACCACAGCCGACCGGCCCACATCGTCACCATCGAGGATCCGGTGGAGTACCGCTACACACCGGACCGGGCCCTGATCCAGCAGCGGGAGATCGGCTCCGACACGGGCTCGTTCGCCACCGCCCTGCGCCAGGCGCTGCGCCAGGACCCCGACGTGATCCTGATCGGTGAGCTCCGCGACCTGGAGACCATCCGCACCGCCCTCACCGCAGCCGAGACCGGGCACCTGGTCCTCGCCACCCTTCACAGCGCCGACGCCCCCAGCGCCGTGAACCGGGTGATCGACGTGTTCCCCGCCGACCAGCAGGCCCAGATCCGCTCCCAGCTGGCGCTGTCGCTGGAGGGGTGTGTGAGCCAACGGCTGCTCCCGGCCCGGCGGGAGGGGACGCTGACGGCGGTGACCGAGGTGCTGGTGGCCACCGGCGCCGTGCGGAACCTGATCCGGGAGGACAAGGTGCACCAGCTCCGGTCGGTGTTGGAGACCGGCGGCGAGGTGGGGATGCACACCTTCGACCAGTCCCTGGCCCGGCTCGTTCGCCAGCAGGTGCTGGATGTGTCGGTGGCCCGGGGAGCGGCCGACAACGTCGCCGCCTTCGACGCCATGGTGGGCGGATGACCGCCCCCCAGAGCGTGCTGTACCGGTACCGGGCCCTCGACGACGGGGGCGGTATCCGGGAGGGCCGCCTGTCGGCCGGTTCGGAGACCGACGCCGTCGACCGGTTGCGCCGGTCCGGGCTGCGGCCTCTGTCGGTCGAGCGGCACCGGGTCTCGGCGCTGGCCCGGGAGCTGTCGGTCCCCGGGCTCGGCCCCCGGGTGAAGCCGGCCGAGTTGGCGGTCATCGCCCGCCAGTTCGCCACCATGGTCAGCGCCGGCATCCCGCTGCTCCGGACCCTCGACGTGCTCCAACGCCAGAGCCGGAACCCGCTGCTGGCCACGACGCTGGACCAGCTGCGGCTCGACGTGGAGAGCGGCCAGTCGCTGAGCGACGCGGTGGCGGCCCACCCCCGGGTGTTCGACCGCCTGTTCGTGTCGATGATCCGGGCCGGCGAGGCGTCGGGCGCCCTCGACGTGGTCCTCGGCCAGCTGGCCATGGGCATGGAGCGGTCGGTGGCCACCCGCCAGAAGATCCGGTCGGCCATGACCTACCCGGTGGCGGTGCTGGTGATGGTGCTGGTGGTGATCACCGCCATGCTGACCGTCGTCGTGCCCACGTTCGCCGGGATCTACGAGGACCTGGACGGCACCCTGCCCCTGCCGACCCGGATCCTGGTGGGGCTGTCGGACCTGGTGACGGCCCGCCTCCCGGTGGTGCTGGTGGTGCTGGTGGTCGTCGTCACCGCCGTCCGGCGCTGGAAGCGGACCCCGGACGGCCGGTATCGCTGGGACGCGGCCAAGCTGCGCCTGCCGTTGATCGGCGGCCTCCTGCGCAAGTCGGTGATGGCCCGGTTCGGCCGGACGATGTCGGTGCTGACCCGGTCGGGCGTGCCGGTGCTGGAGACGCTGCGGATCGCGGCCGAGACGGTGGGCAACGAGGCGGTGGCCCGGGCCCTGTCGAGCACCCGTGACGCGGTCCGACGGGGCGAGCCCATCGCCGCCCATCTGGCCACCAGCCCCCTCTTCCCCCCGATGGTGGTGCAGCTCATCGCCGTGGGCGAGGAGACCGGGTCGTTGGAGAAGATGTTCGACATCGTCGGCAGCACCTTCGAAGACGAGGTGGAGAGCGCGGTGGCCGGCTTCGCCGCCCTGATCGAGCCGCTGCTGATGGCGGTGATCGGCGCGGTGGTGGGCGGCATGGTGATCGCCCTCTACCTGCCGATGTTCCGGGTCATCGATCTCGTGCAGTGAGCCGTCTGGGCCCGTCCGGCGGCGAAACTTCAGTGTCGCTCCGGTCCGTCCGATGCATGGGGTAGCCCCATCTGGCGCCGCTCGCGCCTGACCGAGGAGATCGACGTGACAACCCAGCTCCCCACGATCACCGCCGGCCCCACCGCCGATGACGGCACGGTGGAGCCCGCCCTGGACCGCGAGGCGGGGTTCACCCTGCTGGAGGTGATGGTGGTCGTGATGATCATCGGCATCCTGCTGGCCATCGGCATCCCCACCTTCCTCGGGGCCCGGACCCGGGCCCAGGACCGGGCCGCCCAGTCCACCGACCGGATCGCCCAGAGCGCGGCGATGGTCGTCTTCGCCGACTACGCCGATTTCGCCCAGGTCACCACGGCCCGGGTCCGGGCGGCCGAGCCCGGACTCACCTGGGTGGCGGGCAACGTGGCGTCGACCAGCGAGCGGACGGCCAGTGCCGGGGCCAACTCCACCGGCACGGAGTGGGGCGCCGCCACCCTGTCGGACAGCGGCGAGTGCTTCTACATCCGGCTCCGTAAGAACAACTCGACGCTCTACGGGCGCTCGACCACGGCCACCTGCACGGGCGACTCAGCCCTCACCCGGGCCACCGCCGCCTCCTGGTGAGATCCGCCGGCTGAGGCGCCGCGCGCAGACCCGGGCCGCGACGCCTGATCCGGGTCGGCCTGACCGGGCCGTCCCGGACGTTCAACTCAAGATCGTCCGGGTTCCGCCGACTGGACCGGCTACCGCAGCCGACCCGAACGAAGGGGTGACCTCCCAATGACCGAGTGCTTCGTCGGACGCCAACCGATCCTCGACCGCCGCAACCAGGTATGGGCCTACGAGCTGCTCTACCGCCACAGCCTGGACAACGCGATCGGCGACGTGGACCGCACCGTCGCCACCTCCCGGGTGGTGATGAACGCCTTCGTCGACATCGGCCTGGAGAAGGTGGTGGGCCGCCACCGGGCCCTCGTCCACGTATCGGACGACTTCCTGCTGTCCCCCGAGCTCACCGGGTTCTCCCCCGAGCGGGTCATGCTCCAGATCTCCGATCCCATCCCGCCCGGCGGGCAGGTGACGGCGACCCTGCAGCGCCTGCGGGACGAGGGCCACTCGATCGCCCTGAACGGCTACCGCAGCCACCTGTCGCTCGCCTCCCTCCTGCCCTTCGCCGATGTGGTCAAGCTCGACGCCCTCGACCTCGACCACGACACGATGGCGGCCGAGGTGGCCACGCTGCGCCGCCACGAGCGCCCGCTCATCCTGATCGCCAAGCGGGTTGAGACGATGGAGCAGCGCAACGAGCTGGCCGAGCTCGGGATCGACTGCTTCCAGGGCCACTTCCTGGCCCGCCCCGAGATCATCACCGGCTCCCGCCTTCCCACCAACAAGCTCGCCATCCTCCAGCTGGTGAGCCGCATCAGCGACCCGGAGATGGAGACGGCGGAGCTGGAGGAGCTGATCACGATCGATCCGTCGCTCAGCCTGCGGGTGCTGCGGTTCGTCAACTCCCCCCTGAGCGGCCTGTCCCGCCGGGTGGAATCGATCCACCAGGCCGTGGTGCTGGTGGGGCGCAACATCATCCGCAACTGGGTGATGCTGTTGGCCGTGGCCAGCCTGGAGGCCACGATCCCCGAGCTGGTCAAGAACGCGCTCGTCCGGGCCCGGCTGTGCGAGCAGCTGGCTCAGGAAGCCGGCGTGCCCGGCAAGGAGACGTTCTTCACCGTCGGCTTGTTCTCCCTCATGGACGCCATCCTGGCCCGCCCCATGGACGAGCTGCTGGAGAGCCTTCCGTTCACCGAGGACATCCGCAACGCCCTCCTCGACCACGCCGGCGTGTGGGGCGAGGCCGTGGAGTGCGTGGAGCAGTTGGAGCAGGGCGCACCGGATGGCGCCGCCTTCGCCAGCATCAGCGGGTACCGGATCGCCGACCTGTACATCGACGCCCTCACCTGGGCCGAGGAAGCCACCGCCACCGTCCGCTGACGGGGAGCAGCATCGTCTCGCCCTCCGGACCGGCCGCTCACAGCCAACCGTTGGTCTCGGCGGTGCGCGCCGCCTCGATCCGGTTGCGTGCCCCGAGCTTGGTGATGGCGGTCGACAGGTAGTTCCGAACCGTCCCCTCCGACAGGTGCAACCGTCGGGCGATGTCGCCCACGGTCGCCCCTTCGCGGGCCACCGACAGCACGTCCTGCTCCCGGCGGGTCAGCGGCGACGGGCCGCTGGCCAGCGACGCCGCCGCCAGCTGGGCGTCGACCACCCGCTCGCCCCGGGCCACCTTGCGTATGGCGGCGGCCAGCTCCTCGGGCGGGGCGTCCTTCACCACGAACCCCAGTGCTCCCGCCTCCATCGCCCGGCGCAGGTAGCCGGCCCGGCCGAAGGTGGTCACGATCAGCACCCGACACCCGGGCCGGGCTGCCCCCAGGGCAGCGGTGGCGGCGATCCCGTCGAGCCCCGGCATCTCGATGTCCACGAGGGCCACGTCCGGCCCGGCCTCCAGCGCCGCCGCCACCACCTCGTCGCCCCGCCCCACGGTCGCCACCACCTGGAAGTCGGGCTCCAGGTCGAGCATCGTGGCCAGGGCCGAGCGCACCAGGGCCTGGTCGTCGGCCAGCAGCAGCCGGATCATCGGGCCGCCCCGCTCCACCCCGGGCGGATGTCGGGCGAGGCGGTCCTCGACGGGGCCGGGGCCTCCACCGTCCCGGCCCGACGACGACCCGAAGGCGGATCGGCGGCCGCCATGTCCACTTCCAATCGCCACCCTCCGGCCCGGTCGGGGCCGGCCCGCAGGCTCCCCCGGCCCGTTCCACCCGCTCCCGGAGGCCGGCCAACCCGGTGCCGTCGCCCAGACCTTCCGGCATCGAGGATCCCGAAGCGCCCGGTCCGCCACCGGCCGCGCCGTGGCGCCAGTCGACCGCCCGGGGTCCGGCCGGAGCACCGTCGTCGACGATGGAGATCCAGTGCCGCCCCACCGTCACCGTGCACCGGCCGGCTCCGGCGTGGCGGACCACGTTGGTCAGCCCCTCCCGCACCACCCAGCCGAAAAGCTCGTAGTGCCCGGCGTCCACCACGTCGGTGGACGGCGGTACCGCCAGCTCCACGCCCATCGCCCGGGCCAGTTCCCGGCCCGCCGCCAGCTCCCCACTCAGGCTGACATGCCGGTAGCCCGCGACCGCGCTCCGAACGTCGGTCAGGGCCTGCGGGCGATCTCCTCTATCTCGGCCACCTCGGCCCGGCTCCGATCCACCTCGCCGGCGTCGGCCAGCCGGCGGGCCAACGCACTCTTCACCGTGATCGTGGTGAGCGAGTGGCCCAGCAGGTCGTGCAGGTCCCGGGCGATCCGCTGTCGTTCGCCCTCGGCGGCCAGGCCGGCCAGCTCGGCCCGGGCCTGATGGAGGGCTACGTTCGCCCACAACAGGCGGAAGAAGGCGTAGTTGGCGGCCAGGACGATCACCAGGGAGAAGGCCTGCCCCCGCTCCGGCCAGTGGAAGACGGCCGGCAGGGCAACGTCCGCCGCCACCAGACCAAGGGCGATCCACACGAAACGCCGGCCGAATCGGGCGATCGCCAGGACCCCGAGGAAGATGGCCATGGGAAAGGCGTCTTCGTGGGCCGTCCACAGCCCCACGGCGAACAGGGCGTAGAGGACCAGGTGGTACGTGACGAACCCCCGACGCTCCCCGGTCACCGACACCAGGGCCAGGAGGTAGCAGGCCACGAAACCGGCCACGGCGGCGTATCCGGCGACGGCCCGGGCTCCGCCGCTGTGCCCCGCCACCCCCACGACCGTCTGCACCAGCACCACCAGGAACACAGCGGGGAACACCAGGCGCCGCCAGCCGAACGGAGCGCTGTCCGCCTCCGGCCACGGGTTCCCGGCCAGGCCGGTACCCGGCGATCGTCGGCCGCCGCCGGCGTGTCCCCGCCGCCCAGTGTCAGGCACGCTTCGTGTCCCGGCGGTAGGCGGCGGACGCCAGGACCGCCAGGGCCGCGGTCCAGGCCCCCACCACGAGCCACCCCCGGGCCGGCCACAGCTGGCCGGCGACCGCCACCCGGCCCGACTGGACCAGCCAGTACGACGGCAGGGCCAATCCCACCTGGTGCAGCCACCCGCTGTCGGCCACCGGACCCCACACCCCGCCCAGGATGGCGAACACCGCCGTGGTGCCCCCCAGCACCGGGCCCAACGAGTCGAGGTGCAGCACGTGCCCGAAGGCGATGCCCAGGGTGGCGAAGGGCACCAGTCCCACCAGCGTGAGACCGACCATGCGGGTCCACGCCCCGGCCGACAGCTCCACGCCGCTGGCCACACCGACTCCGGCCAGGACCACCATCGAAGCCAACGCCATCACGTAGCCCGCCGCCACCTTCGACGCCAGGTAGACGGAGGGACGCAGGGGCGTCGTCCGCAGCTGCCGGCTCCAGCCAAGGGTTCGCTCCACGGCGATCCGACCCCCGCCGGCCAGCACGGCGGTGGTGGCCCCCCACGACATCATGCCCACCATGTAGTAGGTCGCGAACGGGATGCCGCCCAGCGTCTCGTGCCGGTTGGGCAGGGCGATCAGCCCGTACAGCAACAGCGGCATGCCCAGGCTGAAGACGAACAGGCGACGGTTCCGTACCGTTCGCAGCAATTCGAATCGCAGATACGTGCCGTTCATCATGCCACCTTCCTCATCCGCCGAGCCCGCCCGGGGCCCTCGGCCTCACCGCCGCTCTCGAGTCCCTCGCCGGTGAGCGCGAGGAACGCTTCCTCCAGCCCACCGACCCGCACCTCGAGGTCCCGAGCGTCAAGATGCTCGGCCAGCAGGCGCCGGACCACGCGGTCGGCGTCGGAGGCGGCGATGGTGACGGTGTCGCCGTGGCGCTCGGCCGCCACCACCCCGTCCAGGGCGGCCAGGCCGGCCACCTCCACCCGGGGCAGGGTGAGACGGATCGTGCGGGTGGCGGCTCGAGCCCGGATCTCGGTGGCCGGTCCGTCGGCCACCACCCGGCCGCCGGCGAGGAGCACCACCCGGTCGGCGTTGGCGTCGGCCTCGTCGAGATAGTGGGTGGCGAACACCACGGTGGCCCCCTCGTGCAGGGCCACCCGCACCGCCGACCAGAAGCCGCGCCGGGACTCCACGTCGAGGCCGACCGTCGGCTCGTCGAGCACCAACAGGTCGGCACCGGTGACCAGGATGCAGGCCGCTCGCAATCGCTGGGCCTGCCCTCCCGACAGCCGCTCGGTGGAGCGCCGGGCCAGATCGTCGAGCTCCAGCAGCTCGAGCACCTCGTCGACCGGGCGGGGCCGGGGGTAGAGCGCGGCCATCATCGCCACCAACTCGCGCACGCGAAGGAAACCGATGGGGGCGCCCTGTTGGAGCATGGCCCCGATGTGGCCGGCGGCGACTGCCTGGACCGGCGCTAGGCCACACACCTGGACCGCGCCCCGGTCGGGCCCCTGAAGCCCGAGCACGATGTCGAGCAGCGTGGACTTCCCGGCCCCGTTCGGCCCGAGCAGTGCCACGCATTCGCCCCGCTCGATCTCGAGGCTGACCCCCGCACGGCCTGCACCGGCCCGTACGATCGGTGGATCCCGTCGAGCTCAACACACGCCGGCCTCGGCCCGGTCCCCGTGCGGGTACCGGATCGCCGACCTGTACATCGACGCCCTCACCTGGGCCGAGGAAGCCACCGCTACCGTCCGCTGACCTTCCGCCGTGTCGTGTCGGATCGCCGCACCGGCGTTCCGGCGCTCTGACGCTCGGCTCAAGCCTGGCGGGACCAGGCGTCGGGCCGGGTGCCGTCGAGGTCGGTGAAGCCGTAGACGCGGGCCAGGTCGGCAGCCGTGGCCGAGCCCTGGTTCCAGCGGGCCCGGTTCGGGTCGCAGGCCAGGCTGGCCACGGCCCGGCCCACGAAGCGGGGCGACTCGGAGCTCTCGAAACCGGCCGGAGCCGGGGGATGCCCCGGCACGCCGGCCAGGGCGTCACGCCAGTTGTCCTCCGATACGCCGAAGCCGTCGAGCATCATCTCCGACCGCAGCCATCCCGGCGTCACCGACAACGCCGCCGCCGAATGGAGGGCCAGCTCGTGGCCGAGGGAGAAGGCCAAGCGGTTCACGGCCGCCTTGGCCAGGTCGTAGAACACCGAGATGCGGTAGTTGCCGGCGTTGTAGGCGGTGGTTCCGTCGGTGACCTCCACCAGCAGCCCGCCCGGTCGCTCGATCAGCAACGGCAGCAGGTGGTGGGCGGTGATCAGGTGGGTGTCGACGGCGAGGCGCAGGATCCGCAGCCCCGAGTCGAGGTCGTGCTCCCAGATCGGGCGGTTCCACTCCGACGGCGGCCCGGTCAGGGTCTCGGCCCCCCAGATGTCGTTGACCAGCACGTCGATGTGGCCGTGGTCGGCCCGCAGCCGGTCGGCCAGGGCCGCAACCTGGGCCGGGTCGAGGTGGTCGACCTGGAGCGCGATGCCGGTGCCGCCGAGCCGGGTCACGATCTCGGCCGTCTCCTCGATCGTCTCGGGCCGATCGTAATCGGACCGGATCGACGGCGAGCCCGTCGAGCTGGACCGACCGGTGCAGATCACCGTGGCCCCGGCCTCCCCCAACGCAGCGGCGATGCCACGCCCTGCGCCCCGGGTGGCTCCGGCCACCACCGCCACTCGGCCCCGCAGGGCGTCGGGATCGGGAAACCAGGGCCGGGCCATGGGCCCCGTGTCACGGGCGGAGGCTCGTTCGTTCATAGGGTGCCGCAACCGTACCCGACGGCCACGACCGGCAATCCGGCTCTTTCGTCGTCCGAGCCATCATCGGCGGCCCGGCCGGCATCGCCGGAGGCGCTGGGGGCCGGCCCGAGCGGGCCGCCGGAGGCGCCGGGGGGCCGGCCGGTGACCGTCATCGGGCCAGGCGGCGGGCCAGGGTGGGCACGATGATGGCGGCGGCCACGACGTGGGTGGCGGCCAGCACCAGCCGGGACGCCACGGAGGCGTCGACCAGCACGTCGGGCACCACCGACAGGGCGGTCAGGGCCACCGTGGTGCGGACGAACACCGTCCGGGGGTGGGCGAAGCGCCGGGACAGGCGGGCCAGCAGGATCCCCAGCACGGCGCCCACCAGGGTCAGCTGGGCGTAGCCCATGGTGGGGATGGCCTCGCCCGAGACGGTGAGGGGCACGTCGACGGCCCGGGCCGCCACCGCGGTGACCGTGGTGGCGGCGGCCGCCACCACGCCCGAGCCGAGGCCGACCGTCCACAAGCGGGGGCGGGCGGCGGTTGCATCGGCCGAGGTCGGGGCGGTGGCGGTGACGGAAGCGGGGAAGGTGGTGGTGGTGGTCATCGTCGGTCCTTCGGTGTGGGGACCGCCGGATGCGATCCTCTGCCCAAGCCACGAACGCCGGCGCCGCTCTCGACATCAGAAAACAAAAACAAAGCCGGCGTTTCGGGCTGTCGATTCCGCCGATCTCGTTCGTGGTGTCACTGCCGCCGGGTACAACCGACGGACGTACACGACGATCTCAACGAGGAGGACTCCGAGATGGCCCAGTTCCTGCTTTCGGTCTGGCACGACGAAGACTATGTGATCGACTTCTCCACCGAAGACGCCCAGCGCGTCGTTGGACAGGTCGGCGCCCTCAACGAGCAGCTCATGGCCTCGGGGGCGTGGGTGTTCGGCGGGGGCCTGATGCCGGCCTCGTCGGCCGCCGTGGCCCGGCCCGGCACCGGTGCCGGTACCGGTAGTGACGTGACGCTCACCGACGGCCCCTACGCCGAGACCAAGGAGCAGATCGGCGGCTTCTGGGTGGTCGAGCTGCCCGATCGGGAAGCCGCCCTCGAACTGGCCCGCCAGGCCGCCGCGGCCTGCGAGGGCCCGGTGGAGGTCCGCCCCTTCCAGGGCGACTAACCCGCCGCCGCTGCCTCCGGGGAGGGGGTGGCGATCACCACGATGTTCGAGTCGTAGTGGCGCAGCCCGGGGTTGAAGGTGCCGCCGCAGGTGATCAACACCAGGCGCTCCGGGGAGCTCGGCGTGAACAGATCGTCGATCGGCAGGTCGTCCTTGCGATGGACGACCACGCTGTCGACCCGGTAGCCGAGCCGGTGGCCGTCGGCCGTGGCGACGACCACCGCTGCTCCCGGTTCGAGCGAGCCCAGGCGGAGGAACACGCCGTCCTCGCCGTCGTAGGCCACATGGGCGGCCAGCACGATCGAGCCCACCCCCGCCCCTGGCCGGGCGCCGTACCGGTACCAGCCGACCTCGTGGGGTCCCGGTATCTCGAGCCCCCCGGTGGGCTCGATCCCCACCGGCACCACCGGGGCGTCGGCCACGTCCAGGGCGGGGATGGCGAGGCCCGTGGGGGCCGTCGCCTCCGTGGCCCCGGAACCGCCGCCGGTGCCGGCCGGTGGGAGGGCCCGGATGCGGGAGGGATCGAACGTGGGGACGGGCTGGGGGTCGGGGGCCGGCGCCCCGAAGGCGGGCGAGCGGGTCCGCTCCACCAGGGTCAGCCGCTGCGGGGTGCTGGCGTCGAGCACCACCCCGGCCAGCGTGGCCGCCGCCGCCGCAACCAGCGCAGCCAGTACCGCCACCCCCACCCGGATCTGATGCCCTCGGCCGTCACCGGTGACGGCGGAGGGCATCAGATCCCGTAGTGGGGATGGTGGGGTCAGTGCCGCCGCCGCAGGGGAACGCGGCGGCCCAGGACGACGACGGCCATCCCCAGCGGGGCCAGCCAGGCCCAGGCCGGCGACGGGCCACCGCTGCCGCCACCGACCCCGGCGACGGCCGAGTTCCCGCTGTCGACGCCCGTCGGGCGGGGTCCGAGGCCGGGGATCGTCTCGGTGGCCACCGCCATCGTGTTCCGCTCGATCGATCCCAGCCCGTAGACGATCACGGCCGTTCCCGCTTCCAGCGTCACGTCGGCCGGGCCCAGGATGGCCGGTCCGGCCGTACCGGCCGGCACCAGCGAGGCGCTCACCGTGCCCGGCGGCAGGTCGGCCTGCACCTCGCCGCCGTTGGCCAGGTTCTCGAACACGGTCCTGCCCGCCGACAGCACGTCGACGGGTGGGGCGGCCGCCAGGTGGCGCACGATCAGCCGGCTCTGCCCCGCCGCCAGCGGGCTCACGTCGTTGGCGAAGCTGGCCAGGCCCACCGAGCCGTCGGTCTTGAGGTGGAGCACCACCGTCACGTTCTCCCCCTCCGGCAGCCCGACATCACCCGCCGCCAGCAGCACCTCACCGGTACCGGCCCGGGTCACGGTCACCGCCGGGAGGCGCGAACCCAGCGCCGACAGGTCGTACGTGCCCCGGAAGCCGAGGTCGGTGATGGCGGTTCGACCGCCGATGGCCACGTCCACCGAGGTGTCGGGCACCCCCTGGATCAGATGGACCCGGGTGGGGGCGGCCCCCGCCGCAGACACCCCTCCCGCCACCGGCGCCAAACCCACAACCACCAGGCCGACCACTGCCAGGATCACCGCACGCATCCCACCGCTCACGACGGCATCCCCTTCCTCGCCCACTGTCGGCTCAAACCACCTTCGCCAACAAGCAGGTGAGAATGCCCGGTCGTTCGGGTAGTCCCCGGCGGATGGACGCCCGGACCCACGACACGATCGACGCCCTCCTGGCCGAGTTGGTGCCGACGACCAGGCTCGACAACCCGGTGAAGGATTCCGGCGACGCCGAGCCCGATCCCCCCGCCGGGCCGCCCGGCACCGACGGCAGCCCGACCCGCCGCCGTCGGTGGCCCGTCCGCTTGGCGCTGGCCGTTGTGGCCCTCGGCCTGGCCGCCGCCCTGGTCACGGCCGGCGTGCTGATCGGCCGCAGCACGGCGGGCGGGGAACCAGCCGGCGGAGAGTCGGCCGACGGGGCCGACGCCTCCCAGCTCGGCTCCGCCCCCGGGGAGCCGTTCGGTACGGCGAGCATCCATTCCGAGGCCGGCGACGCCGCCCGGACCGACCCCACCGGCCTCGTGGCCCGCTACCGGGAGGAGTTGGCGGCCCGGGACCTGGTGAGCACGAGCCTGGGCGATGACGACCTGACCCGCTTCGGCTACGCCGCCTGCGTGTTCGCCGCGAGCGCCGACGGTCCGGCCGACTTCGACCGGTTCCGGGCCGCCGCCGTGGCCGACGCCGACAGCTCGCTCACCTCGGCCGAGATGGCGGTGGTCATCGACACCGCTGTGGTGGTGTTCTGCCCGGTGGACGCCCAGCGGCTGGGCATCGCGGCCTGACCCCCCGAGCGGGTGCCCGGCCCCGTTCTGGAGTACAACTCTGGAGACCGACCGACAACCGGAGCACCCCCATGGCCGTCACCGACCACCCCCCAGCCACCTCCGTCGCCGACGTGGCGGCCGAGGCCGGCACCCGCTCGGCCGAGATCGAGGACCTGCGCCGCCTGCCGCCCGACCTGGTGGCCAAGCTCGTGGCCACGGGCGTGTTCAAGCTGTGGGTGCCCCGGGCCTACGGCGGGGCCGAGGCCCACATCACCACCCTGCTCGACGCCATCGAGACCTGCGCCTACCACGACGGCTCCACCGGCTGGTGCGTGATGATCGGCGGCTCCACCGGCCTCAACGCTGGCTTCCTTCCACCCGAGTGGGCCCGCGAGATCTACGGCCCGACTGGCGCCATCACCGGCGGCTTCGGCATGCCGTCGGGCACGGCGGTGCCGGTCGAGGGCGGCATGCGGGTGACCGGTCGCTGGGCCTGGGGCTCGGGCACCGACCACTGCACGATGATCGGCGGTGGCGTGCGGGTGGTCGACGCCTCGGGCGCCCCGGCCGCCATGCCCGACGGCACGCGGGCCCCGTTCGCCTATTTCGACCTCGACGACGTGGAACTGCTCGACACCTGGCACGTGGCCGGCCTGAAGGGCACCGCCTCCACCGACTACACGGTCGCCGACGCCTTCGTCCCCCAGGGCCGGTGGGTGGAGTTCGTGAACGCCCGGGGGCCCCAGGTCGACAGCCCCCTCTACCGCTTCTCGTTCCTCGGCGCCCTCGGCATCGGGGTGGCGTCGGTGATGGTGGGCCTGGGCCGCCGGGCCATCGACGAGCTGGTGGCCCTGGGCGCCAAGGTGCCGGTGGGCAGCTCCCGCACGCTGGCCGAGCGGCCCACGGTGCAGGCCCAGATCGCCGAGGCCGACGCCGCCGTGCGCAGCTCCCGGGCGTTCCTGCGGGATGTGGTGGACCAGTGCTGGGAGGCGGCGGCCACCGAGGGCCGGATGACGGGCGAGCACAAGCGGCTGCTGCGCCTGGCCGCCTCCAACATGGCCGAGCGCTGCGCCCACGCCGTCGACCTCTGCTACCACGCCGCCGGCGGGAGCGCCGTCTACGAGACCAGCCCCCTCCAGCGGGTGTTCCGCGACACCCACGTGGCCACCCAGCACGGCATGATCGCCCCCCGCACCCTCGAGCCCCTGGGCCGGATGGTGTTCGGGCTGGAGACCGACACCCGCCAGCTCTGAGCCCAGCGCTGGCTGCCGGGCCGGGCGCGGCGGGCCTCCGTGAGGTTCAGGCGATCTCCACCCGCCCGCCGGGCGTGTCCACCACGGCCACCAGCCGTGCGTCGGCCGCCTCGGCGGTGACGATCCCCAGGCCCAGGCCGTCGACCATCGAGCGGACGGCGGCGTCGGGGTGTTCCACCCGCAGCTCGACCAGCGTGCCCATCGACGGCAGCGACCGGGCCGGGCTGGGGCTGGCCCCCCAGTCGATCACGAAGGGCATGGCGGCCGGGGCGGTGGCGGACGGGGCCAGCGTGAGCCGCCAGCGCAGCTCCTCCCCGTCGGGCTTGACCCGGCTCATGGCCGTGACGGGCCCGGGGTCGTGGCCCAGGGCCCGGAGCCGGTCGACGATCTCCTCGATGGTCTCCCCCGCCGCCGGGTGCACGGCGTAGCCGGCCAGGCGGGGCGGGCGGCCCTCGTCGATCCCGAACGGGCGGGGCCGGGCCGGCTCGCCCTGGTCGGGGTCGATCCCGATCACCTCGAAGTAGGTGGTCTGGTCGAACGTGAGCAGATGGTTGCGGGTCCCCACACCGGGGTGGGGGCCGCCCGGCACCGGCGTGGCCCCGGTGAGCTGCTCGATGTGGCGGACACCAGCGGCCAGATCGGGCGAGGCGAAGACGAGATGATCGAGCTCGGGCATGCCGAGACCGTAGGCGTTGTGGCCACCGCCCGCCCGGGCGGGCGCGATTTCCCGCGGGAAATCAGGACCACGCCCCCGCCCGTGCGCCGGGCGTCGGGGCCTGGCAGGCTGGAGGGGGTACCGAGGCCACCGGCAAATGGGCGGGTGAAGGAGAACGGCGAGATGACGACCACCAGCGAACCCGAGCTGCGTAGCAGCCGGCCGGGTGGGGCCCCGGCCGGGATGGGGCCCGGGGGTGGAGCCCCCGCAACAACACAGCACGTGAGCTGCGAGATCCGGCCTCTCGCCGCCGCCCTGGGGGCCGAGGTCACCGGCCTGCCGCTGGCCGGCGCGGGGCGGGCCGAGGTGGACACCGTGCTGGCCCTGCTGCTCCGCCACCGGGTGCTGTTCTTCCCCGGCCAGCACCTCACGCTGGACCAGCACGTGGCCCTGGCCGAACAGCTCGGGCCGCTGGAGGCCCACCCCAACCTGCGCAACGCCGGCCTCGACCATCCGTCGGTGTTCGAGCTGGCCGCCTCGGCCGGGGGCATCGCCGACGAGTGGCACACCGATCTCACGTTCCTGCCGTCGCCCTCGGTGATGTCGGTGCTGAACATGATCCGCTGCCCCGAGGTGGGGGGCGACACCATGTGGACCAACCTGGAGCTGGCCTACGAGGAGCTGTCGGCCCCGATGCGGGACCTGTGCGACGGCCTCACCGCCCTCCACGATGCGTCGCCCCACAACCGGCCGGAGAAGACCGCCATCCACCCCGTGGTGCGCATCCACCCGGTCACCGGCCGGCGGGCCCTCTACGTGAACGAGCACTTCACCCGGCGGATCGTGGAGCTCAGCGCCCCCGAGAGCGACGCCCTGCTGGGCTTCCTCACCGGCTGGGTGGCCCAGCCCCGTTTCACCGTTCGGTACCGGTGGACCGAGGGCACGATCGCCATCTGGGACAACCGCTGCACCCAGCACTTCGTGGTCAACGACTTCAGCGGCGAGCGGATCATCCAGCGGGCCACGGTGATGGGCGACCGGCCCGAGGGGCTGCCGCCCCGGTGGGAGCCCTTCACCAGCACCAGGGGTGGGGCCGCCACCCGCCACGACCGCCAGCTCCGCCAGGCGTTGCGGGGGGCCGACCAGAGCTGAGCCGGGGCCGACCGACCGGCCTCACTGATCCAAAACTGGTACATCCTCAATCAATCGGCCCTTTGGGTCGATGCAGGATCTGTGGCGCTCGCCCGGCGCCCGCTCCTGCTCATCGAACGAGGTGACCGATGCCCTCCATTCTCGCCGTGGACGACTCCGTGTCCATGCGACAGCTCGTGGCGTTCACGCTCAAGGAGGCCGGCTTCGACGTCATCGAAGCCGTCGACGGCGAGGACGCGCTGGCCAAGGCCCAGACCCGCCGGGCCGATGTGGTGCTCACCGACGTGAACATGCCGAAGATGGACGGGATCTCGCTGATCCGGAACCTCCGCCAGCTCCCGGCCTACAAGTTCACCCCCATGCTCCTGCTGACCACCGAGTCGGCGCCGGAGAAGAAGGCCGAGGGCAAGGCGGCCGGGGCCACCGGGTGGATCGTCAAGCCCTTCAACCCGGAGCAGCTGCTGGCCACGATCAGCAAGGTCATCAAGTAGTGGCCATCGACGTCACCAAGTTCCACCAGACCTTCTTCGAGGAGTCGCTCGAGGGTCTGGAGCTGATGGAGTCGGGCCTGCTCGAGCTGGAGGTCGGGGCCGACAACAACGAGGCCATCAACCAGATCTTCCGGGCGGCCCATTCGATCAAGGGCGGCGCCGGCACCTTCGGCTTCACCGCCGTCACCGAGTTCACCCACCTGCTGGAGACGATCCTCGACCGGCGCCGCAGCGGCCAGGCCGAGGTGACCCAGGAAGCGGTGGACGTGCTGTTGGAGAGCATCGACGTGCTACGGGAGATGCTGTCGGCCACCCGCGACGGCAGCGAGCTCGACCCGGCCGAGGTGGTCGGCGTCCAGGCCCGGCTGCAGGAGCTGGTGGACAGCGACCTGCCGGCCGGCGGAGCCGCCCCCGTCCCCTCGCCGGCCGTCCCCACCCCGACCAGCGCCGTCGATGCAGGCAGCGGCGACGCCGTCAGCGGTGCCGCCCTCGGCACGTGGCGGGTCACGTTCAAGCCCCAGCCCCATCTGTTCCGCACCGGCAACGATCCGGTCCGCATCCTGGGCGAGCTGGCTGAGCTGGGCGCCTACACCGTGGTGGCCGACACCTCGGCCCTACCGGCGCTGGCCGATCTCGACGTCGAGAGCTGCTACACGGCGTGGACCGTGGAGCTGGAGGGGCCCACCGAGCAGAGCGCCATCGAGCAGGTCTTCGAGTGGGTGGAGGACGACGCCGAGATCACCATCACCCGGCTCGACACCCCCGCCGTTCCGGCCGCCGACCCCGAGGCCGAGACGGCCCCCAGCGAGCCGGCCGCGGGCGCCGATGCCGACGGGCCCGCCGCCGCCCCGACCGACACCGAACGCCGCACCGGCGGCGAGCGACGCCAGGCCGAGGCGGCCCACGGCCCGGCCACCGCCACCACCACCTCCATCCGGGTCGACATCGAGAAGATCGACACGCTCATCAACATGGTGGGCGAGCTCGTGATCACCCAGTCGATGCTGCAGGAGCTGGCGCAGGGCAACGCCATCGATCTGGAGAAGCTGCAGGAGGGCCTGGCCGACCTGGAGCGCAACACCCGCGAGCTCCAGGGCAGCGTCATGCAGATCCGCATGCTGCCCATCAGCTTCTCGTTCAACCGCCTGCCCCGCCTGGTGCGGGACCTGTCGGGCAAGCTGGGCAAGAAGGTGGAGCTGAAGATCCACGGCGAGACCACCGAGCTGGACAAGACGGTGATGGAGAAGATCGGCGACCCGCTGGTCCACCTGATCCGCAACGCCCTCGACCACGGCCTGGAGACCCCCGAGGTCCGGGTGGCCAACGGCAAGCCGGAGACCGGCCGCATCACGCTCGACGCCTATCACGAGGGCGGCAACATCGTCATCGAGATCGCCGACGACGGCGCCGGACTCAACACCCAGCGCATCGTGGCCAAGGCCCGGGAGCGGGGCCTGGTGGGCGAGGACGACCAACTCACCGAGCGCCAGATCCACGACCTCATCTTCCACCCCGGGTTCTCCACCGCCGAGACGATCAGCGACGTCTCCGGCCGCGGCGTGGGCATGGACGTGGTCAAGCGCAACATCGTGGACCTGGGCGGCGTCATCGAGGTCGAGTCGGCGGCGGGCAAGGGCTCCCGGTTCCGCATCCGGCTCCCGCTGACCCTGGCCATCCTCGACGGCCAGGTGGTTCGCGTCCGGGACCAGGTGTTCATCGTGCCCCTGGTGTCGATCGTGGAGTCGATCCTGTTCGACCCGTCGCTCACCAGCTCGCTGGCCCGAGGCGCCGGTGTGTACCGCCACCGGGAAGCCGCCATCCCCGTCATCGACCTGAGCGAGTCCTTCGGCATCCCCCCGGCGGCGGAGACCGCCGACACCCCGCCCCTGCTGGTGGTGGTGGAGGCGGAGGGAACCCGGGCCGGGATCCTGGTCGACGACCTCCTGGCCCAGCAGCAGATCGTGATCAAGAGCCTGAAGACCAACTTCCGGGCCGTGCCCGGCCTGTCCGGCGCCACCATCCTCGGCGACGGCACCGTGGCCATGATCCTCGACGTCAACAGCGTCCTCGGTCTGTACCGCCAGACCCTCTAACAGCAGAGACGACAGAAGGGACCCCCCAGGTGAGCACGATCACCACCGAATTCATGGGCACGGCGGCCGACGCCGGCCTGTCGACCGACCAGTACCTCACGTTCCTGCTCGGTCAGGAGGAGTACGGGGTCGACATCCTGCGGGTGCAGGAGATCAAGGGTTGGGAGCGGGCCACCGAGATCCCCAACACCCCGGACTACATCCGGGGGGTGATGAACCTGCGGGGCACGGTGATCCCCATCGTCGACCTCCGCCGCCGCTTCGACCTGGCCGCCGCCGACTACACCAACACCACGGTCGTGATCGTGCTTCGCATCGAGGGCGACACCGGCACCCGGACCATGGGCTTCGTGGTGGACGCCGTGTCCGACGTCTACAACGTGGCCGCCGAGAACGTGCAGCCGGCCCCCGACTTCGGGGCCCGGGTCAACACCCAGTTCATCAAAGGCCTCGCCGCCGTCGACGAGAAGATGGTGATCCTGCTCGACATCGATCGCCTGATCGGTCTCGACACCGTCTTCTCCACCTTCGACGGCATCGCCGACATCTCGCACCACAACGTCCCGAACAGCTCGCCCGAAGAAACGGAGTGACAGTGAATCAGACCACCGCCAAGGCTCGCGCCAACCGGGCTCCGTCTTCGGACGGCCGCGCCCCCGCTGGCCGCAAGGCTCCGGCCAAGAAGGCCGCTGCCCCTCGTACCCCGGCCCGCAAGCCGCCGGCCGGCGGCGGGGGAGCCAAGGCCCCGGCCCGGATGCCCGCTTCGGTCCGCTACCAGATCGAGGCGCTCAAGAACGTCAGCACCCCGATCATGATGACCGACAGCGATCTGGTCATCTACTACCTGAACGACGCGGCCGAGACCCTCATGCGCTCGGCCGAACCCGAGTTCCGCCAGATCTGGCCCGGGTTCAGCGCCGACAACCTGATCGGCCAGTGCATCGACCAGTTCCACGTGAACCCCGAGCACCAGCGCCGCCTGCTGGCCGACCCGTCCAAGCTGCCCTACCACGCCGACATCAAGGTGGGCCGCTTCTCCTTCGGCCTCCACATGGCCGGCCAGTTCGACGACGACGGCCAGCTCGTGGGCACCACGCTCGAGTGGGAGAACCTGACCGAGCTGCTCGACGTCTCGTCCAAGCTGGCCACCATCGACCGCAGCCAGGGCGTGGCCGAGTACGAGCTCGACGGCACGATCATCACCGCCAACGAGAACTACCTCGAGTTCATGGGCTACGGGCTCGACGAGATCGTGGGCAAGCACCACGACGTCTTCTGCGACCGTGACCTGGCCAACTCCCGGGAGTACCGGGAGATGTGGACGAACCTGCTGCGAGGCGAGCGGCAGGAGGGCGACCACAAGCGGCGCAACCACGCCGGCGAGCTGGTGTGGCTGCGGGCCAGCTACAACCCGGTGTTCGACCGCAAGGGCAAGCCGGTCAAGATCGTGGAGTTCGCCACCGAGATCACCGAGGCCAAGTCGGCCGAGGCCGTGGCCAAGTTCCGGGCCGAGGCCCTGGGCCAGGTCCGCACCGCCATCATGATGGTGGACCGCGACTTCGTCATCTACTACGTCAACGAGGCGGCCACCGAGCTGATGCGGCGGGCCGAGCCGAAGTTCCGCCAGGTCTGGCCCGGGTTCAGCGCCGACAACCTGATCGGCCAGTGCATCGACCAGTTCCACGCCAAACCCGACCACCAGCGCCGCCTGCTCGACGACCCGTCCAAGCTGCCGTACCGGGCCGACATCCAGGTCGCCGGCATGTCGTTCGGCCTCAACGTGACGGCCCAGATCGACCCCGACGGCAACTACGTGGGTTGCACGCTGGAGTGGGAGGACCTCACCGAGTTCCTCGACGTGAAGTCGAAGATCGAGGCCATCGACCGGGCCCAGGCCATGATCGAGTTCGACCTCGACGGCTCCGTCACCACCGCCAATGACAACTTCCTGAAGCGGATGGGCTACAGCCTGGACGAGATCGTGGGCCGCCACCACCGGACCTTCGTCGACCCCGCTGAGGTCGCCAGCCCCTCCTACGCCATGCTGTGGGACAAGCTGGGCCGGGGCCAGTTCGACGCCGGCGACTACCGGCGGATCACCAAGTCGGGGGAGGAGGTGTGGCTGCGGTCCAGCTACAACCCTGTGCTCGACCGTCAGGGCAACCCAGTGAAGGTGGTGAAGTTCGCCACCGACATCACCGATGAGAAGCGCTTCCAGCAGGCCATCCAGGACCTGGTGGGTCAGGCCTCCAGCGTGATGGGCTCGGTGGCCGAGGGTGATCTGACCCGGGCCATCGAGGGTGACTACCAGGGCGATCTGGTGCTGCTCCAGGACGCCACCAACCGCAGCATCGAGAACCTGGCCGGCCTGGTGACCCAGATCCGCGGCTCGGCGGCGTCGATGTCGACGTCGGCCAAGGAGGTGGCGCTGGCCAACCAGGACCTGAGCCGGCGGACCGAGAGCCAGGCCTCCTCGCTGGAGGAGACCGCGTCCTCCATGGAGGAGATGACGGCCACGGTGCAGCAGAACGCCGACAACGCCCGCAAGGCCAGCCAGCTGGCGGTCAGCGCCCGGGAGCAGGCCCAGGACGGTGGCCAGGTGGTGGACCGGGCCGTCGACGCCATGCACGCCATCAGCGAGTCGTCGAAGAAGATCGCCGACATCATCGGCGTGATCGACGAGATCGCCTTCCAGACGAACCTGCTGGCCCTCAACGCCGCAGTGGAGGCGGCCCGGGCCGGCGACCAGGGCCGAGGCTTCGCCGTGGTGGCCAGCGAGGTGCGCAACCTGGCCCAGCGGTCGGCCGGGGCGGCCAAGGAGATCAAGGCCCTCATCCAGGACAGCCTGGACAAGGTCGACGACGGCTCGAACCTGGTCAACCAGTCGGGGAGCCAGCTCCAGGAGATCGTGAACTCGGTCAAGAAGGTGAGCGACATCATCGCCGAGATCGCAGCCGCCTCCGAGGAGCAGTCGGCCGGCATCGGCCAGGTG
The DNA here is from genome assembly GCA_041394285.1 of Acidimicrobiales bacterium. GTDB lineage: Bacteria > Actinomycetota > Acidimicrobiia > Acidimicrobiales > SZUA-35 > CADEDH01. Next base: position 26,439 of record JAWKIL010000028.1, on the reverse strand, counting down.
AACCAGGCCGTGGCCGAGATGGACCACGGGACGCAGCAGAACGCCGCCATGGTGGAGGAGGCGGCCGCCGCCTCGGATTCCATGCAGCAGCAGGCGCGGGCGCTGCTGGAGCTGACCCAGCAGTTCAAGGTCGACGGCGTCGAAGACATCGCCTCCGCCGCCCCGTCGTCGATGGTCACCCACACCCCCCGGACGTTCGACCAGCTGGCACGGCGAACGGCGAGTTCCGCCGCTCCGGTCGAGGTCGCCCCGGCCCAGCCCGCCGGCGACGACGAGGCCTGGCAGGAGTTCTGAGCCCGGCTTCGGGCGGCAGCCCGGCACCGAACCCGTCCCCTGACCCAGTCCTACGGAGATCGACCATGAGCGAGAACAACGAGACCAGCGGGTCACCCACCCGCTTCGAACTTCCCGTCCAGGCCGACATCCGGCTGGGAACGGAGATCCAGGCCCGGTGCCGGGCCGCCCTCGAGGCCGAGGGCGACGTCGAACTCGACTGCGAGTCGGTCGAGCGGGTGGACGCCGCCGTCCTGCAATGCCTGACGGCTCTGGCCGCCGGACTGCGGGACGCCGACCGGCGGCTGGTGGTGGTCAACCCCAGCCCCGCCTTCAGCCGCTCGGTGGACCTCCTCGGCTTCGCCGACCTCGTGAGCTGAGCGCCCGATGACCGACACCATGCCCGACAGGGCCGAGCGCGAGTTCCCCTACGAGCAGCGCCACTTCGACAGCCTCCGGCGGCTGGCCCGGGAGGAGGCCGGCATCGAGCTGGCCGAGCACAAGCGGGAGCTGGTCTACGGCCGGGTGTGCCGCCGCCTGCGGGAGCTGCGGCTCACCAGCTTCGACGAGTACGTGGCCCTGGTGACGCCGAAGGACTCGCCCGAGCGACCCAACTTCGTCAACTGCATCACCACCAACGTGACGGCCTTCTTCCGTGAGGGCCACCACTTCACCTTCCTCCACGACGAGGCCATCCCCCAGCTGATGAAGACCCGCCAGGCCAGCCGGCGGCTGCGGATCTGGTCGGCCGCCTGCTCCACCGGGCAGGAGCCCTACAGCATCGCCATCACCATGGCCCGGGCCATGGAGCGCCAGGCCTACCCGTGGGACTGGAAGGTGCTGGCCACCGACATCGACTCCAACGTCGTGGCCCGGGCCCAGGCCGGGGTGTACGGCATGAACGAGATCCCGGGCTACGAGACGGCCGAGATGCGCCGCTGGTTCCGCCGGGCCGACGGCACCGCCGCCGACGGCAGCAGCCGGGTGCAGGTGGAAGACAGCCTGCGCCAGGCCATGTACTTCCGGGTCCTGAACCTGTTCCACCCCTGGCCCATGCAGGGCCCGATCGACGTGATCTTCTGCCGCAACGTGGTGATCTACTTCTCCAAGGAAGACCGGCGGGCGCTGTTCAACCGCTTCGCCCAGATCATGGCCCCCGACGGCTACCTGTTCATCGGGCACTCGGAGTCCATGCTCGACGGCACCGACCAGTTCGAACCGGTCGGCCGCACGATCTACCGCCTGAAGAGCAGCTGATGTCGGTGCGGCCGAAGGTCGTGGACGGCGGGCCCCGCGACCGCCGGGGCAATCCGCTGCCACGCCTCTCGGTCCGGGGCTTCAGCCACATCAACCGCTTCTGGGACCGATCCCGGGGGATGGTGCACGTCAAGGTCCTGCCCGGCGAGTACTACGTGACCACGGCCGACGAGCTGATCTCCACCGTGCTGGGCTCCTGCGTGGCCGCCTGCATCTGGGACCCGCTGGCCGGCGTCGGCGGCATGAACCACTTCATGATCCCCGAGGCCAGCCGACAGAAGACCGAGGCCGGCGTCATCGACGACGCCGCCCGCTACGGGATGTTCGCCATGGAGTACCTCATCAACACGATCCTCCGCCAGGGCGGCGAGCGTTCCCGGCTGAAGACCAAGATCGCCGGCGGCGGCCACGTGATGCCGATCGCCACCGACATCGGCCAGCGCAACATCGACTTCGTCCGTGCCTACCTGGCGACCGAGGGCCTGGAGCTCACCAGCCAGCACGTGGGCGGTCCCTACCCCATGAAAGTCATCTTCCATCCCCTCGACGGCCGGGCCCGGGTGATGGAGCTCAAGACCCGCACCAACGACACAGTGGTCCGGAGGGAGCGGAGCTACGCCGCCCACCTCCGCCACGCCGAGGACGCCGGAGCCGGCGCCGTCGAGCTCTTCTGAGGAGGCAAGAGGTGGACAGAGCAAGAACGACCACCCGGGTGCTGATCGTCGACGACTCCGCCCTGGTGCGCAAGGTGATGACCGAGATCCTGTCGTCCGATCCGGGAATCGAGGTGGTGGGAGCGGCCAGCGATCCCCACGAGGCCCGCACCCGGATCAAGGAGCTGAACCCCGACGTCCTCACCCTCGACGTCGAGATGCCCCGCATGGACGGCATCACCTTCCTCGGCAACCTGATGCGGTTGCGGCCGATGCCGGTGGTGATGGTGTCGTCGCTGACCGAGGCCGGGGCCGACGTGACCCTGACCGCCCTCGAGCTGGGCGCCATCGACTTCGTGACCAAACCGAAGCTCGACGTGGCCCACGGCCTCCAGGAGTACGCCGACGAGATCACGGCCAAGGTCAAGGCGGCGGCCCGGGCCCGGCCCCGGGCCCGGGTGGCGCCGGAAGGAGCACGGCCCGGTATCGGCGCTGCGGCACCCAAGGCCGTCATGACCCGGGTGCGGGCCACCGACCGCCTGCTCGCCATCGGCGCCTCCACCGGCGGTACCGAGGCCATCCGCGAGGTGCTGGAGGCCATGCCGCCCGACGCCCCGCCCACGGTGATCACCCAGCACATCCCCGAGGCGTTCTCCAAGCCGTTCGCCGAACGGCTCGACCGTCACTCGGCCATGCGGGTGTGCGAGGCCACCGACGGCCAGCAGATCCTGCCCGGGCACGCCTACGTGGCCCCCGGCAACCGGCATCTCAAGGTGAAGCGCGACGGCGCCCGGTTCATCTGCCAGCTCGACGACGGCGAGCCCGTGAACCGGCACAAGCCGTCGGTCGACGTGCTGTTCGCGTCGGTGGCCCAGCAGGTGGGGGTGAACGCGGTGGCCGTGCTGCTCACCGGCATGGGAGCCGACGGAGCCAAGGGCATGCGCCAGATCCTCGACGCCGGCGGGCCGACCATCGCCCAGGACGAAGCCACCAGCGTTGTGTGGGGCATGCCGGGCGAGGCGGTGAAGCTGGGAGCGGCCAAAGAGGTGCTGCCGCTGTCGAAGATCGCCAGGCGGGCCCTGGAGCTGACCACCGGTTGAGGGGCGGGATCAGGTGATGACAGAGCAGGAAGCCAGACCGGCGGCGCCCAAGGCCGCCACCATATCGACGACCGCGTTGGGCCGGCTGACCCTGGCCACCGGCGCTGGCGGTGTGGCGCTCGCCCTGTGGAACCCGGGTCGGCTGTGGCTGACGCTGGGCGCGCTGGCGGTGTTGTCGCTGACCGTGCTGAACGACCGGGACCACCGGCAGCGGAACAGCATCACGGGGTTCGTCGAGCTCAACCAGATCGGCGACAGCCTGGCCGCCACGCTGCCCACGGCGGCCCGGGACGTGCAGGGGGAGCTGGAGCAGATCCGCAAGCTGGTCTCCGACGCCGTCCGCTCGCTGGAAGGCGCCTTCGCCTCGATCCACGCCGACAACGCAGCCCAGCGGGAGCTGATCGACGACATGGTCAACGCCCTGTCGACCGGAGCCGGGGGCAGCGACCAGGCCACGATCGGGACCTTCGTGCGGGGCACGGCCGACCTCCTCGCCGGCTTCGTGGACCTCAGCTCGGCCTCCCGCCAGCAGAGCATCGAGATGATGGCGATGATCGACGAGATGTCGCACCAGATGGACAAGATCCTGGGCATGCTGGCCGGCGTCAACGACATCGCCAACCAGACCAAGCAGCTGGCCCTCAACGCCACCATCGAGGCCGCCCGGGCCGGGGAGGCGGGCCGGGGCTTCGCCGTGGTGGCCGACGAGGTGCGTCACCTGTCGGTCAGCTCCAACGAGTCCAACGGTTTGATCCGGGCCCAGATCGAGGAGACCCGCCGCACCATCCAGCGCACCCGCGACGTGGTGAGCTCGGCCGCCTCCCGTGACACCGAGGTGCTGGAGACCGGCCAGGCCGACATGGCCAAGATGACCGACAACCTGCGCTCGCTCGAGGACTGCCTGAACTCCCAGGCGGCCCAGGCCGCCCAGCTGGCCCAGCGCCTGGGGGCGGCCACGGCCGAGGCCATCCGCAGCCTCCAGTTCGAGGACATCGTGCGCCAGGTGGCCGAGCACGCCGACACCCGGGTCGACCAGCTCAAGGGTGTGCTCGAGCTCGTGCCCTACGAGCTGCAGCGGGCGGAGCCGCTCACGATCGGCGGGGCCCGCAAGGCGATCCAGACGGCGGCCGAGCAGCTGCTCGTGGCCGCGCCCCGCCGGCCGGCGATCCAGGAAGACCTGACGGCCGGAGACATCGAGCTGTTCTGACCCTCAGCGCCCGGACCCCCAGATGTTGACCACGGGCAGAGCCGTCATCGGCGGCTCCGGCGGGAGCTGATCGCCGAAGATCTCGGCCAGCATGCCGTGGACGACGGGGTGGAGGCGTTCCTCCCGGAAACGCTCGGAGTCAGCCTCGCTCTGCCAGACCTCGTAGTAGCGAAGACCGCCCTCGGGCCGCTCCACCGCCATGTGGACGAGGAGCCCGGGGGGCGCCTCCGGGCCCAGCTCGTCGGCGATCCGCCGGTAGAACGCGGCGTCGATGGGGACGTCCTGGGTGAAGGCGTAGAGCCGGCCGGGGGATTGTTCGGTCATGGATCGTCTCCCTATTAATCCGAATGTCTTTCGGATGTTTAGACTGGGCCCTGTGGCCGACCCTGTCAAGCATCAACCCGGGTCTCCCCCCGAACGGCGGAGGTACGACAACGCCGGGCGTCGGGCCCGGTCGGACGACACCCGGGCCCGGATCCTCGACGCCGCCGGGGAGCTCATCGGCCGGGAGGGGTACCGCGCCGCCACCATCGCCGCCATCGCCCGGGCCGCCGACGTGCACGTCGACACGATCTACCAGCTCGTGGGGCGCAAGCCGGCACTGCTGCGGGAGCTGATCGAGCGGGCCATCTCCGGGACCGACCGGGCCGTCCCTCCCCTGGAGCGGGGCTATGTGCAGGCCATGCGGGCCGAGCCCGATCCGGCGTCGAAGCTGGCCATCTACGCCCGCGCCGTATGCCAGATCCAGGGCCGGATGGCCCCGCTGCTGGCGGCGCTGAAGGACGCGGCCGCCAGCGAGCCCGAGGCCCTCGTCGTGTGGCAGGAGATCAACGACCGGCGGGCCCGCAACATGCGGGATCTGGTGCGCGATCTCGGCCCCGACGGCACCCTGCGGCCCGGCCTGTCGGTCGACGAGGCGGCTGATGTGATCTGGGCCACGGCCGGGGTCGAGTTGTTCCTGCTGTTCACCACCGAGCGGGGCTGGAGCGTGGACGCCTACGAACGGTGGCTGGGCGATACGTGGTGCCGGGCTCTGCTGGCGTGAGCGCCGCGCACGGGGACGCCGGGCCTAGGCGCTGTCCGGGGTGACGCTCCCCAGCAGCATCAGGAGCAGCACGGCCAGGGCCAGCCCGAGAGCCAGGTTCGAGATCCGGCGGGGCCGGGCGAACAGGCAGGCGGGCAGGGCCACGAGAGCGGCGAAGATCGGGCCGGCCAGGGTGTAGCCGACGATGTAGGCGGCGTCGTCGGGCTCCTCCGCCGCTCCCCGGGCGAACGAGGCGACGACCTCCACGAGCAGCACCACCAGCGTGATGCCGAGCAGCCACAGGTTGGTCGTCTTCGCCGGTGGCGGCGCCAGCGGCGCCACCCACTGCGGTTGCGGCCCGGCGTAGCCGTACTCGTAGCTGTGGGCCGGCGGGCTGGCGGGCGGCGGGTACCCGGGCGGGACGGAAGCCGGCGCCGCCCACTGGCCGGGAGCGGGAGCCGGAGCCGGCGCGCCGTAGCCGGGAGGCGGGTTGTAGCCCGGGGGCGGGCTGTAGCCGGGAGGCGGGCTGTAGCCCGGGGGCGGGTTGTAGCCGGGAGGCGGACTGTAGCCGGGCTCCGACCCGTAGCCCGGAGGGGGGTTGTAGGGCGCCTGGGTGCCGTATGGTCCGCCTGGCTCGCTCACTGTCGCCTCCCGCCCTCGTCCCGGTCTGACGGCCACGATCGTAGTGCACCGCACCGGATGTCGAACGTCGTCGCCCCCTGCCGGCCCGGGGTCGGCCGCTCTCGACAGGTTCGGACCGGGCGGGTTCCCCTAGTATGAGCGGCGGGTGGCCCCCGGGGGTTGCGGGCCGCTCCTGTCCGAGGGGGACCGGCCATGATGCTGTCGCACTACCGTGTGCTCGACCTGTCCGACGACCGGGGGCTGCTGGGCGGCCACATCCTGGCCCAACTGGGGGCGGACGTGATCCATGTCGAGCCCCCCTCGGCGGCCGGGGAACCCCGATCCACCACCCGGCTGGCCTACACCCGGGGCGCCCGCAGCGTCATGCTGGATCTGGACGATCCGGCCGACCGGGCCCGGTTCCACCAGCTGGTCGCCTCCGCCGACGCCCTGATCGAGTCGGCCGATCCCGGCACCTGGGAGGCCCGGGGCCTGGGCTACGACGCCCTGAGCGGGGTGAATCCGCGCCTGGTGTGGACGTCGATCACGGCCTTCGGCCCCGACGGCCCCAAGGCCGGCTACGCCGCCACCGACCTCATCGTCCAGGCCGCCTCTGGCGCCATGGACCTGGCCGGCCCGCTCGACCGGCCACCGCTGCGCACCGCAGCCATCACCGCCTACGCCCACGCCGGGGCGGAGGCGGCCGGCGGCACCCTGATCGCCCTGGCCGAGGCCCGGCGCTCGGGCCGGGGCCAGCGGGTGGACGTGTCGGCCCAACGGGCCAAGAACCTCACCGCCTTCTTCACGGTGCCGGCGGCCGAGGTGGGCCACAGCCGGCTGTATCGCACCGGCAGCGGGTTCCGCATGGTGGGTGTGGAGTTCCCCTTCGTGTGGCCCTGCGCCGACGGGTTCGTGTCGCTCACCGTTGCCCTCGACGCCGGCAACATGCCGTTCCTCACCCGCCTGCTGTCCTGGATGGCGGAGGAGGGGGCGGTCGATCCCGACCTCGTGTCCATGGACTGGCGGGCCCACGTGAAGTCGATCCGGTCCGGCGACATCCCCAACACCGACCTCCAGCGGCTGTCCGACTCGATCGGCGCGTTCATCGCCAGCCACACCAAGGCCGATCTGATGGCGGCGGCACTCGACCGCCGCCTCCTGCTGGTTCCGGTGGCGACGATCGGCGACCTCCTGCACAGCCCCCAGCTCGACACGAGGGAGTTCTGGCGGCGGGAGACGCTGCCCGACGGTCGGGAGGTCGAGCTCCCGGCCCACCTGGTGAAGGGGGCCTCCCCCACCCCGGCCGGTCCCGCCCCCGCCCCGGGCCAGCACACGACCGAGATCCTGGCCGAGGTGTCCGGGCCCAGCCCGGCCGGTGGGGACGGGGCCCCGACGGAGATGGGGGAGGCCCGGAGGGCCGCAAGCTCCCGAAGGGAGCCGGGCGCCAGCCCCCGCAAGGCACTGGCCGGATTGAAGGTGCTGGACATGATGTGGATCATGGCCGGGCCGACGTCCACCGGGGTGCTGGCCCAGTACGGGGCGACGGTGGTGCGGGTGGAGAACGCGGGCCGGATCGACACGGTGCGCCTGCTGCCCCCGTACTTCGGGGGCAAGGCGGGGCGGGAGACGTCGTTCGCCTTCGGCAGCATCAACGCCGGCAAGCTCAGCGTCACTCTCGACCCCAACATCCCCGAGGCCCGCGATGTGATCCGCGACCTGGTGCGGTGGGCCGACGTGGTCACCGAGTCGTTCTCCCCCAAGGCCATGGCCGCCTGGGGCCTCGACTACGCCTCCCTGCGCCGGATCAAGCCCGATCTCATCATGATCAGCTCCTGCCTGTTCGGCCAGACCGGCCCCTACGCCCTGGTGGCCGGGTACGGGACGATGGGGGCCGCCATCGGCGGGATGGTGCAGCCCACCGGCTGGCCCGACCAGCCCCCGGCCGGGCCCTACGGGGCCTACACCGACGCCTGCGCCCCCCGCATCTCGGTGGCCGCCATCCTGGCCGCCGTCGAGCACCGGGATCGCACCGGCGAAGGCACCTACCTCGACCAGAGCCAGATCGAGGCGTCGCTCCACTACATGACCCCGGCCATCCTCGACCATCAGATCACCGGCAACCCGTGGGACCGCATGGGCAACGACGATCCCGAGCTGTGCCCCCACGGGGTGTACCCGTCGGCCGGCGACAACGAGTGGGTGGCGATCGCCGTGCGGTCGGTCGACGACTGGCGGGCGCTGGCCACCGCCATCGGCCGCGACGACCTGGCGGCCGACCCGGCGCTGGGAACGGCCGAGGGTCGCCGGGCCCGCCAGGCCGAGCTCGACGCCGCCATCGCCGCCTGGACCGCCGACCGTCCGCCGGGCGACGCCGAGGCCGTGCTCCAGGCCCGATCGGTGCCGGCCCACGCCGTGGTCCACAGCCACATGGACGAGCTCGACCCCCAGCTCGTCCATCGCCAGCACCTGGTGCCGGTGCTCCACGAGGGCCAGCCCGAGCGGGTGGTGGAACGGACCCGGATCGAGCTGAGCCGCACCCCGCCCGACCCCCACCACATTCCGGCCATGGGCCAGCACACCGACCAGATCCTGCGCGACGTGCTCGGCTACGACGAGGCCCGCGTCGCCCAGCTGCGAGCCTGCGGCGCCCTCGGCAGCGAACCCCGCCGAACATAGGAGGCTGAGCCGCGCTGAGCGCGGCTGAGGCTCCTAGGAATGGCGGAGGGCGAGGGGCACGAGCAGGTCGGCCAGGGTGGACGGGGCGCACAGGAACGGGGAGTGGTCGGAGTCGATCGACACGAGCTCCGAGCACCGCTCGGCCTGCTGGTCCTGGGCCGCCGGCGGCACCGCCTTGTCCTGCAGGCACTTGACGTAGGTCGACGGCACGCTCCGCCAGTTGGCCCGGGTGAGCGGCTGCTTGAACGTGGCGGCCCGCTGGGGGCAGAGCCGGGCCAGGGCGGCCGCCGTCTGGGCCGGCGTGCACGTGTTGTAGAACACCGACGGCCCCAGGGCCGGGTCGGCGCCCAGCGTGCCGTCGGGCTGGCGGACGAACAGCGGCCCGCTCCCGCCGCCCGATCCTCCCGAACCGGAGCCGGCCCGGCGCGGCGGGTCGGGAAAGGCGGCCATGACCGCCGCCGGGTCCTCGCCGGCATCGGGCACGATGGCGGCCAGGTACACGAGGCGGCTCACCTGGCCGCCCAGGTCGGCCTGGCTGATCACGGCACCGCCGTAGGAGTGGCCCACGAGCACGATGTCGTCGACGCCCATGCGCTCCAGCACCCGGGTGACGGCCTCGGCGTCGCCGTGGAGGTCGGTCAGGGGCTCGGTGGACACGCCGTGGCCGGGCAGGTCGACGGCGAACGACGGGACACCCCGACGGTCGAGCTCGGCCTGGAGCCCGGCCCAGCACCAGGCCCCGTGGAAGGCCCCGTGCACCAGCACCACGGGCCGGGCGGGGGCGGGAAGCGAGCTGCCGGCGGCGGTCACAGCGCCTCCACTCCGCCCCACAGGTACCCCAGGGCCAGGGCACCGTTGGGTGTGCGCACCGTGTGGGCGCAACCGTCGGGGCGGTAGCCCACCACGCCGGGCCGCACCGAGCCGGCCTCGTCGTCGACCGTGCCCTCGATGGCGAACACGATCTCGTCACCGCGGTGGCGGTGCGCCGCCAGTTCGGTGCCCGGGTCGAACCGGTTGAGGGCGGCCGAGCGGCCGGCCGATTCGTCACGCCAGAACACCTTCTGCCACATGCCGGGCCGGGTCTCGGTCCAGGGCACGGCGGCCAGGTCGAACACCTGCGACGGCGGGCCGCCGCTGTCGTCGTCCTGCTTCGGATCGATCGAACCGGTGATCACGGCGAACACGGTGGCTCCGGTGGGGCTGCGCACGGTGTGGAGGCAGCCGTCCGGCCGGTAGCCGACGTTGCCGGCGGTGATGGCCCCGTGGTCGTCGGCCAGCACCCCCTCCAGGACGTACACCAGCTCGTCGCCGGCGTGGGCGTGGCGAGGAAGGGCGGTGTCGGGGGCGAAGCGGATGAACATGGCCACCCGGTTCGTCTCCGGATGGGCCCACACCCGCTTGGCCTGGACCCCGGGCAGGAGGTCGGACCAGCCCATGGCCCCGATGTCGATCAGTTGTGAGCTCACCATGGGGCGAACGCTAGTACCTCGCCGGGGGCTGCGCCCCCGCCGGCCTCCCCAGTCCCACCGGGGGCCCCGACCCCTGGTGGCGGTGCCGCATCACAACCGCTCGTAGTCCCATGACAGCGGCTGGTCGCCGTCGTAGGGCATGGTGCCGTGGAAGGGGCGGGGATCGTCGTCGAACACCAGGGGCACGAACCACCGGTCGCCGGGCCACATCGGCAGATCGGCCGCCGCCCGCTCCGCCTCGTCGGGGCTGCAGGCGGCGAGCAGCCGATCGCGGGGCACCCACTCCAGCGTGCCCTCGGCGTTGGCGGCCGGCGCCTCGCCCCGCCACCCGGTGGACAGGAACACGAAGCCCAGCCACTCTTCCCGCTTGGGCCCGAAGTTCGTCCAGGTGATCGTGCCCCGCAGGGCCAGCGCCGTCAGCTCCAGGCCCGTCTCCTCGGCGATCTCCCGCCGGATGCCGGCGGCCACGCTCTCGTCGGCCTCCAGCTTGCCCCCCAGCCCGTTGACCTTGCCGTAGTGGTCGTCGTCGGGCCGGGCGTTGCGCCGCACCAGCAGCACCCGGTCGGTGCCGGGGTCCCACAGGTAGGCCAGGGTGCCGACGATCGGGGTGAAGGGCATCGGGCCACCGTACCGACGGTCGGCCGTCCCGGGTCGGCTCGGTCGACAGTCGCCGTGCGGCCGGGGATCATGGTGGCGGACGCCACGACCAGCGAGGAGACCACATGCCCGCCCGCACCGGCGACGAGTACCTGAAGGGCCTGCGGGAGACCACCCGCGATCTGTGGCTGGGGTCGGAGAGGGTCGACGCGGTGGCCGACCATCCGCTGCTGGCGGGCGGGGCCCAGGCCATCGCCGACTACTACGACCTCCACCACGCCCATCCCGACGAGCTGTTGATGCCCGACCCCGAGACGGGCGAGCCGATCAGCGTCAGCCACCTGCTGCCCACGTCCACCGAGGACCTCCACCGGCGGGGCGTGGCCCTCACCCGGATCGCCGAGTTGAGCATGGGCACGATGGGCCGCACGCCCGACTACATGAACGTCACGTTCGCCGGCTTCGCCCAGGACCGCCACCGCTGGGCCGGGCCCGACGGGATGAACGACGAGGGCTACGAGAACCTGGTCGCCTTCCAGCAGCGGCTACGACGCGACGACGTGTCGCTCACCCACACAATCGTCAACCCGTCGATCGACAAGGCCACCGACTACACCTTCGGCGACCACCCGGTGGTGCCGCTGCACAAGGTGGACGAGACCGCCGACTCCATCATCGTGTGCGGCGGCCGCACGCTGGCCACCCTCGCCCCCTTCGCCGACGAGAGCGCCATCTACCCCGGCCGCCCCCTGCCCCCCGACACCCCGCCCGAGTACTCGCTGGCCTTCACCGTGCGCCTCGACGCCCCCGGCCTGCTGTTCCTGTGCCGCGATTCCGGCAGCCGGGTGGCGCCCCCGTTCGACGCCCCCTTCTCCACCAAGTACGACGAGCAGGACGCCTACTGCATCTTCGACCACGTGGAGATCCCCAAGCGAGACGTGTGGATCGACGCCAAGCCCGAGGTCTACAACGCCGTGATGTTCAACAGCCCGTGGTGGGCCAACATCATGCAGCAGACCACGCTGCGGGCCATCACCAAGCTGGAGTTCGCCTACGCTCTGGCCGCCCGCATGGCCGACATGGTCAACGACACGAGCGACGCCACCGTGGTGCAGCTGGGCGAGATCCAGACCTACGCCGAGACGGCCCGGGCCGCCCTGGTGGCGGCCGTGGCCGAGGCCGTCACCTGGGAGGACGGCAACGTCACGCCCAACCCCCGGTACATGCACCCCATGCGGTCGCTGCTGCCGGCGTGGTTCGTGCGGGTGTCGGACATCTTCAAGGAGGTGGGCGGGGGCAAGATGCTGGCCGCACCGAGCCGGGGCCAGCTCGACGACGAGCGGGTGGCGGCCCTCATCGACACCTACCTGCCGGGGGCCAAAGGGGTCACCGGCGAGGAGCGGGCCGCCGTGTTCAAGCTGGCGTGGGACTTCGTGGGCTCCACCTTCGGGAGCCGCAACGAGCTGTACGAACGCAACTACCTGGGGTCGACCACGCTCAACCGGCTGATGTCGCACCGGCTGTACTCGGGCCCGACCCGGGCCCGGGGCGACGAGCTGGTGGACCGGTTCCTGGCCGACGCCCGTGATCGGGGGATGTGACATGGCCGGTATCGATCTGGTGGTACGGGGCGGGCTGGTGGAAGACGGCACCGGCTCCGGCGCCCGCCCGGCCGACGTGGCCGTGGGGGCCGACGGGCGGATCGCCGCCGTCGGGCCGGCCGGCGCTATGGGGCCGGTGGACGGCGCCCGGGTGCTCGACGCCACCGGGCTGCTCGTCACCCCCGGGTTCGTCGACATCCACTCCCACTTCGACGCCAACGTCACCTGGGAGAGCCGGCTGATCCCCAGCTCGGGCCACGGGATCACGGCCACCGTGTTCGGCAACTGCGGGGTGGGCTTCGCCCCCTGCCGCCCGGCCGACCGGGGCTTCATCGTCGATCTGATGGAGGGGGTGGAGGACGTGCCGGCCGACCTCCTGCACCAGGCGCTGGGCTGGACGTGGGAGACCTACCCCGAGTACCTGGCCGCCGTGGGCGCCCGCCGGTTCGACATGCACGTGGGCGGTCTGCTCCCCCACTCCTGCCTGCGGGTGTACGTGATGGGCGCCCGCGCCATCGCCGGAGAGGAGGCGACGCCGGCCGACCTGGCCGCCATGTCGGCCCTGGTGACCGAGGCGCTCGACGCCGGCGCCATGGGGGTGGGCACCACCAAGCTGTGGAACCAGAAGACCCGGGCCGGGGTGCGGGCCCCGTCGGGGTGGGCGGCCGAGGCCGAGCTCGACGCCATCGCCTCGGCGTTGGCCCGGTCCGGTCGGGGGGTCCTGCAGGTGGCGCCGGAGTTCAACCAGTTCCCCACCGCGGTGGCCGAGATCCGCCAGCTGATCGCTCTGGCCGAGCGGCACGGGATCAGGGTGACGTTCACGGTCAAGCAGACCAACCGCTTCCCCCAGGGCTGGCGCCAGCTGCTGGAGCTGGCGGCCGAGGCCCAGGCGGCGGGGATCGACATCCGGCCCCAGGTGCTGGGCCGGCCCACCGGCGTGGTGGTCACGTGGGATTCGACGTTCCACCGCTTCACCCGGGCCCCGAGCTACGCCCCGGTGGCGGCGCTGCCGCTGGCCGACCGGCTGGCCGAGCTGGCCCGCCCCGAACGCAGGGCCGCCATCCTCAGCGAGATCGCCGCCATCGAGGCCGAGCACCCGTACCGCACCGGGCCCGAGCTGATGTTCCCCATGGCCGACGTGCCCGACTACGAGCCGACCCCGGAGATGTCGGTGGCCGCGTTGGCGGCGTCGACCGGGGTCGAGGAGCGGGCCCTTTGCTACGAGCTGATGAGCGAGGGCGACGGGCGGGGGGCGATCCTGGTCTGCAGTGGCAACTACGCCGAGGGCCACCTCGGCCCGGCGGCCGAGATGCTGGCTTTCGAGCACTCGCTGTGGGGCCTGGGCGACGCCGGGGCCCACTGCACCGCCATCTGCGACGCCAGCGCCACCACCCACCTGCTGTCGTACTGGGCCCGCGACCGCACGCTGGGGCCCCGGATCGAGCGGACCGAGGTGATCCGCCGGCTCACGTCGGTGCCGGCCGACTTCTTCGGCCTGGCCGATCGGGGCCGCCTGGTGCCGGGAGCGGTGGCCGACCTCAACGTGGTCGACGCCGACCGCCTCGCCCTCAAGGCCCCCCGCATGGTCTACGACCTGCCCGGCGGCGGCCGCCGCCTGGTGCAGGACGCCGTCGGCTACAAGGCCACGATCGTGGCCGGCCAGGTGGTGGTGGCGAACGACGCCGACACCGGCGCCCGCCCCGGCACCCTCCTCCGCCCCACCTGACCCGCCCGCCGCTGCGCCACCTCGCCCGCCCCGCCTGGGCTGGGCCGGGCCCGCCCGCCCCGGCGCCCACGCCTGGCGCTCCCCGCGCCGCCTGAACTGCGCGACGGAAATCGCGCCACGCAGCCGTTCCGCGTCACGTTTTCTCCGTTTTTCGGGGTTTTCGCGACGCAGGTCGCTGGCGAGGCGCGATTTTCGTCGCACGGTTCGGCCGGCGCGGGGGCGGCGGCGGGTCGGCGAGGAACGTCCGGATGGCGGTCGTGGTGATCTTTCGCTGCTCGACCTGGGGGATGTGGCCACACTGAGGGACGACCACGACCTGGCTGCCGGCGATACGGCGGCCGAACTCCTGGGCGTAGGCCACCGGGATCAGCCGGTCGTTCTCGCCCCACAGCACCAGCGTGGGGGCCGACACCCGATGCAGGCGCTTCTCGAGGCCCCGGTCGGGGATGGGCCACATGAACTTGGCGCAACAGCCGAAGTTCCACACCTTCTGGACGGCGCTGTCGACCGCCGCCTCCGGGTCGGCCGGCGGGGCGAACATGGCCCAGGCGGCGGGACCCATGGGGTTGTGGAACAGCGCGCCCGGGAAGCCCTCGGGCGGGCCGGCCATCAAGACGTCGAGCGAGTAGTGGAACCCGGGGAACCACAGCCCGGCCGGGTCGAGCAGCACCACCCGGCTGAACAGAGCGGGAAAGCAAGCGGCCAGCTCAGCCGCCAGCATCCCGCCGAACGACTGGCCGATGACCACGGCCCCTTCCAGGCCGAGCGCCCGCACCGCCTCCTCGTACACCAGCACCAGGTCGAACACGTCGTCGATCTGATGGATGGCGTCGGGATCGCCGTCGCTGGTGCCGGGCAGCTCGGGGGCGTAGATCGTGTGGTCGGCGGCCAGTCCGTCGAGGAACGGGTCCCAGTCCATGCCGCTGCCCGGGTGGAGGTAGACGATCGGGCTCCCGGCGCCCTTCACCTGCACCCGCAGGCTGATCCGGCCATTCCACACGCTGACGGTGCGGGTCTCGGCCGTGCGGGTGGGGCTTTCGGTGGTGGCCATCAGTTGGTCCCTTCCAGGGGCGGCACCCGCCTGTCGGGGCGAGGGGGGCTTACCCCCAAGACGCACCGGCCACCACCGATTCTCTCGGCGAGAACCCTGCGAACGGTGGCGGCCGGTGCTGTTGTTGCGCTGTACGTTGCGCGCTGGCGGCACAGTTCGCAGGGGTTGGCGTCTTACAGTTCGGCGGTGTCGAGCTCGACCAGGACCTTGATCCCGAGCCGGCCTTCGTCCCGGGTGAGCAGGTACATGCTGCGGATGCGCTGGTAGGGCTGGCCGTCGTGGTTCCACCGGGTCACCACCGTTATCAGCCCGGGCCGGGCCTCGGGCCGATCGCCAGCCGGGGCCGGGGTGAACGTGTCGACGGCGGGACCGGCGTCAGCCAGCTCCACCACCGACTCGACCGTGGTGTGCGACCACTGCGGGGGCCGGCCCGCCATCGACGACAGGTCGTCGAGCACGGCCAAGGCCCGCCCGGCCCGCCGCTCGTCGTACCGGGTGGCGTGCACCACCGTCACCGGCGGGTGGAAGAAGCCGGCGAAGGTCTCGTCGTCCCGCCCGTTGAACGCGGCGATGTACCGCTCGTAGAAGTCCCCCAACTCGGTCATGGGGCGAGACTACGAGGACTTGGCACGGGGGGGAAACCAGAGGGCGACCACGGCCGAGAAGGCGAAGGCCCCGGCCGACACCAGCCAGACCAGGCGGAAGCGGTCGACCGACTCGGTGGAGCGATCCCCCAGCAGCGCCACCACCACCGCCACCCCCAGCGTCTGGATCAGGCGCCGCCCGGTCTGGAACGCCGAGTTCGCCACCGCCAGGTTCGCCGGCTCGATCCGGGTCAGGGCGGCCGCCGCCGAGGTGATCCCCACCAGCGAGATCGCCACCCCGAAGGCCAGCAGGCCCGGCAGCAGCGACCAGAAGCGGGGCGTGGCCGACATGACGAAGGCCCACCACAGGTTGCCGGCGGTGCCGATCAGGCCCCCGATCACCAGCACCGCCCGGTGCCCGTGGATGTCGGTGTACTTGCCCACGAACGTCGACGTCATCGACACCAGCAGGGGCATGGCCACGATCCAGCCCACGGTCGACGCCGTCCATCCCCAGATGTTGACCAGGTACAACGGGGTCCAGAAGAAGAAGGCGAAGATCGCCATCTGGGAGCCGAGCTGGCTCACCGACGCCACCAGGTACGGCCGGTCGGTGAACAGCGACAACCGCAGCAGGGGGAACCGCACCAGGCGGCACTGCACCCCGAACAGGATCCACAGCACCACCGACCAGCAGAGCACGGCCACCGTGCGGCTGTCGGCCCAGCCCCACTGGCCCGTCTGCTGGATGCCCAGGGTCAGCAGACCCGAGGCCGCCACCACCAGCACCACCCCGAAGCCGTCGATCGGCTCCCGCACCGCGTTCACGTCGCGCCCGGCCGACAGCAGGCGGGGCCCGAAGGTGAGCGTGACGGCGGCGATCGGCACCGGAGCCAGGAACACCAGGCGCCACGACCCGCCGATCGTGATGATGTTGCCGGCCACGATCGGGCCCAGCAGGGAGGCGATGGACCCCATCACCCCCATCCAGCCCATGGCCAGCCCCCGCTTGTCGGCCGGGTACTCGGCGATGCCCAGGGCGATCGAGGTCGACACCATGAGCGCGCCGCCGCATCCCTGCACCACCCGGCTGGCGATGAGCCAACCCGGGCCGGGGGCGGCCGCACTGGTCAGGCTGAACAGGGCGAAGAGGGCCATGCCGACGAGGAACACGGTGCGCCGGCCGTAGCGGTCGCCCAGGCCCCGGCCACCAGCAGCAGGGCGGCCAGGGCGATCGAGTAGCCGGTGGTGACCCAGGCCAGGGTGGAGCGGGGGTGTCGGGGAACGCTTCCAGCAGGCGGGGAAGGCCACATTGGCGGCGAAGCTGTCGAGCACGATGACGAACCCGCACGACGCCACCAGCAGGGCGAGGAACGGACGGCGCGACCGGGCCGGACGCTCAACCACAGTGGCCGCGCGTGCTGGCGGCGGCCGCACCCGACGGGACTGCTCCCATCGCTCCTGGTTACACGGTCGACGGGGGCGGCGTCGAACTACAGCCGGGCTGGTGCCGCGACACCGGGGGCTACACGCCCCCGTCGGCCTCCTACGGCGGCTACTTGCGGTGGCGCCGACGCTTCGCCGGGCGGGGTGTGGCCCCTCCGGCCGCCGGCTCCTCCGCCAGGAGGTGCAGGCCGATCCAGGCCGGAGCGAGCTGCACCCCCATCAGGTTCACGCCGGCCAGCACGATGGCCAGGCGGAGCAGGGTGTGGTCCCGCCGGAAATCGGCCCGGGTGGCCCGGGCCGCAGCCGAGGCGTCGGCCACGGTGGTTCGGTATCCGTCGAGCAGGGCGTGGCTGCCGGCGAGCGACTCGTTCACGGCGTGGATCGACGCCGTCAGCGAGCTGAGGTCGGTCTGGAGGGTGGTGATCGAGCCGCTGAATTCGTCCAGGCTGGTCGAGGTGCTGGCCAGCTGGTCGGGAAGGGGTTCCAGGTCACCAGCCAGGCGGCCCAGACCCGGAGCCAGGCCGTTGTCCGGGTCGTAGCTCGGGGCCAGGGGCAGGCGGGACGCCACGGCCAGGAGGGTGTCGATCGTGCCGGCCAGCGTCTCCAGCTGGCGCAGGGTGGCGGCCGCATCCCGCAGCGACGGCTCGACCGCGCCGGTGAGGCCGGCGGCACTGTCGATGGCGGCCCCGCCGGTGGTGAACGAGGCGCTGACAGACCCGAGCGTGGTCTCGACCTCCTGGAGGGAGGCCGAAGTGGCGGTGAGGGTGGCGTCGGCCGTGTCGATCGTCTGGGCCAGGGTGTCGAGCGACTGGATGGTGACGTCGAGCGTCTCGGCGGTGGCGCTGTCGACGTCGCCGATCACCAGCCACGCCGCCACCGTGCCCAGCAGGGCCGCCACCACACCCACCGCCGCCGCCGCCAGCAGCGCCCGGCCCGCCCGCCAACGCACGTCGGGCCGTCGCAGCCAACTGGTCAGCTCGTCCCGTGACCACACGCCGCACAACCTACCGGCCCCGCCGCCGTGGCCCCCGGCGGGCCGGGTGTGGTGGACTGGGGGCCTCAGACACGACCGAGGGGGTTGACGGTGCCGTTCTTCGAACAGGGTGACGTGAAGCTGTACTACGAGGAAGAGGGCGAGGGGTTCCCCGTGCTCCTGATCGCCCCCGGCGGGATGCGGTCGTCGGTCGGGTTCTGGGAGCGGACGCCCTGGAACCCGGTCGAGCACCTGTCGCCCCACTACCGGGTGATCGCCATGGACCAGCGCAACGCCGGGCGGTCGACGGCGCCGGTGTCGGCCACCGACGGCTGGGAGACGTTCACCAACGACCAGCTGGCGCTCATGGACCACCTGGGGGCCGACCGGTTCCACGTGGCCGGCATGTGCATCGGCGGCTCCTACATCATGGCGCTGGCCGCCGCCGCCCCCGACCGGGTGGCGTCCGGCGTCGTGTTCCAGACGATCGGGATCGACGACAACATCAAGGCCTTCTTCGAGATGTTCGAGAGTTGGGAGGACGAGATCCGGGGCGCCCACCCCGAGGTCGACGCCGCCGGCTGGGAGCAGTTCAAGCGCAATATGTACGACACCGACAAGTTCCTGTTCACCGCGGACGAGGCCGAGACCGCGGCCTGCACCACGCCCCTGCTGGTACTGCTGGGCAACGACCTCTACCACCCGGAGTCGAGCAGCCGGAAGCTGGCCCAGCTGGCCCCCAACGCCACCCTGGTGGAGCACTGAAAGGAGCCGGAGCACCACGAGGCGGCGATGAAGGCGGTGGCCGAGTTCCTGGCCGCCCACACCGGTGGAGGGGCGTCGTGAGCGGTGACCTGCTGATCCGGGGCGGCACGGTGGTGGACGGCACCGGAGAGCCCGGCTTCCGGGCCGACGTGCGGGTGCGGGGCGGCGTGATCGCCGAGGTCGGCCCCGACCTGCAGCCCGAGGGCGGCGGCGAGCAGGAGCTCGACGCCTCGGGGGCCCTCGTCGCCCCCGGCTTCATCGACGTCCACACCCACTACGACGGCTCGATGTGGTGGGACCGCACGCTCGACCCGTCACCCCAGCACGGCGTGACCACCGTCGTCACCGGCAACTGCGCCATCTCCTTCGCCCCGGTGGCCGAGGCGGCCAAGGCGTCGCTGGTGGACATGTTCTGCTTCATCGAGGACATCCCGGTCGACACCGTGCTGGCCGCGGTGCCGTTCACCTGGCAGTCGTGGGGCGAGCAGCGGGCCGCCTTCAACGCCGCCGGCGCCAGCTGCAACGTGGCCGGCCTGGTGGGCCACTCCAACCTGCGGATGGCGGTGCTGGGCGAGGAGAGCTTCGAGCGGCCCGCCACCGACGCCGAACGGGCCCGGATCTCGGAGCTCACCGCGGCCTGCCTGGCCGAGGGGGCCTACGGGATCTCGCTCAGCTTCGTCGACTCCGACAGCCGGGGCCGGCGGGTGCCGGGCCGCCAGGCCTCACCCGAGGAGATGGACGACCTGGCCGCCGCCCTGGCCGCCGCCGGCCGGGGGATCCTCCAGTACGTGCCCCGGTTCATGCGCACCGAGGGCTACATCAACGACATCGAGCGGGTGGCCGGGTTCGCCACCCCGGCCGGCGTCACCCAGACCTACGCTCCGCTCGTGGTGGGCCGGCGCGACCGGGACAAGGCCGACGCCGTGCTGGCCCGCACCCGGGAGCTGCGGGCCGCCGGCCATCCGGTGTGGCCCCAGATCTCGCCCCGTTCCGGGTTCGACGCCCCCGTGGTGTTCGACGGCTCGTCGCTGTCGTTCGCCGCCATGCCGGCCTGGGTGGAGATGTGCAAGGCGTCGGGCCCGGCCAAGGCGGCGCTGCTGGCCGACCCGGCGTGGCGGGAGCGGGCCCGCACCGAGTGGGACAGCCCCACGTTCGTGCTGTTCCCCCGCAAGGCCCTGGGGCGGATCCTCATCGGCGAGGTGGCCCAGCCCGCGCTCAAGCCGTTCGAGGGCCAGCGGTTCTCGGCCGTGCTGGAGGCCCGGCCCGGCCACCCCGCCGATGTGCTGGCCCAGTGGATCCTCGACTGCGACCTCGATCCCAACCTGGTCATCCCGGCCGGGCACGACGAGGACCGCGACTACCTGGCCACCCTGTTCAGCGCCGACGACACCCTGGTGGGGGCGAGCGACGCCGGGGCCCACGTGCGGCTGTTCTGCGGGGCCGGCGACACCACCTTGTTCCTCACCCGCTTCACCCGGGAGCGGGCCGATCTCACCATCGAGCAGGCGGTGCACAAGCTCACGGGGCTGGCGGCCCGGGCCATGGGCCTGGGCGACCGCGGGGTAGTCGCCCCCGGGCTGGCCGGTGACCTGGTGGTGTTCGATCCGGCCGAGCTGCACTACGAGCCGGAGCAGCTGGTGGCCGACCTGCCCGAAGGCAACCGCCGCTTCACCCGTCCCGGCGGCGGTTACCGGGCCACGGTGGTGGGCGGCGAGGTCACCCAGCGGGACGGTGTGCTCACCGAGGCCCGCCCGGGCCGCATGCTCCACGCCGGCGGCAACTGACCAAAACGCGTCACGCCACCGTTCTGCGCGGCGTTGTGGTCACCCGCCGACCAAAACGCCGCGCAGTTCGGGCGGGTCGCTAGCGGACGAGCGGCGACATGACCTTCTCGAAGGTCTCGTCGAGCGACGTCATGACCTCGATCACCGTGGTCCGGCCGTTGCCGACGGCGGCGGCGATGGCGGGGGCCACGTCCTCCGGGCGCTCCACCCGCACCCCGTCGAGCCCCATGGCCCGGGCCATGGCGGCGTGGTCGAAGGCGGCGAACCGGCTGGCTATCTGACGGTCCTTCTGGCCGTGGAGGACCCAGCCCAGGGCCTGGTTGTTGAGCAGCACCACCGTGATCGGCAGGTCCTCCTCCCGAGCCGTCATGAGCCCGTTCAGCCCTATGGCGAAGCCCCCGTCGCCGCACACCGCCACCGCCGGGCGGTCGGGGAAGGCCAGCTTGGCCGCCAGGGCCCCGGGGATGGCGTAGCCCATGGCCCCCACCCCGGCCGGCTGTACGAACATGCCCGACTGCAGCGACCGGAAGTAGTGGGTCATGAAGATCCGGTTCTCGCCGGCGTCGCAGCACACGATGGTGTCCGGGGGCAGCGTGGCCGACAGGTCGCCGATCACCCGCTGGGGCAGGGTGGGCGACGAGGACGACGTCAGCTCGGGTTGGTCGAACCGCCCGTGGGTGTCGAGCGCCTGCTGGAAGGCGGCCTGACGCTCGTCCCGCTTGTTTCCCGAGCGGCCGCCCAGCTCCTCCCGCAGGTGGCTGAGCACCACCTTGGCGTCGCCGGCGATGGCCACGTCGGTGGGGGTGGTCCAGCCCAGGTTGGTGGGCTCCACGTCGATCTGGATCAGGTGCTGGCGGATGGGGTCGATCAGCTCGGTGTGCTCGTTGGCGGTGTCGGTGGGGCCGAGCTTGG
Organism: Acidimicrobiales bacterium; assembly: GCA_041394285.1. GTDB lineage: Bacteria > Actinomycetota > Acidimicrobiia > Acidimicrobiales > SZUA-35 > CADEDH01. Next base: position 4,720 of record JAWKIL010000028.1, on the reverse strand, counting down.
AGCCGACCACCAGCACCACGTCGGCCGCTCCCACCACGGCGTTGGCCAGGTCGGTGCCGAAGTTGCCGAACACGCCCACGGCCAGGGGGTCGGTCTCGGCGATGGCGCTCTTGCCGTTGGCCGTGGTCGCCACCGGGGCGGCCAGCTCGGTGGCGAGGCGGCTGAGCTCGTCGTAGGCGCCCGAGATCCGCACGCCACCGCCGGCCACGATCACGGGCCGCTCGGCCCCGGCCAGCAGCTCGGCCGCCCTCGACAGGGCGGTGGTGTCGACGGCGGTGGAGGCGCCGCCGGTGTCGGGCCGGCCCCGGCGGTAGAGGCGGGGGCGGCTGGTGGGGCCCACCCGGCCCCGCACCGAGCGGGCCGAGAACAGCACCGCCACCGGCCCCGGCTGGCCGGTGAGGGCGTGCTTGATGGCCAGCTGGGCGCAGTGGGGCGCCTCCTCGGGGGTGTTGGCCACGAACACCTCCTTGCACACCGCGCCGAACAGAGCGGGGGCGTCCCAGGCGCCGTAGCGGCCGTCGCCCGACTGGTAGGGGCCGTGCAACGAGTACGGGCCGCCGTCCGACAGGTCGCCGAACAGCAGCATGGGGCTGGCCGACAGATGGCCCTCGATGGCGCCGATGGCCGCCGCGGTGAGGAACGCCCCCTGGCCCATGGCCACCGCCGGCCGGCCGGTGAGGCGGCCGTAGACCTCGGCCACGGCCCCGGCCCGGGTCTCCTCCCGCACCAGCACGGCCCGGATCGTGTCCCGGTGGTCGTGGAGGGCGTCCCAGATCGGGATCGTCATCCCGCCCGGCATGCCGACCACCAGGTCGACCCCGGCGTCCTCCAGCACCCGCACCACGGCTTCAGCCGGGCTCACCTCGTCGTCCAGCAGCAACTCGGCCACAGCGCGCTCCTCTCGTCGGTCTCTCCTGGCGCGTCATCGCAGTGTTGACCCGGCGGCGCCGGTTCCGCCACCTGGGCGCCGGCAGATGACCCCGGCGGATGACGGGGTCTTCGACCCAGACCGAAGACCCTGGCCCCGGCCGCCCGGTGCGGCCAGGATGGGGAGATGCGAGCGGCGGTGCTGAACTCACCCCGGCCGGCGAGCGACGGTCCGCTCGATCTGGTGGACCGGCCCAACCCCGAGCCGGCCCCCGACGAGGTGCTGGTGGCGGTGGAGACGTGCGCCGTGTGCCGCACCGATCTCCAGCTGTGCGAGGGCGACCTGGAGGCTCAGCGGCTCCCGATCGTGCCCGGCCATCAGGTGGTGGGCACGGTGGTGGGGCTGGGGTCCGACGTCGAGTCGGGCGGTTCGGGGGTGGCGCTGATGGTGGGTGACCGGGTGGGGATCGCCTGGATCGCCTCGGCCTGCGGGGCCTGCCGCCACTGCCGGCGGGGCTACGAGAACCTGTGCGACGAGGGCACCAACACCGGGTGGCACCGCGACGGCGGCTTCGCCCCGCTGGTGACGGCCCGGGCCGGCTTCGTCGTGCCCCTCCCGCCCGGGTTCGACCCGGTGGGGGCGGCACCCCTGCTGTGCGGCGGCGCCATCGGGCTGCGGTCGCTGCGGGTGTCGGGCATCGAGCCCGGCGGCCGGCTCGGGCTCTACGGCTTCGGGGCGTCGGCCACCTGCGCCATCCAGATCGCCGTGCACCGGGGCTGTGAGGTGTACGTGTGCACCCGGTCCGAGGCCGAGCAGCAGCGGGCCCTCGAGCTGGGAGCGGTGTGGGCCGGCGGCTACGGCGACCTGCCCCCGGAGCGCCTCGACGCCGCCGTCACCTTTGCCCCCGCCGGTTCGGTGGTGGTCGACGCCCTGCGGGCGGTGGACAAGGGTGGGGTGGTGGCCATCAATGCCATCCACCTCGACGGCATCCCGGCCTTCGACTACAGCCTGTTGTGGGGTGAGCGCCAGCTCCGCAGCGTGGCCAACGTGACCCGGGCCGACGTGGCCGAGCTGGTGGGCCTGGCCGCCGCCCTCCCCATCGTCACCCGCACCGAGGTGTTCTCCCTGGCGGAGGCGAACGAGGCCCTGGCCCGCCTGGCCGCCGGCCGGATATCGGGCGCCGCCGTGCTCCAGATCGGCTGACGCCGGGCCCGCTCGATCCGCGCCACGGTTCGTACCGTGTCGCGAACTGTGCGCTGGGCGCACGTATCGCGCCCCCACTTCGAACTGGGGCGCGATTGTTGCGGACCGGGAACGACATCTAGCGTCGGGGGCCACCCTGGGGGCCAGGGGACGACGAGGAGACGACGACGATGACCGGGGTGCTCGAGGGTGTGAAGGTCGTGGAGCTGGCGATCTGGATCGCCGGGCCGTCGGCCGCCGGGCTGCTGGCCGACTGGGGGGCCAGCGTGGTGAAGGTGGAGCCGCCGGAGGGCGACCCCATGCGCAATGCCTACGGCTCGCTCGGCCTCCGGGAGTACCTCCCCAACGCCCCCTTCATCTTCAACAACCGGGGCAAGCGGTCGGTGGTGCTCGACCTCCAGAGCGACGAGGGCCGCCAGGCGATGCACAAGCTGCTGGCCGAGGCCGACGTCTTCATCACCAACCTCCGGCCCGGCGCGTTGGAGCGCCTGGGGATAGACCACGCCACGGCCATGGCCGAGCACCCCCACCTCGTCTACTGCACGTCCACCGGCTACGGCCTCTCGGGCCCCGAACGCGACACGGCCGGCTACGACGTGGCCGCCTTCTTCGGCCGCTCGGGCTTCGCCCACCAGATCACCGAGGCCGGCCACGGCGCCATCACCAGCCGTAGCGCCATCGGCGACAACACCACCGGGATGGCGTCGGTGGCCGGGATCCTGGCCGCCCTCCACCACCGGAACCGCACCGGCCAGGGGCAGGTGGTGGAGGCGTCGCTGCTCCGCACGGGCATGTGGGTCATCGGCGGCGACCTCGGCACCCAGGCCATCCTGGGCAAGATCCGCCAGCCCGACCCCCGCACCGAGAGCTCGACCCCGCTGATCAACAGCTACTGCACGGCCGACGGGGTGTGGTTCTACCTGATCGCGGTTGAGGTGGTGCGCCACTTCCCGGGGTTGATGCGGGCCATCGGCCGGGACGACCTGATCGGTGACGAGCGGTTCGCCACCGCCCGCGACCTCATCCGCCACCGCCGGGACATGATCGCCATCCTCGACGAGGCGTTCTCGTCGCACACGATGGACCACTGGCGCCAGGTGTTCGCCACCCACGACGTGTGGTGGGCCCCCATCCAGTCGCCGGCCCAGGTGCTGGACGATCCGCAGGCCCATGCCACCGGCGGGTTCGTCGAGACCCGGGACATGGAAGGCAACGTGGTGCGGTCGGTCAACTCGCCGATCAACTTCCACGGCCACGAGCGGCGGGAGATGGCGCCGGCGCCCGAGCTGGGCCAGCACACGGCCGACGTCCTGCGCGAGCTGGGCTACGACGACGCCCAGATCGAAGCGATGCTGGCCGCCGCCCGGCGGTGACGACGGCGCTGCCCGGTCGGCTGCCGACGGGCGCCGGGGCGACCCGTTCAAGCAGACTGGGCTGATGGGCAACCCACCTCCGCTCCAGGGCGTACGCATCCTCGACTTCTCCCGCATCATCGCCGGGCCGCTGAGCACCCAGCAGCTGGCCGACCTGGGGGCCGACGTGATCAAGGTGGAGCACCCGGCCACCGGCGACGAGACCCGGTCCCGCGATCCCAAGGGCGATCGGCGGGGGGCCATGTTCCTGGCCTTCAACCGCTCGAAGCGGTCGATCGCCATCGATCTGTCCACCGCCGACGGCCAGGATCTGGCCCGGCGCCTGGCCCTCACCGCCGACGTGGTCATCGAGAACTTCCGCCCGGGCGTGATGGCCCGGATGGGCCTCGGCCCCGACGTGCTGCGGGAGGCCGACCCCCGCCTGATCTACGTGTCGGTGTCGGCCTACGGGCAGCACGGCCTGATGTCGGAGCGCCCGGGGCTGGACCCGGTGCTGCAGGCCGAGTCGGGCATGATGTCGATCACAGGCCCGATCGACGGGGAGCCCATGCGCCACCCGCTGTCGCTGGTCGACATGATGACGGCGTCGCACGCCACCATCGCCATATGCGCCGCCCTGCTGGGACGGGCCGCCCACGGCCGGGGCGACCTGATCGACCTGTGCCTGATGGACACCGCGGTGGGGGCGCTGGCCAACGCCGGCCTGCAGTACCTGACCACCGGCTCGCCCCCCGCCCGGTCGGGGAACCGGCACATGGTGGCCGCCCCCATCGACCTGTTCGCCACCGCCACCGAGCCGGTCTACCTGGCCATGGCCACCGACAAGCTGTTCGGGGAGCTGTGCAAGGTGATCGGCCGGCCCGAGCTGGTGGACGACGAGCGCTTCAACCGGCCGGGCCGGCGGGCCCAGAACCGTGACGTGCTCAAGGTCGAGATCGAGTCGGCCCTGACCACCCGGCCGGCGGCCGAGTGGCTGGCCGAGATGCCGCACCTGCCGGTGGGAGCGGTGCGCACGATCGACCAGTCGCTCGAGTCGCCCGAGGTGGCCGAGCGGGAGATGGTCCGCCACATCCCCGAGGGCGACCAGGAGATCGCCGTGCTCGGCACGCCGTTCAAGCTGACCGAGACCGATATGGCCGAGTTCCGCCCGCCGCCCCGGCTGGGCCAGCACACCGACGACGTGCTCCGGTCCGTCCTCGGCCTCGACGACACCGCTATCACCGCCCTGCGCCAGGCCGGCACCGTCGTCTGACCGGAGGACCGGCCGGGTGGTGCG
>JAWKIL010000027.1:0-66406 GCA_041394285.1 Acidimicrobiales bacterium | reverse complement strand
TCGGCCCGCTGGACCTCGTCGGCCCCGCCGTCGCTGTCGGGGTCGGGGTCGGCGGCGTCTTCTTCTTCCAGGTGGAGAAGGGTCTCCAGCTCGGAGTCCTTCGACCGGAACTCGCCGAAGACGGTCCACGCCACACCGATGGCCGACAGGATCAGCAGCGGCACCCGGTAGCGGGCGATCAGGTCGATGATGCGCTCGAGAGGCGACTGGAAGACCTCGCCCAGCTGGCGGATCACGATCAGGCGCACCACGGTGCCGCTCAGGTTGAGGGCGATGAACGTGCGCAGCCGCACGCCGGTGGCGGCCGACATGGCGCAGATGATGTTGTTGGGGGCGGCGAAGATCAGGGGGAGCGACGCCTTGCGGAACAGGCGCTCGCCGTCTCGGATCAGCGGCCCGTAGGTGCGGCTGCGGCGTTCGGTCCAGGCGATCGCCCGTTCCCCGTACCAGTAGCCGAGCAGGTAGTAGAGCGGGTCGGAGGCGACGAGACGGATGAAGCCGACGGCGTAGTAGACCCCGGCGCTGAGCTGGGTGGTGGCCAGGGCCAGGTTCCGGTTGCGGGGGTTGAGGGCGATGAGCAGGGCCGGTTCCCGGTCCACGATGCCGGCCAGGAACAGGTCGCCCAGCAGGGCGGCGCCCTGGGAGACGATCACCAGCCCGATGATCGTCCGGAGCACCCATTTGCGGGGTGGATTGCCACGCTCGACCTGCACCGTACGAGTCTGGCAGGGCCGGCCGGCCGCGCCCCGCCGCCAGCCGGGGAAATCGTGGAACTCTGACATCCGGTGGCGGTATGGCACCTCCAGCGTCAGAGTTCCCGCCGGTGGTGGTAGGGGCGGGGTAGGACGCGGCCTACATCGGTGGCTTGCCCGTGGGGACCAGGGCCTCCACGGCGGCCATGGTGCGGAGCACCGTGATCTCGTCGTGGTGGCGGCCGATCACCTGGAGGCCCACCGGCAGCCCGGCGGCGGTGAGACCCACCGGCACCGAACCGGCCGGGTTGCGGGTGAGGTTGATGCCGTAGGTGAACTTCACCCAGCCGATGTCGGCCTGGCCGTTGATCGTGCCGCTCTGGCCCAGCAGCGGGGTCTGCCCGGCGCACACCGGCGACAGGATCACGGGGGCCTGGGCGTCGGTGAACACCGCGTCGAGCCTTGCGTTGAGGGCGTACATGGCGTCGTGGGCCCGGGCGTGGTCGACGCCGAGCACCTCCATGCCGTGGAGGATCTGGGGCTGGAGGCTCTCGCTGACCCGTTCGAGCTCGGGCGTGCCCACCAGATGGCCCTGGGCCTTGTAGCGGGCCACGCACCACAGGGTGTACCAGGCGCCCACCGGGTCTTCGGGCCAGATGCTGTCGACTTCGATCACCTCGGTACCGGAGGCCGCCAACTGGTCCACCGCCGCCCGGCACAGGGCCAGGATCTCGGCGTCGACCGAGGCGTACCCGAAGGTGGGCGACCACACCACCCGGGCCGGTGCGGCAGCTGCCGAGCCGTCGGCGGTGAGAGCGTCGTGCCAGGACACACCGGGGTGGGGGAGCGACAATGGGTCGCCGCCGTCGGGGCCGATGGCCACGTCGAGGGCGTAGGCGGTGTCGGCCGTGCGCCAGCCCATCGGCCCGTTGGTGGACAGCAGGCCCGATCCGGGCATGGCGGTGCCGCTGATGGGGATGCGGGCCGCCTCGGTCTTGAGCACCGACAGGCCGTTGAGCGCGCCCGGGATGCGGATCGAGCCGCCCCCGTCGGACCCCGTGGCCAGGGGGACCATGCCGGCGGCGATGGCGGCGGCCGACCCGCCCGACGACCCGCCGGGGGAGTGGGCCGGCGACCACGGGTTGCGGGTGACCCCGAACAGCGGATTGTCGGTGGCGGCCTTGTGCCCGTACTCAGGGGTGTTCGTCTTGCCCAGGATGATGGCCCCGGCGGCCCGGTAGCGGGCCACATGCACACAGTCGGCGGTAGCCGGAGGGTCACCGGCCCGCAGGGCCGAGCCGAAGGTGGTGGTGAGCCCCTCCACCGCCTCCAGATCCTTGACCCCCATCGGGATGCCAGCCAGCGGACCAGGATCGTCACCCCGGGCCAGGCGCTCGTCGACGGCTGCGGCGTCTCGCACCGCCCGATCGACGTCGAGCGACACGAACGCGTTGAGCTCCGGGTTGAGCGCCTCGATGCGCTCCAGAGCGTGAGCTGTGACCTCACGGGCCGAGATCTCACGGGAGCGGATGCGGCGGGCCAGGTGGGACACGGGTTGGTCTCGGAAGTCGAGCATGGGGGCAAGTCTCCCACGGCGGGCCGCCCTCGTCTCAGCTGCCGGCCGGGCCGTCGCCGCCCGGCGCCGGAAAGGGGAGGGGTGGGGTGTCGCCCGCGGCCGAGGGATGACGGCCGGGGGGCCGAGCCGACGGATCCGGTTCGGCCCCGGGGGCGTCGGGCGGAAGGCCCATGACGAGGCGGAGCCGGGCGGCCCGGAGCTCCTGGGCGGGACGGGTGGCCTCGTCGGCCCATCGCTCCGCCGAGCGGGCCCGGGCCGCCTCGACCCGCCGGCGGCGGCCCGAGCGGTGCAGGGCCTCCCACTCGGCCCGCCGGGCCTGGAGGATCTGCTGGTAGGTGCGAGTGTCCACGGAGATAGTTGTACGCCGGGGGTGTGACATCTAAGGTCGGAGGTGGGTCCACCACCTGGTATGGGGCCGTCCGTAGGGTGCGTTGTGCCCGGCCTGTCTGGCTCGACTTGTGATTGTGACCGGAGCGGACCTGTGGTTCGACTCCTCCGCACTGATTGTCGGCCTTGATGGGCTCCACAGCGCTTGTGAACTCCTGTTGGGAACTCGACGGCTGGCGCCTGTGGCTGCTGGACCTCTGTTTCGTGATGTCCGTTCTTCACACCCCTTTCGGTTCGAGCGTGGTCGACGACGACAGGTGGTCGGGCGCGCCCAGGTAGCTGGAACGAGCAGTGGAGGTAGTCGATGGGTGAGGTCCGTCTCGGGATTGATGTGGCCTGCACGGCAGCGCATCAGGCGTCGTTGGCTGACGAGCAGGGCCGGTTCTTGTGGCAGGGGTGGCGGTTTCGGACCACGACCGGGGATCTGGAGCAGTTGTGGGCCAAGATCCCTGACGGGGTCCGGGTGGTGGTGGTCATGGAACCGACCCGGAACGCGTGGGCTCCGTTGGCGGCGTGGCTGACGGCCCGAGGGGCGGTGGTGTCGGTTGTGCCGCCGGAGCAGTCGGCTGATCTGCGGGATTACTACCACAAGCACACCAAGACCGACCGGTTGGATTCCAAGATGCTGGCCAGGATGCCGATGCTGCATCCTGATGGGCTGCGGCCGATCGATCATCTCGGCCCGGTCGATCCGTTCAAGCGGGCTGTCCGGCATCGCAGCAGCCTCCAGAAGCGTCGGGTGGCGGCCGCTATGCGCCTCGACGCGTTGTTGGAGCTGTTGGGCCCGGCCTGGCTGGACCTGTTCGGCACAACGTCCTACGGCAAGACCGCGGTCGCTGTCCTGGAGGGTTATGCCAACCCGAACGCCCTGGTCAAGCTGGGCCGGGCCCGGTTGGCCAAGCTGTTGATCCGGGCCAGTCGTGGTCACTGGCGTGAGGCAAAAGCCGACGAGATCCTCTCCGCCGCCCACGAGACGCTCGAGTTGTGGGCTACCGGGGAGCTCGACTTCGACCAGCTCGCTGAGGACATCGCTATCGAGGTCCGCCAGATCAAGACCCTGGACGCTGAGATCGCTGCTCTCGATGACCGTATCGAAGCGCTCTACGAGACGGTCGACCCGAACGGGATCATCAGCTCGACCCCCGGGATCGGGACGGTCCTGGCCGCTGGGATCCTGGCTCGCACCGGGGACCTCAACCGGTTCGACAGCCTGGCCGGGCTCCGGTCCTTCACCGGGCTGGTTCCCAAAGTCGACCAGTCCGGCATCACCGATCACCACAACGGACGGCGAAGTCCAGCGATCAGCCTGCGTCAAGCGTTGTTCCTACGCCGCTGACCTCGCCCTGCAAGGTCGACCCCACCCTCGCCGCCCGCTACTACCGCCTCTACGTCGAGACAGGCAAACACCACAACTCGGCCCTCTGCTCGATCGCTGCGGTCCTGATCACCAGGATCGGGCCTGCTGGCCTCAACGGTCAACTACAGCTGCGTGGCCCTGGCACGCCAGATCATCACCGAAGCCGAGGGCCGGGCCATCTGCACCGACCGCTACAGATCGACCCTGCCACCCGCGCCAGCCGCCGCAACACCGCCCCGCCCCCAAGGACGGGCCGACGCAAGAAGGAGTCGAACAAAGCCGCTCCGGCAGCCGACCCGTCCACCACAGACACTACCCACCAGGCCGCCCTAGCACCCTTGACACCCCGTTAGGAACTCAGTGAACGGCGGGCGGCCGACGTGCCCGAGCGCACAATTTCCCGGAACGCGTATCAAACCGCCGCGTCCGGGCTCAGGTGGAGCGGAGGAGGTCCGGACGTAGGGGTGGTCGAGCCATGCAGCACACGGGAGTGGCCGAGTCCTATCAGCTTGGCGTGCCTCACCTGCAGCTGGGAGAGCTGATCGGGGGCGGCGGGTTCGCCCGGGTCTTCCACGGCTACGACAGCCTGTTGCGACGCCACCTGGCGGTGAAGATCCTGCGCCAGGTCCGGGGGGTGGAGCTGCGCGACGTCTTCGAGGCCGAAGCGGCGGCCCACGGTGCCCTGTCCCGCCACCCGAACATCGTCACCATCCACCAGGTGGGGTGGACGGTCGACGGTTCCCGACCCTTCCTGGTGATGGACCACGTGTCGGGCGGCAGCCTGGCCGACTACCTGGCCGACCACGGGCCGGTGCCGTGGCAGCACGCCGTGGCCTGGATGATCCCGGTGTGCTCGGCCGTCCAGCACGCCCACGACCACGGCATCCTCCACCGGGACATCAAACCCGACAACATCCTGCTCGAACCGCCCGGCGACCCCCTGCTCAGCGACTTCGGGATCGCCTGCCTGCGGGACGAGACGAGCCCCCTTCCGGCCATGAGCATCGGCCACGCCGCCCCCGAGGCCCTGCGGGGCGAGCGGAGGGGCGTCGGCAGCGACGTCTATTCCCTCGGCAGCACGCTCTACCACCTGCTCACCGGCGGCCTCCCGTTCGGCGGCGATCCGTTCGCCCGGATCCGCAACGCCGACGTCGCCCCGGCGCCGCTCCCGGCCGACCGGGTGCCGGCCTGGCTCGACGAGGCCGTCCGGCGGGCCATGGCGCCCGATCCGGCCCGTCGCTTGTTCTCGGCCCGGGACCTGGCCCGGGCGCTGGAGGCCGGGGCGGGCCAGGTCACCCTGTACCCGCCCACCGTGGTGGCCCGGGCGGCCCCGGTCGGCCCGAACACCGTCGATCCCCGCCCTCCGCATCCCAGCGTCGTGCCACCCATCCCGCCGGCCCAGTCCCCGGCGGCAGCGCCGGCCGCCACGCCGGGCACGGTGGCGTCGACGGCGGGGTGGCCCACCCAGCCCTCGGCGGCAGCGCCGGCCGCCACGCCGGGCACGGTGGCGTCGACGGCGGGGTGGGCGGGTCCGTCAGTGACCGGGCCCGTCGTGACACTGTCCACCCCCGCCGCCAGCGCCGCCCCCCCGGCGCCGGCCGCAGAACAGCCCGCCGCCCGCTCGGCCCGGCTCCGTTGGATGACCGCGGCCGCCCTGTTGTCCGCGGTGCTGGCCGTGGCGGCCACCGTGGCCTGGGCCCGCTACGAGTACCAGGACGGCCGGAGCACGGCGGGCGACGGCACGGCCGTGGCCGGCCCGGCGGTCACGTCGGCCGATCCGGCCACCGTCACCGAACCGGCGACCCTCGCCTCGCAGGAAACCGGCCCCGGCGACACCACGCCGGCATCCACCGGCGGCACCGAGCCGGCGACCCCGGCCACGCTCACCCCTACGCCGTCCCGAACCGGCACCAGCAGCGGAGGGACCGGCACCGGCCCCACCGTCGTCGAGCCGCCCGGGGTCACCGACCCGCCGCCGCCGGTCCTGGTCACCGTGCCCGACGTGGCCAACCGCACCCCGGCCGAGGCCACCGCCACCCTCGACGAGGCGGGCCTCAGCGTCGACGACGCCACCAGCGACACCACGTCGTGCACCGTTGTCTCCGGTCGGGTGGTGGCGACGAACCCGGCGGCGGGCGCCAGCGTGGCCAAGGACAGCCCGGTGAAGCTCACGGTGTCGAGCGGCGCCCCCACGGCCAAGGTGCCGGCCACGGTGGGCAAGACCGAGCAGGAGGCCAAGACGGCGCTGAGCAACGCCGGGTTCACCGCCACGGTCAAGGCCGTCTTCCTCCCCAAGGGTGATGCCGACATCGGGCGGGTCACCGCCCAGAGCGCCACGGCCGGCACCACCGCCTCCACCTGCACCTCGGTCGGCCTCACGGTGGGCCGACAGCAGCTCTCGGTCGTGACCCCCGGGATCTCCACGCCGACGACGACCCCCAAGCTCACCGGCCCGTAGGGCAACCGGCCACCGATAGCTTGGTTCGCCATGAGCGATCCGGTACTGGAGGCGTTGGCGGCGACGGGTCAGGGGTTCGAGGTGGTGGCATGCGACCCCGCCCTGGCCGACACGGCCGAGTTCTGCGCCACCTACGGCTACACGCTGGAGGAGTCGGCCAACGCCATCGTGGTGATCGGCAAGTCGAACCCGCCGGTGCACGTGATCTGCCTCGCCCTCGCCGACTCCCGGGTCGACGTCAACCACACGGTGCGCAAGCGGCTCGGGGTGCGGCGGGCGTCGTTCGCCTCGGCCGAGGTGACCCGGGAGCTGACCGGCATGGAGATCGGAGGCGTCACCCCGTTCGGCACCAGCGAGCCCCTGCCGCTGTGGATCGACGAGCGGATCATGGCCTGCGAGCGGGTGATCATCGGCGGCGGCAGCCGGGACCGCAAGTTCCTCGTGCCCCCGGCCACCCTGCTGGCCCACCCCCAGGCCGAGGTGGTGGAGGGGCTGGGGGTTGTGATCGACGCCGGCTGACCGGCCGCATCAACCGGAGGCGCATCGACCAGGGTGCCGTCAGCCGGCGGCGGCACTCCATACGGAGCGGCCCGTCGGTGGCCCCATCACCACCGCCCGGCGGGGTGTCACCCGCACCAGTACGAAGTCGGGGTTGTCGGGGCTGCCGAAGAACCCGGCCGGGTCGAAGGGGAGGTCGGTGCGGGCCCACAGGCGGGCCTTGTCGTCGGCCGAGTCCACCAGCTCGGCGTCGGCCGTGAGATAGATCTCGGATTGGGGCCGCCACATCAGCGAGATGCGGGGGTTGGCCGCCAGGTTCCGGGCCTTGCGGGACGACCGCATGGTGAAGATCCACAGCCCGTCGCCCTCCAGCACCGGGGCCACCACGGCCACGTGGGGCTCCCCGTCGGCCGAGGCGGTGGCCACGTGGGCCAGCCCGGTGAGCTGAGCGGCGACGTCGCCCCAGGTGAGGCCGGGCGAGGGAGCGGTGCTGGCGGTCATGGGCCGATGATACGGCTGATCAGGCGGCCAGCGAGCGGGCCAGCGCCCACAGGGCAGTGAGGAAACCGGTGGTGGCGAAGGCGGCCCAGATGGCGAGCAGGGCCAGGTCGGGCCGTTCGCGTCTCGGTGGGCGGTCGGAGGGCAAGGGTGGGCGGGGCGCAGGGGACATTTTGTGGCTCCTTGGGTCGGGTTTCGGGTCGAGGGCGTTCGACGGTGATGCTCAGGTCAGGGTCGAGACGAGCAGCCAGGCGACGGCCGTGGTCCCCGCGGCCAGCATGAGTAGCCAGGCGGCGAGCACCAGGCATTCGCCGGGGCCGTGCGGGGGCCGGTTGCCGGCCGGCCCGAAGGGCGTGGAGGGACGGTGTCGGAGCATGTGATTCGCCTCCTTCGTTGCGGTCGTTCATGAGCTCGGGCGGTGGTCGTTTACGTGGTGCGGGGGAGCACCAGCTCCACCCGGCGGTTGTGGGCCCGGCCCGCTTCGGTGTCGTTGGTGTCCACCGGGCTCCGCTCGCCTTCGCTGGTCACCGAGCCGAGGCGGTCGGCGGGCACGCCCCGCTCCCGGAGGCCGGCCGCGACGGCTTCGGCCCGGGCCAGGCCCAGATCGAGGTTGTAGGCATCGGCGCCCGTCGAGTCGGTGTGGCCCACCACGGAGACGGGGGCCGGGCCGTGATCGGCCAGCCAGGCCGCCACCTCGTCCAGCAGCCGCTGGCCGTCGGGGCCGACGGCGGCCGAGTCGGTCTCGAAGAACAGGAGGTCGGCGGCGAGCACCAGCCGGGACGGTGAGGTCTGGCCTGCGGCCGGCGCACCGCCGGTCCGGGCCCCGCCGGGTGGCACCGAGAGGTCGACCGGCTGGGCGTGGCCGTCGTCGTCGACGGCCAGCGTCGCCCACCAGCCGGTCTCGCTCCCGGCCCCCCGCACCCCGGGGAGGGTGGTGCGGGGATCATCGGTGCGGGCCTCGTCCTGCCCGCACCCGGTGAGGGCGAGGGCGGCCTCCAGCACCGCGGCCACGGTGAGGGCCAGCCCCCAGTCGGCCGCCAGATGGCGGGCCCGGGGGCGTCGGCCGAACCGGAGGACGGCCATCAGCCCGTCTCCAGGGCCGTCTTGGGCGTCAGGGCCAGGATCTCGGACCCGACGGCCAACACCAACACCTCGTCGACCATCCCCGGGTCGACGTCCACCACCGAGCCGACCCCGGTCCCCGGGCCGGCACCTGCGATCTGGTGTCCCGGGCCGCCACCGGTGACGGCCACGGGCACGAGATCACCGGCCACCGGGCCGGTCGGCCCCGGCTCGTCGTGGGCGAACGGCGACGCCGGGCCCTCGTCGGCGAACGGCGACGGCGGCCGGTGGAGGCGGAGGTGGAGCTGGTGGAGGGCGTCGATGGCGCCCAGGCGCAGGGGCGCCTCGGCCGCCTCGAACCGCCGGACCCGGCGGTGGGTGAGGTGGCGGCGGGCCTGGCGGCCGAGGGTGCGGGCCACGTCGCCGGCCCGGAGGATGGCGTCGGCCGCGTCGTCGTGCCACAGGTAGGCGAGGAAGGCCGAGCCGGCGGCCACCATCGTGGTGATGAAGGCCAGCGTGCCGAACAGGGCGCCCAGCGTGAGGTAGCGGTAGAGCCACAGCATGACGGTGGCCAGCGCCACCGAGGCCAGCCCGGCCTTGATCAGGCCGCCCTTGAGGCGCTGCTCCCGGCGGCGCACCTGGATCCCGATGTTCGAGCCGGCCAGCACGGTGGCGATGGAGACGCCGGTGAAGGCCAGCAGGGCCAGGGGCAGCGGGTCGCCGCCGACGTAGAGGGCGGCGGCACCGGCCGCCACCTCGGCCGCTGCCAGGAGCACCTTGAGAAGGCCGTGGAGCCACCACCGGAGCCACCGGGGGCGGGTGAGGTGCTGCCCCAGGTCGTGCTCCAGGTCGAGGTGGCGGCGCACGGCCCGGCGGTGGAGGACGGCCAGGGCGTTGCCCTGCTCCACGTGGAACTGGCGGTCGGGGAGCAGGGCCCGGGCCCGTTCGGCGCAGGCGCGGGCCTCGCCGCTGAGCAGGGCGGCGGCCAGCACGGGCAGGCGGTGGGACAAAGGAAGGTTGGATGGGGCGTCCATGTCGTGGTTCTGCTTTCGGTTCGGAGGGGAGGGAGGGCAGGGCAGGGGAGCGGGTCAGATGGTGGTGACACTGCAGGCGGCGGCGTGGCGGGACTCGCACACCCGCTGCCACAGCGAGCGGAGGGTGTCGAGCCAGGGGCCGGGCGGGGCGGCGGGGTCGGCGGTGCGCCCGACGGCGGGCCAGTCGACGGCCACCCGGCCACCGAGGTCGACGGCCGGCGCCACCTGGGTGGCGAGGTCGTCGAGGTCGGCACCGTCCAACGAGCGGTTGAGGTCCACGGCGGCGGTCACCGTCACCCCGTCCGACAGCACGAGGGCGTCTATCCCGGCGCCGGGCTCGAGCAGGGCCAACTCGTCGGCCAGCACCCGGTAGGCGGCGCCGGGGTCGGAGCCGGCCCCGCTGTCGGTGGCGGAGGTGGCCGCCTCCAGTGTCGGCGCAACAGCTGCCATGGCCTCTTCGGCCATCTGGTCCACCTGGCGGTCCCGGGCGATCTCGGTGCCAAGCGGGCTGTCGAACACGGTGTGGTAGACGCGTTCCGAGCGGCTACCGGTCAGGAGGTGCACGGTGAACGGCGCCTCGCAGTCGGCGGCCTGCTGGGCCAGGCGGCGGAGCCGGTCGAGACGGTCGGCGAGCAGCGCCGGGTCACGCTCTCGGAAGCCGACAGCTCGACCACGGCCACATGTGCCACGGGACCTGAGGTCGTGGAGCCATGGGGGCAGTCGCCGGTCCAGGGCGGCAGCCGGGCCCGGGCCGACGGTGAGGCGCTGGCGTTCGAGGCGGTGGCCGCAGCCGGCGAACGAGAGAGCGGCGGCGGCGAACGCCAGGGGCAGGAGGTGGGTGATGAGGTGGGGCGGTGCATGGGTGTCTCCGGATGGCGTGGTGGGTGACAAGCGCGGGCCGGCCCTGCGGGGGCAGCTCTGGTTTTGACAGCCGGGCCTGGGCTGGCATCCGCCCCGATCAGGTGATCGGTCGCAGTGATTTGGTTCCGCTGCCCATCGCGCGATGAGCTGCCTCACGGAAGAATCAACGAACGGTCTTATCCGGCAGTGTCGTGGTGGTGATCGTTGTCGCTTGAGGCCGGCACCGCCTGGCGAAGCATTCCGGGCTCGGCCGTGGACTTTTGGGCACGAGTCGTGCACGGTCGTGTCGTTCCTACGTCAGAAGCCAAGCCTTCGGCAGCGACAGGAAGGATTCGTCGTCGGGGGTCGGCACCAGCACCCGAGGCCGCCGCCGAAGGGACTGCACTGGCCCGGAGATCGATCTGGCCTACCGAGTGCTCACAGGGCCCCCCTCAAGGGCACTGCGTCTCGGTAGGCGGGCCGGGTCCATCGCGCCGTCGGGGGAACCCGGGAAGGGAGGGTGACTGATCGTCATCATTATCCATGACTGCTATACGTCGCAAGTAGTAATTACTGAACCTAGCGACGGAGGTTTTCTAGACGGCCCGCCTGGTTAACCTAACCAGACAGTAGGACCGCTCGAATCGGCGGCCCGGCTTTGCCTGCTCAGGACGCGCCCGCTGACCCGCGAGCGACTGCGTCCGCTGACGGTCGAGCCTGTGCTCAGGCGGCGAGGTGGAGGGAGAACTCCCCGGCGATGACCACGGGCGAAGGCCTGCCACTCGGGGGCGTTGAACCACAGCGTGGTGCCGGTGGTGCGGGCAGCGGACGCTGGTGCCCCCGTCGGGCCCGGTTCCGGATGGCCACCGCCGGGTTGGTGCCGATGGGCTTCGCCCGCTCACCTCGCGAAGGAGCTGGGGCCAGTGGGCAGCCGGCACCTCGATCGTCGGCTGGCAGGTGGAAGCGGTGGAGGGAACGAACTTGGAGTCCCGCAGCGAGACGCGGTCGTCGCCGCTGTGCGCGCACCTCCACACATGTGGCGACGCCGGTGCTGTACGTGCTCTTGAACCAGTGGCCGTCGTCGGGGGCCGACGAACGGCGGGTCGTGGGTGTAGAGAAGCGGGTCATAACGATCCACAGTAGGGGAGGGCGGAATCGGCTCCGAATCGATCGGCCGCATCGTCCGGTTGTACCGATCGATCGGGGGCCGATTCCGCCCGCCACCACGGGGATCGCTTCAGGGGGTGAACATCGGCTCGCTCAGGAACTCGTGGGACTGGACGCCGGCCACGAATGCTTCCCATTCGGCCCGATTGAAAAGCAACGCGGTGCCTGAGCGACGGCATTCGAGTCGCAGCTCGTCGTGGTTGTTCTGCGTGGCGAGGATGTGGGGAGTCGAGCCCAGCCAACGGGTCACGCGCAGCACAGATTGGAACTGCTGCCACTCGTCGATCGACAGCTTGATCACCGGTTCCGTTCCCGGGGCCAGTGTGCAGCGGGGGTCTTTGCTGTCCCGAATCTCGACCTCTCGGTCGCTGGTAAATCGGATCTCGACGCACGTGCAGGAGCCCGTGCTGTAACTGCTCTTGAACCACCGGGCCCGTTGTGGGCCTGGATCGATCTCTGACGACAAGGTCCTTCTCTCTCCTCGGTGCGCCGGTAGGGCGCGTCGCGGGCTGGCACCGATGCGGGCCCGGCGGCGCCATCGAGCGATCATGGTCGCTCGAGTTCCTTGACCCGTGCCTCCATCAGGGCCACCGATTCGTAGGCGCTGAGGGCGGAGGCCGTGCCTCGGTCGTAGTTCGTGAGAAGGATGTCGATAAGGTCGGGATCGTCGGAGATCCCGATCGGGGTGATGCCCTCCCGCCAGGCGAGCATCGGAAGATGGGGGCTGTCGAACTCCAGCAGGTGCAGGGTCGTGGAGTTGACCATGCCTCGGGGGGACACCGTGAACGGGATTATGCGGACGGTCAGCGTGGCCGACAGCCGCTCGATCAGGTCGAGCATGTGCACGATCTGTTCCCGCAGCACCGCCGGCCCGCCGATCTGCTGCATCAGCACGGTCTCGCCAAGCAGGACGTGCAGGATCAGAGCGTCGTCGTCGGCCAGCAGGCGCTGTTGGCGTCGGCGGCGGAGCTCAAGATGCTTCTGCTGGCGGATGCCGGGGGTAGCCGGGTCGTCGCGGAACAGGGTGACGGCGTAGTTGTCGCACTGCAGGAGGCCGGGGGCGATGAGACCCTCGAAGGTGTTGATCTTCGTGGCCCCGTATTCGAGGCCGATGTAAAGGGCCAGCTCGTCGTTCGTCAGCAGTTGGGAGTACTCCGACGTCCAGCGGGGCTCTCGGGCGATCTCACGCAGGGCGAGCAGCTCGTCGGTCTCTCGGGCGTCGAGCTCGAGGACCTCGCACAGCTTGGTCAGCTTGTCGGTGGCGAGCAGAGCCCGCCCGTTCTCCACCGCCGAGAAATAGTTGCTGCTGAACTGAAGCTGACTCGAAACGTCACGGATTGACTGGCCGAGCTGCTGGCGGCGCGCCCGTATGCGCAGGGTCAGCTCCATCTGAGCGACAGCGGCGCTTCGGGGCGGCACGGATGTGACGGTCTCCAGCTGATATGGCCGCCTCAGCCGTAACCGAGGTCCAACGACGATCGGTGCACTGGTGATGGGGCCGCTTAGGGTAAGTGAAGTGCCCTACAATAGCGACCCGTTGTCGCCAACACGCCTGTATGAGGCCAATTTCCCGAGCGGTCTCGTCGGGTTTGCATTTCCCCAGGTAACGGCCCGATGGCGGCCGTGCTCCACGGTTGCCTGGTCCGACGACGGGTCAGTCTGCTCGGGCCGATGACGGCGCTGACAGGGCAGCCTCGGCTGCCGCTCGCGGTTCGTCCGGTACATCGGCAGGAGTCCGGATCGGGGTCAGGATCCGTCGAGCGCGAGGCCGCTCGTCTCTAGGCAGGTGACCGGCGTCGACCAGGCGGCGAATCGCCCGGCGGACCTCGATTGCCTCGTTGGTGGCGCTGAGGTCGCCCTTGGCGCCCATGGGGGGATGCTCTACTCCGCCCGCACCGGCGGGTCGAAGTCTCCGTCGAGCACGCCCTCGCAGAAGGCGTCCCACTCGTCGAGGTCGTACACCAGCTCCACGCCGGTGGACTCGCAGCGAAGCACCACGTTGCCCTCGTCGGTGGTGTCCCGCTGGAGCGGGCCGGCGGCGGAGGCGGCCAGATCGTCTTCGGCCACCTGGCGCAGGAACTGGCGCCAGTCGTCGGTGGGCAGGGTGATGATCCGGCTCACGTTCTGCCCGGTGATGGCGCTGATCTGCTTGCTGTCCCGCACCTGCACCACGGTGCGGAGGAACCGGATCTCCACGCAGTTGCCGCCGGCCGGGCAGTGTCGGCTCTTGAACCAGGGGGCCAGCGGACCTGCGGCGGTACCGGCGTGACGGATCATCGGTGGGTGTCTCCCTTCAGGGTGCGAGGCCGGAACCATGGGCCTGCGCCCTGGTTCGCCTCCCGGGGGGAACCGAAGACTAGCCACGCCGGATCGGCCGGCGGTGGAGGGTGGAACCTTCCCCGTGAACGGTGGATGGCCTGGCGGTGAACGGAACGCACACGACTGGTAAACGTCCGTCACCGGCCGGCAACACTGGCCCCGGACAGTGTCGCCATGATCGACCGTTCGACCATCGAACCCGCCCTGCCCGCTGCTCGTGCCCACCTGCCGGTTGATGATCGAGGCGCCCCCGACCACTTCGCCGCCGTCGCCCCCCGCTACCGGTCGCTGCGGCTGACCGACCACGCCCCCCTGCGGGACATCGCCGTCGAGCTGCACACCACCCGCCTCGTCACGGGTCCGCGGCACCTGGTGGGGGTCGACGTGGGCGCCGGTACCGGCCGCTACACCGAAGCCCTGGGTCACGAGCTGGGCTACCGGGGCACGGTGATGGCGGCCGATATGAGCTCCGCCATGCTCATCCACGGCCGTCAGGCATCGCCCTGCGAGGCCAGCCGTCGTCGGCCGGCGGTCCGCTGCGACAGCGCCGCCCTGCCGGTGCGGGACCACTCGCTCGACTTCGTCACCACGTTCAACGCCGTCCACCACTTCCACCTGCCCCGGTTCGTGGAGGCCGTGCGCCGGGTGCTGCGCCCCGGGGGGCAGCTGTTCGTCTACACCCGCACCCCGGAGCAGAACAGCCGCTCGGTGTGGGGCCGCCACTTCCCCGGCTTCACAGCCCGGGAGCAGCGGCTCTACTGCGACGCCACCCTGCGCGACGCCCTCGCCCCGCTCGGCCCGGTGATGATGCGCCAGTACAGCTTCGAGCGGTCAGCCACCCCGGCCCTGCTGGCCGAACGGGTGCGGGGCGGGTCGTACTCCACCTTCGCCCTCTACCCGCCGGCCGAGCGGGAGCTGGCGCTGGCCCGCTTCCTCGGCGCCGTGGCCGGCACCGACGTGGTCACCTGGACCGACGAGAACCTCCTGGTGCAGGTGACAGCCGACAGCTGAGCCGGCCCCTCGGAGCGCTGCAACGTGGTGGCACGCCAGTGACAGCGGTGGCCAGCGCGCAGGTCCTGCTCGGGCTCGGCCGCCGCTGCCGGCGTGCGAAGCACCGCCGCCCCGGCCAGCGTCGCGTGGCGGCGGGCCAGCGAAACCAACACCCCGCCGCCGTCGTGGCGGATCTCGCTGCCAATCGCTGGTGAATAGTGCTAGTGGGTAGCGGTGAATCTTGCTAGTCCGTCGACGACGGCGACGGTCCGGGTCGCTTCCTGTTGACCGGCTCGGCGCGTGCCGATGCGTTGGCCGCTGGTTGGCCGGCCACGGGGCGGGTGGTCCGAGTCTCTCAGTGGCCCCTCAGTCGGCGGGAGATCGATGGCAACATCGGCGCTCGTTCCTTCTTCGATGACGTCTTCGACGGAGACCTCGGTGCGTTACGAGGGCCCACCGAGCCGACCGGGTTGCGTGGCTATGTCGACGTTGCGCTGCTGGGCGGCTTTCCCGAGGTTGTGCTGCAGGGGTCGGCTCGCCTCCGGCGGGTCTGGCTCGACAGCTCCATCGAGCAACTCCTCACCCGTGACGCGGCGTTGGTCGACACCGATCGAGATCCGAGGCGGCTGCGGCGCTATCTGCGGGCGTTGGCGGCCAACACGGCCGGCGTGGTGGGTCACAAGACCGTCTATGACGCCGCTGGGATCAGCCACGCCACGGCGCAGGCATACGACGGGCTGCTCGATCTGTTGATGGTCACCGAGCAACTGCCGGCATGGGCTGCGAGCCGCCTCGACCGGTTGGCCCGCACGCCGAAGCGATACCTCACCGATCCGTCGCTTCTCGTGCCGCTGTTGAACGTGGATGCTCGAGCGGTGCTGCGCGACGGTGACCTCCTCGGTCGGCTCATCGACACCTTTGTCGTAGCGCAGCTGCGGCCCGAGGCTGCGGTGGCCGACGTGCCGGCGTCGCTGGCTCACCTCCGCACCCAGAACGGTCGTCAGGAGATCGACCTGGTCGCCGAGCGGGCCGACGGCCGTCTGGTGGCCATGGAGATCAAGGCTGCAGCGGCGGTGAACGTGGCCGATGCCCGGTATCTGGCCTGGCTTCGCGATCGTCGGGGCGACGACTTCGTAGCTGGCATCGTCTTCCACACCGGCCCCCACGGCTACCGGTTGGCCGAACGCATCTGGGCGCTACCGATCGCCGCAATCTGGAGTCGCTCCAGCGGCTGAGGTCCGGCTCGACGTGGGCGCCGGCGACGGCCGCTAGATCGAGGCCCTGGGCCACGAGCTCGGCTACCGGGGCACGGTGATGGCGGCGACCTGAGCCTTACCCATGCTCACCCAGGGCGGGCAGGCCCCCCGGTGCGGCCCCCACCGGCGCCCGGCGGCGGTCCGTTGCGACAGACCGGGAGGTACCGGTAGCGGCGCTGCGCCACAGGTGCTGATCAGCCTTCCGGGCCGGTGACGGCAGCGACAACGCCGTCTCGGCGAGCCCCCTCACCGTCTCTGGTGCGTTGGCGGCGGTTCGGATGGGGCTGAGGAGCCGTGAGGGCGGGGCTCAAGACCGGCGGGCAGGTGGCCGGCGTCGACCAAGCGGCGAACTGCTCGGCGGCCCTTGATCGCCTCGTTGGTCGCCCGAACTCTGTCACGAAAAGCCGCCTGTGGCGGCATTGCGCGACAACGTTCGGCTGTAGGCGCGAAATGCAGGCCGGCCAGCGTTCCAAGGGGCCGGGCAAAGCCACCATCTGCAACCATCTGTTGCAGATCGTCGAACCGACGTGCTACCGTTGGTTGCACATCGAGGTGGCCCGAGCCCAGCGGCCGCCCGGAGAGGACGTCGACATGACCATCACCCGGTACCAGATCGAACGGGACATCCTGATCGAAGCCCCGGCCGGGTGGTGTAAGCACGATCACCGAGCCGCGCCAGATCGCCCAGTGGTTTGCCGCCGAGGTGGACTGGTGGCCGAACCCGGCGCCCGGGGCCACCTGGGCTTCGGCCAGCGACCAGGGCGGCCCGGTGCTGGTGGAGGCCGTCGAGCCGCCCACCCGCTTCTCGTTCTGGTGGAACCACCCCGCCGGGGCCGAGCTGGAGCCGAACGGCGCCGTGCTGGTCGAGTTCACCCTCACCGTCGAGGGCCGGCCACCCCGGCTGCAGGTGACCGAGAGCAACCTCGAGCCCTGGCCTGGGCCGAGGCCGACAAGGAGCGTTACGCCGAGGAGGGCACAACGAGGGCTGGGGGCACTTCCTCGGCCGCTGGCCCAGCTCCACGGCCCCCGGCCGTAACCAGACGGTCCGGCCTACGCCGGGCCCGACAGCGGCCTATGGTCGGCCATCGCCGACCCGTCCCGGCGCCGGGTGCTCGATCTCGTCGTCGAGCGGGGCGAGGCCAGCGCCAGCTGGCTGGCCGGTCAGGTGCCGTTCACCCGCCAGGCGGTGTCGAAGCACCTGGCGGTGCTGGAGGAGGCTGGGCTCGTCGCCCGCCGCAAGCAGGGCCGCGAGGTGCTGTACCGGGTCGACGCCGCCCGTCTCGACCAGGCCACCCGGGCCCTGGCCGAGGTCGCCGAGCGATGGGACCGCCGCCTGGCCGCCATCAAGCGCCTGGCCGAAGCGGCCCACGCCGCAACCCAGGCCCAGGGCGACACCGCCCGGGCCGACACAACCACACCGATTGGAGCCGACCATGCAAACCCCAACGATCGTGTCGCCCCAGGAATGGGACGAAGCCCGTCTGCGCCTCCTGGTGAAGGAGAAGGAGCTGACGAAGGCCCGTGACGCAATGGCCGCCGAGCGGCGGCGGATGCCGTGGATGGCGGTGACCACGCCCTATGTGTTCGAGGGGCCGTCGGGGCCGGCCACCCTGCTCGACCTGTTCGCCGGCCGCCGCCAGCTGATCGTCTACCGGGCCTTCTTCGAGCCCGGGGTGCACGGCTGGCCCGACCATGCCTGCGTCGGCTGCTCGATGGTGGCCGACCAGGTGGCCCACGTGGCCCACCTGAACAACCGAGACACCACGCTGGTGTTCGCCTCCCGGGCGCCCCAGGCCGACATCGCGCGGGTGAAGGTCCGGATGGGCTGGGCGATGCCGTGGTACACGATCACCGACACCTTCGACGTCGACTTCGGGGTCGACCAGTGGCACGGCACGAACGCCTTCATCCGCCAGGGCGATCAGGTGTACCGCACCTACTTCATCAACAACCGGGGCGACGAGGCCATGGGCAGCACGTGGAGCTACCTCGACATGACCGCCCTCGGCCGCCAGGAGACGTGGGAAGACTCGCCCGACGGCTACCCGCAGACCGAGCCCTACCAGTGGTGGGCCTGGCACGACGAGCCTCACCGGCCGGGCCACGAGCAGGCGGGGGCGGTGCAGCTGCGGATCGCCCAGGCGTCGAACGGTGAGACGGCGCCGTGATCGCCCACGTGGGCGGGGTGCCG
Source organism: Acidimicrobiales bacterium (assembly GCA_041394285.1). Classification (GTDB taxonomy): domain Bacteria; phylum Actinomycetota; class Acidimicrobiia; order Acidimicrobiales; family SZUA-35; genus CADEDH01. The sequence goes on along the minus strand of JAWKIL010000027.1, from coordinate 48,081 downwards.
GTGGAGGAGCTGTTGCCGGTGGCGGCCACGGCGGTCACCGGGGCGGGCGCCTACGCGATGCTGCGGCTCAGCTCGCTGTGGGCCCGGCTGCGGGCCGAGGCGAGGCGGAAGGCCGCAGCCGCTGGTCACTGAGCGCAGCGGGGGGCGGGGTCAGGATCCGGGGGCGGCGGGGCGGGCCAGGCGGTTGCCGAGCTTGTCGACGGCCTGCTCGATGCGGGTGGGGGTAGGGCCCAGAGAGGCGACCTGCTCGCTGTGATCTCCACCTCGATGCGGACCTTCTTCACGCCCCGGTGGTGGGTGAGGCGGGCCACGGCCCAGCCGCCGCCGAGGGCGACGGGTACGCCGACGAGGGTGACGGGGGCGGTGAGCAGGGCGGCCACCGCCACCACGGCCGACGTGCCGGCGGCCACGGCCGATCCGGCCGCCACGGAGCGGGCCCGCCGGTTGCGTATGTCGGCGACCACCACCACCGAGCTCTCGGGGGCGCCAGGCTCGGTACCGGCCACGGCGGCCCGGACCTCCCGGGCAGTGGCCAGGCCGGCGGTGCCGGTGGCGGCCCGCACGCTGTGGGTCACCGACGGCATGAGGCCCTGGCGGCGGACGGCCCCCACGGTGTCGGCCGTGGGGTGACGCACCCGGAGGTGGTGGCGCCGTTCCAGCCACTGGTCGAGGTGGACCATGGCCCGATCGGGCGGGAGGCGGGTGCCGGCCACGGCCTGCACCTCGCCGGGGCCGAAGATGCGGTCGGTCACCGAGCGGGAGGGGCCCCGGCCCGGGCGGTGGATCTCGGCCGCCCGCTCCTCGGCCAGGGCCTGGGCCACGGCGGCGTGGGGGATGGCCAGCTCCTCGGCCACCTGGTGGAGCACGTCCACCGGCACCCGGGTGTCGGGCTCGGCCGCCGTGGGCAGGTGCCCGGCCAGCTCCACGGCGCGGCGCAGTACGCGCTCCACGGCCGCCTGGTCGAGGGAGGGGCCAGAGGGGTCGAACGGGGTCGGTGGCGGTGGGGGAGGGGCGGTATCGATAGGCGCCACAGTGCCAGTGCTCGGGGCCGGGTGGGCCGTCGGGGTCGTTGGAGCCGGAACCGCGGGCTGGTCCGCGCTGGCGACGGGATGGGCCGGGGTGGCCGACGCCGTCCGTGCGCCACGCTGACGACTGCTTCGATCCCCGATCACACTGCCATTCTGCCACTGGTTGGCAGCCGACGGTCAGCGGAGCGGTTGTCGGCCCAATGGCCTCTGCCCGGCGGTTCGACCCAGAGCGCTCAGGCCAGCGAAGCCGATCCCGGAGGCGTCCGGTGGAAGCTCGGCCGTGGCCGGGGCGAGAGCCCCCGCATCAACCAGCCAGGTCCGTGTGGCGAATGGGTCGGGAAGTCTTCCGCTATTTCTTGACTCTCCTTTTGTCGCCAAGCAATCGACGGCGGTGAAACGCCATGAATCCACAAGCGAGATTGTGTGTGTCGATCAAACCGCCAGAGAAGTGAGTCTGTTGCCTCTTAGTTTGGATGGTGGTCTTCCAGGCTTTATTGCTCTATCGTTGCGATATCGTGTCTCCGATGCAGACCTTGGATGCAGGGAGGTCGGTCGAGTACGGCCTGCTCGACTACCTGGCGATCGCCCGCCGGCGATGGCTGTGGATGGCCACTGCGATCCTTGCGTTCGGCTCGCTCTCGGCGGCCTGGACCCTCACCCGCCCGCCGGCCTATTCGAGTGTGGCCCGGGTGCTGCTGGCAGATACCGCATCCCGCGAGGCGCTGGATCCCAGCTCACAGAATCCGGTGTTCCTCTCGCGTGAGCTGTCGAACGAGATCTCCCTCGCCTACAGCGACGAGGTCGAGGCATCTGTGCGTGACGAGCTGGGCGATCTGCCCGACGTCGCCATCACGGCCGACACCGATGCCGATGTGCTCGAGTTCACGGCCCGGGCCGTCACCGCCGATGAAGCGGCCGCGTTCGCCAACACCTGGGCCAACAAGTACATCGAGGCGAAGCGGGCAGCGGCGGTGGACGACATCAGCGCCGCCGCGGCCAGCCTTCAGACGCGCCTGCAGGAGCTGCGCCAGCAGCGCCAGCAGATCCGTGCCCCGCTCGACGAGCTCAGCGACCAGATCGCCGAGACCGAGAACCAGCGAGAGGTGGCGCTCCTTCAGCAGCAGTACAACCGTCTGGCCGAAGACCTGAGCTACGAGTTGCAGCTGGTCGCCAACGAGTCCGAGGCCACGGTGAACAGCCTGTCGGAGCTGAAGCTCCGCTCGGAACTGGCTGCGGTGGGTGAGGCCCGCGTGGTGCAGGTGGCTGCGCCGCCACAGGGCACCATCAACGCCCCCCTGTCCCGCAATCTGGCGTTGGGGATCGTGCTTGGCGTCCTGGTGGGGTTCGGCCTGGCGTTGATGGCCGAAACCCGTGACACAACCATCTCATCGCCGGCCGACGTGCAGAAGGTGACCGACCTGCCGGTGCTGGCCTCTGTGCCCGAAGCCAAGAAGACCGAGCAGGCCCGGCTCGATCTGGCCACCCACGTCGATGCCGAGGGGCCGCACGCCAACGCCTACCACAAGGTCAGGTCGTCGCTCGGCTTCCTCTCCATGGAGGGTGACCTCCGCTCGATACTCATCACGTCGGCCCGGGCCAACGAGGGAAAGACCACCAGCGCCTGCAACCTGGCATTGGCGTTCGCCCTCATTGGCAAGCGCACGGTGCTGGTTGACGTCGATTTCCGCCGGGGCCGGGTCCACAAGGTGTTCGGCATCGGGCAGACCCCGGGTCTGTCCGACGTGATTCTGCACGGGCTGCCCATCCGGAGGGCGGTGTGCCGGATCGGGGAAGCCGATCTGTCGAACCTCCTTGTGCTCCCCACCGGCACCGTGCCGCCGAGCCCCGCTGCGTTCGTGGGTACCACCGGCTTCCTCGATGCCGTCTCGTGGCTACGGGAGCAGTCGGAGGTGGTGATCCTCGACTCGCCGCCACTTCTCGCTGTATCGGATCCCCATACGATGGCCAAGCACGTCGACGGCGTGGTGATCACTGTGAGGGCTGGCTCCACAAGTACGCGCGAGCTGGCCGAGACCATCGAGCGTTGCGCATCGTGGGTGCCAGCGCCTGCTGGGCATCTCATCCTGTCCGGAGTCGACGAGACCGACGGCTGACCGCTACTACTACCCGGCAGGCCGACTCAGCCCGCTCGTGCTGGCGGGCCGGGTTGATCGAGATCAGGATGTGGGACGCCGACAGCGGGCCGGGCGGTGGCGAAGCAGGTGATCGACCTGCGGCCCGTGTTGTCGAATCCGCAAACAGGGCGAGGGAGCCCGGCCCCGCACTCTGTGGATCGAGGAGACAATCATCTCTATGCCATCAAGATGGGTGTCATTAAGCGATCAATGGTGGTGCTTGGTGTGACGCATTACTCCAGAACGTTGCCCGGTATACGCGTGCCCGCGTGGGCTCAATGCTCGGCGTGGGCGATCCGCTCAATGGGCGAGAAGGGCAGTCGGGTACGCCATTGGGTGTATCACCGGTTGTCTCCACTCGTCATGAAATCGATGGGGACATACACCTTGGCTTGCGCCGCAAGGTCGAACGAGTAGCACCAGATCCCGGGTTCTTCGCCGTCGGATCGCAGAAGAGGGATCGGAAGAATGAGCGGTCTCGATGATCTCAAAGATCGCCGGGTTCACGAGTGGTTGGCGGCAAAGGCCGGCCTCGAGTTCGTCTTCCGAGCATCTCGCCGAGGCCTTTCCCACAGCCGACCTCTTCGCCCTCACCCGTCAGCCGAACCCCCTCGCGTTCGTACCGCCCTGACCGCCCATCCGCACCACCTTTCTCCAGCACACGGCGCCGGCGGCACCAGTACCGCAGCCTCACGTTGCCGTTGATGCCCCTGGCCTGGAGAACGATTCAGGGGCGAGGGACCTACGACCTGTAAACGTCACGTCAGCCCATGCCTTCGCCGCAGGTTCCCCGCTGGCGATGCCCGGCAGCTCTCTCCTACGTGCACGCCCATGCGCTACGCCTGGACACCGGAGCTGGATCCCCGAGCTGCCCGACGGCCGTGGTCCGCGCGGCACGGGAGTGCTGCAGGCCGACCTGCGGCAGGAGTGCCGGCGGTGGATCAGATGGTGGCCAACTCCACCGAGGTGGCAGGCCGCATCCAGGCGTTCTACGGGCGGTCGGCCGCGGTCGTCCACCCGCCGGTACAGGTCGACGACCTCATCAATCGGCCGGCGCGGCGGGAGGGTTACGCCCTCGCTCTGTCACGGTGGATCGCCTACAAGCACCTCGACGTCGCCATCGAAGCCTGCGCGCTGGCCCGGATACCGCTGGTGGTGGCCGGGTCGGGGCCCGAGGAGCAGCGGCTCCGGGCCTTGGCCGGCGCCGCCGGTGGCGACGTGCGCTTCGTGGTGCAGCCGACACGGCGTGAGGTGGCCCATCTCATGAGCGGAGCCTCCGTCTTCGTCTTCCCGCCGTTCGAAGACTTCGGCATCGTCGCCGTGGAGGCTCAGGCGGCAGGGGTGCCGGTGGCGGCCCTGGCCGCCGGGGGAGCGCTGGACACCGTACGCGATGGCGTCACCGGCGTGCTCGCCGCCACTCAGACGGCCGAAGACTTCGCCCAGGCGATCGAGAGGTGCCTGGCCCTCGATGTCTCGGTCGACACCTGCCGGCAGCACGCATGGCGCTTCCGCCCCGAGCGTTTCCACAAGCAGATGCGGGGCCTGGCCGAGGCGCTGATGCGGGGCCCCGGCGATGCCGGCCCTGATCGCCCCATCCCGACCCACGCCAACCGTGCGCAAGACAGCTGAGGAGAGACGGCCGTGAATGCCCAGAAGATGCTTCTGTTCGAGGTGAACGAGGTGCCGTTCCCGGTGCTGGATCACTACGTGGCCCGCCATCCCAGCTCGACGCTGGCCCAGGTGATGAACCAGGGCCGCCAGTTCGAGACGGTGTGCGAAGACCAGATCGAGCTCGATCCCTGGATCAGTTGGCCCACCCTGCACCGTGGTGTTCGCGACGTCGAGCATCGGATCCTTCACCTGTCGCAAGACCTGACCGCGGCCAACGTCTCGTTTCCCCCCATCTGGGATCTGCTCGGTCGGGCCGGCGTCACCTACGGCGTGTTCGGCTCGCTGCACTCCGAGCTCGTGGGCGCCCCGCCGCCGTGTTGCGCGTTCCACGTGCCCGACGTCTTCGTGCCCGATCCCCACGCCCATCCGGACCACCTTCGCTGGTTCCAGAGCTTCAACCTGGCTATGACCCGCAAGTCGGGCCGCAACGTCGACCGCTCGATCGCCTTCGGCGAGCTCGGACGATTCGCCCTGCAGTACCTCGCTCGCTACCGGCGGGCCCGCACGATGGCCATGGCCGTTCGTGTGCTGGCAGCCGAGCAGGTGCGGCATCACCTGGCCTGCCGCCGTCGATCCGTGCAGCCGCTGGTGGCCTACGACGTCTTCGAGAAGGAACTGCTGCGGCACCAGCCGGCGTTCGCCACCTTCCACACCAACCACGTGGCCGCCGCTCTGCACCGCTACTGGGCCGCCGCCTACCCCGAAGACATCGAGCGCAACCAGATGCCGGAGGACTGGCGCCGCCGGTACGGCGGCGAGGTCGACTTCGCCCTGGCCCGGCTCGACGAGATCTTCGCCCGGATGCTGGCGGGGCCGGCTCGCCAGGGCTACAAGATCGTGTTCGTCACCAGCCTGGGCCAGGCCGGTGTGGCCTCGAAGCCGTCGCCCGGCTTCCGCACCATCGTGGACCTGGCTGCGTTCATGCGAGGGTTAAGGTTCGAGCCCGGCTCCTGGACGGAGGGCACGCCATGGTGCCGAACATCTCGGTCCTGGCGGCCGAATCGGCCGACGAGTTCGAGCGACGCCCTGCTGGACCTGCGTCCGGTGGGGTGGCCCCCCTACCGGTGCGACAACGAAGTGCCTCCGTTCACCTACACGAGGGCCAACGACGGCAGCTGCCTCTGCTTCGAAGGTCTGTGCACAACGCTCGATGTGGTCGTGTTGGCCAGGTGCGTAGGGAGGCCTTGCGGCGTCGGCTTCATGCCTTCACCAGGACGGAATCACCTGCTCCAGCCGCCACACCTGGTGGGTCGATGGTGGTGTACGAGTCGGGTCAGCAGGCCGCTGGCGGGCGAGGCCGTATCTCCACCTCGACATCGCTCCAGCCATCGAACGCTGGCGTGGACGTGCCGAGCTACATGAACAAGGCCCAGACCGATCACAAACGTGGAGGGCGAGACCGTCATCGATATCGTCAGTCGGCCAGGGGCGGCGTCGAGCGGCCGGTGGTGCTGGCGTAGCCATTCATCCATCGGATCGCCGTCCCCAATCAGCGAGACTTCGTCACTGCATTGCCGTGGTCGTTACGTCCCCAGGAGACCGCGAGCGTCGCAACATTGCTTCGCTGCCTGGATAACCAGACAGTGTTGCCACATCCAGGTGCTGCTGTCTGTGGAGTCGGCATCGGATCTTCCTGATGTCCGGTAGCGGGCCATCCGATCCGATTATTGACGTCTTTGGGCCACGAGGGTCGGCTGTTCGGCTGAAATCGTGGGCTTCGTCGGTTGAGTCAAACCGCCGATGTCGTATTGTTCTACGACGACGACTTTGTGCCGTCGCGCTTCGCCATCGCCGGAGTCTCTCGGTTCTTCGCAGCGCACCCGGAAGTGATGGGAGCCGACGGTCTGGTCCTGTTAGACGGCATCATCGGCCCGGGGATCTCGCCCGGGCTGAGCAGATCGTCGATCAGCATGATGCTCGGGGCGATAAGGCGAGCACATCGATTGTCGAGAAGACGCGGCGGCTCTACGGCTGCAACATGGCATACCGCCTCTCGGGGATCCGCGGCATGGAGTTCGATGAAGAGCTACCGCTCTATGCCTGGCTCGAAGACAACGACTTCAGCGGTCGGGTGCCGGGGCTCACGGTTCGCACAGAAGCGTTTTCCGGCGTGCACTGCGGCGAGAAGCGGGGCCGGGAGCCGAACGGCACACGCTTCGGGTATAGCCAGATCGCCAACCCAGTATACATGGCACGAAAGGGCTCGCTCTCCTGGAGGGGCGCCGCCTACACCATGGCTGGCCCGCAACGTGGCGGCCAACCACCTGAAGCTGGCCCGCCCCGAGCCGTGGTTCGACCGCAGGGGACGAGCCACGGGTAACTGGCTGGCTTTCGCCGATCTCCTCCGGGGCACTCTGGCACCGTCCCGGATCACGCGGCTGTGACCGGGCGAACCATAGTGAACCAGCCGACTATCTCCGGTCGTTCACCGGTCCCGCCCCCAGTCGTCACGGCGGTTGCCCGCAGCAGCGAGAACGTGGGTGATGGCGTTGTCGCCGACTGCGCCGCATGGGCGCTGGCGGCCGACGTGCCCGGCGTCGATGTGCAGATGCTCGACATGGCGGGTCGGTTCGCCCCGGCGAGCGCACCATGGGTCGACGTTCCTACAGCCGTACGGATGTTGAACGAGCTGCCGGGCCCAGCGGCGTCAACTCGTCCGCGTCTTGTTGCTTCGGCAGTTCCGGCAGACCGACACGGCTTGGCGGGACCGCCAGAACAGCCGATCTTGTCGTCATCCCCGGTGGCCAGCTGGGCCTCGACCTCAACTTCCCCCGCAAGGTGGCGCGGGTGGCGGGTCTCTCCCGTTCCGTTGGGGTTCCGATCGTGATCGGCGCCGTCAGGTGGCCAGAACTGGTCACCGGCGGCCCGGCGTTCCGCGAGTTGCTGGGATCGGATCTGCAGTTCGTCAGGGTGCGTGATCGAGCCGTCACTAGATGCTTGGTGTGACCAGTTCGGATCGGAGGTGCAGCCTGAGCTGCTGCCCGATCCCGGCGTGCTAGCCCGTCAGTGCTATGGGCCGGTGCTACGGCCAAGCGACGCTCCGGTGGGTGTGAACATCGCTGGCCTCGGCACGCTGGCCTATCACGCCGACGTGCCGATCGCCGGGGCGGGAACGTTCCCGGCGGCCATGAACTTGACGGCCATGCTCCGTGGCCTCGTGACCGAACTCGTCGCACGGGGTCACCGGGTGCGCTTGTTCTGCAACGGGTCGGCCGAGGATGCGGCGGCGGTGGAGGTATTGGGGGCCGATCCGCTCCTGGCCGGAGCTGTAGCTACCGGGGACGTAGAGATCGGGGTGTCGCCCAAGACGGGTCGTGAACTGGCTCGCCTAGTGGCCTCCTGCAGCGCAGTGGTGGGGCATCGCCTGCACTCATGCGTGGTTGCCTACAGCTACGGGGTCCCGATCGTCGGGCTGGCCTGGGATCGCAAGGTGGGTGATTTCTTCGCTTCGGTCGGGCTGGGCTCTTTCATGGTGGAGGATCCGTTGGTCCGGTCGGTCACTGTGGCCGATCGGGTGGAGGCCGCGATACTGAGGGGCGTTGACCCTGAAGCTCTTGCGGCCGTGGTGAAGGAGTGCCGGCGGGGCCTGCAGAGCGCATGGGAAGCCGGTGGGCTGACGGTGCGGGAAGGCGGCCCCCCATCGTGACATCGGGCTCGAGGATCATCATCGTCAACGATTCGAGCACGGCTCGTGGCGGCGCTACCGGGCTGGCCTTGTTGGCGGCGCGGCTGCTGGCGGAGCGAGGTCGCGAGGTGGTGCTCCTGTGCGGCGACTCCGGCGACGATCCAGCCTTGGCCGATCTCGGGGTGACGGTGCTCGCAATCGGCGGTGAGCGTCTGCTGACTGCCAGCCGTCCGCAGGCTCTGGTCGGGGGCCTGTGGAACCGGCGTGCTGCGGCTTTCATCACCGACTGGATCGCTCGCAACGGCCGGCCCGACGATGTCTGGCATCTACACTCTTGGGCCCAGATCTGGTCGCCTTCGATCTTCCGGGCGCTGCGGCCGGTGATAGATCGGCTGGTGGTCCATGGGCACGATTACTTTCCCGCCTGCCCCGGCGGCGGATTCTGGAACTATCCGGCGTCGTCGGCTTGCGAGCTGGTGCCTATGAGCAGGAGCTGCGTGGTCACCAACTGCGACAAGCGCAGCCGGAGTCACAAAGTGTGGCGAGTGGCCCGCCATCGGCTACTGGGCGAAGTCTTTACCGGTCCCCGCATGCCGCTAGTGCTTCTTATCCACCCCGGGATGGCAACGGCATTCGAGCGCTCTGGGCTCGATCCGGCCCGCCTGCGGGTACTCCGCAATCCGGCCCAGCCCTTCCTTGCGGCGCCGGCATCGCCACAGGACAACAAACAGCTCCTGTTCGTGGGGCGCTTGGCTCCAGAGAAGGGTGCGTTGGAGTTGGCGGTGGCGGCTGCCCGGATCGGTGCGCCGGTGACGTTCGTGGGGGAGGGCCCGATGGAGGCCCGGATACGGGCTGCCTTCCCCGACGCCGCGCTCGTTGGCTGGCAGGACCGACAGGGACTTGCCCGCTACGCCGCCGAGGCCCGTGCGCTCGTCATGCCGACGCTCTATCCCGAGCCGTTCGGCATGGTGGCGGTGGAGGCTCTGGCATCGGGCCTGCCGGTCGCTGCGTCGGCCACGGCACTGCTGGCGCCAGAGATCGCGAGAGCGGGCGCCGGCTGGCAATTCGACGCCTTCGCTCCCGGCGCCTTGTCGGAGACGCTGGCCGCGATCGTCGATGTCAGCAGTACCGAACTGGCGGCGAAGAGTCGGCTGGCCCTCGCAGTGGCGCCAGGCCTGGCCAGCACCCCTACCACGTGGATCGACGGTCTCGAAGAGGTCTATGCCTCGCTCGTTGCGGAGGGTGCCTAGTGGCCACCGCTGCGCTCGGTGCGTTTTGGGCAACGGCGTTGTGGGGTCTACTCGGCCGGAAGCGGGCGGTGCTCGTATACCTGTTCTTCGCCATGCTTCCGTTCGGTACGTTCGCTGTGGTGCCCGCCCAGATGAGCGGGGGCCTGTCATTGCTCGGCGCGCCGATGACCGCGTTGCTGATCGCGATTCGGGAGTTCGGCCTGCAGCCCGACGGCTCACGTCGTCTCGCTGCGCTGGCCTTCGGTTGCCGGCCAGGTCGACTTCTCGTCTGTTACTGGTCTGTCGCAGCACTGGTGACAGCGTTCGCCCCACGGTTCTTTCAGGGGCAGTTCGAGGTCATTCCGATGAGCGCCACGGTCCTTCGGCCCACGCCGCTGGCGCCTACGCTGCAGAACTTCAGCCAACTGGCCTACCTGACTGTGTCGGTGCTGGCGGTGTTCGCATTTGCAAGCGTGTTCCAGCGGCCGGTCGAGCGATCACACCTCACCATGGGGCTGCTTCTCTCCGGTCTGGTCACGATCGCCACCGGGGTGGTCGATCTGCTGTCGACGGTGGTGCCGATCCAGCGCTATTTGCAGGCGTTCAAGACGGCGCAGTATCGCCTGCTCGACGATGCCATCCTCGCCGACGGCACCAGACGGGTGGTCGGCCTCATGCCAGAGGCGTCCGCCTTCGGCGGCTTGTCGATCACGTTGTTCGCGATGCTCTATTTCACACGCCAATCGTTCGACTCGCCGTCGCTCAGGCGGCGGTCGGGCTGGACCACCGCTGGGCTGGGGGTGATGGCGATCATCTCCACCTCATCGGCCGGGTATGTGGCTCTTGCCGTTGTGGTTGTACTTCTTCTGCTCGATTGGTTCAGCCGGACGGCCGGGCTAACCAAGGGAGCCATGGTGCGGCGGGGCATGCGACGGGAGATGATCGTCATGTTGACGGTGCTGGCTGCCGTAGCTGTCGCACTCATGCTGGCACCGTCGGTATTCGACCCAGCGGTGGAGCGGGTGCAGGACAGCGTCTTCGCCAAGACCCAGACCGAGTCATACGTCGAGCGCACGGCGTGGACAGCCACCTCCCTGGAAGCGGCAGTATCAAGTCGGTTCGTGGGTGTGGGGATCGGGTCTACCCGGGCATCCAACGTCCTGGTCGCTGTCTTGGCCAGCGTCGGAGTACCCGGTCTCCTCCTTTACTGCGGCTTTCTCGCTCACCTGTTCCGATCGCCGGTGCGCTCGGGGGCCCCTCAGGACGCCGTGATCGTACGGGCGCTCCGGTGGTCGTACCCGCCGGTCTTGGTGCTCGGACTCCTCGCCGGCACATCAGCAGATTTCGGGGTCTTCGACGGTCTGCGGTGGGGAGTGCTGCTCGGTGCGCTGGCACCGTCACGGGCCCTGGCGCAGCGGGTAGCCGTGCCGGCCCTCCGGCCGGCTGTCTCGGACTGGTTCAGGTCAGCGGCGGATGGGCGCGTCCTGTGACCAGCCACGCTGCAAGGAGCTTCGCCACCGCCGGTGCATGGACCATCGGCGGCAAGCTGGGGGCGAAGGGCTTCGATCTCGCCAGCTTTATCCTGTTGGCGAAGACTCTGAAGCCGGCCGATTTCGGGGTGGTGGCCTTGGCGCTCACGGTCGTTCTCATCGTCGATGTCGTCACCGAGATGCCGTTGAGTCAGCCGTTGTTACGGGCCGCGGAGTTGAGCCCCGATCATTACCACACATCGTTCACCCTCGGGGTGCTGCGGGCGGTAGCGCTAGCACTTCTGGCAGCGGGACTCGGGCCGCTCATCTCTCGTTTTACTCCGATCCACGGTTGTCTCGCCTCCTGCTGGTTCTTGGCTATCGGGCCTGTGCTGCGCAGTCTCACCAGTCCCCGTATGGCCGACTTCGCTCGCCGCTATGACATGCGGCCCGACTCGGTCATCGTGGTGTCGAAAGGAGTTTCGTTCGCTGTCGTGGCTACGGTGGCGCTCACCGCCCACAGCTACTGGGCCATAGTCAGCGCATCAGCGACGACGGCGCTCAGCGGCGCCTTGCTGTCGCATGTGATGGCGCCGTACCGCCCGTGCTTGCGGCTGACCCGGTGGCGCGAGTTCGCCGATGTCGTGGGGTGGACGTCGGCCAGCCAGGTGCTGGCCGCCATCAACTCGTACTCGACCGGTTCGTGCTCGGCCGACTCGTCACTGCCGACCTGCTTGGCCGCTATGCGATGGCCACTGACCTGTCGGTGATCCCCTACCAGGCCGGCCTCATCCCATTGTGCACGCCGCTCACGGCCAAGTTCGCACAGTCCGACGGCCAGGAGCACTTGCGCCGAACCTGGGATGTGGCGGTGAACGGGTGCCTGATCGTGTTCGGCACGCCTCTCGTCCTGCTGGCGGTCTTGGCCGGTCCAGCCGTTTCACTGGTGCTGGGCGACGCTTGGCTCTCGGCGAGCGGGCTCGTCGCCGGCGCCGCTCTGTCGGCCCTCCCGGCCTTCGTCGCCTTCCTGCTCACGCCGCTCGCCATCGCCCGATACCACTCACGCGCGCTGTTCGAGCGCACGGTGGTCACGTCGCTGGTGCTTGTGCCCGTCACGATCCTCGGTGCCACGCGCTACGGCGCGTACGGCACGATCATCGCGAACGGGATCTCGAACGTCGCCGCCACGCTCATCTCGATGCGGGCAGCGGCTCGCATCACCGGCCAGCCGGTCACGCTGCAGTGCTGGGGGCTTCACCGGACGATCATTGGTTATGCGGCGCTGGCCGCCCCAGCCTGGGTCCTGTCACACGCCTTCTTCGGACTGGCCGCTCCCGCGACTGCGGCAACTACGGCACTGCTGTTCGGCCTGACTCTGGCGATCGGCTCTGGTCTGCTGGCCCAGGCCCTGTCGATGTGGCTTCTCTGGATTCTTGAAGGCCGCCCCCCGGGTGTGGAGGCATCATTGGCGGATCTGATCAGTACCCGCCTGGTGAGGCGGCGGGTGCCGGTGACGGTGAACTGATGTCGATCCACAAATGCGAGTTACCTGGTCGGCTCGGCGGTCTGTGCCACGAGAGCGATGTTCAACCCCTGGAGGGCTTCTGATATGACCGACGTCCGGCCGGACTATTCGGGTTACGTGGCGTGGAAGAGGTGGGAGGACCTGTTCTCCTACAGCGCCCATGATGCGGCGTACTTCAGCCGGGAGATCGGAGCCAGGCTGCCAGCCGCGTCGTCGGTGGCAGAGATCGGGTTCGGTTCCGGCCGTCTGCTTTCCTGGTTGCGGGACAACGGTTACAACGTACGCGGAGCCGAAATCATCCCTGAGTTGTTGGCACAAGCGACCCTGGCCGGCTTCAAGGTGTTCGACCTCCGGGAAGGAGCAGAAAGCGGCCTGTGGTCCGATCCGGTCGGCGCCTTTGTCGCCTTCGATGTCTTCGAGCACCTCACGGTATCCGAGATCACCGAAATGCTCGTACTGATGGGCCGAGTCCTCCCCGTCGGGGGCCGAGTGATCGTGCGCGTGCCCAACGGGCAGTCACCGTTCGGTCTGGCCTTCCAGGCCGACGACTTGACACACCGGACGATCCTGACCGCCGGCACCTTGGCCCAGATCGTCGACCTGGCCAACCACGAGATGACCGGACCGTTCGGGGAAGGCGACCACCTGCGCCTGGTGGAGGTGCAGAACCAGGCTCAATCGTTCGCACGGGGGCCACGTGGCCTTCTCAAGCGGGTCGGCCTCCGGCTGGCGGAGGGAGCCTTCTTCTTTCTCACGCTCCCTTACCGGTACGAACGATTCGACAAGGTCCTCTACGGCGGCAACATCGTGGCGGTTCTTGAGAAGGTGGGACGATGATCGGCGTCTCGATCAACGGCAAGTTCCTCACCGTCATGGTGGAGGGGATGCCTCGCGTTGCGTACCAGGTGATCGGCGAGATAGATAGGCTCCTGTCCCAGGAGAACTACGTCGATGAGTTCGACGTGGAGCTTCTGTTTCCCCGGGGAGCCGAACCTCCCGAGTATCAGCGCATACGGACCCGGCAGATCGGTCGCCTGAGCGGGCAGGCGTGGGAGCAGTTGGAGTTTCCATACTTCTCCCGTGGTCGAATCGGTCTGAACTTCCTCAGCACTGGGCCCGTGGTGAAGCGCAATTGCGTCACCCTCCTCCATGACGCCCAGATGTTCTCGACTCCGGCGTCGCTAGACCGCAAGCATCTCTTGATGTTCCGAACGCTCGGGCCGGCAGTCGGGCATCTGCACAGGGTGATCACCACGGGCTCTCATTTCGCCAAGGCTGATATGGAGGGCTATCGAATGATCCGCCCCAACCGGGCCCGGGTCATCTATCACGCCGCCAGCCACCTCGACGACGCGCCGGCAGACGAGTCGGTATTGGACGCACATGGGCTCCGTGGTCGCCCGTTCATCCTGTCGCACTCTCTGGTCCAAGCCCACAAGAACGCGGCAGTGGTGTGTCGGGCCTACGCCCTCATCGAGGCCTGCGAGGTTCCCCTCGTTCTCTTCGGTCGTTACGGGCCAGCCGACTTCCGGGACCGCGATATCCCGATCCCCGATAACACCGTGTTCGTGGGCCGGGTGAGTGACGGTGAGCTCAAGAGCCTGTTGCAGGCCACGCTCCTCTTCTGCTTCCCGTCGAGGACGGAAGGGTTCGGCCTCCCTCCGTTGGAGGCGATGTATCTCGGTACCCCGTGTGTGGTGTCGACTGGGGGAGCTCTCCCCGAGATCTGTGGCGACGGAGCGGTGTACGCCGCCCCCGACGATCCCGCCGGCTGGGCTTCCGCCATCGAAACGCTTCTCGGCGACGAGGGAGCGAGGGTGACCCTGGCGGAGCGAGGTAGGCAGCGGGCGCTGTCGTTCAGTTGGACGGTGGCAGCCCAGCAGTACCTCGACGTCCTGCGCGAGCTGGGAACGGCTGGCGCCCGACGGCGGCATCTCGCCTGCACGTAAGCGGCCCACAGCGAAAGGTAGTGCTTCCGTTACAGGTCGATGTCAACGGGTCCTCGGGCGCCCGGCCACCGGAGTCGACCGGGTGGCCTTCGAAATAACATGGGCGTTCCCCGCTTGAAGCTCGGTGTGCTTCACAATGGTATTGACCAGATCGACGATATTCAGCCTGCCCCAGACACGCAGGCCCGCCAGGGTTGCAGCCACGGGCTACCTTCTTGCCTTGGCAGCCTGAGCACCCATAAGAACCTGGTCACGGTTGGCGTCCCGTGGGGGGCGTAAGTAGCAAAGAGATCCTCTGGTGGGCGTGGGCTATCGCGTGATCCTTGGTGAGACCTGCGAAACAGTCACTGGAATGAACCCACGCGATTGATCCATGACGATGGTGCCCGAGTTGCTGACCTCTTTGCGCCTCCGGGCGACGGTGACAGCAGAGACCTGTTCCGCCGCCTGCCCGAGGCTGGCATGACGGATCTGATCGACGCCGAGCCCACCGCCCGATCGGTGCCGCCCTCACGAACGGACCGACGTCCGGCCGAAACCAGCGCAACGGATCCCGGTCCCGGCTGCTGTTCACACCGGTCGGGGGCCCTCAAAACGCCACTGCCGATGCCGATAGACCCTGAGTGCCAGACGAAGCTGAGGATGTCGCCCATCTCTTCCAGCGGGCAGGCTTCGGGGCGCTGCAGCCGGAGATCGAGACCTTTCGCTCCTGGCCGTGGGGTGATCTCATCGACATGGTTCTAGACGTCAGTCGAGCGCCGGCCCCGCCGCCTCTGCCTGACCTTTCCGATCGCAACCTGGGTCAGCAGTTGACGTTTCGGATGCTGCACTACTGGCTCGACCTGGCTCGCCGCCCCGTGGACCAGGCGCCGGTGGTGGAGAAGGTGGCGCTGTTCCTCAGTGGGCTGCTCACCCACTCGGTGGAGAAGGGTTAGAATCACTCCGGAGTCATGACTCAGAACCAGCTGTACCGCACGCTGGGCCTTGGTGACTATCACACCCTGCTACAGGCGATTGCGATAAGCCCGGCGATGATCGGCTACCTCGATAACCAGCACAACGTCGTCGGCGAGCTGAACGAGAACTTCGCCCGTGAGCTGATGGAGCTGTTCACGCTCGGTGTGGGTAGCTTCACTCAGGCCGACGTCACCGAGGTGGCCCGGGCCTGGACCGGTCACGGTCTTACGGAGGATCGACCTCCGCGCTACCGCTTCGACCCAGCCCGCCACGACTCAGGCGCCAAGCGTCTGTTCGGGGTGACCAGCAATCTTGATGGTCCCGACGTGATCAACGTCATCCTCGACCAGCGGAGAAGTGTCCACGCCCGCTTCCTGTGTCGGAAGTTGTGGTCCTTCTTCGCCTATCCGGTCGACGCAGGCGCGGACGAAGTGGACGACATCATGGCCACCTACTCGGCCGGCCTGAGCATCCGCGACACGCTCCGAGCAATCTTCCTCCATCCGGGGTTCCGATCCGATCGGGCCCGGTGGGCGTTGGTGCGCAGCCCGGTGGAGTACCTGGTGGCGGTGATGCGCCACACCGGGACCGACTCCGCGCAACTTCATCCTGAATGGTGGTGCCTCGGTATGGGGCAGAATCCGTTCTTCCCCCCGAACGTAAATGGATGGGGTCAGAACCGCTATTGGCTCACGTCCACGGCTGCGTGGACTCGACTCCAGATGGTGAACTACCTGCACCATGAGATGGCCAATCGTGGCGATCTCCCTACTGTTTCTGAAACCGTGGCCGACAACCCCCGGCTCTACCGCTTCACACCAGCGCAGTCCGTGAACCTCGCCCTCCAGAACTACCGCATCGGGCAGGTCTCGGCTGCCAGCCGACAATGGCTGGTCGACTATGTCACCACGGTCCGCAACTCCTCGTACTACTGGAGCGAGCGGGCTGGCCTACTCCATCTTCCCCTCCTCCTCCCCGAGTTGGTGATGGCATGACCTCCAACGACCTGACCCTTCGCCGGTTCCTCCAGCTGGCCAGCGGGAGCGGGGCCGCCGTGCTACTCCCCGGATGGCTGGCTCAGGCGGCGGCCGCCGCCACGCCGGTTGGCCCCAACGAGGGCGTCCTGGTGCTTCTCACGCTCGACGGCGGCAACGATGGGCTAAACACCTTCGTGCCGATAGCTGATGCCGCCTACTACGACGCCCGAAGGCATCTGGCCCTTCGTCCCGAACTGACGCTGCCGCTCACTTCAACACGCGGCTTGCACCCCGAGATGCCGTACCTTAAAGCCGTCTGGGATCAGGGTCGGCTAGCGGTGGTCGACGGCGTTGGGCAACCTTCGGCCGACCTCAGTCACTTTTTCTCTGCCGACCGGATGATGACGGCCGGTCCCGACGGTCTGCCGGGTAACAGCGGATGGCTCGGCCGGATTCTCGATGGTCTGAACCGTCAGCCACTCAACGGGATAGCCGTGGGCTCCCGGGTGCCGCTCTTGCTTGAGGGACGGAGCACACGGGGCACCGCCGTCCCGGTGGGCCCTGACCCAATTCGTGCCGTCAACTGGAGCGACTGGAACGCTGTTCACCGTCTCGACGCCCTGGCCGCTCTGGGCCACACCGACTCTGGTCTTGGGCCGCTGGCCGACCAGGCGATGGCGGCGATCGGCGACTCGTTGGGGGTCGCCACCGACTTGCAGCCACATTTGCCCGGAGAGTCCGCCGACGCGGCGCTTGTTGGCAAGCTCCGGCTCGCTGCCAACCTCATCAACGCCGATGTCGGCGTGCGGGTGGTCTCGATCGTCCACGGCGACTTCGACACCCACGCCGATCAGCTTGTTCGACAAGCCGCCCTGCTCCGGCAACTTGATGACGGGCTCAGCGTGTTCTTCACCACGCTCGACCCTGGGTTCGCCAACCAGGTGCTCGTGCTCGGCACCTCTGAGTTCGGGCGCCGGGTGAGAGCCAATGCCGACGGGAGCGACCACGGCACGGCCAACAGCCTCTTCGCCATCGGGGCTCAGGTGAACGGCGGCTTCTTCGGAGAACCACCGTCGCTGACCTCCCTCGACCCGTGGGGCAACCAGCATCATGCCGTCGACTATCGACAGGTCTACGCCACGGTGGCGACCACCTGGTTGGGGGCCGATGCCGTCGAGATATTCGGGGCCGACCACGCCAGCCTTGGGTTCCTCCGCCCTCCGGGGCAGGGGGCATCCAGCGGCGTCAGATTTCCCGGCGTGGTGGCTCAACGACGCGACCTGCAGGCCGAGGTGGCCCGTCTGTATCTCGCCTATTTCGGTCGCCGGCCCGACGAGGACGGGCTCGATTACTGGGTGCGGTATCGGGAAGCGAGCCGAAGCCTGGCTCAGGTGTCGGAGGAGTTTGCTGCTTCGGAGGAGTTCCGGCTGCGCTACGGGGCGCTTTCGAACCGCGGTTTCGTTGAACAGGCCTATCTAAACGTACTCGGCCGCAGCGGTGACCCCGAAGGGGTCGGCTAGTGGACATCGCTTCTCGCCAGCGGGTGGCGCCGGGGCGATGTGATGACCGGCTTCTCCGAGTCGGCTGAGTTCCAGAACAGCAGCGCCGGCATCATCTCCTGAATCGAACAAACCGGGCCCATCGGCAGGCTGTACCGGGCCTACTTTCTGCGTCACCCCGATCGCCGGGGCTTGGCCTACTGGATCAACAGCGGGCTCGATCGAGCCCAGGTGAGCCAGCATTTCGCCGCTTCCGTCGAGTTCAAGGCTCGCTACGGCACTCTCGACGACCGCCAGTTCGTTACCACCGCCTATCGGAACGTCTTGGGTCGGGAGCCAGACGACGCCGGTCTGGACCATTGGGTTGGGCTACTGCGCCGTGGCCGCTCGCGCGGAGAGGTCATGCTCGGGTTCAGCGACTCGGCTGAGTTCGTGGAGCTTGTTCTCGCGGACAGCTGAAAGCGATTCATAGGCAAGACCGAGCCGCTCTACGCCTCCACCGCATTCGTTCCCGATGTCCTCATCTCCTGGATCGCCGACTCGAGCTCGATAGCACGCCGTGAGCCGCGCTCCTGGAACAGGATGGCGGTAACCGTGCGGAGCAGGATCTCCACGTCGGCCCGGAGCCGCCACTGGTCGATGTAGAGGTTGTCGTACTTCACCCGCTCTGCGATCGATGTGTCACCCCGCAGTCCCGCCACCTGGGCCAGCCCGGTGAGCCCGACCGGCAGGCGGTGGCGATCGTCGTAGTCGGGGATCTGCTGGCGGAAGTGCTCCACGAACGCCGGCCGTTCGGGCCTCGGCCCCACCAACGACATGTCGCCCACCAGCACTGAGATCAGCTGCGGTAGCTCGTCGATGTTGGTTCGGCGCAGCAGTCGTCCGATGCGGGTCACCCGAGCTTCGGCGTTCCACTCGGTGTCGGACTTGGCGCTCATTGTCATGGACCGGAACTTGCGCACCACGATCGGTCGGCCGTGCTGGCCCACTCGTTCCTGGGCGAACAGGATCGGCCCCGGCCCCGACAGCCGTACCGCCAGGGCAGCCACCGTCATGAGTGGGCTCGCCAGGAGTAGGAACGTGCCCGACACCGCCACGTCCATCAAGCGCTTCAACCGGATCGAGAGGTGGGGGTGGGCCGAGCGCTGGAGGCGCACTAGTGCGTACCCCCGGGCCCGGTCGGGTGATGTCGAGTCGAGCCCCATCCCCATCCCGTGGAATCGTGGAACCGCGTGGACGGCCATGCCTTGTTGCGCCGCCCACCGGGCCACCTTCTGGGCCAGCCGTTCGTCGGCGCTGGCCGCTGGACCAATCAGTAGCCGATCGGCCCCGGCCGCCGTGAGCGCTTCGGTGACAACATCCGGCAGGGCCTGCCACAGGTCGACGACGGCGTGCACCGCCGGCCCCTCCGGTAGCGGCATCGCCGGGGTGGGGGAGGGGATCACGTACCCCACGATGTCGACGCCGTACGAGCGGCGCAGCGAGATCTCCACCGCCATCTCCCGGGCCAGCTCGTCGTAGCCGAACACCAGCGCCCGTGCTCGGAGGTGGCCTCTGCTCCACAAGCCGGCCAACAACCACCGCCCGAGGGACCGGGCGATGGTGCCGGTGGCGGTCAGCACCAGCATGAGAGCGACGAAGCTGGAAACGCGGGGCTGGCCTAGGCCCGGAGCCGACACCACCACCAACGCCGCGGTGACCCCAAGGGCGGATGCCGCCCCGGCCAGGCGAACCTTGAACGCGCCTTCCTCGGCCATGTTGACCCGGAAGTACCCGTTGGCCAGCAGGGTGGCGAAAGTGGTGACAACCGCCGTGACCCCCAGCAGCGTCCAGCGTCCGGCCAGGGCGAGCGACCAGGCGACCGCAGCCACGCTGAGCGCCAGGAAGGTGAAGGCCGCCAGCCCCCAACTGGCCAGCCGGTGGGGTGATCGGAGGTCGGCCCAAAGGGCGAGTTGCCGGGCCCATCGGCGCTGCCGGCTCCGGCCGGCTGCTTGCTCGTCGACCGGTCTCGGCCCCGTGTGCACGAGCGACACGCCGGTATGGCGTTCGTCGGGATGGCCTGAATCGGGTCGCGCTGGTAACTCGACGAGCGACATTCGGCGGGCGTTCCTTTCGAGCTCTCTGTCCAAGCAGGAGCATTAAGAATCGTTAGGGCCCGTCGCCTTTGTGAGGATAGGGGCGCCTAGTTGCCCAGTCAATGACGCTTCGTGTGACCTAGTTGATACATCAAAATTTGGTATGTGGGATCGGGCGACAAGCAGGATGAAGATGGGTCTTATGTGTTGCCTTGAGTAGATATGACCAATCGTGAATGGTCGTTGCACGCCATTCTTCGCGGCCCGTAGCATTGCGCCCCTGCGGGTGGTCTATGGAGTACGCAGAGGGACCTCTCCCATGGGAGAACATGTAGGCGTAGGGCGACGATTCTTGTCCTACTTTCAGTGCCGTCAGGTGCGGTCGGGTGGTGCAGCGTGTTGACGACCCGGAGCCGTGCCGAGGGTGTGGGCGCAGCGCCCCGTCGGCGTCGCTCACCGTTCGACCCGGCTTCTGCGGGCCAAGCCCGCAGGTTGCTGCAGTGGGTGTATGCCCATCCCGGCTGCTTCCCGGTTGTCACCGATCTGGCCATCTGGCCGGTCGGGATCGCTGTGGGCGCCGCCCTGAAGCTCGCCTTGCAGGTGGGTCGGGCCGGCACCGAGGTGCTGGTGGCGATGGTGGTGGCCGTGGCTGTCCATGCCCTGCTCGGCTGGCGAACCGGCCTGTATCAGCGTCGCTGGCGGATCTCGTCGTTCGACGAGATCTCGATCCTCGGAGCCGTGTGGACCGGTACGTCGGCTGCGGTGTTGCTGGGCTCGTTTCTGGCCCGCCTCGGCGGCAGCGACCTTCCCACCTCGGCCGTGATCGTGGGCTGCCTTACCAGCCTCGTGCTCCTCTTCGGGCAGCGGATCGTGTGGCGGCGCTACTGGGAGGCGAACCTTCGTCCCGACCCGGTGCGATGCCGCCCCACGATCGTGCTCGGCGCCGGTGAGGGGGGCTCGCAGATCATCAAGGCCATGCTGTCCGACCCCAAGAGCCAGTACTTCCCGGTGGCCCTGCTCGATGATGACCCGGGTAAGAGCAGGCGTGAGCTCCATGGCGTGAAGGTGCGTGGCACCCGCAACGACCTGGCGGCCGTCGCCGATCGCACCGGGGCCGAGGTGCTGCTGGTGGCCATCACCACGGCCGATTCGGCCCTCATTCAGAACACCTCCACGCTGGCGGCCGAGGTCGGTCTGGAGCTGAGGGTCCTGCCCCCGGCTTCGGAGCTCGTTGGCCGTATGACGTTGGCCGATGTGCGCCCGCCTACCGTCGACGACCTGCTCGGACGGGACCCGGTGGAGATCGATCTCCAGTCGGTGGCCGGCTACATCACCGGCCGCCGGGTCCTCGTGACCGGTGCCGGCGGATCGATTGGCTCCGAGCTGTCGCTCCAGATCAAGGGGTTCCGGCCGGCCGAGCTCTACCTGCTGGATCGGGACGAGAACGCGCTGCACGGGGTGCAGCTGGCGATGGAGGGCCGGGCGCTGCTCGACTCCGACATGCTGATCGTGGCCGACATCCGAGACCGCGATCGGATGTTCGAGATCTTCGAACGGCACCGGCCCGAGGTGGTGTTCCACGCCGCTGCGCTCAAGCACCTGACGCTCCTGCAGAACCACCCGCTGGAAGGCATCAAGACGAACACAGTGGGTACCAAGAACCTGCTCGACGCCTCGGTCCATGTTGGGGTGGAGACCTTCGTGAACATCTCCACCGACAAAGCGGCCGATCCCTCGTCGGTGTTAGGGGCGACAAAGCTCTCGGCCGAACGGCTCACGGCGCTGGCCGCAGCCGAGACCGGTTGGCGCTACGTGTCGGTCCGGTTCGGCAACGTGCTCGGCAGTCGGGGCTCGGTGTTGCCCACCTTCCTCGGCCAGCTCGAAGCGGGCCAGCCGCTCACCGTCACCCACCCCGAGGCGACCCGGTTCTTCATGACGATCCCCGAAGCGGTTCGCCTCGTGGTCCAGGCCGGTGCCATCGGTGACCCGGGCGAAGTGCTCGTGCTCGACATGGGCAACCCGGTGCGGATCGTCGACCTGGCCCAGCAGCTCGTCGCGTCGATGCGGCCGGGTACCCCGATCGTCTACACGGGGCTGCGGCCGGGGGAGAAGCTCCACGAGGTGCTCTTCAGCCCCGACGAGATCGGCACGACCCGCCAGCATCCCCGAATCGTCCACACCGTCGTCGACCTCTGCGATCCGTGCCCCCAGCTTGCCCGGGCCACCGGGTTCGCCGAGAACGATGTCCGCTCCATGATCAGCGCCGGCGCCCAGCTCCGCCTGGTGAAGCACACCCGGAGCAGCTTCGGGTGATGTGGAGCCGAGTCTGCCGAAGCTCTAAGAACGATATCGAAAGGTGGCTCGACCTCTAACAGTAGCATCCCTCACTACTACGTTGCTTGTTGGTCAATACTGACTACTGAAAGTGGAGCAGAGTATGCTGGTTGTCGAATCGATAGATCTAGATCTTCCATCCCACCTTGACGCTGTAGCGTTCTCGTTCAAGGTGTCGAACGGAGCGCCATATACAGTTTTCTTCGCAGTGCCTCAGAGATGGTCAAGTCTGCTGTCTGGGAGGCTTGATGTCGTTCTTCCTTATGCCGCTGTGACAGCTCTAACGCTTGGCCATGATATCAAATTGAATGGGGGCTCCGTTGATGACTTTCTCCTCCGAAATGTTCGCGCCGGGGTGGCACAATTGGCACAGTCCCACGGAACTCATGTACCAACAATTGAGGTCCTCACTGAAGAGGTAGAGCCAGCAATTCAAACGGGCATGGGTGTCTTCCTGTCAGGTGGGATTGACAGTGTGTTCTCCGCCATACACCACAAGTTCGAACCCGTTGAACAGCCGACGCACGCAATCCATATCTATCACACCTCAAACCCATCTGACCCAATTGCATTCGAGACTCTGGAGCCGCTCGCATTAACCGCCAAGCGGCTTGGCTTGGAATTCATCCCGGTGCTCTCGAATGTAATGACGGAGAACGCAAAGGTGCACGACAGATGGGCAGATATCGTGCATGGGGCTGCGTTGGGTACGGTCCTCCACGTGCTCTCGGGTGGGTTGAGTGAGGGAAGGATTGCTTCAAGTCACACATGGGGATCGCTGATGCCCTGGGGTTCATCACCTCTCACCGATCCGCTCTGGAGTGGTCGGCGCATGGCCATTTCCCACGATGACGCCACTTACGGCAGAGGCGAAAAAACTCGGCTGATAAGTGGGGTTCCGGGTGCTATCGCCGAACTCAACGTTTGTGACTTTCGAATTGATGGCACGGGCTATCGCAACTGTTCGCAGTGTCCGAAGTGTCTTAGGACGATGGTAACGTTGGACCTTTTGGGCGCAGGCGACCCGGTTGAAGCGCCATGCTTTGACTGGTCCGCCTATAATCCAAGTGCTTTCGGTCAGGTCTTCATTCGAACTGCGAGTGACGCAGTATTTGTGCGCGAGATTCTTCAAATGGCGACGGAGCGGGACCGTAGCGATGTTCGCGAATCGTGCGAGAGGGCACTCCGTCGTTCTCGACGGTTTGGCTGGATTGCTTCAGTCGAAAGGCTAGTCAAGTCAAGTCGGCTTGGAGGTCGATACAAGAGTGAACTTCAAGGAATCAGAACTCGAATCTATAAGTCATTCGGATGGGCTACCAAGCCGACAACCGTTGCCTGGGTGGACTCATCCTCCGAGTGAAGGATGGTCACTGTGTCTGTCAACTCTTTGTGTCGGGAGCCACGTGGGTATCGACAGTTGGCGGTCGGGTTTGTACCTTGGTGAAGGTGGTTCATTGGTCCTAAAATTTAGGTGAATCTCCCTTGTTGATCTGAGCAATTCGCCCTACATTGCACCTCCCGGTAGGTCGCAATGAAGGGAGAGGCGTGGCGCTCGTCCAAGGTGTGGGATTCGCAGTGCCCTCTCCCTATGGGCTGGATGGCGCTGCCTGTTCATCGGGGGCGTGCGGACGATGACGGCCACCCTGGTCTCCGTGGGCGCCGCCTTCCTGGCCGCGCTGGTTCTGGCTCTCGTGGGCCATCACCGGCGTATCCCAGGCACCGTGACGCTGATCTCCTGTGCCCTCCCCGTCGTCGCCGCGTTGCTGGCCCACGCTGCTCCCGGAGCGTCGGCTGCCAACGCCCCGGACGGGGCGCGGTACCTCGACCAGCTCCTTGTGCTGCGCTCGTCGGGCCTCGGCGTCCTGCTCGACGGCCACGTGGCCAGCGGCAAGGAGCTGTACCCGATCCTGCTGTATCCGCTCGCTCTGCTGGTCGACCCGACCCTGCCGCTGCTGTCGGTGGTGAACGGGGCGCTCGCCGGGGCCGCTGTGTTGCTGGCCGGTCCCTCGGGGTGGGCGGGCTGGCGTCCGCCCAGCCGCTGGACCTGGTACTTCCCGTTCGTGTCGCCCTCGTTCTGGTTCTTCATGGTCCTGCCGCTGCGGGAGGGGGCAATCGTGCTCGCCCTGGTACTGTTCGCCCGCACGATCGGCCGATCCCGCCACCTCCTGTGGCAGGGGGGCGCACTATGCGCTTGCCTTCCTCCGGCCGATCGTGGCCTGCTGCGCCGTGCTGGCCTTGGCCGCCGTCGAGGTGCGACCGCGCCAGCTCACCCGTCGTCCCGCCGTGCTGGTGGGGGGGTGGCCCTCGCCTTCGGGCTCCTGATGTTGCCGTCCGTGCGCTCCCAACTGGCGCAGCTCGACGCCCCCAGCGTCGCTGCCAACCGCAACCTCAACGCTTCACTCTCCAGCTCCGGGCTTCCCTGGCCGACGGCTCCAGCTGGGCCGCACTGGCCGGTGGCTTCCCCGCGACCTGGCCAACGTGTGGTTCCGGCCCAACCCGCTCGTCGACCGGAGCGCCTTCGTGGTGGCCACGGTGGACACCGTGGGCCTGCTCGCCCTGGCGAGGGCAGCAGTTCGCACCCGGCGGCGCGCCGCCTGGAGCGACGTGGATCCCGACGGCGATCAGGCCGCCGGGTCCGCAGTCAAGGCAATCCGCAGAGGGCGACCTTCGCCCTCGTGTTCACGACATCAATGGCGGTTACGTACGCCCTCACGGTCGGTGACCTCGGTCAGCTTCTGCGGGGACGTTTGGCGGTACTGGCGGTCCTCTGGCAGAGCCAACTGTACGAGAAAGAGCCAATCGGTCATGCGTATCCTCCACGTCAGCCAACCCACCGGCTATGGCGTCGCCATGGCACTGCGAGACGCTTACGAGCTCCCAGGCGGAACTGGGCCACGAGGTCACCGTGTTGGGGCCTCAACCCTGGTTCGGCCCGGGCCTCGATCAACGAATCAGGCAGCTCGACTGGACCCGGTTGCGCCCGCTCGACTCCCGTCTGGCGCTCGACATGGGGCTTCTCCGTCGAGTGGTGAAGCGGGGCACCGAGACGGGGGACGCCTACGACATCGTGCACCTGCACTCCAGCCGCGCCGGCCTGGTGGGCCGCCTCGCCGACCTACGGGCGCCAGTGGTGTTCCAGCCTCATGGGTGGAGCTTCCATCCGCTCCAGGGCCGGTGGCGCCAGGCGGCGATGAGCCTGGAGCGCCGGCTCGCCAGCCGGAGTCGCGGCGTCCTGTACTGCTCCGAAGCTGAACGTAGGGTCGGTCTCGACGCCGGGATCGACCCCGAGCACCAGCTCGTGGCCCTCAATGCTCCCAGCGTGCCCCGCCTCGCTCTGCCTGTGCCGGAGTCCCACCGGATCGCGGCCCGCCGGGCCCTCGAGCTGCCCGAGGAGGCCCCGGTGTACGGTTTCGTCGGCCGGATAACCGATGCCAAGGCGCCCGATCGGTTGTGGAGAGCGTGGGCTGCGGTCCGCCGTCGCAACGCCGGGGCGCAGCTCCTGGTGATGGGCGAGGGGCTGGTTCCGGCCCTGCCCGGCCTGCGTCACTTGGGCCTGGTCGACGATGTCGGTGCCCACCTCGACGCGTGTGACGCCCTCGTGCTGTTGTCTCGCTGGGAGGGGATGCCGCTCGCCATCCTCGACGCCATGGCCAGGGGTGTGCCGGTGGTGGCCAGCCGCGAAGCGATCGACCCCGAGGATCTGGGCGAGGCCGGCACGGTGGTGGACGGCGACTCGCCGGCCGCGGTGGCCGACGCTCTCCTGGCCCGGCGGGTGGGGACCGCCCAGTGGTGGCAAGAAGCTCTGGCCGGGCTCGACCTGGCCGCCGACCGGTACGACCCAGGTCGCCTCGCCGGGCGGGTGTGCGACTTCTACCGCCAGGTGGTGCCGGTATGACCGGGCCCCCGGGCCAGCGGCGCCGAACCGTGGCCGGTACCGACGCGACCGTCGTCTATCTCGGGCGCCGCTTCGTCGGGCCGCTCCTGGCCGAGCGGTTTCGTGAGGGCCTGGCCCGGGCCGGATCCAACTCGGTCCGGCTGGAAACCAGTCCTGTCCGATTCGCCGGCCGCATGGTGGCCCGACGGCTGGGGCGCGGCCCGGGCGGGCCCGTGTTCAGCGTGATGGTCCACCCGGCTCTGGCCGTCCTGTGGTTCCTCGTGCCCCGGCGAGAGCGGTACTACGTCATCCACGACACCACCCCCCACCCCGGTCGATGGTGGGACGTCCGGTGGCGGCTGATCAGCCGGCTCGACCGGACACTGGCCACCTCGTCGGCCACGGTGGTGGCGCTCAGCTCCTGGTCGGCCGACGACTGGCACCGCCGTCACGCACCCGACGGTCAGCACGTTGCCCTGGTTCCCCTGCCCGAGGTGGCGCCCGCCAGGGGCCGGCGGTCCTTGCGTCCGCCCGAGCTGGTCGGCCTGCACGAGCCCTACGTGCTGCTGTTCGGCCGGGCCGACACCTACAAGGGCGTGCGCGAGCTGTGGCCCGACCTCGAGCGGTGGCGATCGGGTTCCGGCTACCCCGTGGTGCTGGCCGGCGTCGGCGCCGGAGCTGAAGTTCCGCCTGGCACGGCCGACGACCCAGGGGTGCGGGTGATCGACCGCTACCTCGACGAAGCCGAGATCGACTGGCTGGCCGGCGGCGACTGCGTGCTGCTGTTGCCGTACACCAGCGCCACCCAGTCGGGCGTGCTGGAGCGGTTCGCCTCCGGTCCCGCAGTCCCGCTCGGGTTCGCCGTGGGCGGCCTCGCCGAACAGCTCACCTCGCTCCACCCCGACTGCGCCGTGACACCCGGTCGGCACGACGAGCTCCTCCGCCGTCTCGATGTGCTGATGGTCGATACCGCTCTGCGGGCCGAGCTGGCAGCAGCCAAAGCCGAGCGGGCGGCCACCCTGGAGAGCCGTTTCGTCGATGCCCTGAGCTCGATCCTCGGTTGTGCGGTATCGGACCCGATCGATCTGACCAGAGGCGAACCGGAAACCGATTCCGCCGGTGGACCCGAACCGGCAGCGACGGCATCGGCGTGATCGACTGGCACGAGCGGGGCAATGCTTCGGAGCCGACGCTGGAGGTGGCCGCTGGCCGCCGCCAGGTAGAACGGGTGGTAGCCAGCATCGCCTTCAGCGCCACCAGCTTTCTCGTGGTCGGCACACTGGCCGCCGACATGGAGCCCAGGCGTTACGCCGCCGTGGGCCTGGTGTGGGTGACCGCCTCGGTGGCCAACAACGTGGTGCGCTACGGCCTGTTCGACGCCACGCTCGCCGGCCGAGTGTCGATGGCGGCGTGCCGATTCGCCGCCGAGCGGCTGGCCTTGATCGTGCTCGGCATCACCACCGTGGCCACACTTGCCGTCGGCACCTTCTGGAGCGACCCGCTGGCGGCGGCAGTGGTAGCCGGGGCCGGTCTCAACCTCACGGCCGATCTGGCCCGCATGGTGCGGCTATGTGCGGGCCACGATGCCCTTGTGGCCCGCCGTGACGCGGCCTGGTTGGCCGCCACGGCCCTGCTGGCCGGCATCACCTGGGCCACGGGAGCCGGGGCGGCAGTCGGATCGGTCGGCGGATGGATCGCCGGGGGCGCCGGGTGGACAGTGCTGGCCCTGCGGGCCGGCCGGCCGGCAGTGACCACGCAGACAGGGAGCGTGGCCTGCTGGCCGGCACGTGGCCGATGGCGGCCTCTGGTACCGGGCCGTTCGTCGGCTACCTGCTTGGCATGGCTGCGGTGGCCGCCGTTGGACGTCCCTCAGCGGCCGCCGTCATGGAGATCGGCCGGCTCGTGGGCATGCCGCGCTCACCGTCTACTCGGTCTGCGCCTGGCCGTCGTGGCCGACTCACCCGCGGGCCACGGATTCCCCGGCATCCCAGCAGCGGTCTGAAGGCTGCGCCCGAGCGGTCGCCGGTGGCCGTGGCCGCCCTCGCCGTTTCGAGCGTGATCGTGCTGCTTGCGGTGGCTGCGGCCCTCGTCGTGCCGGCCGACAGCGGCAGCGCCCTGGACGTGGCTCGCCGTTGGTGGCCGTTGATCGCCGCCTCTCAGGTGGCACGGCTGGTGGCCAGCGTGGTGAGCGACGCCGTCCGTCCACTCCTGGGCGATGGCGTGGGGATGCGGCTCGGTGTCATCTCGGTGGTGCTCGGCGCCGTGGTGCCACCCGGGTTTGTGCTCGTGCTGGGCGACGCCGGTGGCCCGGCGAGCCAGTTCGCCATCGCAGGACTCGTCGGCGCCTGGATCGCCAGCTCCCTTCGCTCCTCCCCGCTGGCCCACCGGCGCGCGATGCGGGGCCCCACCTGGAGGTGAGAGCACGGCAGTCAATGGCCAACCAGCACACCTCCATTTCCCATTCTTCCGAACGCAGCTTGTGGGCATGTGTCTTTCAGACTATGTCCTGACACGATCCTGCATCGACAAACTAGCTGATTCATCCTCAATCGGGGCCACTCTGGATCTCGAATTGGTACCGCATGTTCGAGAGGATAGTTGCTCAACTTCTTGCCGGATCATTGCCTTCAGACCGGTTGGCTGCGTACCCTCGCTTGGCGCAGGTTTGTCTGTGGCAAAGCGCGTGTCCTTGGAGAGATCTTGCTGTCTTACCTCAGGTGTTGAGGGTAAGGCCGCTGCTGTGGAGTCCCCCGAGGTGTGCCCTCAATTGAGCACGAGAGGTGTTGATCCGATCTATGGGAGAGCTGAGGGTCGATCGACCGGATACTGAGATTCCGGCCGAACTGGCAAACCCGTCCGACGACATCTATGTGATTGAGGTGAAGCCCGGAAGCGTCAAAGTGCCCTCAGTCGGCCAGTCCGTAGAACATGACTTGCGATCTGCCCGGCCCTCACACATTCGGCTGGATATCCAGGGGTTGCGAGCAATAGCCGTGGTGGCAGTGATCTACCACGCAGGACCGTATCTTCCGGGCGGTTTCGTCGGGGTCGACATCTTCTTCGTGATCTCGGGCTTCGTTATCGCCGGCGTCCTGCGGCGTTCGGTCGAGTCGAGCCCGAGTCCTCAGGCAGTTCTATGGGCGCCGTATCCGCCGCCTGATGCCGCCCGCAACCCTGATGGTCGCTACCACGTTGATCATCGGCCTGTTTCTCGTCCCGTTCGGTCTTCACTCGCCCATGGCCTGGTCAGCCTTGGCGGCTACACTGCTTTCTCTTCGAATCTGCGGTTCACGCTCTCAGGAAGCAACTACTTCAGCCCTGGAACGGCACACGACCCTCTTCTCCACACCTGGTCGCTTGGGGTCGGGCAGTTCTATCTGATAGTGCCAGTGCTCTTCGTCTTGCTGCACAGGGCCGATCGTCGATGGTCGAGGTCGAGTTCCCGTATCCTTCCCATCGTTCTTGGCTTGATCAGGGTCGTTTCCCTGGTGCTGTGCCTGCTTACAACCAGTCGTCAGGAGGGGTGGGGGTTCTTCCCTACGCCCCCGGCTTCGCCGAGATCGCCTTCTATTCTTCGCCTACCAGGGCATGGGAGTTCCTGGCGGGATTTCTCGTCTCGACTGCCGTGCTTCGGGTTCACCGGTGGCTTGTCCTGGTTCTTCGAGTGGCGGCGATCCTGGCTCTAGCAGGGTGCTTCGCCTTCTACAGCGACGCTATGGCGTTTCCGGGCTGGCGCGCCATAGTCCCAGTGGCGGCTACCGTTGGTTTACTTCTTGCTGGGACCACGGATGGCGGACGGTCGCGGATCCTGTCATCGCGTCCAATGGTGATGGTCGGTGACCTGTCCTACGGCTTGTACCTGTGGCATTGGCCAGCCCTCGTACTGTGCCGATTTGCTTTCGATGAAAGTCCGTTGGCGGTGCCGGTAGCGTTGGTCTCCACCTTTACTTTAGCTCTGCTCTCCTACGCCACTCTTGAGGTTCCCTTCCGTGCGGCATCGGCTATGTCGCTACGAAGGTCCGTTGGTCTAGCCGTGACATGTATTGCTGTCCCCTTGACCTTGGTGGCCGGGCTACTTGCAGTCAGCCCAAGCTTGAGGGCGGCTCGAGGTATCACGTTTTCATCTCGGTTCGAGTACGCCGGCGCGCAGAGACTTGATTGCGCCGAGGATGGACCTCACCGGGATTGGAATCAAGACTTGTGCAGTTGGAGCGTCGCCGGCCGGCCATCCGTGTTCCTGGTGGGCGACTCGCACGCTTGGGCTATCTCGGCCACCGTGGCAGAAGCTGCCCAGCGATCCGGTCTCGGCTTCGAGGTATGGAATCACTTCGGCTGCCCGTTCAGTGCTGCCGTGGCCGTCGACGAGCCGGGGTGCGCGGACTGGCAGACGGACGTTCTGGAGACCATTCTCCGAGAGCGTCCAGCGTTGGTGGTAATAGCGAACCGGTCACCGACCTACACTCGGGCACCGGGTGAGAATTTCGACGTGAAGTTGCCCGATCGGCCCTTGGCTCGCAACGAGGAGGAGGCGCTTGCGGTCTGGGACGCTGGTCTGCGCGCAGTCGTGGACCCGTTGGCGGATGCCGGAGTTCCGATGCTCTTGATCTCCACCGTTCCCGAGTTCCCTAACAATCCACTGGAACGGATATCGTTTGTGCATCCTGACGGCGATCTGGACCCACAGCCACTTAGCGCGGTCGATCTTCGGCGTGGGCGGGTGGTGCTCGTCGAGCAGGCGATAGCTGCTTCAACGCCTGGGCTTGAGATCTTCGATCCAATTCCGCATCTATGCAACACGCTCTGTCGTCAATTCGACGGCACCACTTGGCGCTACTACGACGATGACCACCTCACGCCAGCCGGCGCTGACCACCTCCTGAAGCCACTTGAAGCGTCGATACAGCGTCTCGCCTTCTCGTAGCCAACTATTGTCGTTGTTGGCCATATCTAGTTCCCGAAGACGCGCCCTAACCGCGATTTCCTATAGCTGATTGCGCGGAGGCCAGCGTCACGCCCTCTCCTGGGAGATTGTGTGTTGCGACAGGGGCTTCTGGGAAGGGGGGCCTTGTCATGGGTGAAGGTAACAGGCTGATTCGGGGCTTGCTCAGTGGCAGTGGTGGTGAGTGTCTGATCAGCCGGGCGGGCCTCGGGTGCTGCTTACTGAGCTGGCTATAGCAGTAGGCCTGGCCAGCGGTCTGCGCCAAGTGCCCCAGAGCCTTGGCTCGCGGCGCCATCATCCGGGCGGCTGTTGGGTCCGACCCTGCTGGCGCTGGGTGATGGGGCCCGGAAGGCCTCCCACGTGCATGCGGTGGGTTGGGCCATCTGTTCAGCCCGGGCCCGTCGTGGGCTTCGGCGTGGCGGGCGTTTGACCGGTTGGGGGCCTGGCCGAGGTTGGGCTGTTCTGGGCCCGGCTCCTCACCACCACCGGCCCACTCCACGCCACACCTGCAGCCCTCCGCTGCCAACCCCCTCCACATCGCCCGGACACGTCACGGCCGCCGGACGCATACTCCACCTCAACCGAGACTGATCTTGAACCCCCACCTTCCTTGTCGCCGTCGACCGAATCCCACCCACCGTGAACCCCGCAACCTGAACAACTCAAGCCCTACGCGGAATCGTGGCTATCGGGATAATTGGATCGACAAGCAGTGTGCTGAATATATCAATAAAGAGATCAACCCAGTCGAGGTGATTTGATTGCAATGCCGAGTTGATGATCCGTAGCATCCCTTCTGCGGGTGGTCCATTGAAGGCAGAGGGAACACTCCATGGGATGCTCCGTTCGTCTGCGACCTTCGGGGCTTGACGTTGTGCCGCTCCCTCATCGGGGCATGTCGGCCGACCTTCGGTCGGCTGCATCAGGCCAGCTCAAGCCAATGGCGGTTGGCAGCGACGCACGACTTGACCTAGGCGACCGGGATCGTCGGGCTGGAAACGGCCGTGACCAGCCTGTCGGGCGCTTTCGGCACCAGCTTTGATCGCCTGTGCCGTCTCCGGCCTGGCCACAGCGGTCGTATGTCCGCAAATCATCACTACGTTGCACCGGCGATCAATCGTCGACAGTGAAGGGCACCGCACCTCGCATATCGGTGTGGTGCCGCGCGGCGGGGGGCTGGCCGTGCTGGTGGGTCTCGTGGTGGGCCTCGGAGCCACCGCCACTTGGTGGGTCTCGTCGTGGGACGTGCTAGCGCTCGCCGTGGCCGCCACTGCCTTCGCCGCCCTCGGTTTGCGGGACGACCTCCGTGGCCTGCAGGCCACCACCCGCCTGATCGCCCAGCTCGCCCTCAGCGCCGGCTTCGGCCTGGTCGCCCTGGACAAGGCCACCTGGCTCGTCGGCCTCCTGGCCGTGGCTGCGATGACGGGCTGGCTCGTGCTGTTCGTCAACGCCTTCAACTTCATGGACGGCATCAACGGCATCTCGGCCGCCACGACCACGATCATCGCCTCGTCACTGGCGGTGGCCTCGCTCCGATGGGGCGGGGGCATCGAGGTGCCGGCGCTGGCCCTCGTGGGTGCGTCGCTCGCCTTCGCTCCGTTCAACGCCACGAACAGGGTGTTCCTGGGTGACGTGGGGAGCTATCTGCTCGGCTCGATGTTGGCCATGCTCGCTGTCGTCGGCGTCGGCAACGGAATCCCACTGGTGGCGGCTTTGCTGCCGTTCGGCCTGTACGTCGCCGACGTGGGCTTTACCCTGGCCCGCCGGGCCCGTCGGGGGGCACCGCTGATGGAAGCCCACCGCGAGCACGTGTACCAGCGGCTCGCCAACGAAGGCGGCTGGGGGCACGAGCGCACAACGGTGGTGGTTTCGGCCTGCACGATGCTGCTGGCCGTCCTGGCTCAAGCCGGCTCCTCCTCGCCCACCATCGCGGTGGTCGGTGTCGTGCTGTCGGCCGCCGTGGTGACCGTCTACCTGAGCCTGCCCCACGCAGCCCACCTGCGGGCCGCATCCCTGCCGGCCCCGGCGTCCAGCAACCACTGAAGCCACCTGCCTTCGCGGCGGAACGGTCGGCGTCGGGCGGACGGCGACGAGTCGTAACGAATCAAGCATCACCTCTGAGGACATCATGACAACCACACGAATCGGCGTGGCCGGCTGCGGCTACTGGGGCAAGAACCTGGTACGGGTAACGGCCGAGATCGGCGCCCTGGAGGCGGTGTGCGACGCCGACCCCGCCGTCGCCCAAGCCATGGCCGAGACCCATGGCGTCCGGGCTGCCACCTGGGCTGAGCTGCTGGCCGATCCCGCCATCGACGGCGTGATGATCGCTGCTCCGGCTGCGCTGCACCGGGAGCTGGCGGTGGAAGCGGTGCAGGCCGGCAAGCACATCTTCGTGGAGAAGCCGCTGGCCCTCACCCTGGCCGACGCCGACGCCATCGTGGCTGCGGCCGCCGCCGCCGACCGGGTGTGCATGGTGGGCCATCTGCTCCAGTACCACCCGGTGTTCGAAGCCCTCAAGGCCTTGGTGGACGGCGGGGAGCTGGGTCGGCTCCGCTACGTCTACTCGAACCGGCTGAACCTGGGAAAGGTTCGCCGGGAGGAAGACAGCCTCTGGAGCTTCGCCCCCCACGACATCTCGATGATCCTGGCCCTGGTGGGCGAGGAGCCGAGCAAGGTGACCGCCACTGGCCATTCGTTCCTCCGGGCCGACGTGGCCGACACCACCACCACATCCCTCGAGTTCCCCAGCGGGGTGGCGGGGCACATCTTCGTGTCGTGGCTCCACCCGTTCAAGGAGCAGCGCCTGGTGGTGGTGGGCGACAGCGCCATGGCCGTGTTCGACGACTCCGAGGAGTGGGACGAGAAGCTGGCGCTCTACCACCACGACATCTCCTGGAAGCTGGGCAGCCCGGTGCCGACCAGAGCAGAGGCCACGTTCCGGGCCGTGCCGAGGTCGGAGCCGCTGCGCAACGAGTGCCAGCACTTTCTGGATGCTGTCGCCGGGCATCACCCCGTCCGCACCGACGGTGACGAGCGCAGCGTGTGCTGCGAGTTCTGGCCCGGGCCACCGAGGTCGATGCAGTCGGCCCGGTGGCCCCCGCCGCAGTGGCCGCGGCCGGTCGTCGCTCAGCCGGCTGTGCCGGGCCACCCCGGGGTGCACGAGACAGCCGTGATCGATGACGGCGTGACCATCGGCGACGGCACCCGGATCTGGCACTTCAGCCACGTGCTCACCGGCTCCTCGGTGGGAGCCAACTGCAGCCTGGGCCAGAACGTGGTGGTGGGCCCGAATGTGAGCGTGGGCGACGGCTGCAAGATCCAGAACAACGTGAGCGTGTTCGAGGGCGTCACCCTGGAGGACGAGGTCTTCTGCGGGCCGTCCTGCGTGTTCACCAACGTGAACAACCCTCGCGCCGCCGTGGTGCGCAAGGACGAGTATCGGCCCACGGTCGTGCGAACGGGGGCCAGCATCGGCGCCAACGCCACCATCGTGTGCGGCGTCACCCTGGGCAGCCACTGCTTCATCGCCGCCGGCGCCACCGTCACCCGCGACGTTCCCGAGTACGCCCTCATGGCCGGCACTCCGGCCCGTCGCATCGGTTGGATGTCGCGCCAGGGACACCGGCTGGGGCCGGACCTCACCTGCCCCGAGACCGGCGAGCGCTATGTGGAGGTCGGTCCCGACGAGCTCCGGCTCGCGTCGGCCACCGACGCTTCGACCGAGGTGACCTCGCCGATCCAGTTCGCCGACCTCGTGGCCCACCGGGCCCACATCGGTGCGGCGATCGACGCCAATGTGGCCGACGTGATCGGCTCCGGCCACTTCATCCTCGGCCGGCACGTGACCGCTCTCGAGGAGGAGCTGGCCGAGTTCTCCGCGGCGGCCGATTGCGTCACCTGCGCCAGCGGCACCGACGCTCTGCTGATGCCGCTCATGGCGCTGGGGATCGGACGCGGTGACGCCGTGTTCGTACCCACGTTCACCTTCGTGGCCACGGCCGAGGTGGTGGCACTGCTCGGCGCCACCCCGGTGTTCGTCGACTCCGGCCCCGACCTCACCATGGACGTGGACAGCCTGGCGATGGCGGTGAAGTCGGCGGCTGAGGCCGGGCTCCGCCCGGCGGCTGTGATCCCGGTCGACATCTTCGGCGCCCCCGCCGCCTACGCCGAGATCGACGAGGTGGCCCGGCCCTTCCGGCTCCCGGTCCTGGCCGACGCAGCCCAGAGCTTCGGGGGCATGCTGGGCGAACGCCCGGTGGGCACCCTGGCCGACGCCACCGCCACCAGCTTCTTCCCGGCCAAGCCGCTCGGCTGCTACGGCGACGGCGGTGCCGTGCTCACGCTCGACCCGGCCTTCGCCGACGAGCTTCGCTCGATCCGGGCCCACGGCAAGGGCGACCACAAGTACGCCAACGTCCGCATCGGGATCAACGGCCGGCTCGACGCCCTCCAGGCCGCGGTTCTCCGGCCCAAGCTGGAGCATTTCCCAACCGAGCTCCAGGCCCGGCGGGCGGTGGCCGCGGCCTACGTCGCAGCTCTCGGCGATCGCTTCGAGATCCCCCAGCGTCACTACGTCGACACGAGCGCCTGGGCCCAGTTCACCCTCCTGGTGGACGAGCGGGACCGCTTCATCGCCCATCTCAAGAGCTGGGGTGTGCCAACTGCCATCTACTATCCGGCGGCACTCCACGCCCAGCCGGCGTTTGCCGGATCCGTGGGGAACTCACTGGTCGATCTCGACCGGGCCACCGCCGCCTGCGAGCGAGCGGTGAGCCTGCCCATGCATCCCTACCTGACCACCGGTGAGATCGGTCGCATCGTGGACGCCGCCCTCAGCTTCAAGGGGGAGGAGTCGTGAGGTTGCTGCGGCGGGGGCGCCCCACCCGGCAGGGCGTGTGCCACCTGACCACCTCTCACCCGCCTGCCGACACCCGGATCCTGCTGCGGGAGTGCGGCTCGCTGTCCGAAAACGGCTACGACGTCGAGCTCCATGTCGTCACCAGTGGACCGCCACCGGAGCCGGTGGCGGGCCCGGTACCCGTCGTCATCCACGGCCTTCGCCTGCCGGGACGGTTCGCCCGGCTCCTACTCAGGCCGTGGTTCGGCCTCGCTGTCGGCCTCCGCACCGGCCGGAAGGTCATCCACATCCACGATCCGGAAATGATCGCGCTGGCGCCCCTGTTCGTCTTCGCCGGTCGGTCCGTGGTGTACGACGTCCACGAGGACGTGCCCCGGCAGATCCTGGCCAAGGAGTGGATCCCGGCGGCGGTGCGATCGATCGTGGCAGCCGGGTTTGAGCGGCTCGAGAACTGGTGCACGAGCCGGGTGTCGGTGGTCGTGGCCGCCACCGACGCTATCGCCGACCGGTTCGAGCAGGTCCATCCCCTTGTCTTCCGGGTGCGGAACTTCGCCTCCGCTGATCACTTCCCACCACCCGCCCCGGTGGAGGAGCGCCGCTATGACGTCTGCTTCGTCGGGGTCATCAACGCCGTGAGGGGAGCCGAGCAGATGCTCGCGATCGCCGAGCGGTCCAACGCCCGGGTGGTCTTCGCCGGCCCCTGCCATCCACCGGAGCTTGCCGCCCGGTTCGAGGCGGTGGCTGCCACCACGCCGAGCTTCGAGTTCCGCGGTCCTGTGCCACATCACGAGGCCGTCCGGATCATGGGCGACTCGAAGCTCGGCCTTCTCCTGTTCCAGCCAGTTCCCAACAACGTGGATGCCCAGCCCAACAAGCTCTATGAGTATCTGGCGGCGGGCACCCCCGTCCTCGGGCCACACTTTCCCCGCTTCGTGGACGTAATCGGGCGAGGCACCACCGATGACGATGGGGTGGGCGCAACGATCGACCCGACGTCGTCGGACGATGCGGTGGCGGCAGTGCGGGCGTTACTCGCCGACCCGGCGCGGTTGTCTCATCTCGGAGCGCGAGCGCGGCGGGTGTTCGAGGAGCGTTTCAGCTGGGAGACCGAGCTCAAGGAACTGCTCCGGGCATACGAGGCACTGCCGATCCCCACCGGGGCGTGAGATGCTGGCGGCGGGACGCAAGAGCTACCTGCGGTCGTCCTCGGCCGTGTTGCTGGGCAGTGTGGCGGGACAGGTGGTGTTCCTCGCCGTGTCACCGCTCCTGACCCGGCGTTACCCGCCAGCCGCCTTCGGCGTCGCTGGTGTGTTCACGGCGGTGCTGGCGATGGCTTCCACGCCGGCCAATGGGAGGTACCACCTGGCCATCGCCATCCCCGAATCGCCGTTGGAGGCCCGGGCTCTGTTGCGCCTCAGCATGTGGTTCACACCGCCGGCGGCGGCGGCGATGGGCGCCCTCTTCCTCGGGTACCTCCAGCTCACCGGGTACGGCGGCGGCCGGGACCGGCTCCTGGCGGGGACGGCCATGGCCTTGGCGGTCGCCCTGTTCGGGGTGGCGGCGGCCTACCAGGCGCTGCTCGGACGAATCGACGCCTTCACCGACGTGGGCTGGTCTCGAGCGGGCCAGGGCGTAGTGAACACCGTCGTGAGCCTCGGGCTCGGCACAGCCGGATCGGCCGGTGGTCTCGTGGCCGGTCAGCTGGCCGGGCAGGGGGCGGCCGGCGCCGTTGCCGGAATCGGGCTCTGGCGGCTCCGTCGGCAGTGGTGCGTGCCCGGGCGCATGCCGCTGTGGCCGCTGGCCCGCCGGTACTCGTCGTTTCCGCTGCTGTCGACGCCAGCCGGCGTGATGAACTCGCTCGGGGTCCAGGCCCCGGTGCTGCTGATACCGCTGCTGTTCTCCATCCAGTCCACGGGCATCTACGCCTTGTCCTACCGGATGATCATCGCCCCTGCGGCCATGTTGACGATGGCACTGGCGACGGTGTTCCAGGGCTCCGCTCCCGACGCCCATCGCGACGGGCGGCTCCTGGGCGAGATCACGCGGATCGTGAACGTGATGACCAGGGTGGCGCTGCCGCTCACTGTGGCGCTGGTCATCGCTGGGCCTCTCGTCGCCACCGTGCTGTTCGGCGACGAGTGGAAGGGGGCCGGGCGGTTGTTCCAGTTGCTCGCCCCCTGGTTCCTCGTGATCATCGTGGTGGCACCTCTGTCGCCCACCTTCACCGTGCTCGAACAACTCCGACGGGATCTGGTCTTCCAGACCTCGCTCGTCGTGTCGCGGGTGGTGGCGGTGCTCATCGGCGGCCTGGCCGGCAGCTTCGAGCTGGGGGTGGCCTTATCGTCGGCCGTTACGGTCGCTCACTACCTCGTCTTCCTGCATCTCGTGGCCCGGGCGTTGGACGGGACGGTCAGGCGGCTGCTGGCTCCGGTGGTGCCGGTCGTAGTGCGCAGCACCGCTGCAGTGGCTGTTGCGCTGCTGGCCGTCTGGCTGCTGCCCGGCTCAGCGACCGAGATCACCCCGAGCGGGGTGGCCGTGATCGCAGTGGCGGCCTTGTTCGTGCTGAGCGAGGCAGCGCTGCTCGCCCGGTCAACCGGGGTGCGCGGTCGACGCGTCGCCGGCCCTTCCCCCACTCGATTTCCACTTGTCACCGCTGATGCGGCCGCCGACTGATGCCGTCGCCGACTGATGCCGTCGCACCGTCACCTTCCCGAGGAGCTTCCGTGAAACCAACAGGCTCGGAGCTGGCCGCCGTCGAGATCACCAGCCCCTTCACCGGCCCGGCGGGCACTGCGTGGCACTGGTACAAGACCCCCGCCATTGCGGCGGCGGGGCGCGCCTTCGCCGGGTCCCGCCTCCTACACGGGCGGGACCTCGCCAACCATCTCTTGAAGGCGCATCACGAAGGCCAGCTCATGACGGCGCTGGCCGATCTCAATGGGGCCTTCGCTTTCGTGATCGGCTCGTCCGACGGGCCGGTGGTGGCCGGTACCGACCGGCTGCGGTCCATCCCCCTGTTCTATACCTGGGACAGCGATGGCCACCCCCGGGTGGCCGCCGACCCTCGGCAGCTCCGCCTCGAACCGATCGAGCCCGACGGGGCGGACGCCGCCTGCTTCCTGCGCTGCGGGTACACGTTCGGCCCCCACACCCTGCATCCCGAGGTGTGCCAGGTGCGGCCGGGGACGTTCGTGAGCTTCGGTACGGGTCGGGCCCTCGTGGAGCAGCGCTATCACCGACATCTCCGCTGCCTTCCTCCGTCGGGCACGGGGGCGGCCCAGGACCGCAGCTTCGACCGGCTCGATGAGATCTCGACCACCGTCGGCCGGCGGCTCGTGGAAGTGCTGGACGGTCGCCAGGCCCTAGTGCCGCTCTCGGGGGGTTACGACTCGCGGTACGTCGTGTCGATGCTGGCCGAGCACGGGTACGACAATGTCCAACTGCTGACCTACGGGACGCCGACCGGGATCGAGGCCCGTATTGCCTCACAGGTGGCGGAGGCGTTCGGCTACCCGTGGGAGTTCGTGGACTACACCGCGCCCGGCGAGCTGGCCCGGTTCGTCCGTTCCGAGGCCTTCGGCCGGTACTGGGCCGGCGCTGGCGGGCTGAGTTCCCTCCCCCACATACAGGAACCGTATGCGCTGGCTGAGCTACGGCGAAGGGGACTCGTGGCCGACGATGCCGTCGCCGTGCCCGGCTTCTGCGGTGATCTGCTGGGGGGCAGCTTCCTGCCCACCGCCGTGCTCACCAACCGAGTGGACGAGCTCCTACAGGTGGGCCTGGCCGGGCATCTGGAGAAGCGATTGCTCTACCTTGCCAACCCGCTCGACCCGCAGCAGTGGGACGGTCTCCATCGGCGGCTGGGCGAATCCATGGCCGGTCACCATCATCCGCGCAGCATCGAGGAGTTCGTGAGCGAGGCAAACGCCTGGATCGTGGAGCACCGCGTGGCCCGCTACGTGATCAACGCTCTGCGGGCCTACGAGGCGGCAGGCATCGACTGGTACACCCCGTTGTGGGACACGGCGCTAACCGACTTCTGGTACGAGGTGCCGGTAGCCGACCTCGTGGCCAAGAAGCTCTACAACGGCTACCTGCTCGACCGCCGCTTTCCTCGCCAGAACGTGGCCATCCACCAGTATCCGTCGTACTGGTCGTCACGCTGGTTCCGCCAGGTTCGCGGGTTGGTCCCCCGTGCTGCGATAGCGCCGTTGTGGCGGCTGCGGGACCGGATCACCGGGACCCGGCGATTCGACGTCAATGCGTTTGGTCCCATCGCCGAATGGGGGAACGAGCCACTGGGGGCGGCCGCACCGCCCTACGCCGGGAACATCAGCGCCGTGCTCGTCAACCGATACCTGCATGACGTCTCACCCGGGTTGGCCGGTGCCGCCGGGACGGGTGACGGGAGCGACTGATGCGGCTACTGCTGATCTGCCAGTACTACCCGCCCGAGGTGGGGGCGGCCGCGAACCGGGTGGCGGCCTTCGCTCGCCTGTGGCAGCAGGCCGGTCACGACGTCGAGGTCATGACCGGGCTCCCGAACCATCCGGACGGACGGATCAAACCGGGGTACCGGCCCGGCCGCCGGATCGAGAACGGCCTGCCGGTGATCCGGGCCTGGCTCCTGCCGGCCCCCGCCGGCTCCTTCGTCAAACGAACGGTTGGCCAGGTCACGTTCATGGTGACGGCGCTGGCGGCTGCTCTGCGCCGAGGCCGTCGCCCCGACGCCGTAGTGGTGTCGACACCGGGCTTCTTCTCCATCTTCACCGGGTTCGCTCTGCGCCTCGTCTGGCGCCGACCCCTCGTGCTCGACGTGCGCGACCTGTGGCCCGGGTTTGCCCGGAGCTACGGCGTGGTCGGCGCCACCTGGCCCCTCGTGCCCTTCGAATGGCTGGAGCGGTGGGCGTATCGCCACGCCGACCTGGTGTTCACGGTGAGCGACGGCCTCGTCGACCAGATCGTCGACGCCGGGGCCGATCCGGCCAGCGTCCGTCTGATCCCCAACGGCGCCGACGTCGATCTCTTCGAGGACGCCGACACCTCGGTGATCGACCTCCGGGACCACATCGGGGTGCCCGACAAGCCACTCGTCGGATACCTCGGCAACCACGGGCGGGTGCACGGGCTGGAGACGTTGGTGGAGGCCGCCGGCCACGCCCGGGACGCCGGCCTCCACTTCGTGATGGTGGGGGACGGCCCGGCCAAGGAGGCCGCCATCGAGCACGCCCGAAGTCTCGGCATCGACAACATCTCCTGGCTGGACCCGGTGGGCCGCGACCAGGTCCCGGCAGTCCTCACCCAGGTGGACCTCTGCGTGTCGACCGTGGCTGACATCCCCGCACTGGGCGCCGCCATCCCCGCCAAGGTCTTCGACTACTTCCTGGCCCGCCGTCCGGTGGTGGCGAGCGCAGTGGGGGAGCAGCGGCACCGGATCGAGGCGATGGGGGGCGTGGTGTGCCACCCGGGCGACGCCGACGGTCTGGCTGCCGCCATCCGGGAGGTCATCGAGCGGCCGGATATCGATGTGGAACGGAACCGGGAGCTCATGCTGCAGCGCTACAGCCGGGCTGGCCTTGCCGAGGCGGCGGCCAACGAGATTGCCCGGGTGGCCGCCCGCTCGTGACCAGGCCGGCGCAGGGTGGCGTTCGCCTCCGGGTGGCGATGGGCGCTCTGGCCGCCCTCTACATGCTGCTCGTCTGGCTGTCGTACCGCTATCTGATCGCGCCCCCGTTCGCCTATCTCGGCTACAAAGCAGAGCCGATCGATCTCGACATAGGGCTCTACTGCGCCGGCCTTGGGCTCCTGCCGACCCTATGGATGCCGCTGACACTCGACCGTCCCACGAAGTTCGTCTACTGGCTCATCTACCTCTATGTTGTGAGCCCTGGCGCGGTGGTTGCGCCCATGGTGCTCGGAGTTCGGGGTGGAACCTGGCTTGGGTCATTCGCCCTTATCGTCTTTGC
The DNA here is from genome assembly GCA_041394285.1 of Acidimicrobiales bacterium. GTDB lineage: Bacteria > Actinomycetota > Acidimicrobiia > Acidimicrobiales > SZUA-35 > CADEDH01. The sequence continues at coordinate 5,968 of JAWKIL010000027.1, read as the reverse complement.
TTCTGGTTGGTCGGCCTTTGGCTACCTTCTCGACCTGAGCGTCGTGCCGAAAGTGCGCATCCGGGTGCCGCCACCATCTTCTGGGCCGGATTCCTGGCCTTTCTCTTCTCAACTACCTCGCCGTCTTCCTCCAGTTCGGCCTCCGGATCCGCTTCGATCTGGTGACCAACCTCTTGTCGCCCGAGATCAGCGCCACCCGTCTCGAGGCCCGCCAGGCATTCGAGGGCAGTGGGTTCGCCATCAGCGGGTACTCCCTCACCTGGCAGAGCGGAGCGATGAACCCGCTGCTCATCGCCTACGGCACCGTGCACCGCCAGCGGCTCGCCCTGCTTGCCGGCCTCGGTGGTCAGGTTGTGCTGTTTTCGGTGGCGGCCAGCAAATCGATGCTCATCAGTTCATTGATCGTCTGGCTCTCCATTTTCCTCCTCCACGAGCGGCGACGCGCCCGGGCAGGGCTGCATCTCATCACGGTAATGCTGGCGGTGGTGGTGGGGGCCGGAACGCACCAGATGATCACAGGCTCGGTTGACATGAATTCGTTGCTCGTCCGGCGAGCCATAGTCACCCCACCGGTGCTGACCCGCTACTATTTCGACTTCTTCACCAGCCATCCCAAGACCTACTTGAGTCAGAGCATCTTGGGTGGTTTTCTCCACTATCCATATAGCAGCTCCATTCCTCGAACGGTTGGTATGACCTATGTCGGCGATGCAACAAGCGCAAACGCCAACTTCTTCGCCGATGCCTTCGCCAACTTCGGATTGGTGGGCGTGATTAGCTTCTCCTTCGTGCTCGCCGCGATCTTCGCGTTCATCGATGCCAACTCGCACCGGATCGACCTTCGCTTGAGCACTGCGGTGCTGGCCGTTGCCGGCATGTCGCTCGTAAACTCCGCGCTCTTCACGTCCCTGTTGACGCACGGCGTCCTCCTGGCTACATGCCTGCTGATCGCGCTAGACGGGCAACAGGCCGATGCGGTCTGCGTGCCGCCCGACCATCTCCCTCCTCCGACTCCCACCCGCCTCCGCAGGCTGACGGCGTCGACTCGGATCGCAGCAGACATCTCCCACCTGTCACCCCCCGAAGCAGCGTGAGCTCCGGTCGTATCGGTGTGACCGGGGCGGCCGGCTTCGTCGGCGGCCACCTGCTGCACCACCTCCAGTACACGGGGCTGGAGATCGTCTGCATTCTCAGACCCAATCGGGACCCGGCGCCCTTTCGGCTCCGAGGTGTGGAGACCCGATTCGCCGATCTGGCCCGGCCGGCGGCCTGTCGGGGCGCCTTCGACGAGATCGACGTGCTCGTCCATCTCTCCGGGATGGGCCAGGTCGCCGGTCTGGTGCCGATGCTGGAGGAGGTCGGACTTCGCCGGGGGGTGTTCGTCGGGTCCACCGGGGTGCACACCCGCCTGGCGAGTCCCAGCGCCGAGGCCAAGCGGCGGGGGGAGGACGCGCTCGCTCGGTCGAGTCTGGCCTGGACGATCGTGAGGCCCACGATGATCTATGGCGGTCCCGGTGATCGGAACATGGCGCGGCTTCTGGGTCTCATCCGGCGGATCGGCATCGTGCCGGTGCCGGGCGGCGGTGCGACCATGCAACAGCCGGTCCATGTCGACGACCTGGTGTCGACGATCGTGGCTGCGTTGGCCGCACGGGAGTCGATCGGCCGGGCCTACGACGTGGGCGGGCCCGAGGCCCTCACCCTCCGCACACTGATCGATCAGGCTGCCCGGTCGCTGGGGCGACGAGCACGAATACTGCCGCTGCCGATCGCGGCCTCCGCCCACGCCGTCGAACTGGTGCGCCGAACCGGTGCGCCGTTCCCCATCAGAGTGGAGCAGATACTCCGGTTGGCGGAATCCAAGGCGGTGGCCATCGGCGATGCCATCCGCGATCTGGGGCACCGTCCGCGACCGTTCCACGAGGGCATCCAGCAGGAGGCGGTGGCGCTGGGGCTGATCTCGCGCCGCCTCTGAGCGCGTCTACCCGGCGACGGCGGGCGACCACGGCGACACTGCGCCTCCCAGCTGGGCCCGGATGCGGAACTGCTCGCCCGGAGTGACCGACGATGCGTCGATGCTGTAGGCCAACGGGTCGAACGGGATCCATCGGGGATTGGTGGGAGCGGTGAAGCTCCACAGGCCGTCGTTGGGTGGTCGGTAGGCAAGGGGCCGCCAGTCACCCTCGGCTGAACGGTGCTCGATCAGGAAGCTGTCGTGGGGGAACGAGCGGTCGAAGGCCCAGCGCAGGACGATCCGGCCGTCGACTCTGGTGGCCGAGAGCCCGGTCGGAGCGGCAGGGGCGGCGCCCGGGGCGGCGAAGGTGAGCACCTTGCCGTCGCCTGTCACGCGCGGGCGCTGTTCCACGTTGTTCGCCACCGTCAGCTCCGAGTTGACGAGGCGGGTACGGAGCGCCCCGTGGGCCCCGGTGGTTCCGGTGGCGCTGTTCCAGGCGACCGTGGCGGCATCGGTGTTGTACACGATGATGGAAGCGGCACCGGTGAAGCGATTGCCGATGGCCCGGGCCCGGCGGTTGGGCGTTCCGTCGGCGCCCGTCAGCCACATGGCGTTCGGCGGCGCTCGTAGCCTCGTTGTTGACGAACAGAGTGTCGTCCGATCCGATGCCGGTCTCGGGCACCCAGGTGCTGGCGCAGGCCACGTCGGCGTCGGCCACGGAGTTGCTGTCCACGAGCACACGCTGGCCGCCGTGGTTCATGATCCCGACCAGATCGGGTTCCCCACCACCCGATTGGCTCGCAATGATGACGTCCATGGAGTACGGCAGGCCCCGTTCCGAGGTGACCGAGATGGAGTAGGCGTTCGACAGCGGTGCCCCTTCCGGCGGGGTTCTAATGTCACGATCTCGTTGCCGGAGACCACGCCTCGCTGGCCGGAGATCAGCAGCACACCGGCGTACGTGCAGTCCTCCACGTGGCCGGCGATGATGAAGTCGTCAATGCCCATCCAACGGACGCCCGGAGTTGCTCCAACCCTGGAGGTGGCTGTCGAGAACGGTCAGATTCGTGAGGCGCTGGCCCGACGGAGGGCGGGCGAACAGTGCCGAGTCGCCCTTGAACGAGGAATAGCTGGGCCTGATGAGGCGGAGCTGTTCGATGCCACGCCGGATGACTCGATCACGATTCCATGCTCACCCCGTGTGACCTGTCGGAGCTCGGAGACGGCGCCGGGCGAGGTGCCCACCAGCGTCATCGGCTTGCGGACGTGCAGCGCACGCTCGAGCCGGTAGAAGCTGGCGGCAGGGGGGAAGTAGACGACGGATCCTGGAGGGACTGAGTCGAGAATCGACTGGATCGCAGCGGCATCGTCGGTCGTGCCGTCGCCGGTCGCGCCGGCGTCGCCCACGTTGACCGTGGCTGTGTCGGGAACGGTCGGTTGGTATCGCGCCACCGGTGCTTCCGGTCGGGGTGAAGCCGGCTCTCGTTCGTCCTCGGCTAGGGCTGCCATCGAGCGCGCCACCGACCCCGGTGCCTGGGGCCAGCGGCTCACCGGGGCCGCCTCGCTCGAACCGGTCGAGGCGCTGGCCGTCGGGGCTCGATGAACGAGATCGAGCACCGGTGCAGCGCCGGCGGGTGACGATGCCGTCGTCGCCAGTAGCAGGGCGGCAACAACGGTGACAGCGGCGGCTCGGGAGCTGGGCACGGTACTCCATCGGTCGGATATCCAGTCGCCGGAATGGGTCGATCTCGCCACCGTTGGGCCGCTCCATTTCGGCAAGCTTGTAGGTGCATGCAGCTGCATTGTCGGAGGTGAACTGCTGCTTGTCGGCTACGGCAATCGGCCGAGGCAAAGCTACGCTGAGGTTCGTAGCGAGGCGTACGGCGGGGAAACGAGCCTAACAGTCCATGAGGATCATGACCGTCATGGGTGCGCGCCCTCAGTTCGTGAAGGCGGCTGCAGTCAGCCGAGCCCTGGCCAGCGCAGGACTATCGGAGGTGCTGGTCCACACCGGGCAGCATTTCGATCCCGACATGTCGGACACCTTCTTCGACGAGCTGGGGTTGCCCGAACCGGCATACAACTTGGGGGTTCACGGGCTGAACCACGGAGCGATGACCGGACGCATGATGGAAGCCATCGAAGGCGTGATGGTGGAGTTCCGGCCCGATGTCATGCTGGTGTACGGCGACACCAATTCGACGTTGGCTGGCGCCCTCGTTGCAGCGAAGCTGGGTGTGTCGGTCGCCCACGTCGAGGCTGGGCTGCGAAGCTACAACCTTGCCATGCCCGAGGAGATCAACCGGGCTCTGACCGACAGGATCTCGACGTTTCTCTTCGCCCCGACGCCGTTGGCAGTGCAGTGCCTGGAGCGGGAAGGGATCGTCGACGGTGTCCACATGGTCGGCGACGTGATGATGGACGCTGTGGTCCATCACCGCGATCGGGCGATTCGACTCTCCACCGTGCTCGCGGACCACGGGCTGCGGGTCGGTGAGTTCTACCTTGCCACCTTGCATCGTCCGTCCAACGTCGACGAGCCCGATCGGTTGCGCGAGATTCTCGATGCGCTTATGGGTCTGGATGCGGAGGTCGCCATCCCACTCCATCCTCGAACCCGGGCGCAGATCGTGGCCTGCGACCTCGGCGAGCGGCTGGCGACGACCCGGTTCCGGGTGCTGCCGCCGGCCTCCTATCTCGACATGCTGGCGCTGGAGCACGGCTGTCGAGCGGTCATCACCGACTCGGGTGGCGTTCAGAAGGAGGCGTACATCCAGCGGCGGCCCTGCTTCACCTTGCGGGCCGAGACGGAATGGCACGAGACCGTGGATGCAGGCTGGAATCGGCTGGTGGAGCCGGAGAATCTCGGCTCGGCAGTGCGGAATTTCGTCCAGCCAGCCGAATGGCCACCCCTGTACGGTGACGGCCAGGCGGCTCAGCGGATCGTCGCTGTGCTTGCAGGACTGGCCCCGCCATGTGATCACCCGGCTCAGGGGTTGGCCGGGTGATCACACGGCCCATGGGTCAGTCTTGGACCAGGGTGTCGACGCCGCCCCCGCCGTTCAGCAGGTCGACGCCGGCGTTGCCGAACAGGCTGTCGTTGTCGGCGCCGCCGTTGATGGTGTCGTCGCCGGCATCGCCGACCAGGTAGTCGTTGCCCTCGTTGCCGGCGATGACGTCGTTGCCATCGCGGCCGTAGATGACGTCGTTGCCGACGGCGCCGAGCAGCGTGTCGTCGCCGGCGCCGCCCTCGAGCAGGTCGCTGCCGTCGCCACCCACCATGGTGTCGTTGCCGTCGCCACCCACGAGGGTGTCGTCGCCACCGAGGCCGTAGATGGTGTCGTTGCCGCCGAAGCCGCAGATCTTGTCGTCACCAGCGGTGCCGACGAGTACGTCGTCACCCGAGGTGCCGGAGATGTCGCAGGCTCCGGCGTTCGGCTTCCCGGCAGCGCCGGCGATGCCGGCCGTGCCCGCGAGGCTGAGCGATGCCACGGCGAACGCAGCGAGGACCTTGGTATGTCGGTTCATGGATTCTCTTCCTTTTGTCGAGCGCCCTGTGCGCCTCTAAGGGAGGATTACCATACGATCCTTGGCGTTATGACTATTGAAGTCAAACCTGCTCACGTCCTGTGTTGAAGCACCGCGATGATGTGTAATGCTTCGTCGTTCGGGCCGACTGTTGGTGAAAAGACCGATCGAGGTATCGGATTCAATGTCCAGAATGGACAGAAGTCGGCTCCGTCGTCCCCCGTCTCGACTGGTGGCTCGGTGTCTGCGGTGCTTCTCTCAAACGAGGAAACGCAGGTGAGGGCTGGTCGAGTGTGGTTTCATTCCATCTTGGGAGTCTCAAGTAGTGAGATTTTCCGGTCGTAAGAGATGATTCAGGCTCATCACTTGCTGCGGACGAATCGTCGGATGGTGAAGCTGGATCGCGGCATGGCGCGTCGATTTCTGCACTCTCGGTGGGTACATCGTCTGGTCGGTCGCACTGGTGTCAATGAGACTTTGGTCGGC
>JAWKIL010000026.1:0-67196 GCA_041394285.1 Acidimicrobiales bacterium | reverse complement strand
CCATCGCCATGTCCGACATGTCCCTCCTCGGCCTCGGCTCGTTCCCCTGGGCCATCGGCGGCGGAATCACCGTCTCCCTACTCCTCGAACGCAAGCAATTCCTGGAACTCGCCTCAGCCAGCCGCCCCTGAGCGGCCCCGCATCGCCTCATCGTTACCGACCAGGCCGAACAGGCCGGTTCACGCGCATCTTTGTTGAGCGGTAGCATCCTGTCATGGCGCTCGCTCAGACGATCCCCAACGGCGTCGGTGCTCGACACAGGCGAGCCGTCGGCAAAGCCGCCCGTGACCAGCGCAGAGTGTTCGGTCGTCAGACCTCCCTCGCACGAGTTCTCGGCTGGTCCGGCCTGGGCCTGCTGACTCTTGTCTGGATCCAGGCGACGGCAGCGGCGTTGCGCGTGTACGCGCTGATCTCCAGCTACGAGGACGTCCACGGCGACTCGCTCGATCAGTGGGAGGGACGTGCTGTCCGGCCGCCCGAGTTCGAGCAGCTGCGGCTATCTCTTGAAGGCATCAAGGAGGGGAGCAGTGTGTACCTGCTTTTCCTAATGATGTTCCCGCTCTCACTGTTGGCCCTATACGGCTTCTGGCTCGGCTGCGCCAAGTGGGCACTGGGGCACCGTCGTGTCGCCTGGCGCTCCACTTTCTGGGTCGCCTCAGCCGTCGTCGTCGTCCAGGCGATCCTGCTATTCCCCAAAATCGATTCGTACAACTGGATCACCAACTGAGCGCCCCTGTACTCGGTGACCAATGGTAGTCCCGAGCATGAAGACGTGAGCGGAGTACACTAGAGCGACCAGACCTGGGTGCCCGTCGATCCCGTGCGGCCAGCGGCGTCGATACCGAGCGGTCGGCCAGGGCATATCGCCGGGAGTGGCGCTGTGCACTACGGCCGCTGCTCGACCGGGATCGGTAGATCAGACGTTCCGTCGACAACCTCTCGGCCGCCGAGGTCCCTGGCCAACTCAATAGTGACGATGTCGGCACAGAGTTGAACGGCGCCGCTGACGACATCCGCCTCTGCTGAGACCACAACTCGTCCCTCCTCTTCGCTAACCGCCACGGACGGATTCTGGTTGCAGCTGCCAACGGTCACGTTCAGGGTGCGGCCGTTGGCGTCTAGAAATGCTCGGAGGACTGCCACGGGTCCACGCCCTGGAGCTGTCTGCTGCTCGTCTCCAGACCCAGAACACGCCGATGCGAGCAAGGAAGCGGCCAGGGCCAGGACGGTCGCTACCGTCCGGGCGGCGCTATGGGCCTTCCGTGGCGGTTCATGACTCACGCCGTGCATCGTAGGTCGACCGCCCGGGCGTATCTGCGCACTCCCGCCAGACGTGGCGTCGGCAGTGGTTATGGCCCACTACGGGCTCCCTGCCGGTTCATGCTCGGGTATGTCGATCCCGGCGACTCCGACGAAGGAGGAGAAGGCCAGCGGCGCCCGTCAGTGCTGCGACGATCGCGACTGCTGCAAGAGGAAAGCCAGAGCTGGTGCGAGCATTGCCCGAGGCAACGAACGATGGCGGTGGACTTGAGGTCAGATAGTGCCCAGGTCGGCTTCGTCCTCGGCGAAAGCTGGGTCGGAACTCCACGGCTCCAGGCTTCCGGGTTGAAGTTGAGTGTTTGGTGGCTGGCTGGCCCAATGGCTGCGGCGATTTCATCAGCTGATGGCGCGTTCTCGATGGGAAAGATCCCGCACATGCCCGACACGACGAAGCCGTCAGGGTTCTTCCAGGCCACAACGAACTGCTTGCCTTCGGGCATACCAATAGAACAATTGCCGCCATAAGGCGGACCACCAGGCGCATGAACTACCAGGGTCTGGCCTACATCTCCAACGTAGACGGCGTCGACTTCGAACCGTGCCACGCCTGATATCGGTGGCCGAGCGGCAACCTCCGCGAGTAACGCATCACTCTCGCCGCTCTCGACGACAGATCCGACGAAAATCAGTTCGAAGTGTCGAGGCCGGTTCCATATTGCTCAAGCACCTCGCGAAGTCGGCCCAGCATGTGCAAGCAAGGCAGTTCGCATGCTGTGTCAGGACACCGACAATGAGCAGCAGTGCACTCAGCAAACGCTTCGGCCAGTCCATCCGAACGAGCATGCCGCGAGGGGCACGCCCCGGGCGTCATGAGTAAGCCGCGTGATGGGAGCGGCGATGCGGGGCTGACTTCATAGGTCCTCGTAGCGCTGGCTCTTGGACGCTCTCTGACGATTGGCTTCCCCAGGGCACTGCGGCACAACTGGCGTGCTCGGGATCGATCGCCTCCGGGCTGTGCCGAACGTCCGCCGGCGCCGGCGATCGGTGCGAGCCAGCCTCTGCACGGTGCACAGCGCGCACCTGGGCTTAGACTGTGGACGTGACCGATACGCGCCGGACGCCGCTGCGGGGAGCTGGTCGAGGCTCACCGCAACGAAATCAAGGCCCTTAGCCGCGCCATCACAGTCGGTCGATAGCGCTCTTCGGTTCGGTCCCAGCTCGTGGCGACGACCACCCTGCCAGTGACCTCGACTTCATCGTGGAGTTCGAGCCGGTACCCGTCCATTCGAGTTGCTGCTGCTCGGCGCGGAGTTGGAAGCAGCGTTGGGCGTGCCAGTCGACATCGGCACACCTGAGACCCTCCGGACGCAAATTCGAGACGAGGTCTTGGCCGAGGCCGTGCCCTTGTGAGCCGTCAGGACGCCTCCCGCCTGGCCGACATCCTCGTCGCCATCGAGGCGATCAACGATCATCTGACTCATGGTGATCTGCACAAAGGGATCGTCTACGACGCCGTACGGGTTCGCCTGATCGAGATCGGCGAGGCGGTGAAGGGCATCGACACAACACTGCTCGACACCGAACCGACCATCCCCTGGCGCGCCATCGCCCGGATGCGCGACCACCTCGCCCACCGATACTTCGATACCGACCACGCCATCGTGGCCGATGTGGTCGACCACGAACTCTCCCCGCTGGCCGCTGCCGTCCGAAGCCTCTTGGGTCGAGCCGACAGTCGTTGATGACGGGTCCCTTCGCCCGAGCAGGAACGGCATACCTGTAGAGCGGTCGGAAACGCTCACGATGCGCACACTGCTCTGATCCATCAGGCTGCCGCAGCCGGCACCGCTCCGCTCAGCCGAACCTGCGTGCCTTTCCGGCCACGGCGCACCGTGCCGGACGGGCCGCGCTGACGCAACAGATCGGTCGGGGGTTCGCCGGACGAGGGGTACCGTCGCGCCGGGAAAGTTCAGCTGTTGGCCGAGGGCAGGGCCGAAGCCTCGGTCTCGACGCCGAGGGCCATGTTGATCCGGGTGCTGGAGTCGGCCTTGTCGCTGCCGCCCATCCCGAACACCATCTCGATCCCGAACTCCTCGCACACCGCCGTCTCGGGCACCACGGCCCCCGACGCCCGGTCTCCGCCGTTGGCGAACACGAGGCGGTGGCTGTCGCCGTACTTCTCGGCCAGTAGGCGCAGCGAGGCCGAGACCGTGCGATCGGTGTCGACGGCGATGATGGCGTCGTCGACGACCCGCAGGGCCTTCACGATCCGCAGGCGATCCTGCTCGTCGAGGATCACCTTGCCCTTCTTCAGGCGCTGCTGCTCGTTGTTGTTGACGATGACCACGAGGCGGTCTCCGTGCTCCGCACCGGCCTCGATCATGTCGAGGTGGCCGATGTGGAGCGGGCTGAAGTAGCCGCTCAGGATCGTCAACACTGGCTTGTCAACTGGGTCGGTCAAGGGAGATGCACCCGCTTCATCATGTCGCCCGGCAGGTAGGTACTGAGCTGCGATGATACCCAGGGACCGTCTCGGCCAACTTCCGGCCACCGATTTGCCCACGGGAAGGGACCGAACGGCTCACGGCTGGCGGCCCCGGAGGGCGAGCAGCGTGGTGAACAGCTCCTCGTAGCGCTCGGCCTGAACCTCGGGCGACATCCAGCGCTCCACATGGGCCCGCCCCCGCCGGCCCATGGCCTCCATCTCCACCGGATCGGCCAGCAGCCGCTCCAGCGCATCGAGGAAAGCGGGGGTGTCTTCCGGTCCGACGGCCAGGCCGGCGCCGGCCTGCTCCACCACCTTGGCCACCTCGCTGCCTTCGTCGATGCTGGCCAGGATGGGCCGGCCGCTGGCCAGGGCGCCGTACAGCTTGGACGGCGTGCTGGAGCGGGCCAGGCCCCGTTTGAGGAGGATCAGCTGGAGGTCGGCCGCCCCCAGCAACTCCCCCACCTGGTCCCGGGGCACGAAATCGGCCACGGTGACGTTGGACCGCCCGGCGGCCCAGGCATCGACCTCGCTGCGGGCCGCTCCTTCGCCGTTGATCACGAAGTGGACGTCGGGCCGGGAGGCGAAGCGCTCGGCGGCGGCCCGGATCATGTCGAACGGCTGCGACAACCCCACGTTGCCGGCGTACATCACCACCGTCGTGCCCCCGAGGCCGTGACGGCGGCGGTACCCGTTGTCCCGTTCCACCACCGGCACCCGGTCGAGGTCCACGAAGTTGTGGATGATCGACACCCGGCCCTGGATCGCAGGCGCCATCTTGGCCCGCACGTTGTCGGCCTGGTCGTCGGAGAGCACGGTCACGGCGTCGGCCCGCCGATACAGCGACCGCTCGTGGCGCCGGGCCAGGGCGATCACCCGGGGGTTGGTGAGCGCCCCGAGGTCGACGGCCACGTCGGGGAAGATGTCCTGGACGTTGAACACCATCGGGATCCGCCACCGGCGGGCCACGGCCCAGGCGGCGTCGCCCAGGAAGATCGGGGGCGACATGGCCAGCACGGCATCGTGCCGGCCCAGGGTGAGGGCGGCCCCGGCGGCCAGCCCGGTGAAGCCGAGGAACCCCACGGCCCGGGCCGCCACGTTCGACTTGTCGGTGGGGAACGGCCACACCCGCACGATCCGGCCCCAGGCCACCCGCTCCGAGCGCCACGGCCGGCCCCGCCACTCGGGCTCCACGTCGTGCTCCTTGTACCAGGGCAGCGCCGTCACCACGCTGATCTGGTGGCCCCGCTTGGCCAGCCCCTCCACCAGCCGGGTCATGACCTCACCGGTGGCGGCGTGGAGATCCGGCTCGAAGTGGGGACACAGGATGAGGAGCTTCATCGGCCCTCCAGGGCGTCTCGATAGGCGGTGGCCAGCTCGCGCCCGGCCCGGAGCCAGGAGAAGCGATCGGCCCGGGCCGGCCCTTCGGCCCGGAGCCGCTCGGCCAGGCCCGGTTCGTCGAGCACCCGGGCCACGGCCGCGGCCAGGGCCCCGGGCCGACCCGGCGGTACGAGCAGGCCGGCGTCGCCCACCACCTCGGGCAGGGCGCCGGCAGTGGTGGCCACCACAGGGCAGCCCCGGGCCATCGCCTCCAGGGCCGGGTTGCCGAACCCCTCGTAGGCCGAGGGGAACACCAGGGCGGCAGCCGAACGGTAGAGGGCGTCGAGCTCGTCGGCCGGCACCCGGCCCAGGAGGTGCACCCGGTCGGTCAGGGCCAGCTCGCTGATCAGACGCTCCAGCGCCGGCGTCTCGGGCCCGGGCCGGCCGGTGCACACCAGGTGCAGGTCGCCGAAACGGTCGCGTAGCCGGTCGAGGGCGGCCACCGCATCGACGTGGCGCTTGTGGGCGTAGGCGATCGCGGGGAGCAGCAGGTAGCGGCCGTAGCGGGCGGTGAGGGCGGCGTCGGCACCAGCGTCGAGGACGCCGGGCTCAGTGGGCTCGTGGCCGTGGCGGACCACCCGCACCCGCTCGGGGGGCACACCCAACCGCTCGGTGATCGTGCCGGCGGTGAACTCGCTGGGGCACAGCACGAGCCGCGCCGCCCGCACCGAGCGGGGCAGCATCGAGCCCAGCCAGCGGCGCTTGAGGGGCGAGAAGTTCCCGGGCATCTCCAGCGGTTGGAGATCGTGGATCGTGAGCACCGAGGTCTGGGACCGCACGAACGGCACCACCCCACCGGCGTGGTGCACCAGGTCGTCGTTCCGGCTCACCGCCGCCAGCCAGCTGTTCTCGGCCCCGATCCGCACCCCCTTGGATCTCGATCCCACCGGCGACACCCGGGTCTCGAACTGGCGGGCCAGATGGGGGTGGGCCTCGAACAGGTCGGAGCTCCCGTACAACCGGAGCCACAGGTCGTCGGCGACGCCGAGCTGGTCGAGCGCCCCCAGCAGGCGCAGGGTGTACTCCTCGGAGCCTCCCACCACGCCCGGCACCAGCCACAGGAGGTTGACGCCAACCGTCACCATCGCTGCCATCTAACCAGCCCCGGCGGCGCAAGCGGTGCCATACCCACCCCCATCGGCGAACTCTGACGCCGGCAGTGGCCCTTCGGTACGCCAGGTCAGAGATCCGGACCCCGGCCGGCGACGTGGGCGAAGACGACGGCGTAGCCGGCGGCGGTGGCGGCCCACGAGCGTTCGGCGGCCCGCTGGAGACCGCGCCGGCCCAGGTCGGCGGCGAGATCCGGATCGTCGAGGACGGAGGCCACAGCGCCGGCCACGGCGTCGACATCGAGCGGGTCGACGAGGAGGGCGGCCTCCCCTGCCGCTTCGGCCGTGGCGGTTCCGGCGCTGGTCACAACGGGTGTGCCCTGGGCCATCGCCTCCAGCACCGGGAGCCCGAACCCTTCCAGCAGCGACGGGAACACGAACACCGCGGCCGCCCGGTACAGGGCGCCCAGTTCGGCATCGCTCACCGGACCGAGCCGGTGGACCCGCCCCTCCAGGGGGGCCAGCACGTCGCGGCCGTCGAGGTTCCAGCCCGCCGGGCCGACCACGGCCAGGTGGAGGCCCGGCACCTGGCCGATCGCCGCCACCAGGCGCTCCAGGTTCTTGCGGGGCTCCAGCGTGCCGACCCACAGGGCGAACGGGGTCGGCAGGCAGTGGCGGCGGCGGGCCGCCTCGGCGGCGGCGGCGGGCACCCGGGTGGCCGCCACACCCCAGGGGACCACCCGTACCCGGGACGGGTCGAGGCCGTGGCGGGCGCAGTCGTCGGCCACCACCTGCGACGGGCACACCACCGCGGCCGCCCGCTCCCCCACCGCCGCCCAGGCCCGGGGGAAGAAGTCCCGGCCCCGGCGGGAGCTGCGCTCCGGATGGTCGAGGAACCCCAGGTCGTGCACGGTGGCCACCACCGGGGCCCGGCTGGGGGCCATCACCATGGCCGCCGCCCACACCACATCCACCGGACCGGTCCACGGCTCCACCCGGGGTCGGCCCAAGCGGAGCCAGCTCTCGTACAGCACGGGCCGGGGCAGCGGGGCGAACCGCACCGGGCCGAGCTCACCCAGGCCGGGGGGGTGCCGGCGGGACGGCCGGTGCCAGGCCGCCAGGAGCCGGGCCTCCACCCCACCTCGAGGGGTGGCGGTGGCGCCAGCGTCGGCGAGGGCCCGCAGGGTGCCGTAGGTGGCCCGACCCGTGCCTCCGGGGACCCGGTGCCAGAACTGCTCGACCGGAACCCCGAGGCGGATCATCGGCGTCGATTCTGCCACCGCCACCGGGAACTCTGACGCCCGGTCCCGGTCCTGGCGCCGCCGTGTCAGAGATCGGGATCTGGGGTGGCCGCCCGCGGGTCAGAGACCGAGGACCGACTGGAACCAGGCGGCCGTGCGGCCCACGCCCTCCTCCAGCGACACCGTCGGCTTCCACGACAGCTTGGCGTTGGCTTCGGTGAGGTCGGGCCGCCGCCGGGTGGGGTCGTCGGAGGGAAGCGGGGCGAAGGTGATCTCGCTGGCCGAGTTGGTCACCTTGATCACGACCTCGGCCAGCTCCAACATCGTGAACTCGCCGTCGTTGCCGATGTTGATCGGGCCCGTGTGCTCGCCGTCGAGCAGGGCCAGGTGGCCCCGCACCTGGTCGTCGACGTAACAGAAGCTGCGGGTCTGGGACCCGTCGCCGTAGACCGTGAGCGGCTGGTTCTGCAGGGCCTGGGTGATGAAGTTCGACACCACCCGGCCGTCCTCGGGCCGCATCCGGGGCCCGTAGGTGTTGAAGATCCGCACTACCCGCACCTCGACCCCCCGGGCCCGGTGCCAGGCGAACGTGAGGGCCTCGGCGAACCGCTTGGCCTCGTCGTACATGGAGCGGGGCCCGTTGGGGTTCACGTTGCCCCAGTACGTCTCGGGCTGGGGGTGGACCAGCGGGTCACCGTAGACCTCGCTGGTGGAAGCGAGGAAGAAGCGGGCCCCCTTGGCTTCGGCCAGTTCCAGGCAGTTGCGGGTGCCGATCGAGCCGACGTCGAGGATCTCGATCGGGATCCGCTCGAAGTCGACCGGTGAGGCGGGGGAGGCGAGGTGCATGACCCGATCGACCGGGCCCTTCACCCACAGCTGGCGGGACACGTCGTGACGGACGAACTCGAACCCGTCGTGGCCGATCAGGTGGGCGATGTTGTCGGCGTTGCCGGTGACCAGGTTGTCGATGCAGACGACCTCGTCGCCTCGTTCCAGTAGGGCCTCGCACACATGCGAGCCGACGAACCCCGACCCACCCGTAACCACCACACGCGCCATATCGTTATCCCTGCTCCCTGTTAGGGCCTGCTTTCAGGATGCCGTGAAATCAGCGGCCGACGCCGCGGTAGACGAAACCCCGGCGGCGGGGGATCGTCGGCTCCAGCAGGTTGCGTGCATCGACGATCGACCGGCGGGCCATGATCTCCGCCATCTTGTCGAAGTCGAGGCCGGCGAACTCGTCCCACTCCGTCATGATCGCCATCACCGAGGCCCCCTCGGCCGCGGCGTAGGGATCAGAGGTGAGCTCCACGTCGAGGTCGGGGTAGGTGCGGGCCAGGCGGCCGTCGTCGGGCAGCACGGCCGGATCGTAGGCCTTGACCTTCACCCCTGCCGCCAGGACCCGGCGCAGCACCTCGATCGACGGCGACTCCCGCAGGTCGTCGGTGCCGGCCTTGAACGTGAGCCCGAGGAAGGCCACGTGGGTGGAGTCGGCGACGGCGGGGTCGATGGCGTCGAGCACCTTCTGGGCCGTCCGGTCGAACTGGTCGTCGTTCACCTTCAGCACCTGATCGAGGAAGCTGAAGTCGTACCCGGCCTCCTTGGCGATGTTGGCCAGGGCCCGGGTGTCCTTGGGGAAGCAGCTGCCACCCCAGCCCGGCCCGGGGCGGAGGAACTCCCGCCCGATGCGGGAGTCGTACCCCATGCCCAGCACCACGTCGTTCACGTCCGCCCCCACTGCTTCGCACAGGGTGGCGATGGCGTTGACGAACGACAGCTTGGCCGCCAGGAAGGCGTTGGAGGCGTACTTGATGGTCTCGGCCGACACCGGATCGGTCACCATGATCGGCGCCGCGATGCGGGCGTACAGCCCGGCCACCCGGATGGAGGCCTCGGTGTCTCGGGAGCCGATCACCACCCGGTCGGGGTGGAGGAAGTCCTGCACCGCGGTGCCCTCTCGGAGGAACTCGGGATTCGAGACCACGGTCACGTCGGGCCGGTTCAGCACCCGGCCCACGACCCGGGTGGAGCCCACGGGCACGGTCGACTTGTTGACCACGATGCTGTTGGTGGGCAGCACGGGGGCGATCTCGGCCGCCGCCGCCTCCAGGTAGCTGAGGTCGGCCGCCCCGTCCTCCCCCTGGGGGGTGGGGACGCACAGGTAGTGGAACTCGGCGTGCTTCGACGCCTCTGCCGCCCCCACCACGAACCGCAGGTTCCCGGACCGGATGCCCTCGTCGACGAGGCGGTCGAGGCCTTTCTCCACGATCGGGATCTCCCCGGCCCGAAGTCGGGCGATCTTCTGTTCGTCGACGTCGGCGCAGATCACCTCGTGGCCGAGATGGGCGAAACAGGCTCCGGTGGTGAGGCCCACATACCCCGTACCGATGATGGCAATGGTCGCCACGTTGTCCTCCTGCAGGCTCAGCCTGCCTCTGACCTCGCGCCCCACACAGGTCTGTATTGAGATTTCATGAAGCCTAAGCCGGGCGGCCCACCTTGACGGTGGGCGATTCTGCGGGTTGTCAAACCCCGGCAGCGGATGCCGAAGGAGCCGGCCGCACCGCCAACAAGGTACCCCCAGACAGTTCCACAACGACGCTGACCTGGGTAAACACGTTACTGACGCCGCGGCTGGAGCTGGCCGCCAGCGTCTCGTCAGCCAAGGGCCAGGTCACCCCGGTGACCGACACGCCCACGGCGTCGCCGTTGATCGGTAACAAACTGAGGAGATCGCCCGGTGCCCCGTCCAGCACCCGGGGCCGGCCCGGATGGACCACGGCGATACGGGCCCCGTCGATCCAGCCGTCGAGGGCCACGGCCGCCCAGCGGGGGCTGGCCAGCACCCCGATGTTGGCCAGGAAGTGGTCGAGCCGGCCGCCCCCGATCCCGGCC
Source organism: Acidimicrobiales bacterium (assembly GCA_041394285.1). Taxonomy (GTDB): domain Bacteria; phylum Actinomycetota; class Acidimicrobiia; order Acidimicrobiales; family SZUA-35; genus CADEDH01. The sequence continues at coordinate 56,886 of JAWKIL010000026.1, read as the reverse complement.
ACCAGCACCCGGTCGGGGGCCAGGGCCACCGCCCGGACGAGGGCCAGCCCCAGATCGGTCGGGGCCTTGTCCGCCGGGTGACGCTCGACGGGGATGCCCTCGGCCTCGGCCCAGGCCAGGGCGGCGGGCGAGACCGAGTCGAGGTCGCCCACCACGAGCTCGGGCCGCAGCCCCAGAGCCCGGGCGTGGTCGAGCCCGGAGTCGGCGGCGATGCAACGCACCCCGTCACCCGGCAGGGCCGCCAGCAGCTCGGAACCTGGCTCGCTGCCCCCGGCCAGGAGCAGCACCACGTTGGACATGGCCCAGCAGCGTAGCTGCCGGCCGGGGGAGGGTCCCGGCCGAGACGGGGCCCCGGCCGAGCAGTGGCCGGGCCCGAGGGCCGGCCGGTACGGTGGCGGCGATGCTGAAGCGCACCTTGTTCGGTCCCGAGCACGATCTGTTCCGGGAGTCGTTCCGGGCATTCGTGGAGCGGGAGATCGTCCCTCACGCCGATGCCTGGGAGCAGGCCGGCATCGTCGACAAGGCCATGTTCCGCCGGGCCGGCGAGAACGGCTTCCTGGGCATGGAGATCCCCGAATCGCTGGGCGGGGGCGGGGTCGACGACTTCCGCTTCAACGTCATCATCGACGAGGAGATCCAGCGGGCCGGGGTGATGGCGTCGGGCATGTGCATCACGCTGCACAACGACATCTGCCTGCCGTATTTCACCGATCTCACCGACGACGAGCAGAAGGCCCGGTGGCTGCCCGGCCTGGCCTCGGGCCAGCTGATGGCGGCGGTGGCCATGACCGAGCCGGGCACCGGCTCCGACCTGGCCGGGATCCGCACCACGGCGATCCGGGACGGCGACTGCTACATCCTCAACGGAGCCAAGACGTTCATCACCAACGGGATCAACTCCGACGTGGTGATCGTGGCGGCCAAGACCGATCCCAGCCAGGCCCACCGGGGCATGAGCCTGCTGATCGTGGAGGATGGCATGGAGGGCTTCAGCCGGGGCCGCAACCTCGACAAGGTGGGCATGCACGCCCAGGACACGGCCGAGCTGTTCTTCAGCGATGTTCGGGTGCCGGCGGCCAACCTGTTGGGGGGCGAGGAAGGGCAGGGCTTCTTCCACCTGGTGCGCAACCTGCCCCGGGAACGGCTGTCGCTGGCCGTGGGGGCGGTGGCCCACGCCTGGGCCGCCTTCGGCTGGACGGTGGAGTACTGCAAGGAGCGCCAGGCCTTCGGCCAGCCCATCGGCTCGTTCCAGAGCGCCAAGTTCACCCTGGCCGAGATGAAGACCGAGCTCGACGTGGCCCAGGTGTTCATCGACCGCCAGACGCAGGCGTACCTGGACGGCGAGCTGTCGGCCGACGACGCGGCCGAAGCCAAGTGGTGGTGCTCCGACCTCGAGTTCCGGGTGGTCGACCGCTGCCTCCAGCTGTTCGGCGGCTACGGCTACATGGAGGAGTACCCCATCGCCCGGGCCTTCCGGGACGCCCGGGTGCAGCGCATCTACGGCGGCACCAACGAGATCATGAAGGAGATCGTGGGCCGGTCCCTCGGCTTCTGAGCCAGGCTCACAACCGGTCCGGGGCCACCAGCCCGGCGGCGTTCAGGGGCGGCGCCCCCGCCCCGCGCTACCGGCCCGACACCACGGCCAACAGGTCGTCGGCCATGGTGGCGATCTCGGCCGCCGATGCCATGGTGACGCCCACGGCGTCGCGGGTCTCGTCGGCGGCGACGGCCACGTCGGCCATGCTGCGGGCGATGTCGCCGGTGCCGTCGGCGGCGTGGGACACGCTCCGGCTGATCTCAGCCGTGGCCACCGTCTGCTGCTCAACGGCCGAGGCGATCGTGCCGGAGATCTCCTGGATCCGGTCGATCGTCTCGCTGATGCGGCTGTTGGCGTCGACCACGTTCCCGGCGTCGCTGCGGATCGTGTCGATCTGCTCGGAGATGGCCTCGGTCGCCTGGGCCGTGCGCTGGGCCAGCTCCTTCACCTCGTTGGCCACAACGGCGAACCCCCGGCCGGCTTCACCGGCCCGGGCCGCCTCGATCGTGGCGTTCAGGGCCAGCAGGTTGGTCTGCTGGGCCACCGAGCGGATCACGCCGATCACCTCGCCTATCTCGCCGCTCGAGTCGCCCAGGCGGGACACCGAGGTCGAGGAGGCCCGGGCGGCGTCAACCGCTTCGGTGGCGATCGACGACGCTTCCACCGCCACCTCGGCCACGTGGCGGAACGAGGCGTCGAGCTCCACCGTCGCCGCGGCCACCGTCGACACGCTCGACGACACCTCGGCCCCCACGGTCGACGTGGCGTTGGCCCGGTCGGAGGTGCGCTCGGCGCTCTGGTTCATCGTCTCGGCCACGTCCGCCAGCTCCGCCGCCGCGTTGCGGGCCCGCTCCGCCACCCGCCGGATGGGGCTGGACACGCTGCGGGCCAGCCACAGGGCGACGAAGAGGATGATCATGGCGCCGGCCGCCGTCACGGCCACGACGAGGTTGCGGAGGCCATCGGCGCCGGCGGCGGCCGCCGCCCGGTCCTGGCTCACCACCACTCCCCAGCCGTAGCCGGCGACCGAGCGCCCCCGTCGGCGTGGGCGTAACCGTCGAGCACCATGGCACCGCTGGCGTCCCGGGCCTGCAGGTAGCCGGCGGCGTCGGTCTCCACCGCCCGGGCCGCCGCCCGGCGCCGGCGTCGATCAGGTTGTCCTGCAGGGGGCTGCCACCCTCGGACGAGGCGAGCACGACGCCGTCGGCGTCGAGCAGCACTTCGTCTGGACCGAGCTGACACCGCTGCGCAGGAGGTCGTCGCGGGTGCCCGACATGATCTCGCCCACGATGCGATCGAACGAGGCGTCATTGTGCCAGATGCCCACCATCTTCCCGTCGGGGTCGAAGATGGGAGCGGTGAAGGGCAGCGTGATCCGATCGTCACCGTAGACGGCGTTCACCAGGGGATTCCGCTCGGCGCTGCTGTACAAGGTGCCCCCTTCGGGGGTGCCGCCCCCGGCCACCGTCTGGAACCAGGCCTGGTCCGACACGTCGGTCCCCACCAGCCGGGCGGTGGGCACGGGCATCCCGGTGTGATCGACGGTGTTGGCAGCCTTGATCCGGCCGTCCAGGCCGACCACCAGCATGAGGTCGTAGATGGTGTAGGTGTGGGTGAAGAAGTCGGCCATCTCGGTGGCCTCGGCCCCCGTGCCCCGGGCCTTGGGGTTGGCGGCGAAGGCCTGGACATCGCCGTAACGCTCGAACAGGTTGCGATCGATGGTGTCGCCGGCGTTGGCCGCCGCCACCTGCATTCGCTCGCCGGCGGCATCGACCAGGGTCTGGCGGGCCTGGCCCACGGCGAGCCAGCCCACCACCACCACGGGCGCCAGCCCGATCACGAGGAAGGCGGCTACGAGCCGACCCTGCAGGCTCCGGAGAGGCACGCGATGCGTCATGAGCGCACCCGTCGGCCGCAGTCGGCCCGGCTTGAGCCCCTCCCGGCCGGGGGAGGCTCAGGCCTCGTGCAGCCAGGGTGTGTGGCACACACCGATCAGCAGCCCCTCGGGGCCCAGCAGCCGGGCCAGCGTCTGGCCCCAGGGCTCGGTCCGGGCGCCGTGGAGGAGCCGGTGGCCGGCCGCCTCCAGCTCCGTGGCGGCGGCCGCCACCGCCACCTCGTCCCACCTCCAGCTCGATCGTGGCTTGGGGCACGGGCACGTCGGAGGGCCAGGTGTCGGTGCCGAAGCAGGACCGGGCCGCATCGGCCAGGGGCCAGACCCCGAGGTGCCGCGTCCCCCCGAACCCGTCGACGGCGATGTAGTCGTCGGTCACGTCGGCCAACGGGAGGCCGAGGATGTCCCGGTAGAAGTGCTTGCCGGCGGCCGGCTCGGGCTCGATGGGGGCCACGCCGGCTACGAAAAGGATCTCCATCGACCCAGTGTGCAACAGCCTCCTGGGTCCGAATTGGACGGAACGGTCATCCGGTCTTCGCCGCCCGGTACCGGGCCGGGGTGTGCCGGTGAGGGCGACGCAGTCCGCCACAGGTGGGCCTCGTCGTAGTAGCCGGCGGCCGCCGCCAGTTGGGCCAGCGGGACACCGGAGGGGGAGACGGCAACCAGCCGGCTGAAGCGGTCGAGGCGGGCGATCCGCCCGTAGAAAGCCGGGCCGTAACCCATGGCCGCTCCGAACCGGCGTCGGAGCTGGCGGGGCCCCAGGCCCAGCCCTCGGGTGCTACCGCCCCGCTCCAGCTGGGTGACGGCCGCCGTCACCACCGGGTCGGGGCGCCGGTCGGCCCCGGCCACGGTCACCACAGCCCGGGCCAGAGCCAGCGCCGCCCCGGCCGGCCCGTCGGCCCCTCCAGTTCCTCGTCGAGCCGGCGGACGACGGCTGCCGGCCACAGGTCGGACAGCGGCAGCAGGGTGTCGGTGGCCGCAGTGGCCGGGGCGCCGAGCAGGGCCGGCGCCAACCCGGGCCGGAGGCGTGCGCCGACCACCATCGAGCCGGCAGCGGCCAGCGACACCGGGTGGGGCCGGGAATCGGGCCCGGCCAGCCAGGGCCGGCGACCGGGTGCCCACATCACGTCGATGGCCCCGTCGGGCACCACGATGCCGCTGGCGGTCACCGGCACGCTCCACCAGCCGTGGAGCTGCTCGCCGGCCGGGCCGGCGAACCGGCCCCGCAGGGCCGGGGCGATCACGGCCGGGTGACCTCGCCGGCGCCGGCGGGTGAGGCGGTGGTGGTGACCGTCACCCCGTCGACCGGGGGAAGCTGGCGCCGCCAGTCGCTGTGGCTCGCCTGCCAGATGAGGAGGGCCGCCATGCACACGAACACCATGATCATGGAGAAGGCCACGACCACCGGTCCCCGCCGCCAGAGGGGAAGCGCCGGGCCCGCCGGTGGCGTTGCCGCCGGGCGTTCGACGGTGGTCTCGGGCATGGGCCGCCTCCTGGGGGGTCGTCTCCGGCCCAGCGTAGAGGCGCCGCCCCGCCACCGATGGACCGGGACCGGGCCCGTTCGGCTCAGCGGCGGTGCCTGCGCTGCCGGTCGGACTTCGTCTCCAGCATCCGACGGTCGGCCTGTTCCAGCGCCGCCGCCAGATCGTCGGCCGGGCCCAACCACGACAGCCCGATCGAGCACCCGACCCGGTGCCGGACACCGTCGACGGAGATCGGCTCGGTCACCGCCAGCTCGATCCGGCTCGTCAGCACGGCCACGGCGTCGGCGTTCATGCCCGCCACCACCACGATGAACTCGTCGCCCCCGATCCGGGCCACCAGGTCACCCTCCCGCACCAGGCGGCTGAGCCGGGCCGCCACCGCCTGGAGCACGGCGTCGCCGTGGTGGTGGCCGTGCCGGTCGTTCACCGCTTTGAACCGGTCGAGGTCGAGGTAGAGCACCCCCAGATCCCCGGAGCGCGGCCCCCGGCCGAGGACGGCCTCGGTGAGGGCCCGGCGGTTGAGGAGGCCGGTGAGCGGGTCCGACGAGGCCGCCACCCGCAGCCGGCCGCTGGCCAGGCGCAGGTCGTCCACCCGTTGCTGCACGAAGGCGCCCACCGGGCCGGGGGCCGCCATCCGGAGGCTGGGATCGTCGAGGTCACCGGCCGTCATGGCCATGATCTGGCGCTCCAGGTGGCGGAGCCCGTCGGCGACGTCCTCGATCGTGGCCCCCAGGCGGGCCAGCTCGTCGTGGCCGCCGATCGTCACCCGGTCGCCCTCGATCTCCCCGCTGGCCACGGCCGCCACCCGTTCGGTCAGGCGGCGCAGGGGCCCGGTGATCGACCGCAGGATCCAGCCGGTGAGGGCGAGGGCCAGCAGGGTGAAGCCGCCGCCGAAGGCGAGCAGTTGACGGCGCGACCCCTCGGCGCTGGCGGCGGTGGCGGCCAGCTCGGCCCGAACCTGGGCCAGCGCCTGGGATGCGATATCCATGATGCGCTGCTGCAGGTTGAGGGCCCGCCCCATCAGGTCCGTCAGCTCGCCCAGCTCCATCGGCTGGGCCCGCCCGGCGGCGATGTCCTGGCCCCGGGCCACGGCCTCGGTCCACCGGACGTTGTCGTCGGAGGCCAGCACGTCGGCCACCTGGGTCCGCAGATCGGCGCGCAGGCCGAGCACCACCCGCTCGGTGGCGTTGGCCCGTTCCCCCGACAGTTGCGCCAGCTGGTCGGCGGTGGCCACCGGGAGGCCGGCCAGAGTGGGGAACAGGTGGGCGAACTCCACCTGCCCGGCCCGCATGGCGTCGATCGAGCTCATGTAGGTGATCCAGGCGTCGGACGACGAGGCCTGGGCCAGATCGGCCAGGCTCAGATCGGCGTCGCGACGGGCAGCTTCGGCTGCGGCCACGAGCGCCGGGTCCACCATCCCGCCGTCGACCGCCCCCACCAGCTCCTCCACCGCCGCCCGCTGGCGTTCGAAGGCGTCCCAGGCCGCCTGGCCCATGACCGCCCGGGCCGGGCCGTCCATCTGGCGTCGGGCGTCGTCGGCGGCCTGGTAGTCGAGCGTGAACGTCCGCCAGTAGCCGTCGAGCACGAGCTGGTAGAGCGGGTCGACGCCGACCCCCATCCCCCTGATGTCGGCCGCCACCGTCGCCGGTTCGGGCAGCACGTTCAGCGACTGGGCGGTGGCCAGCCGTTCGAGGGCTTCGGTGCGGGCCAGCTCGGAGCGGGCGTCGGCCGCCACCGCGGCGCGCGCCACCGCCTCGTACCCCACCACCGTGATCAGGGCCGCCACCGGCACCAGCACGGCCAGCAGCAGGCGCACCCGCAGCGACATGACCCTCAACATCTGCCCCCGGTATCGGCGCCCGACAGCCCGAGGTGTAGAACGGACCCATGACGGTCACCGGGGGGCAGCCAGCAAGCGAGGCGGAGCGGATCGAGCGGGAGGCGGTGGCCCAGTTCACGGTGCACGCCGAGGCGTTCGCCCGGGCGACCGTGGTGAACGACGAGCGGGCGCTCGACGTGCTGGCCGGTCTGGCCGCCGCCGGTGCCGGCGACCGGGTGGTCGACGTGGCCTGCGGCCCCGGCATCGTGACCTGCCGGCTGGCCGCCGACGGGGCGGCCGTGACCGGCGTGGATCTGACCCCGGCCATGCTCCGGCTGGCCGCCGGGAGGGCCGGGGCCGCCGGCCACGAGGCCACCACCGCCTTCTGTCTGGGCCGAATGGACCGGCTCCCGTTCCCCCGCGGGGCCTTCGACGTGGTGGTGAACCGCTATGCCCTCCACCACGCGGCCGAGCCCGACCGGGTGGCGGCCGAGCTGGGGCGGGTGGCGGCGCCCGGGGGGCGCCTGGTCATCGTCGACTTCGCCGCCACCGAGGATCGGGAGGCGGCCGCCGCCTACGACGAGGCGGAACGCCGGCGCGACCCGTCACACGTGCGGAATCTCACGGCGGGCGAGCAGCAGGCCCTGTTCACCGGCCGGGGCTGGCGGTTGACCGAGGTGGTGCCCTACCGGGTCACGGCCAGCCTCGACGCTGTGCTGGCCAACTCCCACGGGCCCGACCACGACGGGGTCCGGGCCCGGTTCGAAGCCTCGGTCGGCGGCCACGGCCTCGGCGTCGACGCCCGCCGCCAGGGCGACGACATCGTGTTCGACTATCCCCTGGTGGCCCAGCGGTTCGAGCGCTGAGGGCGGCGGGGCCCCGCTCCCCTATCGCACCACGGCCCCGTGGCCCTGGGCCCGCAGCGCCGAGCGAAGGCGCTCGGCCACCTCGTCGAGGGCGTCGGCCCGGGCCGAGGGGTCGGCGTTGCGGAAGTCGAAGTCGGCCATCGAGTCGGTGGGCATCACATGGATGTGGGTGTGGGGCACCTCGTAGCCGGCCACCACCATGCCGATCCGCTCGCAGGGAAAGGCCGCCTGCTGGGCCCGGCCCACGTGGCGGGCCACGGCCATGAGGTGGGTGGCGGTGGCCTCGTCGAGATCCACCCAGTGGTCGACCTCGGCCTTGGGGATCACCAGGCAGTGTCCGGGGTGGAGGGGCCGGATGTCCACCATGACGACACACGTGTCGTCGTCCCACACGATGCGTCCCGGGATCTCGCCGGCGATGATTCGGGAGAAGATCGAAGCCATGCCCGGGAGGCTACCGGCACGGGCCACAGTGGCCGAAGGGGCTGGTCGTCCGCCATGCTGTGGCCCATGTCGAACCCTCAGGAACCGGGCACCGAGCCGACGCTGTACGCCGTTGCCGGCGGCGTCGCCACGATCACGCTGAACATGCCGGAACGCAAGAACGCCCTGAACGAGTTGCTGGTCGACAGCCTCAGCCGGAACCTCGACCGGGCCCAGGCCGACGACGGGGTACGGGCCATCGTGCTCACCAACACCGGCAACACGTTCTGCGCCGGAGCCGATCTCAAGGCAGCCACGCCGGGGGTGTCACCGACCACGCCGCAGCGCACGTTCCTCGACGTCATGAACCAGATCCTCGACTCGCCCAAGCCGGTGATCGGCCGCATCGACGGCCACGCCATGGCCGGCGGCGTGGGCCTGGTGGCGTCGTGCGACCTGTCGGTGATGCGCGACGACGCCAAGATCGGCTTCACCGAGGTGCGCATCGGGGTGGCGCCGGCCGTGATCTCGGTGGTGTGCCTGCCCAAGTTGCGGCGGGCCGACGCCAGCGAGCTGTTCCTCACCGGAGACCGGATCGTCCCGGCCCGGGCGGCCGAGGTGGGCCTCATCAACAGGGCGGTGCCGGCCGACGAGCTCGACGACGCGGTGAACGCCTACGTGTCGATGGTGGTGCGGGGCGGGCCGATCGCCCTGGCTGCATCGAAGGACCTGATCCGGCGGGTGCCGAACCTCAACCGGTCCGACGGGTTCGCCTGGACCTCCCTGCGGTCCCGCGAGCTGTTCCAGTCCGAGGAGGCGAGCGAAGGCATCGCCGCCTTCAACGAGCGCCGCGACCCGTCCTGGATCCCCGAAGGGGACACGCACTGAGTTTCCGCGAAGCGAAACTCCAGGTCCCCGAAGGGGACACCCAGGGAGTTTCCGCGAAGCGAAACTCCAGGTCCCCGAAGGGGACACCCAGGGAGTTTCCGCGAAGCGAAACTCCAGGTCCCCGAAGGGGACACTCAGTCAATATCGGGATAGATGGAGGGAGGGGGGCCGGGGGTGCCGGGGCCGCCGCAGACCCAGCAGGGGGAATCGACCGCACCGGTCCAGGCCACCTCGCAGAGGGCGCAGCTCATGCGCAGGCCCACCCGGCGGTAGCGGGGCACGATCGAGTTGGCGCGGAAGTGGCTGCTCACCTCACCCGTATCGGCGCCCCCGACGCCGGCCTGAGCGAAAACGGGCCCGAGGCTCAGACCCGGAGACCGATATGGGCCACGGTGCGCATTCCCACCGTCACCTCGCCCCCCAGCTCCTGCACCAGGGCGGCCACCGCCGTCATCAGCTCCACCCGGTCCGGCACCGGGAGCAGGCGGTGGGCCGAGCTGGAACAGAGCCAACCCACCAGCCCCACCGCGTCGAGCCGGCGCTCCCACCGGTGCTCGTGGTACGTCCAGCCCCGGAACCGGCTGGCGGCACCCACGTGATCCCGGGGCGGATCGAAGTCTCGGGCCTCCATGCCGGGCCAGATCGCCCCGATGCCCGGGGCGAGGCTCGCGTAGAGGCGCTCCATGGCCTCGCCCAGCATCCCCTGATCGTCGAGCGGATGGTGCCACAGGAGGGCGAGGCGGCCCTCGTCGCCCAGGGCGTCGGCCACCCGAGCGTAGGCGGAGGACGGGTCAACCCAGTGCCAGGTCTGGGCCGCCACCGCCAGCCGGAACGCCTCCGCCGGCAGGTTGGCCTCCTCCAACGAGGCCCGCACCACCGATACGTTGTCGTGCCCGCAGTTCAGCTCGAGCACCGACGCCATCCGGGGGTCGGGCTCCAGGGCGTAGACCGGGCGGCCCAAGGCCAGCAGGGCCCGCGTGGCCTTGCCGGTTCCGGCGCCGATCTCCAGCACCGGGCCCCGGCCGGTGCCCGACACCACGGTCTCCATCAGGTCCCGGGGATAGCCGGGCCGGAAGCGGTCGTACAGGATCGGGTCCTCACCGAAGACCCTCGACGCCGGACGGTCGGGGTCGGGCGGCGGCAGCAGGCCCGATACGGGGCGCACCGGCGCACCGGGCAGCGGGCCCGTGGGGGGAATCCCCTGGTCGGGGTGCAGGGACGCCATGTCAGTAGCCACCTGGTCCCCAGGGTAGGACAAACGTCACCACCATTCGACACCGTGGCCCGACCCTATAGTTAAAGAATGAGCGAAACCGAGCCGGTCCAGCTGCCGCCCAGCCCCTCGCCATGGCCCACCGTGGACCCGTTCCTGTTCTGTGTCCACCACGACGACCGCTATCCCGCCGGCGACGGCCGGATGGCGCCTGCCGCCTCCCTGGCCGGCCGCCAGCTGGGGCAGGACTTCGCCGGTCTCGACGGGTGGAACATGTACCACGGGCTGGTGGTACCCGGCTTTCCCCAGCACCCCCACCGGGGGTTCGAGACGATCACCTTCGCCCGCAACGGTTACATCGACCACAGCGACTCGCTGGGGGCGGCGGCCCGGTTCGGCCGGGGCGACGTCCAGTGGATGACGGCCGGGGGCGGCATCGTCCACTCCGAGATGTTCCCCCTGCTCGACGAGGACGGCCCCAACCACGTCGAGCTGTTCCAGATCTGGATGAACCTGCCGGCGGCCGACAAGATGGTCAGTCCCCACTTCTCCATGCTGTGGAGCGAGGACATCCCCCGGGTGGATCAGACCGATGGCGAGGGCCGCACGGCCACCGTGACCGTGATCGCCGGTCGGTTCGGCGACCTGACGCCGCCTCCGCCGCCCCCGTCGTCGTGGGCCTCCCGGCCCGAGGCCGACGTAGCCATCTGGCACGTCGTGCTCGACCCCGGTGCCCGGTGCACCCTGCCGCCGGCCACCGGGGAGGGAACCGTGCGGGCCCTGTACGTCTTCGAGGGGGCCGGGCTCACCGCCGGCGGCGTGACGTTCGGTTCCTCGTCGGCGGCAACCGTCGATGCCTCGGCCGCCACCGAGCTGGTGTCCGGGGCCGAACCGGTGGAGCTGCTGGTGCTCCAGGGTCGACCGATCGCCGAGCCGGTGGCCCAGTACGGCCCCTTCGTGATGAGCACCGAAGACGAGATCCGCCAGGCGTTCACCGACTACCGCCGCACCCAGTTCGGCGGCTGGCCCTGGCCCAGCGACGCCCCCGTCCACCCGGCCGACCGGGGCCGCTTCGCCCGCCATGCCGACGGCCGGGTGGAGGAAGCCGGCATCACCACCCGATCCTGAGCCAGGGCGCGACATTGCTGGGGCGAACCGCTCGCGGCGGGCTGCCGTTCCGGCGCCTCAGCCGTGGGCGGCGGGGCCTACAGATCGAAGGCCTGATATGCCGACGCTAGGCTGGGGCCGGACGAGGGGCCCGAGGTTCGACCAGGAGAACGTGTCCGTGACGTCCCCATCCCCCGGCGGCATCCGAGCTCTGCTGGCCGGGCTGGCTTTCGCCCTCCTGGCGGCGGCGTGCAGCAGCGGGCCCGACACCGCCCACGCCGGCGACAACCTGCTCACCGACGCCTCGCTCCCCCCGGTCACCGACCCCGCCAGCACCACCGCTGCACCTCTGACCACCGTCACCACCACGGCCGCTGCCGACTCGGTGCTGCCCCCCACGCTCCCCCCGGGCGGCGCTCCGGCCAGCGGCTCCACCCCGGTCACCGCCGCTCCGGCCCCGGCCGCCGCCCAGCCCGCCCCCACGGCCAAGGCCGCCCCGGCCAACGGTGGGGGCACCGGCCCGGCGCCGTCGGCCACGGTCAAGCCGGTGGCGGCCCCGGCGGCGCCCGGTGTGAAGGCCCAGCCCGGCGACCCCAACGACGCCTTCAACGGCGGTGGCCCCGTCCGCTGCCAGGTCTTCCCGGCCGACAACTGGTGGAACCGCGACGTCCGCAGCCTGCCGGTGCACGCCCAGTCGGCGGCCTGGGTGTCCAGCCTGGGCAGTGGCCGGGTCCACCCCGACTTCGGCACCGTGTGGGAAGGCAAGGGCATCGGCATCCCCTACGTGGTGGTGAACGGCTCCCAACCCCGGGTGCCGGTGAGCTTCGACTACGCAGGCGAGAGCGAGCCCGGCCCCTATCCCATCCCGGCCAACGCGCCGGTGGAGGACGGCAGCGACCGGCACCTGCTGGTGGTCGACGACGCCAACTGCAAGCTCTACGAGCTGTTCAACGCGTCCACCAGTGACGGCGGGTCCAGCTGGCACGCCGGCTCGGGTGCCGTCTTCGACCTGGGGTCGAACGGGCTGCGTCCCGCCAGCTGGACCTCGGCCGACGCCGCCGGCCTGCCGATCTTCGCCGGGCTCGCCACGTACGACGAGGTGGTGGTGCAGGGCCACATCGACCACGCCCTGCGCTTCACCGCCGCCCGCACCCAGCGGGCCTACATCAAGCCCGCCACCCACTACGCCAGCTCGATCACCGACGCCGGGGTGCCGCCGATGGGGGCCCGGTTCCGGCTCAAGGCCAGCGCCGACTGCAGCTCGTTCAGCGCCGAGGCCCAGGTGATCTGCGCCGCCCTCAAGACCTACGGCATGTACCTGGCCGACAACGGCAGCGACTGGATGCTGAGCGGTGCCCCCGATCCCCGCTGGAACGACCAGGCTCTGTCCGACCTCCACAAGCTCAACGGCTCCATGTTCGAGGTCGTCGACACCGGAGAACCCATCGTCCGCTGACCACCGGCTCCCCCACGCCGGGCGCTCCCCTCCCGCTCGACCCCGCCAACGGCGCGACGAGAACCGCGCCCCGCCGCCGATCTGCGCGACGTTTTCGACGACCATCGGAGGTTTCGCGACGCGGAACGCCGGCGGAGCGCGGTTTTCGTCGCGCAGATAGGGCGCAGGGCAGGGCGATCGCCGGGCGCGAGGCGGCCAGGGTGACGGCGAGAGGCGGCCAGGGTGACGGCGACAGGCGGGCCGGGCGACGGATCAGGTCAGGCGTCGATGCCGAGGTCGTCGAAGGTGGCCATCTCGGCCGCGACGAGGGCGGCGGCCCGCACGAGGGGGTAGGCCAGGGCTGCCCCGGTGCCCTCACCCAGGCGGAGGTCGAGGTCGAGCAGGGGGGCGAGGCCCAGGTGGTCGAGGGCCCGGCCGGCGGCCGGCTCCACCGAGCGGTGGCCGGCGATCAGGTATCCCGCCACCGCCGGCTGCAGAGCGCAGGCCACCAGCGCCCCGGCCAGGGCGATCACCCCGTCGACCACCACCGGCACCCGAGCCGCCGCCCCGGCCAGGCACAGGCCGGCGAGCCCGGCGATCTCCAGTCCCCCCACCTCGGCCAGCACGCCGAGGGGATCGAGGGGCTCCAGGGGAGGCCGGCCGGCCAGACGGGCCAGGGCGTCGGCCACCACCTGGGTCTTGGCCGCCAGGGTGGCGTCGTCGATCCCGGTGCCCCGGCCGGTCACGTCGGCCGGCGCCAACCCGGTGATGGCGGCCACCACCGCCGCCGACGGGGTGGTGTTGGCGATGCCCATGTCGCCGGTGAGCAGGCATCGGGCGCCCCGCTCATCCACCAGGCGGGTCCCCACCTCCACCCCGAGCAGCGCGGCGGTGGCGGCCTCGGCCCGGGTCAGCGCGGCCTCCCGTCGCAGGTTCCGGGACCCCGCCCGCACCGGCCGGTTCACGAGCAGCTCGTGGTCATCGAGGGGCACTGCCACCCCGGCGTTGACCACCTGCACCCCCAGGCCGTTGGCCCTCGTGATCACGCTGATGGCGGCCCCACCCCGGCAGATGCCGGTCACCATCTGGGCCGTGACCGCCTGGGGCCAGGGGCTGACCCCCTCGGCGTGGACGCCGTGGTCGGCGGCGAACACCACCACCACGGCCGGCTCGGGGCTCGGGGCCGGGCTGCCGCCGGCGATGGCGGCCAGCTGGACGGCGAGCGACTCGATGCGGCCCAGCGAGCCCGGCGGCTTGGTGAGGCGGGCGTCCCGCTCCCGGGCCGCCTCCGCCGCCGCCCCGTTCAGCCCGCCGATCGATCCCACCACCTCGGCCAGCGCCACCTCGGCCGCCGAGCCCGCCGACAGCGGCGAGCCGGATCGACCGGTCTCGATCTGATGCCCCGGGCGATCACCGGTGATGGCCGGGGACACCGGATCCGAGGTGGGCGATGACGGCGACGAACGCTCCGACGGCATGGCGACCAGTGTGGAGGGTGGGGCTACGATCCGGACCATGCTGGCGGCCGACGACAGGGTGGTGATGGTGTCCGGGGCGGCCCGGGGCATCGGCCGGGCGGTGGCCGAGCGGTTGCGGGCCGACGGTTTCCGCCTCAGCCTGGGTGCCCGCCGGCCCGAGCAGCTGGCCGGGCTGACCCCCTCCTGGCCGCATGGGACCGTGCTCCACCACCACTTCGACGCCCACGACCCGGCCAGCGCCGAGGCCTGGGTGACGGCCACGGCGGAGCACTTCGGCGGGATCGACGCCCTGGTCAACAACGCCGGCGTGCTGGCCCCCTTCGCCGTCGACGCCTTCGACGAGGAGTCCCTGGACACCATGTGGGCGGTCAACGTGAAGGCTCCGGCCCGCCTCACCTCGCTGGCCTGGCCCCACCTGTGCCGGTCGGGTCACGGCCGGGTGGTCAACCTGGCGTCGCTGTCGGCCAAGCGCGTCCGCAACGGCTTCGCCCCCGGCTACGCCATGACCAAGCACGCGCTGTTGGCCCTCACCCACGCCACCCGCCAGGCCGGCTGGGACCACGGGGTGCGGGCCGTCGCCCTGTGCCCCAGCTTCGTGGACACCACGATGATCGCCGACGTCGACCCCGGGCCCGAGCCCATCGTGCAACCGGCCGACGTGGCCGAGCTGGTGAGCATGGCCCTGTGCCTGCCCGATCACCTCTCGGTGCCCGAGATCGTGGTGAACTGCCGACGTGAAGACCTCTTCTGACGGCGACCGTCCCCGGCCGGGGCCACCCGTCCGCCCGGTCGACCTCGATCCGGCCGGGCTCGACGTGCTGAAGCAGGTGGAGCAGCGGGTGCTGTGGCTGGCCACCCGCATCGTCGACGTGGCCAACCGGCGGGCGCCGGGGCCGATCAAGGTGGGCGGGCACCAGGCGTCGTCGGCCTCGATGGTGTCGATCATGACCGCCCTGTGGTTCGCCCACATCAACGGCGAGGACAAGGTGGCGGTGAAGCCCCACGCCTCCCCCGTCTACCACGCCATCAAGTACCTCACCGGCGAGCTCCACCGCTCCTACCTCACCACCCTGCGCCAGCGGGGCGGGCTCCAGGCCTACCCGTCGCGCACCAAGGACCCCGACGTGGCCGACTTCTCCACCGGGTCGGTGGGGTTGGGGGCCGTCGCCCCCCTGTTCTCGGCCGCCACCCGCCGGTACGTGGACCGTCACTTCGGGCCCCTGCCCTCGGCCCGGTTCATCGCCACCGTGGGCGACGCCGAGCTGGACGAGGGCAACGTGTGGGAGGCGATCAGCGACCCCACCACGGCCGACCTCGGCAACTTCACCATGGTCATCGACCTCAACCGCCAGAGCCTCGACCGGGTGATCCCCGACATCCAGGCCACCCGGCTCATGCAGTTCTTCGGCGACGCCGGATGGCACGTGGCCGTGGCCAAGTACGGGTCCCGGCTGACCACCGCCTTCGCCGAGCCGGGGGGCGACGCCCTGCGGGCCCACATCGACGCCATGCCCAACGAGGCCTACCAGTCGCTGTTCGCCCTCACCGGCCCGGCCGTGCGCCACAAGCTGCTGCAGGGGGCCGACACCGCGGTGCGGGACTGGGCCTCCAACCACAACGACGAGGAGCTGAAGGCCATCGTCACCGATCTGGGAGGCCACGATCTCGGGCTCCTGGTGAGCACCCTCCGATCGTGCGACGAGCACACCGACCGACCCAGCGCCGTGTTCGCCTACACCATCAAGGGCTGGGGCCTGCCCATCGCCGGCGACCCGCTCAACCACGCCGCCCTGCTCACCCCGGACCAGATCGATGCCTTCCGGGAGCGGGTGGGCCTCACCCCGTCCACCGAGTGGGACCGCTTCGATCCCGACTCCCCCGCCGGCCGGCTGTGCGCCGCTGTGGGGGCCGACATCAACAACCTCCCCCCGGCGCCCCGGCCCGCGCTCCCGGTGCCGGCCGCCGCCGGCCCCGTCGCCACGTCGGGCCAGGTGTCGACGCAGGAGGCGTTCGGCCGGGTGCTGACCCGCCTCGGCGATGTGCCCGGCCTGGCCGAGCGGATCGTCACCACCGCCCCCGACGTGTCGATCTCCACCAACCTGGGAGGCTGGATAAACAAGACCGGGGTCTTCTGGCCCACCACCCGTGACGACCACGGCGGGGCCGAGCGGCTGCTCAAGTGGGCCCCCTCCCCCACCGGCCAGCACATCGAGCTCGGGATCTCGGAGATGAACCTGTTCATGCTGCTGGGCCAGCTCGGGCTGAGCCACGAGCACCACGGCCAGCATCTGCTGCCGGTGGGCACGGTGTACGACCCGTTCGTGCTGCGGGGCCTCGACGCCCTGATCTACGGCCTCTACAACGGCAGTCGGTTCGTGGTGGCCGGAACCCCGTCGGGGGTGACGCTGGCCCCCGAGGGCGGGGCCCACCAGTCGACGATCACCCCCTCGGTGGGGGCCGAGCTGCCCGGCATCAACTACGCCGAGCCGGCGTTCGCAGCGGAGGTGGACTGGCTGCTGTGCGACGCCCTGGCCCGCCTGGGAGCGCCCGACGGCGAGTCGTGCTACCTGCGGCTCAGCACCCGCCCGATCGACCAGGGGCTGCTGGCCCCGGTGGCGGAGCGGCTCGGCCCCGACCGGCTGCGGGCCCAGGTGCTGGCCGGTGGCTACCGGCTGGTGGAGCGTCCGCCGTCGGGCCGACCGGGGATCACGATCGTGACCACCGGGGTGACGGTGGTGGAGGCGGTGGCGGCGGCCGATGCCCTCGACACCGAGGGGGTCGACGCCACCGTGGTCCATCTGTCCAGCTCCGACCGGGTGTTCCGGGCCTGGCAGGCGGCCCGGCGCCGGGCCATCGAGGGCGGGTTGGCCGCCATCCCGGCCACCCATCTCGACGCCCTGGTGCCACCGGCTGAGCGGGGCCGGCCGGTGGTGAGCGTGCACGATGCCGCCAGCCACTCGCTGGCCTGGCTGGGTTCGGCCTCGGGACCCGCCAGCTCCCGCTGGGGGTCGACCGCTTCGGCGAGTCCGGCACCATCGCCGATCTCCACGCCCTGACCGGCATCTCCGCCGATCACATCCTCAACGCCGCCCTGCTTATGGTCAGTTGACGCCGAAGGCGTCGACGCCGGTGGGTGGGGCCCCACCTACTCCCCGAGGGGGAGCCGAGATGGGGAGGCGGCCGCTGGCCGCCGCCGGGGGCGCAGCCCCCGAGACAGCTAGGCGAACACCGGAGCGAAGGCCAGAGCCATGAAGCCCACGCTGGTCAGTCCGATCATCGCCGCCAGAAACTGGATCTGTCGCATTGCTGAGTCCTCCTCGCCGGCCCCCTTGGCCGTGATTCCATCGTCATCCACCGGGAGGCGTTTGAGATCGGGGATCCCCCTCGTCGCGTGAGTGTCATATAGGGGGACGCCGGCACCCGGGGGGCTCGCCGCCCCCGCCGCCTCCGGCCGCCCCCGCCGCCTCCGGCGGCCCCCCACCGCCGTTGGGGCCCCCTCCCCACCGGCCCAGGCCTACGGCCAGCACTCAGGGTGCTCGCCGCCCCCACCGCCTCCGGGCGGGTGTCAGCTGAGGACGGCGACGGCCTCGATCTCGATCAACCATTCCGGCCCGGCCAGGGCCTGGACCCCCACCAGCGTGCTGGCCGGCGGGTTGTCGCCCGACAGGTATGAGCCCCGGACCCCGGCGATCACGGCCCGCATGGAGGGCTCGTAGCCCACCACGTAGGTGGTGATCTTCACCACGTCGTCGAAGGTGGCGCCAGCGGCGGCCAGCGCCACCTGCAGGTTCTCCATCACCTGGCGGGTCTGGGCTTCCAGGTCGCCGACCCCGACCACGGCGCCGGAGGCGTCGACCGCCACCTGCCCCGAGATGTAGACGGTGGTACCGCCGGTGGCGGCGACGACATGGGTGTAGGCCGGGTTGTTCGACAACCCCTCCGGCTTGATGAAACGATTGGACATCCGGGGATCGTAGCTGGGGCCCGCCGTGGGGCGCCCGGCGATGTTATGCTGCCCTAATGGCCGAGTACACCTCCCGGGAACACCACCCCGCCTTCGAGGAGTACTGCGAGACGATCTTCGAGTTGGCCGAGGACGGCCACAAGGTGATCCAGGCCCGCATCGCCGATCGGCTCGAAGTGTCCCGCCCGGCGGTGTCGGAGATGATCCATCGCATGGTCGAGGCCGACCTGGTGCACCTGCAGGGGGGCACGATCGAGCTGACCGAGACCGGTCTGGCGCTGGCCAACACCATGGTCCGCCGCCACCGGCTGGCCGAGCGGTTCCTCACCGACATGCTCGGCCTGTCGTGGGCCGAGGCCCACCACGAGGCCGGCAAGTGGGAACACGTGATCAGCCCGGTGGTGGAGTCGGCCCTCCAGTCCGTGCTCGACAACCCCACCACCTGCCCCCACGGGAACCCGATCCCGGGGTCCACCTACACCGAGGCCCAGCCGTTGGTGTCGCTGTCCCACCTGCCGATCGGGGCCGACGCCACGGTCAAGCGGATCCCCGAGGAGCTGGAGTTCACCCCCGGCCTGCTCGAGTTCCTGGAGGCCAACCGGCTGCAGCCGGGAGCGGTGGCCAGGGTCATCACGAGCTCGCCCGACGGCACCACCACGGTGGAGATCGAGGGGCAGGTGGTGGGCATCAGCGCCTTCACCGCCGAGCGCATCCTCGTCGCCCAGCACTGAACCGAGGGGCACCGCAGCGCCATGTGGGATCCCGAGCACTACCTCCGCTTCGCCGACCACCGCACCCGTCCGGGGGTGG
This sequence comes from Acidimicrobiales bacterium, assembly GCA_041394285.1. Lineage (GTDB taxonomy): Bacteria > Actinomycetota > Acidimicrobiia > Acidimicrobiales > SZUA-35 > CADEDH01. The sequence goes on along the minus strand of JAWKIL010000026.1, from coordinate 37,971 downwards.
AGCTGCTGGCCCGGATCCCTGAGGTCGCCGGGCTCACCCGCCGGGTGGTGGACCTGGGAGCCGGCACCGGCCATCTGACCGCCCTGCTGGCCCAGCGCTGGCCGGAGGCCGAGGTCACCGGGGTCGACGGCGACGCCGCCATGGCGGCCAAGGCCCGGGCCGACCATCCCGAGCTGGCCTGGGTCACGGCTGACCTCGCCGCCTGGGAGCCCGAGGGCCCGGTGGACGTGCTCTACTCCAACGCCGCCCTCCACTGGCTCGACCACCACGACACGCTGTTCCGCCGGCTGCGGTCCTGGTTGGCCCCCGGCGGGGTGCTGGCCGTCCAGATGCCCGACAACTGGGCCGCCCCCACCCACCGGGTCCCGGCCGAGGTGCTCGACGCCTCGGCACCGGGCGGCGGCCAGTGGCCCGAGGCGGCGCGAGCGGCGCTGATGCGCGACCGGCTGGCCGCCCCTGAGGCCTATGCCGGCTGGCTGTCGCCGGCGTCGTCGCTCGATCTGTGGCGGACCACGTACTACCAGCGGTTGACCGGCGACGACCCGGTGTGGCAGTGGACCACGGGGTCGCTGCTGATCCCGGTGCTGGACGCGCTGGGCCCCGATCGGGACCGCTTCGCCGCCGAGGTCCAGGCCCGCTACCGCCAGGCGTATCCGCCCGATCCGTCGGGTGTGGTGACCCTGCCGTTCTCCCGGCTGTTCCTGGTGGCTCAGGCTCCGTCCTGACTCCACCCCAACCGGGAACTGTGGCGCCAGCGCGCAGTATCCAGCTCCACGCGCCACCGATCCCGAAGGGGTTGGCGATCTGTGGCACCAGCGCGCAAAATCCAGCACCGGGCGCCGCAGATCGAGAGGTCAGGCACCAGCCAGAGTGTCAATTGTCGCTAGACACTTGACGCTCTGACGGGGATACACTGGAGCATGGCCCGGTTCCTCATCACCTCGCTGGTGCTGACGATCGCCCTCAACGTCGTGATCCGCTTGATCCCGGGCCTGCCCGAGCGACTCGGTCGCTGGATGGCCTCGATGGCCGCCCCACCCCCGGCCAACCCCGGGGAGCCGGCCGGACCTGACGAACGGTCCGGCCGGTCCACTCCCCGGGTCCGGGTCTACGTTCCGTGGAAGGCCATGTTCGTGGGCTCGATCGTGTTGACCGTGGCCCTCAACCTCGTCGCGCTGCTGTTGCGCTGAGGGGGCCGGGATGGAGGAGCGAGTCGCCCGCCGCCCCTGGGCCAGCTGGATCCGCCCCGCGGTATCGGTGGCGGTGGTGGCCCTCGTCGCCTCACCCGCATGGCGCCAGCGCGACAGCTACCCGCTGTCGACCTACCCGGTGTACGCCGACGCCCGCCCGGGCGTGGCCGACCTGCCGACGGCGGTGGGGGTGACGGCCGCCGGCGAACGGGTTCGGCTGTCGCCCACGGTCATCGGCGACAGCGACGACCCGCTCATCGTGGCCGACCGCGTGGGTGACGCCATCGCCGGGGGTCGGGCCGAGCAGGTGTGCCGCGTCATCGCCGGCAGGGCCGGCGACTTCGACATCGACACCGGCGCCGACACCGAGGGCGACGCCGGCCCGGATCCGCTCGTGGCGGTGGAGGTGGTGACCGAGGAGACCGACCTGGTGGCGGCGGTGGTCGAGGGGGCCCCGCCCCTGGCCCGCACCGTCCACGCCCGCTGCCCGGTGGCGCCGTGATCGGCCGGTGGCTGGCTCCGACGGCCCCGGCCCGGCGGCTGGCCGTGTTCCGGGTGCTGGTGGGGGCCTTCGCCCTGGTCTATCTCACAGTGCGACTACCCGCCTTCTGGGCCACGGCCTCCCTGACCGAGGGGTTCGATCCGGTGGGGGTGCTGGCGCCGCTCGATCGGCCGCTACCCACCGGGCTGGTGCGGGCGCTGGTGATCGCCGCCCCCTTGCTGGCGGCGGCCGTGACCGCCGGCCTGTGGTTCCGGGTCACCGGCCCGGCCTTCGCCGCCGTGCTCCTGGTGGTGCTCACCTACCGGTCGTCCTGGGGCCGGCTGCTCTACTTCGACAACCTGCTCGTGCTCCACGCCCTCGTGCTGGCCTGCTCCCCGGCCGCCGACAGCCTCGCCGTCCGGATCCGGCGCCCGTCACCGCCGCCCGGCCCAGCATCCGCCCCCACCAGCGGCCGCCACCTGGGCCCCGACGGCCGCCACCTAGGCCCCGACGGCCACCACCCGGCCCCCGAGGGCCGCCACCTGGGCCCCGACCCTGCGCCGCCCACCGAGGATCCCCGCTACGGCTGGCCGCTGCGCCTGTGCGCTCTCGTGACCGTCACCACCTACGTGCTGGCCGGGGTGGCCAAGCTCCGCATCGGCGGATCAGCCTGGCTCGACGGCGACACCCTGGCCAACCACATCGCCTTCTCCGCCGCCCGGCTCGACGTGTTGGGCGGCACCCCGTCGCCGGCGGCCCACCTGGTGCTCCGTGGCGGGCGCTGGCTGCTCGCCCCGGCCGCGGTGGCCACCATCGTGCTGGAGGTGGGCGCCCCCCTGGCCCTGTGGTCCCGGCTGCGCACACCGTGGGTGATCGGGCTCTGGGGTTTCCACGCCGCCGTGGCCGCCACCATGTTCGTGCTCTTCCCCTATCCGCTGGCCCTGGTGGCCTTCGCCCCCCTCTACCGGCTCGAGCGCTGGCGGTGGCCGGGCCCGGCGCCGGCCTGGCTGACACGACGTGGGACTTGGGGCCCTGTCGGCCCGGCCTCTCCAGCATGACGATTGGCCCATGAGTGCCAACAGCAGCGCCGAACCGAAGGCCATCGGCCCCCAGACCCCCGTTCAATCGCTGATGACCCGGGCCGTGGCCCGGATCTCACCCGATGCCCGCCTCCAAGAGGTGGCCCAGAAGCTCGCCGCCATGGAAACCGGGGCTCTGGCCGTCGGCACCACCGCATCGATCGTGGGCATCGTGTCGGAGCGGGATCTCACCCGGGCCTTCGGACGATCCGAGAGCCCCGATTCCCTGCGGGCCGGCGACATCGCCTCCTCCAACCTGATCTGGTGCCCACCTCGGGCCACGGCGGCCGAAGCGGCCCGCACGATGTGCGAGAAGGGCATCCGCCACCTGCTGGTGGGCGACGGTGAGCTCCAGGGCATCGTGTCGGCCCGCGACCTGCTCGAAGCGCTCCTCGTCGACTGCTGAGCACCGACAGGTCGTCCCGGCGGCCGGGGCGCCCGACCCTCGAGCCCGCAGCCTCCCGACGGCTGCCGGGTTCGCTCAGTGGCCGGGCGGGATGGCCCCCGGCCCCGACAGGTACTCGGTCTGGTGGCGCAGCAGGTGGGCCGGGCCGTGGGGATGGTTCAGGGTGGCGTTCTCCCCGTAGAGCCGCTCCTTGGTCCACGCCGTGATCTCCCGGTTGCCGGCCACCCGGAGCAGGTCGACCGCCATCGCCTCGGCCGCCGGCCCCACCTCGTCGGCCGCCACCGCCTGCTGGACGATGCCGGCGGCCAGCGCCTCCTCACCGGTCCAGCGCTTGGCCAGCAGCACCGTCTGGTGGAACGCCGGGCGGGGCATCTTGTGCCGGAACAGGGCCAGCTCCGGCTCCGGGATGGCGAAGCCCAGCTCCACCTCGTTGGCGCACAGATAGCCGCGGTCGGCCCGCATCACCCGCACGTCGTGGCACATGGCGATCATCAGCCCGGCCCCGAAGGCGTGGCCGTTGACGGCGCACACCGTGGGCAGCGGGAGGGTGATCATCCGGGCGAACAGGGCCATGGCCTCGGCGGCGAACACCCGGCGGTCGCCGCCGGGATGCTCGCCCTTGGACGTGATCCAGCCCAGGTCGAGCCCGTTGGAGAAGAACCGCTGGTCGGCCGACCTGGTCACGAGCACCGCCGGGCCGGGGGTGGCCTCCACCTCGTCGAGGGCGGCATCGAAGGCCCGGGTGAAGGTGGTGTTCCACCGGTTCTCCCCGTCGGCCATGGTGAGCACCACCACCGTGCCCCGCTCGTGCTCCCGGCGCTCGATCTCGAACGGTCCGCTCATGACGTGTCTCCTCCGCTGCCCGCCGCCGACCAGCCGGCGGCTCAGCCGTTCAACTCACGGTAGACGGCGGTCTCGATGTCGTGAAACAGCTGGTAGGTGCGGGGGTCGGCGAAGGGCACGATCTGGCTGGCGTACACGCCGGCCACGTCGTTCTGCAGGTCGATCCAGTAGAACGAGTTGGCCAGCCCGGCCCACATGAGCCCGCCCGCCGGGCGGCCGGTGGGAGCCGGCTCCTCGTTGATCTGGAACGTGAGCCCCCAGCTCTTGGGCACCCCGGGAAAGAACTCGGCGTCGTGGGAGTAGCCCGGGTTCGCCGTCCTCAACATCTCCACCCGGATGTCACCCATGTTGTTGCAGGTCATCTCGGCCACGGTCTCGGGCTTCACCACCCGGGTTCCCCCGGCCTGGCCCCGGTTGAGGAACAGCTGCAGGAATCGGGCGTAGTCGAGGATCGTGCTGTACAGCCCACCCCCGCCCATCTCGAACTCCGGTTCCTGGGGGATCTCGAACTCCATGGGCACCAGCGAGCCGTCGTCCAGGCGGGCGTGCATGTCGGACAGGCGGCTGCGCATGTCGTCGGTGATCCGGAACCCGGTGCTGGCCATGCCGAGGGGGGCGAAGATGTGCTCGGCCATGTAGGCCCCCAGGCTCTGGCCGGTGACCGCCTCCACCATCAGGCCGGCGTAGTCGATGTTGGTGCCGTAGAACCAGCGTTCGCCGGGATCGAACACGAGGGGCATGGTGAGCGCGCTCCTCATGCAGCTGATCACCCCCGGGTTCCCGGTGAGCTCGGCGTAGCGGGCGAGGTCGTCGCTCCAGATGTCGTAGCCGAAGCCGGCGGTGTGGGTGAGGAGGTGGCGCAGCGTGATGTCCCGGGCCGGGGGCCGGGTGCGGGGCTGGCCGTCATCGCCGAAGCCGGTGAGCACCGGGAGCTCACCCAGGATGGGCAGCACCTCCCGGGCCGGCGAGTCGAGCCCGAGGTTGCCCCGCTCCACCTGCTGCATGGCAGCCAGGCCGGTGACGGCCTTGGTCATGGAGGCGATCCAGCACACCGTGTCGGTGGCCATCACCGCACCGGTCACCGACGAGCGGAGCCCCGCTGCGGCCGAGGCGGTCACGCCGCCGGGGCCCACCACGGCGGCGTTGGCCCCGATCACGTCGCCGTTGGCCACCCCTCGATCGAGAATCTCCTGGATCTCGTCCTGCACACCCATCGCCGTCTCCTCCTGCTCGCCTCCGACGACACGACTCTAGGTCATCGCCGGTGAGCCGGCCGTCACACCGGCCGGCCCGGGGCCATCGAGCCCCCTGGATGGAGTCGATTCCCCCAGATCGCTGCCGACCGGGGGAAACTCCCGACCGGCCCGCAAGGCGATCCCCTATGGTGGCCGTGGGGGTAGGGGGGTGTCCCCGATCACCGCTCGACCGGGGCGACGTAGGTTGATCTCAGCAAGGAACCCCCACACAACGAACAAGCATCCAACGGAGGGAATGCAATGGATCCGCGAGAGTACGATCAGCTGGTACAGGAACTGAAGGACTTCTTCGCCAACCTGGGCCCCGACACCGATGCGGCGGCCGTCGAGGAAGCCCTGGGCGACAGCGCCGACGGGGCCAGCCCCGAGGAGTTCACCGCCGCCGTGCGGCAGGCTCTGATCGAGTCGGGCGCCGACCCGGCCCTGGCCGACCAGGTGATCGACCAGCTCGAGGCGCAGCCCGGCTGGGGTGAAGGATCGCCCGTCGAGGGTCTGACCGTGGTGGTCAACAACAACCAGATCGTCAACGAGATCGACCAGAGCCTCCACGTGGACGGCGAGGTGCACGGCGACGTCATCCAGCAGAACACCTCGAACGTGGCCAACGCCACCGCCACGGGTGCCATCGCCGGCGACGAGGTGGGCCACAACCAGGTCCAGACCGGCGACGGCCAGCAGGTCGGGGGCGACTCCGGCGTGCAGAACCAGGGCGACAACTCGGGCCAGCAGGCCGGCGGCAACGCCGATGCCGACAACGTCACCTCCGGTGACAACAACACCGTCGGCTCCGGTGAGGCCAGCCAGATCGGCCAGGGCCAGGTGTCGCAGGACTACGCCACCGTCAACGACTCGGCCCAGGCCTTCGGCTCCGGCTCGGTCGACAACACGGCCAACGACACCTCGGACTCGCACTACAGCGAGAGCTACAACGCTTCGGCCGACCACTCGTTCAACGACAGCTACGAGGACAACGACACCCAGACCCAGGTGGCCGAGACCCACGACCACGGCTACGAGTACGAGCCGGACTTCGAAAGCGGCGACGACTACAAGGGTGGCGACTACCACGAGCACGACGGCTACGACGACCATGGCCACGACAGCTACGACGTGGACGTCGACGACCACTCGATCGATCAGGACGCCGGGATCCTCGACCCCAGCTGATCGGCAGCCCCCGGGGATGGCGGCCCCGTCGACGCTGACGGACCCCATCCCCCAAGCCTGCAAAGGGCCCCGGCAATCGCCGGGGCCCTTTGGCCGTGTCACAGTTGGAAGCGGTAGCCGATCCCGGGTTCAGTGATCACATGGCGGGGCTGCGCCGGCACCGGCTCCAACTTGCGGCGGATGTTGGCGAAGTGGACCCGCAGGTAGTTCGTCTCCCGCTCGTAGGCCGGCCCCCACACCTGCTGGAGAAGCTGGCGTTGGGTGACGAGCTTCCCCGGGTGGCGGGCCAGGGCTTCGAGCAACCGCCACTCGATCGGCGTCAGCGATACCGGCTGGCCCGCGGCGGAGACGGTACGGGCCGCCAGGTCGATGACCAACTCTCCCGCCACCAGCACAGCGGCCTCGCCGTCGCGCCCTGCGCTCCGGCGGGTCACGGCCCGCATCCGGGCCAGCAGCTCCGCCATCCCGAACGGCTTGGTCACGTAATCGTCGGCCCCGGCATCGAGGGCCTCCACCTTGTCCTGCTCCGACTCGCGCACGGACAGCACGATCACCGGCAGGTCGCTCCAGCCCCGGATTCCCCGCACCACCTCGATCCCGTCGATCCCGGGCAGTCCGAGGTCGATCAGAGCCAGGTCGACGGGGCGCTCGGCCGCGAGAAGCAGGCTCTCCTCTCCGGTGGCAGCCAGCTCCACCCCGTAGCCCCGGGCCCGCAGGTTGATCTCCAGGGCCTTGCGGATCTGCGGCTCGTCGTCCACCACGAGAACCCGCAGCCGCAGCTCAGCGCCCATGACCGCCGCACTCCCCCTGCTCGCCGTCCGGTGTGATCCCTGCACCCGGCGCCACGGGTAGGGCGACGACCATCGTCAGCCCACCGCCGGGAGTCGTCTCCGGGGTGAGGTGGCCGCCCATGGCCTCGACCAGGCCCCGAGCGACCGACAGGCCGAGGCCCACGCCGTCGCTCCCGGGCCCGTCGCCCAACCGCTGGAACGGCTCGAACAGCAACTCGTGCTGCACCGGCTCCACCCCGGGCCCGTGGTCGACCACGCGCAGCTCCACCTGAGGGCCCAGGGCGCTGGCGGCCACGCGGATGTCCTGCGGCGGGCACACCCGTAGAGCGTTCGAGATCAGGTTGGCCAGCACCCGCTCCAGCAGGCCGGGATCTACCAGCACCGCCGGCAGGCCCGGCGCCACGTCGAGGACGAAACCGGCGTCGCCCCAGCCGCCCGAACGGAGCAACGCCGGCACCAGGTCGTCGAGGTCGACGGCCACGGCGTGGACAGCCACCGCCGAGGCCCCGAGGCGGCTGGCGTCCAGCAGGTTGGCCACCAACCGATCGAGCCGGTCGACCTCGGCGTCGATCGCCTCGAGCAGAGCGGCCCGGTCGGACGGGGTGAACACCACGTCGTCGTCGAGAAGGCTGGTGGCCGCCGCCTTGATCGATGCCAGCGGAGTCCGCAGGTCGTGCGACACGGCCCGCAGGAGTGCGACGCGGAGGGCGTCGGCCCGGTCCTCGACCTCCCGCCCGGCCTCCGCCTCCCGCAACCGACGCTGCTCCAGCGCCGCACTCACGTGGGAAGCGAACACCGTGAGCAGGCGGCGCCGGTCGGCCGTCAACGACCCCCGCACCAGCAGGTCGCCTTCGGGCATGGCCACCGCCGTGGTGCCGTCGGCCCCCGCCGCCGTCCTGGCTCCGGTCGACGCCACCACCACCCCGTCCCGGGTCACCGCCGCCCCGTCGAGTCCGAGCCAGTCGACCATTCGTCCCAGGATCACCGGCAGCGGTTCGCCGAGCGTGGCGATGTCCAAGGCCACACGGCCCAGCGCCTCAGCCTCGGCCCGGCCGCGGGCCGCCTCCGACGACCGGGTGGCCAGCGAGTTCACCAGCACCCCCACGGCCAAGCCCAACGACAGGAACAGCACCAGGGCCAAGAGGTCGGCGGGGCTGGCGACCGTCCAGGTGTGGACGGGTGGGGTGAAGAACCAGTTGAGCAGAGCGGCGGCCAGGATCGACGCGGTGACCGCCGGACCCGTGCCCCCCACCGCAGCCGCCGCCAGCACCACCAGCTGGAACAGCAGCAGGCGCCCGGCCTGGTCGACAGACGAGCGGGTCCGGGCGAGCACCACCGCCAGGCACAGCGTGCCCGCCGCTGCCAGCAGCCAGCCGGCCACCCGCCGCCGGACCGGAAGGACCGGCGCCGGCACCAACGAACGCAGCACGGCGGGCCACCGCCGGCGACGCTGGCCGGCCAGGCGGGCCCCGGCCCTCGCGCCCCGGGGGGAGATCACGTGCACGTCGGTCCCGCCCGAGCTGCGGATGACGTCGTTCACGAACGAGCCTCGGATCAGCTCCTCCCACCGGCTCCGCTGGGACGCCCCGACCACCAGCTGGGTGACGTCGGCCGAACGGGCGAACCCGGCCAGCGCCGCCGCCGGATCGGCCGCCACCAGCTCGTGGTAGGTCCCGCCCACGTCGGCCAGGAGGCGGCGATGCCCGGGCAGATGGTCCTCCCCGCCGGCGGGCCGACCGTCGGCCGGGGTCACGTGCACCCCCACCAGCTCGGCGTGGCTCCTCCGGGCGATCCGAGCCGCACGGCGGATGATGTGTGCGTTGTCGTAGCGGCCGGTGATCGCCACCAGCACCCGCTCCCTGGTCTCCCAAGGGATGGCGATCTCGTGGTGGGTCCGGTAGTCGGCCAGGGTCTCGTCGATCCGGTCGGCCACCCACAGCAGGGCGAGCTCCCGCAGGGCCGACAGGTTGCCCGGCCGGAAGTAGTTGGCCAGGGCGGCATCGACCCGGTCGGCCCGGTAGACGTTGCCGTGGGCCATCCGCTGGCGCAGAGCCTCGGCCGTGAGGTCGACCAGCTCCACCTGATGGGCCGACCGCACCACCTCGTCGGGTACGGTCTCGCGCTGGCGGACCCCGGTGATGGCCTCCACCACATCGTTCAACGACTCCAGGTGCTGGATGTTGACCGTGGAGATCACGTCTATGCCGGCATCGAGCAGCTCGGCTACATCCTGCCACCGCTTGGCGTTGCGGCTGCCCGGCGCGTTGGTGTGGGCCAGCTCGTCGACCAGAGCGACCTCCGGGTGGCGGGCCAGCACGGCGTCGAGGTCCATCTCACCGATCTCCACACCTCGGTGGCGCACCCGTAGGGCGGGCAACACCTCGAGGTCCGCGATCTGGGCCGCCGTCTCGGCCCGGCCATGGGTCTCGACCCACGCCACCACCACGTCGGTCCCCCGGCTCCGGCGGCTGCGGCCCTCGCCCAGCATGGCGTAGGTCTTGCCTACGCCGGGCGCAGCCCCCAGGTAGATACGGAGCTGGCCCCGACCCACGGTTCAGCCACCGATCCGTACGAGCGCGGCGTTCAGCTCGACCACGTTGACCCGTGGCTGACCCAGCACATGGGCCGTCCGGCTGCTGGTGGCAGCGTCGACGGCGGCCAGCACCCGGTCGAGGGGAAGTCCCCGAGCCGCCGCCACGCGGGGGGCTTGGAGCCGGGCGTTCTCCGGGGAGATGTCGGGATCGAGGCCGGAGCCCGATGCGGTGACGGCGTCGATCGGCACATCGGTGCCATCGGCCAGGCCGTTGTCGAGACGGTACGCCTCGGCCCGCTCGGTGATCGTGGCCAGCAGGTCGACGTTGGTCGGGCCCAGGTTGGAACCACCGGACGCGGCGGCGTCGTAGTTGGCAGCCGACGGCCGGGGATGGAACCAGGTTGGGCCGCCGAACGGCTGGGCCAACAGCGTCGAGCCAGCCGGACGACCCTGGATGGTCACGATCGAGCCGTCGGCCCGCCCCGGCATGGCCGCCTGGGCCAGCGCCGTGACGGCGAGCGGGTAGGCGAAGCCTGACACCACGGTGAACAGGGCGAGCGCGACCAGGGCAGGGCGGAGCTGGCGGATCATCGGAGCACTCCCAGGGCGTTGACGACGATGTCGATGGCCTTGATGCCGGCGAACGGGGCCACCAGGCCCCCGGCGCCATACACCAGGAGGTTGTGGCGCAGGACCTCGGCCGCGCTGGCCGCCCGCAGCCGGACCCCCCGCAGCGCCAGGGGGATGAGAGCCACGATCACCAGGGCGTTGAACACCACGGCCGAGAGGATGGCCGAACGGGGCGAGGCCAGGTGCATGACGTTCAGGCGATCGAGCTCAGGGTGGCTGGCCACGAACATGGCCGGGATGATGGCGAAGTACTTGGCCACGTCGTTGGCGATGGAGAACGTGGTGAGCGCGCCCCGGGTCACCAGCAGCTGCTTGCCGATGGCCACGATCTCGATGAGCTTGGTGGGATCGGAGTCGAGATCGATCATGTTGGCCGCCTCCTTGGCCGCCTGGGTTCCGGTGTTCATCGCCACCCCCACGTCGGCCTGGGACAGCGCCGGGGCGTCGTTGGTGCCGTCGCCGGTCATGGCCACCAGGTTCCCCCCGGCCTGCTCGGCGCGGATGAGGGCCAGCTTGTCTTCAGGGGTGGCCTCGGCCAGCACGTCGTCGACCCCCGCCTCGGCGCCGATGACGCGGGCCGTGCGGGGATTGTCGCCGGTCACCATCACGGTGCGGATCCCGAGCGCCCGCAGCTGGTCGAACCGTTCCCGCATGCCGGGCTTCACCACGTCGTCGAGCTGGATCACGCCGAGCACCCGGTCGGTGTCGGCCACCACCAGCGGGGTGCCGCCGGCGTCGGCCACCCGGTCGACCACCGTCACCACCTCGTCGGGAACGATTGCGCCGGCGTCGGCCACCCAGCCCTTCACCGCGTCGGCCACCCCCTTGCGGATCTGGCGGCCGTCGGGCAGGTCGACCCCGCTCATGCGGGTGGCGGCGGTGAAGGGCACGAACGTCCCACCCCGCCGGCCCGGATCGCCGTCGGCGCCGTCGGCCTGCGCCAGCTCGACGATCGAGCGGCCCTCGGGGGTGTCGTCGGCCAGGCTGGCCAGCCACGCCGCCCGGGCCAGGTCGGCCTCGCCGACCCCGTGGGCCGGCACCAGGCGGGTGGCCCGCCGGTTGCCGAAGGTGATCGTGCCGGTCTTGTCGAGCAGGAGGGTGGAGCAGTCGCCCGCCGCCTCCACCGCCCGGCCGCTGGTGGCCAGCACGTTGCGCTGCACCAGGCGGTCCATGCCGGCGATGCCGATCGCCGACAGCAACCCGCCGATGGTGGTGGGGATGAGGCAGACCAGCAGGGCCGTCAGCACCACGATCGTCTGGGCGTCGCCGGAGTAGATGGCGAACGGCTGCAGCGCCACCACGGCCAGGAGGAACACGATCGTGAGGCCGGCCAGCAGGATCGACAGCGCAACCTCGTTCGGCGTCTTCTGCCGATCGGCCCCCTCCACCAGGGCGATCATCCGGTCGAGGAAGCTCTCACCGGCCCGGGCCGTGATCCGCACCACGATCCGGTCCGACAACACCCGGGTACCGCCGGTGACGGCCGAGCGGTCGCCGCCCGACTCCCGGATCACCGGGGCCGACTCCCCGGTGATGGCCGACTCGTCGACGCTGGCTATGCCCTCCACCACGTCGCCGTCGCCCGGGATGAGGTCGCCCGCCTCCACCACGCACTCGTCGCCCACGGCCAGGGCGGTGGAGGTGACCTCGTCGATGGCGCCACCTGGCCGGCGAACCCGGGCGGTCGTCTCGGTCCGGGTCCTACGCAGCGAGGCGGCCTGGGCCTTGCCCCGTCCCTCGGCCATGGCCTCGGCGAAGTTGGCGAACAGCACGGTGAACCACAGCCAGACGGCGACCGAGCCGGCGAAGATGCTCTCCGGGGCCGGGGCCGACGTCAGATCCCGGAGCCACAGGATGCTGCTGCCCACCGCTCCCACCTCCACCACGAACATCACCGGGTTGCGGGCCATGGTGCGGGGATCGAGCTTGCGTGCGGCCTCGAGCGCCGCCGGGCCGGCGACGGCCCGATCGAACAAGCGGTTCATGACTGCAGCGCCTCCAGCATCGGGCCCAGGGCCAGAACGGGGAAGAACGTGAGGCCGGCCACGATCACCACCACCCCGGCGACCAGGCCGGCGAACAGCGGGGTGTGGGTGGGGAAGGTGCCGGCGGTGGCCGGCACTGCCCCCTTGGACGCCAGGGAGCCGGCCAGGCCGAGGGCCGGCACGATCAGCAGGAACCGTCCGATGAGCATCGCCAGCCCTACCGTGGTGCCGTACCAGTCGCTCCCGGCGGCCAGGCCGCCGAAGGCCGAGCCGTTGTTGCCGGCTCCCGACCCGAAGGCGTAGAGCACCTCGCTCAGCCCGTGGGGGCCGGGGTTGGCGATCCCGGCGAGGCCGGGCCCGGCAACAACGGAGGCGGCGGCGAAGGCGAGGATGGCCGCCGGGGCGGCCAGGAGGTAGAGCATGGCGAGCTTCACCTCGGACGCCTGGATCTTCTTGCCCAGGTACTCCGGGGTGCGGCCCACCATCAGGCCGGCCACGAACACGGCCAGCACGGCGTAGACCATCAGGCCCATGAAACCGACGCCCACCCCGCCCGGGCTCAGCTCGCCGAGCAGGATGTTGACCATCGCCGTCCCGCCGCCCACGGCGGTCATCGAGTCGTGCTGGCAGTTCACCGACCCGCTGGAGGTGGCCGTGGTGGTGGCGGCCCACAGTCCGCACCCGGAGGCCCCGAAGCGGGTCTCGGTGCCCTCCATCCAGCCTCCGCCGGCCAGCTCGGCCGTGGGGGCCTGGGTCACCCCCGCCGGCACCGACGGGTTGCCGCCGGTCTGGGCGTAGGTGGCCACCAGCACCGAGGTCAGCCACAGGCCCACCATCACCGCCAGCAGCACCCGACCCTGGCGCCGGTCGCCCACCAGCCGCCCGAAGGCCAGGGGGAAGGCGAGGGGCAGGGCGAGGATCGCCCACAGCTGGACGAGGTTGGACAGGGGCCCGGGGTTCTCGAACGGGTGGGCGGCGTTGGCGCTGAAGAACCCGCCGCCGTTCGTGCCCAGCTGCTTGATCGCGACCTGGCTCGCCACCGGCCCGCCCGGCACGACCTGGGCCGTGCCGTCGACGCCGGTGACGGCCTGGAGGCCGTGCAGGTTCTGGATCACCCCCTGCGACACGAGAAACAGAGCCATCACGATCGACAGCGGCAAGAGCACCCGGGTGGTGGACCGCACGGTGTCCACCCAGAAGTTGCCGATGGTGGCCGACCCGGAGCGGGCGAAGCCCCGGATCACGGCTGCGCCCACCGCCATGCCCACTGCGGCCGACACGAAGTTCTGCACGGTGAGCCCCGCCATCTGGCTGAGATGGCTGAGCGTCGACTCGCCGCCGTAGACCTGCCAGTTGGTGTTGGTCACGAAACTGACGGCGGTGTTGAACGACACGAGCGGGCTGGCCCCGGCCCGGCCGGTCGGGTTGAGCGGCAGGTGCCCCTGCAGGCGGAGCAGGGCGTAGAGGCCGACGATCCCCACCAGGCCGAACATCAGCACCGAGCGGGCGTAGGCGTCCCAGCGCTGCTCCCGGTCGGGATCGATCCCGCACCAGCGGTAGATGCGGTGCTCCGCAGGGAGGAAGAAGCGGTCGAGCGGGGCGGGGCGGCCGGTGTCGTAGACCGCGGCCAGCCACCGCCCGAGGAGGGGGACGGTGACGGCCAGGGCCGTACCCAGGATCACCAGTTGGAGGAACGCACCGGCGTCCATCAGAACCGCTCCGGGTGGAGCAGGGCCACCAGCATGAAGACGATGAGGGCGACGGCCACCGCCAGCGCAACCCAGTTGTCGACGGTGGCCGTGGTGAGGGCGGTCATGACCGACGCACCCGCCGGTCGGGCGCAGCCGGGGCGGCGGCAGTCGGCGGGGGTGGCGCCCCGACCGAGGCGAACGTGGCGATGGCGGAGACGTACCACCCGGCGCCGGCCAGAAAGCCGCCGATCAGGGCCAGGTAGAGCAGGTCGGTCATCCGAGGCTCCTTTCAGGGATGCCTCAGTGGTACCCCCGGCCCGGTCGCCGGTCAGCGGCCTTATCGGGTTCTTGACGCCTCTCCCGCCGATCTTGTCGGTTCCGGTACGGCGGTGGCGTGGGCGACGTCAGCGCCCGCGAATCGACGTGTCGCCCGGTGCTAGCGCACCGGTATCGACGTGTCGCCCGGTGCTAGCGCACCGGTATCGACGTGTCGCCCGGTGCTAGCGCACCGGATCGACCCAGAGGAAGGCGAACTCGTCGCCCCGGGGTTCGGGGGTGACGACGACGGGGAGGCCGATGTCGACCTGGTCGGCCGGGATGCCCCGCAGCGAGCCCACCACCCGGGGCCCCTCCTCCAGCTCCACCACCGCCGTCACGTAGGGGACCTCCTCGATCCAGGCCCGATCCACCGTGAAGTGGTTGATGGCCAGCGAGTACAGCGTCCCCCGGCCCGACACCGGCTCGAAGGTGTACTCCGGCGAGTGGCACGCCGGGCAGTACCAGCGGGGCGGGTGGCGCCAGGTGCCGCAAGCCGAGCAGCGCTGGATGTGGAGCATGCCGGTGGCCACCGCCGGCAGGTGGAACTCGAGGTTGATGCCCTCGGGCCGGGGCACGTACTTCTTGGCCACCGGCGCCGGCTGGGTCTGCTCGCTCATGTCGTGTCTCTCCTCGTCCCTCGTCTCAGCCCCGGGCCAGGATCGCGATGCTGCCGTCGCCCAGGTCGCCGTAGCCGGTCACCACGCCCAGCTCACACCCCTCCACCTGGGCCGCACCCGCCTCGTGGCGGAGCTGGCGGGTGGCCTCCACCACATGGTTGAGACCCCAGCAGTGGCCCTGCGACAGCAGGCCGCCATGCGTGTTCAACGGGTACCGGCCACCCAGGTCGATCGTGCCGTTCTTCACGAACTCACCGGCCCCGCCCTCCTCGCAGATGCCCAGAGCTTCCAGCTCCATCAGCACCACGTAGGTGAAGCAGTCGTAGATCTGGAGGAAGTCGAGGTCGGTGGGGGTGACGCCGGCCATGGCGAACGCCCGGGGGGCGGCGGTGTGGAGGCCGAGCTTCAAGATGTCGGGGCGGTTGGTGATCTCATCGGCCGGATAGGGATGGCCTTCGGCTCCGCCCAGCCACAGCACCGGCGTGTGGCGCAGGTCCCGGGCCCGCTCGGCCGACGTGAGCACCACGGCCGCTGCGCAGTCGGTCTCCAGGCAGCAGTCCAGCTTGCGCATGGGCTCGGTGATGTAGGGCGCCGCCAGGTAGTCGTCCAGGGTGAGCGGCCGACCCCGCATGAGGGCCTTGTCGTTGAGCTGGGCGTGGGCCCGGCAGGCGAGAGCCACGGCGGCGGCCGACTCGGGCTCGATGCCGTAGCGCCGCACGTAGCGGTTGATGTACATCGAATACCACTGCACGGCCGATCGCACCCCGTAGGGGGCGTAGAAGTTGCGGCTCACGTCGATGAACGGGCCGGGGTCGAGGCCCCGCCGGGGCGGGCGCACGTCGGGTCGGGGCCGCAGGGCCGAGTAGCCGTTCCAGCCGAGCACCACGAGCACGTTGGTGGCGATGCCGGCCGTGATCGCCATCACCGCCGACTGGAGGGAGGCCGTGGGGCTGGCCCCGCCCATGTGGACGGTGACCGAGTAGTGGAGGTCGGGGATGCCGAGGTTGGCGGCGATCTCCTCGGTGGAGATGAAGCCGGGCGGGGGCAGGATCCCGTCGATCTCGCTGGCGTCGAGGCCGCTGTCGTCGATGGCGGTCATCGCCGCCTGGAGCACGAGCTCCGGCACACCCACATCGGCGCCCCGCACATAGTCGGTCTCGCCGATCCCCACGATGGCGGCCGTACCCGAGATGTTCACCGGTCCCTCTCCCTCTTCGCCCTGCGCCCTCCGTCATCTTGCTGGCCCCCGGCCCGTGGCGCCAGCCGGGCCGTACCCGTGGCGCCAGGGGCCCCGCCGTGTGAGACTGTCCGGCTTATGACTTCCCTCATTCCCGACAGCCACCTGGATCTGCTGCACCGGCCCCTCTACTGCCATCTGGCCACGGTGAGCCCGGCCGGACGGCCCCAGTCGAATCCGATGTGGGTGTCGTGGGACGGCACCCACCTCCGCTTCACCCACACCTCCACCCGGCGCAAGTACGCCCAGCTGCAGGCGAACCCCCATCTGGCCATCTCCATCGTCGACCCCGACAACATGGCCCGCTATCTGGAGGTGCGGGCGACGGTGGCCGAGATCGTGCCCGATCCCACCGGGGCCGAGTACGACGCCCTCTCCCAGCGCTACGGCCGCGGGCCCCAGATCCCGCCCGACGCCGCCGACCGGGTGATCATCCTGGCCACCCCCTACCACGTCACCACCCGGGGCTGAGGAGCGAGGCGAGCATGGCGGCCGCACCGTTGAAGATCGGTATCTACCTCAACTCCCAACACCCCGACACCGATCACGCCCCCTCCCGGCTGGCCGAGTTGGTGGCCCAGGTGCAGGCGGCCGAGGCCGGGGGGTTCGACTCGATCTGGGCCGGCGAGCACCACCTCACCCCCGGGTTCCACTTCTTCCCCCAGCTCGCCCTGCTGTCGCATCTGGCCGCCCACTCGGGCGACATGGCGCTGGGCACCAACCTCGTGCTGCTGCCGCTGCACCGGCCGGTCGACGTGGCCGAGCAGGTGGCCCTGATCGACATCGCCTGCGGCGGCCGGTTCATCCTCACCGTCGGTCAGGGCTACCGGCCCGAGGAGTTCGCCGCTTTCGGGGTGCCGTTCGAGGACCGGCTGGCCCGCACGCTCGACGGGATCGAGGCCCTGCGCAAGCTGTGGTCGGGGGAGGCGGTGGATCACGACGGCGGCTGGTACCGGTTCGAGGGGGCCCGGGTGCTGCCGCCGCCGGTGCGGGCCGGCGGGCCGCCGATCTGGATCGGGGCCACCACCGACCGGGCCATCCGCCGGGGCGGGCGGATAGGCGACGCCTTCATGGCCGCCCCCAACACCGACAACGACGAGATCCGCCGCCAGCTCGGCGTGTTCGCCGACGGGCGGGCCGAGGCCGGCCTGGCCCCGGCGGCCGAGGCCGGGCGGATGCTCGAGGTCCACTGCCACCCCGACGGAGCCGAGGCCCGCCGCCGGGCCGCCCCCCACCTGCTCACCAAGTACGCCGCCTACGCCTCGTGGGGGCTCACCGGCTCCGCCGGCGACGCTGCCCGCAGCGCTGGTCGGCATCCCCTTTTCGCCATGCGCATCGCCTGGCCCAGCTCCCGACCCCGCCCACCATGGACTGCATCGACATCCTGGCCCGGGAGGTCCTGCCGGCGGTCGGGCCGAGCCGGTTGAGATCTCTCCTCTCCACGATCTGTGGCGCCAGGCGCGCAAATACGGCACCGGGCGCCTGGATCGAAGCCGAACAGAGGCCGTGCAGCACGCAGCGCCGCCGCCCACTGAGTTGCCGCCTGTGGCGCACACGGGAGAAGTCACCGACCTGAGTCGGGTCCGCACCGAGACGGTGCAGCTGGGCCCGGTCGACGTCTACATCGCCCATCCCACCGCCCCCGGCCCCCACCCCGGCATCGTCGTGCTGGAAGAGGCGTTCGGGCGGGTGGAGCACATCGAGGACCTGTGCCGTCGGTTCGCCAACGCCGGCTTCGTGGCCGCCTCGCCCGAGCTCTACGCCCGCACCGGCGCCCCGGGGCACGACTTCAAGGTCGTGCTGCCGGCCATGTTCGGCCTGCCCGACGCCCAGATCGTGTCCGACGTGGAGGCCGTGGCCGACCACCTTCGTTCCCTCCCCGACGTGAACGGCAAGGTGGCCATCACCGGCTACTGCATGGGCGGCAGGGCCACTGCTCTCACCGCCTTCTCGTCCACCAAGTTCGACGCCGCCATCCCCTGCTGGGGCGGTTTCCTGAACCGGGCCACGTTCGAGGACGACACCACCGACGCCCGTCCCACGCCGCCGGCCGCGCTGGCCGGCAACCTGAGCTGCCCCATCTTCCTGGTGGGCGGGGCCGACGACCAGAACCCGTCGCCCGAGGAGCTGACGTCGCTGCGGGACACGCTGGTGGAGGCGGGCAAGGACGTGCAGTTCAAGCTGTACGAGGGGGCGGGCCACGCCTTCCTGGCCGACTACCGCGACTCCTACAACGAGGAGCGGGCCCACGAGCTGTGGGCCGACGTCCTCGCCTACCTCAACGAGAAGCTGTAGATCGCCCGTTCTGAGGAGCCTGAGTGGCGCTCAGCGCCGCTCAGGCTCCTTTTTTCGGCTCGCTCCGGGGTTCAGCGCCAGCGGTCGAGGTCGACGGCGTCGGCCAGCACGCAGAAGATCTGCAGCCGGGGCCCCTCCACCTCCCGGCTGACATGGCCCTGGCCGGTGAGGTCGTCGGCCAACAGGATGCTGCCCGGGCCGAACGTGCGGCGCTCGCCGTCGGCGACCTCGATCTCGGTGGCCCCCTGCACGTGGACCACGAACTGGCGCCGGGGAGCCACGTGGAAGTCGTAGACCTCGGGCCCGGCTTCGGCCGTGGACCGGATGAACACCGACTCGGTGGGGATGGGTGACGACATCGCCCCCAGGTCGGTCACGTTGAGCGGGAGGTCGAGCTCCTCGAAATGGGAGCGCTCGTCGGTCCCGGTGTAGATGCGGGTGACCAGCACCGGCCGCTCAGTCGACCGAGAGCGCCACGCGCTCGCCCTCGGCGTTGGCCGGCGCGTGCCTTGTGTCTTCCGGGCCGAAGGTCTTGGTCCAGGTGGCGAACTCGAGCAGGATGCCGTCGGGGTCGCGGAAGTAGACGGAGCGCACGAACACGCCAGGGTGCAGCTCCCGGGAGACCGTGGTCTCGCTGTCGTCGTGGTTGACCACGGGGCTCGTCTCCACGCCCTTGGCCCGGAGCTTGTCCACGTAAGCGTCGAACTTGTCGGCCGGCACGTCGAACGCCACGTGGTTCATCGAGCCGTGGGCCGAGATGATCGAGCCCTGGCCGGGGAGGTCCTTGGCCCCGGCGATGCCCGGGGCGGCTTCCGGGGCGCCGGGGAACCAGAAGAAGGCGAGCGAGTCGCCGTTGCCGCAGTCGAAGAAGAAGTGCTGGGCCCCGCCCGGGATCTCCAGCGTCTTGATCAGCGGCATGCCCAGCACGTTGGTGTAGAAGTCGACCGTGCGGGCCATGTCCTTGCACACCAGGGCCAGGTGGTTGTAGCCCCGGAACTCGAACTCGGTGTTGGTGGGCATGGAACGGGCCCCCTTCTGCTCGTTGCTTCCGTTCGTCTTACAGTATGCGCCATGACCCGGACACGACAGATCTCCAAGAGCGAAGCGCCCGATTCGGTGGTCCCGATCTACGAGCGGCTGTTCGGCGACCGGGACCCGGTGGCCGAACCCGGCACCGCCACCGGGACCCCGGGGAACTGGTGGACCGTGTTCGCCCAGACCCCCGAGCTGCTCGACCACATGGTGGCCGGGTTCGCCCTGTTCAACGATCCGAAGCGGATCCTGCCGGCCAAGCTGCGGGAGCTGGCCCTGACCCGCACCGGGTTCGCCGCCGGGAGCCAGTTCGTGTTCTCCCAGCACTGCAAGGCCGCCCGCCGGGTGGGGGTCCACCAGGACCAGCTGGCCGCCGTGCCCGCCTGGTCGGCCGCCGACCCGGGCCTGTGGTCGGCCGAGGAGCGGGCCGTGCTGGCCTTCACCGACGAGATGGTGCTGGGCCGGGGTCGCGTCCAGGACGCCACCTTCGCCGCCCTGGCCGCCCATCTGGAGGAGCCGGCCATCATCGAGCTGGCCTACGCCATCGCCAGCTACCAGCTCCACGCCACCCTGTGCCGCACGCTACGGCTGGAGTACGACGACGTCGACGAGCGCATCGTGGAGATCGCCGCCCCCGGCGAGGGCGAGCACGACGTGATGGGCACGATCTCCATGCAGGGCGACCGCTGACCGACGCCCCGATCTCATGCCCCCGGGCGTCACCCGTGGCGGCCCGGGGCATCAGATCACGGCAACCCCGATCTCATGCCCCCGGGCGTACCCGTGGCGGCCCGGGGCATCAGATCGGATCAGGTGCGGGCGGCGACCCAGTCGGCGATGGTGTCGGCCACCCGGTCCCGGGCACCGTCGGGCTGCCGGAAGTAGTGGTCGCCGCCGATCGTGACCCGGGTCTTGTCGGTGGCGGCCACGGCCCCGAGGATGGCGTCGGCGTCGGAGGGGAAGACGCCCGAGTCGGCGTCGGCGTCGATCAGCAGGGTCGGTACGTGGAGCCGGGCCAGGTGGGGGGCGGCCTGGCACTGGCTGTGCTCCAGG
Source organism: Acidimicrobiales bacterium (assembly GCA_041394285.1). Classification (GTDB taxonomy): domain Bacteria; phylum Actinomycetota; class Acidimicrobiia; order Acidimicrobiales; family SZUA-35; genus CADEDH01. The sequence continues at coordinate 17,367 of JAWKIL010000026.1, read as the reverse complement.
CTCCACATCGACAGCCACGTCCTCAGCGACGACACCAGCCCCACCCCGTAGATGTTGCGGTTGGCCCGGGCCGGGTCGCCCATGTAGCAGGAGTTGGGCGGCCGGTTGTTGGGGTCGAGCTCGGGGTCGACGAAGCGGGGATCGGCCCACACCCGGTTCGTCACGAACAACCGGTCCCGGTACCCGGCGGCGGCGCACCGCTCCAGCTCGTCCAGGGCCCAGGCCGTGATCCGCTCGTTGCGGGCCCGCTGGGCCGCCCGCACCCGGGCCACGAACTCGGCGCTGAACGGCGGGCCGTTGTCGGGGTTGAACACGTCGAGCGACGGATCGGTGGCCACCGGGTCCATCTCGTCGAGCACGGCGGCGTCCATCCAGTTGGTGAAGATCTCGGGGCGCCCCGGATGGGCGGAGACGAACACGTACAGGTCGCCGGGGATCAGGCCCTCGATGGCGGGCAGCGCCGGCATCCCGATGGTGGGGGTGATGTTGGGCTCCACCGCCTGGGAGTGGTACGCCCCCATGAGGGAGCCGCCGCCCGAGTTGCCCACCAGCACCACGGTGTCGACACCCGCCTCCTCCTTCATCCACCGCACGCCCACCCCGATCTCGGCCACGGCGTGGTCGAGCAGGAAGGTCCGCTCGTCGCCCCGGAACCGGGTGTTCCAACCGAGGAACCCGTAGCCCCGCTCGGCCAGGTAGGAACCGAGGTAGTGCTCGGAGAAGTCGACGTTGTAGTGGGTGGCGATGAAGCCGATCCGGGGCTGGGTGCCAGCCGGGGTGTGCCAGATCCCCTGGCAGGGGTGGCCGCCGGCGCCGGCCCGCCCCACCACCGGCGAGGGCAACCCCACGAACGTCCGCTCCACCCTGGCCATCGTTTCCCCTCCTCGTCCCACTGACCGCTGAGCCGGAGCCTAGCGGTCGGGGACCGGGCGGTCGGGGTCCACGGCCGCCGGCCTCAACAACGACGGCGCCCGCCCGACGGAGCACGGTGGCGCCGGCCGATCGCGCCCGGGGCGCCGACCAAAGGGAGAGAACCGATGGGACGACCCAGGACCCGCATGCTCACGGTTGCCGCTGCGCTGGCGGCGACACTGGCCCTGACCGGTTGCGTGAAGCTCGACGAGGACCTCACGATCAACAGCGACAACACGGTCGACGGCACGGTGACCGTGGCCTTCGACAAGTCGCTGCTGGAGATGGTGGGGGCCACGGCCGAGGACGCCCTGGGCGAGACAGGCGGCGTACCCGAGGGCGACCACGTGAGCGTCGAGCCCTACGAGGACGCCAGATTCGTGGGTCAGACCTACACGCTGGACGGGGCACGGCTCGACGAGCTCGATACCGGCAGCGGCGACGACGACCTGCAGATCGAGCGCGAGGGCGACACCTTCCACGTCACCGGCTCGCTCGACTTCAGCGACTCGGCGTTGGGCGGCGACGGCTCGGTGCCGGCCGACAGCTTCGAGGTGCGGATCGCGCTGACCTTCCCCGGTGAGATCGTGTCGTCCACCGGCGACATCGACGGCAACACCGTGACCTGGACCCCGGAGCTGGGCGACGTGGTCGACTTCGAGACGGTGGCCCGGGCCGAGGGCGGCGCCAGCGGCAGCGCCCGTTTCACCCTGGTGGGCCTGGGGCTGGCCGTGGCGGCCGCCGTCGGCGCCACCATCCTGGTGTTCCAGCAACGCCGGAAGATGCCGGCCGCCGCCGCGCCCGGCTCCCCCACCGCCGACCCGTGGGCCGTCACCGCCTCCGGGCCGACCCCCGACGCCGCCGGCCCCGCCCCCGCCGATCCGTGGACGGTGACGGCACCCGGGGCGGCCGCTGACACCTGGTCGACCCCGGCCGCCGATCCCCGGTACGACCCCGAGGCCGCGCCGCCGGCCGCGGTGCCGTTCGACCCGCCCCCGCCGCCACCCGCCAGCTGAACGCCGGGCGACACGGGCAGCACCCCTAGCGACTGGTCGGTGGAACCGCCGCCACCCGCCAGCTGAACCCGCCGCGCTCGGCGACGACGCCCGGAAGGCTGGTCAGCCGCCGGCGGGTGCCGGCCCGGCGACCGCGACATGCACGGGCGGCCGCCGGTCGGCCCACGGCAGGGCCTGCTCCAGCTGGGCCCCCAGGGCCAGCAACAGCGACTCCTCGGCGTGCCGGCCCACCAGCTGCACCCCGATGGGCAGCCCCTCGACCGACTGCCCCAGCGGCAGGGTCAGCGCCGGCTGCCCGGTCAGGTTGAACAGGGGGCAGTAGGGGTTCACCCTCAGCAGGGCGCGGGCGTTGTCGATCGCCGCCATGCCCGGATGGTTCCCGTCGATCTGGCCGAACCGCGGCGGGAGCTGGGCCAGCGTGGGCACCAGCAGCACGTCGTAGCGCTGGAACCACGCCCCTACCCGGCGGGCCATGCGGTTGACCGTGTCGAGCGCGTGGGACACGTCCACCGCCCGCAACCGGTCGCACACCTCGATCCAGGCCAACGTCACCGGCTCCAGGAACTCGGCCGTGAGCGGACGGTGCATCCGCTCCCCAACGGCGGCGATGCCGCCGGCCACGCCCACGGCCCACAGGTCCACGAAGGCCGGCTCGAACATCTCGTAGTCGAACGGGAACCGCTCCCACTCCACCGAATGGCCCACCAGCTCCAGTGCCTCGGCGGTGCGGATCACGGCCGCCGCCACCTGGGCGTCGACCGGGCCCGGACCCCAGGCGTCGATCGTGGCTCCGATCCGCACCGGCCGCTCCCCCGGCGCCGCCCCACCCAGGGTCGGTGCCGACGGCGAGGGCAGCGCCGTGGCGAACGGGGCGGCCGCGGTGGCGGCGAACGGCTCGGGTGGCGCGGGGATGGTGAACGGGTCGCCGGGGCGGGGCCCGGCCACGGCGTCGAGGGCCGCCGCCGTGTCGGCCACGGTGCGAGTCACCACGAGCTGCACCGAGCCGCCGTAGTTGGGCTCCCCGGCGCCGGGCCCGGCCGACACCCGGCCCCGGGACGGCTTGAGGCCCACCAGTCCGCAGCAGCTGGCCGGGATGCGGATCGAGCCGGCGCCGTCGTTGGCGTGGGCCACCGGCACCACACCCGACGCCACCAGGGCGGCCGACCCGCCCGACGAGCCGCCCGGCGTCCGCTCCGGGTGCCAGGGGCTGGCCGTGGTGCCCCGGGCCGCGCTCTCCACCGTGCCGTAGGCCCCCATCTCCGAGGTGGCCGAGCGGCCGATGATCACCAGTCCCGCGTCCTTGAAGGCGGTGGTGAGATGGCTGTCGCGGTGGGTGACGAGGCCCTCGGCCAGACGGCTCCCCAGCTCGGTGCGCTTGCCCGCCTCGGGGGCGCCGATGTCCTTGCGGAAGAACGGCACACCGGCCAGGGGTGGGGCGGTAGCGCCCTCGGCCGTGGCCCGGGCGAGGGCGGCATCGAGCGCCGCGGCCCGGTCGGCGGCGTCGTCGTAGATCTCGACGGCGGCGTTCAGCCCGGGGTCCACCCGGGCCGCCGCCTCCAGGGCCAGCGCCGTCAGCTCAGCCGCCGTCACCTCACCGGCGGCCACCAGGCCGGCCAGCTCCACCGCCGAACGCTCGGCGTACTCCTCCACTCGCATCTGGGAACTCTGACACCGGATGTCGCCCGGCGTCACGCCCGGTCAGAGTTCGGCCCGGGTCGTCAGGCCGGGGCGTCGACCGGCACCGTGTCCATCTGGGCCGGCGACACCACCTCGAGGGCCTCGAAGTCCTCCGACACGGCCAGCTCGTTGTGGATCAGGCCGCTGGGGATCGACAGGACGTCGCCGGCCGACACCCGCTCGGTGCGGCCGCCCTCGAACTCGAGGTCCACCCAGCCCTTGATCACGTACACGAACTGGAGGTCACACACGTGGTAGTGCCAGCCGGTCTGCTCCATCACGTCGGTGGCCCGCATGATCTGGCTGCGGTAGCGACTGTCGGTCGCTTCCTTCAGCCCGGTCTCCCGGTACTCGAAGAACGCCCGGCGCCCGGTGTGGGCGTAGACGGCGTCGGCGGCGTGCTGCACCAGCAGCTCGCTCTGGGTCGTGGTGGGCTCGCTGTCGATGCTCATGTCGGTGTCCCCCTGGGAGCGGGGGCGTGGAGGGCCCCCTCAGACCTACGACGTTAGCTCAGCCCGGTAGGCCTCGACGATCCCGGAACCCGACGCCTTGAACAGCGGGCCAAGCTCGTCGATGCCGGTCAGGATCCGCTCCAGCGTCGGCATCCGGAACGGCTGGCCGGTCAGCCACGGCCGCAGGGTGAGCATGAGATGCCGGCCGGCGCCGGCCCCACCGCTGACCCCACCGTCGGCCCCTCCCCCGTCGACCCAGAGGCGCTCGGCCGACTCGACCACCAGATCGTGCCAGTCGTCCAGCCGCATCCGTCGGGTCCACAGCGCCTGCTCGTCGTCGGCCTCCAGGTACAGGGGTAGGGCCGTCAGCTCCCCCTGGGGCACGGTCATGGCGTAGGGCTGTTCGTCGTTGGGCCAGTCGCACACATAGCGGATGCCGGCCGAGGCCAGCAGGGCCGGGGTCCGGGCCGACTCCACCCCCTCGGGCCCGAACCAGCCGGCCGGGGCCGAGCCGGTGGCTCGGGTGATGGCCTCGATCGAGCGGGCGATCGTGTCGAGCTCCTCGTCTTCACTCATGCGCGAGGTGATCAACCGGCTGGCGGCCACGCCGTGGGCCACCAGCTCCGCGCCCCGGCCCACGCAGTGGTCGACCAGCCAGGGGTAGTGGACGGCGGTCAGCTCGTCGACGGCCACCGTGGGCGGGATCCCATGGGCCTCGAGGGTGTCGAGGATCCGGAAGATCCCCACCCGGTGCCCGTACTCCCGGTGGGTGAGGCGCAGGTAGTCGGGCTCGGGCAGCTTTATCAGGCCGCCCGAGGCCGACCGCAGGCTGTAGGAACCCTCGGGCGGCGACCATTCGTAGTGCTCCAGCAGCACCATGGCCCCGACGGCCAGCGGCGCGCCGCCGGGCCACCGCAGCGGCGGCCGGGCCGGCAGGGGCGACCAGGTGTAGTGGGGATGGTCCATCCCCGGCTTGCGCTCGGCCGGCATCAGCGGGCCCCTCCCCGACCGGGCCCGGACACTGCCTCCAGGGCGGCGGCGTGGTCCACGAAGTCGTCGTAGTGGTGTTCGAGGAAGTGCTCGGTGATCTCGCCCGCCGTGGTGTGCCACACCTCGTCGTGGGCGTTCACGTGGTCGAGGATCTCCTCCAGGTGGCGGGCCCGCTGAGGGGTGCCCATCAGGTAGGGGTGGATGGCCAGGCACATCACCCGGCCGCTGTCGGCCCCCTCCCGGTACAGCACGTCGAACTGGGCCTTGGCCATGGCCACGAAGTCGGCCCCGGTGAAGTGGTTGAGGAACACCGGCACGTCGTTCAGCTCGGTGGAGTACGGCACCGACACGAACCGGGCGCCGGAACGGACCCGCATCGGCACCGGCTGGTCGTCGTGCATCCAGTCGGTGTGGTAGATCAGGCCGGCCTCGGCCATCAGGTCGGGCGTGAGCAGGGTGTTGCCCACGGCCGGCGACAGCATGCCCTTGAGCGGCAGGCCGGTATGGCGGCGGGTGGTCTCGATCGTGTCGACCAGGAAGGCCCGCTCCTCGTCCTCGCTCATCCCGTTCAGATAGCGGGTGTTGTAGATGCCGTGGCTCATCACCTCCCAGTTCCGCTCCAGCATCGCCGCTCCGATCTCCGGGAAGTGCTCGAACACGGCCAGGTTGAGCGAGACGGTGCAGCGGGTGTGGTGCTTGTCCAGTACCTCCAGCATCCGCCAGAAGCCCACCCGGTTGCCGTAGTCACGCTGGCTGTACCCCTGGACGTCGGGATGGGGGTTGCGGACCCAGGGGTTGCGCACCGGGTTGCGGGGCGGGAGGTACTCGTAGTGCTCCACGTTGGGGGCGATCCAGAACGCCACCCGGGCCCCGCCGGGCCACGTGATCGGGGGTCGGTCGATCATCGGCAGGTAGTCGACCCGGCCCGGTGGCAGCGAGCCGGGCGGGTTGGGCAGGAACGGTGGACGGGCGGCCATGCTCTGCGGCTCCTCGGTCGGGTTCCCGGGATCCGGGATCGGAGGTTCGGGGATCAGGGGTTGCGGACGTGGGGCGTCATGAACGCCAGGGGCAGGGTCGAGCCGGCCCCGTCGACGAGGGCGGCGATTCGGCGGCCGGGCTGCACGGCGTCGCGGGGCTCGGTGGTGCGCCCGGCCAGCAGGGCCACCGTGGCGTCGAGGTCGCGGCTGGCGTAGGCGACCCCCCGGAAGCGGGCCGGTTCGGGGTCGGGCGCGGGGGTGGACGGGCCCGACAGCTCGAGCAGCACGTCGCCGGCCCAGAAGAAGGTCATGTCCACGTGGTCGCCGGCCGAGTTGGTGGTGCGGCCGCCCCGTCGCCCCAGGCCCACGGCGGTGAGCTCGGCTGCCGTGCGGGGCGTGTCGGAGGTGGAGATGACGAGGTGATCGATGCGGAACACGCCGTTGGGGTGCTCGGGGGCCTCGTCGGGCCGGTAGGGGTCGGCCAGCAGCAGGGTGGGCAGGCCGTCGATCCCGTCGGGCCCCACCAACTCGGGGGCGGGGCCGAACACGGCCCACCGTACGATCCCGCCCGGCTCACCCTGGGTGGGCGGGCCCACCAGGCGATGCTCAACCGATCCGATCACGCATCGGCCGTCGCCGTCCACCGCGAAGCCGAGGTCCTGCCACAGCTCGGGTGGGTCGGCGATCTCCAGCCAGGCGATCTCGAGGGGTGCGGCGTCGTCTCCCATCATCCGGACAGTAGCTCTGTTGTTCGGGGGCTGCCGCCCCCGCCGGCCCTGCGGGCCTCCCCATCAGCGTCGGGGCCCCACCACCGCCGGCCACCCCACCAACGTCGAGGCCCCAACCCCACCGCCGCCCCTCACCCCCACCAACGTCGAGCAACCCCACCGCCGGCCCTACGGGCCACCCCCACCAACGTCGAGGCCCCAACCCCACCGCCGCCCCTACGGGCCACCCCCACCAACGTCGAGGCCCCAACCCCACCGCCGCCCTGGCTGACGCTGCGTCGCTGTCACTGCGGCTGCCTAGAGTGCCCGGATGGCTGGATCGATCCTGGGCAACCGTGTCCGACGCACCGAAGACCCCGAGCTGCTCACGACGGGCGGCACCTACGTCTACGACCTCGGTCTGGAGGGGGTGCTGCACTGCGTGTTCGTCCGGTCGATCGAGCCCCACGCGCTGATCACGGGCATCGACACGGCCGAGGCGGCGGCCGCCCCCGGCGTGGTGGCGGTGCTCACCGCGGCCGAGTTGGGCGTGGCCCCCCACCACGGGTTCATCGCCGTGCACGACGCCTTCGCCCGCCCTCCCCTGGCCACCGACCGGGTCCGGTTCGTGGGCGAGGCGGTGGCCATGGTGCTGGCCGAGACGTTCCAGCAGGCCGTCGACGCCGCCGAGCTGGTCGTCGTCGACTACGACCCTCTCCCCGTGATCGTGGATCCGGAGCACGCCTTCGACGACGGGGCCCCCGTGATCCACGACGCCAAGGGCGACAACATCGCCCTGTCGATCACCGATCCGGCCACCGACGTGCTGGCCGGCGCCGATCACGTGGTGCGGGGTCGCTACGTCAACCAGCGCCTGGCCGGCGCGCCGATGGAGCCCAACTCGTGCGCCGCTGTGCCCGGCGACGGCGGCGACGGCCCGTCGGGCCGCCTCACGTTCTACGCCTCCAACCAGATGCCCCACATCCTGCGGGACCAGCTGGCCGGCGCCCTGACGATGCCGGCCGACCGGGTACGGGTCATCTGCCCCCACGTGGGAGGAGGGTTCGGGGCCAAGGCCGGCCTGTGCCCCGAGAACTCGGCGGTGGCGGCCGCCGCCCAGCTGGTGGGGCGGCCCGTGACCTGGACCGAGACCCGCAGCGAGAACATGGTGGCCATGGTCCACTCCCGGGCCCAGGTCCAGTATTGCGAGCTGGGGTGCCGGGCCGACGGTACGTTCACCGGGCTGCGGGTGCGCCTGGTGGGCGACGCCGGCGCCTACCCGAACATCGGCACCATGCTCCCGGCGGGGACCAAGCGGATGTCGAACGGCACCTACGCGTTCCCCGCCATCCGCTTCGACGTGGCCGTCGGCGTCACCAACACCACCCCCACCGGGGCCTACCGGGGGGCGGGGCGGCCCGAGGCGGCGGCCCTGCTGGAGCGTCTGGTGGACCAGGCGGCCCTGGAGCTGGGCATCGACCCGCTGGAGATCCGGCGTCGCAACTTCCTGACGCCCGACCAGTTCCCCTTCGCCACCCTCACCGGCATCACCTACGACTCGGGCGACTACCTCACACCCTTGGAGCGGGCGGCCGAGCTGGCCGGTTACGACGAGCTGCGGGCCGAGCAGCGGCGCCGGCGGGAAGCCGGAGAGCGCACGGTGCTCGGCATCGGGGTGGCTTCGTTCGTGGAGGTCACGGCCGGGGGCGGCGGCAGCGAGTTCGGCGGCGTGGAGATCAACGCCGACGGCAGCGCCACCATCTACTCCGGCTCGTCGGCCCACGGTCAGGGCCACCAGACGTCGTTCGCCATGCTCGTGTCGGAGCAGACCGGCATCCCGGTGGAGCGGATCCGCCTCGTCCAATCCGACACAGACCTGGTCCCCAAGGGCGGCGGCACCGGCGGGTCGAAGAGCCTGCAGCTCGGCGGGTCGGCCGTGGCCCGGGCCACCGAGACCGTGGTGGCCAAGGCCCGCGGCCTGGCCGCCCATCTGCTGGAGGCCAGCCCCGACGACATCGTGGTCGACACCGATGCCGGCACCGTCGGCGTTGCCGGCGTGCCGGCCCGCGCCCTGAGCTGGGGCGAGCTGGCGGCCCGGGCGGCCGAGGCCCCCGACGGGGTGGTCGACCACGCCGACGGCACGGCGGGGCTGGCGGCCCAGCTCGACTTCGCCCAGGCCGACGGCACCTTCCCGTTCGGCACCCACATCGCCGTGGTGGAGGTCGACCTCGACACCGGTCGGGTCACGCTGGTGCGCCACGTCGCGGTCGACGACGCCGGGCCGGTGGTGAACGAGCTGATCTACGAGGGCCAGCAGCTGGGCGGGGTGGGGCAGGGCGTGAGCCAGGCCCTGTACGAGCAGGTGGTGTTCGACGAGGCCGGCAACCCGATCACGGGCAACTTCATGGACTACGCCTTCCCGTCGGCGGCCGAGTTCCCCAGCTTCGAGGTGCACCACACGGTCACCCCGACCCATCTCAACCCGCTCGGGGTGAAGGGCATCGGGGAGGCCAGCACGATCGGGTCCACGCCGGCGGTGCAGAACGCAGTGGTCGATGCCCTGGCCCACCTCGGGGTACGCCATGTCGACATGCCGTGCACCCCGCTACGGGTGTGGGAGGCGGTCCGGGCTGCCGAGAGCGGCACGCTCACCGACCCCTGGCGGGAGCCCCCGGCCGTGTTCGACCGGCTGGTGGAAGCGGCGGCCGCCGCCGGTGACGGCAACGAGGCGGGCGGCGAGTCCGCCGCCGATGCCGCCGAGCAGATCTGACCCGGGCGCGCCGAGCAGCCCCGCTCAGCGGAGCGGGCCCACTCAGCGGAGCGGGGCGTTGCCGAAACTGACGCCGTTACGCAGGGCAGCGGCGACCCGGGGGCCGTTGCCGAAGCTCACGCCGTTGCGGGCGGAGGTGGTCCGGGGCCCGGTCGCCAGCGCCGGGGCGACGGCGGCCGTGCAGTTGAGGGATCGGGCGGTGGAGGTCATGGATCGCATCGTCCGCCCGGCCGGACGATCCCGAATCGGGGGTGCCACCGGTGAAATGGGGCCCCTATAGGGGTCTCCCCCGCGCTTCACAGCCGAAAGAATTATCTGAGTAAGCGCTCACTCAGTTAGAGTGACGGGCCGTGACGACCCCGCTCACCACCGCCCCCACCGCCGGTCGGCGCCGGGCCGCGCCCCTGCCGCCCGAGGAGCGGCGGGCCGCGATCATCGAGGCGGTGTTGCCGCTGCTGATGGAGCAGGGGGCGGCCGTCACCTCCCGCCAGCTGGCGGCGGCCGCCGGCGTGTCCGAGGGCACGATCTTCAACGCCTTCGGCGACAAGGAGGCGCTCCTGGCTGCGGTGCAGGCCGCCGCCGTCGACACCGCCCCGTTCGAGCGGGCCATCGCCGCCATAGGGTCCGAGCTGCCCTTCGAGGCGCGCCTGGCCGAAGCCGTGGTGCTGATCCAGCGCCACATCGCCGACATCTGGCGCCTCGTCACCCAACTCGGCCCCCACCACCACACCCATCCGCCCCGTCCCCTGCCCGACAGCCCGGCCCTGGCCGAGCTCCTGGCTTCGGCCCCCGGCCGCCTGCGGGTGGAACCGGCCGACGGGGCCCGCCTCCTGCGGTCGATCACGTTCGCCTGCACCCACCCGATGCTCACCTCCGCCCCCCGCCCCCCGGCTGACGTCGTCGCTCTGTTCCTCCACGGGGCGGCCCAGCTCCCGGCCGGGCCCGTCGCCACCGGAGACGGTGCCACCAGCCAGCAGGGCGATGCCGTCGCCCCCCAGAAAGGAACCCGATGAGGGCCGCCTCCTCTCCCTTGTCAACGAACCGGCAGCCGGCGGCATTGCGCCGCCTCCTGCGGTCGCACCTCGGCCCGTACCGCCGCGTCCTGGCGTTGGTCATCGTGCTTCAGGCGGTCCAGACCACGGCCACGCTGATCCTCCCCCATCTGAACGCCAACCTGCTCGACTCCGGCGTGCTCCAGGGCGACAACAGCGGCGTGTGGCGCGAGGGCGGCCTGATGGTGGCGTTCAGCTTCGTCCAGATCGCCTTCGCCGCAGCCGCCGTGTGGTTCGGGGCCCGTATGACGATGGCCTTCGCCCGCGACGTCCGCCGGGACCTGTTCCACCAGGTCACGAGCTACTCGGCCCGGGAGGTCGGCCGGTTCGGAGCACCCTCGCTCATCACCCGCATCACCAACGACGTGCAGCAGGTACAGCAGCTCACGGTGCTGGCCGCCACGATGATGCTGGCCGCCCCCCTGACCATGGTGATCGGCATCGTGATGGCCCTCCGGGAAGACACCGGCCTGTCGGTGGTGCCGCTGGTGTCGGTGCCGATGGCCGGGGTGTTGCTGGGCTCGATCGTCTACCGGATGGTTCCCGCCTTCCAGCTCATGCAGACCCGGATCGACCGGGTCAACGGCGTCCTGCGGGAGCAGATCACGGGCATCCGGGTGGTCCGGGCGTTCGTGCGGGAACCCCAGGAGACCGAGCGTTTCGAGCGGGCCAACGCCGACCTGACCGAGACCTCGCTGCGCACCGGCCGGCTGATGGCCTCGATGTTCCCCACCGTGGGGCTGATCGTGAACGTGTCGAGCCTGGGAGTCCTGTGGCTGGGCGCCAACCGGATCGACGCCGGCCAGATGCAGATCGGGTCGCTGGTGGCCTACCTCAGCTACCTGATGCAGATCCTGATCGCGGTGGTGATGGGCACGTTCATGGTGTCGATGATCCCCCGGGCGGCGGTGGCGGCCGAGCGGATCGTGGAGGTGCTCGACACCGACTCCTCGGTGCGGCCGCCGGACCATCCGGTCACCGAGACGGCCGAACACGGCACGCTCGAGTTCCGCAACGTGAGCTTCGCCTACGCCGGGGCCCAGACGGCGGTGCTCCACGACATCTCGTTCAAGGTGGCGGCCGGCCAGACGCTGGCCATCATCGGCTCCACCGGCTCGGGCAAGACCACGCTGGTCAACCTGATCGCCCGGCTCTTCGACGCCACCGAGGGCACAGTCCTGGTGGACGGGGTGGACGTGCGCCAACTCCACCCCGACCTGTTGTGGGGCCGGATCGGCTACGTGCCCCAGCGGGGCTACCTGTTCTCCGGCACCGTCGCCTCCAACCTGCGCTTCGGCCGGCCCGGCGCCACCGACGAGGAGCTGTGGGATGCGCTCGAGGTGGCCCAGGGCGCCGGCTTCGTGCAGGCCATGCCCGACGGGCTGGCCTCTCCCATCGCCCAGGGCGGGTCCAACGTCTCGGGCGGCCAACGACAACGCCTGTCCATCGCCCGGGCCCTGGTGGCCCGACCGGAGATCTACGTGTTCGACGACTCCTTCTCCGCCCTCGATCTCGCCACCGACGCCCGCCTGCGGGCTGCCCTCACCCCCCGAACCAGGGATGCCGCCGTGGTGATCGTGGCCCAGCGGGTATCCACCATCATCGACGCCGACGAGATCCTCGTCCTGGAGGACGGGGAGGTGGTAGGCCGGGGCACCCACAGCGAGTTGGTCGACGGCTGCCCGACCTACGCCGAGATCGTCGCCTCCCAGCTCGGCGCCGGGGCGGTGGCGTGATGAGCGGCAACGGGGAGCACCAGAACGGCAACGGCAACGGGCACGACCCGGCCGGCAATGGCAACGGCAACGGCGTCCGGGCCGGCGCCAACGGGCGCGGTGCACCGGGCTGCAACGGCGGCGGCGGTGACGACGACGAGCAGCACCTGCTCACCACCACCGGCCGGGCGGCCCGGCGGGGGAGCTTCGGCCCCGGCGGCGGGCACGGGATGCCGGCGGAGAAGAGCAAGGACTTCAAGGGTTCGATCAAGCGCCTGGGCCAGATCCTCGGGGCGGAGAAGAATCTCCTGATCGTGGTGGCTCTGCTGTCGGTGGCCAGCGTGTCGCTGGTGGTGATCGGGCCCCGCCTGCTGGGGCAGGCCACGGACATCATCGTGAGCGGCGTCACCGGCGGGGGCATCGACTTCGGGGCCCTGCACCGCAAGCTCCTGATCGTGGCCGCCATCTACCTCGGGTCGTGGGCCCTGGCCTACGGGCAGGCGTGGCTGCTGGCCGGCGTGCTCCAACGGTCGATGTTCGGCCTGCGGGAGCAGGTGGAAGCGAAGATCCACCGCCTGCCGCTGAGCTACATCGACCGCCAGGCCCGGGGAGACCTGTTGAGCCGGGTCACCAACGACATCGACAACCTGGCCCAGAGCCTCCAGCAGACGACGAGCCAGATCCTCACCAACCTCCTCACCCTGATCGGGGTGCTGGTGATGATGTTCGTCATCGACCCGATCCTGGCCGCCGTGGCCTTCGTGACCGTGCCGACGTCGGTGATCCTGATGAAGCAGATCGGGGGCCGGGCCCGGCCCCGGTTCATCTCCCAGTGGCGCTACACCGGCGCTCTCAACGGCCAGGCCGAGGAGGTGTTCACGGGGCACGCCATCGTGAAGAGCTACGGCCGCCAGGCCGACGTGGAGCAGCGGTTCAGCGCCGACAACGAGCAGCTCTACCAGGCCAGCTTCGGTGCCCAGTTCATGGCCAGCCTGATCATGCCGGTCATGGTGTTCATGGGGAACCTCCAGTTCATTCTGATCGCCGTGGTCGGTGGGCTGCGGATCGCCTCCGGCTCGCTCACGGTGGGCGAGATGCAGGCCCTGATCCAGTACGCCCGCCAGTTCTCGATGCCGCTCAGCCACCTGGCGTCGATGGCGGCCACCTTCCAGTCGGGCATCGCCTCGCTGGAACGGGTGCTGGAACTGCTCGACGCCGACGAGCAGTCGCCCGAACCCGAAGCCACCGCCCACCCCGGACCGGTGAAGGGCCGGGTGGTGTTCGACGACGTCCACTTCGCCTACGACCCGGCCAAGCCGCTCATCGAAGGCCTCACCGTGGTGGCCGAGCCGGGGCAGACCGTGGCCATCGTCGGCCCCACCGGAGCGGGCAAGACCACGTTGGTGAACCTGCTGATGCGGTTCTACGACCTCGACGGCGGGCGCATCACGCTCGACGGCCGCGACATCGCCTCGATCCCCCGTCACGAGCTGCGGTCCGAGATCGGCATGGTGCTGCAGGACACCTGGCTTTTCGGGGGCACGATCCGCGACAACCTGGCCTACGGCAACCCGACGGCCACCGACGAGCAGATCATGGAGGCGGCCCGGGTGACGTATGTCGACCGGTTCGTCCACTCATTGCCCGATGGCTACGACACGGTCATCAACGACGAGGGCGACAACATCTCGGCCGGCGAGAAGCAGCTGATCACGATCGCTCGGGCCTTCCTGGCCGATCCGTCGATCCTGATCCTCGACGAGGCCACGAGCTCGGTCGACACCCGCACCGAGGTGCTCATCCAGGAGGCCATGAACCGCCTCCGGTCCCAGCGCACCAGCTTCGTGATCGCCCACCGGCTGTCCACCATCCGGGGGGCCGACGTGATCCTGGTGATGGACGGTGGCCGCATCGTGGAGCAGGGCAGCCACGACGACCTCCTGGCCCACGACGGCCCCTACGCCCGCCTCTACTCGGCTCAGTTCGCCGGCCAGGCGACCTGAGCCCGCGTTCTGAGGAGCCTGAGCGGCGCTGAGCGCCGCTCAGGCTCCTTATTTCGCTCAGTCCGGCGACGGCTGCGCTCCCCGCACCAGGCGGCCGGGGCGGGCGCCGGTGAGCTCCCCACCGGCCAGGGTTTCGACGCCGGCGACGAACGTGTGGCGGTAGCCGGTGGGCCGCTGCACGAACCGCTTGCCGCCGGTGGGCAGGTCGTAGGCCAGCTCGGGCCGGCCCACCGACACGGTGGCGTGGTCGACCACGTTGATGTCGGCCCGGTAGCCGGGCCGGAGCAGGCCCCGATCGAGGAGTCCGTAGGCCCGGGCGGTGCGCCACGTCTGCATGTGGACCACGTGCTCCAGCGGCAGCCGCTCGCCCCGGGTGCGGTCCCGGGTCCAGTGCTGCAGCAGGAACGTGGGGTACGAGGCGTCGCAGATCGTGCCCACATGGGCCCCGGCGTCGCCGATGCCGCAGATCGTGTGGGGGTCGGTCAGCATCTCCCGGATCACCTCCAGGTCACCGCCGGCGTAGTTCTCGAACGGGTAGAGCAGGAACCCCGACCCGTCGCCGGCGGCCAGGAGATCCAGAGCAAGGGCCCACGGGTCGACCCCGGCGGCCGCCGCCCGGGCCGCCACCGCAGTGGACGGATGGGGCTCGTAGTCCAGCTCGTCGCCCAGCTCATAGGCCCGGGTGAGGGCGTAGTCCATCCAGGTGACGTGGGCGTTGCGGGGCCGCTGGGTGGGGTCGGTGAGAGCCCGGCGCAGGGTGTCGTCGCCACGGAGCCGGGCCGCCCGCTCGGGCCGGGGCAGGTCGGCGACGGCCTGGTAGGCGGGATGGGTCTTGAACGGGTTGACCGTGGCGTCGAGGCCCAGCAGCACGCCGATCGGCCGGCACCCCACCTGGCCGGTGGCGGTGACCCCGCCGGCGTTGGCCTGGTGGATCTCGTTGCGCGTCACCCGCCACCGGTCGGGGTCGGCGTCGATCTGCAGCAGCAGGACCGACAGGGGCCGCCCGGCCCGCTCGGCCGCCTGACGCAGGTGCTCGAAGTCGCCCGGGGCGAAGTCGGAGTTGGCCTGCAGCACGCCGGCCCCCGCCGCCCGCATGGCGTCGGCCACCGCCGCCAGCTCGGGATCGCCGGCCGACAGGCTGGGGGTGGGGCGGCCGTCGGCCGCCTTGTGCTTCACCGTACGGCTGGTGGAGAACCCGAGGGCCCCCGCCTCCAGCCCCTCGGTCACGATGCGGGACAGCACGGCCAGCTCGTCGGCCGTCGGCACCTCGTCGTGATCGGCCCCCCGCTCCCCCATCACGTAGAACCGCAGCGCCCCGTGGGGCAGCTGGGTGCCGACGTCGATGGCCCGGGGCATGGCGGCCAGAGCATCGAGGTACTGGGGGAAGCTCTCCCACCGAAAGTCGATCCCCTCGGCCAGCACCGTGCCCGGAATGTCCTCCACCCCCTCCATCAGGTTGATGAGGAAGCTCTCGGTGCCGGGCCGGAGCGGGGCGAACCCGACGCCGCAGTTGCCGAACACGGCGGTGGTGACACCGTGCCACGACGACGGGGTGATCTCGGGATCCCAGGTGGCCTGGCCGTCGTAGTGGGTGTGGATGTCCACCCAACCCGGCAGCACGAGCTGACCCTCGGCGTCGAGGGTGCGGCGGGCCGGGCCGTCGGCCTCGTCGCCCACGGCCACGATGCGCCCGTCGGTCACGGCCACGTCGGCCCGCTGTACTGGCCCTCCCGAGCCGTCCACCACCGTGCCGTTGCGGATCACCAGATCGAACATGGCCCGAGCCTAACCCGGGCCCCGCCAGCGGCTGTAACGCCTCCCCGCCGCTTCAGACCGAGGCCCACAGGGTGCGCACCGCCACCACCGCGAGCAGGCCCAGCACCAGCCAGCGGAACCGCTCACCCTGGAGCCGGGGCCGCAGCGGACGGCCCAGCGCCTGGCCCACCAGCAGGGCCGGCACGCTCAGGGCCGACGCCCGGACCCCGTCGAGCGTCACCTCGCCGGCCAGCAGAAAGGCGGCGATGGCGCCCAGGTTGCAGACGGCGAACACCATCGTGATCGTGCCCCGGAAGGCGTCGGCCCCCAGGCGCCGGGACTGGAGGGCGAACACGATCGGCGGCCCGTTGGTGGACACCGACGTGCTCAGCACTCCAGACAGGAACCCGGCACCCAGCTCGAGGCCCCGTCCCCGGTGGCTGAGGTCGACCCCGGCCACCAGCAGCACCACGGCCACGGCCACCGCCAGCCCGAGCAGGCGGAGCAGGGTCCGCTCCCCCACCAGCAGGAACACGGCCAGGCCCAGCGGCATCCCGGCGTAGGCGGCAACGGACAGGCGCCGGGCCAGCATCAGGTCGGCGTGCTCCCGCAGGCGCCAGGCCAGCGACGAGGTGACCACGACCCCGGTGAGCGTGCTCACGATCACTGCGGTGTGGGCGTCGACGGCGAGCGTCATCAGCGGCACCGACAGCAGAGCGAAGCCGAACCCACTCACGGCCTGCACCATCGCCGCCACCAGCACCGACGCCGCGATCACCAGCAACGCCTCGGTGCCCATCGCCGGGCCAGGCTACCGGCGGTGTGCAGCCGGTGACAGGATGGGAGGATGGGTGAGCGGCCATGAACGTCCACGGCACCTGGGTGCTCACGGTGAGCGGTCCCGAGGGCCGGCTCCACCTGGTGGTGGAGGTCACCGCCGGCGCCTGCGGCCTGGAGGGCACCGCAACGGTGGAGACCGAGCAGGTGGCGTTGGCCGACGTGCTGGCCAGCGGGGACCACCTGTCCTGGGTCCAACCTCCCACCGGCGCCCTGCCCGTGGAGCTGGCCATCGGAGTTCGTGTCCGGGGCGACCTCGCCACCGGCCACGGCCGGGCCCCCGGGCTCCCCACCGTGACGGTCATCGGTATGCGGTCCACTCCTTAGCCTCGATTGTTCTGCGGCTGGAGCGTGATGCTTGTGGGTGTCGGTCGGGCTGGTGACGGTGGGTGGTCGGGGTGTCGTTGCCGGTGTGAGGGCGCGGCGGGTCGCCGTGTTGGTCGGGTTGGTTGTCTCGCCTGTGGGGGTGTCTGGCCTGGCGAGGGCCTGACTTCCTGGTCAGGG
>JAWKIL010000025.1:0-78314 GCA_041394285.1 Acidimicrobiales bacterium | reverse complement strand
ACCGACTCCCGGGGCAACTGGATCCCCCCGATCCTGCGGGGCATGGCCCCCGACGCCCGCCAGGCCAAGACCAACCTGCCCCGACGCAAGCGCGGCGCCTGACCGCCGAGCGGTGATCAGGCGTGACGCTGGATGTACTGGTCCCGGCCGGGGCCGGTTGAAACCAGGCTCACCGGCACGCCCACCTGTTCCTCGAGCAGGTCGAGGTAGCGCTGGGCGGCGGCCGGCAGGTGGCCGGGCTCGGTGGCCCGGGACAGGTCGGTCTTCCACCCTGGCACTTCTTCGTAGATCGGCTTGGCGTGGTGGAAGTCCGACTGGTGGTACGGCATCTTCTCCACCCGCTGGCCGTCGATCTCGTAGGCCACGCAGATCTTCACCGTGTCGAGCGAATCGAGCACGTCGAGCTTCGTGACGGCCAGCTCGGTGAGGCTGTTGAGCCGGGCGGCGTGGCGCAGCATCACGGCGTCGAACCAGCCGGGCCGGCGGCGGCGACCGGTGTTGGTGCCGAACTCCCGACCCACCGTGACCATCGTGTCGCCGGCCTCGTCGAACAGCTCGGTGGGGAACGGCCCCGAACCCACCCGGGTGGTGTAGGCCTTGGCGATGCCCAGCACCCGGTTGACGTGCCTGGGCCCGATGCCGGCGCCGGTGCAGGCCCCGCCGGCGGTGGGGTTCGACGAGGTGACGAAGGGATAGGTGCCGTGGTCGAGATCGAGGAAGGTGGCCTGTGCCCCTTCGAACAGCACGTGCTGGCCGGCCTCGAGCGCGGTGTGGACCAGGTCGATCGTGTCGCAGATGTGGGGGCGGAGGGGCTCCAGGCACTCGCTCAGCACCTTGTCGGCCAGCTCGCCGGGGTCCACCGGCAACCGGTTGAAGACCTTGGTCAGCACCTTGTTGGCGTGGGCCAACGAGCCCTCCACCTTCTGGCGGAAGATGTCCTCGTCGAGCAGGTCCTGGACCCGGATACCGAGGCGCATGGCCTTGTCGGCGTAGGCCGGGCCGATGCCCCGCTTGGTGGTGCCGAGCTTGGCCTTGCCCAGGTGGCGCTCGTGGAGGGCGTCGAGCTGCTGGTGGTAGGGCAGGATCAGGTGGGCGTTGCCCGAGACCCGCAGACGGGCCACGTCGACCCCCCGACGGGCCAGCTTGTCCATCTCGGCCAGCAGCACGAACGGGTCGACCACCACGCCGTTGCCGATGACGGGCACGATGTGGTCGTACAGGATGCCGCTGGGTACCAGCTGGAGGGCGAAGGTCTCGCCGTCGACCACCAGGGTGTGGCCGGCGTTGTGGCCGCCCTGGTAGCGGACCACCATCGACATCTCCTTGGACAGGAGGTCGGTGAACTTCCCCTTGCCCTCGTCGCCCCACTGGGTTCCAACCACGATCGTCGCAGGCACTTTTGTGAGCCTATCGGCCCCTGCGACCGAAGCCGGATCGCCTCCAGCGCCCTGACCTGGGAGGAAGCGTCGCCGCGGTGACCAGCGGCCCGAGGGTGGCCGGATCGTTGGTGGTGATCTGGCCCACTCCGGCCCCGATGAGACGGGCCAGGACGGCAGGCAGCCGGGGCCGGGTGGGGTCGACGGTCCAGGCGTCCACCAGCACCCCGGGCCGGCCACCGGTCACCAGTTCCACCAGGTCCACGCCCCGGTCGAGCCCGGCCAGCACGAGGTTGGCCTCCAGGTAGTAGATGTCGGCTCCGGGGGCCTCGGCCCGGGTGCGATCGGCCAGGGCCCGGAGCTGCGCTGCCGGCATCGACTGGGGCTGGCGGTACAGGCCCAGGGGGTCGAAGCCGGCCCGGAGCCCGGGTGCGGCGGCGGTGAGCCGCTCGATCAGCTCCCACTGGTAGCCGCTGGCGATGAAAGCCGGAGCGTCGCCGCCGAGCAGGTCCCCGAAACGGGCCAGCGCCTCGGGGTGGAGCTCGGCCACCGGGGTCTTCACGTCGAGTTGCACCAGGCCGGCACCGATCGGCCCATGGGTGCGGCCGTGGCTCTGGACGGCCGCCACCACCTCATCGAGGAAGAGGGGCCCGGTGTGGAGCGGATGGCCCCGGTTGGCCCGCTGGAACCCGGCTTCGATGTCGGCCCGGCGGGCCGACGCCACCGGACCGGTGACGGTCGTCTCGTGGTCGAGCACGGCGTCGTGGATGCACAGGGCGTGGTGGTCGGCGGTGAACCGCAGATCGACCTCGCACGGCACCCCGGCCGCCAGGGCGGCCGCCAGGTTGTGGCGCTGGAACGGCGGATCGTCGGCCCGGTACCGGAGCTTGTGCCACTTCAGCCGGGGGACCGGCCGGGCGTCGTCCATACCGGGCCCTCCGTTCACACGGTGGTGAAGTGGAAGGACTCACCCTCAGCGTCCACCTGCACCTTGGCCCCGTCGTCGAGCTTGTGGTCCAGGATCAACGTGGCCAGATGGTCGGCCACCTCGTTCTGGATCACCCGCTTGAGGGGCCGGGCGCCGAACGCCGGGTCGTAGCCCAGCTTGGCCAGCTTGGCCTTGGCGGCCGGGGTGACGTCGAGCGTGATCCGCCGGTCGGCCAGGCGGTTGGCCAGGC
Organism: Acidimicrobiales bacterium; assembly: GCA_041394285.1. Classification (GTDB taxonomy): domain Bacteria; phylum Actinomycetota; class Acidimicrobiia; order Acidimicrobiales; family SZUA-35; genus CADEDH01. The sequence goes on along the minus strand of JAWKIL010000025.1, from coordinate 75,760 downwards.
TGGCCAGCTGGATGTCGACGATCCGCACCAGGTCATCCTCGGTGAGGGCGTGGAACCGGACGATGTCGTCGACCCGGTTGATGAACTCGGGCCGGAAGAAGTCCTTCGGATCACCCGGCAGGTTCGAGGTCATGATCAACACCACGTTGGTGAAGTCGACCGTGCGCCCCTGTCCGTCGGTGAGGCGGCCGTCGTCCATCAGCTGCAGCAGCACGTTGAACACGTCGGGGTGGGCCTTCTCGACCTCGTCGAGCAGCACCACGGCGTAGGGCCGGCGGCGGACCGCCTCGGTCAGCTGACCGCCCTGGTCGTAGCCGACATAGCCGGGAGGGGCGCCGATCAGGCGCGACACCGAGTGCTTCTCCATGTACTCCGACATGTCGAGGCGGATCATGGCCCGCTCGTCGTCGAACATGAAGTCGGCCAGGGTGCGGGCCAGCTCGGTCTTGCCCACGCCGGTGGGGCCGAGGAACAGGAACGTGCCGATCGGACGATGGGGATCGGACAGGCCGGCCCGGCTGCGCCGGATGGCGCTGGCCACGGCCGACACCGCCTCGTCCTGGCCGATGACCCGCTCGTGCAGCTCGTCTTCCAGGCGCAGCAACTTCGACGCCTCGCCTTCCATCAGCCGACTCACCGGGACCCCGGTCCAGCGGCTCACGACCTCGGCGATGTCCTCCTCGTCGACCTCTTCCTTCAGCATGGTCTGGTTGGCCTGGAGCTCGGCCAGGGCGTTCGACGCCTCCTCGATCTCCCGCTCGATCTGGGGCAGGTGGCCGTAGCGGATCTCGGCCGCCCGGTTGAGGTCGGGCTCCCGCTCCACCGCTTGGCGCAGGCGCTCGTGCTCCTCCTTGAGCACCTGGATCTTCGAGATGGCGTCCTTCTCGTTCTGCCAGTGGGCCCGCATGGCCGACGACCGCTCCCGCAGGTCGGCCAGCTCGGCCTCCAGCTCGTCGCGCCGCTCCTTGGACGCGGCGTCCGTCTCCTTGCCCAGGGCCACGCTCTCCATCTCGAGCTGACGGATGCGCCGCTCGACGACGTCGATCTCGGTGGGCAGCGAGTCGATCTCGATGCGCAGCTTGGAGGCGGCCTCGTCCATCAGGTCGATCGCCTTGTCGGGCAGGAAACGGCCGGTGACGTAGCGGTCGCTCAGCACGGCGGCGGCCACCAGTGCCGAATCCTGGATCCGGACGCCGTGGTGCACCTCGTAGCGCTCCTTCAGACCCCGCAGGATGGCGATGGACGACTCCACCGACGGCTCGCCCACGAAGACCTGCTGGAACCGGCGCTCGAGGGCCGGGTCCTTCTCCACGTACTTGCGGTACTCGTCGAGCGTGGTGGCGCCGATCATGCGCAGCTCGCCCCGGGCCAGCATCGGCTTCAGCATGTTGGAGGCGTCCATGGCCGACTCACCGCCGGCACCGGTGCCGACCACGGTGTGCATCTCGTCGATGAAGGTGATGACCTCACCGGCCGAGTCTGTGATCTCCTTGAGGACGGCCTTCAGCCGCTCCTCGAACTCGCCCCGGAACTTCGCCCCGGCCAGCATGGCCGAGATATCGAGGGCGATCAGGCGTCGGTTGCGCAGGCTCTCGGGTACGTCGCCCTCCACGATGCGCTGGGCCAACCCCTCCACGATGGCGGTCTTGCCCACGCCGGGCTCGCCGATGAGCACCGGATTGTTCTTGGTCCGCCGGCTCAGCACCTGGACCACCCGGCGGACCTCTTCGTCGCGCCCGATGACGGGGTCGAGCTTGCCGGCCCGGGCCGCCTCGGTGAGATCCCGCCCGTAGCGCTCGAGGGCCTGGAACTGCTCCTCGGGGTTCTGTGAGGTGACCCGGTGCGAGCCCCGGACCTCCTGCAGGGCCTTCAGCAGCTGCTCCCGCTTGAGGTCGAGGCGGGCTGCGGTGGCGCCGCCCGGATCGGGGTTGGCCAGGGCCAGCAGCAGGTGCTCGGTCGACAGGTACTCGTCGCCCAGCTCGGCCCGCACGGCGTCGGCGTCGGCCAGGACCCGGTGGGTCTGACGGGACAAGCGGGGCTCGGTGCCGTACGCCTTGGGCAGCTTGGCCAGCGCCTCCTCGGTGCCGCTGCGCATCTGGGCCACAGGGCGCTCGACCTTGGTGAGCAGGGGGAGGACCACGCCCTCGGCCTGCCCCAGGAGGGCGGCCAGGATGTGGTCGGGGGTGACCTCAGGATGGGACTCAGCCCGGGCCCGCTCGATGGCGGCCGAGATGGCCTCCTGCGTCTTGATGGTCCACTTGTTGGGATCGACCGATGCCATACCTACAGCCTACTGATCATCCACAGAGTTGACAATGGTCTTATCAACTTTTGTGAGGGCGCCGATATACGGTCACACTCTGCTTCACCGGCACGAGGTCGCGCCGGTGCTGACGCTCAGCCTCGGCCACGGCCCTGGCCGCCGCCTCCCGCACATCGGCCAACTCCTGGCGGAGTCGGGCCAACTCGGCTTCCAGCTCGATCACCTTCTTGACCCCGGCCAGGTTCAGGCCGTCGTCGGTGAGCTCCTGGATGCGCTGGAGGGCGGCGATGTCGGCCGCGCTGTACCGGCGGCTGCCGCCGCCGGTACGGGCCGGGAGCACCAGGCCCTTGCGCTCGTAGATGCGCAGGGTCTGGGGGTGCACCCCGGCCAGCTCGGCGGCCACGGAGATGACATACACCGCCCGCCGGTCATGCTGTTCGTCGTTCAGGTTCACGATGACCTCACCTTCGTCACCACCTCATGGTCAGGAGGACCGGGTGGCCTGGAGGAGACGATCACGGGGTGACCCCGTGGTGGCATCAGCCAGTGCTTCGATGGCGGCCCGTTGAGCCGCCGTCAGCTCGCCCGGCACGTCGACCACCACCGTGACCAGCAGGTCACCGGTGCCCGACGCCGACGGGACGCCCCGACCCTTGACCCGGAACGTCTTGCCGGAGGGCGTGCCGGCCGGGATCTTCAGGGTGACGGTGGACCCGTCGACGGTGGGGACCTTCACGTTCGCCCCCAGCGCCGCCTCGGCGAAGGTGACGGGGAGGTCGAGCGTGAGGTGGTTGCCGTTGCGGCCGTACAGACGATGCGAGGCGACGCCCACCGTGACCAGCAGGTCGCCGGCCGGGCCGCCGTTGCGGCCGGGGGTGCCCCGGCCCTTGAGCCGGATCTTCTGGCCGTCTTTCACACCGGCCGGGATCCGTACCTTCACCCGCCGGGGCTTGCGCTCGATGCCGCTGCCCCGGCACGTGGGGCAGGGGTCCACGATGACCCTTCCCCGGCCCCCGCACTGGTCGCACGGCTGGCTGAACGAGAAGAAGCCCTGGTTGTCGTCGATGACCCCCCGACCCCCGCACCGGGTGCAGGTCTGGGGCACCGTGCCCGGCGCCGCCCCCGATCCGTGACAGGTGTGGCAGGCGGCATCGGACGTGAGGTGGACCTCGGTGGTGACGCCCTCGATGGCGTCATCGAAGCTGAGATGGAGCTCGGCCTCCAGGTCATCGCCCCGACGGGGCCCGGTACCCGGGGCCGGGCCTCCCCGGCGCCGGCCTCCCCCGCCGCCGCCGAAGATCCCGCCCAGCAGATCCGACAGGTCACCGGTGTCGAAGTTGAACCCGCCACCGGGACCGGGGCCGGGCCCGGCCGGGCCCCGGCCGAAGCCGCCCCCGGTGCGCCCGAACCGCCGGACCTCGTCGTACTCCTTGCGCCGGGCGGGGTCGCTCAGCACGTCGTAGGCCTCGGAGATCACCTTGAAGCGGTCCTCGGCCTGGGGATCGTCGGGGTTGGCGTCGGGGTGGTACTTGCGGGCGAGCTTCCGGTAGGCCTTCGTCAGGTCCTTCTCCGACACGTCGGACGAGACGCCGAGCACCTGGTAGAAGTCCTTGTCATACCAATCATGCTGCGCCATGCGCGCTCCCCTCGGCGGCCGCCACGATCAGCCCCGGACTTTGACCATGGCGGGACGGACCACGCGGCCCTTCCAGCTGTAACCGGCCCGGAGCACCTGGGCGACCACCGGGCCGCCGCCGGCGCTCTCGGCCGGCTCGTGCATCACGGCGTCGTGACGCTCGGGATCGAACGGTGCCTCGGCGTCATCGATCCGGTCCAGCCCCTGCTTGACCAGGGCGTCGAACAGGCTGGCCCGGACCGGCTCCACGTCGGTGGCACCGGAGGCGAGGGCCCCGTCGCAGGCGTCGAGCACCGGCAGGATCTCGTTGACCAGCGACTCGTTGGCCCGTTCCCGGGCCTCCACCTCGCGCTTGGCCACCGCCTTGCGGTAGTTCTCGAACTCGGCCTGGATGCGGCGGGAGGCGTCGAGGTACTGGTCCCTCTCGGCCGTCACCCGCTCCAGGTCCCGCAACAGGTCCTCCACCGTCATCTCCACCCCGTCGGGACCAGAAAGGTCGTCGCCGCCGCTTCCAGGCTCCGGCGGTCCCGGATCGGCGTCGTCGCCGCCCGGGGCACCGGCGCCGAACCCGTTGGGCCCGTCGCCGGCGGTGGGACCGGCGTCGTCGGCCCAGGACACGCCACCGAGCCCCGCCGCCTCGGCCGCGTCGTACTCGGCCGAACCGGGCTGGGGGGCAGCACCGGGCTGCTGACCGCCGCTCACTTCCCGTCCTGCTCGTCGTCGACGATCTCGGCGTCCACGACCTCGTCGTCGTTGGGAGCGGCACCAGAGCTGTCGGCGCCACCCGCCGAGGCGGCGCTGGCCTGCTCGTAGAGCTTGGTGCTCACGGTCTGGCTGGCCATCATCAGCTTCTCGGTGGCGTCCTTGATGGCCTCCAGGTCGCTACCCGAGATCGCCGTCTTCAGGCTGGCCAGCGCGTCTTCCACCGCGTTCTTCTCGTCGGCCGGGATGTTCTCCACGTCCTTGAGGAGCTTCTCGGTCTGGTAGACGAGCGAGTCGGCGTTGTTGCGGACCTCGGCCTCCTCCCGGCGCTTGCGATCGTCCTCGGCGTGGGCCTCGGCGTCGCGCACCATCTGGTCGATCTGGTCCTTGGACAGCGTCGACTGCCCGGTGATCGTGATCGACTGCTCCTTGTTGGTGGCCCGATCCTTGGCCGACACGTGCACGATGCCGTTGGCGTCGATGTCGAACGTGACCTCGATCTGGGGGATACCCCGGGGGGCCGGGGGCAGGTCGACGAGCTGGAACTTGCCCAGGGTCTTGTTGTACATCGCCATCTCGCGCTCGCCCTGGAGGACGTGGATCTCCACCGACGGCTGGTTGTCGTCGGCCGTGGTGAAGGTCTCGGTGCGGCGGGTGGGGATGGTGGTGTTGCGCTCGATCAGCTTGTGCATCACGCCGCCCTTGGTCTCGATGCCGAGCGACAGGGGGGTGACATCGAGCAGGAGGACGTCCTTGACGTCGCCCTTGAGCACACCGGCCTGGATGGCGGCCCCCACGGCCACCACCTCGTCGGGGTTGACCGACTTGTTGGCCTCCTTGCCCGTCATCGACTCCACCAGCTCCATCACCGCCGGCATACGGGTGGACCCGCCGACGAGGACCACGTGGTCGATGTCGGCCTGGGTGAGCCCGGCGTCCTTGATGGCGGCCTCGAACGGCTTGCGGCACCGCTCCAGCAGGCTGGAGGTCAGCTCCTGGAACTTGGCCCGGGTGAGGGTCTCCTCGAGGTGGAGCGGACCCTGGGGGGTGGCGGTGACGAACGGCAGGTTGATCGTGGTCGACTGGACCTGCGACAGCTCGATCTTGGCCTTCTCCGCCGCCTCCTTGAGGCGCTGGGCGGCCATCTTGTCGGTCGACAGGTCGACCCCATGGGCGTTCTTGAACTGGGTGACCAGCCAGTCGATCACGGCCTGGTCCCAGTCGTCGCCGCCGAGGCTGGTGTCGCCCGAGGTGCTCTTCACCTCGAACACGCCGTCGCCGATCTCCAGCACCGACACGTCGAACGTGCCGCCGCCGAGGTCGAACACCAGGATCGTCTGGTCGGCCGACCCGCCCTTGTCGAGCCCGTAGGCCAAGGCGGCCGCCGTCGGCTCGTTGATGATGCGGAGCACCTCGAGGCCGGCGATCTGGCCGGCTTCCTTGGTGGCCGTGCGCTGGGCGTCGTCGAAGTAGGCGGGCACGGTGATGACGGCCTGGGTGACGGTGTCTCCCAGGTAGGCCTCGGCGTCCCGCTTCAGCTTCATCAGGGTGCGGGCGCTCACCTCCTGGGCCGTGTACTTCTTGCCGTCGATGTCCATCTTCCAGTTCGTGCCCATGTGGCGCTTGACGGACCGGATGGTGCGATCGGGGTTGGTGATGGCCTGGCGCTTGGCCACCTCGCCCACCAGGACCTCACCGTCCTTGGTGAAGGCGACGACCGAGGGCGTGGTGCGTGACCCCTCGGCGTTGGGGATGACGATCGGCTCGCCGGCTTCAAGCGCCGACACAACCGAGTTGGTGGTTCCGAGGTCGATACCGACGGCCTTGGGCATGGGTGCATTCTCCTGCGATTGGATCTCCGCCTACCGAGCGCAGACGGTGCGTGAACCCAGTTCTAGCGGTTCAGCACTCTCAACACTACCTACTTGAGTGCCTTATTGACAAGTTTTCTGGCGAACTGGACGCAACACGGGCCCGGGCACGACGAAGCCCCGGCGCCGTTGCCGGGGCTTGGTCAGAACTGGACGGCCTGGTCAGGGAGTGGCGACCGCGATCTGGATGGTGGGGGCGTCGGGCCGGGCCGGCGCGTCGCCGCCTTCGGAGCCGAGCGTGGCCACCGCGATCAGGCCGGCCAGCGTGAGCAGGTAGGCCACGGTGGCGACGCAGCGCGACCGCCAACCGCTGGGGTTGGGCCGCCGGACGGGCAACTCGATTACGGGGGAGGGTGCCGGTTCGGCCTCGGTGGGGACCTCGAGCACCTGGGCGATCGCCAACGGAACCTCGTTGTGCGTGGGATCTCGGTCTTCGATTCTGGGGCTGCGGCTGCCCCACCGCTCGGGCGAGCCTAGCCGGCGTCACCTGGGCCGTGCCCTCGCGAAACCACCCCCAGACTAGGTAGATCGCCCTAGTTCGCCCCGCTCATCCGAAGCTGAGCAAGCTCGGCTCGTAGCCTTCGGGCGCTTCGTAGCCGAGCAGGTTGCACAAGGTGGCGGCGATGTTGGCCAGCCCGGCGTCGGGCGGCGGATCCAGCCGGTAGTCGCCGTGCCAGCCGGGGTCGTGGATGGCGAACGGCACCGGGTTCAAGGTGTGGGACGTCACCGGCGTGCGGGTGCCGTCGGCCGCCTCGGTGAACATGACGTCGGCGTTGCCGTGGTCGGCGGTGTAGATCAGCACGCCGCCCAACTCGTCGATCACCGACTCCAGCCGGGCCATGCACTCGTCGACAGCCTCCATGGCCTCGGTGGTGGCGTCGAACACGCCGGTATGGCCCACCATGTCGCCGTTGGGGAAGTTGATTCGGCCCCACCGGTAGCGGCCGCTGCGCAGCAGCTCGACCGTGGCGGCCGTGATCTCCCGGGCCTTCATGGCCGGCGTCTTGTTGAACTCCACGTTGTCGGACGGGATCTCCACGTAGGTCTCGAGGTCGGCGTCGATGTAGCCCGAGCGGTTGCCGTTCCAGAAGTAGGTGACGTGGCCGAACTTCTGCGTCTCGCTCACGGCGAAGCTGGGCACGCCCTCGGCGCACAGGTACTGGCTCACCGTGCGGTCGATGGCGGGCGGCGCCACCAGGTACTTCTTGGGCACCAGGGCGTCGCCGTCGTACTGGAGCATGCCGGCGAAGACCACGTCGGGGTGGTCACCCCGGTCGAACACGGCGAAATCGGGCTCCTCGTAGGCCCGGGAGATCTCGATGGCCCGGTCGCCCCGGAAGTTGTAGAGGATGACGGCGTCGCCGTCGGCCATCGTGCCCACCGGCGCGCCGCCGTCGTCGACGATCACGAAGGCGTCGAGGTACTGGTCGCCGGCGTCGGTCTCGGCGTACATCGTCTCGACGGCCTCGGTGGCCGAGGCGAACGGCCGCCCCACCCCGTGGGTGTGGCACTCGTAGCCGCGCTTCACCATCTCCCAGTCGGCCCCGTAGCGGTCCATGGTGATCGTCATGCGGCCCCCGCCGGACGCGATCCGGTAGTCGACCCCGTGGGCCGCGTTCAGGTCGGCCAGCACCTTCTCGGTGGCAGTTATATAGGTGAGAGCGGAACGGGCCGGGACGTCACGCCCGTCGAGCAGGATGTGGACCCGGGCCCGGGCCACCCCGTCGGCCGCCGCCCGGGCCAGCATCTTGTACAGGTGGGCGTTGTGCGAATGCACGTTGCCGTCGCTGTGCAGCCCGATGAAGTGGAGGGTGCCGGCCTGGCCGTGGGCCGTCGCCTCCCGCCACACGTCGCTGGCGAACAGGGAACCGTCGTCGAGGGCCCGGTTCACCAGCTTGGCCCCCTGGGCGAAGATCCGGCCCGCCCCCATGGCGTTGTGGCCCACCTCGCTGTTCCCCATGTCGTCGTCGGACGGCAGGCCGACGGCGGTGCCGTGGGCCCGCAGCGTCGTGGCCAGCTCGGAGCTGGTCAGGGCGTCGAGGTGAGGGACGTGGGCCCGGGCGACGGCGTTGGATTCCACGTCGGGGGCGACGCCGACGCCGTCGGCCACGACGATCAGCAGGGGGCCGGGGCGGGGCGTGAAGTGGGGTAGGGCCTGCAGATGGAGCTCCATCGTCCAATCCTACGGCGGTGTCCGGTGGGCCTTCCGCACCACACGGGCTGAGGGGGATCGCTTCTACCTGCTTGTCGTGATGCTCCGTACGTTCGGTTGGTCACGGCGACAGACCGAGGCGGTGGCCCCCTTGACGAGTGAGCGAACGTGCGGATCGCGGACCTGACCATGGTGCTGACGTTGGGTGCCCTCACCTTCGTCGTCGGGGCCCGGGCCCAGCAGGAGGCGGCGACGGACTCGGTTACGGTGGCGCCGACGGCCCTGGCCGCCACCGACGGGGAACTCCTGGTGGGCGGCACCGACATCGACGCCACCCGCCGGGGCCTCGACGCTCTGGCCGCCATCCGCTACGACTGGCGGCGCCAGCTCCCGGACTGGGAGATCCGGTTCCACGCCGCCGAGAGCGGTGCCTACGGCCTGACCCTCACCGAGAAGCACCGGATCGACATCTACGTACGGGCCGACGAGTCCCACGAGCTGCTGGCCCATGTGATCGCCCACGAACTGGGCCATGCCGTGGACGTGACGCTCAACGACGGCGACGATCGCCGCCGGTGGCTCGACCTGCGGGGCATAGACGGGGCGCCGTGGTGGCCCGACAACCGGGCCGCCGACTTCGCCACCGGAGCCGGCGACTTCGCCGAGAGCTTCGCCGCCTGGCAGGTGGGCGACGCCTCGTTCCGCTCGGAACTGGGCCACCCCCCATCGGATGCCCAGCTCGAGCTGCTGGCCGAGCTGGCTTCGGCCTGATTACAGGGCGTCGGCGCCGATCTCTCCGGTGCGGATGCGGACCAGGGCGTCGACCGGAGTGGTCCAGATCTTGCCGTCGCCGATCTTTCCCGTCTGGGCGGTGGAGCTGATGGTCTCGATCACGTTCATGACCGCGCCGTCGTCGACCACGATCTCGATCTTGGCCTTGGGCACGAAATCGAGCCGGTACTCGGCCCCTCGGTAGGTCTCGGTGTGCCCACCCTGGCGGCCGAAGCCCTTGACCTCACTGACCGTCATACCGGTGATCCCCACGGCCCGGAGGGCCTCCTTCACCGCGTCGAGCATGTGGGGTTTGATCACTGCGGTCACCAGCTGCATGCATCGACCGTACCAGACATGTGAAAATCTGCCGACGGGCCCCGCAGCCCAGTAGGTTTGCGTCCTGTATGGACGCGCCAGCGAACGAAGTGTCGACTGATTCCGCCACCGGCGCCCGCCGGGGGCTCCGGGCCAGCCAGCTGTGGCTCGGGGTGGGGGTGGCCATCGCCGCCGTCACCGTGGCCTCCGGCATCGCCGCCACGATCCTCCAGTTCCACGACGAGGCCGAGGTGCAACGCCCCGTCTTCGCCAACATCCCCTCGGCCTGGAAGCTGGCGTTCTACACGGTGATCCCGATGTTGCTGGTCTGGGGCTCGCTCCAGCTCAGCTACCGGGTGCGGAACTGGGAGCGGGGGGCGCCCGACCGGCGCGAGACCACGCCCAAGAACCTCAAGCAGCGGATGGCCGACTTCCGGGCCGGCATCTACATGCAGACCCTGCTCCGGGAGCCCGGGGCCGGGATCATGCATTCGCTGATCTACTTCAACTTCCTGGTCCTGCTGGCCGTCACCACGGTGCTCGAGATCAACCATCAGGCCCCCGAGAACCTGAAGTTCCTCAACGGCGACGTCTACAAGGTGTACGCCCTGATCGGCGATCTGGCCGGCCTGGGCTTCCTGGCCGGCATGGTGATCGCCATCGTCCGCCGCTACGGGCCCCGGAAGTGGCGGCCCTACCGCATCGCCATCAAGACCCGCCCGGAGCACGCTGTGATCCTGGGCGTGCTGACCGCCATCGGCGTCACCGGGTTCGGTACCGAGATGTTCCGCATCGCGCTGGCCGGCAGCCCCGAGTTCGAGAAGTGGTCGATCGTGGGCTATCCCCTGGCCCAGCTGGTCGATGGCTCGGGCAACCTGAGCGGCTGGCACCAGGTCTGGTGGGCCGCCCACATCCTGAGCTTCTGTGCCTTCCTGGTGATCATCCCGGGCACGATGCTGCGCCACATGTTCACGTCGCCGCTGAACATGTACCTGTCGGCCCGGGAGCGCCCGAAGGGGGCCATGAAACCGCTGCCCGATCTGGAGACCACCCAGCTGGAGACGTTCGGCGCCTCCACCGTGGAGTCGTTCACCTGGAAGCAGCTGCTCGACACCGACGCCTGCACGATGTGCGGTCGCTGCACCTCGGTGTGCCCCGCCCACGCCACGGGCAAGCCGCTCGACCCCCGGGAGATCGTGCTCAAGACCGGCGAGGTGATGTCCCGCACCGGCTCGCCGGCGGTGTCGCCCCCCATCGGCGTCGACCCCGAGATCAAGGTCAAGGCGAACTGGGTGTTCGAGCGGGTGCAGCCGGAAGAGGTGTGGGCGTGCACGTCGTGCAAGGCGTGCGACGAGATCTGCCCGGTGAACATCGAGATCCTCGACAAGATCCTCGACATGCGTCGTTACCTCACGCTGATGGAGTCGAACTTCCCTCACGAGCTGGGCAACGCCTTCCGCTCGATGGAGAACTCGTCGAACCCCTGGGCCATGAGCCAGACCACCCGGGCCGACTGGGCCAAGAACCTCGACGTGCCCGTGATCGAAGGCGACGCGCTGGCTGAGGCCTTCGACCACGAGTACCTGTACTGGGTCGGCTGCGCCGGCAGCTTCGACGACAAGAACCAGAAGGTCAGCCAGGCCATGGCCAAGCTGCTGGCCCGGGCCGGCATCGACTTCGCCATCCTCGGCCCGTCCGAGCTGTGCACCGGCGACCCGGCCCGCCGGTCGGGCAACGAGTACATCTTCCAGATGCTGGCCAAGCAGAACGTGGAGACGCTGAACACCCTCGGGGTGCGCAAGATCATCACGCAGTGCCCCCACTGCTTCAACACGCTCATGAACGAGTACCCCCAGCTGGGCGGCAACTACGAGGTGGTGCATCACAGCCAGCTGCTGGAGGAGCTCATCGCCACCGGCCGTCTCGACGTCTCCCAGGCGACGCTGGAAGACCGGATCGTCTACCACGACTCGTGCTACCTGGGTCGCCACAACGACGTCTACCTCGCCCCCCGCAAGGTCATCGGGTCGCTCAAGGGCGTCCAGATCATCGAGGCCGGCCGCAACGGCACCAAGGGCATGTGCTGTGGCGCCGGCGGGGCCCGGATGTGGATGGAGGAGACGATCGGCACCAAGGTGAACGACGAGCGTTCGCGGGAGCTGATCGCCACCGGCGCCAACCGGGTCGCCACCGCCTGTCCGTTCTGTTACGTGATGATGGACGACGGCGTGAAGGGTCACGGGGTGGAGGAAGGCTCGGTGAAGGTGGCCGACATCTCGATGCACCTCCTGGAGGCGATCGAGAACGGCGAGAAGGCGGCGGCCGTGGCCGTCGCCGAGCGCCGGGCCGCCATCGAAGGTGTCGCTCCCTCCGTCGACTAGTCGCTCACCCGCCCAGACGTGACAAAGGCCCCGGGGCGTCCCCGGGGCTTTTTCCTATGCTTGGACCCATGGTGACGGACTCCTTCACCATTCCCACCCGCTGGTGGCACCGTCTCGACGACGGTCGGGTCCAGTGTGATGTCTGCCCCCGGGCCTGCAAGCTACGGGACGGCCAGCGCGGGGTTCACCGGTGCTGAGCTTCGGCACGGCCGGCTGCAACCTGGCCTGCCGGTTCTGCCAGAACTGGGACATCTCCAAGTCGAAGGAGATCGACACCCTGGCCGATGCGGCCACCCCCGAGGCAATCGCCGAGGCGGCGGTCGAACTCGGCTGTGCCAGCGTGGCCTTCACCTACAACGACCCGACGATCTTCCTCGAGTACGCCGGCGACGTCGCCGCCGCCTGCCACCAGCGGGGGCTGCGCACGGTGGCGGTGACGGCCGGCTACATCTGCCCCGCGCCCCGGGTCGAGCTGTTCAGCCGGATCGACGCCGCCAACGTCGACCTCAAGGGCTTCACCGAGGAGTTCTACCGTCACACGTGCGGTGCCGAGTTGGGTGCGGTGCTGGACACCTTGGAATGGCTGCACCAGGAGACCTCCGTCTGGCTGGAGCTGACCACCCTGCTCATCCCCGGCATGAACGACAGCGACGCCGAGATCGACGCCCTTTCGGCCTGGGTGGTGGAGCATCTGGGGCCTGACGTGCCCCTCCACTTCACCGCTTTCCATCCCGACTACCGGCTGCTCGACCGGCCGGCCACGCCGCCGGCCACCCTGGCCCGGGCCCGCCGGATCGCGCTGGGCAACGGCGCCTGCCATGTCTACACCGGCAATGTGTTCGATCCCGAGGGTCAGAGCACCTACTGTCCCGGGTGCGGGGCGGCCGTGATCAGCCGGGCCGGCTACGAGATCCACGGATACGCCCTCGACGGGGACGGGGCGTGCCTCGCCTGCGGCACCGTCGTCGCCGGCGTGTTCGACGGCGGGCCCGGCGGGTGGGGCAGCCGCCGGGTCCCCGTCCGGCTTCAGGCCCGGGGCCGGCGATGAGCGGCGGCACCGTTCGGCGGCCGGCCGTGGCTGGCATCTTCTATCCGGCCGTCGCCGGCGCCTTGCGGGCGGAGATCCAGCGGTGCCTGGCGGGGACGGGGGCCGTCGGGCGGGCGGCTGCGCCCAAGGCGATCGTGGTGCCCCACGCCGGCTACATCTACTCGGGGCCGATCGCAGCCGCTGCCTACAGGCGCCTGGCCGAGGGTCGGGACACCGTCCGCCGGGTCCTGCTGCTGGGGCCGGCCCACCGGGTACCGGTCCGGGGCCTGGCTCTCAGCGGGGCCGAGCGGTGGTTCACGCCGCTGGGACCGGTACCGGTCGACACCGACGCCGTCGGGGCTCTGGCCGAGCTGGCCGGGGTGGCAATCGACGACGGGGCCCATCGCCGGGAACACAGCCTCGAGGTGCAGGTGCCGTTCCTGCAGACCGTCCTCGACGAGTTCAGCCTCATCCCGGTGGTGGTGGGCGACGCGTCGGCCGGGGAGGTGGCGGCCGTGATCGACACCGTGTGGGACGATCCGGCCACGGTGGTCGTGGTCAGTACCGACCTGTCGCACTATCTCTCCTACGACCACGCGGCCCGGGTGGACGCCCGCACGGCGGCCGCCGTGGTGGCGGGCGACCCCGGGGCCGTCGGCGACCGTGACGCCTGCGGGTGCCGACCTCTGCGGGGGCTGCTGAAGGCCGTGGCCAGCCACCCCGGCGACCATTCGGTGGAGCTGCTCGACCTGCGCAGCTCGGGCGACACCGCCGGCGACCGTGATCGGGTGGTGGGCTATGGCGCCTTCGCCGTCGCCTGAGGCCGCTGGGGGCGGGCTGCCCACACCCGAGCGGGAGCTGCTGCTCGACCTGGCCGAGGCCGCCATCCGGTCGGCTCTGGGTGCCGACGGCGCGGCCGGTGCTCTGGTGTCTCCCATTCTGGCCGATCTACCCCCGGCGCTGCGCCGGGTGCAGGATGCCTTCGTCACCCTCACTGTCGACGGTGAGCTCCACGGCTGCATCGGAGCCCTGGGAGGCGACGAACCACTGGGCCGGGAGATCCCTCACGTGGCGGTGCAGGCAGCCTGTCGCGATCGTCGTTTCCCGGCGTTGCGGGCCGAGGAGCTCGGGCGGCTGGGCATCGAGGTGTCGCTGCTGTCGCCGCTGGAGCCACTGGCCGTTTCGTCGCAGGCGGAGCTGCTGGCCGCCCTACGGCCGGGCGAGGACGGCCTGGTGGTGCGGGCCGAGGGTCGACGCGGGCTGTTCCTCCCGACCGTGTGGAGCACCTTGCCCGATCCCCGGCAGTTCGTCGATCGCCTGTGGCTCAAGGCTGGTCTGACGCCCGGCACCTGGGGTCCCGACACCGAGGTGCTGCGGTTCTCGGTCGAGCACTTCAGCCGGCGGCTGGGAGCACCAGGGGGAAGCTGGCGGCTTCGGCCTGGGGGGCGGCCACGACGTTGAGATCGGTGGCTTCAGCCGGAAAGGCGAACAGCAACGTCACCTCGTTGGCGTTCGACGCCGTCTCCTGGCCCTTGGCCACCAGCACGGGGGCCACGGCGCCGGCCGACGACTGGAGCGCCCAGTAGTCGGGGGTGAGGAAGGTGGAGTCGTCCTTCACCGACGCCCGCTGGAGGTTCACCTTCACCACGGCGACCCGCTGACCGTCGAGGGCCCGGAAGGGCCCGGCGTTCACGTCGATGCGGGCCCCGGTGGGGTTGACCACGATCTGCCGGCCGGCATGGTCGGGGTCGGCCAGGGCGGCCGGCTCGGTGTCGACCGCCGCCAGCACGGGGGCGGGAGCAGCCACCGGCTGACCAGCCAGGGGGATGAGGGCAGGGGTTCGGCTCGGCTCGGCGATCCGCAGCGACAGGGTGGCGGGATCGGGGTTGGCCGTGAACCCGACGTTGAACCGCACTGTCACCTGGGAGGTTTCTCCAGGAGCGATGGACAGCCGGGTGGGGGCGTCTTCGAAATGGGTTTCGGTGACCGTGTTGCCGTCGGCCGCCACCAGGCTCAACTCGTTCTCCGAGGCCCGCAGCGTGGTGAGCCGAAGGGTGTTGGTGATGGTCAGGTCGAGCTCGACCTGGGCCCGGCCGAGGAAGCCGTCGGCCGGGGTGATCCGGGTGTCGAGGACCGCCCACTCGAGGCCGGCGTACAGAGCCGACGGGTGATCACCTTCCTGCGTCTCCGGTGGGGTGAGTGGGTACTCCACGGCGATGGTCGCTCCGGCCGGGAGGCCGTCGTCGCCGAACGCCTGATTGATGCCGAACGTCTGCAGGGAAACGACGAGCAGCGCCGTTGCGGCCAACCACACCACGGCCAGCACGAGCTGGCGCTGAGATCCCGAATTCACCATCGACCGACCCATTACCCCATCCTCCAACAACGAGGCATGGTTGCCACATCGCGGTCGGTTTTTGGAACAGGTCTGAAATGGAGGGCAAAAGGCTAACTCAGAAGTTCTCCCAGTAGCGGGATGGTCGGGGGCCCTTCTGCCCTTGGTACTTGGAGCCGAGGGCCCCCGTGCCGTAGGGGCTGTCGGCCGGAGTGGTCATGCGGATGAAGCTGATCTGACCGATCTTCATCCCGGGGTAGAGCGTGATGGGGAGGCTGGCGACGTTGGAGAACTCGAGGGTGAGCTGCCCGTCCCAACCGGCGTCGACGAAGCCGGCGGTCGTGTGGATGAGGAGGCCGAGCCGGCCCAGGCTCGACTTGCCCTCGATACGGCCGACCAGGTCGGCGGGGATCGCCACCCGTTCCGCCGTGGAGCCGAGCACGAACTCACCGGGGTGGAGGATGAACGGGTTGTCGTCGGATGCCTCCACCGTGGTGGTGAGGGCTTCGAGGTTGGCCTTCACGTCGATGTGGCTGAAGGTGTGGTTACGGAAGACGACGAATCGGCGATCGAGTCGGAGGTCCACCGAGGAGGGCTGGACTGCGGCGGGGTCGAAGGGCTCGATCACGATGCGCCCGGCCGATACCTCGTCTCGGATGCTGCGGTCGGAGAGGATCACGAGGGCGAACCCTACCGGCCGGCGGCACCTTCGTCGCCCCGGGGCGACCGCAGGGCGACGGCCAGTGACGCGAGGAAGGCGGCCACGCTGAGCACGGCCACCGATGTGCCGAAGACGGCGTAGTCGGCCGTGCCCAGGGTGACCACGAGCACGCCGAGGGTGGCCATCCCGATGGCGGCGGCCACGCCTGTCGCAACGGCCGCCAACACGATCCGGCGCCGCCGGGAGCGCCGGCCGCGATGCACGAAATAGAGAGCCGGTGTTATGAGGAGGAAGAGGAGGGGGAGCATCGACAGGTCGGCCAGCCAACTGGGACCCCTGAGGCTGAGCGGCTCGGCCCGGCCCACAGCCAGCCGCTGCCATCGGCCGGTGTCGGGGTCGAGGCGGAGAATGCCCTGTGTTCCCATCGAGACCAGGACGGTGGGCGGGTTGGGGTCGGAGGGCGACGTTGGGCCCGTGGGTGTCAGGAATGCGAACATGTGCTCGGGTTCGCCTCGGCCGGAGCAGCTGTCGGCTCGGAGGCGCATGCGACGGATTTGCTCGTCGGTGAAGGTGAAGGCGGTGCGCCAGGCGCCGTCGGTGTCCTGTTCCTCCACCCGATTGTTGCCCGCCACGCGATAGCAGCGGGCATCGTTGAGGCAGATCTGCGTCGGCTGCACCAGGGGTGGGCCGACCCTGGCGACGGGCGGATCGTAGATGTCCCAGGTGCGGCCGCTGTCGGCGGAGAAATACTCCGTGGCTGGACCGCCCGACTCGCCAACCCCGGCCACCACGCCGTCGGGCACCAGGGCGAAACCCGTGACCCCCTCGGCTTCGAGGCAGCTGGTGGCCGTGACGGAGAGAGTGCCGGCGGTGACCGCCAGCGTCGCCGCCAGCACCTGGGCGCCACCGAGGCGATCCGTCCGCTGTGAGCGGACGAGGCGGTGCGCGAGCGGCAGGACGGCGAGCGCGACGAGGTCGGTCGGGTCGGCGATGGTCGTGCCGCCCAGCACCGGTGACACCAGCTCGGCGACGCCGGGCAGCAGCTTCAGAGCAGCGAAGGCCACGCCTGCGGCGGCCAGGGCGATCGTGGAGCGCTGTCGGTGTTGGGGGCCCACGATCACGGCCGACATCACCGCCACCACGAACAGGCCGGCCACGTCGCTCAACTTGCCGGTGATGAGACCAGGCCACCGGGGTTTCAGCACATGGTCGTTCAGAGCGAGGAGTGCCACCGCTCCCACGACGGCGGGATGGATGAGCCGCTCGGTCCGGTTCACTGGCGATGACCTTATCCGGGGGCCGCTCCGGCCTGGAATCGCACAGGGGTCGCGTCTGGCCCTGTTGCTGCCCATGCTTCCGGCATTCTGCTGCCCTATCGGTCCCGCAACCAGGCCAGGTTGGCCCAGGGAGCGGCCTCGGGATGGTAGTTCCAGTGGGGATCGGCAGTCCTCCGGTGGGGGTAGGGCGCCGTAGGAACCTTCCGAGACCGCCTTCGAGCGACAACCCAAGCACGGGAGTAGCCGGCGAGCAGCCGAACTCGCCGGACGGTGGAACGGGTGGCCCGGGCGAAGCGGTAGCGGCCGCGGGAGAGGCGGACCACGCGGCCCCGGCGGACCTCCCAACGGAGGGCGTCCGAGATCACCTTCGAGGCTCGGCCGCCGAGGTCGAAGCCGTACTGCTCGACCAGCACGTGGACCATTTCAGCCACGGTCATGTCATGCCGGCGGAGCATCTCGTCGACGAGCACGAACCGCAGAGCCCGACCCCGCAGCGGCGGCTCCGGAGGGGGCGGGCTGGCAGGGCTGGCCGGGCGGCTGGACTCTGATTCGCGGAGCAGGGCGAGCGCAACGTGGAGGTCCATCAGCTCACCGTAATCAGACCCTGTGACAGCGGGGCGGTGGCGACACCGTGCCTCGATTCGCCGAGTCGGTTCGAGCGCGAACCTGCTAAGGTTGGCCCCCGTACGCCACCTGCGGGTGTAGTTCAATGGTAGAACATCAGCTTCCCAAGCTGAATACGGGAGTTCGATTCTCCTCACCCGCTCCAGCCGCTGACCAGGGGAACCGTTCAACGGTCGCACATCTGGCAGGCCGGACGCCGAGAGGTCGTCCCCGGCCCCCTCGACTACCCGCCAGATAGCGCCTTGCTGGTGGGCTGTGGGCCGTCCTTCACTGCCGAAACGTGCGGCCTGCCACTCAACGACGTAGACCTGTTCTCGTCGATGAACTGGCGGCAACTCGACTTCCCAACGCTCACAGGATCGTGGCGAGAGTGGTTGCGCTGATCGGCTTCATCGTCCCACCGCTCTCGATGGCGAGTGCCCTCGTTGCCATCGGGTTCTTCGATGCCGGCTGGCGCTGCTCACCAGCTACGCGAGGCCAACCCGGGTCCGAGATCGGTTGTGTTCGGAAGCTTGACGATCATCGTCCTGGTCGTCATCGGGCGCGAGATCTATGCCGCTGACAGCTGATCAACGTCCACGAGCTGTTGCCGCGGCAAGGCATCGTGGTGCCAGAGCGTGCTCCGCTACGCCGGCCGAACAGCTGGTGAGGGGTCGGCTGGCGCTCGTTTGGGCGGTAGCGACGATCTTCTTGATGAGGGCGCCCCGGTGTCGGAGTTGAAGACCCCGGGCCACAACGAGAAGATTGGTCTCGCAACGGGCCATGATCTGACGTTGCCCGGAACGAGGAGCTCTATCAGCCGTGATCCGCCGCAAGTTCCGCCAACTCCAGGCCAACCCACATCTCGCCATCAGCGTGATCGATCCGGACAACCCGATCCGGTACCTGGAGGTTCGGGCGACCGTGATCTCGATCGACCCGGACCCGACCGGAGCGCAGTACACCGCGCTGTCCGAGCGGTACGGTCGGGGCTCGGTGGTGCCGCCGGATGCCGCTGACCGGGTCGTCATCGTTGCTCGCCCCTACCACGCGACGACCCAGGGATGACCCCACCTGGCCTACCACTCCACGGTCGTGTGGCGGTGGTGACCAGCGCCAGCTGGGACAGTGGCAAGGCGATCGCGCTCGACCTGGCCTGCGTGGGGGCCCATGCGACAGTCGGGGGCAGATCGTTGACCGAGCGGGCCGACCGGTAGGGGGCAAGTGGTGGAGATCCGCGCTGACCAGATCGGGAGCCTGCTGCGGCCCGCTTGGCTCCTGGACGCCCGAGCCAGGTTGCCAGCGGGCAGCCCCGGGCTACGGGAGGTCGAGGATCGAGCGATCGCCGAGGCGGTCGCCCGCCAGCTCGCCATCGGCCTCCCGGTCGTGGTCGACGGCGAGCTCCGGCGATCGGTGTTCTGGCTCGACTTCATCGCCGGGATCGACGGGCTCGTCGTGGTCGACGGCGACGAGCGAGCCGCCTTCAGCGCTACGCCAGGGAGCGCTCCCTACGTGCCCAAGGGCACCCGGGCCGTGGCCAAGATCAAGCCCGGCGAATCACAACTCGCAGGCGACTACCGGTTCCTGGCCGACGCCATTGCCGCCAACGACCCGGCTGGCATGCCGGGCCACGGCGCCATCGGGAAGATCACCCTGCCATCGCCGACGCGAGCCCACGTGCTCAACGGCCGGGAGGCCGCCAGCCGCGATGTGTACCCCGACATGGACGACTACTGGAACGACCTGATCGCGGTCTACCAGACGAAGATCGCTCGACTCGAGGAACTCGGCTGCCGCTACATCCAGATCGACGAGCCCTACTTCTCCTCCTTCGTCGACCCGGCCCAGCGAGCCGTGCTCGAAGCACTGCACGGCGACCTCGACGACCTGCTGAATCGCTACGTGGAAGTGGTGAACGAATGCGTACGCCATCGCCGCAGCGACACCGTCGCCGGCCTCCACATCTGCCGGGGAAACGCTCGCAGCACCTGGTTCGCCTCGGGCGGATACGACGCCATCGCCCCGATCGTGTTTGCCCGGACCGAGCTCGATCGGCTCCTGCTGGAATACGACGACGAACGATCGGGCAGCTTCGAAGCTCTTCGCCACATCCCGGCCAACACGACCGTGGTCCTCGGACTGGTGACGACCAAACACGGGGAGCTCGAGTCCATCGACCATCTCCGCCAACGAGTCACCGCCGCAGCCGATCTCGTCCCGCTCGATCGCCTCGCCCTCAGCCCACAATGCGGCTTCGCCAGCGTGGCCGAAGGCAACCTCCTCACCGAGGACGACCAATGGCGCAAGCTCGAGCTCGTCGTCGAAGCGTCAGAACACTTGCGGGACTGACCGCTCCATCGCGACAGGGACGTACCGCCGTCGGCGGGCACGCGGCCGAAGCTGACATCGTGCAGACGCACCCCTCGTCGCGCGGTCGACGGCGACGGGTCGCCCTGCGCAGCGTCGGCCGTTGGCCCACCCAGCAGATCAACCATCCGGGCTAACCTCGAGGCCATGACCGCAGACGCACCGGGGGCGGGTCACTGAGCGACCTCGAGCTCCTGGACGACGGTGCCACGAACCGCGAGATCGCTGCCCGGCTGCACATCAGCCGGCACACGGTGTCTCGCCACGTCAGCAACATCTTCACCAAGCTCGGGGTCCACAGCCGCGCCGCCGCCACGACCCGAGCCCACGAGCAGGCCCTCCTCGCCAAGCGCTGAGCTGCGTCGGAGCCGCCAGCCCCAGGACAGCCAGCCCCAGGACAGCCAGCCCCAGGACAGTCAGGCCCAGGGCGGACCGGACCCCAGCGCTACACGGTCGCCCGAAAATGGTGCGCGTCATGGTGTGTTTGGGCGATGCGTCGTCACCTCGGCGACTCGTACCGTCGTTCCATGACGACTTCAGAGAACGAGACCTTCCAGCTATCGACCGAGGCCGCCGAGTTCTACGAGGCGAAGTTCGTGCCCGCCATCTTCGGCCAGTGGGCACCGCAGCTCCTCGACTTCGCCGGCGTCGCGACCGGCCACGACCTGCTCGACGTGGCCTGCGGAACCGGCGTCGTGGCCCGCACCGCCAAACGGTCGGCAAAAGCCGACGCCTCGATCGTCGGCGTCGATCTCAACGACGCGATGCTCGCCGTCGCCGCCAGGGCCGAACCGACGATCGACTGGCGGCAGGGGGATGCAGGGGCGCTGCCCGTAGCCGACGACTCGTTCGACGCCGCCGTCTGCCAGATGGCGTTCATGTTCTTCGCCGACCCCGTCGCCGTGCTCCGCGAGATGAGGCGAGCCACCCGACCGGGTGGGACCGTGGCAGCGCTGGTGCCGGCCGCGCTCGACGACCAGCCGGCCTACCGCCGCTTCATGAAGCTCGCCGTGGACGAACTCGGCCTGGAGGCGCAGCCCCTGCTCAGCGCCTACTGGGCGTGCGGCGACCTCGACGCCTTCGCCGGCAACTTCACCGCCGCCGGCCTCCACCGCCTCGAGACGGCCACCCGAACCGGCACCGCGCACTTCGACAGCCCCGAGGACTTCGTCACCACCGAGATCTGCGGCTCGCCCCTGGGCGACACGACCGGACCGGAGGCCATCAGCCGGCTGGGGCGAGCGGTGGCCACCGACATGCCGGAGTGGCACCACGCCGACGGCACCTACCGTGTCCCCCTCGTCTGCCACCTCGTGCTCGGCCATGCCTGAGCTCCGGCAGCGGCGCGACCACCCGCCCGACAGCGTCAAGCCGTAACCCAGGGCAAGCCGTGACAGACCGGCCCTGAACCTTGCCCACGCTGCCAATCGACCGATTCGCGCTCGGAACGCAGCGCCTGTATCGGCAACTCCTGCCCCAGCGCCGCAGGGAACGATCGATCGGAGCGGGCATTGCTTTGGGCCACCGCCACCGCCACCGCCACCGCCATCGCCACCGCCACCGCCACCGCCCCGGTGGAGGGTCCCTCGCCCTGACAGCGCCGGATCTACCGGCTCCGACGGAACGCGATGAAGCCGAAGGCGAACACAGCCACGATGACCGTGTTGACCACCAGGCGCAGCCAGAACCGGCTTCGCAGAACGAGGGCGTCCATGCCGACGATCACCGCGATCATCACCAGGACAGAGAGCACGGTACTTATGGTCGGACCGGCGTGCTTCACCGAATCGGACCCATCACGCTTCCGCCGATATGGCGCTGCGCCGCAGGTGCCAGAAGCCGAGGGCAGTGAGCGCGAACATCACGGCTGCAGCGACGAAACTGGCGACTGCCGCGTAGCGAGCGATCTGGCCGAGCTTCCAGAAGGCGTAGGCGTTGAGGAGGAGCCCACGCAGAGTCTCGCCCTTGAACAACGTATCGGCCTGCTGTTGCAACGTGGTGTCGGACGGGTTGGCCTGAGCCTCCGAGCTGACCTGGGCATAGGTCTTGCCCCCTGCCACCTCGTCGAGATGGACGGAGATGAAGTGGTCGGCGTAGGCCTCTGCCTGGGCACCGCTCACCAACTGCTGACCGGCATATTGATCGAGGTAGGGCCCGATGGTGGCCGGAGCGAGCGCATCACTCCCAGCCGCAGGGAAATAGATCTGTTGGGCCGCCAGCTGCTCGTGCACGTTGCTGTTGGCGAAGTGGTAGCCCCACCAGAGCAGCCCACCCGCCACCAGCAACACCACGGTGAGCAGGGCCCCGAACGATGACAGAATCACATCGAGCGTCCTTCGTCGCATCATGACCTCCTGGGCACAGCCGTCGACACCGAGCCGCGGCATCGACTTACCCCCTTCCACCGCCCGCAACCGGCACGTCGAGGGCTCGGCAATGGCATGGATACGTCATTCCCAATGCCCCCTACCGAGCCCCGGAGGACGCAGGCCCGGCCCGCGCTCAGGCGCTTTCACAAATCACGCCGACTGAGGTCACGCCAAGTAGCCGATGACGAACCACATGGCGAGCAAGCCGGTGATGGTGCTGGCCATAGCCGGCAGCGGCGAGCGGTCGGTATGGGCCTGCGGCAGGATATCGGCCGCCGCGAGATACAGGAGAAGCCCGGCGAACGATCCGAGATAGAGACCGAGGATGTGACCCGGTATCTGGATCAGCAGGGTACTTGCCGCCCCGACAAGCGGGGCCAGCGCGTCGAGCGCCACCAGAGCCACTGACCGCCTGTCGCTGTTTCCATAGGCCGCCGCGATGGTGAAGGTATTGAAGCCATCGGCGAAGTCATGGGCCACGACGGCGATCGACACCGCGACGCCGACGGTGTGACCGGCCTGGAAACCGGCGCCGATAGCGAATCCGTCCATCACGCTGTGGCCGATGAGCGCTGACGCCGCCACGAGGCCGACCTGCTCGCGATGGGGATCACCGCCGTAGCGGTCCCCTTGTACGTCATGGGTCCCGATCGTCGATTCCACGCCGTGGAGCACGAGGAAGCCCAGGACGAAGGCCAGCAATGGGCCGGGCACGCCGTAGACGATCTGGGGCGATTGCCGCAGCGCTTCCGGGAGTAGATCGAAGCCGACCACGCCCAGCATCAGACCGGCGGCAAGGCCGAACACGAGCGGTCGAAACCTCCGGATCCTGGCGGCGACCAGACCACCGAGCAGGGTGGTGGCAACCGACCCGAGTGCCGCAACCATCGCCATCGGTCATCGTCGATGCCCGGACGCGTCCTCGAAGAAACTCAGCCGAGGGAACAGCCGGTCCCGTGACCGGCGCCTGAACCCGATCGGCCACGGCTGACGCGGGCCCATCGGCCGCCGGTTTGCCGTCGACCATTGACGGGCAGGCACCAGGGTGGCGTCCACGGCCGGGAGGAGTCGCCACATGAGCCTCGAAGCACGATGGTCGACCCTTCTCGTAGCCGTTCTCGCTGCCCTACCGATCATCGGGGTCTCGGCCCCACCGTCGGCGGCCCAGCCGATCGCCGGCACCTGCCCGTCGTCGGTCGACACCGGCGACGAGGGCTGGATCTGTTCTCTACTGATCGTCGACGGTCTCACCGACTCCCCAACCGACGCCGAGATCGGCCAATGGGCCGATCAGCTCGCTCGCAACGGTCGACGAGCGGTGGCCCGCCAGATCATCTTCGCTGACACGTCGATAGATGCCGACATCACGACCCTGTACCAGACCCAACTGAACCGGCAGCCCGACGCCGGTGGTCTCGCCTACTGGCGGAACGAGGTGCAGGATCTCCAGACCGAACTGGTTGTCGAGTTCGGCGTGTTCAACTCCGGGGAATATCTCGCCCGTTTCGGCTCGGTCGATGCGTTCGTCGACGCCCAGTACCAGTACTACCTCGGCCGCCCTGCCGGAGGGGACGAACAGCGATACTGGGCCGGGCTCGTCGCCGATGGTGTCCTGTCCGACGACGGCATCACCTACGCCGTCGCCGTGTCGCAGGAGGCGGGCGCCGTTCGGGCCGCCAGCCTGTATCGCGACTACGCCCGCCGTTCCCCCGACCCCGGTGGGCTCGCCTACTGGGGCGGCATCGCCGCCGCCCGGGGAAGGCTGGCACCAGCCGTCGATTTCGCTTCGTCCTCCGAAGCGGTCACCACGTTGGGGGCCGCCGGTGCGAACCTGGCAGGCAACGGGGGTCCGCCGACGACCCCGCAAGCATGCCTGGCCCAGCTGCCGGTCGACCGGCTGATCGACAGGGTCTCGTTCGTGCTCGTCGCCGACGGCACCGATGTCAGCGGTGTGGTCGACCACATCGGCGGGGTCGACCTCATCGGCCACTACGACCGCGCCGGCCTCCAGACGATCCGCACCGAGCTCGACGGTGCCGCTCTTCCTCCCCTTCTCGCCTCCGACGAAGAGGGCGGACGGGTGCAGCGCCTCGACCAGATCCTCGGACCGCTCCCATCGGCCGCGGCCATCAGCGGGATGCCGGTGAGCGACGCCCGCTCCATCTATCAGAGCTACGCCCAGGGCATGGCCGACCTCGGCATCGACGTCGACTTCGCCCCCGTGCTGGCCACCGGTGGCCGGGCCCTGGGCGACCGGTCCTACAGCGACAACCCCGACGTCGTAGCGGAACGGGCCGGGATCTTCGTCGACGCCCTACACCAGGCCGGGGTCCTCCCGGTCCTCAAGCACTTCCCCGGTCTGGGCGACGCCACCACCAACACCGACAACGGCGCGGCGACGGGCCCCGACCTCGGGCAACTCCGCACCCGCGACCTCATCCCCTATCAGCGTCTCGTTCCTGATCGACCGGTGGCCGTGATGATGTCCCACCTCCAGGTCCCGGACCTCACCGGCAACACCCCGGCCTCGCTGTCGCCCGCCGCCTACGATCTGCTCCGCCACGAGATCGGCTTCGACGGACTCGTGGTCACCGACTCGCTCTCGGCCGGAGCCATCGCTGCGACCTCGACGGTCCCCGACGCTGCGGTCCGCTCCCTGGCCGCCGGAGCCGACATGGTCCTGTTCGGCGGTCCGGCGCAGGTCGACGCCGTGCACACCGCTGTCCGGCGGGCCGTCGACGACGGCACCCTGCCTGGGCTCCGGCTGCAACGGGCCGCCGGCGCCGTCCTCGAAACCCAGGGCGTCGACCCCTGCGGCCTCCTCGGGCGGTGAGGCTGCCCGGGTACCGCCGCGCCTCACCGACGGGGCCAGCGCACCGTGTCCGGGTGGCGAGCCAGCCAGGCGAACCAGGCCTCCCGCCCGGCCGCCAGCTCCACCGTCGCACCGCTGGCCTCCACCCGATGGAAGCGGGGCCCCGCCGGGCCTCCTTCCACTCGCACCCGGGCCACCCCGAGATCGATGTCGACCCTCGCCCCGGGCTCCAGAGCACCGACGTCGACAGCGAGGGCCGCCCCTGAGACCTCCACCGTCGCCACATCGGCCAGAGGATCCTCCTCACCCCCCACCCCGGCCACGGGGAACCACAGGCGGCCCCCAGCCACGTAGTCGGGCAGCGGCTCGGTGTCGGTGTACGGATAGCCGGTGAGCGTCCCGGTCTCCTGGTCGAGGATGAACGGCTCGGGCAGATCGACAACCGACGGGTCAGCATCGATATCGAGCTCGCCCAACGTCACCGCCCGCATCGGAAGCAGATCGAGCCGGGTCCCTCGCAACGGCCCGCTGATCGCCTCGCCGGTGGCCTGGCGCCACAGCGACTCTGTCTGGTCGTCGACCATCAACTTGTTGGCGTCGAGCAGCAACCCCGACGTCTTGAACGTCAGCTCCCGGCCGTCGACCCGACGGTCGAACGCCACCGCCGTGCGGCACAGCGAGCAGTAGGACACACCGAACGGCAGCGACCCGCCGGCACCGTCGGCCACGCTGTCGTTAGCCAGCTCGTGGGGCCCGATGACCCGGCGGGGATAGACGACGGTGGCGCCCCCGACATCGACCTCGAACACGATCTCGCTGGGCACCGCCCACCCCATCTGATCGAGGGGCCGCCGCACCGGCTGGTTCAACTCCCGGATCTCACCCAGCCGGACCCCGCCCCACTGGATCGTCACCAGCAGCGAGGGGTCGTCGATGGCAGCCAACAGCGGGGTGAACCGCTCGTCGAGCTGGCCGTACAACGAGGCCTTGAACGTCCGGTAGCGGGGCCCGGGCCGGGGGGCCTGGTCGAGCACCCAGCTCCCCAGCTCGACGTAGGCCGCGTTCACATCGGTTGGCGGCGTCTCCCCTCCCCGCAGATCCCCCAACGCCGCGATGGTCGCCTTCCACACCTCGCTCGACCCCGACATCCGCAGCAGGTCGACCAGGTAGGGGGCATCGTCGACCGACTCGCCCACCCCCACTGCCTCCACCACGGCCAACGCCGCCTTGGTGGTCGGCTCGGCCAACCAGGCATCGACCGCAGCCACCGTCGCCAGCCGGTCGACCCCCCACGTCACCGGCACCGGTTCCGGCTCCACTGCCACCGTGGTCGGCACGGCCAGCGCCACCGGCCGTGCGTCGGAACAGCCGACAGCGGCCATGAGCAACAACGGCGACACGGCCCAGATCGCCGCTGGCCGCAGGAGCGATCTCGTCGGCTTGCCGCTCATCGCCTCCCCGCCCCGATCAACGCCCATCGGCCGTCCCGCCGCCCAGCCGTCCCGCCGCCCAGCCGTCCCGCCGCCGGACCCGGGGCCCATCGCGTCAGACCCCGCCCAGCCCTCGGCTCAACCGGGCCTGCACCGCTTCCCGGCGCTCGGCCCGCCGCTCGCTCGGCTCCCCCAGCGCCGCCACGAGCTCCCCGGCCGCCGTCCGGATCGCCGACACGGTGTCCGGATCCGTCAACCGACCTTCGGCATCGGCCTTGAGCCCTTCGGCAGACACTCCCACCTCGGCCACCACGAACGCACCCTGCCAGGTCAGCGTCCGCAACAGCTCCTCCCGGGCGTACCGCCCGCCGGTGGTTCCGGCGCTCACGATCAGCACCGGCTTCTCGTAGAGCCCCGCCGTGCCCACCAACCAGTCGAGCGCGTTCTTGGCCACTCCCGCCAACGATCCCGCGTACTCCGGCGCCGCCAGGGCCACACCCGTCGCCTGGTCCACCTGGTCCAGCCAGCGCTGCGTCGCCTCCGGAGCATCGTCGGTCAGCCCCGGATCGAACGGCGCCACCCCGGCCAGATCGTCGAACCGTCGCCAGCTCACCCCGGCCACCGCCAACGCCGCCTCGACCACCGCCAGGGCCGCGCCATTGGCCGACACCGGGCGCAGGCTCCCGCACAACGTGAGCACCTCCATCGGCGGGATCCTAGTGGCCGCTCGCCTCCCGTCCAGGAGGGACGATCAACCGCCTGCGGTTTCGGCCCCCGCCGGGCACGGGTAGTCGACGTGATACACCCTCGCGGGCGACGAGGACCCACGACAGGAGATGAGACATGTCGGACCTCGACGACGACCTGCAGCGCCGCCGCGACACCGAAGGGCGGCTGACCACCGATAGCCGACGCGACGACCGGCTCCACCGGGACATCGACGACCGGGACCGGGGCCTGCGCCGCGACGACGCCACAACCTACGACCGTCGGCGACGCCGGGGAGGCGGACCACTGATGTGGTTCCTCGCCCTGGTGGTCGTCGTCGGCCTGGTCATCGGCGGCTTCTTCCTCCTCGGCGGCGACGTCGACGTCGACACCGAGGGCGGCAACGTCGACGTGCCGTCGGTGGACGTCGACATCGATGCGCCAGATGTCAATGCGCCAGATGTGAGCGTCAACACGCCGGATGTCGACGTGGACCCCGGCTCGGTTGAGGTCGACGAGGGCGGCACCGGCAGCTGATCCCCCGTCGCCGGTGTCGCCGTCGACCATTCGGCGGCACTGGCGAAGAACACCCCGCACGCGCTGACGCCCGGGCCGGAACGGCACCGGGCGTCGGCGCGTACTGAGGTCTACGGGGAGAAAGGTCTACGGGGAGAAAGGTCTCTGCGTCGAGCGCTCTACGGACCGGGCTCGTGGGCCTGGCTAGAGCGAGCGGCCGTCGAGCCAGACGTTGCCGTTGATGCCGTCGACCGTGATGGTCTGGCCGGTCTGGATGCGGCTGGTCCCGCTGACCGAACCGACCACCGCCGGGATGGCGAACTCCCGGGCCACGATGGCGCAGTGGCTCATCACGCCACCCACGTCGGCCACCACGGCCCCGGCGATGGCGAACATCGGCACCCACGGCGGCAGCGTCATCTCGCACACCATCACCTCGCCCTCCTGCAGCGCCCCCGCCTCCTCGAGCGAGCGCACCACCCGGGCCACGCCGGTGTAGGTGCCGGGCGAACCGGCCACCCCGTCGATCATGTTGGGATCCTGCTCGCCCTCGGGCGGCGGCTTGATGCCGAGCAGGCGGCTGGCCACCGCGTCGAGCATGGGGTCGACGAAGTCGCCGGGCCGGGGTGGGGGCGGCGGGGTACCCAGGATGTCGGGCGGCGACGCCTGGGCGCACGCCTCGTACTCCACCTTCCGGTCCGCCACCAGGGCGTGATAGTCGGTGTCGTTGGCCATGGCGTCCCGCACCTCGCGGTCGTACAGGAAGTAGATGTCTTCCCCGTCGTCGAAGCAGCCCCGCCGGGCCAACCGATCCCCCACCGCCGACACGAACCGGCGGAACAGGACGACACCCATCTGGTCGATGTAGAAGGCGTGATCCTCGGTGAGGGGATAGGCGTACTTGGCCGCCTCGAACAGCTTCTCGAAGTGGGCCAGCTTCTCCGGATCACCGGCCAGCTTGGCCCGGATCCCGGCTGTGAGATCCTCCCGCCGCTGCACCGCCTCGTTGAACTTGATCATCGGATCGTCGGAGTCGGGCATCGGCACGAACCGGGCGATGTTGCCGAGCGGGATCGTGGGATCCTCCCGCCACGGGATGTCGGCCAGGTCGTACACGGCGTCGGACCGCCACCCGAAGTCGTACAGGTAGGCATCGAGCTCGGCCAGGAAGGCCCGACCCTCGTCGCTCTGCTCCAGCGCCCGCTTCAGATCGCGGGGCGGGTTCTCGTCGAACACCCGGGTCAACGCCGGGCTGGCCTTCACCTTGCGGGACAGGGCCCACAGGCCGTGGGCGGCGTCGACCGGCCGGGTGTGGTACCCCTGCAGGATCTGGTACGACTCCGTGGGGTCCGACGGCTGCATCACCTCGTCGTAGAAGTCCGACAGCTTCGCCCCCGACACCAGAGCGAAGTTGACGTGGCCGTGGATGTACCACATCTGCTCCATCCACCGCGTCATCTCGTAGTAGCGGGCAAACAGGGCCTCGTCGCTCATCGAGGCGTAGTCGACGTCACGTTCGGCCTCGTTACGGGCCTTGATCAGCGGCAGCCACTCGGTCACCCACCGGGTGCCCACCAGGGGCACGGTGCGCTCGATCATCCCCGGGTACCGGGTCATCCGGTCCGCCACCTCGGCCTCGTCGGGCACCGGGTGGAACGCCATGTAGAAGTAGTGGTTGATGGCCCGGCTCGACGCCATCACGGGGCAGCCGTACTCCGCCTGGGCCTGGGTGAACCCCCGGGAGATCGTGGCCATGACCAGATCTTGCGACAGCGGATGCAGCGGCCGGGGCGCGTGCATCTTGTCGAAGGCCCAGAACCCCTCGATCTCGTCCGGCGTCGGGAAACGGATGTCGTCGACCGTTGTCACTGCTACCCCTTGCGTGCTGCGCTGAGCCGCCGCTTCGCCACCTCTGTGACGGACGGCACGATTGGCGGAGAGTACCAGCAGGCCCTGGCGCATGCTCGGCCGGGGGAAGCTTTTCTGAGGCTGGTCAGCCCCGAACGTCCGGCCCGGCTAGGACTTCTCCACCACCTGGACGCCCTTCCAGAACGCCACCCGGTCGGTGATCTCCTCGGCCGCCGGCTTCGGGGTGGGGTAGTACCAGACGGCGTCGGCGTTCTCGGCGTCGCCCACCACCAGCGAGTGGTAGCTGGCCGTTCCCTTCCACGGGCACACGCTCGTGGTCGGCGACGGCCGCAGGTACCGGGAGTCGACGCTGTCCCGGGGGAAGTAGTGGTTGCCCTCCACCACCACGGTGTCGTCGCTCTCGGCGATGACCTCGCCGTTCCAGATGGCCTGCATGGTCATGGTGTACCGCTCCTCGGGTCTCCTGGTGCGCCCTTCGATTCATCCTCTAACCCGCCACGGTCCGGGTTCATTCGCGAAGCGACGACACGGCGCCCGGCCGCGGCGCCGCCCGGCCACGGCGGCGAGTCCGGCTCAGCTCCCGGGGGCGATGAAGGGATCGACCATCGACACCGTCATCTCGTCGACCCGCTTGGGCTGGCCTTCGAAGGCGGCGGCCCGCTCGGGCGACGCGGCGAACGTCTCGAACGCGGCGTCGAAGTCGCCCGGGTGGCTGACCGCCCACACGATCTGGTTGTTCTCCCGGTCGGCCAGGAGGAACTCGACCTTGAAGCCGTACTGCTCCCGGGCGGCCCGGATGGTGGGGAACCATTCGAGGAACCCGTCCATGGCGCCCTCCAGGAGCTGGTAGCGACGCAACTGCATGCCGGCCATGGTCCGGTCCTCCTCGTGTGGTCTCGGCCCTGCGGCCGCCTCACCCCGTCCCCCGGGGCCCGCTCACGATACCCCATGGTCTAGAACGGCACAGAGCCGCCGGCCTGGGCCCGGTGCATCTCCCGCAGGTAGTGGCCGTCCCAGGAGTCCCGGGCGTGGTTGACGCTGCGGTTGTCCCAGAACAGCACGTCGTGGGCGGTCCAGGTGTG
This sequence comes from Acidimicrobiales bacterium, assembly GCA_041394285.1. GTDB lineage: Bacteria > Actinomycetota > Acidimicrobiia > Acidimicrobiales > SZUA-35 > CADEDH01. The sequence continues at coordinate 44,610 of JAWKIL010000025.1, read as the reverse complement.
GCTGTAGCGGAAGCGGTCCTGGCCGATGTGGGCCAGGAGCCGGCGCCGCAGGGCCCGCTCCTCCTCGGGGTCGCCGAAGCCCAGCAGCTCCTCGGTGAACGTGGACACCCACAGCGCCTTGCGCCCGCTGACCGGATGGGTCCGCACCACGGGGTGGGTGACGAACGAGGCCTGGTCGGGGGCGTCGTTGGCCAGGGCTTTGGGCTGGTTGACGCCCTTCATCGTCTTGTAGGTGCTGTGTGGCCGCCACCGCATCCCGGTGAGCTGGGCCCGGGTGTGATCGTCGAGGGCGTCGTAGGCGGCGAACAGGTCCCAGAAGTGGGTCTGCCCCCCGGCCTCGGGCGGTGGGATGTGAATGCCGTGCAGGGTGGTGAGGTCGGGCGGGGACGAATAGTCCTGCACGTCGCTGTGCATCTTCAGCTCCTGGGTGGCCGCTGCCATCTTCGCGCCGGTGATCACGGCGTCGCCCGGTTGGCGCCGGTCCCGGTTCGACAAGAGCTGCACCGGCAGCTCGCCCACCATCGGCAGCTGATCGATGGCGTCGGCCCCCGCCCCCCGGTGGAACCGCCGGCCGAACCATTCCACCACCGCCGCCTGGCGGGCCGCGGTCAGGCCGCTCTGCCCGGGCACGATCATCAGCCCGGCGTGGTTCCACACGGCGATGAGCGAGCGGATCTGATCGCCGGTGAGCTCGGCCGACAGGTCGAGGCCCTCCACGATCACGCCCAGCGGGCCCGGCCCCCCGGCCGGGCGCACCGTCACACCCGGCGCCAGGCCCAGGCTCGACACCGCCACCCCGCTCTGCAGGATCACATCGGTTGCGGTTCCCATGGTCGACCCCCCTGTGCCATCTACCCCGAGATCTACCACACTCCCGGGCCGTGGATCGACCCTGGCGGCCGGCAAACCGGGCCTGTCAGGCGTGGCGAATGGGAACCGGTTCCGCATCCGACGGGTCGAGGCCGGGAAACCCGAGGCGCTGGGCCGCCACCAACGTGCAGAACAGAGGGGGCAGAAGCAGGAATCGCTTCCAGAGCCGCCGAGGCTCCTGCATCGCCCGGTACAGACCGTGCAGTCCGTGGCGCTGAACCCAGGCCGGCGGCTCCTGGAGCGTCCCTGCGTGGTAGTCGAAGGCGGCACCCACAGCGAGGCAGGGTCGGGCCAGCAGATCGCGGTACTCGAAACAGAAGACCTCTTGGCGGGGGCACCCCAGCCCCACGAACACCACACTCGCTCCACTGGCGGTGATCCGGTCGGCGATAGCCTGCTGCTCGGCCGCGGTGGAGGTGGCGAACCGCGATGGCTGGCATCCCGCGATCGCGAGCCCGGGTATGCGGGCGACGAGATTCGCCGCCAGCCGGTCGAGGGTTTCGGCCGTGCTGCCATAGAGGAAGACGGACCGCCCCTCGGCGGCACAGGCCCGGCACACCTCCTCCATCAGTCGCGGGCCGTACACCCGGTCCGGGAGACGGGTCCCGTGGAGCAGGTTCAACGCCCAACGCACCCCCTGGCCGTCGGGGGTCACGAGGTCGAGCCGGGCGACCCGTGTGCGCTGGTCCCGGTCGAACACCGTGGTCATGATCCCGTGCACGGCCAGCGCCGACACGCTGTACCCCCGCCCCTGACGTGCGGCGTCCATGATGCGGGCCACCGCCGCCTCGTAGTCGACAGCGTCGACGCCGGCTGCGATCACCCGGTGACGGCCTCCATCGAGCATGGCGGGATCAGTAGTGCGCCTTGCGGGCGAGGAGAACCACCGGGACGGTGCGCAGCAGGATCTTGAGGTCGTTGCCGAGCGACCACTCGGCGATGTAACGCTCGTCCCACTGCTGCTGGTCCTGCAGCCCACCCCGACCGATCTGCCACAGACCGGTGAGCCCCGGGCGAACCGAGCACCGCAGCCGACGGAAGCCGGGCTCGAAGCGCTCCAGGTGATAGGTGGGGAAAGGGCGGGGTCCGACGAGGCTCATGTCGCCCCGCAGGATGTTCCACAGGTTGGGGAGCTCGTCGAGGCTGCTCAACCGCAGGAACCGGCCGATACCGGGCAGGACGCGAGGATCGTTCTCCAGCTTGAACACCGTCTCCCACTCGATCCGCCGAGCCGGGTTGGCGGCCAGGTGCTCCTCCAACCGGCGATCGGCGTCGAGGTACATGGTGCGGAACTTGAAGAACGGGAACAGTGCCCCGTCGACTCCCTCCCGCTCCTGCACGAACAACGCCGGTCCCCGATCGACGATCTTGATGGCCAGGGCCACGGCGGCGGCCAGGGGCGCGGAAGCGACCGCGAGCGGGACGGTGACGGCCAGGTCCATCACCCGCTTCCAGCGGCACCGGCGGTTCGCCTCCACCCGCCGGGCCACAGCAGTGACGGGGGACGTTGTCAGCGGTATCACGGTCATCGGGCTACCTCAGCGAAGTGGGCGTTCTCGAAGTGGGCGGGTGACGGCTGCTCCGCCGGGCCGTAGTCGGCCACGAGGTTCGGACCGAGCGGTGACCCGAAACGGAGATCCTGGTCGGCTTGGGCCACGGTCAGCGCTATCACGTGGTCGAAGATGTCGAGGTAGCACTCGTCGCCCGGGCGGGGGGTCGCCCCGGGACCGGCCAGCCAGTCCCCGATGACGTCGCTGAGCGAGTGGTCGTCATCGATGCGCCCGAGCCGGTACCGGTCGGCTCCCGGGCGATCGAGGAAACCCGCTTCCCGGTAGGCATAGACGTCGCCGAGCAGATCGATCACCACCGAGACCTGTGGGTGGGCGTGCGGCCGCATGGAGTCGGCCGACACCATGCGCAGCTGCTCGCCGACGACACCGCGACGCAGAGCGTCGAGGCTGTAGCCGTAGTCGATCGTCAGACCGGCGAGATCCGGCTCTGCGCAACGGGCCTCGACCAGATCGAAGAGGTCCCGGAGCTGCTCCCGATCGGCCGGGCCGAGGCCCTGGTCCGGCCCGACGCTGAAGTCTTCCCGCAGCGTCAGGAAGTCAACCGGGCGGCCGCCGCTCTCCCGGTTCATCTCGCCGATCAGCTCGACGAGGCGCAGCACCTGACTCACCTGCCCTGGCAGCACCACGAAGTTGAACCCGATCTGGAGATCGCTGCCTGTCCGGTCACGGCCGCGCAGCAGCTCGACGGCATTGGCCCGGACCCGGGGGAAGCTGCTGGAGCGGCCGGTGACCTCACTGCTCGTGACCTGGTCTACGCCGTAGAGCGAGATACGCAACGACCGCAGATGCCACAACCCCGGCTGCCGCCGGAGGAGTGCTGGCGTGAGCATGAAGCCGTTGGTGTAGAGCGACAGTGCGTGGCCGGCCTCGGCCCCGGCCTCGGCCAGCCGGCCGACGAACCGGTTGGTCAGAGGCTCGAGGCCACCCGACAGATAGAAGCGGTAGGGGTCGTCCGCCCCGACCTGGTGCAGCAGCTGCTCGAACCGCCTGGTGCCGGGATCGACCGACCCGGCGAGGTATGCGGCCGTGGGGTTCCTGCCACAGAATGAGCAGTTGAACATGCACGACTGACCGGGGTACAGACCGATCCGGAACGGCAGCACCGTGCGCTTCTGGACGACAGCGTCGATCGCCCCCGACCGCAGCGCCGGCAACATGGTGTTGGCCACGTACTTCCGCCCCCGCCCTCCCGATGTGAGGAGCCGTTGACAGAGCTGGCTGCGGCGGATGGCCGCCCCCAGCCTCCGGGCCGACGCCCGATCGAGCCGCTGATCGGCCAGAAGGGCTTCCTGCGTGACGAACGGATCGTTGGCCTGGCGTGCCACCAGGTCGTAGGCGGCGGCGCCGAGAAGGTCGAGACCGGAGGTGTCGCCCGGCCCGTCCACCGCTCCCGATCGGATGAGGTCCCGGGCCAGCTCCTGGGTGATGACGTGACGGTGGGCCCCCGAGTCACGACCGCTGGCGATCGCTTCCGCCAGATGATCGAACGCCGAGCTCCTCAGCGCCTGCTCGGCGGCCAGGGTCGTCGCCAGCAGGTCGAGGTTGGCGGCAGCGTCGAGAGGCGACCATTGGGCGGCCTGGTTGGCCGCATCGATCAGCTGATGGAAGGCAGCGGTGAGGGGTCGAGGCTCCCGATCCCAGCGCCCATCGGCCGGGGCCGGGCGACCGTTCACGACCAGGTCGCCCGGCTCGCGGGTGAAGTCGAGCACGATGTGGTCGTCGTCCCCCGACCGGACCAGGAGACGGCGCCGTGCGTTCGCCGCCCGACGGTCGAGGCTGATCGCCACCGGCGTGTCTCCGCACCGGAGGGCGACGCTGGCGCTGCGCCCACCGTCGCTGCTCGTGACGGCGGTCAGCTCGAAGGGAGCGGAGCCCAGCACAACCCGTACGGCGCTGAGCGCATGGGGCAGCAGATCGGCGACCACGCTGACCGTCGGGTCCGGCGACTTGAGCACCCCATGGCGGAGCTCTCGCTCGACGTCATGCCACTCGAGCTCCACGAGGTCGGCGTCGGCCGCCCCCGCCCCCCGGAGGTGGTGAACCTGATGGAGGTACGTTGCCAGCAGCAGCTCATGGTCCACGAGCAGCGGCACCGCCCTGGTCGCCGACAGTTCCACCAAGGCCGCTGCTTCCTGGTGGTCCAGAGTGAAGGGCTTCTCCACCAGGGTGGGCACGCCCGCCTCGAGCAGGGCCCGTGCCGCGTCGCCATGGTCGGCCGGGGCGTTGGCCACGATCGCAACCACCGATCCCGCCGCCCGACGGCGGACATCCATACCGGCCAGAGCCGATGCGACGCTCGGCCACACGAGCCGGCACGGGGTGCCGGCTACGGCGACGGGGCCGCCGCCCGGGCCCGGTGACTGTGCGTGACGCGACGGCGAGACCTGATGGATGTGGGCCTCGGGGACGGCTGACGCTGCCACCTGGCACCAGATGTCGGCCCAACGCCCACCACCGACGATGACCACCATTCCGCACGCTGCGCGGCGCTCGTTGCTCCCCTGCATCGCTGCTTCTCCCCCCGGCGTCCGGGCAGAGCGTATCGATCAGTTGCAGGCACCCATCGTGCTGGTGGTCGATTCAGGGTGATCCACCCAGGACCGCTACTACTGCACCAGGTCGGCCGGCATGGGCGGGAGCTGCACCATGGAGCCGCCGTCGAGGATGATCGTGTGCCCCGTGAGCCAGCTGGCCCCCGCGGCCAGCCACAGAGCGCACTCGCCGATGTCGGCCGGCTCGCCCAGGCGCCTCATCGGGTAGGTGTCGGCCACCGCCGACCCCCGCTCACCTTCCCACAGGATGCGGGCGAAGTCGGTCTTGATCACCGACGGGGCGATGGCGTTCACCCGCACCTGGGGGCCGAGCTCGGCCGCCAGCTGCTGGGTCAGGTACACGAAGGCGGCCTTGAACATGCCGTAGACCCCGAGCTCCCGGCTGGTCTTGAACGCCCCCACCGACACGGTGTTGATCACGCAGCCACCGTGTTCCTTCATCCACCGGTTCCAGGCGATCTGGGTCCAGGCCAACGGACCCCGGAGGTTGACCTCGTACGTCTTGTCCAGCTTGGACAGCTCGCAGTCGATCACCAGGCCGGCGTGGGGGTTGGTGGCGGCGTTGTTCACCAGGATGTCCACCGCGCCGAACCGCTCGATCGTGTCCTCGATGCAGCGCTCACCCTGCTCGGGGTCGCCCACGTGGCTGATCCGCCAGTCGACGTCGCCCCCGATCTCGGCCACCGCCTGTTCGCACTTGTCGGCCTTGCGGCTCGTGATCATGACCGACGCCCCGGCGTCGGCGAAGGCCTTGGCGATCCCGAGGCCGATCCCGGCCGACCCACCCGTCACCAGTGCAACTTTTCCATCCAGACGCAGATCCACGCCGACGACGGTAGCTCACCGCTCCCGGCCGGGCGAGAAGGACCGCCTGCCGGCCTCCGGGTTCGCCCCACCGGCCGCCCCCCCCGTTCAGATGGAGGCCGTCAGGGTCAGGCTTGTCAGAGCCAGGCCCGCCAGAGACAGAGACAGAGACAGAGACAGTGTCAGAGTCAGGCCGGTCAGAGGCAGGCCCTCGCCTCGTCGACGCCCCGGCGGCACAGGGCGGTGGCCTCCATGGCGGCCAGGGTGAAGCCTCCGCCGGGCTGCGGGCTGCCCGCCAGGGCGAGCCGCACACCGAGCTGGGCATCGTCGAGGAACCCGGCCACGTCGTAGGTGATCGCCCCGAGGTCGCCGCCTTCGGCCGCCGGGGCCACCTGCACCACACGGGGGTTGTCGGCCGGATCGGCGTGCACGAAGACCTCGATCACGGTCGCACCCAGCGCCTCCATCGACGCCCCGGAGGGCACCCGCCCCCCGTTGGCTTCGACCGCCTGGCTCGTCCAGTCGTCGACCACGCCGAGGTAGCCGAGGTAGGAGGCGTTCACCCACCCTCGTGCCGGCCCGTGGGTCACCTCGGCCCAGATACCGGCCTGGTCGGGCAGGAGCCGCTTGCGGCCGGTGGCCTCCACGTCGTCGGCCAGTGGAGCCAGCGTCTCCACGATCGGCTGGTCGGCCCCGGGCCGGGCCCGCAGGTTCAGCACGTCGTCGTGGGCCACCCCGACCACGGCCAGACGGTCGCCCTGCCGGGGGAAGTCGAGATCGAAGGGCTCGCCCGGCAGGTCGCCGTCGGCCCCCGCCGAGGCGGACGGGGCGGTGCTCCCGTCGGCGGGCGGCACCGTGGCGCCGGACGTGGCGCCGCTGGTGTCGGCCGGCCGGGTGGGCGTCGACCCGGCAGCTGTCGCCGACGGGGATTCGGCGGTGCCGGGCGGCCGACTGTCCCCGCAGGCCACACCGACCAGGAGCACGCCGGCCAGGACGCATCGGGCGGGAACGGGGATCAGGGGGAACATCGGTGATTGCCTCCACGGGTCGCCGGCGGGAGGTGCGACCCTCCCCCTGAGCATGCCACCGGTCCACCCCGCCCCGTACCGAGCGCGCCGGGTCGCAAGCTTCCCGCCGGCCGGGCCCCGTCGGCCGGGACCCGGCGACCCGATCAGGCGATCTTGTACAGCTCGGCGGCGTTGCTGTGGAGGATCTTGCGCTGCACGTCGGGCGACAGGCCGCCCAGCTGGGCCCGGGTGCGCTCCCCGCTGTCGGGGTAGAGGCAGGTGGGATGGGGGAAGTCGGTCTCCCACATCACCCGGTCCGCCCCCAGGTACTCGATGGCCGGGGCCAGCATGGCCGACTCGAACCAGAACGTGGCGTAGATCTGCCGCTTGAAGTACTCCGACGGCTTGAGCGGCAGCTTCTTGAGGTGCTCGGGCGCCGTCTCGCCGGCCTGGTAGTCGAGCGACTCGAGGAAGAACGGGATCCACCCCACGCCCGACTCCACCGAGACGATCCGCAGCCCCGGGTGCCGCTCGAAGATGTCGGTGAACAGCAGGTTGGCCATCCACCGGGCGTTGCCCAGGAACAGGCTGGTGCCTCCGATGGTGAGCCGCAGATCACCGGGCCAGGTGGTGTAGGGGACACGGCCGAACCAGTCGAGGTCGCCCTGGCTGGCCCCGATGTGGAAGTTGATCGGCAGGTCCAGCCCCTCGGCCGTCTCCCACACCGGCTCCCACACCGGCTGGTTGTAGTCGGGGAAGCCCGAGTCGTGCGGGTTGGAGCAGGTGACGATGCCCCGCAGCCCCAGTCCCTGGGCCCGCTCCATCTCCCGGGCCGTGCCCTCGGCGTCCCACCACGGCACCATGGCCATCGGCAGCAGCCGGTTGCCCGACGCCGCCTGGATCTCGGCCATGTAGTCGTTGTAGATCTCCACGCAGGCCACCCGCAGGCCCTCGTCGGTCACCTTCATGAAGTTCTGGCTGCCGAATCCGGCCACGTTGGGATAGAGGGTGGCGGCGTGGATGCCGAGCGAGTCCATCATGGCCAGCCGGGCCTCCACATCGAGGCAGGCCCGGTGGACGTCGGCGTTCGTGTAACCCAGGAAGTCGATCCCGTAGATCTTGCCCCCGTCGGGGGCGATGGCGCTGGTGGCGTGGGCCGGACCGATCACCGTGTCGCCGTTCACCACCCAGCGGCGCTTGCCGTGGAGGACCTTCACCTGGGGCACGAGGTCCCGGTAGGCGGCCGGCGCCCGGGAGGTCCACAGGTCCTCCGGCTCCGACCAGTGCGTGTCGCTGTCGATCACCTTGAGGTCGGCGAACGAGTCGGCGGTGAGCGGCGTGGCCATGATCGTGCACTCCTTCCCCCGTCCATCCCCCGGACAGGGTCATGAGCTCACACTAGAGGCCGGTCGGTGAGCGGTCCCAGCCCGGATCGGGCTGGATCAGCCGCGACCGGGTGGGGGGCGGTGCAGTGGGGGTGATCTCGGCCAGGCGGGCCTCGAGGCGGGTCATGTTGTGCATCAGCAGGGTCAGCAGGGCGTCGAGAGCCGACAGGCGGCTGCGGGCGTCGACCACCACGATCGGCGTCGTCGGTCCGAGGTCGAGAGCCCACCGCACGTCGTCGAGCGGGGGCAGCTGCTGGCCCTCGAACTGGTTGACCCCCACGATGAACGGCACCTGGCGGTGCTCGAAATAGTCGACCGCGGGGTAGCAGTCGTCGATGCGGCGGGTGTCGACCAGCACGATCGCTCCCAGGGCCCCCTTCACCAGGTTGTCCCACATGAAGCCGAAGCGGTCCTGGCCGGGCGTGCCGAACAGGTACAGGATGATGTCGCCGTCGAGGCGGGCCCGGCCGAAGTCCATGGCCACGGTGGTGCTGGTCTTCGACTGGACGGCGGTGCGGTCGTCGACACCGGCCGCCATCGTGGTCATGTGGCCCTCGGTGGTGAGGGGCGGGATATCGGAGATCGACGACACCATCGTGGTCTTGCCCACGCCGAAGCCGCCGGCGATCACCACCTTCACCGGTGTGGGAGGACCTCCCACCGGGCCGCCCGACTGCGGCCGATCAGAGCGATTCTGCTTCTCGGAGCTTGAGGACACCGTTGACGACCTTCCTGAGCAGCGCCGCGTCGTGGGCCGGCTCCGCTGAGCCGTCACCCGACGCATCGTTGAGGCGTACGACGCCGGCTTCGGCCAGATCCCCGGTGAGGATCATGGCGACGCCGATGGGGATGCCGAGGTGGGCCGACAGCTCGGCCACGGCCTGCGGCTCCCCGGCCAGACGGAGCAGGCGGAGGTGCTCGTCGTCCAGCGGGCGGGTGGGCGGGTTGCCGGTGGCGCTCACGATCGTCTCGACGTTGACGTCGGGGCGGATCGTGGTCCGACCCCCGGTGAGCAGGTACGGGCGGACACCCCCGGGATCGGTGGGCGGCCGGTCCGACCCGCTGGGCGGCGGCGCCAGTTGGCGGTCGAGGAAGGGGCGCGGGGCGTCGTCGGCCCAGGCCTCGGCGGCGGGCTGGCGATCGCCACCGCCCGGCCGGCCGGGGCGTCCGGTCTCGCCCCCCGGTGTCATTCGAGGATGCTGTTCCGGAGCTCGGTGATCAGGTCGGGTGTGAGCACCCGGCCGATCTGTTCGCTGAGGAAGGCCATCTCGTAGCCGACCTGGCCGAGGTCGCACGAGTGGGCGGCCACCACGCCGAGCACGGCGGTGTGGCTGATCGACGACACCAGCAGGTAGCGCTCGTGGAGGTCGAGGATCACGATCTTCAGACCGGGGCATTCGAGCAGGGTCGACGCCCCCTCGGCCAGGCTCTGGATGCCGGTGATGACCGCGGCCATCTTGTCGGCCGCCTGCCGGGTCAGGTTCGACGAGAACGTGATCAGCAGCCCGTCGGACGACACTGCGAACGCGTGCTGCACCCCGGCCGTCTCCCGCACGAAGCGCTGCAGCAGCCAGTTGGTGTTGGCCGCCCGGCCGCTGAGCGGAGCCCCGATGTTGGTCATGGCTGGTGGTCTCCTTCATCGTCGACCTGGCGGCCGTCGCGGGCGCCCTGGTCGACACCGTGCTGGAAGGCGCGGAGGCTGTCGCGCTGGCGGTCGAGCTGCTCTCCCCGGGGCCCGGCGGCCTCCGACGTTTGGTCCGGGTTCGGGCCGAGCCCGGCGGTGAGGCTGGTCTCGGGCATCTGCGCCCCCCGCACCCGGCGTCGCATGCCGCCCCGGGTCTCCTGGCCCGCTGCCGGCGCTGCGCCGGGCGCGGGCTCGCCGCCGGCCCAGCCATTGCCGGGGGAGCCGAGGCCGTTGCCGGTGGGGTCGGTGCTGTCGGTGCTGCCAATCCCTTGGCCGTTGGGCCCGGCGGAGCCGGTGTCGGCGGCCGCCCCGCCGTAGCCGTGTCCGTTGCCGGTCTGGCCGTTGCCGGTGTAGCCGTTGTCGATGCTGCCGTTGCCGGTGTAGCCGTTGTCGATGCTGCCGTTACCGGTAAAGCCGTTACCGGGATGGCCGCTGCCGTTGCCGTTGCCGGCGTAGGCGGCGTCGGTGGCGGACCCGTTGCCCGTGTGGCCAGTGACGGCGACGCCGGCGCCACCCGCGGGTGGGCCGTCGACCGGCGAGGCCGGGGGCACCCGGGGCCCACCGGCGCCCGACAGCAGGCTGGAGGGCGGGATCGGGGCCGGGCCGGCCACGGGCGGGCGCTCGGCCCGCCGGTCTCCGGTCGGCGATCCTGGCGCCGGACCCGACGGAGCGGGCGCGCCCGGGACGGGTGGCACGGCCGACGGCAGCGATCCCCCCGGGGGCGGGACCGTGGCCGGTGGCGAGGGGGGCATCGCCGACGGAATGGCCGTCGGAGGTCGGGAGAACGGCGGCGGCGAGGGCCGGGTGGGCGGAGCCACCACCGATGGCGGCCGGTTCACCGTCCGCGACGACATGCCGTCCACCTGGACGTCGCCGTCTGCCGCCGGCCGCAGGGGGCCCCGGTGGACGAAGCCGCCGGCCGGGCCGTCGTCGAAGCGGTCGTCGATCCCCGCCACCGGCACGGCCGTCGGCATCGGCGGGTTGGCGGCCGGGCTCACCGTGGCGACCCCCGCCGGGACCGGGCCCGCCATCGGCGTGCCCCGGCGCGTGCGGCCGCTGCCGCCCGGGATGGCCGACTCCAGCACCCGCTCGTAGCGGGCCCGCTGGAGCTCCAGCTCGGCCGGCGAGGGATCGGCCTCGGCCAGCAGGCTCATCGGCAGCACGACTTTGGCCACCGTGCCCCGCAGCGTTCCCTCCAGCAGCCGCACCCGGATGCCGTGACGGTGGGCCAGGCGGCCCACCACGTACAACCCGAGCGTCCGGGTGGGGGTGAGGTCGAGGCTGGCCAGGCGCTGGATCCGCTGGTTGGCCTCGGCGATGGCGTCTTCCCGCATCCCCAGACCCTCGTCGATCACGGTGACTGCGTAGCCGTCGTCCACGAAGTCGCCCAGCACCCGCACCCGGGTGTCGGGCGGGGAGAAGTTGGTGGCGTTCTCCAGCAGCTCGGCCAGCAGGTGGGTGACGTCGGCCACCGCCCCCGCCTTGACCGCCACCGGCTCCAGCTCGGGCCGGTCCACCCGGGTGTAGGCCTCGATCTCCGACAGGGCGGAGCGGATGATGTCGTGCATGGAGCTCTGGCGCTCCACCGGGCGGGCGCTCTGGGAGCCGGCCAGCACGAGCAGGTTCTCGGCGTTGCGCCGCATACGGGTGGCGAGGTGGTCGAGGCGGAACAGCCGGTCGAGGGTGGCCGAGTCGGTCTCGCTCTGTTCCAGCTCGGTGATGACCTGCAGCGAACGGGTGAGGAGGCCGTGGTTGCGACGGCCCAGGTTCTGGAAGATCTCGCCCAGGTTGCGCCGGGTCCGGGCGTGGCGGTCGAGCAGGTCGGTGGTGGTGTCGATGAGCGTGTTGAACGAGTCGGCGGCCAGGTTCAGCTCCCGGGAGGCGTCGAGCTCGATGGGTGGCAGAGCCGGCGCCTCCTGCTCCAGGTCGGCCGTCTCCAGCGTGCGGGCCACCTCGTCGGCCGCCCGGGTGAGGCGGTTGATCGGGCGCACGATGGCCCGCACCACGAGGGCCGCCAGGAGCAGGGCGATCAGGGTGAGGGCAACCAGAGCGAGCAGCAGCAGGCTGTATCCCCGCTGGGCGCTCCGGGTGGCATCCCGCTCCAGGGCCGACGTCTGCCTCTCCACCAACGGCACGGCATCGACCACGCTCGCCCGGTGCTGGAGGTAGAGGGGGAGCAGCACCTCTTCCAGCACGTCGTGGCCGGCATCGGTGCTGTCACCCCGGATATCGGCCTCCACCGCCGGATAGAAGTCGCTCTTCACCTTGGCGTAGAAGTCGTTGGCGCTCTCGTAGGCGTCCTCGTTGAGGAGCCGGGCGACCTCGGCCTCGCCGGGATCGGTGGGCTTGAGCTCGGCGATCCATCGCTCGTGGGCGCCCTGATAGTCCAGCTCGTGCTGGCCCATCTGGGCCTTCAGGTCCTGGAAGGCGGCGTCGTCGGTGGTCTCGGCCATCAGCTGGGCCGTGAGGTACGACTCCACGATGTAGTACGGGGGCGGCAGGATGTCGGCCCGCAGGTCGTTGCTCTGGGCCACCTCGTCGTACTGGGCGCCGCCGATGCGGACCTGCTCCAGGGTCCGCAGGGCCAACAGCGCGAACAGCAGCGACGCCACCACCGGAATACCGACGGCCAGAGCTAGTTTCACGGGAATCGATCGCCGGACCAGCACGGCCGCGTTCCTCCTCGAACAGCCTCGAACAGCAGCATGGCCGGGACGGCCACGTCGACAAGGGTCGACAAACCGTACCAACGACCGGCTTGTGACGTCGATCACGAATAGGGCTGAGACCAGGAAGAACCCGGGTTTTCGGGGGTGGTTTGGGCACCATCGCCCAGATTCGAACGACCCTGATCAGCTCCCCGATGGAGCGGAAGGAGCCTCGGCGACGGCGTCGACAACGGGGGAGACCACCAGCACCCCGGCGTCGGCCAGCCCCGAGATGGCCTCGTCGTCGTAGCCGGCCTCGGCCAGGACCTCCCACGTGTGCTGCCCGAGAAGCGGAGCCCGGAGGTCGGCCGCCGGCTTGGTCCCGTCGAAGCGGAAGGGGAACCCGGGGGCGGCGAAGGTGCCTCCGTTCACGTCGTGGATGGGCCGAACCGTGCCCTGGGCGACGAACCACGGGTGGTCGATGGCGTCGGCCGGGTCGAGCACGGGCCCGGCCGGCACCCGGAACTCCTCCAGGCGGGCCAGGGCGGCGGCGTCGGTGGGGAACGTGGCCAGCCAGTCCTCGATGAGGGCCGTCATGGCGGCCCGGTTGCCGGTGCGCTCCTCCTGGTCGGCGAAACGGGGATCGTCGCCCAGCTCGGGGCGGCCCATGGCCGACCACAGGTTGGGGAGCTGATTGGGCATGCACAGGATCACGATCCAGCCCTGCGGTCCCCGGAAGGTGCCGGCGGGGGCCACCGGCTGGTAGTGGAGCCCCTGGCGGATCGGCTGGAACTCCCGGCCCGACATGGAGGCGGCCCCCACCGCGTACTCCTGCATGTGGAACAGGGCGTCGACCATGGACACGTCGAGATGGCAGCCCCGACCCGTGCGGTCCCGCTGGTAGAGGGCGTAGCCGATCCCGGCGAAGGCATGGACCCCGGCGTTGGTGTCGCCCACCCCGATGCCGACGAAGTAGGGCGGCCCGTCGGGCTCGCCCGTCATGTGCATGAGACCGGCCATGCCCTGGGCGATGAAGTCGTAGCAGCCCTTGGTCCGCCAGTCGCCGGTCTGGCCGAAACCCGACACCGAGGCCATGATCAGCCGGGGGTTGATGGCCGACAGGTCGTCGTAGCCCAGACCCCGCTTGGCCATGATCCCGGGCGTGGAGTTCTCCACCACCACGTCGACGTGGGGCACGAGGCGGCGCACCACGTCGGCCGCTTCGGGCCGGCCCAGGTCTAGGCAGACGCTGCGCTTGCCCCGGTTCTGCTGCACGAAGACCGACGACACCCCGCCCCGCTGGGGCACGAGGACCCGGGTGGGATCGCCGCCGGGCAGCTCCACCTTGATCACCTCGGCCCCCAGCTCGGCCAGCAGCCGGGTGCACGACGGGCCCGCCAGGTACTGGGTGAAGTCGAGCACCCGCACCCCGTCGAGCAGCCTGGCCGGATCGTTGGCGGTCATAGCCCTGGTCCCCCCGTGTCGGTCCCCGTCGGGCGGCTGGGTGGTCCCCGCCGCGTCCGTAACGAGGATCCCGCCCGCCGGGGGTCGGCGGCAAGCTCGCAGCGCCGACCCGGCGGCAGCGGCGGTGGCAGGGGCGGTGGCAGCGGCCGCCCGTGACACAACTCACATCGGGACGGCGGGGGCCGATGGGAACGGGCCGGCGGCGACAACGCCGGTACCTCAAGGTACCCGTCGAACGGAGGCCGCCATGGCCGATCCCAACCTGAACCCGATGCCGCTGTTGGAGCGGCTCCGCCGCCGCCGTCCCCTCGTGATGGTGGCCGTAGGTCTGATCACCTTCGTCTCCACCGCCGGCGTGGCCGTCGCCCTGTGGTCGGCGACGGGCAGTGGGAACGGCGGGGCCAAGGCCCTCACGGCCCAGGCGTTGACGATCACCGCCGCCGGCGCCCCGACCGCCGACCTGTTCCCCGGCGCCTCGGGCGACCTCCAGTTCACGGTGACCAACCCCAACCCCTACCCGATCAGCCTCACGGCCGTGGCCTACGGGACCGTCACCTCGGGGGACCAGGTCAACTGCCCGGCCACCAACCTGACCACCGCTGCCGACGGCAACCTGGCCAGCCCGATCGCCGTGGCCGCCAACGCCGTGAACACACCGGCCACCATCGCCGACGCCATCACGCTCGACACCAACGCTCCCGACGGCTGCCAGGGCGTGACCTTCACGGTCGCCATCACCCTCACCGGCAGCCAGGTGTAGGCCGCCGGCCCTGCCGGGCGGCCCGATGGGACCGACGTGAGGACGGCACCCGCCGTGCTGCTGCTCGTCGCCGGGCTGACGACGCTGGCCACCGCTCCGGCGGTGCGGCCGGGACCGGTCAGCCCGGCGTCGGCCGCGTTCAGCGTCGGGGCGTCGGGTACGGCGGCGGCCCAGGCCGCCGGCGTGCCCCTGCCGCCCGATCCGGTGATCACGAACAGCGGTATCCAGGGTTCGTTCTGCGATGTGACCGTGACCTGGAGCGGGCCCGCTCCCACCGGCACCGTGTTCTACGTGCTGCGCTCGATCGGGTCCAGCACCGTGGCCGTGGCCGGTCCGGTCACCGGTGCCGGGATCCTGGCCGACAGCGTGCCGGTGAGCTCACTCACCGGCACGCTCAGCTACACCCTGTATGCGGAGCTCCAGTCCAATCCCGCCTGGTACAACATCTCCGACCCGGCGGTGGTCACGGGCTGTTAAGCGTCGGTGGAGCGGACCACCCGGCCCGGCAGGGCCCCGACATGCTCGCCGTGGTCCATGAAGACCTCGCCGTTCACGATCGTGTAGTCGTAGCCGGTGGCGCCCTGGACGTAGCGGCCGGCCCCGTTGGGCAGGTCGTTGACGTAGACGGGCTGGGGCAGCGTGAGGCCCTCGAAGTCGATCACGTTCAGGTCGGCGTAGTTGCCGGCCTGGACCCGGCCCCGGCCCTTGAACCCGAACAGGTCCGCCGTGTCGGACGTGAGCCGGCGGATGGCCTGCTCCAGCGTCCAGCGCTGACGCTCCCGCACCCAGTAGGTGAGCAGGAACGTTGGCTGGCTGGTGTCCATGATCTGGCCCACGTGGGCGCCGGCGTCGGCCAGGCCCAAGGTGATCAGGTCCATGTCGAGCATCTCCTCCACCGCCGAGAGCTGGTGGTTGAGGATGGGGTAGTTGACGTTGACGTCGCCGTTGCGCTCCAGGCACAGCTCGATGAACGTCTCGGCCGGCGACTTGCCCCGGCGGGCGGCGTGGGCGGCCAGGGAGTCTTCGGGCTTGCAGTCGTAGCGGGCCGGGCCCTCGGGCAGCACGAACAGCTGGTCGTAGCCCATGAGCATCTTGGCCGTCTCGGCGTCGGCCACCAGGCGGGCCCGACGGTCGGGATTCCGCAGAGCGGCCAGGCGCTCCTCCCGGTTCAGCGACCGCAGCTCCCGCCAGGCGCCGGAGCGGTCCCACGGGGTGCGGTTGAACAGGTGGTAGATCATGCCGATGCCCCGGGCCGTGGTCTGGGGCCGGAGGTTGGCGCCCTTGGCGTTCTCCTCCACGTTGAACTCGATGACCTTGGAGTAGAGGTCGGGGCGGCGGTCGCTCTGGACGAGGCCGTAGCTGAGCGGGCGGCCCGAGCGGCGGCTGATCTCGCCCATCACGGCCAGCTCCTGGCGGGTGTTGGTGAGCTCGGCGTCGTCGCGCTCGCCCAGGCGCATGGCTCCCTCGAACAAGCCGTAGCCCACGGTGCGCAGCACCTCGCCGAAGGCCAGCAGCTCGTCGGACCCGGCCCAGGTGCCGGGCACGGGGCGGCCGTCGGGCACCTTGTGGCCCAGCGTGCGGCTGGTGGAGATGCCGAGCGCTCCGGAGCGCATGGCCTCCTCGGCCATCTCGGCCATCTTGGCGATGTCGTCGGCCGTGCCCGAGCCCTCGGTCATGCAGCGGTCGCCCATGGCCGCCACCCGCAGCGCGCAGTGGCCGACGAGGCCGCCCACGTTGATCCCCTTGGGGGTGCGGTCGAGCCAGCCGAGGTAGTCGCCGTAGGTGGTCCAGTCCCAGGGGAGGCCATCGAGGATGGCGTCCCGGGGGATGTCCTCCACCGACTCCATCATCTCGGCCAGGAACTCCTTCTGGCCCGGCTGCACCGGGGCGAAGGTGACACCGCAGTTGCCGAGCACGGCCGAGGTGATGCCGTGCCAGCACGACGAGGTGGGCAGCGGATCCCAGGCCAGCTGGGCGTCGAGGTGGGTGTGGACGTCGACGAAGCCGGGGGTGACCAGCTTGCCGGTGGCGTCGATCTCGCGGTGGGCGGAGCCGTCGATGCGGTCGGCCACCTCGACGATGCGGTCACCCTTGACGGCCACGTCGGCCCGGCGGCCAGGGGCACCCGTGCCGTCGTGCAGGGTGCCGTTGCGGATGATGAGGTCGGCGTCGGTGGTTGCCATGGGTCGGTTCCCCCGGGGGTTCGGCAGATAGTTCAGGTCGCTAACCAGTCTGACAGGTCGGTGTGACGCTGTCGTTTTCGGCCGGACCGGTACATACCGCTACCCGGTTCGTTCCGTGCACCCCGATGTACCTCTGAGCGGTACATACCGCTACACGGTTCGAACTGAGGTCCCGATGTCGCGCTCCGCCGACGAGAGGTTCGGGCGTCGTCAACCGGCGGGATGACCAATCCGAACCTCGAAATCTCGTCGACTGATCTCGACCCGGCCGCCTGGATCGCCACCGAGGGCACCCTCGGAGCGCGCCGCATGGCAGGTGGTGTGGGCTACGTGCTTCTGGCCCGACGGCGAGGACTTCCTGAGCGCCCAGGTGAACGACGACACGGCCGGTGGACGGCCACGTTCCGTGTGCCGTCCCACGCGGCCGCCTCGTGGGTATCAGCGCACCACGATCCCGCCCGGCGCTTTCGCTGCCGACTGAGCACGCCCTGCCCTCGGTGCAACAGTGATATCGTTGTTGCATGTCGGCGATCACGATCCGCAAGCTCCCCGAAGACGCCAAACGTCGGCTCCGACTGCGGGCCGCAGCCCGGGGCACGTCCATGGAGGCGGAGGCACGAGCCATCCTGCTGGCGGCTCTGGCCGAGCCCGTGCGGGATGACCCGTCATGGATCGAGCAGCTCATCGCCGTAGGTGACGAGGTGGGAGGCGTGGACCTACCGGTGATTCCCGACGAGCCAGCCACCGCCGCCGATCTCGGGGAGCCGGAGCCGGCGTGATCATCCTCGACACGAACGTGATCTCGGAGGCGATGCGGGGACCTCAGGCCGACTCTGGGGTACTGGCCTGGCTGCGGGCGCTGCCCGCCCCGCCGGTCACCACCGTCATCAACCGGGCCGAGATCCTGGCTGGCATCGCCCTACTGCCGGCTGGAGCCCGGGCCGAGCGCCTACGGGAGTCGGCGGAGCGGGCGTTCGGCACGCTCGGCGTGTGCCTGCCCCTGACGGCCGAGTGCTGCGCCCACTACGGCGACATCGTCGCCACCCGACAGCGGGCGGGGCGGCCGATCGGCGGCATGGACGCGCTGATCGCCGCCATCGCCCGGGAGGCGTCGGCCACCGTCGCCACCCGCGACGTCGACGGGTTCTCCGACCTGGGCCTCGACCTCGTCAACCCCTGGTCGGCCTGAACCCGGATTCTGAGGAGCCTGAGCGGCGCTGAGCGCCGCTCAGGCTCCTAATTTCGGTGAGCGCAGGAGGCTGGGTCAGATGTCGAACTGGGAGCGGAGGCGGGCCAGCTCGGAGTGGTAGTGCTCCACGTTGCGGAGCTTCACGTCCTCGTAGCCCCGCACCCCGTCGGGCAGGCTGGCCAGCTCGACGGCCTTGTCGAGGTTGTCGCCGTCGACCTTCGGCGCCAGCGCCTTGATCAGACCCTTGTACTCCTCGGCCAGCTGCCGCTCGACCTGGCGCACCTTGGCCCGGCCGAACACGTCGGCCGAGGTGCCCCGCACCCGCTTGCCGGCCCGCAGGGCCATCAGGCCCGGCTTGGCCCACGACCCGAGCTGCATCTTGTGCTTCATGCCCAGCGCCCGCAGCATCGGCGGGTGGAGGTTCCAGCGGATCTCCACGTCGTCGCCCACCTGGTTGGACACGGTCAGCTTGGCCGCCTCCTCCAGCAGGAGCCGGGCCACCTCGTACTCGTCCTTGTAGGCCATGAGCTTGTAGGCGTAGCGGGCCACGGCCTCGGCGAACTCGGTGTGACCCGAGGAGGCCGCCGTCTGCACGACCTCCAGGTACTCCTTGGCGTAGGCCTCGTTCTGGTAGCCGACCAGGTCGGCGGCCCGCATGCGGACCAGCCGGCCCAGCTCGCCGTCGCCCAGCCCCGCCGCCACGATCGCCTTCTCCAGACCCTTCGACGGCTTGGGCAGGTGATCCTCGGCCGTCACCGACGCCGCCCGCACCTTGGCCGGATCGAGCACCCACTGGCGGCCCCAGTGGAACGCCGACTTGTTGGCCTCCACCGACGCCCCGTTGAGCTCGATCGCCTCCTCGATGGCCTCCAGCGAGATCGGGATCGTGCCCTGCTGGAACGCCACGCCGAGCATGAAGGTGTTGGCCGTGGTCGACTCGCCGAACAGGCCCTCGGTCACGGCGATGGCGTCGATGTAGACGTTCTTGTCGGCCCGGGTGACCTCGTCGAGCTGCTCCTGGAGCAGGGACAGGTCGGGGAACTTGGCGTGGACGTCACGCACCATCTCGCCGGTCGGCGTCTTCGACGTCGACACCACCGACACCGTCCGCTCGGCCGACACGCCGACCAGGTTCTGGGGGCTGAGGCCCACGAGCAGGTCGAACACGAGGTAGAGGTCGGCCGACCCGGCGGTCAGCTTGTTCGTGCCCTCCTGGGGCTCCACGGTGATCCGCAGGTCCGACACCACCGGCCCCGCCTTCTGCGACAGGCCGGTCTGGTCGAGCCCGCCCACGTACTTGCCGTCGAGCGTGGCCGCCGTGCCCAGCACCTGGCTGGTGGTGACCACGCCGGTGCCGCCGACGCCGGGCATGCGGATCGTGCAGTCGTCCGTCGGGACGATCATGGTGGGCAGGGGCAGCTTGGCCACGTCGAGCTTGGGGATGCGGCGGGCGCCGCCCTTGTCCCGGCTGGCCTTGCCCGCCGTCTTCTTGGGGATGACGGTGAGGAACGACGGGCAGTCGCCGGCCAGGCACGAGTAGTCCTTGTTGCACGACGACTGGTGGATCTGGGTCTTGCGCCCGAACTCGGTCTCGATCGGCTGCACCGACAGGCAGTTGGAGGCCACGCCGCAGTCGCCACAGCCCTCGCACACCCGCTCGTTGATCACCAAGCGCTCCGGCGGGTCGAACACGAGGCCCCGCTTGCGGTCCCGCCGCTTCTCGGCCGCGCACTGCTGGTCGTGGATGAGGACCGTGCAGCCCTTCACCTTGGCCAGGGTCTCCTGGGCCTCGATGATCCGCTCCCGGTCCCACACCTCGACGCCCTTGGGCATCGCCACGCCCTTGTACTTCTCGATGTCATCCGTCGTGACGATGATGCGGCTCACGCCCTCGGCCTGCAGGGCCTGGGCCATGTTGGGCACGGTCATGGCGCCGGCGGCGTCCTGCCCGCCGGTCATGGCCACGGCGCCGTTGTAGAGGACCTTGAACGTGATGTTGCTGCCGGCGGCCACCGCGGCCCGGATGGCCAGCGAGCCGGAGTGGGCGAACGTGCCGTCGCCCAGGTTCTGGATGAAGTGGTCGACCTCGACGAAGGGCTCGATGCCGATCCAGTGGACGCCTTCGCCGCCCATCTGGGTGTTGCCCATCACGTGGCCCACCCGCTCGGGCGACATCAGGCCCACCAGGCCGTGGCAGCCGATACCGCCGCCCACGAGGGCGTCGGCCGGGGCCTTGGTGCCGGTGGAGTGGGGGCAGCCCGAGCAGTAGTACGGGGTCCGGGCCGGGATCAGCTCGATGAGCCGGCGACTCTTGGCCGGGTCGAGCGTGGGGGCCTGGAGCGGCGGACGGAGCCGGGCGGCGTCGATCTTCGTCGTGAGGCGCCGCCGCAGGGGCTCGACCAGGGCGTCGGTGTCGAGCGAGCCGTAGCTCTTCACCAGCACCTCGTCGTCGGGGTCCCGCTTGCCGGTGATCAGCGGCGGGTTGGGCATCCCGTAGAGGGCCTCCCGCAGCTGGTTCTCCATGAACGGCCGCTTCTCCTCGACGACCATGATCTCCTGGAGACCCTGGGCGAAGTGGCGGACGATGGCCTTGTCGAACGGGAACGGCATCGACATCTGCAGCACCCGGATGCCGTGCTCGTGCAGGTCCCGGGGTGACAGGCCCAGCTCCTGGGCCGCCGACAGGATCTCGTGGTACACCCGGCCCGAGGCCATGATGCCGAACCAGGCGTCGCGCGGGTTGATCGTGATCCGGTTGAGGTCGTTGTCGGCCCCGTACTTGAGGGCCAGGGGCAGCCGGGCCTCGTAGATCTCCTCCTCGATCGAGTTGGCCGGGGCCCCGCCGAGGCGGCCGTTGGCCCGGGGGCGGTAGGGCTTGCCCTTCCACTCGAACTCGGGGATGAGGGGCTTGACCCGATCGGCCCCGATCTCGGCCGTGCCCGAGCCGTCGGCCACCGAGGTGACGATCTTGATGGCCGTCCACAGGCCGGCGGTGCGGCTCAGGTGCACGCCGTGGCGGCCCAGGTCGAGCACTTCCTGCACGTTGCCGGGGTGGAGGATCGGCATGTGGAGATCGGCGATCGTGCTCTCCGAGCCCGAGGGCAGGGTCGACGACTTGTTCGCCGGGTCGTCGCCGACCAGGCACAGCACGCCGCCGTGGGGGCTGGTGCCGGCGTACTGGGCGTGGCGGATGGCGTCGCCGGCCCGGTCGAGCCCCGGGGCCTTGCCGTACCAGATGCCGAGCACACCGTCGTAGCGCTGCTGGGGGAAGGTGGCCGAGGCCTGGGAGCCCATGACGGCGGTGGCGCCCAGCTCCTCGTTCAGGCCCGACTTGTGGACGATGTGCAGCTCGTCCATCAGCTTGCGGTGGCTGATGATCTCCCGGTCGAAGCCGCCCAGGGGCGAGCCCTGGTAGCCGGAGATGAAGGCCGCGGTGTCCAGCCCGGCCCGCTTGTCGGACAGCATCTGGTCGATCGGGATGCGGACCAGGGCGTGGACGCCGGTGAAGAAGAAGGAGCCGTACTCCTCCTTGTATTTGGCGTCGAGGTCGAACTCAGCGGGCCGGAGGTCTGTCATCTCGTCTTCCCCTACACGTCGGTTGGTGGCTGCGGTGGGTCGTCCGTCCCTGCCGGTCGGGCCGGGCGCGCCGTGGCCACACTGAACCCACTCACAGTAGCCAGCGGCGGGCGTCCCGTCGCAATCGCCGCTGGTGGGCGGCGGCCCTGGCGGCCGGGCCGGGTCAGGCCGTGGTGGTGGCCGGGGCGGCGGGGAGCACGACCGTGACCGCGGTGGTCACGATTGTGGTGCCGGTGGGGGTGCCGTCGTCGAAGACGCCGTCGAGGTAGGTCTGGAACGAATCCCACCCGTCGCCCAGGAACCCGAAGAAGTTACGGGTCTGGGTGCCGGCCACGGCCGGGGCCGTGAGCACGAAGAAGACGGCAAATGCCACCAACACCCGAAAGATGTTCCTGTCCTTGGCCGCCAGTTGCGCCATGTGCCTCCGCCTTGGCTCCGCGCTCGAGGTGAGTTTTCCAGGCCGGGAGCGGCTGGGGGTGGATGCTCGCTCAGGCTTGGAGCTGCACCTCGGCTCCGGCCGGGCCCACCACAACCCGGTCGCCGACCAGCACGAGCTGGTCGAGCCGCAGCCGGTCGGCGTTCTCGCGTCCGACGGCGAGCACCCGGCAGGTCACCGTGTCGCCCGCCAGGACCGGGGCCCGGTTCCGGTACCACAGCCGGGTGAGGCGGGCCGTGAGGCCGGGGGCCACGGTGTCGGCCGCGGCCAGGGCATGCTCGGCCAGGAGCGCGCCCAGCATCTGGCCGTCGACCACGGGACCGGCCATCCCGGCCCGGCGGGCGTAGGCGGTGTCGTGGTGCAGCCGGTGCCAGTCCCAGGTGGCGCCGCCATAGGCCACCATGTGGAGCTGGGTGATCGGGCGCACCCGGTCGGCCACCTCCGGGTGGGCCGGCGGCAGGGCGGACGCCGCCGACAGGGCGGACGCCGCCGGCGACCGGACGACGGCTGGAGCGCGCTCGCCGGCAGCGGGCTGGAGGGGCCGCAGGATGCTGGTTTCGGTGTTGGTGGCGATCGGGTCGCCCTCGGCACCCAGGTAGCGGGCCTCGGCCGTGAGCACCAGGAACGACGACCCGTCGCCCCCCGTTCGCTCGTCGATCGACGACAGCGTCCAGTGGGTGCTGATCACGTCGTCGGCCCGGGCCGGCCGGTGCCACTCGTAGTCGTTCCCGCCCCGGATCAGCGCGCAGGGCACGGGCAGCGGGAGGTCCCAGGCATGGCCCAGGTACCCGGCGCCGTCGGGGTCGGAGCGGCCGGGGAGCTGGCATGTGTCGAAGATCAGGGTGGGCGGTGCCTCGTCGACCCATCGTCCGGGGTCGGCCCCCACCGCCAGGGCGTAGTAGCGCAGCGCCCCCGCCCCCAGCGGCTCGGGCGCCGTGTAGCCGGCGGTGCGGCCGATACAGCTCCGCAGCTCGGCGGTAAGCAGTCCCCCTGTCACCCGCCAGACCTCACCGTGGCGCCGTCACAGCACCGCCACCGCCTCGATCTCGATCTGCCACTGGCGGCCGAGCAGGGCCGACACCACCACGCCGGTGGATGCCGGCAGCGGGCGGCCCAGGATCCGTTCCCGGACCGCCGCCACCTCCCGGTAGCGGGGTAGGCCGGCGGGGGTGACGTACTCGATCGTCTTCACCAGGCGGTCGACCGACGTGCCGGCGGCGGCACACACGGCCGCTATCTCGTCGTAGACGAAGGCGGCCTGAGCGGCGATGTCGTCGCCGCCGACGGTGCCGCCGGTGTCGGGGTCCCAGGCCGTGGTGCCGGAGATGAACAGCAGGTCGCCGGCCGCCACCGCCGGGCCGAACGTGAGCGGGGCGTAGGCCTCGGGACGGTGCACCACGGCCTGCTTGGGCGCTCGCGAAGCCCACACGTCGAGGGCCACCAGGGCGCCGGGATGGGGCAGGGCCAGGGTGAGCACACCGGTGGAGGCAGGGAACACTGGGCCCAGCAGCCGCCGGCGGTCGGCGGCCGTGGCCCCGTACTCGCCCCGGGTGTCGGTGGTGCTGTGCTGCACGGTGCGCACCACGTGCTCCAGGCCGAGCCCTTGGCGGCCGAGGAGGCGGCCGGCCTCTTCCAGCACCCAGCGACACTGGCCCACGAAGTCGCCGGGCGCCACCAGCCGGCCGTCGCCGTCGAGGGGCAGGAGCTGGGGCAGGCGGACGAGGTCGGGCGGGCCGCCGGCCACCACCTCCACCTCCAGCACCGCCGTCGGCCGCACCAGCGACTCCACCACGGCCACCGATCCGACGTCGGCCGGCAGGCCCGCCGGGCGGGCGGCCCGGATCTGGTCGAGCTGGGCCAGCCCGTCGACGGTCACGTATTCCACCAGCTCGGTGACGTCGGCCGGCCTACGGCCGGCCGCCTCCAGCACCCGGCACACCTTGGCCCAACACACCTCGGCCTGGGCCCCGCCGTCGCCGGCCACCCCCACCCGGCCGGTGGCGGGGTCGAAGGCCGACGCCGTGTGGCCGGCCAGCCACGACGCACCGGCCGCCTCCACCCCGAGCGAGAACGAGTAGCGGGACGCTTCCAGCCACTCGAAGCGCTCGGGCTCGATGGCGGCGGGAAGCGAGCCGGCGCCGCTCACGTCGCCGCCCCTCCCGGCCCGGCGGGGAGGCCGTAGACCCGGCGGGCGGTACCGGCGAACAGGTCGGCCTTCTCCGACGGCGAGGCGTCGGCGACCATCCGTTTGAAGGCGTTCCACAGCACGGCGTAGGAGCACGACGCCCCGTCGACCGGGAAGTTCGACTCGAACATGCACCGGCCCGACCCGAAGGTCTCGATGCACCACCGCACGAACGGCCCCCACGCCTCGGCCAGCTCGGCCGACGACGGCGGCGCTTCCCGCCGGTGCCAGCCCCCGCCCATGATCGGCATGCCGATGCCGCCCAGCTTGAGCGCCACGTTGGGGCAGGTGGCCAGCTCGGCCAGGGCGGCCCGGGTGGCGTCGAGCACCTCGTCTCGCCGACCGGCATAGGACTTCACGCCGAGCGGGCCGCCGAGGTGATCGCAGACGATCGGCACGTCGGGAAACTCCCGGGCCAGGGCGGTCAGCTCCGGGATCTGGGGGTGGTAGAGCCAGGCGTCGTAGGTGAGGCCCCGGCGGGCCAGCTCGGCGAACCCGGCCCGCCACGTCGGGTCTCCCATGAGCCCGGCGTCGGGGTGGGTGCGGTGGTTCTCGATGCCGGGGTCGGCGTCCCAGGCGGTGGCGTGGCGGATGCCGACGAACCGGCCGGCGCCGGCCTCGGCCAGAGCGTCGAGGGCCCGCCCGGCAGCGGCGCCGTGGCGCAGGTCGGCGTGGCCCACGATGGCGGCGATGCGGGCGCTCGGGGCGACGGGGTCGTCGGCCGCCCGGCGGTCGCTCTCGGCCGCCAGCTCGGCTACCCGGGCCGTCTCCGGCACCTGCACCATCACCGGATCGGCGGCGTCACGGTCCCAGGCCCAGCCGCACTCGATGAAGACGGTGTCGGTGACCCGGTGGCCCGAGCCGGTATCGGCCAGGAGCTCGTCGAGCAGGTACGGCGGGTCCACGTGGGTCCACAGGTGGTGGTGGGGGTCGACGATGGGCAGGTCGGGTTCCAGTGCCGCTTCGGCCGTCCGCCCCCGCCACTCGGCCTGCTCCCCCGGCGTTCGAGCTGCCATGGTCGGCACGCTAGTCCATTGCGGCGGCCGGCGCCCCCGTCGCTTCGCAACCCCCTCAGACGGGGACGATGGCCACGGGGATGAAGCTCCGCTGGAGCACGCCGAGCGACACGCTCCCGAGCTGGAGGCCCTTGTAGCCGCCTGCTCCCCGGGCCCCGAGGACCACCAGGTCGGGCGCTTCCGACGCCGCCAGCTCCATCAGCGCCGTGGCCGGCCAACCGGTGTGGCCCACGATCCGGGTGGGCACGCCGGCGTCGAGCAGGGGGGCCACCCACTCCTTGCACTGGGCTTCGTCCACCGTCTGATCGCCCTCGCTGACCTGGACGTGAACGGCCACCACCTCGGCCCCCACGGTGCGGGCCAGCTGGGCCGCCCAGGCCGTGGCGCTGGCGCTGCCGGCGGAGCCGTCGATCCCGAGGAGGATCACCTCGGGGGCCCGGGCGGCCGCTCCCGGCGGCACGATCACCACCGGCACCGGGCTGTGGTGGGCCACGGCGTGGGCCACGTGTCCCAGGTGCATCGCCGGGTACCAGCCCACGCCGGCCGAGCCCAGCACGAGCACGTCGGCCTTCTGGGTGACGGCCTCGGTGGGCAGCACGGTGCGGGGGTCACCCTCGAGCACGAGGGTCGACAGGTGCGAGCCCAACTCGTCGCCGGCCGGCTCGCTCCATTCCTCGTCGATGGCCACCGCCACCCGGGACCGCTCCGCTCCGAGGTCGCCTGCGAAGGTGCGGGTGTCCACCACCGACGTCACCACCAGCTCCGCTCCCAGGCCCCGGGCCAGGCTGGCGGCCCACCCGACGCCCCTGGCCGCCGCCGGCGATCCGTCGGTCCCCACCAGCACCCGTTCCAACGCCGCTGCCACCATGGATCCTCCTCACATCGGGTGCCCCTTTCGGGCCACGATTCCGACGCTAAGCAGCACCGGGGTGGATCGACAGGGCCGGAGGTCCCGGCGGATCCTGCGCCAGGCAGTGGGTGGCCGTGGTTACAGCTCCCGGGCGGCCGCTTCCAGGGCGGCCCGATGGTCGGGATGGGCGATGGCGGCCATGGCCAGGAACCGGTCGGTCCCGGCCCGGGGGCGGATCTCGGCCAGGCCGAACTCGGTGATCACGGCGTCGGCCAGGTAGTTGGGCAGCGTCACCGGGTGGGGCGGCTCGATGCGGGGGACGATGCGGGAGATCCGCCCGCCCGACGCCGCAGATTTGAGCGCTGTGAGGTGCCGACCCCCGTTGCTGACCGACGCCCCGAAGGCGAAGTCGGGTGCGCCTCCGGGGCCGGAGATGATCTCGTCGCCCGCCATCTCGGAGTTGACCGAGCCGTCGAGGGCGATCTCCACCGCCGAGTTGATGGCCACGAACTGCTCGATGCCGGCCAGCACCGCCGCCCCGTGCGTGACCTGGGGCGGGGCCATCAGCACCGCCGGGTTGCGGTGGAGCCAGGCCCGCATGGTGGGTGTGTTGACCACCTCGGCCGCCACCATGGTGCCCTCCACCACCCCGGCCTGGTGCAGCCGCATGCACGCCTCGGACACGAGGCCGGAGTGGACCCGCAGGCCCTTCTTGCCAGCCAGGCGGTCGAGGATGGCGTCGGGGATCGAACCCACGCCGAACTGGATCGTCGAACCGTCGCCGATGAGGGTGGCGGCCCGCTCGGCGATCGGGGTGGCGGTGGGGTCGTCACCGTCCCGGGCCCGGGCGTCGCGGACCGGCTCGTCGGCCTCGATCAGGAGGTCGAAGTGGTCGAGGGGCAGCTCGCCGGCGCCGAAGGTGTAGGGGATCTCCGAGTTGATCTGGCCCAGCACGATCGGGGCGGTGCGAGCGGGGATGCACACCGAGCCGACCGACAGCCCGGTGCTCACCCGGCCGGCCTCGGGCGGGCACACCGTGATCAGGGCGGCGTCGCACGGGAGGGGGCCGTCCGGGGCGAACAGGCGGGACAGGTCGCTGTAGCGGGTGGGCAGGATGCGCAGCGCCGGGTTGCCCCACAGGTATTTGAACGCCGGCGAGGCCTGGGTGGACACGAAATGGAACGGCTCACCGGGGAACTCGAACACCGGTAGGCGCTGCTGGAGCATCGGCATGACCAGCTCCAGGCGGGTCCAGCGGTGGCGTTGCTCGGCCATGGCCCGCACCAGCCCCAGGGGCACGGTGGCCCCGCCGCCGATGAACACCCGGCCGCCGTCGGGGATGGCGACCAGGGCCTCGTCCACCGTGGCGAACCGGCGCCCCGCCGGCCGCTCCCGCCGGGGCGGGAGGAGCGCTTCGATCGTGTCGGCGTCGAACACCAAGGCCATCACGAGGTTCTAGCGCACCAGCGGCCCAGGAACCGCATGACCGGCGGGGGCGCAGCCCCCGGACGGTGGGGATGGGGCCCCGACGTCGATGGGGAGGCCCGCAGGGCCGGCGGGGGCGCAGCCCCCGGAGAGTAGGGTCTAGGGTGCGAGGCCATGACCAATGGTGCTGGTGGCGATCGGTTCGGGATGCGATGGGGTTTCGGGGCGGGCACGGACCTGCGCTCGGTGGCCGAGGCCCGGGAGGCGGCCCGGTGGGCCGATGCCGCCGGGTTCGACGGGCTGTGGATCTCGCATGCCAACGGGGTGGACCCGGTGCTGGCGGCCGCCTCCGTGGCCGCCGACGTGCCCAACCTCGCCGAGGTCGGCACCTCGGTGACGCCCCTCTACGGTCGCCACCCGATCGCCCTGGGCCAGCTCGTCCGCTCGGCCCAGAGTGCGCTCGGGGGTCGGTTCACCTTCGGCGTGGGGGCCTCGTCGGCCGGGGTGGTGGCCGAGCGGTTCGGCACCGGCTGGGACAACCCGCTCGGCTACACCCGCGAGTTCCTCGACGCCCTGGTCCCCCTGCTGGCCGGCGAGCCCGCCGCGGTGGAGGGCCGACAGATCACGGCCCGGGTGGAGCTGGGGATCGACGCCCCCGACACCCCGATCCTGATCGCCGCCCTCGGCCCCAAGATGCTGGCCCTGGCCGGGGCCCGCACCGCTGGCACCTCGCTCGGCCAGTGCGGCCCGAAGACCATCGCCTCCTACGTGGCCCCCGCCATCCGGGAGGCGGCGGAGCAGGCGGGACGGCCCGAGCCCCGGATCATGGCCCTGGTCCGCATCTGCGTGACCGACGACCGCGCCGGCGCCTACCGCCTGGCCGAGCAGATCTCGGCCTTCTACGCCGCCATCCCGTCCTACGCCCAGGTGATCGCCATGGAGGGTTTGGCCGCCCCGGCCGACCTGCACCTGATCGGGAGCTGGGACCAGGTCCTGGAGGGCCTGGCCGCCTACGGCGCGGCCGGCGCCACCGACCTGCGGATCGGGATCGCCGCCCACACCCCCGAGGCGGCCACCGCCACCCGGGAGGCGTTGGCCGCCCACCTGTCGGGCTGAGTCGAACACCGCCCCGCCGTGGCCCCGAGGGCGGGCCGTGCCACGATGGACCCATGGCCGAGGTCGTCGTTCCCGCCGCCGCCCGGACCCGCCGCACACTTTTCACCCAGGACGCCGACCGTGACGCCGTGGATGACAAGGTCGCGGTAGGGCCGACCCGCCGCAGACTTTTCACCCGGCGCGCCGCCGGTGACGGCGGGGGTGACAAGAGGCGTAGGACGGCGGGGGCGGTGCTGCTGCTCGTGGTGACGCTGGCCGGGTTGCTGGTCGGATCGCCGGCGCCGGCCGGAGCGGCGACGGTGACAGCGTCGGCGACGGCGACACCCACCGCCCCGGCGGCCACCACCCAGACCTTCGAGCAGATCGCGGCGAACCCCGAGCTGACCGACGACCACGCCCGCCTGTTCCGCCTGTACTGGGCGTTCTTCGGCCGTTCCCCGGACCCCGACGGCGCCCTCTACTGGATCACCCAGCGCGACCGCTGCGCCCCGCTCACCACGATCGCCGACAGCTTCGCCGCCGGCCCCGAGTTCACCGCCCGCTACGGCCCGCTCGACACCGCGGCCTTCGTCGACCAGATCTACGCCAACGTGCTGGGCCGGGCCGGGGACCCCGACGGCACCGCCTACTGGCGTAGCGAGGTGGCCTCGGGCCGGCTGAGCCGGGGTGGCGTGGTGCTGTACGTGTCGCTGTCGGGCGAGCTGACGGCCCGCCACCCCTACCCGTCCGACGGCGTGCACCCCCGCAGCTGTCTCACCGCCGACGGCCGGGCCACCGGGCGGGGCGTCGACGTGCTCACGGCGTCGTCGCCGCCGGCTCTGGTGACGGTGGCCGGGCTCAGCTTGGCCGCCCCGGCCCAGGTCATCGAGCGGGCCGGCTTCCACCAGTCGAGCCACCCGGGCGCCCAGGAGATGACGGCCGCCGCCCCGGCGCCGGTGCGGATCTCCACGATGGGCTCCCGGGAGCGGGGCACCAACGGGCGGAGCGCGCTGGACGTGGCGGTGGAGCCGTCGACCAGGATCACCGCACCCGTCACCGGGACGATCAAGCGGGCCGGGCCCTACACCCTCTACTGCAGGTACAGCGACAGCTACGTGGTGATCGCGCCCGATGCCCGACCCGAGCTGGAGGTGAAGGTTCTGCACCTGCGGGACCTGACGGTGAAGGCCGGCCAGCGGATCACGGCCGGCGACAAGATCGCCGGTCGGGCCAACAAGTTCCCGTTCACCTCGCAGATCGACGGGCTGACCGTGGCCGCCACGGCCTGGCCCCATGTCCATCTCGAGGTGGTCGACCCCTCGGTGCCCCGCCCGCCCGGGGGCGGCTGCTGACCGACCGGCGGCCTGCCGACGAACCGGGACCGGGGCGGGACCGGGCGGAACCCCCGCCCGGGCTCAGGGCGTGACGACGGGGAGGCCGGCGTCGACCCAGGCGGCGATGCCGCCGTCGACATCGGCCACGTCGGTGAACCCCAGGTCCTCCATGATCGCCCGGGCCTGGCTGCTCCGGTTGCCGGAGTGGCAATAGAGCAGGTAGGGCACGTCGCGGTCGAGGGCGGCCACCTGATCGGCGAAGTCGGGGGCGTAGAAGTCGATCGAAGTGGCCCCGTCGAGGTGGCTCTGGGCGAATTCCTCGGGCGTGCGGACGTCGAGCACCACCAGGCCCGCCGGCGGACTCTCCTGTATCCGGCGGGCTTCGGACACCGGGACCACCCGGATGCCATCGGCCGCCGACGCCCCCGCGGCGTCGACGGCCGAGGCGCTCGGGGCGCCGTCGGCCACTGTGGATCCGCCGCACCCGGCGGCGGCCGTCAGCACGGCGCCGAGGGTGAGCGAGGATGCGGTGATGCGGATGCGGTGGGCCATCTCGCTACGCCAGGGCCAGGCCGGAGCGGACGGCGGTGTAGATGGCCACGAGCACCAGGAGGCCGACGAACCACTGCTGGAGGGAGCGGGGGTTTCGGGTGGCGGCCAGCCGGGTGCCCACCACCACGCCGATGAGGCTGGCGATGGTGAAGGGGACGACGGTGCCCCATTCGATGGAGCCCGACTGCAGGCGGGTGGCCAGAGCCACCGCCGAGTTGACCGTGATCACCAGTAGCGACGTGCCGATCGCCTCGGGCATGTCGAAGTCGAGGGCCAGCACCAGCGCCGGCACGATCACGAACCCGCCGCCCACGCCGAAGAACCCGGTGAGGAGACCGACGATCGTGCCCGCCACCAGCACCTTGGCCACGGTGACGGCGTCGATCCGACGACGGGGACCCGCTGCCGGGCCGTCATCGGGGAGCACATCGAGGGGGTCGACGGCCGACGCCGCCGCCCCCAGCGAGTTGAGGGTGACTCCGGTTCCCGCTCCGGCGGCCGTGGGCCGGACCGTCGCCCGGGTCCGGCGCCACATTGCCGCCGCCGCCACCAGCATCACGCCGGCGAAGGCGAGCAGGAGAGCGTCGGGGTTGACCGCCTTGTTCCAGTGGGAACCGAGCAGCGAGCCGCCCACCCCGGCCAGACCGAAGATCGTGCCCGAGGCGAACCGGACCCGGCCGGCCTTCCAGTGGGGCAGGATCCCGATGACCGACGTCACCGACACCAGCACGAGCGAGGTGGTGGTGGCGTGCTTGGGGGTCTGACCGGCGGCGTACACGAGGGCGGGGACGGCCAGGATGGAGCCGCCGCCGCCCAGCGCGCCGAGCGACAGGCCGATCAGGAACCCCAGGGGTGAAGCGAACAGGCTGCGCATGCCCGACCCCGCCTCAGGCCCCGGCGCCCGACATGGCGTCGGGGGATTGGGCCGCCAACCAGGCCGTGTAACCACCGAGCAGGTCGCTCACGTCGGCGAACCCGTGCGACCGCAGCATGCTGGCGGCGATCGACGAGCGGTAGCCGCCGGCGCAGTAGACGACGGTGGGCATGGCCGGATCGAGCTCGTCGAGCCGGTTGAGCAGGGCCGGGAGGCTGATGTGGACGGCACCGGGCAGCATGCCGAGGGCCACCTCGCCCGGGTTGCGCACGTCGAGCAGCACCAGGTTCGGCACCGAGGCCATCCGGTCCCGCAGGGCCTCGACCGACAGCCGGGACGCCGGCTCCACCAGCTCGGGGCGGGTGACGAAGGCCTCGGTGGGATCGTCGAGGGCGCCGACCACGTTGTCGAACCCGATGCGGGCCAGGCGGATCTTGGCCTCCATCTCGTGCCCCGGGGGCGTCGCCAGCACGATCGGCGTCTCGGGCTTCATCACCTCGCCGGCGTACTCGGCGAAACGGCCGCCGAGGCCCACGTTCACCGAACCCCGGAGATGGGCGGTGGCGAAGGCGGCGTCGTCCCGGGCGTCGATCACCACTGCGCCGCCGTGCTGATGGGTCAGCACCTCGTCGATGGTGAGCGTGGGCACCCGCTCATCGTCGTGCAGCAGCTCCCGCTCCTTGCGGTTCAGCACGGCGGCGAAGGGGAAGTAGAGGGGCGCCACCGGCTGGCCCTCGGTGACCACGGCCACGAACTCGTCTTCGGTCATGGGGGCCAGGGCGTAGTTGGTGCGGCGCTGCTCGCCGATGGTGGACACCGTCTCGCTCGACAGGTTCTTGCCGCAGGCCGATCCGGCGCCGTGGGCGGGGAACACCTTGGTCTCGTCGGGCAGCGTCATCAGCTTCTCGTGCAGGGAGTGGTAGAGCATGCGGCCCAGCTCCTCGGCGGTGACGCCGAAGGAGGCCAGCAGATCGGGCCGGCCCACGTCGCCGATGAACAGGGTGTCGCCGGTGAGGACGCCGTAGGGGGCGCCGTCGACCCCGTCGGGGTAGATCACGATGCTGATCGACTCGGGGGTGTGCCCCGGGGTCTCCCGCACCATCAGCTCCACCTGGCCCAGGCTGACGCGGTCACCGTCGGCGAAGGTCTCGATCGGGAACTCGGCCCGCCCCTCGGCCGCGGCCCCGTAGCCGATGGCGGCCCCGGTGCGGCTGGCCAGCTCGAGGTGGCCGGAGAGGAAGTCGGCGTGGAAGTGGGTTTCCAGGACCTTGACGATCCGGAGGCCGTTGGCCTCGGCATCGGCCAGGTACTCGCCCACGTCACGCTGGGGATCGACGACCACGGCCTGGCCGGTGGTGGTGTCGCCGATCAGGTAGCTCGCGTGGGACAGGCATCCGAGGTAGTACTGGCGGAAGAACACGTTGCTGCTCCTTGCTCCGACCCGGGCGTCGCCCTGGCCACTGACTTGATGCTACCAACAACCGAATGTCCGTACAATATTCCATCGACGAAAAATGTCCGGTGCTTGAGTGATGGGCTAGAACCGGTTGATGGAAACCGAAGCCACGCGGGCGCTGGTGCAGCGCTTCCTCGACGCCCGGGCCGCCAACGACGCGGCCACCATCGACACCCTGCTCGCCGACGACGCCACCTGGCAGCCGCCGCCCTCGATGGGCATCGGGCCCTTCACCGGCCGGGAGACGGTCGTGAAGGCCCTCACCGGCGGCGCCGTCGGCCGGATCTTCGACCTGTCGACGCTCAAGCGGGACGTCCACAAGCTGATCGTGGAGGGCGACACCGCCGTTGCCCTCCAGCGGCTGACCGCCACCACCACCAAGGGCGTCCCCTACGAGAACGACTACGTCTGGGTGTACACCTGCCGTGACGGCAAGATCGGCCAGCTCGACGAGTACGTCGACTCGTTCAAGGCGGCCAAGATCTTCGGCATGGTCAAGAGCTGACGCCGGGCCGAGCCGGCAGTATGGACGGCCGTGAGCGAGCCGTCCGACATCGTGCTGCGGTCTGAGCGGCTGGCCGCCGACAGCCGGGCGCTGCTCGACGAGCAGAGCCGGGCCCGCAGCGAGGTGGCCCGGCTCCATGACCTGGCCCGCCACCAGGCGGTGGCGGCCACCCTGGCGACCCTGGACCTCGACGCCCTCCGGGAGGCCACCGGCGACCGGATCCGGCTGGCCCCCCTGGAGGTGGCCGGGTTCCGCACGGTGGCCCAGGTGGCTACGGCGGCACCGGCCGACCTCGACCGGATCGACGGCATCGGCCCCCAGAGCGCGGCCCAGCTGGTGGCGGCGGCCCAGCAGGTGCGCCAGGCCGTGCAGCGGGCCACCCGGGCCCGCCTCGACGTGGAGTCCCGGCCTCCGGAACACACCGACCTGCTGGTGGCCCTGCGCCACCTCGACTTGGCCGGCCAGGTGGTCGAGCCCCTGCGGACCGGGCTGGAGTGGGCGGCGGCCACCCTGCCGGCAGAGAGCGCCGCGGCCCGCCTGGCCACCACCCGGCTGCGCCGGCTGTTCGCCGGCCGCCACCGGCGCGACGAGTCGGAAGCGGCGCTCAGCCGGTTGCGCCTGCACCTGGCCGCCCCGGCCACGGTGGACCTGGAGGCCCGGGCGGCGGCGGCCATGGCCCGCCTCGCCGATCCCCGGTGGGAGCCGGCCGACCCGTGGGACGACTATCTTGCCCGGCCCGTCCACTACAACGGGCTGCTGGCCGACGCCACCGGCCTGGGGCCCGACGAGGTGGCCATCCAGGGGTTCGCCCCGGCCGAGATCGTTGCCGAGATCGAGCGGCTGGAGCTGGACACGGCGCTGCTGGTCACCTCGCTCCGGGGTTATCAGTCCTTCGGCGCCCGCTTCGCCCTGGTCCAACGGCGCACGATCCTGGGCGACGACATGGGCCTGGGCAAGACGCTGGAGGCGCTGGCCGTGCTGTGCCACCTGCGGTCGGGCGGCGCCACCCACTTCGCCGTCGTGTGCCCGGCCAGCGTGCTGGCCAACTGGGAGCACGAGATACGGCGCCATACCGAGCTCGACCGGGTGGTTCGCCTCCACGGAACCGATCGCCACGACGACCTCGACCGGTGGGCGACCGGGGGCGGCATCGCCCTCACCACGTTCGACACCCTCCGGCTCCTGCCCCCGCCGCCCTTGGAGCTGTCGGCCATGGTGGTGGACGAAGCCCACTTCGCCAAGAACCCCGAGGCCCAGCGCACCCGGGCGGTGCGGACCTGGCTGACCCGGGCCGGTCACCGGCTCCTGCTCACCGGCACCCCGATGGAGAACCGGGTCGACGAGTTCCGGGTGCTGGTGGGCCACGTCAGGCCCGACCTGGCCGAGGCCATCGACGGCACGGACGCCGTGGCCGGGGCCGACGCCTTCCGCCGGGCCGTGGCTCCCGTCTACCTGCGCCGCAACCAGGCCGACGTGCTGGCCGAGCTGCCGCCCCGGATCGAGATCGCCGACTGGGTGCGCCTCGACGGGCCGGTGGCCGGCGTCTACCGCCGTGCGGTGGCCGCCGGCAGCTTCATGGCCATGCGCCGGGCGGCCTTCCTCACCGAGCGGCCGGAGGAGTCGCCCAAGCTGGTGCGGCTGCGGGAGATCGTGGACGAGGCGATGGCCAACAACCGCAAGGTGGTGGTGTTCTCCTTCTTCCGTGACGTGATCGACCGGGTCTGCGCCGAGCTGGGCCCGCTGGCCGTGGGCCCCCTGACCGGCGACGTGGCCCCCGACGAGCGCCAGGCCCTGGTCGACGCGTTCACCGCCGCTCCCGAGCCCGTGGTGCTGGTGAGCCAGATCGAGGCCGGTGGGGTGGGGCTGAACATCCAGGCGGCGTCGGTGGTGATCCTCACCGAACCCCAGTGGAAGCCCACCGTGGAGGAACAGGCCATCGCCCGCTGCCACCGGATGGGCCAGGTGCGGCCGGTGGAGGTGCACCGGCTGCTGGCCGAGGGCTCGGTCGACGAGCGCATGCTGGCCGTGCTGGCCACCAAGTCGGCCCTGTTCGCCGAGTACGTGCGGCAGAGCGAGATGAAGGAAGCGTCGCCCGAGGCGGTCGACGTGAGCGACCTGGCCGCGGTCGACGATCTGGCCGACGGTGTGGTGGGTACGACCGAGCAGCGGATCGTGGCCCTGGAGCGGGAGCGGCTGGGGCTGCCAACCACCTAGTCTCACCCGATGCCGTTCAGCGACGATCCGAGGCGGGCTCCCGGTGGGCCGTCGTTCACCTTCGACGACAACGGGGTCACGTTCCTCATGGTGTGCGCCGGCGGGCGGGCGGTCGACACCGACCACCGCATCCGGGCCGAGCAGGCCCTCGGCCGCCGGGTCCACGTGATCGCCACCCCCACCGCCGCCGAGTGGTTCGACCCGGCCGAGATCGAGGCCCTCACCGGCTGGCCCCTGCGGTCGGCCATGCCGGGGCCGCTGGTGCCGATCTTCGAGCCGCTGGCGTGCCGGGTGCTGGTGTCGCCCCTCACGCTGAACTCGCTCACCAAGTGGGCCGACGGCCACAGCGACAATCTGGTGATCTCGCTGCTGTGCGAGGCCAGCGGGCTGGGGATCCCGATCCGGGCCGAGGTGTCACTGGGCGGCCCCTACGCCCTGCACCCGGCGGTGCCCCGGGCGCTGGCCACCCTGGCCTCGCTGGGCGTGGAGCTGTCGTCCATCGATCCGTCGTTCCCGCTGCCACCGTACTGACAGTCGAACTGTGGCGCCGGCGCGCAAATTACAGCGCCGGGCGCCACAGTTCGCAGAGGGCTACACAGCGCCGGCGGTCTTGAAGCCGGAGATGTCGTCGGACGAGTAGCCCAGCTCGCTCAGGATCTCGTCGGTGTGGGCGCCCTGGAGCGGGGTGGGGAACCGGATCTCGCCGGGGGTGTCCGACAGCTTGATGGCCACGCCCGGGTTGAGCACGGAGCCGCCCCCGATCGGGAGGTCCACCGCCATGCCCCGGTGCCGCACCTGCGGGTCCTCGAACACCTCATGGGGGTCGTAGACCTTGCCCACGCACACGTCGGCCTTGGTCAGGATCTCGTACCACTCGTCCCGGCTCTTGGTGGCCATGAGCTTGGCCACCTCCTGCTTGGCCGTCACCTGCTCGGGGCGGGGGCCGCGGATGGCCTCGCCCGGCTGGAGCTCGGCCGCCTTCAGATCGGGCCGGTCCACGGCGTCGCAGAAGTTGTGCCACAGGTGGGGCTCGGTGGATCCGATCGACAGAAGCTTGCCGTCGCCGCAGGTGTAGGTGGTGTAGAACGGCCGGGTGCCGTCGAAGGTGCCGAGGCCCCGCTTGGGCTCGGGGCCGCCGGCCAGGAAGGCCATGAACGACGGCACGGCGCACAGCAGCGAGATCGTGGCGTCGAGGTAGGACACGTCGACCAGTTGGCCCTTGCCCGTGCGCTCCCGGGCGAACAGGGCGAACATCACGCCCAGGGCGCCGTGCATGGAGGCGCCGGCGTAGTCGGCCACCAGGTTGAGGGGAATGGTGGGCTCGGCGTCGGGGGCGCCGAGCTGGTTGAGCACGCCGGCCAGGGACAGGTAGTTGATGTCGTGGGCCGGGAAGTCCCGGTACGGGCCGTCCTGGCCGAAGCCCGACAGCGAGCAGTAGACCAGCCGGGGGTTGAGCTTGGACAGGGTCTCGTAGTCGGCCCCCAGGCGCTTGGTGACCCCGGGGCGGAACCCTTCGAGGAACACGTCGCAGGTCGAGGCGAGCTTCTGCAGGATCTGCTGGGCCTCGGGCTTCTTCAGGTCGAGGCTGAGGCTGCGCTTGTTGCGGTCCACCCATTGGCCGGCCCGGCGCTGCTGCTGGCGGTTGGCGGCGGCCTCGTCGGCCGGCTCCGGGGCACCCGGTTCCACCACCCGGATGACATCGGCCCCCATGTCGGCCAGCAGCACGGTGGCCAGCGAGCCCGGGGCCACCCGGTTGCACTCGACGACCCTGATCCCCTCCAACGGTCCAGCCATGACGGTTCCTCCCCTGTGCAGTGCCATCTGTATGGCGCGGTGCCATCTGCACGACGCGGTCCGGCCCCATCCTGTCATCCGGGATCGGCACAGGGCGAACGCCCGGGATGGGACCGTCGGCGGCGCGGTGGGGAGTGCCCTCAGGGGATCCAGGCGGCGGGGCGCTTCTCCAGGAAGGACGCCACGCCTTCGCGGGCCTCGGAGCTCTCGAACGCACCCCGGGCCGAGGCGTCGGCCAGGGTCTCGGCCTGCTCCGGGGTGAGGTGGGCCATGGCCTGGAGCAGGTGCTTGGTGATCCCCAGGCTGCGGGGGCCGCCCCGCACCAGGCCGTCGACGTAGCGGGCCACCGTGGCGTCGAGCTCGGCTTCCGACACCACCAGGTTGACCATGCCCAGCTCGGCCGCCCGGGCCGCCGGCATCATGTCACCCACCAGGAACGCCTCCACCAGCTCCCGCCGGCCCATCCGGTGGGCCAGCAGGGCCGCCACCCCGGCCGGGGGGATCCCGATGCGGACCTCGGTGATGCCGATGCGGGCGGTGTCGGCGGCGATGGCCAGATCGCAGCACACCACCAGGGCCGCCCCGCCGCCGGCGGCGTGGCCCGCCACCCGGGCCACCACGGGCTTGGGGCAGGCGTCGATGGCTTTCACGATGTCGACGAAGGTGAGGGCGTCGGGCCCGAGCTCCGCCCGGTTCTCCCGCAGGTCGGCGCCGGCCGAGAAGGTTGTGCCGGCGTTGGTGATCACGATCACCCGCACGGCGTCGTCGGCCTGGGCCTGCTTGATACCGGCCATGAGGCCCTGGACCAGGTTCTGGCTGAAGGCGTTGCGCTTGGCCGGGGCGTTGAGGGTGATGGTGGCCACCCCGGCGGCCACGGCGTAGTCGACTGGTTCGTCCATGTCCGAGCTTGTCACGTTCCGCCGCCCGGGCGCCCGTGCGAGCAAGGCCCGATGGCAGGGTCAGATCACGCCAGCGGCTCGCAGCGCGTCGATGTCGGCCCCGGTGTGGCCCAACTCGGCCAGGATGGCGTCGGTCTGCTCGCCCAGGCTCGGCGCCGCCCGGCGGACGCCCCGTCCCCCGAGGCCGTCACCGAACGTCAGGGGTTGGCCCACCACGGCGGCGTCGTCCACCGCCGGATGCTCGATGGGCTGGGCCAGGCCGAGGGCCTGCACCTGGGGATGGGCGAACATCTGGCCCATGTCGAGCACCGGCCCGGCCGGCACCCCCACGGCCAACAGGGCCTCGATCCAGTGCTCGGCCGTCTCCGTGGCCGTCACCGCGGCGATCATGGCGTTGACCTCGTCGCGCCGCTTGCGCCGGGAGCCGGGCCGTGCGTAGCGCTCGTCGTCGGCCCACTCGGGGTGGCCCAGCACCCCGCACACCGCCCGCCAGTGGGCCTCGGTGCCGGGGGCCAGGTTGAACACCCCGTCGGAGGCCGGGAACGTGCCCATCGGTACCCCGGTGGGGTGATGGTTGCCCTGCTGGCCTGGCACCTCGTGCTCGATCAGCACCCGGGCCGCCTGGAAGTCGAGCATGGCGATCAGCGACTCGAGGAGCGACGTGCGCACCCAGCTCCCCTCCCCCGTCCGTTCCCGCCGGATGATGGCCAGCAGGATGCCGAACGCCAGGTACACGCCCGACGAGCTGTCGGCCACGGCGTGGCCCGACCGCACCGGCCCCTGCCCCGGCAACCCGGTCACCGACATCAGGCCCGACATGCCCTGGGCCACCTGGTCGTACCCCGGACGCTGCGACCAGGGGCCCTCCTGGCCGTAGCCCGAGATGCTGCCGTAGACCAGGCGGGGGTTGACGGCCTGGAGCGACGGCCAGTCGAGCCCGAGGCGGGCCGTCACCCCGGGGGCGAAGTTCTCCACCACCACGTCGGCCCGGCGCACGAGATCGAGGAACACGGCCTTGCCGTCGGGGTGCTTGAGGTCGAGCGTCAACGATTCGTTGTTGCGCCGCAGGTTCTGGAAGTCGGAGCCGAGGCGGGCCCCCAGCAGCCCCTCGCCCCCGTCGGCCGCCGGTCGCTCGATCGTGATCACCCTCGCTCCCCAGTCGGCCAGCTGGCGCACGGCGGTGGGCCCGGCCCGGAAGGCTGTCAGGTCGAGGACGAGGAGGTGGTCGAGGGGGAGCATGGGTCAATTGGAGCGCACGAGCTGGCGCTTGACCACGCTGACGTGCAGGTCCTGGGTGATCGTGCTGGGACCCACCGCCTCCAGCCGGCGCAACGTGCCGCGGCGGGCCAGCTCCCGGAACAGGGCCCGCAGCTCCCACCGGGCCAGGTTGGCACCCAGGCAGAAGTGGGGGCCGTGGCCGAAGGCCAGGTGGTAGTTGGGCTCCCGGGTGATGTCGAAGGTGTCGGGCCGGTCGAACGCCTCGGGGTCGCGGTTGGCCGACGGGTACCAGATGCCGACGGTGTCGCCGGCCCGGATCGTCACCCCCCGGATCTCGGTGTCCCGCACGGCGGTGCGGGCGAACTGGATCACGGGCGAGGTCCAGCGCAGGATCTCCTCCACCGCCGGCTCGATCCATCGGTCGGGGTCGGCCTCCAATCGTTCCCGCCCCGCCGGGTTGTCGAGCAGTGCCAGCACGCCCTTGGTGGTGGCGTTCCGGGTGGTCTCGTTGCCGGCCAGGATCAACAGGTTCAGGTAGCCGTGGAGCTGTTGCTGGGTGAGACGTTGGCCGTCGACCTCGCCGTTGACGAGATGGCTGATCACGTCGTCGGCCGGCTGGGCCCGCTTGGCCCCGATCAACTGGTCGTAGTAGTCGAAGTACTCCACCCGGAGTCGGCGGCGCATGTCGCGCCGGCTCTCACCGGCCAGGGCCCATTCGGTGGAGGAGGTGTCGAACACCGAGTCGGTCCAGCGCCAGATGTCGTGCCAGTCCTCGATGGGCAGGCCCATGAGGTCGCAGATGGCGGCCAGCGGCAGCTTGAGCGACAGCTCCCGCACGATGTCGATCGGCTCGCCGGCGGCGGCGTCGAGGGCGGCCTCGAACTCGTCGACGAACCGGGCGGCCAGCGACGCCAACGAGCCGGCCATGGTCCGGCACCGGGCCGGGGTGAACGCCCGGGCCGTGAGGAGTCGGAAGGCGGTGTGGCGGGGGGCGTCCATGAACACCATGTCGAGCGGCTCGCTCTCGTTCCACCCGTACAGCTCGTCCCGCCGGGCCTTGGACGCCCACATGGCGTCTTCGTGCTCGATCGAATGGAGGCGCAGACGGCGCCCGGAGTTGACGAAGGTGGACGCATCCCGGCCGATGGCGTGCACGTCGTCGTAGCGGGTGAGGGCCCAGAACGGCTCGATGCCGGGCCGGTCGTACCAGTAGACCGGCGCCTCCCGCCTTAGCAGGTCCCACTCGGCCCACGGGTAGCCCCGGGTGGCGTACAGGTGGAGCGAATGGATGTCGATGGTGTCGAGATCGGCCGCGGTGAGCATGATGCAGAGTCCCCCTCGGCCCCGACGCTACGTCGAGAGCGCCTGGCTGGCCAACGCCGCCCCCTCGGCCAGCGAACGGAGCTTGGCCCACTGGATCGACGGGTGCACCCGGCGGGCGAAGGGGCCCTGGGCGAAGCCACAGTCGGTGCTGGCGATCACGCGCTCCGCCCCCACCAGGCCGGCCAGGCGAACCAGGCGCTCGGCCACCCACTCCGGGTGCTCCACCACGTTGGTGGAATGGCTGATGAGACCGGGCAGGAGCATCTTGCCGTCGGGCAGGGCGACGTCGTCCCACACCTTCCATTCGTGGGCATGGCGAGGGTTCGACATCTCCAGCAGGTACCCGCCGGCGTTCACCCGGAGGACGAGGTCCACGATGTCGGCCAGGCCGACGTCGTTGGTGTGGGGGCCGTTCCACGATCCCCAGCACACGTGGTAGCGCACCCGTTCCGGCGGCAGCCCGGCCAGGGCGACGTTCACCGCCTCCACCCGGGTCTCGGCCCACAGGCGGAAATCGGTGATCGTGCCGGGAGGGACCATCACGTCGTAGGTGGAGGCCAGGTAGGCGTCGTCGACCTGGAGGATCAGGCCGGCGTCGACCACAGCCCGGTATTCCTCGTTCATGGCCTCGGCGATGGCGAACAGCGCCTCTTCCGGGCTGGCGTAGTGCTCGTCGAGCCGGGCCGGCACCACGCTGGTGGGTGACACCACCGGCAGGAACCCGTTCGTACGGGCCACGCCGTTGGCGTCGAGGGCCCGCTGGAGGCGGGCGATGTCGGCCTGCACCGCGCCGGCGCCGGTGTAGGTGACGGGGCCGGTGATCACCCAGTCGCCTTGAGGCATGGCACCCTTGCCGATGCCGGCCACCCCGAACGCACCCTCGTACTCCTCGTAGAACTCGGCGAAGTCCCGGCGGTCCTTGCCCCCGATGGCCTTGGCCGCGCTGGCAACCTCCCGGGGCCGGAACTCGAATCCCCCGAGGCGCTCCATCACGTACTGCGACCAGCTGAGGTCCTTGCCGAACTCCCCGTCGCTGACGATGGTGACGCCCGCTTCCACCTGGGCGGCCACCACGTCGGCCACCGATGTCTCCAGGCAGGTGGCCAGCTCGATGGGGTCGGGGGCGTCGCCCGCCCGCTTGGCCCGCAGCAGGTCGAGCAGCGGCTCGGGGCGCACCAGGCTGCCCACGTGGGTGACGGGGATGTCCACGGTGGCCACGAACGGCCTCCTCTCGCCGGGTTCCCGCACCGTAGCCGAACAGGCCGTCACGGAGGGGGGACGGCGTCAGACGCCGGGCTTCACGCCGGTGACCCACCACTGGGGGAGGACCATGAGGTACTCGCCGGCCTCTATGGCGGCATCGATGGTGCGGCGGAACTCGTCGGCCCGGGCGGGGGTGATGCGGTCGAACTGGAGCCCGTAGCCCAGCATGTTCTCGATCACCGGCCGCATGAAGCCGCTGGTGTCGGTGGCGGCCGTGACCTTCACCTCCACGTTCTCGAACCCGGCCCGGCGGAAGGCCGTGCGGAGCTTGCGGCCGATGTGGGGTTCCTTGAACGCCGGGGCGGCCGCGCTGAACAGCTCGTGCACCTCGGCCGGCGTGAGCGGCTCGATCACCACGAACCCGAAATCGGAGTCGGACGCCACCATGCGCCCGCCCGGCCGCGCCACCCGGTGCAGCTCGGACAGCACGGCTGCGGCGTCGGGCACGTACTCCAGGACGTTCTTGGCGTACACCCGGTCGGCGCTGGCGTCGTCCAACGGGACCCGCTCGTCGGTGGCGTGGTGCACGGTGATCTGTCCACCCCGGCCCGAGGCCTCGGCCACCTCCCGGGCCCGGGCCACGAAGGCCTCGTTGACGTCGACGGCGTGCACGTGGCCGCCGGGTCCGGTCAGGCGGGCCAGCTGGGCGGCGACGAAGCCGGGGCCGCAGCCGAAGTCGACCACGGTCTCGCCCTCCTGGACTCCCACCGGAGCCAGGATGATGTCGCCGCGGCGGTCGTCGAGCTGGAACATGCGGTCGTAGCGGGCCAGTCGCTCGGGCTCGATGTCGACCCAGTGATCCTTGTGGTACGTCTCCAGCGATCCCGATTCGGTAGGTGGGGCCATGGGTTGTCAGCTTGGCACAGGGCCGCCGGCGGCTCGACTTGTGCCCTTCGGGACCGGTCTGCATGCTGGCGGGCGTGAACAGCCGGAGCAGCGAGGCGAGGAGCAGCAGAGCATGACCACCGTGGGGATCCTGGGAGCGGGCCTGAGCGGCATCGCCATGGCCCTGCAGCTGCGCCGGGCCGGGTTCGACGACTTCGTGATCTACGAGGAGCAGCCCGACGTGGGCGGCACCTGGTACCGGAACACCTATCCCGGCCTGCACTGTGACATCCCGTCGCATCTGTACTGCTACACGGCCGAGCCCAACCCCGACTGGTCGATGGTGTTCGCCCCCCGGGCCGAGATCCAGGCCTACATCCGCTCGGTGGCCGAGAAGTGGGATCTGGTCAGCCACATCCGTTTCGCCACCCGGGTGCTGTCGGCCCGGTTCGACGAGGACGAGGGGGTGTGGTGGCTGACGCTGGCCGGGGGCGGGAGCGAGGTGCCGCACCGGGTGCTGGTGTCGGCCACGGGCGGATTGACCGCGCCGAACCTGCCCAAGGTGCCGGGTCTCGACACCTTCGCCGGGCCGTCGTGGCACTCGGCGGCGTGGCGCCACGACGTGGACCTCCGGGGCAAGCGGGTGGCCGTGGTGGGCAGCGCCGCCAGCGCCGTGCAGGTGGTGCCCGAGGTGGCGAAGCTGGCGGCCGAGGTGACGGTGTTCTCCCGCACCCCGAACTGGGTCTTCCCCCGCAACAACCGGCACTACACCGACTCCGAGCGGGCTGCGCTGCAACACGCCGAGGAGATGCAACGCCTCCGGCGGGGCCAGTACAAGGATTCGATGTGGTGGTGGCTCGCCTTCCGCCGTCACGAGGCGACCCTGCAGGCCATGCGGGAGCGGTGCCTCACCCACATGCGGGCGTCGATCACCGACCCGGCGGTGATCGACGCGCTCACCCCGTCGTATCCGCCGGGGTGCAACCGGTTGCTGCTGTCGGACGACTACTACCACGCGTTGGCCCAGCCCCATGTGCGCCTGGTACCCCACGGCGTGACGGCGTTGAGCGAGACGGCG
Source organism: Acidimicrobiales bacterium (assembly GCA_041394285.1). GTDB lineage: Bacteria > Actinomycetota > Acidimicrobiia > Acidimicrobiales > SZUA-35 > CADEDH01. Next base: position 575 of record JAWKIL010000025.1, on the reverse strand, counting down.
GTGCAGGCGGCCGACGGCTCGGCGACCGATGTGGACGTGGTGATCTTCTGCACCGGCTACCGGCTCGGGGGCCGGGCCGACGGCGCGGCCGCCCTCGACGTGTACGGGCGGGGCGGCGAGACGCTGCGCAACCGGATCTCGCGCCAGACCATGGCCTACCGGGGCGTGGCGGTGCCCGGCTTCCCCAACTGGTTCACCGTGTGCGGCATCAACGGCACCGTGGCCTACGGGTCGTTGATCCTGTCGGCCGAGGTGGAGACGGACTACATCACCCGCTGGGTGCAGCGGATGGCGAACGACGGCATCAAGTCGGTGGAGGCCCGGGAAGACGCCACCGAGGCCTACAACGAGGCCATCCAACGGGAGCTGTCGCAGATGAGCTGGACCGGAGCGTGCTCCAACTTCTACCGCGACGCCCGGGGCCGGGTGGTGGCCTTCCATCCCGGCACGATCGGCCGCATGCGGCGGGAGCTGGCCGATCTGCACGAGGACGACTTCATCGTCGAGAGTCGGTAGGCCAGAGTCCCCCCACCGCTCAGGTGTTCCAGAGCCAGCCGTAGACGGTCCAGGGTGGG
>JAWKIL010000024.1:0-80053 GCA_041394285.1 Acidimicrobiales bacterium | reverse complement strand
GCTGGGGGTCGAGATCGCCCAGGCGCAGCTCGTTGATCAGGCCGAGCTTGATCCGGGCCACGTGGTTGGAGATCTTGCGGGTCACGAACTCGAGGCCCCGGCGGGGGCTCTCGTGGTTGAACAGGATGCCGCTGGAGGCGTGCATGCCGTAGCTCTCGCGGTAGTTCACCGTGATCCAGTGGCCGTAGAGCTTCGCCACCCCGTAGGGGCTGCGGGGGTAGAACGGCGTCCGCTCGGTCTGGGGCACCTCCACCACCTTGCCGAACATCTCCGACGACGACGCCTGGTAGAACCGCACGTCGTCGCCTGCATCCCGCACGGCGTTGAGCAGGCGGGTGACGCCCAGCGCCGTGGTCTCACCGGTGAGGACGGCCTGCTGCCACGACGTCTGCACGAAGGACTGGGCGGCCAGGTTGTACACCTCGTCGGGCCGGGCCGCGGTCAGCACATGGCGCAGCGACATCTCGTCCAGCAGATCGCCGGGCAGGATCTCGATGTCGTCCTGGATGTGGGCGATGCGCTCGAAGTTCACCGTGCTCGACCGGCGGACCATGCCTGTCACGTGGTAGCCCTTGTCGAGCAGGAGCTCGGCCAGGTAGGAGCCGTCCTGGCCGGTGAGGCCGGTGATCAGTGCCCTCTTGGTCATGGTTCGTGGTACCTCGTCTCGTGGTGGGCGGCGGGAATGGGGAACGGACAAACGGAAGGAAGCGGGAAGGTGCGGCGGCCCTAGGGCTGACGGGGTGGGGGAGCGGGCCCGCCTGTGCCCCGCTCAGGCCCCGGACCGCCGGCGGGCGTCGGCCAGCACGTCGGCCAGCGTCCGGGCCAGCGGGATCTCGGGCTCCCAGCCCGTGGCCTCGGTGAGCTTGGTGTGCGACCCCTGGAGCACCGGCAGCTCCACGGGCCGGAGCCGGGCCGGATCGAGGACTCGGCGGATGGGCACAGTGGCCTGGGCCACCAGCATGTCGAGCAGCTCCGACATGGCCACGGCCGTGCCCGAGCAGACGTTGTAGATCTCGCCCGGCTCCCCGCTCAGCGCCAGCATCCGGTAGGCCCGGACGACGTCGCGCACATCGGTGAGGTCGCGCTTGGCGCTGAGGTCGCCGTGGAGGATCTCCCCGCCGCCCTCGTGCTCGGCCGAGGCGATCTGGAGCGCGAACGCCGGCGCCGCGAACTGGGGGCTCTGGCCCGGGCCGAGATGGTTGAACGGGCGCACGATCACCACGTCGAGCCCGTGGGCCCGGTGGTACTGGAGGCCGAGGGCCTCGGCGGCCTGCTTCGACACGCCGTAGGGGGATCGGGGTTGGGGCGGGTGCGCCTCGGTGATCGGCTGATGGTCGGGGCTCACGGGGCCGTACACGTCGGCGCTGGAGATCAGCACCACCCGCGAGACCTTCGCCTGCCGGGCGGCCTCCAGCACCGACAGGGTGCCGAGGGCGTTGACCTGGAACGTCCGCACGGGCTGCTGCCACGATCCGCTGACATCGGACCATCCGGCCAGGTGGAACACCACATCGGGGGTGTGCAGCTGGAAGGTGTCGACCCAGCGGTCACCGTCGAGGAGGTCGGGGCCGTTGCTCTGGTCGAGGCCCACCACGTCGTCGCCGCATGCCTCCAGCGCCCGGCTCAGATGGGGCCCGACGAAACCGGCGGCGCCGGTGACGAGCGCCCTCACCGGCACATCCCCCCTGCTCCGGCCGGTGCATCGGCCACGACCACGGTCGACTTCACCCGAGTGATACTACCGGAGCGGGGGCGCCCTCGGGTTCCAGGGGGAACCAACCGCGTGTGGAGCGTTACCCACTAGTATCAACCGTTCGTGAGCGACCTCCGCACAGCCCCGGCACGTGGCGTGGTGGGCACCACTGGAAACGGGGCGAGGACCGACACCGAGGTGGCCGCCGAGGCCGTCGTCGTCGATGCCCCGGCCGTGGTGGCGGTCGTGGTCGCGTCCAACCCCGGCCCCCAGTTCACCGACATGCTCGACTCGCTGGGCAACCAGGACTACGAGAACCTCTCGGTCCTGGTGATCGACGCCGGCTCCGACGAGCCCATAGCCGACCGGGTGGCCCAGGTCCTGCCCGAGGCCTACCTCCACCGGCTCGCCGGTGACCCGGGCTGGAGCGTGGCCGCCAACCAGTCGATCGAGCTCGTGTCGGGCTCACCCTTCCTGCTCTTCTGCCACGACGACGTGGCCCTCGCTCCCACCTGCGTCAGCACGCTGATGGGCGAGCTGTACCGCAACAACGCCGGGATCGCCGGGCCGAAGATGGTCCGGTGGGACGACGACCGCAAGCTCCTGCAGATCGGCATGGGGTCGGACCGCTTCGGTGTGGCCGTCGACCAGGTGGAGCGGGGCGAGTTCGACCAGGGCCAGTACGACTCGGTGCGCGACGTGTTCGTGGCCCCCGGCGGGGTGCAGCTGATCCGGGCCGACCTGTTCGTGGCCCTGGGCGGCTTCGACCCGGCCATCGGGGTGATCGGCGAAGACCTCGACCTGTGCTGGCGGGCCCAGGCCCTCGGCGCCCGGGTGCTCGCCGTGTCGGCCGCCAGCGCCCGCCACCGGGAGTCGATGGACGACCGGCTCCCGCTGCGGGAGCGGCGCAAGCTGGCCGCCCGCCACCGGCTCCGCACCGTGATGGTCACCGCCACCAGCCGCCGGGCCCGGCTCACCACGGTGCCCCTGGCCGTGTTCCTGATCGCCTTGGAGGGCCTGTACTACCTGCTGTCGGGCCGGCGGGGCCAGGCCAAGGACATGTACTCGGCCATCGCCTGGAACCTCACCCGGCTGCCCGACATCCGCCGCCGGCGCCGCCAGCTGCGCCAGATCCGCCAACGCTCGGTCCGGGAGGTCCGAGCCCGGCAGGTCGGCGGCTCGGCCACCGTGTCGAGCTTCTCCCGGGGCCAGTTCTCGGCTGGCCAGGACCGGTTCTCGGGCTTCCTGGGCGCCATCCGCTCGTCGTTCGCGGGGGAGGACTCGGGCAGCCTGCGAGACGCAACCGTGATCGGCTTCGCCATCGCGCTCATCCTGGCCTTCGGCAGCCGCCACCTCCTCACCCGAGGGGTGGTGGCCGTCGGCCAGATCCCCGTGGTCCCGCCGGCCGGGGCCCTGCTGGAGGAGTGGTTCGGGGGCTGGCGGTCGGCTGGCACCGGCGGGCCGGGCAACCCGCCCACCGCCCTGCTGTTCCTGGCTCTGGCCCGGGCCCTGCTGTTCTGGGCCCCCGGCCTGTTCGACAACCTGCTGATGGTGGCTCCGGTGGCCATCGGAGTCTTCGGCGCCTACCGGCTGTCCCGTCCCCTGGGCAGCGCCCGGTCGGGGGCCGTGGCCGCCGCCTTCTACGCCGCCACACCCCTGCTGACCTCCACGTTCTCGGCCGGCCGGTGGGACTCGTTGGTGATCTACGCCGCCGCCCCGTTCCTCGTTGCCTCGCTGCTGCGGATAGACGGCGTGAGTCCGTTCGGCTCCCGCCTGGGCCCACCCGGGTTGAAGGTGGTGCCCCGCAGTTTCCCCGTGCTGGTGATCCGGTACGGCTTCCTCGTGGCCTTCACCGCCGCCTTCGCCCCGGCGGTGATCGTGATCGCCGTGGTGCTGGCGGCCGCCTTCGCCCTGGCCGCCGTGCTCACCGAGCGGGGCCTGCCGCCCCGCGACTTCGCCCTGCCGGCGGCGGCCGCCGTGGTCGCCCCGGTGGCGCTCCATCTGCCCTGGGCCTACGACGTGATCCGCTCGCTGTCGTGGCGCTGGCTGGTGGGCCCGTCGTCCCCCGAGGCATCGGTGCCCACGTTCACCCGGCTGCTCGCCTTCGCCCCCGGCCGCTTCGGCCCCAGCGTGTTCGCCGCCGGACTGGTGCTGGCGTCGGTGCTGGGTCTGGCCCTCGCCGCCCGCCCGATGTGGCGGGTGGCGGCCCAGGGGTGGTCGGTCGCCCTGATGCTGTTCCTCCTGGTGTGGGCCGGTGGCCGGGGCTGGATCCCCTTCGCCCTGCCCGCCACCGAGTCCATGCTGGCCCCCGCCCTGGCCGGGCTGGCGTTGGTGGTGGCGGTGGGTGTGCGCTCCCTCGAACTGGAACGCGGCCGCATCACGCGCTGGAGGGTGGCCAACCGGTTCCTGCCCACGGTGATGGGCCTGTGCCTGCTGGCGGCCTCGCTCAACTGGGTCATACTGAGCTTCCACGGGGCCTGGAACGCACCCAGCCAGAGCTACGCCACCTTCACCCGGTTCCTGTCCGACCGCACCGACCGCACCGGCCGGGTGCTGTGGATCGGCGACGCCAGCGTGCTTCCCCTCGACGCCATGGTCAGCCCGTCCGGTGTGCAGTACGCCGTCACCGACGGGGGCTCGCCCGAGGTCTGGGGGCGGTGGTTGGCCGGTCCGCTCGGCTCCACCGCCGGCGTGGGCGAAGCGCTCGACCTGGCCCGGGCCGGCCAGACCGTCCGCCTGGGGCGGCTTCTCGCCCCTTACGGGATCGACCTGGTGGTGGCGCTCGACCGGTTGGCCCCCGCCCCCTACGAGGGCCCCGTCGTCGACCCGGGCCAGAACGTGCTCCGGTCGCTGGCCCAGCAGCTCGATCTCAAGCGGGAGCCCGGCGTGCCCAACCTGGTGGTCTTCCGCAACGACTCCTCGGCCGGCCTGGTGGCCGTGCTGCCCAACCCCGAGGCGGCCGACGCCGTCACCCCGGCCGACCAGCTCGACGTCGACCTCAGCCCCAACGACGTCGTGGTCGACGTCACCAGCAACGGACCGGGCCAGTGGACGCTCAACCCGTCCGGAGCGGTGGCGAACGGGCTGCTGATGGGTGTGCCCGATGCCGGCTTCGTGGTCAACGGGAGCCGGGACAGCGGGCTGTTGAGCGGGTTCGACGGCCTCACCGTGATCCCGGCCAGCGTCCCCACCCCGATCCAGATCGACTATCCGGTGCCGCTGCGGCGCCGGGCCGGCGAGCTGATCCAGCTGCTGGTGGTGGGCACGGGAGCGATCCTGGCCCAGACGAGGCGGGAGTCGCAGCTGTGAAGATCCCCAAGCCGAACGTCGACGGGGTGAGCGGGCGCCTGCCCGGTCTCGGTCGCCTCGGCTCCCGGGCCGGGCGCATCACGTCGGCCGGTCGGGGGCGCACCGGGCCCGAGGCCGGGGGTGCGGCCCGCCATCCCGTGATCTCCCGGGTGGCGCTGGTGTTCCTGGTGGTGGGAGTGGCGGCGGCCGCCGTCCTCTACGACCGGGTGGAGGGTGTCCGCAGCGACGAGGCCAACCGCGGGGCCGAGCAGACGTTCGTCACCCCCTCGGTCACCGACCCGTCGTCGCTCGACGGCGCCTGGTTCTGCCCGATGGGGTCGAGCAACCCGGAGGGCTTCGCCGCCCACACGGTGCACATCTCCAACCTGAGCGAGACCCCGCTGGTGGCCAACCTGATCGTGTTGACCGGCCAGTCCAGCACCACCGAGCTGCTGATCCGCTACGAGGTGGCGCCCCTGTCGACCAGGAGCGTGCCCCTCTCCGAGATCGTGCAGTCCGACCCGGCGGGGGCCGTGGTGGAGATCATCGGCGGCATCGGGGTGGTGGGCCACTCGGTCGAGACGGCGTCGGGCACGGCCGAAGGGCCGTGCTCCACCCATGTGTCGAGCACCTGGTACTTCGCCGCCGGCCGCACCACCCGTGACTCCCACCAGTACTTGGCCCTGATGAACCCGTTCCCGGAAGACGTGCGGTACAGCGTGGAGCTCTACCGGTCGGCCGGGCGGGCCCGCAAGCCGGCCGCCCTCACCGGCCAGGAGGTGCCGGCCAACTCGGTGCGGGTGATCGACATCGGGGTGTGGGTCGGCCGGGAGGACACGGTGGCGGCCGCTGTCACCACCGACCGGGGCCGCCTGGTGGTGGAGCGCCTGATGACGATCAACGGCGACCTCGGCCCGTCGGGGGCGTCGCTCCAGCTCGGGGTGGTGCAGCCGGCCGACAGCTGGATGCTGCCGGCGGGGCGGATCCACGACGGCGGTGGTGACCGGGTCGTCGTGTTCAACCCCAGCCCCGACCAGACGGCCACCGTCGACATCGAGCTGTGGCCGCTCAACCCCACCGACCGCTCGCTGTACGGCCTCGGTGCCATCCCCAGGGAGCTGCGGCCGGGCCGGTTCGAGGTCATCGACCTGCGAACCGAGGCCGACCAGTACGGCATACGGCTGCCCTACGAGGTTGGGGTGAGCGTGTCGTCCACCAACGACGTGCCGGTGGTGGCCGAGCGATGGCAGTTCGCCAAGCAGGTCGACACCTCGCTCATCGGGGCCGGAGGCAGCGCCGTGACCCCGGGCCAGCCCACCGATCCCGGCACCGGGCAGCCCGTCCCCAACCCGGAAGACCCGGCCGCCGGAGGCGACGACGCAGGAGACGTGGACGTGCCCGGCATCCTGGGAGCTGAGGCCCAGACGCTCACCCAGCCCACGGCGAACGTGGGCATCGGCACCTCCCGGGGCACCGAGGTGCTGTCGAACCGGTGGGTGATCCCCTGGGTCAGCACACCGGCCGAGAACGCCAGCGTGGTGGTGGTCACCTCGCCCACCGACGCCCAGGTGCAGGTCCGGGTGCTGCTCAACGGTGAGCTCCGGCCGGCGCTGGAAGCCTCGGTACCAGCCGGCGGCCGCTCGCTGGTGACGCTGCCACCGGGGGCCCCCGGGGGTCCGGTTCTGGTGACGTCGAGCGCCCCGGTGTCGGTCGAGGCTCAAGTGGTGGTCCCCGACAGCCGGATGTCCACGGTGGCCGCCGTGCCCACGGTGGTGCCGTGACCGTCGGCCGCCTGGCCGCCCTCGTCGTCCTGGCCGTGGTTGCGGTGGGCGTGGCCGTGGTGCTCCAGCGGCGGCGGCCGGATCCACCGTCGGCCCCCAGCTACCGGGCGCCGGCCCAGTTGGACCGGAACGACTTCACGCCGCGGGACGGGGCCTGGGCCGTGGTGCTGTTCGGGTCCACCACGTGCGACACCTGCCCCATCGCCTGGGCCGTGGTGGAGCGGGTGCTCGGGGATCGGCCCGGGGCGCCGGTGGAGGCCCAGCGGGTCGATGTGCAGACCGGTGCCGATCTCCACCGCCGGTACCGGATCGACGGCGTGCCCACCACGGTCGTGGCCGATCCCGAGGGCGTGGTCACCCACACCTTCTTCGGCCCGATGGAGCCGGCCTCCCTGGCCGACGCCTTGGCCGAAGCCGGCATCTGACCAGGGGAGCCCGGCTCCTCAGGATCGGGTGTTCAGGAGTTGGTGCCCCAGGGTCCGCTGACCGTGTCGACCGGGTCGGTCGGGCCGGTGCCGGGGGCGGTTCCGGCCGGGGCCGGAGCGGGCATCGAGTCGTTGCCGCCGGCCACGTTGATCAGGCGCCGCACCTCGTCGCCGCTCAGCGTCTCGTGTTCGAGCAGCCCGCGGGCCACCAGGTTGAGCGCCTTGCGGTTGGTGGTGAGCAGCTCCTTGCAGCGGGCCTCCTGCTCCACCAGCACCCGCTGGGTCTCGGAGTCTATGAGGTTGGCCACCTCTTCGGAGTACTCCCGGCCCTGCATCATGTCGTCGCCCAGGAACACCGGGCCGCCACCGCCGAACGCCATGGGGCCGATCTTCTCGGACATGCCCCATTCCCGCACCATGTGGCGGGCCAGGTTGGTGGCCTTCTTGAGGTCGTCGCCGGCGCCCGACGAGGTGACGCCGAACACCAGGTCCTCGGCGTTGCGGCCGCCCAGCATCATCACGATCATGTCCTCGGCGTGGCTCTTGCGCACCGAGTGGCGATCCTCCTCGGGGAGGGTCATGGTGACGCCCAGGGCCATACCGGTGGGAATGATCGTGACCTTGTGCAGGGGGTCGTAGTCGGGGAGGAGGGCGGCGCACAGGGCGTGGCCGGCCTCGTGGTAGGCCGTCATCTCCCGCTCCTCCTCGCTCATCACGAGGGAGTCGCGCTTGACGCCCATGATCACCCGGTCCCGGGCCATGTCGAAGTGGTGGGCGTGGATCCGGGTGTCTCCGCCCCGCACGGCGAACAGTGCCGCCTCGTTGACGAGGTTGGCCAGGTCGGCACCGCTCATGCCGGGTGTGCCCCGGGCGATCAGGTCGATGTCGACGTCCTCGGCGATCCGCTTGTGCTTCACGTGGACGCCCAGGATCTGGCGCCGGTCCTCCAGCTCGGGGAGGGGTACCACCACCTGGCGGTCGAACCGTCCGGGGCGCAGCAGGGCCGGATCGAGGATGTCGGGCCGGTTGGTGGCGGCCATCATCACGATGCCCTCGGTGGCTTCGAAGCCGTCCATCTCCGACAGCATCTGGTTGAGCGTCTGCTCCCGCTCGTCGTGCCCGCCGCCCAGCCCGGCGCCCCGCTTGCGGCCGATCGAGTCGATCTCGTCGACGAAGATGATGGCCCGGCCCATCTTGCGGGCCTCCTGGAACAGGTCCCGCACCCGGCTGGCGCCGACGCCCACGAACATCTCCATGAAGTCGGAGCCGGTCACGGACAGGAAGGGGACGCCGGCCTCGCCGGCCACGGCCCGGGCGATGAGGGTCTTGCCGGTTCCGGGCGGGCCCACCAGCAGCACGCCCTTGGGGATCCGGGCCCCGATCTCGGCGAACTTCGACGGGTTCTTGAGGAAGTCGACCACCTCGGTGATCTCCTTCTTCACGCTGGCGTAGCCGGCCACGTCGTTGAACGTGGTGCCGGGGCGCTCGGAGGAATAGGTCTTGGCCCGGCTCCGCCCGATGGACATGATGCCGCCCATCTGGGACTGCTGCCGGCGGGCCAGCCACCACAGGATCACGCCGATCAGCACGAACGGCAGGACCAGCGACAACAGCACGCTCACGAACACGTTGCTGGTGGGCGTGACCGCCTTGATCTGCACGTTGTGCTCTTCGAGCACGGCCAGATCCTTCTCCGGGATCGGATTGAAGCCGGTGGTGGTGAACGTCTCGCCGTTCTGCCTGGTGCCGGTGATCTTGGCCGTCGAGTTGTCGTACTCGATGGAGCGGATCTCGTCGGCCCGCACCTGGCTCATGAACTCGGTATAGGCGAGCTGGTTGCTGTCGCCGGACTTGAACGTCTGAGCCGCCACCAGCAAGGTGACAAGAATGCCCACGACGATCCAGGCCGACCACCGCGGCCAGCCGCTGTCGCGGCCCGGGATCCGCTGGTTCCGCCCGGGTGGACCCGGCGGCGGGTTCGATCCTTGCTTGCTCATGGATCCAGCCTAGATGCCCTTTGCCGTGATGCCGTGGTCGGGCGCAGCCAGGCACCGGTGACGGTAGTCATGCCCTGTACTTCGTCGGTCCGGCCCCGGTGGATGTGAGACGGGCCGGCCGGCAACCGGTACCGTCGGTCGGCAGTGGCAGAGCAGATCACGGCCCCCGGGGGGATCAGGTCTCGGTTGGCCCGCCGGCGGGAGGCCGGCCTGCCGGCCGTACCGGCCGGTCCGGTTCGCTGGACGGCCGCCGATGCGGTGATGGTGCTGCTCGGCACCCAGCTGCTCAGCATGCTGTGGGCCGGCGGCGGCGTGGCAATGGCCTACGGGAGCGGGGGCGCCCCCGATCCGCTGCCCGTGCTGGCGCTGTTCCTGCTGAACATCGGCCTGTGGGCCGGCTATGGGCTGGGTCCGGTGCTCGTGGTCCGTCGCAAGGGTGTGGGCCTCCGCTCCGACCTCGGGGCCCGGCTGGCCCGGTTCGACGTGCCGGCCGGCCTGGTGGCGGGGGTGGTGGCCCAGGCCGCGCTCATGCCCGCCCTGTACTGGCCCCTCGGGCGCCTGATCGACGGTGACCCGAGCGCTTCGGCCCGGGAGCTGGTGGGCTCGGCCCAGGGGCCGTTCCAGATCCTGGTGCTGGTGGCGGCCACGGCCGTCCTGGCCCCGCTGACCGAGGAGCTCTTCTACCGGGGGCTGTTCCTGCGGGGCCTCCAGCGCCGGTTCGGGCCGGTGGCGGCGGCCGTGGTGTCGTCGGCCGTGTTCGCCGCCGTCCACCTCGACGCCCTGGCCGCACCGGGGTTGTTCGTGTTCGGCCTGCTTTCGGCGGCCCTGGCCCTGGCCACCGGCCGGCTCGGGCCCAGCTGGGCCTTCCACGTCGGTTTCAACCTCACGACCCTGGTCATGCTGGGCCTGTTCTGACCTGCCGAGCGGCGGGGGCGCGTAGCGCCCCGGTGGGGTGGGGGCCCCGGCGGCGATGGGGGAGCGAGGCGCCAGCCGAGCGGCGGGGGCGCGTAGCCCCCGGTGGGGGGCGCGTAGCCCCCGGAAATGGGGGCCGAACGGCTCAAATCGGGGCGGCCAACTCAGCCCCCGCACCATGGCGCCGACCGGCGATGACGGACAGGAGGTGTTGAGCCAATGAGTGGTACCGAGCAAAACGGTGTCCCGGGGACGACGCCCCGTCGATGCGATCGCTGCTCCCAGGAGATGGTGGCCATCCGCATGACGGTGGACGGCAACGATCTGATCATGGAGTCGTGCCAGCGGTGCGACGTGCGGCGCTGGCACCTCGCCGGACGGGAGATCGAGCTGCCCGAAGCACTGGCCCAGGTGGGAGAACACGTGGGGCGACGCCGCTGAGCGGTCAAAGGTCAATACTCTGAAGGGCAGTGACTGGATGTCGGGGAAATGTCTGGCCGGCGCCGACGAGGCGCGGCGCGGCTCCTGATCTGACGCGCCGGCGGGTTCCCCGGTCGTGACGGTCGTGCCCCCCGACGGCGTCGTGGCCCAACCCCCGCCCCCCGAGGGCCTGCCGCCCGATCCCGGAGCCGGACCGTCCCCGTCCGTGCCCGGGCACGACGAGGTGACCCTGCTCGACGTCCCGTCCGCCGGTCCCCGGCCGGCGCCGGCCCGGCGCGTCCCCGGCAGCCCGTGGGCGTGGCGGGGGTGGACGCTGCCGGCCCTGGCCAGCCTGGCCGTGGCCGTGGCCTGCGCCCTGTTCGTGTTCGTCCAGATGCGCCCGGATCTGCTGCTGGCCGACACCACCCCGGCCGGGGGCGACATGGGGGCCCACGTGTGGGGGCCGGCGTTCCTGCGCGACCACCTCCTGCCGTCGGGCCGCCTCACCGGCTGGACGCCGGACTGGTACGCCGGCTTCCCCGCCTACCACTTCTACATGGTGGTTCCGTCGCTGTTGATCGTGGCCGTCAACGCCGGCTTCCGGCCCTTCATCGGCCTTCCCCTGGCCCTTGCCCTGATCGGCCTGGTCTGGCGCTTCACCGGCAGGCGGCCGGCCGGGGATCCGTGGCGCCGGGCGGCCCGGGTGGCGGCACCGCTGGCCTCGGTGCTGCTGTTGTCGGTTCCCTACGGCATCTCGTTCAAGCTCGTCACGGTCTCGGGCCTGGTCGCCTTCCCCGTGGTGGCCTGGGCCATGGCCCGCCTGGCCCGCTCGCCCGAGCCGGTGCCCGCCTTCGCCGCCCTGGCCGCCACGATCTTCCTGTTCGACACGAACTTCTCGATCACGGGCGGCAACATCGCCTCCACCCTGGCCGGCGAGTTCGCCTTCTCGATCAGCCTCACCCTCACCCTGCTGGCCGTCGGCCTGGTGGCACGGGGCCTCGACACCGGCCGGGGCCGGGCGGTGGCTGCGGTCGTCATCGGCCTCACCGCCCTGTGCCACATCATCCCCGTGTTCTTCGGGATGGTGGCCCTTATCGCCCTGGTGCCGTTGTCGCCCACGATCCCCCGGCTGTGGCCGGTGGCGGTGGCGGTGGGCCTGGCCCTGGTACCGGTGGCCATGGCCGAGGACACCTCCACTCCGGTGCGGGCGCTGGCCCTGGTGGCGGCGGTGGCGGTGCTGGCGGCGGTCGTGATCACCGAAGACTCGGTGCAGCGCCGGGCGCGGTGGATGCTCACCGTGGGGCCGGTGGCCATCCTCGTGTCGGCCTTCTGGCTGTTGCCGTTCGTGGTCCGCCATCCCTACTTCAACGACATGGGCTGGGAGCCGCTCACCGAGTTCGGCCCGAAGATGCTCACGGTGCCGATGCGTGTGGCCCTGCCGCTGGCCGGGGTCGGCCTCCTGCTGTCGCTCGCCACCCGGGACCGGATCGGCCTGGTGTTCTCCACCACCGCCCTGGTGGCGGCGGCGGCCGTCACCAACCTGCCGCCGGGGGCCCTGTGGAACGAGCGGCTCCTCCCCTTCTACTACCTGTCGGTGTACCTGGCGGCCGCCGTGGGGGTGGCGCTGGTGGTTCGCTACGCCGCCGTGGCCGTCGCCGAGGACCTGGCCCGTCCCCACACCTTCACGGTCCTGTCGGCCACGGTGGCCGGCCTGCTGTTCACCCTGACCGCGGTGGGACTGCCGCTGCGGGTGCTGCCGCTGGGCCAGGCCGGCACCGACGGCACCTGGCGGTGGCTGGGGCTCACCTCGAACGCCCGCAGCTTCGTGCCCAGCTGGACCGCCTGGAACTACTCCGGCTACGAACGCAAGCCGGCGTACCGGGAGTACCACGACATCGTGGCGGCCATGGCCCAGGTGGGCCGGGACGACGGCTGCGGCCGGGCCATGTGGGAGTACTCGAAGGATCTCGACCGCTACGGCACGCCGATGGCTCTCATGCTGCTCCCGTTCTGGACCGACGGCTGCATCGGTTCCATGGAGGGCCTGTACTTCGAGTCGTCGGCCACCACCCCGTTCCACTTCCTCAACCAGAGCTCGCTGTCGGACTCGCCGTCCCGGGCCCAACGGGACCTGCCCTACCAGAGCTTCGACATCAACCGGGGAGCGGCGCAGCTCCAGGTCCTGGGCGTGCGCTACTACATGGCCCAGTCCGACAGCGCCATCACCGCCGCCCGGGCCAGCGACCTGCTCACCGAGGTGGCCACGGCTCCGCCGTTCGTCATCTTCCAGGTGAAGGGGTCGGACCTGGTGGAAGCGCTGCCGGTGCAGCCGGTGGTGGCGTCGGGCGACAGCGAGGAGGAGGCCGGACCGGCCGCCACCAAGTTCGATGTGGGGTGGGTGAGTCAGGCCGTCACCTACTTCAACAACCCGTCGGGGTTCAACGCCATGCCGGCCGAGGACGGCCCCGACAGCTGGGAGCGGGTCACCACCCTGTTACCGGGTGACGGGGAGCCGGTGGATCGGGCCACGGTGTCCAACATCGAGGCCGGCACGTCCACCATCTCGTTCGACGTGGACCAGGTGGGCACGCCGGTGCTGGTGAAGGCGTCGTACTTCCCGAACTGGAAGGCCCACGGGGCCGACGGACCGTGGCGGGTGGGGCCCAACCTGATGGTGGTGGTCCCCACGGCCAACCACGTGGAGCTGGGCTACGGCCGCACCGGCATCGACTGGCTGGCCACCCTTCTGACCCTGGGCGGCGTGGCCGGGGTGGTGGGCCTGGCCCGCCTCGATCGGCGCCGGCGCACCGAGCCGGGCGACGACCCGGGTGTCTACGCCGCCCCGCCGGGCGCGATGGCGGCCACGGCCGGCGACCCAGCTCCGGCCGGCCCAGCCATGGCCGACCCAGTCATGGCCGGCCCAGTCATGGCCGGCCCAGTCATGGCCGGTCCGGCTCCGGCCGGCCCGGGGCCGTCGTGGCCCGGGGCGGCCGCTGTGGCCGGGGAGCACAACGGCAACGGCTCCACCGTTCACGCCCCGGCCGGCGTGCCGCTCGACGGGGAGCGGGCCGGGGACGAGCCACTCGACGGCTCGGCTGTCGCACCGCCGGTGGCCGGTCCGGCCGCCGACCACACCGGGGCCGATGAAGGCGACGATCCGGAGCAGTGGTCGGCCCCGGCCGAGATGGGCGTGTCCGGCGAGCCGACCCGGGACGAACCACCAGCGTCGTGAGAAGCAGGCTCCGGCTGTTCCTGCTGGTGGGGTTGGCGGCCACCGCCCTCGACATCGGCACGCTCCTGGCCCTGCAGGACCGGGGCCTGGTGGCGGCCGACGTGGTGGCCCTGACCCTGGCCGCCACCGTGGCCTACCTGCTCAACCGGCACATCACCTTCCGGCGGCGGCCGCTGGCCCGGTGGGTGCGTCGCCCCACGCTGTTCGGGGCCACGGCCCTGGCCGCCGGTCTGGTGGACGTCGCCGTGCTGACGGCGCTGAGCCGTCTCGGCCTCGCCGTCCTCGCCGCCAAGGTGCTGGCGGTCGGGGCGGCCGCCACCGTTCGCTGGGTGGCCTACCGGCGCATCCTGTTCCACCAGGTCCGCCAGGAGATGGCCCAGCGCCTCGACCGGCCTCCCGCCCCCGGCGCCAAGCGGCTGAGCGTGGTGGTGCCGGCCTACAACGAGGGGGAGTTGATCGAAGGCACGCTCGCCGCCATCAGGGCCGAGGTCGACCCCGTCCTCGAACCCGGTAGCTACGAGATCCTGGTGGTCGACGACGGCTCCACCGACGACACCGCCGAGCGGGCCCGGGCGGCCGGCGCCAACGTGCTGAGCCTGGCCGCCAACCAGGGCAAGGGGGGCGCGGTGCGGGCCGGGATGCTGGCCGCCGACGGCCGGACCGTGGTGTTCACCGATGCCGACCTGGCCTACTCGCCCCGGCTCGTGCTCGAGGTGCTGGACCGGGTGGAGAACGGGTGGGACGTGGTGGTGGGCAGCCGCCGCCACGACGACACCAACACCCTGGTGCGGGCCCGGCACCTGCGGGAGCTCGGAGGCCGGGTGATCAACGTGCTCACCCACCTGGTGCTCCTCGGCAAGTTCCACGACACCCAGTGCGGCATCAAGGGGTTCCGGGGTGACATCGCCCGCGCCGTGTTCGAGCGGACCCGGATCAACGGTTTCGCCTTCGACGTCGAGATCTTCCTCATCGCCGAGCAGGATCAGCTCTCGCTCACCGAGATCCCGGTGTCGGTGACCAACCGGGCCGCCTCGTCGGTGCGGATCGTGGGAGACACGGCCGAGCTGCTGGTGGACCTGTTCCGCATCCGCCGCTGGGCGGGCGAGGGCCGCTACCGCCCCACGGCGGCCCAGGCCGAGATCCTCCACACCGGATCCCCCATCAGCTGAACACTCGTCAGCCGACCGAGGCCCGCCGGGAGCGGGCCCGTTCCACCAGCCAGGCAAACACCGGCTCGGTCTGCGGGCGCATCTCGGGATGCCACTGGACGGCCAGCACGTCGGCTCCCGGTACCTCCAGCGCTTCCACCGTGCCGTCGTCGGCCCGGGCCGCCACCACCAACCCGGCGCCCAACCCGTCGACGCACTGGTGGTGGAGCGAGTTGACCTCGGTGCCCGCCCCGTAGAGGCCGTGGAGCACCGTGCCCGGTTCGAACGTCACCCGGTGGACGGCCTCGCCGGGATCCACGTCGTAACGGGCGTGGGGCGGCACGTCCTGGTGGAGCGTGCCCCCGGCGTGCACGTTCAGCACCTGCAGGCCACGGCAGATGCCGAGCACCGGCACCTGGCGGTCCATCGCCCCCGCCAGCAGGCCCAGCTCCAGCTCGTCCCGCTCCGGTTCGTAGTGTCCGTTGCCGTCGGGCGCTCCGCCGTAGCGACCCGGCTCCACGTCGGCCCCGCCGGTGAACACCAGCCCGTCGAGATGGTCGAGGTAGGGGCGGGGATCCACGTCGAGGGGCACGTAGACCGGTAGCCCGCCGGCGGCCAGCACGCAGCGGGTGTAGCCGGTGAGGTACACGTCGAGGGTGAGGTGGTGCAGGCTCTCGGGGAAGCCGCCGGCCTCGGCCGCGGTGCGGCGCCGGCCCGGCAGCCCGATCAGAGGGAGCGGCCCCGACGGGCCGTTACCCTGGGCGAACGTGAGCGACTCTCCCGCCAGCCGGTTCGACAGCATCGTCAAAGCGTACGACATCCGGGGCACCTACCCCGACCAGCTCGACGCCGAGCTGTGCCGGGCGCTGGGCACCGGGTTCGCCGGCTTCCTGGCCTCGGCCGAGCCGGGCACCACCGGCGTCATCGTGGCCCGTGACATGCGCCCGTCAGGGCCCGAGCTGTCGGCCGCCTTCGCCGAGGGCGTGATGGCCCAGGGGCTCGACGTGCTCGACATCGGCCTCGCCTCCACCGATCTGCTGTACTTCGCCTCCGGCTCGCTCGGTCGGCCCGGGGTGATGTTCACCGCCTCCCACAACCCGGCCGAGTACAACGGCATCAAGCTGTGCCGCAGCGGTGCGGCCCCCATCGGCCAGGACACCGGGCTCGACGAGATCAAGCGCCGGGCCTCCGAGCCGGCCCCGGCCCCCGCCGCCCGGCGCGGAACCAGCAGCGAGCAGAACCTGCTGGCGGCGTTCGCCGACCACGTGCGGGGCTTCATCGACACCGCCGGCCTGCGGCCGCTCAAGGTGGTGGCCGACACGGCCAACGGCATGGGCGGGCTGGTGGTCCCGGCCGTGTTCGAGGCCCTGCCCTTCGATCTGGAGGTCATGTACCCCGAGCTCGACGGCACCTTCCCCAACCACGAGGCCAACCCCATCGAGGTGAAGAACCTGGCCGACCTCCGGGCCCGGGTGCTGGAGACGGGGGCCGACATCGGCCTCGCCTTCGACGGCGACGCCGACCGGGTGTTCCTGGTCGACGAGCGGGCCGAGCCCGTGTCGGGGTCAACCACCACCGCCCTGCTGGCCCAGGCGATCCTGGCCACCAACCCCGGGTCGAGCATCATCTACAACCTGATCTGCTCGAAGTCGGTGCCCGAGGTGGTGGCCGAGAACGGGGGCCAGCCGATCCGGTCCCGGGTCGGGCATTCGTTCATCAAGCAGATGATGGCCGAGACCGGGGCCGCTTTCGGCGGCGAGCACTCGGCCCACTACTACTTCCGTGACAACTTCCGGGCCGACTCGGGCCTGATCGCGGCGGTCATGGTGCTGGACCAGCTGTCCCGTTCCGGGGGCACCCTGTCCGAGCTGCTGGCCCCCCTCGAGCGCTACGCCGCCTCGGGCGAGATCAACACCCGGGTCAGCGATGCCGCCACCGTGATCGAAGCGGTGGCCGCCCACTACGCCCACCTGCAGACCGACCGCCTCGACGGGCTGACCGTCGATGCCGGGAGCTGGTGGTTCAACCTCCGCCCGTCCAACACCGAGCCCCTGCTCCGGTTGAATCTGGAAGCCCCCGACGCCGCCGCCGTGTCGGAGCGGGTGGCCGAGGTGCAGACGGTCATGGCCGACGCCGGCTGATGGACCGGCTGGTCGGGGCGGTCCAGCGCTACGCCTGGGGCGACCCGGCGTTCATCCCCCGCCTCCAGGGGCGCCCCGTGACCGGCGAGCCGGAGGCCGAGCTGTGGTTCGGGGCCCACCCGGTGGCGCCCTCGCGCCTGGAGCGGTCGGGGGCGATGCTCGATGCCCTGGTGGCGGCCGACCCCGACGGTGTGCTGGGCCCGGGCGCGGCCCGCCGGTTCGGCCGGTTCCCGTTCCTGGTCAAGGTGCTGGCGGCGGCCGAGCCCCTGTCGATCCAGGCTCACCCCAGCCTGGCTCAGGCCCGGGCCGGTCACCGGCGGGAGGAAGCGGCCGGGATCCCCTGGGACAGCCCCCGGCGGACCTACCGGGACGACAACCACAAGCCCGAGCTGCTGGCCGCCCTGACGCCGTTCGAAGCCAAGTGCGGCTTCCGGCCGCTCACCGCCACCCGGCGCCTGATCGATCTGGTGGTGTCGGCCGGGCCCACCCCGGCCCTGGTCGAGCTCCGCTCCCGGCTCGACGGCAGCCCCACCGGCACCCCTGACCTCCCGGCGGCCGCCGGCGATCGGGCGACGGTGGCCGCCGTGGTGGGCTGGCTGCTGGGCCTGGCCCCCGAGGCCGCCGGCCCGCTGGCCACCGACGTGGTGGCGGCGTGCGAGAAGCTCCTGGCCGGTGCCGTGCCGGCCGAGGCCGAACCGTTCGAGGCTGAGCTCCGCTGGACCCGCCGTCTGGACCACCACCACCCCGGCGACGCCGGCGTAGTGGTGGCGCTGCTGCTGAACCATGTGGTCCTGGCTCCCGGCGAGGCCGTCTACCTCGACGCCGGGAACCTCCATGCCTACCTCCGGGGGGCCGGGGTCGAGATCATGGCCAACAGCGACAACGTCGTCCGGGGCGGGCTGACCGCCAAGCACGTGGACGCACCCGGGCTCCTGTCGATCCTCGACACGGAGCCGGCGCCGGCCCCGGTGCAGGTTCCCTCGGGGGCACGGTACGACTACCAGGTGGCGGCACCCGAGTTCTCGCTCACCCGCTTGTCGGGATCGGGCGGTGCCGAGGCGGTCGACGCCCCCGCCGGGCCCGAGATCGTGCTCGTCACCGAGGGGCGGGCGGTGGTGACGGCCGACGGCGCCCCGCCGATCGAGCTGGGCCCGGGCCAGGCGGCGCTGGTGACCCCGGCCGACGGGCCCTACCGGATCGAGGTCCGGGAACCGGGTGTGCGGTGGCGGGCCGGCGTCGGAGCGCACCCGGGCTGGCCCGGTGACGAGCCGGCTGGTGCGGCCCGTTAGCCTGGCCGGTATCTAGCCTACGAAGGAGACCGCCCCCGTGGCCCTCGACCCGCTGCTGCTCGACATCCTGGCCTGCCCCGACGACAAGGGTCCGCTGTACTACTTCGAGAGCGAGAACAGCCTCTACAACCCCAGGCTGAAGCGCCGGTACCGGATCGACGACGACATTCCGGTGATGCTGATCGACGAGGCCGAGACCGTGAGCGACGCCGAGCACGACCGGCTGATGGCCCGGGTGAGCGACGAGGAGCTCCGGCCCACGTTCGACGCCGGAACCTGAGCGGGCCGGCGGAGCGGGAGGCGGCCCATGCCCACCTACACAGCCGTGATCGACTCGCCCCTCACCCCCGAGGCGGTGTGGCAGCGGGTCTCCGACGTCACCACCTTCGCCCACTGGGATCCCGGTACCCGCTCGGCGGTGCAGGTGGAGGGCGACGGCCCTGGCCTCGGCGCCGGCTACGTGCTCACGGTGGGCAGCCTCGGGGGCCCGCTGGAGCTGCGCTACGAGGTCACCGAGTTCGAGCCGCCCCGCCGCCTGCATCTGGTGGCCGACACCGGCACGCTGCGCTCGGACGACCGGATAACCGTGGAGCCGGCCGGCGCCGGCTCCCGGGTCACCTACCGGGCCTACCTCGGTCTCCACGGCCCCTGGGTGGTGTTCACCCCGCTCCTGGCCCTCGCCTTCCGCCGGATCGCCGGCAAGGGTGCCGCCGGGCTAGGCACCTATCTTGACGGGTCGTCCAGCTAGTCTGGGAGGCGGTATCGGGGCTGCCTGATCAGGGCCAGTGGGCCTCAGCCTCCCAAGCCACACCGAAGACCGTCACCGTAGACGGTCGTCAGAGACCAGGGAGTACCTCCGAACATGACCGCTACCGAGTCGCGTCCCCGCACCGTGGCCGAAGGCGACTACAAGGTCGCCGACATCGATCTGGCCGGCCAGGGTCGCAAGCAGATCGAGCTGGCCGAGCACGAGATGCCGGGCCTGATGGCCCTGCGGGCCGAGTACTTCGACGAGCAGCCGCTGAAGGGGGCCCGCATCACGGGCAGCCTCCACATGACCGTGCAGACCGCGGTGCTGATCGAGACGCTCACCGCCCTGGGGGCCCAGGTCCGCTGGGCCAGCTGCAACATCTTCTCCACCCAGGACGAGGCGGCCGCCGCCGTGGTGGTCGGGCCCGACGGCACCACCGAACACCCCACCGGCACCCCGGTCTACGCCTGGAAGGGCGAGACGCTGGAGGAGTACTGGTGGTGCACGGAGAAGGCCCTGCGCTGGCCCGATGCCGAGGGTGGCCCCAACCTGATCCTCGATGACGGCGGTGACGCCACCCTGCTCGTGCACAAGGGGGCCGACTTCGAGGCCGCCGGTGCCGTGCCCGACGCCACCGACGACGATCCGGAGGAGTGGCACGTCATCGTCGATCTGCTGAAGAAGCTCCATGCCGAGGACGACAAGCTCTTCACCCGTATGGCGGCCGGTATCCGGGGGGTGTCGGAGGAGACCACCACCGGCGTCCACCGCCTCTACGAGATGCGCGACAACGGCACACTGCGGTTCCCCGCCATCAACGTGAACGACTCGGTGACCAAGTCGAAGTTCGACAACAAGTACGGCACCCGCCACAGCCTGCTCGACGGCATCAACCGGGGCACCGACGTGATGATCGGCGGGAAGCTGTGCGTCGTGTTCGGCTACGGCGACGTGGGCAAGGGCTGCGCCGAGGCCCTGCGGGGCCAGGGGGCCCGGGTGGTGATCACCGAGATCGACCCCATCTGCGCCCTCCAGGCGGCCATGGACGGCTACGAGGTGACCACGATCGAGCGGGTCATCGACAGCGCCGACATCTTCGTCACCGCCACCGGCAACAAAGACATCATCTCGGCCGACATGATGGGCCGGATGAAGCATGGGGCCATCGTGGGCAACATCGGCCACTTCGACAACGAGATCGACATGGCCGGCCTGTTCCGCCGCAGCGACATCCAGCGGATCAACGTGAAGCCCCAGGTCGACGAGTTCCGCTTCCCCGACGGGCACTCGATCATCGTGCTGTCCGAAGGTCGCCTGCTGAACCTGGGCAACGCCACCGGGCATCCCAGCTTCGTGATGTCGGCCAGCTTCACCAACCAGGTCCTGGCCCAGATCGAGCTCCACAAGAACGCCGAGACCTACGCCGGCCAGGTGGTCACCCTGCCCAAGCTGCTCGACGAGAAGGTGGCCCGCCTCCACCTCGACGCGCTCGGGGTGAAGCTCACCCAGCTCAGCCAGTCCCAGGCCGACTACCTGGGCATCCCGGTGAACGGCCCGTTCAAGCCCGACCACTACCGCTACTGAACCCGGCCCCGGCCGCCGAGCGCCGGCGCCAGCGCGCGAATCCAGCGCCGGGCGCCACAGATCGGGGATTGGGGGGTGCGGGGCGGCGGCGGTAGACCGTCACACCCCCTGCATAGGGTCGGAGCATGCTCCTGGTCCGTCATTGTCCGGTGTGCCGCCGGCCGGCCCGCTCGATCTGCGGGCCGTGCCTGGCGGCACTGCCGCGCTGGGCCCCGGCGGGGGAGTGGGCGGCCCCCCGGGTGGCCGAGCTCGGCCTCGACGGCTTCGTCGCCCTGTTCGTCTACGAGGCCCCGGTGGCCCGGCTGATCCTGGCGGCCAAGAACGGCGGCCGGCACGACCTGCTCGCCGTGCTCGGCCACGCTCTGGCCCGCTACCTCCTCGGCCGTCCCGATCTGATGGCGGGGGGTGTCACGGGTGGCGGTTTCCGGCATGAGATCGGGGGTGGGGGGCTCGACGTGGTGACGTGGGTGCCGGCGAGCCGCGCCCAGGCCCGGCGTCGGGGCTACGACCAGGGTCGGGAGTTGGCCGTGGCCGTGGCCCACCCCCTCGGCCTCAGGGCCCGGCCCCTGCTGCGGCGGGCCGGCCGGGAGGCCCAGGCCGGGCGCAACCGGGTCGAGCGGCTGGCCGGGCCCAGCCTGCAGGTCCGGGGTCGGTGCAGCTCGGCCCGGGTGCTCGTGGTCGACGACGTGGCCACCACCGGTGGCTCCCTGGCCCGGGCCGCCGCCGTGCTGCGCGCCGCCGGGGCCCGGTCGGTCCACGCCGGCGTGGTGGCCGCCGTGGCGTGAGCGGCAGCGGGGGACATCCACCCAGACCGCGAGACCCAGGCAGCGAGACCCGGACCAGACTGCAACAAGACAAGGCCCTTGGTCCCGCCCGGACGCCGCCAGGTGTGCTCTAGCATGCGTGCCATCCCGCACGCGTGAAGGAGAGCACTCACATGGACGTCTCGGTCAGCGGTCGCCACACCACGGTCTCGGAGACCCTGCGCCGCCAGGCGGTGGAGAAGATCGGCCGGCTCGACAAGTTCCTCGTCGGCATGGAGCGGGCCGAGGTGCACTTCTGGGAGGAGCACAACGCCCGGACCGACACGAGGGAGTTCTGCGAGGTCACGATGGAGGGCCACGGGCACCACGTGCGGTGCAAGGTCTCGGCCCCCGACGGCTTCACTGCCATCGATCTGGCGGTGGAGAAGCTCGAACCCCAGCTCCGCAAGCTGAAGAACCGGGTGGACCGGCGCCACCACGTCCGGCCCGAGATCGCTCCCGAGCTGGTGCCCGAGACGCTGGTGCACGACGAGCCGGAGCAGGAGCCGGTCTACCGCATCGTCAAGACCAAGACCTTCGAGCTGACGGCCATGGATCCCCAGGTGGCGGCGCTGCAGATGGACCTCCTCAACCACGACTTCTACGTCTTCACCAACGTGGAGACGAGCCGGGCCGCCGTGGTCTACCGTCGCACCGACGGTGACGTCGGCCTCATCGACGTCGGCTGACCGACGGTGACGGCCGCGAGCTCGGGCCGCAGGCCGGAGCTCGGTTAGCGAAGGACCGCAGGTCCGAGCGGCATCGACGTGTGCCGACCTCCGGCCGGAGGAACCTGCCGCCGGCCGCTGGGCGGCGGCCAGTAGAGTGGGAGCAGATGAAGCTTCTCGACAAACTCCTGCGCGCCGGCGAAGGAAAGCGCCTGAAGGCCGCTCAGGCCCTCGTGGCGCCGATCAACGCCCTGGAACCGGAGATCACGAAACTCTCCGACCGCGAGCTCCAGGGCATGACCGCCACCTTCAAGGAGCGCCTGGCCAACGGGGCCACCCTCGATGACATCATGCCCGAGGCCTTCGCCGTGGTCCGGGAGGCCGCCAACCGGGTCATCGGCCAGCGCCACTACGACGTCCAGCTGATCGGCGGCTCCGCCCTCCACTGGGGCTCGGTGGCCGAGATGAAGACCGGCGAGGGCAAGACCCTCGTCTCCACCCTGCCCGTGTACCTGAACGCCCTGGCCGGCAGGGGCGTCCACGTGGTCACGGTGAACGACTATCTGGCGTCGCGTGACGCCGAGTGGATGGGCCGGGTCCACCGGTGGCTGGGGCTCACCATCGGGCTGGTCGTGCCGGGCAACACCGACACGGCGTTCAAGCAGGCGCAGTACAACTGCGACATCACGTACGGCACGAACAACGAGTTCGGGTTCGACTACCTGCGTGACAACATGGCCCGCAGCCTCGACGGCATGACCCAGCGGGGCCACTTCTACGCCATCGTGGACGAGATCGACTCGATCCTGATCGACGAGGCCCGCACCCCGCTCATCATCAGCGGCCGGGCCCGGGGCGCAGCCGACCTCTACTACCGCTTCGCCGATGTGGTCCGCCAGCTAGAGCGGGACGTCCACTACGACGTCGACGAGGAGAAGCGCCTGGTCGCCCCGACCGACGAGGGCGTCGACAAGGTGGAGGAGATCCTCGAGGTCGAGAACCTGTACGACGGGGTGCAGGGCGATCTCGTGCACCAGCTCCAGGCCGCCCTGCGGGCCAAGGAGCTGTTCCACCGGGACAAGGACTACCTGGTGGCCGACGGCGAGGTGAAGATCGTCGACGAGTTCACCGGCCGCATCCTCGAGGGGCGGCGCTGGTCCGACGGCCTGCACCAGGCGGTGGAGGCCAAGGAGCGGGTCAAGATCAAAGAGGAGCAGCAGACCCTGGCCACGGTCACGCTGCAGAACTACTTCCGCATGTACGACAAGCTGGCCGGCATGACCGGTACGGCTCTGGCCGACGCCGCCGAGCTGGAGACCACCTACGGCCTGGCCGTGGTGCAGATCCCCACCAACCGGCCCATGGTCCGCCAGGACGCGCCGGACCTGATCTACAAGACCGAGGAATCCAAGTTCGCCGCCGTGGTCGACGATCTGGAGGAGCGGGTGGCCAAGGGCCAGCCCGTCCTGGTCGGCACGGCCTCGGTGGAGAAGTCGGAGAAGTTGGGCCGCCTGCTCGAGCAGCGTGGCGTCCGCCACGAGATCCTGAACGCCAAGCAGCACTTCCGGGAGGCCGAGATCGTGGCCCAGGCCGGCCAGCCCGGCGTGGTCACGGTGGCCACCAACATGGCCGGTCGCGGCGTCGACATCATCCTCGGTGGCAACGCCGAGAAGTTGGCCGAGCGAGACA
Organism: Acidimicrobiales bacterium; assembly: GCA_041394285.1. Taxonomy (GTDB): domain Bacteria; phylum Actinomycetota; class Acidimicrobiia; order Acidimicrobiales; family SZUA-35; genus CADEDH01. The sequence goes on along the minus strand of JAWKIL010000024.1, from coordinate 56,232 downwards.
CCCGGGCCGAGGGCCTGGACCCGGAGACCGACGAGGGCGCCACCTACTACGAGAAGCGCCTCGACTACTGGACGCCGATCTGCGAAGACAACGGCCGCAAGGTCCGCGACGTCGGTGGCCTGTACGTGCTGGCCACCGAGCGCCACGAGAGCCGCCGCATCGACGACCAGCTCCGGGGCCGGTCGGGCCGCCAGGGCGATCCGGGGGAGAGCCGGTTCTACCTGTCGCTGGAAGACGATCTGATGCGGATCTTCGCCACCGGTGCCATGAGCTGGGTGATGGACCGGGCCCTGCCCGACGACGTGCCGATCGAGTCCAAGATGGTCACCAAGTCGGTGGAGCGGGCCCAGAACACCGTCGAGCAGCGCAACGCCGAGGTCCGCAAGAACGTCCTCAAGTACGACGAGGTGTTCAACCAGCAGCGCAAGGTGATCTACAAGCGCCGCCAGCAGATCCTGGAACAGGGCGACCTGCGGGACGAGACGATCGAGGCCATCGGCACCGTGGCCCAGACCCTGGTCGACACCCACTGCGTGGAGGACCTCGACGACTCCTGGGATCTCGAGGCGCTGCACACCGAGCTGCGCACGTTCTGGCCCACGGACCTCACCCTCGAGCAGCTGGGCGAGCCCGAGGCCCGCGAGGACCTGCGGGAGATGATCACCGAGGACGGGGTCACCCGCTACGAGGCCCGTGAGGAGCAGCTGAGCGCCGGGATCATGCGCCAGATCGAGCGCCAGATCATGCTCCAGCTGATAGACCAGCGATGGCGGGAGCACCTCACCGAGATGGACTACCTGCGGGAGGGCATCAACCTGCGGGCCATGGGCCAGCGGGACCCTCTCACCGAGTGGCAGCGGGAAGGGTACGACCTGTTCGCGGCGATGATGAACGCCCTCACGGTCGACTACGTCCGCTACCTGATGCACGTCGAGGTGGCCATCCAGGCCCCGCCGGCCCCGGCGGCCGAGGTCACCGATGCGGTGGCCACCGGCCCGGCCGAGGGTGGTGGCGTGGAAACCGAGCAGGGGATCGACACCGGCAACGGCCAGTCCAACGGGAACGGCCAGGCCGGTGCCAACGCCGCCGCCGAGGCTTCCCGCACCGGCGCCGCCCGGGCCGATGCCGATCGGGCGGCGGCCGCCGCCCCGGGTGGCAACCTGTCGCGCTCGCTCGTGGGTCCGGGCGTCACCGCCACCGACATCATCGCCACCAAGGAGGGCGCCGGCGACTCGTCGTCGGCCGGCGCCGCGCTGGGCGGCAGCCCGGCCGCAGGTGGCGAGGACTGGGACAAGACCCCCCGCAACGCCCCCTGCCCCTGCGGGAGCGGCAAGAAGTTCAAACTGTGCCACGGGCGGTGATTCCGGGTGGCTGACCTGACCGATGATCTGCGCAAGCTCCGGGTGGAGCTGGGTGAGGCCGAGCAGTACCTCCGTATCGACGTGCTGCGAGACCGCCTGCCCCAGCTCGAGACGGAGATGGCCCGTCCCGACCTGTGGGACGACGCCGAGCGGGCCCGGGCGGTTCAGACCGAGTTCACCGCCGTGCGCGACGACCTCGACCTCTACGAGCGCCTGCTGCGCAAGGTGGAAGACGCCGAGACCCTGTGGGAGCTGTCCCGGGAGGAAGGCGACGAGTCGTCGGAGAACGAGGCCCGGGAGCTGATCGGCGACCTGGAGCACCAGTTCACCGAGCTGGAGCTGCGCGCCCTGTTCACCGGCCAGTACGACGAGGGCGACGCCGTGTGCGAGGTCCATTCCGGAGCCGGCGGCACCGACTCCCAGGACTGGGCCGAGATGCTGTTGAACATGTACCGGAAGTGGGCCCAGGTGAAGGGCTACGACTTCGAGCTCACCTCGGTGCAGCAGGGCCAGGAGGCCGGCATCACCACCGCCGAGTTCGTGATCCGGGGCCGCTACGCCTACGGCTGGCTCCAGGCCGAGCGGGGCGTCCACCGCCTGGTCCGGATCTCACCGTTCGACTCCCAGGCCCGGCGTCACACCGCCTTCGCCTCGTTCAGCGTGGTGCCCTACATCGAAGACGCCGCCAGCCAGGTGGAGATCGACGACAAGGACCTCCGGGTCGACGTGTTCCGCTCCTCGGGGGCCGGCGGCCAGCACGTGAACACCACCGACTCGGCGGTACGCATCACCCACCTGCCCACCGGTTTCGTCGTGTCGTGCCAGACCGAGCGCAGCCAGCACCAGAACAAGGCCCGGGCCATGGCCGTGCTGGCCATGAAGCTGGTGGACCTGGAGCGCTCCAAGCGCGAGGAGATGCTGGCCAGCGAGGCCGGCGAGGCCAAGAAGGTGGAGTGGGGGAGCCAGATCCGCTCCTACGTGCTCCAGCCCTACCAGCAGGTCAAGGACGAGCGGTCGGGCGAGGTGTCGGGCAACCCCGAGGGCGTGTTCGACGGCGGGGTGGGCCAGTTCATGGAGGCGTGGCTCCGCTGGCGACGGGCCGGCGGGGAGTCGAACAACTGAGCCCAGCGCGGCGGTATCGTAGGAGGGTCCTCCCGGCCGCTGGCCGAAGGGCGGGGCACCGCCTGCAACGAGGTGATCGATGATCAAGCTGGAAAACGTCACCAAGGAGTACCCCGGGCACTCCACCGCCCTCGTCGACGCAAACGTCGACATCGGCAAGGGTGAGTTCGTCTTCCTGGTGGGTCCGTCGGGTTCGGGGAAGTCCACGTTCCTGCGCCTGCTCAACAAGTCCGAGGAGCCCGACGCCGGGCGGATCTTCGTGGCCGGCAAGGACATCGGGCAGATGTCGAGCTGGAAGGTGCCGATGCTGCGCCGCAACATCGGCGCCATCTTCCAGGACTTCAAGCTCCTGCCCACCAAGACCGTGGCTGAGAACGTGGCTTTCGCCCTGGAGGTGATCGGCCGGCCCCGCAGCGTCATCAAGACCCAGGTCCCGGCGATCTGCGAGCTGGTGGGCCTGGGCGACAAGATGGCCAAGTACCCCAACCAGCTGTCGGGCGGTGAGCAGCAGCGGGTGTCGATCGCCCGGGCCTTCGTCAACCGCCCCCTGATCCTGCTGGCCGACGAGCCCACCGGCAACCTCGACCCCCAGACCTCGATCGGCATCATGCGGCTGCTGGACCGGATCAACAAGACCGGCACCACGGTGGTGATGGCGAGCCACGACCGCGGCATCGTCGACACCATGCGTCGCCGTGTGATCGAGCTGGCCGAGGGCGAGATCGTGCGGGACGAAGCCCGTGGCGTCTACGAGTGACAGCCGACGTGCTGTCACCGACGGCGCGGCTGCGAACAACGAGGTGAAGGTCTAGATGGCGCTGCGTATCGACTACCTGGCCAAGGAGACGGGGAACAACCTCGTCCGCAACCCCACGCTCACCGTGGCCACCGTGCTCACGGTGGCGGTGTCCCTGGCTCTGCTGGGTGCCTCCCTGCTGATCCAGCGGGGGGTCGACCACTTCAACACCCGCTACAAGGACGACGTCGAGTTCATCGTGTGGATGACGGCCGACGCACCCCAGGAGAACGTCGACGCCGTCAAGTCGTTCCTCGACGACTCCCTGGTGGTGCGCAGCTCGTCCTACGTGAACCACGAGGCCACCTTCGCCGAGTTCCAGACGTACTACGCCGATCAGCCCGAGGTGCTCGACCTGGTGGACCCGAACGACCTGCCCACGTCGTTCCGGGTGGTACCCGAGGTTCCCGATCTGGCCCTGATCCGCTCGCTGGGCCAGGAGATCGAGGCGCTGCCGGGCGTGAGCCAGGTCTCCTACGCCGAGGAGTACATCAAACAGCTCAACGACATGACGAACTCGGCGTCGCGGGTGATGATCGTGGCCGCCGTGCTGTCGGCCGTGGCCTCGGGCCTGCTGATGTACAACACGATCCGCACCGGCCTGTTCGCCCGTCGCCGGGAGATCGAGGTGATGCGGCTGGTGGGGGCGACCAAATGGTTCATCCGCATCCCGTTCATGTTGGAGGGCCTGTTGCAGGGGCTGATAGGTGCCGTCTTCTCCGGCATCGCGGTGTTCGGCCTCAACAAGCTGATCGCCAGCTCGGTGAACGGTCGGGAGAACCTGAAGCTGTTCTCCAGCTTCGCCCTCGACAACAGCCAGGTGGCGGTGGTGGCCGTGATCCTGTTGCTGGTGGGGGCGGCGCTCGGCTCGCTGGGCGCCGGCATCGCCGTCACCCGATACCTGGACGCGTAGCGACGGCCCGGAGCGGCCGCCGAAGGCGGTCGGCGGGGTAGGGCCCCCGACGGCGATGGGGAGCCGGCGCAGCCGGCGGGGGCGGCGAGCCCCCAGGCGGTAGGGTGCGGCCATGATCTGGCTCGTCGTGCTGGCGGTGGCGGTGGCGGTCCTGGTGGTGCTCGCTGTCATCGACCTGGTCCAGACCCGACACGCCATCCGCCGCAACTTCCCGGTCGTGGGGCGGCTCCGCTACGTGCTGGAGCGCATCGGACCCGAGTTGCGGCAGTACATCGTGACCGACAACGACGAGGAGCGGCCCTTCAGCCGTGACCAGCGACGCTGGGTGTACGCCTCGTCCAAGCGGGAGAACCCGTACTTCGGCTTCGGGACCGACAACACGATGGTGTCGCCCCAGTACGTGCTGATCCGCCACTCGCCCTTTCCCTACGAGGCGCCGGCGGCGGCATCCAGCGGCACCGGCCCCGGTCCCCACCACGCCACCGGCGGTGAGGACCCGGCCCCGATCCCGTCGGCCAAGGTGCTGGGGGAGTGGCGACAGCGGGGCCAGGCGTTCCGGCCGGCGTCGATCGTGAACATCTCGGCCATGAGCTACGGCTCGCTGTCGTCCCATGCGGTCGAGGCGCTCAACCGGGGGGCGGCCCTGGCCGGCTGCCTGCACAACACGGGCGAGGGCGGGATCAGCCCGTTCCACCTGAAGGGCGGCGAGCTGATCTTCCAGCTCGGCACGGGCTACTTCGGCGCCCGGAACGCAGTGGGCCGCTTCGACCTGGACCAGCTGGTGCAGAAGGTCGAGCAGCTGCCGATCCGGGCCATCGAGATCAAGCTGAGCCAGGGGGCCAAGCCCGGCCTGGGCGGGGTCCTGCCGGCGGCCAAGGTGACCCCCGACATCGCCGCCATCCGGGGGGTCGAGGTGGGGGTGACGGTGGTGAGCCCGTCCCGCCACCGGGAGTTCGACTCGGTGCCGTCGATGGTGGCCTTCATCGAGCGGCTGGCCGACGCCACCGGGCTCCCGGTGGGCATCAAGTCGGCGGTGGGCCAGCGGGCGTTCTGGGCCGAGCTGGCCGACGAGATGAAGCGCACCGGGCACGGGCCCGACTTCATCACGATCGACGGTGGGGAGGGCGGCACCGGCGCCGCGCCCCTGGTGTTCAGCGACAATGTGTCGCTGCCGTTCCGCCAGGGCTTCGCCGAGGTCTACCGCATGTTCGCCACCCGCCACATGCAGGACAAGGTGACCTGGATCGGGTCGGGCAAGCTCGGCTTCCCCGGCGACGCCCTGCTGGCCATGGTGCTCGGGGTCGACATGATCAACGTGGCCCGGGAGGCCATGCTGTCGATCGGGTGCGTGCAGGCCCAGAAGTGCCACACCGGCCATTGCCCCACGGGGGTGGCCACCCAGTCGAAATGGCTGATGCGGGGCCTCGACCCCACCGACAAGGCGGCCCGGGCCGCCAACTACGTCATGGCCCTGCGCCACGACCTGTTGGCCCTGGCCCACGCCTGCGGCCAACCCCACCCTTCGCTGGTGGGCGGCGAAGCCATCGACGTGCTCATCGACGGCAGCGCCGTCGTCCCCCTGTGGGAGCAGTTCGGCTACGACCCGGCGTGGAGGCGGCAGCCGCAGGCTGACGCACCGGTGGGGATGGGGCCCCACCGGTGATGGGGGAGGCGGGCGAAGCCCGCCAGCTCCCCGGAGGGGAGCCGGGCGCCAGCCCCCTGGAAGTCAGCTGAAGTCCGGCTCGTCCCAGAAGGGAAAGATGTCGGGGGTGTCGGCGCTGGGGCGGAGGCTCCACCGGGGATCCCGCTTCTCCAGGAAGCTGGTGACACCCTCCTTGGCGTCGGCCATCCGGCCCAGGGCCTGGATGGCCCGGGAGTCGGCCCGGTGGGCCTGCATGGGATGGTCGAAGGTCAGGCCCCGCCACAGCATCTGGCGGGTGAGGGCCACCGAGACCGGGGCGGCGTGCACTGCGATCTCCCGGGCCATCTCGTTCGCCCGGGCCAGCAGCTGATCGTCGGGCACGAGTTGCACCAGCCCGCCGGCGGCGGCTTCGGCCGCCCCGAACACCCGTCCCGAATAGCACCATTGGGTGGCCTGGCTGATGCCCACCAGGCGGGGCAGGAACCACGACGAGCACGCTTCGGGCACGATGCCGCGGCGGGCGAACACGAAGCCGATCTTGGCGCTTTCGCCGGCCAGGCGGACGTCCATGGGGAGCGTCATGGTGATGCCCACCCCGACCGCCGGCCCGTTGATGGCGGCGATGATCGGCTTGGTCAGGGCGAAGATGCGGAGGCTGACCAGGCCACCGCCGTCGCGGTTCACCCGGTCCACCGAGCGGCCCCGGGCCTCGGCGTCGAAGGTGGAGCCACCGCCGCCCAGGTCGGCCCCGGCGCAGAAGCCGCGGCCCTCGCCGGTCACGATCACGGCCCGCACCGCGTCGTCGGCGTCGATGGCGTCACAGGCGGCGATCATCTCGTGCATCATCTGCTCGTTGAACGCGTTGAGCCGATCGGGGCGGTTGAGGGTGATGGTGGCGACGCCGTCGGCCACCTCGTAGCGGATGGTCTCGTAGTTCATCGCCGCCACCATCACAGATGGCGGCGCCGGGGACAAGCCCGGGAGCTCGCGCCCCGTCCCTTCGCTCCGCCACCTCGTTCTCAGCCCCACCCTGACGGCGAGATCTAGGACCTCTACGGGGGCGCGTCAAGCGGGTCGGGGCGACCCGACAGCTGCACCACGGCCTGCCACAGGCGGCGGGCATCGGGGGGCGAGGTGCGGGTGCGGGGCCGGTAGGCGACGGGCCGGGGGCGACGGTCCAGCCACAGCTGCCCGGTGCCGATCTCGGCCGGGGGCGCGCCGCACAGCCAGGTGATGGTGTCGGCCCCCTTGTCGGGGGTGCGGAGCAGGGGCCGGATGACCTGCCGGAAGCGGGGGAGCGACTCGGCCAGGCCCGGGGTGTCGGCCCAGCCCGGGTGCATGGCGTGCACCAGCACCCCCCGATTCGCCAGCCGGTTCGCCCACAGGGCGGTCAGGTCGACCTGGGCCCGCTTGGCCCGGGCGTAGGCCACCGGGCCCTTGTAGTCGCGCTCGTTCTGCAGGTCGTCGAGGCGTAGCGCCTGGGTGTACATGCCGCCGCTGGTCACGGTGACCACCCGGCCCGCCGGGGCCCGCTCCAGGGCGGGCAGGGCGGCGGCGGTGAGCACGAACGGGGCCACCACATGGGTGGCGAACGTGAGCTCGATGCCGTCCTCGCTGATCTGGCGGGTGGCATGCAGGCCGCCGCCGTTGTGGACCAGGGCGTCGAGGCGGTCGAGGGCGGCCAGCTCCTCCCCGGCCCGATCGGCCGAGGCCAGGTTGGCGAGGTCGAGGTCCACCACCGAGGCGCCGGCGGCGCCGGCGGCCACCAGGTCCCAGGCCACGGCGTCGGCCTTGGCCCGGTTGCGGGCCAGCAGCACCAACTCGGCTCCGGCCGCTGCCATCTGGTGCACGGCGGCCAGCCCCAGCCCGCTGGTGGGCCCGGTGACGGCGATCCGGCGGCCGGCCAGATCCACCGGCCCCCAGTGGAAGACCCGCCGCCGCAGCGCAGGCCCGATCCGACTGAAGCTGGGGACGACCAGGGCGTCGAGCACATCGTCGGCGATGTCGGCGGGGCGCACCTGTCCAGGGTGCGGGAAGATTCGTTCAGTTCCTCCTCAAACCAGGGCAATTCGCGGCTATGGTTCCGCGCAGCGGAATTTCGGCCAACTGGCGGAGGCCTTGTTTGCGTTGCGACGCGTTCTATATCTCCCGGGGACGACCACTATGATGAAGCCACGGGTCGGCCAGCCCGAGGGCGTACCACAGCGCGGGCGGCGGGGCAGCGATTGGTGGTTGGCGGAGAGATGAGTGGCGGGCGTATATCGCAGGGCGTCGGAATGGGCCTGCTCGGCATCGAGATCGGGCGGAGCAAGGTGCGTATGGCCCTGCTCGACCCCGACGCCAAGGTGGTCGACGATGCCGTGGAGCGGCCGATCGTCAAGGGCGGCGGTCCTCGGGACCCGATCGAGGAGGAGTCGTCCACCCGGGCCGCGATCGAGGCCGGGTTCGATCGCCTCGGCCTCACCTCGGCCGTGCCGCTCATGGTGGGCGTCACGATCGGGTTCCCCCATTGCGGCGTGGGCAGTGGCCCGGCCCTGCGGGACTGGCTGGCCGATCTGAGCGTCGAGCTGGGCGAGCCCATCGTCCACGTGGGCGACCACGGGGTGTCGTACGCCCCGATCCACTGCATCGACTTCGTGCGCCGGGTGTTCGAGCCGCTCCCCCTGCACCTGGATCGGATCGAGCTGGCGCCGGTGGCGGCCAGCCGGATGCTCGAGTCGCTGCGGTCCGGGGCGGTCACCCTCGGTTCGGGCGTGTCCTGGTCGGCCCGCATCCTCGACCGTGACGTGCTGGAGGCCTTCGAGATCATCGACGGCTCGTTCGACGAAGTGATGCAGGTGGTGTCGAACGGCGTCGCCCACCCGGTCGAACACCTCGAAGGCGTGTTCGTCGACGAGGAGCTGTGCCGTAACCGCGGCCTGACCGTCGGGTCGCTGGCTCCGGCGGTGGGGGTGGCGGTGGCCCTCCACGATCGGCCTTTCGCCAACCTGTTCGACGGCCAACTGGTGGGCAATCAGGCCCCGCAGCGCGTCTCGGGGCCGTTTCCCCGGCTCGAGTCGTCCCGTACGGTGCCGGCGCCCCTGGCCCCGGAAGACCGCCCGGTGTCGGGCCCCAGCTCCCGGTGGAACGTCGCCGACGATGTCATGGCCACGGCGCCCGCCCCGGCCCAGAGCATGCCCGTCGGGCCCGATCAGCGGCCCCTGGGCAACGGCTGGGACGGACTGGAGGGCGGCGAGTTCGGCTTCGGGGACCACTACGACGACACGGTCACCTACAAGCTGCGGCGCCAGCCGGGAGCGGTGTGGCCACCCGAGCACCGGGGGTTCCAGCACGATCCCGTGCAGTGGGCCCCGGAACGGCCCGAGCCCCGCATGGTCCAGCCCACCCCGCGCGACGAGCTGGCCGGCATCGAGAAGTTCTCCCCCCAACCCACCAGCCTCGACGGCGGAGGATTCCACGTGTCGGACTTCCTGCTCGGGGCGTTGCTGATGCTCGCCATCGCCCTCACCGCCGCCCTGTTCCTGCTGAACTGACGAGGGCCGGCGGCCCTACTACTGCGAGTGGTACTACTGCTACTGCGACGACGACAGGCTGGCCACGGTGTCGGCCAGGCTGTCGAGGTGGCGGAGCGCGTCGTCGGCGCTGTGGAGGTGCATGGTGGGGGGCATGATCACTACCCGGGCCACGCCGAGCTCGGAATAGCGCTCGATCCGATCGGTCCGGTTGCCCATGGTGAAGATCGAGATGGGGATGTCGTCGGGGTTGCGACCGGCGTCGGCCGCCTTCGTGCGGAACAGCTCGATGGCGCCGGGCACGTCGGGCTTGCGGCCGTCGTTCAGCATGGATGCGTCGATCGGGCACCATTCGTCGGCGTAGGTGGCGGCGTGCTCGATGCCCACCGGGCCGGCGTTGCCGAGGGCGATCGGGATCGAGCCGTTGACCGGCTTGGGATAGACCCAGCTCTCGGTGAACGAGTCCCAGCGGCCCTGGAACGAGGCCTCCTCCTGGCCCCAGGCGGCGCGCAGGGCCGCCACCCGCTCCCGCATGGCCGAGTAGCGCTGCTTGAACGGGAGGTCGGGGCGGTGGTTGACCAGCTCCTCCTCGTTCCATCCGACGCCGATGCCGAGCCGGAGCCGGCCGCCGGAGAGGGCGTCGAGGGTGGCGGTGGTGCAGGCCAGGTCGAGCAGATCGTGCTCCAACACCAGGCACACCCCGGTGCACAGCAGCAGGTTCGGGGCGGCGTTGGCGGCCAGGGCCAGGGACACGAACGGGTCCATCATCCGCCAGTAACCCTCGGGCAGGTCGCCGCCGGCGGGGTAGGGGGTCTGGCGGGAGGTGGGGATGTGGCTGTGCTCGGGCACCCACAACGAGTCGAAGCCCCGCTGGTCGAGCTCCCGGGCCAGCACGTCGGGCCGGATGCCGTTGATGTCGTTCAGGGACAGGTAGCCGAACTGCATGGCGTCACACCCTAGTTGGCCCGCCCCCGGGCCTCACGTTGCCGGCGGGCCGGGCGCCTAAGGTGCGTCCATGTCCGCTGAACCGTCCCCGTCTGCGCTCGCCCGGTTGGCCGCCCTTCCGTCGGCCGGAGCCGGTCACTGGCCCACCCCGCTCCACCGCCTCGATCGCTTCAGCCGGGAGGTCGGGCGGGAGATCTGGATCAAGCGGGACGACGTCCAGGGCGTGGCCCTGGCCGGCAACAAGCTGCGGAAGTTCGACCTGGTGCTGGGGCAGGCGGCGGCCGACGGATGCGACACGCTGGTGACCACCGGCGCCGGCCAGTCGAACTCGGCCCGCACCGGGGCGGCGGTGGCCGCCACCCTGGGGATGGCGACGGTGCTGGTGCTGTCTGGCGATCGGCCGGCCGACCTGACCGGCAACCTCCTGCTCGACGGGCTGTTGGGGGCCGAGCTGCGGTTCGTGGGCGACCTGAGCTGGCCCGACCTGAACCGGGAGGTGGAGGGGGTGGTGGCCGAGCTGGCGGCGGCCGGCCGGCGGCCGGTGGCGGCGCCCGTGGGGTGCTCGTCGCCCCTGGGCACGCTGGGCTTCGCCCGGGCCTTCATGGAGCTCGACGCTCAACTGGCGGCGGCCGGGGTGGAGCCGGCGGCCGTGGTCCACACCTCCACCTCGGGCGGTACCCACGCCGGCCTGCTGGTGGGCCGGGCCGCCGCCGGGCGGGAGGTGCCGCTGGTGGCGGTCGATGCCGGCTCCTCGTTTCCCGACCACGCCGCCGGCTGCCTGGCCCTGGCCTGGGAAGCGGCGGCCCTGATCGACCTCGACCTGACGCTGGGCGTCGGCGAGGTGTTGGTGGAGCCGCCCCCGGCCGGCGACCGGTACGGGGTCCCGTCGGCCGAGGCCACCGAGGCCATCCGCCTGCTGGTCCGCACCGAGGCCATCGTCACCGACCCCGTGTACTCCGGCAAGGGCCTGGCCGGGCTGTTGCGCCTGATCCGGTCGGGCCGCCTCGGCTCCGACGCCGACGCCGGCCCGGTGGTGTTCTGGCACACCGGCGGCTACCACGCCCTGTTCGACCCCCACTACGCCGCCTCCGTCGTCCCCTCCTGACCCGCCCCGCCCGGCCCGTCGCCCGGTCGAGCCGCGCCCGTAGTCCGGCCCGGCGTCCCGGTCGAGCCGCGCCCGTCGCCCGGCCCGGCGTCCCGGTCGAGCCGGGCCTCACCGGGCTTGCGCCCAGCGGGCCGGGGGCGCCCGCTGAACCCTGCGCCGCAAACCGCGCCTACCGCCCGATCTGCGCGCCCTTTCCTGCGGATTTCGACCGAAACGCGGCATCGGTTCGTCGTGGGGCGCGGTTTCCGTTGCGCAGAATGGCGACGCAACGGGCGGCGTCAGGCAGCGTGAGGTGGCCTCAGGCGGCGGCCAGGTCGGCCAGGGTGTCGTCGAGGGCGTCGAGTAGGGCGGCCAGCTGGTCGTCGGTATGGGCCAGGCCCAGGTTCACCATGCCCCGGGCCGCGGTGTAGATCCCCCGGCCGAGCAGGCCGAGGAACAGCAACTCCTGCAGGTTGTTGTCCCGGTCGGCCACCTCGGCGACGGTCGACGGCGGCGCCGGTAGGGCGTGCAGGGCCATCATCGACCCGTAGCCGGTCACCGACACCGGCAGCCGGTGGCGGGCCAGCACGGCCGCCACCGCATGGCGCAGCTCGTGGCCCCGGGCGGTGTGGGCCTCGGCCACCTCGGCGGTGAAGACCTGGCCCAGCACGGCACAGCCGGCCGTCATGGTGGCCACGTTGTTGTTGAACGTGCCGGCGTGGGCGATCACCCGCTGGCCGGCCTCCGCCCGGCCCGCCTCGGGGCTCGTGTCGAACTGGTCGAGCAGGTCGGCCCGGCCCCCGAAGGCGCCGAAGGAGAAGCCGCCGCCGATGTACTTGCCGAACGTGGTGATGTCGGCTTCGGCCCCCATGAGATGAACCAGGCCCTGGCGGCCGTGACGGGACGTCATCACCTCATCGGCGATACACACCGCGCCGGCGGCCCGGGCGGCGGCGAAGACGGTGGCCAGGAACCCGGCGTCGGCCGGCACACAGCCTCCGGAGCCGAGCATCGGCTCCACGATCACGGCGGCCAGGCTCGGCCCGTGCTCCTCGATCAGGGCCACCGTGCCGGCGGGGTCGTTGTAGGGGGCGAGCACGAAGTCGTAGGGGGCGTTCCAGGGGGCGGCGCCGGTGGCGAAGTACAGCACGCCGCCGTGGTAGCCGCCGTGGAAGGCCATGACCCGGGGCCGCCCGGTGGCCTGGAGGGCGGTGGTGATGGCCAGCAGGTTGGCCTCGGTGCCGGAGTTGGTGAAGCGCACCCGGTCGATCCCGAACCGGTCGCACATGAGGTGGGCCAGCTGGGCCTCGGCCGGGTGGATGCCGCCCACGCTCACGTTGTGGCCCAGGGCGGCGATCACCGGGTCGAGCACCCGGCGCTCGCTGTGGCCGAACAGGCCGGCGGTGTAGTCGCCCAGGAAGTCGAGGTAGATGTGGCCGTCGGCATCGGTGAGCGTGGCCGCCTCGCCGGCCACGAAGGTGAGGGGGAACGGCGGGTGGGTGAGCACCGTGCGGGTGTGGCCGCCGGGCAGGTGACGGCGGGCCTCGTCGTAGTGGCGGCGGCTGGACGGGTTCCGGTCGGCGAACTGGCGGCGGGCGGCCAGCACCCGGTCGGTCGTGAACGGAGCGGAGGAGGGGGACGCCATCGGCCCACGATAGATCGGTGATGGGCAAGGGAACCCAGCTCCGTCGCCAATGGTCAGTTGTCGATCTATATAGTTCCAATCTGACTATAGTGAGCGCCCATGACGAGGATCGTTCGCACGCTCTTGACGCTGCTGTCGGCTGGGCTGGCCGTCACCGCCTGCGGCTCCGGCACCCCTGCGGCGTCCACCGGCGACACGGCCGGCGAGGCCCCCTCCGTTCCGGCGTCCACCGTGAACGGTGACCTCACGGTGTTCGCCGCCGCCTCCCTCACCTCCGCGTTCGACGAGATCGGTGCCGCCTTCATGGCCGAGAACCCCGACGTGACGGTCACGTTCAACTACGCCGGCTCGTCGGACCTGGCCACCCAGATCAACGAGGGGGCCCCAGCCGACGTGTTCGCCTCGGCCGACGCCGCCAGCATGACCAGGCTCACCGACGCCGGCAACAACCGGGGCGAGCCCGAGATCTTCGCCGCGAACACCCCCCAGATCATCGTGGCGGCGGGCAACCCCAAGGCCATCGCCACCGTGGCCGATCTGGCCGACCCGGACACGATCGTGGTGCTCTGCGCCCCTGAGGTACCCTGCGGCAAGTACGCAGGCACCATCCTCTCCAACGCCGAGGTTGCGGTGACACCGAGGTCGCAGGAACAGAACGTCAAGGCCGTCGTGTCCAAGGTCACCGCCGGTGAAGCCGATGCCGGCATCGTCTACGCCACCGACGTGATCGCCGCCGGCGACGCCGCCGAGGGCGTGGACATCGCGGCCGACGTCAACGTGATCGCCCGGTACCCGATGGTGGCCACCCGGGAGTCGGTCAACCCCGGGGCTGCGACCGCCTTCATCGAGTTCGTCCGGTCGGAGGAGGGCCAGCAGATCCTCGGCTCCTACGGGTTCCTCCAGCCGTGACCCGTGCCGGTACGGCGACACGAGCCCGGAGCCGGTCCCGGGCCCGCTCCGGGCGCTCCGCCGTGCCGGCTCCCGTGCTGGCCCTGGCTGCCGTGGCCGCCGCCTTCTTCGCCTTGCCGTTGCTGGGGCTGGTGTGGCGGGCCCCCTGGTCGAGCGCCTGGACCTACCTCAGCGCGCCCACGGTCACCACCGCCCTGCGGCTCTCCCTGTGGTGCTCGCTGTGGGCCACGGCGGCTTCCGTGGTGTTCGGCGTGCCGCTGGCCTGGGTGCTGGCCCGGGTCGACTTCCCCGGACGGGGGGCGGTGCGGGCCCTGTGCACGCTGTCGATGGTGCTGCCCCCGGTGGTGGGAGGCGTCGCCCTGTTCTTCGCGCTCGGTCGCCGGGGCCTGGTGGGCCAGTACCTCGACCGGTGGTTCGGGTTCCGCCTCCCCTTCACCACCACCGGGGTGATCGTGGCTCAGACGTTCGTGGCCATGCCCTTCCTGGTGATCACGGTGGAGGCGGCCCTGCGCCAGCTCGACGGCCGCTACGAGGAGGCGTCACGCACCCTCGGGGCGTCGCCCTGGTACACGTTCCGCCGGGTGACGCTGCCCGCCATCCGGCCCGCCCTGGTGGCGGGGGCAGTGCTGACCTGGGCCCGGGCCCTGGGCGAGTTCGGGGCCACGATCACGTTCGCCGGGAACTTCCCCGGCACCACCCAGACCATGCCGCTCGCCGTGTACCTGGCGCTGCAGGGCTCGAACCCGGAGTCGGCCATCATCCTGGCCCTCGTGCTGATGGGGGTCTCGTTCGCCGTGCTGGTCAGCCTGCGGGGCCGGTGGCTGGGAGCGGCCATGGGCGGCGGTCCGGGCGCCGGCTCGGGCCGGATGTGAGGGGCCCGCAGGCCGGGCTGGAGGCCCACCTCCAGCTCCAGCTGGGTGCCCTCGACCTCGACGTGGAGTTGGCCGTGGCCCCCGGTGAGCTGGTGGCTCTCCTGGGGCCGAACGGGGCGGGCAAGACCACCGTGCTGCGCTGCCTGGCCGGGTTGAACCCGCTCGACGGCGGTCGCATCACGCTGGACGGCGCCGTGCTCGACGACCCGGCGGCCGGGGTGCTGGTGGAACCCGAGCAGCGCCCGGTGGGCGTCGTGTTCCAGAGCTATCTGCTGTTCGACCGGATGTCGGTGACGGAGAACGTGGCCTACGGGCTGCGGGCCCGGGGCCGGCCCAAGACCGAGGCCCGCCAGGTGGCCCGGGCCTGGCTGGAACGCCTCGGCCTGGCCGATCTGGCCGAGCGCCGCCCCGGCACCCTGTCGGGCGGGCAGGCCCAGCGGGTGGCCCTGGCCCGGGCTCTCGCCACCGACCCCCGGCTGCTCCTGCTCGACGAGCCGCTGGCCGCCCTCGACGCCGGCACCCGCACCGCCGTCCGGCGCGACCTCCACCACCACCTGGCCTCGTTCGAGGGGATGCGGCTGCTCGTCACCCACGACCCCCTCGACGCCTTCGCCCTGGCCGACCGGGTGGTGATCATGGAGCAGGGGCGGGCCGTGCAGGCCGGCACCCTGGCCGAGGTGACGGCCCGTCCCCGCTCCCGCTACGTGGCCGATCTGGTGGGCGTGAACCTGGTGTCGGGCCAGGTGGAGGGGGGCGAGCTGCGGACGCCGGGCGGGGTCCGGGTGGTGGTGGCCGACGCCGAGCCGGGGCCGTCGTACGCGCTCATCCGACCCCACTCGATCGTGCTGGCCCGGGCCGGGGCCGACGGCGGCGCCACCAGCGTCCGCAACCAGTGGCCGGGCACGATCATCGGGATCGAGCGGCTCGGTGACCGGGTGCGGGTGGCGCTCGACGGCCCCCTCCCACTGACGGCCGAGATCACGGTGGCCGCCCTGGAGGCGCTGGCGTTGCGCCCCGGTGACCCCGTCCTGGCCGCCGCCAAAGCCACCGAGATCGAGGTCTACCCGGCCTGATCCGGCTCACGCCGGCTCCCGCCTTCTTGTTGCGTCTCGCACCGCCGGTGGTGCCCTGGGCCACGAGATCGGCATCACCCGGTTCTTGTTGCGTCACGCTCCGCCGGCGGTGCCCTGGGCAACGAGATCGGGGGATGGGGGCTCAGGCGTTGGTGAGGAGGGCGCGGGTGGCGGCGGCGATGGCCAGGTCCTCCCCGGTGGAGACGACGACGCAGCCGGCGGCGGCCCAGGGGGTGCTCAGATCCCGGTGGCCCGACGTCGGCTCCGGCCCCTCGGGCACGGTCTCCAGCCCGAGAAACCCGAGACCGGCCAGGGTGGCGGTGCGGACCTCGGGCAGGTGCTCGCCCACGCCGCCGGTGAAGGCCAACAGGTCGAGCCCGCCCAGGGCAGCGGCCATGGCGGCGATGCCGGCCTGCAGCCGGTGGACGTACACGTCGAAGGCGAGGGCGGCGTCGGGGTCGCCTGCCGCCCGCCCGGCCAGTACGTCCCGCATGTCGCCGGAGCCGGCGGCCCCGCCGGACAACCCCGCCAGGCCGCCTCCCGACGACAGGCCCTGCCGGACCTCGTCGACGCCGAGGCCGCCCTCGTCGAGCAGCCACAGGAGCACGCCGGGGTCCACCGAGCCCGACCGCCTGGCCATCACCAGGCCCTCCAGCGGGGTGGCCCCCATGGTGGTGTCGACCGACCGGCCCTGCTCGATGGCGCACAGCGACGCCCCCGACCCCAGGTGGCAACTGACGATCCGGGTCATCGGCCGGCCCGCCCGCTCGCCCGTGAGCACCCGGGGTGCGGCGGCAGCCACGTAGCCGTGGGACAAGCCGTGGAAGCCGCGCCGCCGCAGGGGCCAGCGCCGCCGCCATTCGGCCGGCAGGGCGTACACCGCGGCCCGGTCGGGCAGGGTGCGGTGGAACGTGGTGTCGAAGCAGGCCACGTGCGGGAGTTGCGGCAACGCCGCAGTGGTGGCCTCGATGCCGGCCAGGGCCCGCTTCTGGTGCACCGGCGACAGGGCCCCGGCGGCCCGGATGGCGCCCACCACCTCGTCGTCGATCAGCGCCGGCCGGTCGAGGTCGCCGCCGTGGACCACGCGATGCCCCACGGCGTCCACGGTCGGGGCTCCGGCCAGGAAGTCCCGCACCGGGGCCGGGTCGCGGCCGTCCCACGGCTCGATGGTGTGCGAGGCCAGGCGGGTGCCGTCATCGGCCACAACCGACAGAGCCAGGGTGGCGCTTCCGGCGTTGACCACCAGGACGGGCCCCCCGGGGTCGGCCGCCGATCGGGCCGCCGACCCGTTCACGGGCGGGGCCACCGCCAGTTGCGGACCTCGGGCAGATCCTCGCCGTGGGCCGTGATGTAGCGCACGTGGCGCACGAGCTGGTCGGTGAGGTGCTGGCGCACGGCCCGTCCCCTGTCGCTGGCGGCCAGGCCCGGCACCCGCTGGATGACATCGAGCACGAGGTGGTACCGGTCGAGCCGGTTGCGAACCACCATGTCGAACGGGGTGGTGGTCGAGCCTTCCTCGATGTAGCCCCGCACGTGGAGCTGGTCGTGGCATCGGCGGCGGTAGGTGAGGCGGTGGATGAGCCACGGGTAACCGTGGTAGGCGAAGATCACGGGCACGTCGGTGCCGAAGATGGCGTCGAAGGCCTCGTCGGTCATTCCGTGGGGGTGCTGGCTCTCGTCCTGGAGGCGCAGCAGGTCCACCACGTTGACGAACCGAACCCGGACCTCGGGCAGGAGCGTCGCCAACAGGTCCACGGCGGCCAGGGCCTCCATGGTGGGCACATCGCCCGCTGCGGCCAGGACCACCTGGGGGTCGCCGCCGCCCCGGCCGGCCCATGGCCACACGCTGACGCCCCGGTGGCAGTGGGCCCGGGCCTCGTCGAGGTCGAGCCATACGGGGGTGGGCTGCTTGCCCGACACGATGACGTTGACCAGGTCCTGGCTGGCCAGGCACCGTTCGGCCGTGACCAGCAGGCAGTTCACGTCGGGCGGGAGGTAGACCCGTACGATCTCCGGCTTCTTGTTGGCCACGAGGTCCACGAAACCGGGGTCCTGGTGGGAGAAGCCGTTGTGGTCCTGGCGCCACACGTGGGAGGTGAGCAGGTAGTTGAGCGACGACACGGGTGCCCGCCACGGCACGTTGCGGCACTCCTCCAGCCATTTGGCGTGCTGGTTGAACATGGAGTCGACCACGTGCACGAAGGCCTCGTAGCACGAGAAGAGCCCGTGGCGGCCGGTGAGCAGGTAGCCCTCCAGCCAGCCCTGGCACAACTGCTCGGACAGGACCTCCATCACCCGGCCGTGGCGGTCGAGGTGCTCGTCCACCGGCTCGGTGGCCAGCTGCCACGCCTTGCCGGTGACGGCGTAGACGTCGTCGAGGCGGTTGGACGCCGTCTCGTCCGGCCCGAACAGGCGGAAGTTGCGGGCCTCGGCGTTGGCCCGGAAGACCTCGGCCAGCCACCGCCCCAGGGCCCGGGTCGGTTCGGCGTCGATCTGTCCGGGGTCCGGAGCCGGGGAGGCGAAGGCGGTCACGGGGGGCAGGTGCAGCGAGCGGCGCAGCCGACCCCCGTTGGCGTGAGGCGTGGCGCCGAGCCGCTGCTGGCCCCGGGGCAGCCAGCCCACCACGTGGGGGAGGGGGGCGCCGTCGGCCCCGAACAGCTCCTCCGGGCGGTAGCTGCGTAGCCACGCCTCCAGCGCCCGGCGGTGCTCGGGATCCGAGCCGACGCCCTCCAGGGGAACCTGGTGGGAGCGCCAGGTTCCGACGACGGGCCGGCCGTCCACCTCGGCGGGCCCGGTCCAGCCCTTGGGCGAGCGGAGCACGATCATCGGCCACTGGAGACGGTCGCCCGGGGTGCGATGACGGTTCCCGGTGGCCCCGGAACGGGCCCGGCTCTGGATACGGCCGATCGTGGCGACAGCCCGGTCCAGCGCCTCGGCCAGGGGCCGGTGGACCCGGGCCGGGTCGTCGACCCAGGGCCTGGCGTCGACCACCTCCACGGCCCACCCCTGGGCCCCGAACAGCTGGCGCAGCTCGGCGTCGCTGGCCCGGGACAGGATGGTGGGGTTGGCGATCTTCCAGCCGTTGAGATGGAGGATGGGCAGCACGGCGCCGTCGCCCACCGGGTCGAGGAAGGCGGTGCTGTTCCAGCTGGCCGACAGGGCGCCGGTCTCGGCTTCGCCGTCGCCCACGATGCAGGCCACCACCAGATCGGGGTTGTCGAAGGCGGCACCCAACGCGTGGACCAGGGAGTAGCCCAGCTCGCCGCCCTCGTTGATCGAGCCGGGTACGGCGGCCCCGGCGTGGCTGGGCATGCCCCGGGGGAACGAGAACCGCTTGACCAGGCGGGCCAGGCCGGCGCCGTCTCGCGGCACATCGGGATAGTGCTCGCTGAAGCTGCCCTCCAGCCACGACGAGGCGATGGTGCCCGGCCCGCCGTGGCCGGGGCCGGTGATGCAGAGCACGTCGCGGTCGTGGGTGACGATCAGGCGGTCGAGGTGGGCGTAGATCAGGTTGAGGCCGGGTGTGGTGCCCCAGTGGCCCAGGAGGCGGGGCTTGATGTGCTCGACCGAGAGCGGCTCGGCCAGCAGAGGGTTGTCGAGCAGGTAGATCTGGGCGGCCGAGATGTAGTTGGCCGCCCGCCAGAAGGCGTGGAGGCCATCCGGCACGAGCTCCGCCCCGGGGACGGCGCCCGGTGCGGTGGCGGTGGCTGCTCTCCGGGTGTCGCTCGTGCCGGGCTCCATGGGCGTCGGGCGGCTCAGGCCGGGCGCTCGTCGGCCGGGACGTTGAACCGGTCGGCCTTGTGCTCGGGCCGCCGCTCTTCGAACAGCTCTTCGGCCTGTTCCTCGTCGCCCCCGGCGGCGGCCAGGGCTTGCTCGGCCGCCTGGCGGTCACGCTCGGTGTCCTGGCCGAACCAGTCGTCGACCTCGGCGTTCTCCGGCTCGACGATCAGGTCCTCGCCTCCGGTGCCGCCGGGCTCCCGGTCGGTGCGCTGGGGATCGTGGTGGTGCTCGCTCAAGGGTTGCCTCCGCCCGACGTGGCGCTGTCGCCGCTGCCGGGGCTGGTGCCGCCCCTCTCGCCCCGCGTGGTACCGGTGGCCGCCGCCTGCTCCTCTGTGCCGGGGGCGATGCCGGCCGCAGCCGTGCCCTCGTCGGAGGCGACGGCGTTGGCCCCGGTGGTGGAGTTCACGTCGATCGGTCGGGATCCGCCGTTCTCGCCGCCGTGGCCGTTCCCGCCGTTGCCGGCGGCCCCGCCCCGGAGCGGCACCCGGTGGGCGCCCACCGCGGTCGGGCGGGGTACCCGGATCTCGATGAGGCCGTTGCGGGACGAGGCTTCGATCTGCTCCGGGTCCACGCCGGGGGGCAGGGTGACCGAGCGGCGGAACTGGCCCGAGTACCGCTCCCGGCGGATCCACTGGCCTTCCTCCACCTCGTTGTGGTCTTCCCGGGATCCCGAGATCGTGAGCACGTCGTCTTCCACCGAGATGTCGACCTGCTCCGGTTCGATCCCCGCCACCTCGGCGCAGATCACCATCGTGTCGCCGTCCTGGTGGACGTCGAGCGAGGGCGACCACGCCCGGTGCTCACGGTTGCCGGTGGTTCCGCCGCCGACGCGGCCCATCAGCTGGTCGAGCTGACGCTCGAAGGCGGCCAGGTCCCGCCATGGATCCCAACGCACGATCGCCATTGTCTGATCCTCCTCACAGGGATAACTCACACCGATGTACTGCGGCTTCGTTTGGTCGACGCGGAGGTACCCGTGGCTTCGATGGAGCAAACGGGATCGGGTGGTGGTGCCGGCCGTCGGGTTCCGGCTTGGGTCCGGTGCGGGAGGTTTCCTAGATTCGTCATCACCCTCTCCTCCCCGTCCTCCTTTTCCGTCGCCCCTCCCCCTCGTTCCCTTGCCCGTCCCATCCACCGGTGACCTCGACGCTGCGGCCCGGCCCTCACCCGCCGATCCCGAACGGAAGCACCCCGATGAGCACCTCCGATCCCGTGACCCCCGACCAGACACAGCCGCCGACGCTCAGCCACCGTCAGATCCTCGTGATCTTCAGCGGCCTGATGATGGGCATGCTGCTGGCTGCGCTGGACCAGACGATCGTGGCCACCGCCCTGCCCACCATCACCGGCGAGTTGGGTGGCCTCAACCACCTGTCGTGGGTGGTCACCTCGTACCTGCTGGCGTCGTCGGTCTCCACCCCGCTCTACGGCAAGGCGGGCGACCTGTTCGGCCGCAAGCGCCTGTTCCAGTTCGCCATCGTGGTGTTCCTGGTGGGCTCGGTGCTGAGCGGCATCGCCCAGTCGATGACCCAGCTGATCCTGTTCCGGGCGGTGCAGGGCCTGGGGGCCGGCGGGCTGATCGTGCTGGCTCTGGCCATCATCGCCGAGGTGGTGTCGCCCCGGGAGCGGGGCCGGTACCAGGGCTACTTCGGTGCCCTGTTCGGGGCGTCGAGCATCGGCGGGCCCCTGCTGGGCGGGTTCCTCACCGATCAGGCGTCGTGGCGCTGGGTGTTCTACGTCAACATCCCGATCGGCCTGGCCGCCCTGGTGGTGGTGGCGCTCAAGGTGCCGGCCTCGCCCCGCCACGGCAACCCGTCGATCGACTACCTGGGCTCGGTCGTGCTCACCGCCGCCGTCACCTCGGTGGTGCTGTTCACCACCTGGGGCGGCACCGAGTACGCCTGGGGCTCGCCCACCGTGATCGGCCTGGCCGTGGCCTCGCTCGTGCTGCTGGCGGTGCTGATCGTGGTGGAACGCCGGGTGGTCGATCCGGTGCTGCCCGTCCACCTGTTCCGGGGCCGTACGTTCAACATCTCCAGCGCCGTGAGCTTCGTGCTCGGTGTGGCCATGTACGGGGCCATCGCCTTCCTGCCCCTGTTCCTGCAGGTGGTGAACGGTGCGTCGGCCACCAACTCCGGCCTGCTGCTGGTGCCTCTGATGCTCGGCCTGATCGGGGCGTCGATGATCTCGGGTGCCGTGATCAGCCGCACCGGCCGGTACAAGATCTTCCCGGTGGCCGGCTCGGCCATCGCCGCGGTGGCGCTGTTCATGATGTCGACGATGGGTACCGACACCGGCCGCTCGGTGGTGACGGTGTACATGGTGGCCCTGGGGGTGGGAATCGGGCTGTGCCTGCAGACGATGATCCTGGCCGTGCAGAACGCGGTGCAGCTGGCCGAGCTGGGGGTGGCCACGTCGGCTGTCAGCTTCTTCCGCTCGATGGGCGGGTCGGTGGGCGTGGCCCTGTTCGGGGCCCTGTTCAACAATCTGCTGGCCCGCAAGCTGGGGCCGGAGGCGGCGGCCGGGGGTCGGTCGTCGTTCACCCCGGCGGCCCTGGCCCAGCTGCCGGAGGCCGACCGGGTGCGGTTCATCGCCAACTTCGCCGATTCGCTCACCACGGTGTTCCTCTACGCCACCCCGCTGATGGCGCTGGCCTTCCTGCTCACGTGGCTGATGCACGAGGTCCCACTCCGGGACTCGGTGGAACACGGCCCGGCCGAGGGCGCGGCCCCGGCGGCCGAGAGCGGCGGCCAATCCCTGGCCTTCGACTGACTGGCCGGGTGGCGGTAGCGTCCCGGTGATGGCTGAGGGATCCGGTCCGGTGCGGACCGGGATGACGATGGCCGAGCAGGTGCTGGCCCGCACGTCGGGCCGGGCGACGGTGGCCGCCGGCGAGTTCGTGACGGCCCGCGCCGACGTGCTGATGTGCCACGAGGCCCTGACGATGTGCGGCTCCCAGCTGCGCCGGGTGGGCATCAGCCGGTTGGCCCACCCCGAGCGGGTCCACGTGGTGCTCGACCATTTCTTCCCCGCCCCCACCGCAGCCAACGCCCGCGACCACACCCGGGCCCGGGACCTGGTGGAGCGGTACGGGATCACGAACTTCCACGGCCACGCCGGGATCTGCCACCAGGTGCTGACCGAACGGGGCGCCGTGCGGCCGGGCCAGCTCGTGCTCGGGACCGACTCGCACTCCACCACCTACGGGGCGCTGGGGGCGGCCGGAGCCGGGATCGGGGTCACCGAGATGACCTACGTGCTGGCCACCGGCGAGCTCTGGTTCCAGGTGCCGCCGACGGTGCGGGTGGCATTGATCGGTGCCGGCGGCCCGGGGCTCATGGCCAAGGATCTGGTGCTGGCGATCGGGGGCCGCCACGGCACCGACGTGGCCCAGTACGCCGGTATCGAGTTCCACGGCCCCCGGGCGGAGGCGATGAGCATCGCCGGGCGGATGACGATGGCCAACATGGGGGCCGAGCTGGGGGCGAAGTTCGCCATGTTCCCGGCCGACGTCGTCACCGCCGCCTACCTGGCCGGGCGTGGGGTCGACGCTCCGCCATTCGGCCCGGAAGTCGGCGCCGTCTACGACCGCACGATCACGCTCGACACCACCGACCTCGAGCCCCAGGTGGCCCGGCCCCACAACCCGGGCAACGTGGCCGGCATCTCGGCCGTGGCCGGCACCCCGGTGCACCAGGCGTTCCTCGGGTCGTGCACCAACGCCCGCCTGGAGGACCTGGCCGTGGCGGCCGAGATCCTGCGGGGCCGGCGGGTCCATCCCCGGGTGCGGCTGCTGGTCACGCCCGCTTCCCAGCAGGTGTTCCTCGACGCCGTGCAGGCCGGCCACGTGGCCGTGTTGGCCGAGGCCGGGGCCCACATCACGGCGTCGGGCTGCGGGGCCTGCCCCGGCGGCCATCAGGGCCTGCTCGGCCCGGGGGAGCGCTGCATCAGCTCCACCAACCGCAACTTCCTGGGGCGCATGGGTTCCCAGGAGGCCGACGTGTACCTGGGGTCGCCGGCCGTGGTGGCGGCTGCCGCCGTGGCCGGCGAGCTGATCGATCCCCGCCAGCTGTGGAACGGGAGCACACTGTGAGCGGAGCGAACAGCGACAGCACTGTGAGCGGAGCGAACAGCGACAGCACTGTGAGCGGAGCGAACAGCGACAGCGACAACGCTGTGATGCCGGGCGGCGGGGGGCCGGTGCTGCGGGGGCGGGTGTGGAAGTTCGGCCACGACGTCGACACCGATGTGATGGCGCCCTGGGGCGTGATCGCCAAGCCGTTCGAGGAGCGCCGGGACCACGTGCTGCGGATCCGTCCCGAGTTCGCCGCCGAGGTGGCCCCGGGTGACCTGATCGTCGCCGGCCGGAACTGGGGGTGCGGATCGTCTCGGGAGCAGGCCCCGGAGAACCTGGCCCTGCTGGGGGTGGGTGCCGTGGTGGCCGAGAGCTTCGGCCGGATCTACTTCCGCAACGCCATCGCCCAGGCCTTCCCCAACGTGGCCTGCCCCGGTATCTGGGAGGCGACCGACGACGGCGACGAGCTGGAGGTGCACCTGGCCACCGCCACCGTCCGCAACCTGCGCACCGGGGCCGAGCTCACCGGCCGGCCCTACACCCCCGAGATGCTGGCCATCGTGGAGGCCGGCGGCCTGCTCGAGGTGCTGCGCCGCAAGGTGGCGGCCGGTGAGCTGGGCGACGGCGGCCCGCCGGTAGTGGAGACGCCGGTACCGGCGCCCGACAGCACGAGGAGCACCTCATGACCACCAACCCGTCCCGGCTGCGGGCCCTGCTGGCGGCGGCGGGGGAGCCCGGCGGCGCCATGGTCGTCGCCCCCTTCGTCTACGACGGGCTCCAGGCCCGGGTGGCCGAGGACGCCGGGTTCCCCGCCGTCTACTGCACCGGGCTCGGCACCGCCGCCTCCCACGGCCTGCCCGACGTTGGCCTGCTGGGCCTGGCCGAGATGGCGGGCAACGGCCGGCGGATCGCGGCGGCCGTCGGCGTGCCCGTGATCTGCGACGCCGACACGGGCTTCGGCAACGCCGTCAACGTGGCCCGCACGGTGGCCGAGTACGCGTCGGCCGGCATCGCCGGGCTCCACATCGAGGACCAGGTGTGGCCCAAGCGGTGCGGGTTCATGGCCGGCAAGGAGGTGATCCCGGCGGCCGAGGCCACCCAGAAGGTGCGGGCGGCGGTGGAGGCGGCCGGGGGCGACGGCCCGGTGATCATCGCCCGCACCGACGCCCTGGCCCCCCACGGCTGGGACGAGGTGGAGGCCCGGGCCCGGGCCTTCGCCGAGGTGGGAGCCGAGCTGATCTTCGTCGACGGGCTGCGGACCCGGGCCGACGCCGAGACCTGCGCCGCCCGCCTGGGCGACCTGCCCCTCGTCTACAACGGGATGCTGCCGGTGGCCGACATGGCCGCCCTCGGATTCCGGCTCAACCTGAACTCGGCCCCGCTGATGGCCGGCTTCGCCGCGCTGCGGGCCATCCACCAGGAGCTGGCCACCACCGGCCGGGTATCGGTGGAGGGCGTCGGCGGCCTGTTCGACGAGCTCAACACGCTGCTCGGCCTTCCCGCCGTCGAGCGCCAGCGCCAGCGCTACGCCACCGACCCCGACGCCTGATCACCCCGGGGGCGGCGGTGCCTTGCCGCCGCCCTCTGCTCTCCGCCCGCCGCCTGCGACCCGCCACCCGCACCATCCGTGACACGGTTCGAACCGTGTCACGGACTGTGCGCTGAGCGCTCAACCTGCGACGTCGCTTCGAACTGTGTTGCGGTTGGTGCGGTTGTGCGGGCGGACGCTGGGCCGGGCGCCGCTGCGCCGGTGTTCTCAGCGGCGGGCGTCGGTGTCGGTGTCGGTGTCGGTGTCGGTGACGGTGTCGGTGTCGGGGCCGTCGATGTTGCAGACGAGGTCGGGGCTGTAGGCGCGGTCGATGGCGTGGCTGGTCCAGTCGCCGTGGGGGCCGTCGTGGCTCAGCACATAGGCGTTGGTCCGGTTGGGGTCGCCGGCCACGGCGATCAGGATCCGGTCCGGCGCCGACACGATCGGTACCGGGCGGTCGGGATCGTCGGACTCGCCGAACACCGGGGGCACCAGGCCCTCGGCCGCCAGCTCTGCCAGCGTTCGCCGCCCGGCGGTCAGGTTCGACCACTCGCCGATGAGCTTCTCGAATTTCCAGGCCGGGATGCGGGCCTGGGCGAACAGCGCCTCCTGCACGCGGGCCTTCGACCACCTGGCCCGGCCGAACACCCGGGCCAGCACGGGTGACAGCACGAGCAGCGGCCGGTGCCGCCCCTGGCCCAGCCCGTACACGTGGGTGAGATCCCACCCGGTGACCCGGGCCAGGCCGTCGGCCAGGTAGGGGAGGATCTGCTCCGGCGTCGACCCCACCACGCTGCCCACGATGATCCCGGAGTTCATGCGGGCCACGGTGACGGCGTCGGTGCCGGCGGGGTGGCCGAAGGCGGCGGCGAACGGCTCCCAGCCGATCTCGGCCAGGGCCGCCTCGTCCTCGGCCAGGATCACCCGGCTGGCGTTGCCGAACGTGGCCTTGTCGTGCTCGTCGGCGGTGAAGCCGTGGATGTTGCGCAGGTGCAGGCGCAGCCAGCGGGCCACCACCGTGTTGGCGGCGCCGGCCCCGTCGCGCATGGCGCCGGGTCCGTGGTTGAACCCGAGGTCGGCGATCACCGGCCCGTTCAGGACCACCAGGGCATCGGCTCCGGTGGTGTTGCCCGAGTGTTCCACCCCGTAGTGGGGGTCGAGGAGGACCTCGGCGATGGCGATCAGCACCGGGAGCTGGGTCGGTTGGCAGCCGGCCATGACGGCGTTGACGGCGATCGACCAGATGGTGACGTCCCGCCCCGACGGTCGGGCTGTGCCCAGCACCCGCCACGGGTCGTAGCCGTTGGCGGCCACGAAGGCCTCGACCCGCTCCCGGGTGGGAGGCAGGATGGCCAGGCCGTCGGACCAGCCCCGGTCGGCGAACAGCCGGTGGATCTCGTCGATCGTGCCCCGGGCCACCACGTCGAGGGCGCTGGGCTCGGCCGCCGCCGCTTCGTCCCTCACGATCGGAGCGGTGAGCCCGGCGATCACCTGGTCGACGGTGGAGGCGAGGAAGCGCTCCACCATCTCGTCGTACGACTGGGCGTCGACGTGGCCCCGCAGCACGGCCAGCGGGAGCCCATCGAAACCGAGCCCCCGGCCGGTGGCCGACGCCTGGCGCTCGAACCCTTCGCACACCAACGACACGGTCGGCACGCCGGCGGCCTCGCAGGCCACTGATGCCCGCAGCACGGCGGGCGTGCAGCTACCTCAACAGCCGTTGCCGGACACGACGGCGTCGACCCGGTGCCGGGTCAGGCCCTGGGGCAGGGCGGCCACCAGCTCGTGCTCCTCGGGGCCGTGCAGGTTGCCGAACACGTCGTAGTCGACGATCTCCACGCCGTCGAAGCGGCGCCGCAGCTCGGCCGCCAGCACCGGGAACAGCTCCTCGCCCCGGAACAGGTAGTCCCAGGCGAACCCGATCCGCTTACCGGCCAGGGTGGCGAGGCGAGGGGCGGGCTGGCCGGCCTGCAGACCCAGAGGCGACTTGGGCCAGACCACATCGTAGACAGGTTCCATGGTCGGCATCTTGCCATCCGGGAGCGGCCATCGGTGGCCAGGTTTCACCCTCGCTGCCCGGTGCTGACGGGTGGCGACGCAACCCGGCGGACCTCGTCGTCGGCCCGGCGCTGGTAGTGCCACAGGGTGGACCAGGCGATCACGGCCAACGCCACTTCGCTGATGTACGTGGCGGCGACCGCACCCTTCCAGCCGTTCGACGGGATGAGGAGGAGGTAGCTCACCATCGAGATCACCGACGACGCGATGGTGACGTACATCCTCGTGGTGGGTCGCCCCAGGCCCAGGAGCCCATTGAGGGCGAGGTTGCTGGTGGCCAGCAACGGGACCGTGAACAGCAGCCACGGCACGATGTCGAAGGCCTCGTTGTAGCGGTCTTCGATGAGGAAGTGGAAGAGCGGAAGGCAGATCCAGAGGCCGAGGGCCACCACCACGCTGGCCGTCGCCATCAGCATCGCCAGGCGGGTGGAGCGCCGCCAGTGGGCACCGATCTCACCCGGTTCGCCCCGGGGCAGGAAGCGCTGGAAGGCGGCGTTGTCGAGCGAGCCGAGGGGGGTGAGGCCGAGGAGCACGATCCGGTAAGCGGCGCCGTAGACGCCGGCCTCGGCCCGGAACCCGAAGGCGTTGAGCAGGAACTTGTCGGCGTCGGTCTGCAGCTTGCTGGCCACCATCGGCACCGAGAAGACGCCGCTCGAACGCAGGGACAATCCGTTGGGCCAGCCGAAGGACACCGCGTAGCCGTGGCGGGGCAGGTGGACGGCGAGAATCCAGACCCCGTACACCGTGAAGCTGGCCAGGATCGTCAGGCCCAGAGCGGGGAGCGTGAGGTGCCCGGTGAAATGCAGGAGCAGGACGGAGGCGAGGCGGATGGCCACCACGCCCAGCTTGACCCGGATCGACGCGGCGAAGCCCGACACACCCTGGATCAGCAGGGCTGAGATGAAGATCACCGCCGGGCCGAGGAGCTCGGCCACCACGATCAGCGAGATCTCCACGGCGCCGAGGCGGAGGAAGGCCAACGAGAGTCCGATGGCCAGGGCCGAGAGCACCGCCCCGGTCATCACCGTGAGCGACAAGAACGAGCGCAGCGTGTCGTCGGGATCGTCGCGTTCGCCGATCAGGCGATGCAGCGCAGCCAGCCCCACACCCGAGTAGGAGAACGCGCCGATGGCGCCGAGCAGGCCGTACAGCCCCACGTAGCCGCCGTAGCGCTCGGTGGGCAGCGCCCGGGTGATGAGGTAGAACGACGCCATCGAGCTGAGCAGGGCGAGTCCGTCGTGCAGGCCGCTCCACAGCGTGTCGCCGGCCAGCCCGTCGAAGCCCCGCCAGGTCCTGGTCACCAAACGCCGGGCCGGCATCATCGGGCGACGCCCCGCCCGGGAGGGGCGTGCCGCCGGGCGGCGGAGGCGGCACGGTCGAGGCGGGGTGGACGGTCGGGCCGGCCCACACCAGCGGTGCCGAAGAGGTTGAATGCCATGGAGAACCTACGAGGATGTCGGTCTAGGTTGCCCGCCTCCCGCAACGGTACAGTGACGTTACTGGAGAGTGTCCCGAGGGTCGGGTTCGCCCACTGGGGAGATTTCACCTCGCGGCCGGTGCCGTGAGCGTGGGCCGCCGGAACCACCCGCAACGCTCCAGGGATTACGAACTCGGACCGGAGTAGCGTCGAGGGCACGGTGTCGAGGGCACGGTGTCGAGGGCGCGGTGTCGAGGGCACGGTGCCTCCGGTCTCACTGGTCGAAGGCGGCACCCACCCGACGAGGCCGGGGGTAGGGCGACGAGGTTGGTTGGTCGATGCACCGAGCAACGTTTCGTAGTGGGAGGATGCGAGTGGTGAAGTTGACCGCAGATATGCAGCGGGTGGTGACCGAGCAGCAGCTCGGCTTCGTAGCCACTGTCACCGCCGACGGCCGGCCCAACGTGTCACCCAAGGGCACGACAGCCGTCTGGGATGATCAACGTCTCTGGTTCGCAGATATCTCGTCCCCGGGCACCATCGCCAACCTGGCCTCGAAGCCCTGGGTGGTGATCAACGTGGTCGATCCGATCACCCGCACGGGGTACCGCTTCCGGGGTCGGGCCTCCGTCCACACTGATGGCTCCACCTACGAGGACGGGCTGGCTCGTCTGGCTGCTCGGGGCTCGACGACGGGGCGAGAACGTGTCCGGTCGATCGTGCTGATCGAGGTTCACGAGGCCGACGCATTGATCTCGCCAGCCTACGCAGCCGGAGCGGACGGCCCCGAGTTGGCACGCCGATGGTTGCACCACCACGCGCGTCTGCATCCGGAGGCGGACGGTGGTTCAACAGGCGAGCCGTCCAGATCCGGCCAGGAACCATCCTGACCGCCCACAGCGCTGCCTGACCCTGGACGCCGCTGAAATCCTGAAGTGGAGCTGGGGGGAATCGAACCCCCGTCCGTCGAGCAGGCATTGCAGGCGATACGACTGTTCCCGTGCTTCCGGCCTTACGGCCACCGACCTACCGGGTTAGGCGGCCACGGCGAACCGTGACCTGAGCCGCCTGGACTTTCCCAGATGTCAGCGGTCTTTGCCTGCTGTCAGCGGTCTCTCCCGCCGTCCATCACTGCTTCTGTTGCCGGGCTGCAGCGATCAGACCCCGCGTGGCCTCACGGCTCGCTGTATTCCTCTAACTACCTGACAGAATCAGGCGGCGAGAGCGAAGTCGTTCCGATTTTCGGCGCTTCTGTTTGTGCCCCGTTTAACGAGTCTGAGCAACTCGAGCCGCACCCACAACATCTCGTCTCAACGTCGAAACCGATCAGCCCCGTCGTCGAGGCGCCATCGTGTGATGCACCTCTGCGATATGCGAACGTCCAGGTGTCAAGGAGCTGCGTCGCCCGCCGTGACGAGGGGCGACGGGCTCCAGTGTAGCGCCAGCGGGCTCAGCGGCTGCGGGCGGCCAGCTCCCGGCGGGCCTCCCGGTCTGCGTCGCGCTTGGCGATCAGCTGGCGCTTGTCCACCGTGCGGCGCCCCCGGCCCACGCCCAGCTCCAGCTTCACCCGGCCGTCCTTGAAGTACAGCGCCATCGGTACCAGTGTCAGCCGGTCCTGCTCCACCTTGACCCGGAGCCGGTCCAGCTCGTGACGGTGGAGCAGCAGCTTGCGCTTGCGCGTGACATCGGTCGGCACGTGGGTGGAGGCCCGGGAGTACGCCGCCACGTGCAGGCCGAGCAGCCACAGCTCGTGGCCCTCGAAGCGGGCGAACGCCTCCTTGATGGTGACGTTCGACTCCCGCATCGACTTCACCTCGCTGCCCCGCAGCGCGATGCCGGCCTCGATGGTCTCGCTGATGTCGTAGTTCAGGCGGGCCGCTTTGTTGGTGGCGATCATCTTCACGGCCATCCGCCCAGCGTAACTATGCTGGGCCGCCGTGCTCACCATGCAGCGACGACACTGGCTCGAGATGTTGGCGGTGGCCTGGGACGCCTACCCCCTGGAGGGCTGCGGGCTGCTCATCGGGGAGAGCGGGGGCGACCTGGTGGAACGATTCGTCCCCATCCGCAACGAGGCTGCATCGAGCCGCATCTACCGTCTCGACGGCCAGCAGTACGCCAAGGCCGCCCTGCGGGCCGACGCCGAGGGGCTCGACATCATCGGGGTGATGCACTCCCACACCCACACCGCCGCCTACCCGTCGCCCACCGACGTCGCCGAGGCCTCGAAACCCCTGATCCCGCCGTCTTGGCACTGGGTGATCGTCACGCTCGGCTGGGGGTACCCCGAGCTGCATAGCTTCCGGATTCTCGACAACGGAATAGCGGAGGAGCAGGTCGGGTTGGCACAATAGATTTCCTACTAGTCCGCTCGGCTTTGTCGAGTTTGATCCCGGTGGCGGGATCCCGGAGGAAGAGGTTCACGTGCCAACAGTCAGCGTTCGACTCCCCACGGTGCTCAGGCCCGCTGCCGGCGGCCAGTCGTCGGTGGAGGCCACGGGAGACACCATCGGCGACGTGGTGAAGTCGCTGATCGCAGCCCATCCCGGGCTGGAGACGAACCTGGTAGACGAGAACGGCGATGTCCGCCGCTTCGTGAACGTGTACGTGAACGACGAGGACATCCGGTTCCTCGACAAGCTCGACACCAAGGTCGCCGATGGCGACGAGGTCGCCATCCTGCCCGCGGTGGCCGGCGGCTGACGAAAGGGGAGGCCCAGCTCATGGCGGTGTACGACTCGGTGCTCGACCTGATCGGCAACACGCCGATCGTCGACGTGAGCCAGCTCAGCCCGAACCCGAAGGTGCGGATCCTGGCCAAGCTGGAGGGACAGAATCCCGCCGGCTCGGTGAAGGACCGGATCGCCCTGGCCATGATCGAGGCGGCCGAGGCCGATGGCACGCTCAGCCCGGGCCGCATCATCGTGGAGCCGTCGTCGGGTAACACCGGCATCGCGCTGGCCATGATCTGCCGCCTCAAGGGCTACCGGCTCAAGATCGTGCTGCCCGAGAGCGTCACCGTCGAGCGCCGTCAGATGCTCGAGGCCTACGGCGCCGAGATCATCCCCTCCCCGGGGGGTGAAGGTTCGAACGGGGCGGTGCGGCTGGCCCAGCGCCTGGCCGACGAGAACCCCGACTGGGTCTTCCTGTACCAGTACGGCAACGAGGCCAACCCCACGGCCCACTACAACACCACGGGGCCCGAGATCCTGCGTGACGTGCCCGAGATCACCCACTTCGTGGCCGGCCTCGGCACCAGCGGCACCCTCATGGGTGTCGGCACGTTCCTCAAGGAGCAGAAGCCCGAGGTCAAGATCTACGCCGTCGAGCCCCCCTCGGGGGAGCGGGTGGAGGGCCTCCGGAGCCTCGACGACGGCTACGTGCCGCCCGTGTTCGAGAAGTGGGGCGGGATGGAACTGCTCGACGGCAAGCGGATCGTGCGCCCGATCGAGTCGCTGGAGTGGACCCGCCGCCTGGTGGTCGACGCCGGCATCTTCGCCGGCCCGTCGAGCGGGGCGGCGCTGGCCGGAGCGGTGAAGGTGGCCCAGCGGATCGACGAGGGCACCATCGTGTTCATCGTGTGCGACGGCGGTTGGAAGTACCTGTCCACCGGGGCCTACACGGGCGATCTCGAGGCGACGGCCGAGAACCTCGACAAGATCATCTACTTCTGACGGCCCCGCCGTCCCGCCGGCCTCGGCTGACCGGGCCGGTTGTCAGGTGGCGGCGGGGGTGGCCGACCCCTGGCCGGCGAGCGGTGCGCCACCGGCGGGGTGGAGACTGCGGGTGCTCACCCGGCGCTGGTAGCGGCGCCGGCTCCACCAGCCAAGCGAGGCCACGGCCAGGTCCCGCTCGCTGAGCAGGGCCGTGAGGCGGGTGGTGAGGAGGCTGCGCTCCTCTCGCTCCTGATCGAGCTGGCGGGCCAGCTCGGCGGCCTGAGCCTCGGCGACCGCCCTGTCGCGCTCCAGCACCGCCTGGGCCCGATTGGCCTCGGCCAGCGCCTGGGCCGCCAGGTCCAGCTCGGCCTGCTGCTCGGTCAGCTCCCGGGTCAGCTCCTCCAGGCGGAGGGCCATGGCACTCAACTGCCCTGGCGCAGCCTTCGACCCCGACGGGCCGTCGTTCACGTCGAGGGTCTCTGCGGCGCTCACCACATTCAGCATAGATACGGCCCCCGAGCCAATCGGGGCAATCGCAGCTGCGTTATCCAATCGTCACCGATCGGCAAGAATGCGACGGGTTGTCGCAAAAGCACGGCCGCTCCGGGAGAGCGGCCCCAAAAACAGGGCCGCTCCGGGAGAGCGGCCCCAAAAACAGGGCCGCTCCGGGAGAGCGGCCCCATGAACACGGCCGCTCCGGGAGAGCGGCCCCAAAAGCACGACCGCCGGCTGGACTCCATTGTCCAGCCGGCGGCGGGATCACCACCCCAGAAGCACACCCGGAAGGGATGGAGATCACGGTAGATGGCGAGGTGGGGCCGGCCAAGGGGTCCGGGAGCTTCCGCCCCGGTCGGGGGGCCGTCCGGCTCATCGGTCGCTAGCGTGGCAGCGCCTTCTTTGCGGCCCGATGTGGGCCCTCCCCGACCCAGGAGCTGACCTGATGCGACCCGACGGACGAGCCAACGACGAGCTGCGATCGGTGTCGTTCCAGCGCGACTTCACCGACATGGCCGACGGCTCGGTGCTGGTGACGTTCGGCCGTACCAAGGTGCTGTGCACGGCCTCGGTGGAGGACGACATCCCCCGCTGGATGCGAGACACCGGCCGGGGCTGGATCACGGCGGAGTACTCGATGCTGCCCGGGTCGAGCCCGGAGCGGATCCGGCGCCGGGTGTCGGGTCGGGACCAGGAGATCCAGCGCCTGATCGGCCGCAGCCTGCGGGGCGTGTGCGACCTCGAGGCGCTGGGGGAGTGGAACATCACGGTGGACTGCGACGTCCTCCAGGCCGACGGCGGCACCCGCACGGCGTCCATCTGCGGCGGCTACGTCGCTCTGCACGACGCCATCACCCGTCTCATGCAGCGGGCGGGCAAGCCGGGCGTCCACCCCCTCACCACCGAGTGCGCCGCAGTGAGCGTCGGCATCATCGACGGCCAGTGCCGCCTCGACCTTCCCTACGCCGAGGACTCCACGGCCGAGGTCGACATGAACGTGGTGATGACCGGCTCCGGCCGCTACATCGAGGTCCAGGGAACGGCCGAGGGGGCGTCGTTCGCCAAGGACGAGCTCGACACCATGCTGGGTCTGGCTGCCGGGGGCATCGATCGGATCGTGGCCCTCCAGCGGGAGGCCCTGGCCTCCGGACCTCCCGCTGCCCGCCCCCAGTCGCGGTGATGGCGGCGTCAGGGGGCGAACGCCTTCCGGTGCTGACTCTGGCCACGGCGAACCCGGGCAAGGTCACGGAGCTGGTGTCGCTCCTCGGCGATCGGTACGAGATCCGGCCCCGCCCGGCCGACCTGGCCGAGACCGACGAAGACGGCGACACGCTGGAGGCCAACGCCCGCAAGAAGGCGGCCGAGGTGGTGGCCCATTGCGGCACCCTGGCCGTGGCCGACGACTCGGGCCTGTTCGTGTCCGCCCTCGATGGCCGTCCCGGCGTGCACACCGCCCGGTTCGCCGGGCCTCAGGCCACCCATGACGAGAACATCGATCTCCTCCTGGCCGCGCTGGCCGGCCATCCCGATCCCGCCGATCGCGCCGCCGAGTTCCGGACCGTGATCGTGGCCGCCTGGCCCGACGGGCGCGAGCTGGTGGTGGAGGGCCGGGTGCCGGGCACGATCACGGCCGAGCGGCGGGGCGTCGACGGCTTCGGCTACGACCCCGTGTTCGTGCCCGACGAGGGCGAGGGGCTCACGTTCGCCGAGATGTCGTTGGACGCCAAGAACCGCATCAGCCACCGGGCCCGGGCCATCGCCGCCCTGCTGGCCCGGATCTGATCGCCGTCCATTCGGCGCTCCGACGCTCATTGTTCGGAGAAACGGACATTTGGCTCTAGTGGCTGGGCGGTGACCGAGCGACACTAGAGCCATGAACTCCAAGGTCACCGCCTGCCCGTCGTGCGGGAAGAAGAACCGGGTACCGGCCAGCGCGGCCGGAACCCCTCGCTGTGCCGCCTGCAAGGCGCCTTTGCCGTGGGTGGCCGAGGCCGGCGACGGCACGTGGGCCGAGGTGGCCGAACAGGCGACCGTGCCGGTGGTGGCCGACTTCTGGGCCGAGTGGTGCGGCCCGTGCCGGATGGTGTCGCCGGTGCTGGAGCAGCTGGCCGCCGAGTACGCCGGCCGGATCAAGGTGGTCAAGGTCAACGTCGATCAGTCACCGGCCCTGTCACGACGGTTCAAGGTCCAGAGCATTCCCCTGCTGGGCGTGTTCGACGGGGATCGTATGGTCTCCCAACAGGTGGGGGCGGCCGGGATCGATCACCTGCGCCGCTGGATCGACAGCGCCTTGGCCTCCGTCTGACCGGACCTGATGCCCCCAGCCGCCACCGGTGACGCCTGATGGCATCAGATCGGGATCACGGCTCGGTCGCCCGATCCTCCTCGGGTTCGCGGGGCTTGGCAGGGCTCCTGGCTCCGGGCTTCCCCGCTGGGTCGGGCCCGAACGTGGGCCCGACCCCGGCTGGGATCTACTTGTGGTGACGGTCGTGGCGGGGGATGAGGACGACCTCGGGACCGGGATCCACCGGCGCTCCCCGGAACTGGGCGTTCGCCGCCACCAGCACGTCGCCCACGAGGGCCACGGTGGTGGCCGTCTCGAACAGGGGGCTGGTGATCGTGCGCTCCACCTCGCCCGTCAACCGCTTCAGGTTCAGATTGATGACCACGATCTGATTGGTGGTGCCGGGCGCCCCGCCGTTCTGCAGCACGTACAGGGTGCGGCCCACCAACAGGATGCCGTCGCCGCCGGCCACCGATGCCCCACCCAGATCGATGAGGCTGCTGGCGCCGGTGGCGGGGTCGATGGCGTACAGCTCGCCCTTGAACGAGTTGACGGCGATCAGCGTCTTGCCGTCGGCCGAGGCGGTGATCCCGTTGAGGTTGAACTCGCCGGGCACGATGGCGGCCGCTGGGCCCGACAGGGGCACCGCCTCGGGCTCGCCCACGGTGCCCTTGCGGCTGACCGGGACCTTGTGGAGCACCGCCGATTGGCTGTCGGTGAACCAGGCGGCGTTCCGGGTGACGGTCACGTCGTTGATGAACGCCGGCGGGGTCGTGAGGGAGAGCGCGGCCACGGGGGCCCCGGTGTCGAGGTCGTAGACCGCGGCCATGCCGCTGGGCCCACCGGCCACCCACAGCAGGTCGTGGCGCTGGTCGGCCTTGAGGCCCACGGCCGGGACCACCACCGGGTCCGACACGAACACCTCCATCGTTCCCTTGCGCACATCACCCCGGGCGATGCGCCCGTCGGCCAGTGACCCGACGTAGAACGTCCGTCCCTCGCCGGCGGCCACCCCCTCCAGGGCGAAGCCGGCTGGGGCGTCGATCGTGTCGGGGAGGCGGCGATCGGCCAGGGCTCCCGGGGCGAGCGTGAGCGGGCCGGCCAGGGCGGCCAGGGCCACGGCGGTGGCGGCCAGGGCGCGGCGTGGTCTGGGGTGACGACGATGATCCATTGAGGCACTCCTTCTTCCGCCGGGAGGCGGGGTGGTCGGGTTCCTCGCTCCGCCCCGGACTGTAGTCGGGGTGTCTCTCGGGGGGTCGGGTCAGGCCCGGGCCCCGGCCCGCCGCCGCCCGCCGGGCCGCTGACCGGTCAGCAGCACGTTCAGGATCCGCTGGTAGGTGCCCGGATCGGGGTGGCCGCCGCCACGATCGGTCAGCTCCAACACGATGCGGTGGTGGTGGTCGTCGCCGTCGCTCACCGCTCGGGCCGCCACCACGTTGAGGTCGCACAGGGCCACTGCCTTGGCCACGGCCAGCAGTGAGTCGGAATGGCTGTCGTGGCGGACCGTGCAGATGGTGTGCCACGGGGAGCTCTCGCCGTCGAAGGTCACCTCGGCCCCGGGCAGGATCATGGGTGACGTGGGCGCCGGCAGGGCGGTGGCGATGGCGTCGGCGATGGCGTCGCCGTTGGGTCGGCGGGCCGACGTCACCCGGAACGAGCTGAGCGACTGGCGGTCGGGCCACACCACGGTGGCCACGTCGAGCACCCCCAGGCCCAGGTCCCGAAGCGCGGCGAGCTGGCTGGCGAGGAGGCCGATCCTGTCGGCCAGGGCCACGTCGAGCCGCCACACCCCAGGTTCGCCGGTGGGTGACACGGCCGCCCGCACCTGCCCCTTGGGCACCGGCGGGTTGGCCAGCGCCGCCTGGCGGGCCAGGTCGCCCGGGGCCTGCGACAGCACGAAGGCCCGAGGGGTGACGGCGATGCGCTCGGCGGCGTCGGGTATCAGGGCCGCTGCCTCGGCCCGCTTGGCGGCGATGAAATCGCCGGAGGCCACCACTGCCGCATCGGGGTGGGCCAGCACGGTGGTGACGAGCTCCCGCAGGGTGTCGAGCCGATCGACGTCGAGCGGGGTGACCGGGGTGGTGGCGGCCACCATCCAGGCCATCTCGGCCAGCGCCGGCCGGCGCAGGTGGCCGGCGAGCTGGAGGACCGGTTCCTCGTCGAGCCCGTCGAGCCGGCGGGACGCGGCGGGCAGCAGCGTGGCCGCCTCCACCAGGAGCGACAGATCGGCCCGGCTCGACTCGTCGAGGCCGATCCGGCGGGCCACCGGCTCCACCAGGTGGGCGGCGGCCCCCACGTCGGGGTCGGCATCGCTGGCGTCGAGCAGCAGGGCGGCCAGGCGGACCAGTTCGGGCCGCTCGGTACCGTCGGGATCGGCGCGGTTGACCCGGGCGAGGCGGGGCCAGCTGATGGCCCGGGTGGGGTCGATCTCGAACGGGTCCTCCCGGCGGCGGCGCAACGGCTCGGCCAGCTCGGGCAGGGCCCGATCGAGGAAGCCGGTGACGAGCAGGAAGCGCCAGGCCCGGGCGTCGCCGTGGGCCAGCATGGCGGCCAGGCGGCGCCGGGCCTCGGCGTCCCAGGGCAGCGGCGCGTCGGGCAGCTCGGCCAGCCAGCGAACGAGGCGGTCGCCGGCCCGGTGGCCCCGGCTGACGGCCAGAGCGGCCTGGAGGGCGATGGGGATCGCCGCGCTCGACGGGGGATGGGCGGCCAGCTCGACCGGGCCGACGCCGTCGTCCCCCACCTCCAGCCATCCCCCCTCGGGCTCGGCCTCCTCCGGCTCCTCGACCGCCGCCCGGGTCCGGTTGGACTGCTTGGACCGCCACGTGAGGAGCGACGGGGTGATCAGGGTGGTGCCCAGCACGACGACCAGCAGCGAGGCGTAGAGGTCGTCACCCAGGATCCCCTGGCTGAGGCCCAGCGTGGCGAAGATCAGGCCGACCTCGCCCCGGGGGATCATGGCCAATCCGATGAGCACCCGGTCGCCGCCGTTGCTCCCGACCACGGCCCCCGACACCACCTTGCCGGCGATGGCCACCACCATCAGCAGGGCGGCGATGCCCAGCACCCTGGCGTCGGCCAGCTGGCCCACGTCGGCGTCGATACCGATGCCGAGGAAGAACACCGGGATCAGGAGGTGGCCG
This sequence comes from Acidimicrobiales bacterium, assembly GCA_041394285.1. Taxonomy (GTDB): domain Bacteria; phylum Actinomycetota; class Acidimicrobiia; order Acidimicrobiales; family SZUA-35; genus CADEDH01. The sequence goes on along the minus strand of JAWKIL010000024.1, from coordinate 17,925 downwards.
ACCGGAGTGAGCTCCCGGCGGATCCGGTGGGCGGTCCCCGCCCGGCTCAGGGCCAGGCCGGCCACGAAGGCGCCCACGATCGGGGCCAGCTTGGCCTCGTTGGCCAGCTCGGCCATGGCCAGCGTGAACGCCAGGGCCAGGGCCACCAGCGTGCCGGGGGATCGGCTGATCCGGCTCAGATGCTCGAACAGCCAGGGGGCCAACCGCACACCGGCAACCGTGGCCACCGTCAGGAAGCCGACAGCAACGAGTATGACGGAGATCACTGTGCCGGCCGACACCGAACCTTCGGAGGCGATGCGGGTGACCACGGTGAGGATGACGAGACCCATCACGTCGTCGGCCACGGCGGCGCCGAGCACGGTGCGGGCCTCCGGCGTGGCCAGGATGCGCAGGTCGCCGAAGACCCGCGCCGTGATGCCGACGCTGGTGGCGGTGAGGGCGGCCCCCACGAACAGCGCCTCGTTGACGTCCATGCCCAGCGCCATCGCGGTGCCCATGCCTGTCGCCAGCGGAACGACGACGCCGATGACGGCCACGCTGAGGGCGGCCCGGCCCACGGCGGTCAGCTCGCCGATGTCCATCTCCAGGCCCACATCGAGCAGGAGCAGGATCACACCCAGCTCACCCAGAACCCGGAGTACCTCGTCGTCGCCGCCCACCAGGCCCAGGACCGAAGGGCCGATCAACACGCCGGCGACGATCTCGCCCACCACGGCGGGCACGCCCAGGCGCTCGGCTCCCTCGGCGGCGATCTTCGCCGCCACCAGCACCACCAGGATGTCGAGAAGTACCCGCGCCACGTCCATGTGGTGGCGAGCCTAGGCCACCAATGTTTCGCTATTTCGCCAGCTTTCTTGCGGCTTTCTTTCGCGCTGAAGGGTTCCGCCGCAGGTGCCGCCCGACAGGATTGAAAACAGAAAGCTGACAGAAAGTCGATGCGATCGCGTCATGAACGCGGTATCCGCACGAAACCGGCCCTGCGTAGGTTGACGCTGCGACGTCGTGGGAGCCAACGGTGTCGATTCACACCCTTACACGGAGAGGCATGGCCACCGGCGTCCGGCCCTCCCTGCTTCGAAAGAGGAGACATGAGGAACCATAGTGGCGCGAAGCGACTTCTGCGCCGGACAGCGATAAGCAGCCTGGTGGTGGCCGCGATCGTGCTCGGAGCGGCGAACACCTCGTTCGCCCAGACCGACGCGTTCGATGCCGAAGCCGCCACCGCAAGCCTCGGCATAGACATGAACCTTCTCTGGGTGTTGATCGGAGCTGTGCTCGTGATCTTCATGCAGGCGGGTTTCGCTCTGGTGGAGACGGGGTTCTGTCGGGCCAAACATTCGGCCCATGTGGTGTCGACGAACTTCGCCATCTTCGGCCTCGGGTTCGTGGCCTTCTTCATCATCGGCTTTCCGATCATGTTCGGCGGGTTCGGTACGAGCCTGCTCGACTTCGAGGCGCCGGGATCGGCCCTGATCGGCAGCGGCAACTGGGTCTTCCTGTGGAAGGGACCGATCGCGCTGGCCGGCCAGGGAGGGAGCGCCGGCCTCGTGGTCTTCTTCCTCTACATGGTGGCCTTCATGGACACCACGGCGACCATCCCTACCGGGAGCATGGCCGAGCGGTGGGGATGGAGAGCGTTCGTGGGGTGGGGCATCTTCTGCGGTGCCATCTACTACCCGCTGTTCGGCGCCTGGACCTGGGGCGGGGGCTGGCTGGCATCGCTCGGTAAGAGCGCCAGCCTCGGCTTCGGCTACGTCGACTTCGCCGGTTCCGGTGTGGTCCACGCCATGGGCGGCGTCGCCGCCCTCACGGGCGCCATCGTGCTCGGCCCCCGCATCGGCAAGTTCGACCGCAACGGCAACCCCCGGGCCCTGCCCGGCCACCACATCCCGATGGCCATGCTCGGCACGTTCATCCTGCTGTTCGGCTGGTTCGGCTTCAACGCCGCCTCCACCTTCGCCGCCACCGACACCCGGTTCGCCCTGGTGGCCACGAACACGGCGATCGCAGCCGCCTTCGGTGCGACCACCGGCATGGCCTGGATCTGGAAGCGGACGGGAAAGCCCGACCCCGGCATGATGATCAACGGCATGCTGGCCGGCCTGGTGGCCATCACCGCCCCCTGTGCCTTCGTCGATCCCTGGGCCGCCATGGTCATCGGCATCATCGCCGCTGTCCTGGTGATCGAGACCGTGTTCTTCGTGGAGCGCAAGCTGAAGGTCGACGATCCGGTCGGGGCCATCTCGGTTCACGGCGTGTGTGGCCTGTTCGGCGTGCTGTCGGTCGGCATCTTCTCCAACGGCAGCTACGGGCAGGGTTGGAACGGCATGGTCGACGCCGACGGCAACCCCCTCACCCTCGGCGGCAACGGCGTGGTCGGTGTGCTCTACTCCGGCCACGGTTGGGGGCAGCTGGCCTCCCAGGCCCTCGGCGGCCTGACGGTGCTGGTGGTGGGCGGCGGCCTGTCGTACGCCTTCTTCAAGATCCAGAACTCGATCATGAAGGGCGGCATCCGGGTTGACCGGGAGATGGAGCTCGAAGGCGTCGACATCCCCGAGATGGGCGTGATGGGCTACCCCGAGTTCATGGGCGCCGCCGCCTCGTCCTACCCCAGCGACGGCGGTGGCGTGGCCACCGGCGACCGGGAGGGCGCTGGGGTCTAGGGGTCCCCTTCGGGGACCTGGAGTTCCGCCTGCGGCGCAACTCCGAGGGTCCCCCCTTCGGAGGGACGGTACTTCGGAGGCCCGGTCACGGACAGGCGTGACCGGGCCTCCGGCGCGTTCGTCCGGGGACGGTCGGGTCAGGACAGATCGAGCTCGCCCACCGCCTCCTCCACCGCGGTGCCGGCGAAGAAGCGGGGGTTGGCGCCGGCGTAGAACCGGGCCGTGTTGCCGAACACGAAGTCCTTGAAGTCGGCCGTGCTGAGCAGCCCGTGGTCCACCAGCTCGTACGCCTCCTCCAACACCTCGGCCATGTCGGGCACGTCCCAGTGGCCGATGTCGGAGGAGAAGATGGCCCGGATCCGGGCCCCGAAGGGGTTGCCGCGGGTGTCGAAGGCCCAGGCGTTCATGGGGTCGTCGGCCTCGCACCCGAAGTAGAAGTTGGGTACGAACCGGTCGCGTATGTCCTCGGCCCGCTCGATGCCGACGGCGGCGAAGTCGTCGAGCCGATCGGGATCCTGGAGGCCGGGGCCCAGCCGGTGCCACACGTCGTCCACCTCGCCGGCGTGGCTGCGCATCCGGCCCTCGGCGTGGCGGTCGAACAGCTCGGCGAACATGGGCCGGTCGAAGCGGTCGGGGTCGTAGTTCCGTACCCGCTCACCGCTCCGCTTCTCCCACCGGGCCACGATGGCGGCGAACAGGTCGACACCCCAGCCCACGCCCCCCTCCAGGAAGCCGAAGCGGAGGCTGGGATGGCGGCGGGTGACGCCGCCGAAGAACAGGGCCTTGCACAGCGCCTCGCTGGCGGCGGCGAAGTGCCCGATGTGGTTGTACATGTACAGCGACGGCGACATGCGGCTGCCCCAGCCCATGCCCCCGGAGTGGAAGGTGGGCGACACCTTCAGCTCGGCCAGGCGGGCCCACACCGGCTCGTAGTCGTGGTCGGAGTCGATGGCGTAGACATCGAGGTACGTGCCCTGGCGGTCGCCCTTGATGCGGCGCAGCACGTGGCTCGGCATCAGCACCGCCTTGTGGCCCAGCTCACCCACGGCGAAGTCGAGCTCGGCCAGAGCCTCCTCCGGCGTGTGCATGGGCACGATCGCCACCCCGCACATCTTGTCCTTGTGGGGGCCGAACACCTCTGCCTGGTAGAGGTTCCAGGCCCGGCAGGCACCGAGGCGGATGTCGTCGTCGTTGAAGTGGGCGGCGGCCAGGCCGGTGGTGGGGTAGAGGACGGCGAAGTCGAGCCCGATCTCACCCATGCGGTCGGCCAGCAGGGCCGGCAGGATCGAGGTGGCCGAGTCGACCGTGTTGGCGGTGGGCAGCGCCCACCACGGCGGGCGGGTGTAGCGCCGGTTCTGGCGCTCGGCGTCGGACAGGCCGTACCAGCGGGGGAACCGGACCCCGAAATGGTCGGCCACCTTGGGCCCGGCCACGTCCCGCAGGATCTCCTGCAGGAGCGGCATGAACTCCACGAAGTGTCCGTCGGCGTCGATCACGGGATGCCCGAGGCGGGCCCGGATGTCGGCCGAGCTGATCTCGGTGCTGGTCATGGTGCCTCCCTGGTGGGTTAGCGCGTTGGGGTCAGGTCATCAGGCGCTGAAGTCGGTCACGTAGTCGGTGGTGTCTTCCAGCAGCTCTTCGTAGGGGAGTCGCTTGGCCCAGTTGAGGGCCCCGTCGATGTCGTGGTGCCAGACCTCCTGGGGGAGCTCGTAGAGCACCTCGACCCCGTAGCCGTTGGGGTCGTTGGTGTAGATCGAGTGGGTCATGCCGTGGTCGACCCGGAGGTTCATCTTGACCCCGTGCTTGTCCAGGAACTTGACCTGCTCCAGCCAGCTCTGGCGGTCGGGGTAGGTGATGGCGATGTGGTTGACGGCCAGCATGCTGGGACCGAGGGTCCAGGAGTCGGGCGCTTCGGGGAGCTCGGGGTTCTCGATCAGGGCCAGATCGTGGTGGTTCACGTCGTCCACCACGCCGCTGTAGAAGCGCATGTTGGCCGGATTCGGGCGCTCGGGGCGGGCCTTCAGCTCGCCCACCTGCTTGAACCCGAGGAGCTCGCACCAGAAGTGGTGCGACTCCTCCATGTTGCGCACGTGCAGGACGATGTGGTTGATGCCGCGGGGCGTCACCGGGGTGTCCCGGTCGTTGATCTGCTCGGCCATCGGCCGCCTCCTTCGCTCGTCCCCCTGTGACGAGAACAGTACGACCCGGCGGGCCGCTACATGAAGTTGCGGGTGTGGAGAGCGGCGATCGCCTCCGCTTCGTCCGTTCCGAAGCCGAGCCGGGCCAGGCGGGCCCGGCGCCCATCGGCCATCTCGGCCTGGAGGGCCTGCACGTGGCGCCAGCCGCTGGCGATGGCGGTGGGTGAGGCCTCGCCGGCGGCCAGCAGCACCAGGGCATCGAAGACGTCCTCGTTGAGGCCGGCCGTGGCCTGGAGCGCCCGGTGGCGGGCTTCGGCCGCTCGTGTGAGCCGGCCCCGGAGGGCCGGGTCGGCGGTGACGTGCTGTTCCAGGTGGGCCAGCGACAGGGCCACGTGGCGGGCCTCGTCGTTACGGGTGAGGTGGGCGATCCGCCGGGTGAGGGGATCGGGGGCGTGGCGTTCGAGGAACGACAGCAGGGAGACGAACGTGCCCTCACCCATCACCGACAGCAGGAAGCTGGCGGTGGAGAAATCGGGCTCGTCGAGCAGGGTCTGCAGCGACGCCCGGCCGCCGACGGTGGACAGGGCCAGCGGGCGGCCCGCCATCGACGCCCGCCGGGTGAAGACCTCGATGTGGCGGGCTTCGTCGGCCACGGTCACCGCCAGGGCCTGCTGCATCTCCCGGAAGTGGGGATGGACCTGGCCCAGGAAGCGGGCCGGCACCACCAGCGCCGCCTCCTCGTTCTCCACCAGGAACGTCATCACCTGGACCACCGCCGCCTCGACCTCGGGGCTGTGGCCGATGGGCAGGCTCCAGTCGATTGCGGTGGCGGGGTCCCACTGGCCGGCCGCCGCTTGGGCGTAGAGGCCGGCGGCCCGGTCGGTCCACACCTCATCACGGCGGGCGAGGCGAAACGCGGGCTCCGGCCCACCGGGTTCCACCGCTGCGCCCCGGGCCGCCAGGCCCCAATGGGCCGGCGGCGCCGCCACCACGGCGTGGGCCCGGGCGGGGTCGGGATGGCCCGCCCGCTCGGCCCCCTGCCAGCGGGCCGACGCCGCTGCGCCCCGCTCGACCAGTCCCACGATCGGGTCGCCGGGAACACCGCCCTCGGGGCCGGAACCGGATCCGGGTTCGTCGCCCGTCCCGGCGCGGGCCGGATGCCAGCGGTGACCCTGCTGGCGGCACCAGATGGCGAGGTGGGCCGCCAGCTCGGGGTGATGGCCCCGCACCGCCAACCGGTCGCCGGCGCCCAGCCCGGCCAAGCCCAGCTTGACCAGCACGTGGGCGCCGCCGTCGAGCCCGAGGGGACCGAGCTCAACGGCGGCCACACCGGACCGACCGGCGGGCGGCGCCGTGGTCAACGGGGGTAGCCCTCGACCAGGATCGAGCCGTCGGGCCCGTAGAACCGGAGCCGGTCGACGGCCGCCTCCAGCTGTCGGTACCCCTCGGTTCGGCCCGCTCGCCATTCCCGCAGGCCTTCCAACTCGAGGAGGGGCCGCACCGCCGGGTCGTCGAACGACATCGACAACAGAAGCTCGACGAACCGGTCGGTCACGCTCATGTCCACGTCGTCCAGCACGGTCATCGTGCAGTGGTCGTACGGTGCGGTCTGGGTGAGCACCCGCACCCCGTCGGGGGGGATGGTGCCCTCGCGGGCGAAGGCCAGGCGATTGCCGTCGATCACACAGGCGGCGTCGGCCTCGCCGGCCAGCAGCGCCTTGACGGCATCGCGCTCGCCGCCCACGTGATCGCCGTGCTTGGTCACCATCACGTCGAACCGCTTGACCTGGAAGCCGGAACCCGGATCCAGTCCGAGCCCGGCGAGGTGGGCCAACGGCAGCAGGGTGGCCTGGGGCGAGTCGACGGCCCCGCACGCCACGGTGCGGCCGGCCAGCTGGGCCACGTCAGTGAGGTCGGAGTCGGCCCGCACCAGCACGACCGAGGTGAGGTCCTGGTCGGTGTCGCGCATCGCCACCGCCCGGGCCTCCCGGCCCGCCGCCGCGGCCAGGCGCCGGGTGCGGACCCAGGCCAGGGGCGAGTCCCAGGTGACGTCCACGTGGCCGGCCAGGTGGGCTTCGGCCTGGGCCTCGTAGCTGGAGTACAGCACGTAGTCGAAGGCGAAGCCGTGACCGGCGAACCAGTCGGCGAAGCCTTCCCAGATGGTGACGACCTTGGGGTCATAGGCGACGGCGCCCAGGGTGAAGGGTCGGTGCATGATCGTGTTCCTCTCCCGGCTCAACCGAACAGGGGCAGGCCGCACACGGCCCGTCCGATGAAGTCCTGCAGCGCGTCGACGGTGGGGGCCATCACAGCCGAGGCCCGGGCGTCGCGGAAATGGCGCTCGATGCCGACGTCCTTGCGGAAGGCGGCGCCGCCCCCCACCCGCATCGCCTGATCGAGCACGGCCAGGGCGGTGTCGCCGGCCACGGCCTTCGATTGCAGCATGCGCAGCGGGGCGTCGGCCCGACCGGCGGCCAGGGCGACCACCGCGTCGTCGACCAGGGTGGCGGCGGCGTCGGCCTGGTTGCGCATGGCGGCGAGATGCTGGCGGGCCACGGGCTGATCGGCCAGGGTCTGGCCGAGGTGCTCGAACCGGGCGGCGGTGGCGTGGGCCACCGCCTTGGCGATGCCGGCGTCCATCAGCCCGAGGCTGCAGGAGGCGTTGAGGATCTGGAACACGGGGAGCACCACGCCGAGGGCCAGGTCGAGCCCGGCGCCGTCGTCGCCCAGGCGGGCCGACACCGGGAGGCGCACACCTTCTGCCGCCACCGGGCTCGAGGCGTTGCCCCGCAGGCCGAGGCCGTCGAACGGTCCGCCCACGGACAGGCCGCCGGCCGAGGCCGGCACGAGCCACAGGGTGGCGCCCGCCTCGCCGGAGGTGGGCTGGCTGGTCCACACGTAGGAGTCGGCCTCGCCGGCCGAGGTGACCCAGCTCTTGGCCGCGTCGATGATCACGTGATCGCCCTCGGCGGTGGCGGTGGACAGGGGAGCCCAGAAGTGGCTGCGGGACCCGGTCTCGGAGAAGGCGAGGGTGGAGAGATGTCGGCCGGCGGCGATGGTCCGGCGGACGTCGTCGGCGCCGTGGGCCTCGATCACTGCCGTGGCGCAGTAGTGCATGGCCAGCACCATGGCGGTGCTGCCGCAGGAGGCGGACAGGCGGCGGATCACCTGGGCGGCGTCGGCCAGCGAGCCTCCGAGGCCGCCGACGTCGGGTGAGCTGAGCAGGCCCAGCAGGCCCTGCTCGCCGAAGGCGGTGATGGCTTCGCGGGGAAAGCTTCCGGTCGTGTCGACCTCGGGGGCGCGCGGCTCGACCACGGTGGTGATGATGTCCTCGAGCACGTCGAGGACCGCACGGTCAGTCATTGGCGATGTCTTCCTTTCATAGGGTGGACCATCGGCGGTCTCCTTTCTCCGATGGAGGGGGCACGGCCCGGTAGTGTTGCCGATCCGGGCGGCCGTTGCTCGTTCGGGCTCATGAGCCGGTGTTGCCGGGGTAGGCGGCGGCGTTGACCACGCGGCGGGCGAACCGCCAGTTGCCGTCGACCCGCCGCAGGGTGTCGTCGTAGTGGCCGACGAGGATGATCGAGCCCTGCTCGCCGTCGGGCTTCACCATCATCAGGTGGGAGAAGGCGGTGGCGTCGTCGCCGTCGCCGTCCACCACCAGGTTGGTCACCCAGTGCTGGGCCGAGGCGAAGTCGGCCATCTCCGGGTTGGTGGCGTAGTCGGCGGCGAAGGCGCGCAGGTCGTCGTGGCCCTTGAAGGTGCCGACGATGCCCACGAACTCCCCGTCGGAGGTGAAGGTGGCGGCGTAGCCGTCGGCGTCGCCGGTGTCGATGGCCTTGTTGTACCGGCTCACCAGCTCCCGGATCTCGGTCTTGTCGTCGTTGGTCAGCATCGAGCATTCCCCCTGGTTGTGTGTCTCCCCGGGTTCAGTCTTCCATGGCGGGCGGAGGCCGTGGGAGGCTGAGCGGGCCTGACGGGGAGGAACCACGATGACCGACGACGCGGCCGACACACCGCTCGCCGCCCTGACCGCCCGGGTCCAGCGGTTGGAGGACCTGGAAGCAGTACGGGCCACCTGGCTCGACTACTGCCATCGGCTCGACGCCCACGACTACGACCGGCTGGCCGGCGTGTTCACCGGGGACGCCACGCTGGAGATGGACGGCCTGGGGCCCGGGCTCGACGGCACCTACCAGGGGCGGACCACGATCATCGAGGGCTTCTACCGCCGCACGGCGCAGCCCCGCCCCGGGGCGGCCGGGCTGCGCCACATGACCGGGCACCTCAGCACGAACATGGAGATCGAGCTGCAGGGCGACGAGGCCACCACGCTGGCCTACTTCTTCGAGATCGTCGACGACTCATTGGTGCTCATCGGCACCTACCAGCACCGTGTGGTCCGCCAGGCCGACCGGTGGCGGTTCGCCTTCCTGCGGATCTCGGTCCGCTACCGGGCCCGCATCGAGGTGTCGGGCGACGTGGCCGGCCAGGGGCTCGACGCCATCCTCGAGCGTCCCATCGGCGGCTGACGATCGGCCCTCCGTCGGTGCTCAGCCCCGACGGGTACATCGCCGACCGGCATGTCATGCCAGGGCGAGTAGCTCAACTGGGAGGCGGGACGTTGGCCACGACGCTGCCGGGGACGAAGCGGCCGTCGACGTAGGTCAGGGGCCCGTCGGGGAGGTCCCAGATGGCCGGCCCGGGCCCGGGGAACGGGCGACCGTCGACCTCGATCCAGCACGGGATCGGGGTATGCCACCGAGCCTGCACCAGCCCGCCCGGCAGGGCGGCCCAGCGGTCGTTCGTGGCCAGATCCACCGGGGCGCCCTGGCCGTCGATCGTGACCTGGGCCCGCACCGTGTGCCCGCTGTCCGTCACCGTCACCTCGAAGCGGTCGGGACCGAGCGCCTGCCACGTGGCGCTGGTGCGCAACAGCATCGACGGTGCCAACAGCAGGACGTCGTTGAGCCACGTGGACAGCTCGCCGACGTCGAACTCCGCCCCGGAGCCGTCGGCCACCCGAACCCGGCCGGCGAGGGTGCCCACCATCCGGCCCCGGCCCTCGAGATAGGTGTCGTGGCCCAGCATCGACACCACGCGGGCCAGGCGGAGCCGCATGGTGAAGACCCGGGCCGCCCGGTCCCGGCCGTCGGGGCCGGGGACCAGCGAGTCGTACTGGAGGGCTTCGGCCGCCAGCCAGGGTAGGCGGGGCCGAAGTCGGAAGCGTCCGGCGAAGCGGGCGGTGAAGGACCAGGTGCGGGGCTCGCCGATCACGCCCATGAACCGCAGGTAGCGCTGTACCGGCTCGTCCAACCCGGCCAGATCGGCCTCGGTGATCGGCGCGTCGTCGCCCGGGCCGGTGCCGAGGCCGGCGGCGGCCACCCGTTCGTGGAACGACGCCACCAGGCCCCGATCGCGGGGCCGGCCGCCCCGCCCCGGCCCCGGCGCCGACGCGGCCGCCTGCTCCGCCCGGCGGCGGATCCCGTGCAGCATCCGGCGATCCATGGCGAAGCTGATCGGCTCCACCAGCGCCGGCCCGAACTGGAGGCGGGTGACCCGGTCGCCCGATGTGGCGCAGCGGTAGCGGCTCATGACCCGGCTGCGGTTGCCGTCTCCGGCCGGCTCCACCAGGAACAGCCAGCTCACGTCCACCCACTTCCCGTGGGCCAGGTCGGTACCGGGCGGGGGGCTGCCGTGGGCCACGAACCAGGCGCCGGGCTCCATGGCCACCACCGGCAACGGGGGTGCCTTCGGGTGGATCAGCAGCTCGCTGTCGGGACCGATCGCCCACTCCGGATGAATCCGGTCGGCGTTGGTGATCCCGCAACCAGCCAGGTTCTCGAGCGCGGCATAGCTGTAGAAGCCAGCCCGGTCCGCTCCCACCTGGGCCACCCACGGCCACACGGCGTCGGGTGGGGCGTCGACCTCCACGCTGTGGATCCACTGCCAGCTGGGTCTCGACACCAGCTCGTCGCCGGGGTAGGTGCGGCGGGCGTCGACCGCGCTCGTGCCCCAGGTGCTGCGCCGGCCCCGCCGCCATGGGGTGGCCAGCGCGGTGAGTATCACACCGATGCCGGGTCCGGCCTCCGCAAGGTCTCGAACCCGGCGCCTCAGATCGAGCCGAGATGCCATGGGTATCGCCTCCGGAACCGATCAAAGCCGGTTCCGGAGGCGGCGCCCAGAGGCGGAGGTCCGAAAATCGGACCGGACCGCCCGGCACTCAGATCACAGGGTCACCTGCGGCTCGACACTGCGGCGGTGGCGTTGAGGATGCCCTCGCCGTACAGGCCGTTGTTGGCCTTGGTGCCGGCGCACGGGGCGTTGAACTCCTCAGGGCGATCCTCGTCGGTGTAGATCTCGACTCCGCCCACCGGGCAGGCGTGATCGGTGGCCGAACGGAGCAGCACCGAGCGCACCGTGTCGGGGTTGAGCGACACACCCTTGCCCCGGTGGCTGCCCAGGGCATCGACGATCAGCGCGGCCACCCCGGCAACGTGGGGCGAGGCCATCGAGGTGCCCTGCAGGTAGGTGTAGAACCCGCACCTCTTGCCCTTCGAGTCGCACGACACGATGGAGAAGTCATCGACCGGCACGCCGTTGGCGTCGGCCAGGCCCTGCTCGATGGCGGCCGCCAGCGGGTACGACGACAGGATCAGGTTGCCCGGCGTGCCGTACGTCGGGGTGCCCACGCCGTCGCGGAACCACCCGCCGGGAGCGGCGAGATCGACCGAGCCCAGACCGTAGTTCGAGTAGTCGGCCTTGGTGCCTGACGGGCCGACCGAGCTGACAGAGATCACGTGCGGACCCTCGCTCGGCAGGTCGAGGCAGTCCTTCGACACCACCCGATCGACCTCAGTGCCGCCCGGATAGTCCGGGCTGGAGTCGTCGAACCGGGTGGGGGCGGCGTAGTCGGTGTGCCCGTTGCCGGCCGCCGCCACCAGCGTGACCCCCTTGCGGTGGGCGTACTCCAGCGCTGCCGTGATCGTCTGGCGGGCCATGGCCTGCTCGGCCAGCTGCTCGTCGGTGACGTCACCGGACAGGTAGTCGTCACGCGAGTCGCAGTTGAACAGCCAGGGGTCGGTGTAGAAGCTCATGTTGACCACGTCGAGCCCGATGTCGCCGGCATAGGTGAGGGCGGCCACGGTCTCGTAGAGGAAGAAGTAGCCCGAGTCCTGACCGGCCCGCACGTTCACCAGCTCGGCGTCGGGGGCGATGCCGGCGATGCCGAGGCCGTTGCGGGCGGCGGCGATGGTGCCGGCCACGTGGGTGCCGTGGCCGTCGTTGTCCACGTCGGGCGGGTCGATGCAGGTGGCGACCTCGCAGGGCCCGTCGATGTCGGGGATGTCCATGGTGAAGTTGCGAGACAGCCTGCGGTTGAAGTTGGGCGCCAGGTCGGGGTGGGTGCCGTCGATGCCGGTGTCGATGACGCCCACCTGCACCTTGCGACCGGTGGCCTTGCGCCACGCCCCGCCGGCGTTGGCGCCGATCATGGCCATGTCCCACTGGAGATCGGCCAGGGGCTCGACCCGGGAGTCACGTCCCTTCCGCTGGTTCCGGGTGGCTCCGCTCCGGGCGGCCGAACGGTCGCTGCTCGACGGGCGCTCCTCGGCCCAGCGGTGGGGCATGCCCGGCTTCGCCGTGCCCACGCTGTGGTTGGCGGCCGCCCCGGTGACGGCATCGTCGGCCCGGACCTCGGCGAGGAAGCCGGCGTTGCCCGTCTCCACCAGCGCCAGGCCCGCCGCTTCGTTCACGTCGACGACGGTGCCTCCGGCGTCGGCCACCGCAGCCAGGGCGTCGTTCTCCCCGCCGGGCCCGAAGGCCACGACGTACTCCGAGGTGCCGTCACCCTGGCGTTCGGCCGCCGGCGCAGCGCCGGCGGTTGCAGGCAGCAGAATGCCAACGCCGGCCAGCAGGCCGGCGAGGCAGGAACGTGCTTTCATGGAATTCGCCTCTCCTTGTGGATCATTGTCCACCCAGCGCCGAGGCGGAGCGTAGACCACGGCCGGGTCGTCGACACCCCGCTGGCTGTGGCCGGGCGACCGAGGTGGCTCGGGAGGCGACCTCCGGCGCCGTGTGCCAGGGTGGTGCATGATCGACTACAAGGTGCTGGACCTCACCGACGAACGCGGTCAGCTCTGCGGCCAGATGCTGGCCATGTTGGGCTGTGACGTAGCCCTGGTCGAGCCGCCCGGTGGCAGCACGAGCCGCCAGCTGGGTCCCTGGGCCGGGGAGGAGCCCGATCCGGAGCTCAGCCTGTGGCACTGGTCGTACAACCGGGGAAAGCGGTCGGTGGTGTGCGACCTGGGCACCGACGCCGGCCGGGCCGCCCTGCTGGAGCTGGTGCGCCACGCCGACGTGCTGGTGGAGAGCTACGAGCCGGGTGCGCTGGCCGGGCTCGGCCTCGGTCCCGAGGTGCTGGCCGCCGCCAACCCCCGCCTCGTCCACCTGTCGCTCACGGCGTTCGGGTCCGACGGTCCCAAGGTCGACTGGGCTGCGTCCGACCTCACGCTCGCCGCCGCCTCGGGCTACGCCACCCTCACCGGCGACGAGGACCGGGCACCATTGCGCATCAGCCTCCCCCAGTCCTTCCACCACGCCGCCATCGAGGGAGCGGGCGGCGTGCTGGCGGCGCTGCACGAACGGGACCACCTCTCGGGCCGGGGCCAGCACCTCGACATGTCGGCCCAGCACTCGCTGAGCGTGTGCACCCAGTCGTACCTGCTGGCCCTGCCCACCAACTCCGGCTCGGCCCGCCGGGAGGCGGGCGGGGTGCGGGTGAGCGGGCTCGACGCCAAGATCCAGCTGCTGTGGCCGTGCAAGGACGGGCAGGTCTCGGTCACGTTCCTGTTCGGGGCGGCCATGGGTCCGTTCTCACGGCGACTCATGGAGTGGGTGCACGAGGAGGGCTTCTGCGACGACGCCACCCTGGGGAAGGATTGGATCGAGTACGGCACGATGCTCTTCGACGGCCGGGAGCCGGTGGAGGAGTACGTGCGGGTCAAGCAGGTCCTGCACGACTTCTTCGCCACCAAGACCAAGGCCGAGCTGTTCGAGGCGACGTTCAGCCGGCGCCTGCTGATCGCCCCGGTGAACACGGTGGCCGATCTGGCCTCCAGCGAGCATTTCGCCGCCCGCCAGTTCTGGCACGACGTGGACGTGCCGGCCGCGGGCCGAACCGTCCGCTACCCGGGTGCCTTCGTCAAGCTGTCGGCTTCGCCCCTACCCAACCTCCCGGCCGCCGCTCCGCTGGGGGCCGACGATCCGGCCGCGGTGGCCGCCCAGTGGGCGGCCAGCGCGTCGTCCGGCGGTGGCCGGGTGCCGGCGGTGGCGGTGCGGGAGGGCAACGCCGGGCCGGAGCTGGTGCCCAACCGCACCGGGCGCCCCCTGGAAGGCTTGAAGGTGGCCGACTTCATGTGGGTGTTCGCCGGCCCCTACTGCAGCCGGATGCTGGCCGACCTGGGCGCCACGGTGGTGCGCGTGGAGTCGGCCACCCACATAGACACGCTGCGCACCGCCGGCAGCTTCCAGGACAACATCACCCACCCCGACCGGGCCCTGCAGGTCACCAACGTGAACGCCGGCAAGCTCGGCATCGCCCTCGACCTGTCCAAGCCCGAGGCCCGCGACGTCGCCATCGATCTCGTGAAGTGGGCCGACGTGACCTGCGAGTCGTTCACCCCCAAGGCCATGCGCAACTGGGGGCTCGACTACGACGGGCTCCGGGTTCACCGGCCGGATCTGATCATGTCGTCGTCGTGCCTGATGGGGCACTACGGTCCCCACGCCTCCCTGGCCGGCTACGGCACGATGGCGGCCGCCGTGTCGGGCTGGTTCCACATCACGGGTTGGCCCGACCGGCTGCCCTGCGGCCCGTTCAGCGCCTACACCGACTACGTGTCGCCCCGGTTCCTGCTGTGCTCGATCCTGGCCGCACTGGAGCACCGGCGGCGGACCGGGGAGGGGCAGTACATCGACCTGTCGCAGGCCGAGGCGTCGCTCCAGCTGATGGCACCGGCCGTGCTCGACTACATGGTGAACGGCCGGATCATGGAGCGGGCCGGCAACGACGATCTGCGCTTCGCCCCCCAGGGCATCTACCGGGCAGCGGGAGACGACGGCTGGCTGGCCGTGGCCGTCACCACCGACGACCAGTGGCGGGCCCTGTGCGGGGTGCTGGCCCGGCCCGATCTGGCCGGTCTCACCGCCGCCGAACGCCTGGCCCGGCGGCGTGATCTCGACGAGGTCGTGGGGGCGTGGGTGGCGGCCCGCCCGCCGGCCGAAGGCATGGCCACGCTTCAGGCGGCCCGGGTGCCGGCTCACCAGGCCCAGAACTACCAGGAGGCGTGGGAGGACCCTCAGCTCCGCCACCGGGGCCACTTCGTGGAGCTGCCCCACGGGGAGATGGGAACGAGCTGGGTGGAGGCCAGCCGGTTCCGCTTCTCCCGTACGCCGGCCGGGCCCGTCACCGGCGCCCCCACCCTGGGCGAGCACAGCTGGCAGGTGTTGACCGAGATCCTGGGATACGACGACGACCGGGCCGGCGAGCTGGCGGCCGGAGGCATTTTCGAGTGACCAGGCTGCTGCTCGTGTCTTGACGATGTCTTTCGTCCCTGTCGGCGGGGGCGGGGGGACTCATACTGATGGCGTGACCAGGAACGTCCGCACCGCGATCACCATCGGCATCCCGACGGTCGTGCTGGTGCTGCTGGTCACAGCCGCCCTGCTCGCATCCCGGCGGGACTCTGTGACCTACGCCGACGGCAGCCCGGAGGCGGTCGCCCAGAGCTACTTCGAGGCGTTGATCGACCACGACGCCGGCGGCGCCTACGAGCTGTTCACCCCGGCACTGCAGAGCCGCTGCCCCCGGCCGCCGTCGGCCGAGGTCGACTACCTGGCGATCACCAGGGTGGTGCTCGACGAGGTGACCACGAGCGGCGGCACCGCCACCGTGCGGGTGTCGGTCACCCAGGACCTCGACAGCGGGCCGTTCGGTTCGGGCGAGGTGACCAACACCGAGACGCTGCGGCTGGAGAAGATCGATGGACGGTGGCTGATCGGCGACCTTCCCTGGCCGTTCTTCAGCTGCTTCGGGAAAGGAGGCTGACGTGATCGTGCTCGGAGGCCTGTTGCCCCTCCTCGTGACGGTCGGTCTGGCCTATGGGGTGTACCGGCTGGTGGCGGCCCAGCGCCAGGGCGGACCGGGGGCTGGCTCCGGGCCGGCCGGGACCGACGGCGACCTCCGGGACCAGGTGGTGCGCCTGTTCCGCCTCGGCCTGCTGTTCATCGCCCTCGGCCTCAGCGCCGAGGGGATCACGGGGTTGCTGGTGGCCGTGCTGCCCCGTTCCGACGAGCTGGCCCGCGATCCGGCGGAGTTGGCCCAGGCCCTGTCGTTCACGATCGTCGGCGTCCCGGCCCTCGCCGGCCTGGCCCGCTGGACCCGCCGGCGGCTGGCCGCCGACCCCGGCGAGGCAGCGTCGCCGGTGTGGGCCGGCTACCTGACGCTCGCTCTGCTGGTGGCACTCGTGGTGACCACAACGAACCTCACCACCACCCTCCAGTGGCTGTTCGGCGTGGCGCGCTTCGACGGCGGGGGGCTGGCCCGGTCCCTGGTGTGGGGGGCGGTGCTGGCTGTTCACTGGGTGCTCAGCCGGCGGCGCCCCCTGGTCGACGTCAACGGGGCGGCGGAAGCCCGCACCCCGTGGTACCTCGTGATCGGGTCGCTGGTGGGGCTGGTGGCGGGAGGCTCGGCTCTGGCCGGGCTGGCCGACGTCAGCCTCCGCATGCTCTACGACGCCGCCGTGGACCACGACGTGCTGGTGGGGGCGGGGACCGATCCGGTGCTGCGCGCCCTGGCATCGTCCGTTCCCGCCGTCGCCGTCTGGGTGTGGATCTGGTTGGGGCACACGTTGCGGGCGCCCCGCACCGAGCGGTGGTACGCCTATGTGCTGCTGGCGGGTGTGCTGGGCGGTCTGGGCACCACGCTGATCGCCGGCGGCCAGCTCGTGTTCTCCGTGCTGCAGTGGCTCTTCGGCGATCCGCCGGCGGCCACCGCGGCCGCCCACTTCGCCTCGCTGCCGGGTCCGGTGGCGGCGCTCGGGGTGGGTGGGGTGGTGTGGATCCACCACCGGCACACCCTGGCCACGGCGTCCCGACACCGGTCCGAGGTGGACCGGATCTACACCTACCTGCTGGCGTTCGTCGGTGTCGTGGTGTGCACGGTGGCCGTGACGCTGGTGGTGGCGGCGTTCGTCGAGGCGGTGGTGGGTGCCGGCCTGGCCGGCTCGCTCGCCGACCCGATCGTGCTGGCGGTGACCTTCCTGGCCATCGGGGTGCCGCTGTGGGCGGTGTTCTGGCGGCGGGCCGAGGCCAACGCCAGGGCCGACCGCTCCGAGGTCCGGTCGCCCTCCCGCCGGCTCTACCTGCTGGTGACGCTGGGGCTGAGCGCGGCGGTGGCGCTCGTGTCGCTGGTGGTGCTGCTCACCGGGTTCCTCACCGACCTCACGGCCGGCGACCTGGCGGGGGCCACCGCCCGCCGCATCCGGGTGCCGCTGGGGCTGGTGCTGTCGACGGCGGCCGTGGCCGCCTACCACGGTGTGGTCTACCGCGACGACCGGCGGTCCACCGCGCCGCCTCCGCCTCCCGAGCGCCGGGTCCGGGAGGTGGTGCTGATCTCCGACCTGACACCGGCCGATGCCGCCGCGGTGGCCGAGAGCCTGGGGGGCCGCGTGGTCCGCTACACCACGGCCAACGGGGTCGGCCCCCGTCCCGACGACGAGGCCGTGGGCCGGGCGGCCGAGGCTACCGCGGCGCTCACGACCGGCCGGGCCCTGGTGACCGTGCGCCACGGCGAGATCGAGGTCGAGGCCCTCCAGGACTGATCTCATGCCCCGGGTCGTCACGGGTGACGCCCTGGAGCATCAGATCACGGTGGCGGCGATCTCATGCCCCGGGTCGTCACGGGTGACGCCCTGGAGCATCAGATCACGGGGGCGGCGATCTCATGCCCCGGGTCGTCACGGGTGACGCCCTGGAGCATCAGATCGGGATCTAGGCGGTGGGGGTGAAGGCGCAGTCGACGTGCTTGATGCCGTGGATGAAGTTCGACCGCAGGCGCTGGG
>JAWKIL010000023.1:0-89968 GCA_041394285.1 Acidimicrobiales bacterium | reverse complement strand
CCCGCCGACGCCCCGCCGCTACCGGCGGCGCTGGCGGCCGAGATGGAGGGCCTGGCCGCGCAGATCGGGGCCGACGCCGTGCCCGCCGAGGCGGCGGTGGCCCTCATCGGGGCCTGGACCCAGCTGTTCGGGCTGGTCAGCTTCGAGCTGTTCGGCCAGACCCGCAACATGGTGGTCGACAACGCCGCCCTGTTCGACGCCGCCGTCACCCGGCAGGCCCTGGCCGTCGGCCTCCGGTGACCCCGTACCTCAGACGGGTCAGAGGGGTTCAGACGGGGACGGCCACGGGGTCGTAGTCGAGCAGGCCGTAGCCGGCGGCGCCCTTGTTGGGGATCGTCGGGTCCTGCAGGGCCCGCCCCTCCTCCAGCGACCACCGGGCCACGTTGTTGCCCCGCTCCACCCGGGCCGCCTCGTAGGCGGCGAACGCCCCGGCCACGCTGTCGGCCCTGGCCAGCGCCCGGGCCAGCACCACCGCATCCTCCACCGCCATGGCCGCCCCCTGCCCCAGGAACGGGGTCATGGGGTGGGCGGCGTCGCCCAGCATGGCCACCCGCCCGCTGGTCCAGGATTCGAGCGGTGCCCGGTCGTACAGACCCCACTTGAACAGCTCGCCGTCGGGCACGGCCCGGATCAGGTCGCACAGGTGGGGGGCGAAGTCGCCGTAGGCGTCGAGGAACTGCCCGTTGGTGGCCGGGATCGACCACCCCTCAGCCTCCCAGCCTTCGGTGGTGCCGCACCCGATCAGGTTCATCAGCGTGCCCCGGCGCAGCGGGTAGTGGAGCAGGTAGCGCTGGGGACCCCGGTGCATGGCCAGCTCCCGCTCCCGCACGATGTCGGGCACCAGCTCGATCGGCAGCACGGCCCGGAACGCCACCTGGCCGTTGAAGCGGGCCGGCTCTCCGGGGAACACGAACGAGCGGACGGCCGAGCCGTTGCCGTCGGCCCCGATCACGATCTCGCCCCGCTCGGTGGCCCCGTTGGCGAAGCGGACGGCGACGCCGTCGCTGTCCTGCTCCAGCGCCACGAACTCGTGGGCGGCGTGGACGGCGCCCGGGTCGTTGGCCCGCACTGCGGCCAGCAGCACGCTGTGGAGGTCGGCCCGGTGCACGGCCAGCGACGGCAGCCCGTAGCGCTCGGCGATCACCGTGTTGGGCACGGCCGACAACACCTCGCCGGTGGCCCAGTGGCAGGCGTGGAGCATGGTCATGGCGCACGACACCTCGGCCACCGCCTCGTCGACCCCCAGATCCACCAACCCCTTGCGCCCGTTGGGCTGCATGATGATGCCGGCTCCGATCTCCCGCAGCTCCCGGGCCCGCTCGTACACCGACACCGCCATCCCCCGGCGCTGCAGGGCCAGCGCCATCGACAGCCCGCCGATGCCACCCCCGATCACGATGGCCCGGCCGTCCAGCATCAGGCGCTCCCCTCGGCGATCCGGTCGAGCACGGGCTGGAGGTAGGTGAGGAACTTGGCCGGGTGCTCCGACATCGGGAAGTGGCCCATGCCCGCCATGGCGGTGAAGGTGGAGCCGGCGATCGCCTCGTGGGCCGTGCGGCCGTGCTCGGGGGTGGCCGAGTAGTCGTACTCGCCGTTGAGGATGTGGACCCCGACCCGGCTGGTGTCGATCTGGTGGGCGGTGGGGCGCAGGTCGTACTCGTCGACGTAGTACTGGAGGTCGCCGAGGAAGGCCGGGGGCCAGCCCGAGGCGTAGGTCTGGCTCGTCTCCTTGCGGTAGGGGGTAGGCGACAGGGGCCAGGTGAGGCCCTCCATCATCCGGGCCTTGCTCTCGTTGCTCACGCCCGGGTGCCAGAAGCCGGTGAGGGTGGAGCGGTCGCCACCCACCCGCAACGCCCCTTCGAGGGAGATCACGGCCCGGAACACGTCGGGGTGGTGGAGGGCCAGGTCCAGGGCCAGCAGGCCGCCCACCGAGCAGCCCATGAACACCGGCCGGTCGAGGCCGAGGGCGGCGGCCAGGCTCACCGGCACCGAGCGGAGGAAGGCGCCCCGCAGCTCGTAGCGCTCGGTCCACCAGGCCCGGCCCGTGGGCGGCACCGACTTGCCGTGGAACGGCAGGTCGTAGGCGATGAGGCGGAAGCGGCCGGTGACGGCCGGTTCCTCGAACAGGTGGCGCCACTGGGCGCTGTGGGAGCCGGCGGTGTGCTGGCACAGGATCGGGATGCCGTCGGCCGGGCCCGCCTCCTCGAAGAAGATGCGGTGGTCGTGGCCGTCGGCCAGGGTCAGGTGGACGTAGCGGCCCACCGGGGCGTCGAAGGTACCGGCCGGCTTGGGCCCGGTGTGGACCGGCTCGGGCACGGCGCCCGGTTCCCGCACCAGCTCGACGGCCCGCTGGACGGCCGGCAGGTACTGCCACCACAACAGCTCGTCGGCCTCCACCGCCAGGCCCCGGGCCCGGGCCGGGGCCACGTCGTTGAAGAACGGGGGTGGCACGGGGGCCAGCAGCTTGGCCCAGACGTCGGCCTCGGCCCGCAACGTGATCCAGCCGGCGCCGTCGCTCTCCTCGGGAGCAGGGCCGGGCTCGCCGTCGGTGAAGGCCACGGCGGCCGTGGTGCCGTCGCCGAAGTGGAAGCGGAGGCCGCCGGTCCAGTGCCGGGTGGCCAGGCGAAGCTCGCCGTCGGCCCGGCACGCCTCGACCAGCTCAGCTGAGGTGCGCATACCGCCGAAACTAGGAGCCTGAGCGGCGCCACGCGCAGCTGAGGCTCCTAATTTCGGCTGGGTGCGGGGTGTGTGGGATCGGCGGGCGGCGGGTGACATGCCGGAGGTGGCGCGTGACTACGAGACGATCGGCTACTGCCTGAGCGGACGGGCCGAGCTGCACAGCGAAGGCCAGATGGTGGTGCTCGAACCGGGCGACTCGTGGGTGGTGCCGCGGCTGGCCCACCACCACTACCGCATCATCGAGCCGTTCAGCGCCGTGGAAGCCACCCATCCGCCAGCGGTGGTGGCCGGCCGCGACCGCTAGGCCGGGTCGGACCGCTGTCCCCCGCTCCTGCTGGCCTCGGAGCGCTCGGCCGGGGCTGTCCGGGGGGGTGCCTACCCCACCCGGGACTCGTCGGCCCGGAACTGCTCGGCGACCTCGGCCATAGTGGCGAACCGGATGCCGGGCACGGCGGCCATGTGGTCGATCAGGCGCTCCAGCATGAGCATCCGGCTGCCCCGGCCGATGCACTGGGGGTGCATGGTGAGCACGAACACGCCGTGGCCGAGGCGGTGGGCCAGGTAGTCGAACTCGGCGGCCCAGATGTCGTACACCTCGGCCGGCGACCGCAGGCCCTCCTGGTGGGGGCGCTCGCTGGAGAAGTAGGGCCAGTCGTCGAGGGCCCAGTCGAACGGCAGCTCCACCAGGTCGACCCGCTCCCCGAACTGAAACGGGCCGTCGGTGCGCACCTCGTCACCCCGCCGCACCCAGGTGGGGCCGAGGTCGCTGGGCGCCATCGACGAGTCGTAGGAGAAGCCGTGCTCCAGCAGCAGGCCGATCCAGCGGTCGCCCAGGTTGCCGCCGGGGAGGCGGTGGCCCACCGGCGGCGCCCCGGCGATCCGCTCGATGCAGTCCATGGCCCGGGTGAGGATGGCCCGCTCGTCGGCCTCGTCCCGGCTCGACGACGGGGCCTCGTGGCAGTAGCCGTGGTAGCCGATCTCGTGACCGTCGGCCGCCACCCGGCGGCAGATGTCGGGATAGGTGTCGATGGTGTGGCCGGGCACGAACCAGGTGGACGGGATCTGGCGGGCGGCCAGGAGGTCGAGGATCCGGCCGGCCCCGATCGGGCCGAACTCGCCCCGGGCGATCAGGTTGGGCGACCGGGTGCCCCCGGGGCCCCACCCAAACCGAGAGGGCGTCGAAGTCGAACGTGAGGCACACCGAGACCGCAGCCATGACGGCGACGGTAGTCTCGGCGGGAGACTATGGCCGAAGGCAGATCGAGGAACCCGGTGCTGTGGGCGGCGACGGCCGCTGGGCTGGGTGCGGTGTCGGTGGGCCTGAACCTGGCCGGCCGCCGCCAGCGCCGCCGGTGGGAGGCCAACCCCGATCCCCTGCAGGGCCGCATCCCCCGCTTCCCCGACGGCGACTACCACACGGTCACCATGGACGATGGCGCCCGCATCAGCATCGTGCACGCCAGAGGCGTGACCAACGGCGCTGACCGGCCCGTCGAGGTCCGGGCGCCGGTGGTGCTGGTGCACGGGCTGACGGCCAACGTGGACGACTGGGGGCCGGTGGCCGAGCGCCTCGTGGCCCGGGGGTTCGACGTGGTGGGCATCGACCTGCGGGGGCACGGCCGCTCCACGCTCGGCAGCGACCGGTTCACGCCGCTGCGCCTCAGCCACGACCTGGCCGCCGTGTTGGAGGCCCTCGACCTGCGCCGCGCCGTGCTGGCCGGTCACTCGATGGGCGGCATGACCGTGCTGGCCCTGGCCACCGGCCGCCCCGAGGTGATGGCCGAGCGCGTGGCCGGCCTGGCCCTGCTGTCGACGTCGGCCAACCTCGACCAGCTCCGCTTCCGCCTCACGATCCCGGTGGGCTCCCAGCTCTCGCTGGCCGTGCCCGATCTGCTCGACGAGACCGTGCCCGTGCTGGGGGTGGCCGCCCTGTCGGCGTTCGGCGAGCGGCCCAGCCACTTCATGCTCACCCAGGCCGTCGACAGCTTCCAGCGGTGCCCGCCCGAGACCCGCCGGGCCGCCACCGCCGGCCTGCTCCGCTTCAGCGTGGCCGACCGGCTCGACGGAATCACCGTCCCCACCCTCGTGGTTTGCGGCACCCAGGATCTGGTGGTGCCGTTCGGCCACTCCGAGCGCCTGGCCGAGAGCATCGCCGGGGCCCGCCTCGTGGCCCTACCCGGCGCCGGCCACATCATCCCCTGGGAACGGCCCGATCACGTGGCCGACGAGATCGCCCGCCTCACCGCCGAGGCCGCTGCCGGCTGACGCTCGCCAGCTGAATTTCCGCGGGAGATCCGGTCGGCCGCTCAGCTCCGATTTCCCGCGGGAAATCCGGTCGGGTTCGGGGTGCCGGGCGAAGCGCCGGCGATCGCCTCGGCGAGGCAGGTGGCGATCCAGTGGTGGTCGAGGGGATGGCCATCCCAGGTGGGGAGCGGGTCGGCGGTGGGCTGCGGCCATGGCTGGGCGGCAGGCGCAGGCACGACGTGATACGGCCGACCGTCGGAGCCCCAGGCGGAGACGGCACCGTCGAGATCGAGGCGGAGGGTGATGTGGTGGCGATGGACGAGGCGGTGGTGGCCAGGGCACAACAGCACGAGGTTGTCGGGCTGGCGGGACCCGCCGTGGATCCAATGGATGAGGTGGTGGGCTTCGCGATGGCCGGTGTGGTGACAGCCCGGGAACCGGCAGGTGTGATCACGACGGGCCAGGAGGCGACGGGTGGCGGCCGTCGGGTAGCGCTGCTGGCGATACACGCCGCTCTCGTCGGGGGCGACGACGGGCCCGTCGCAGGCAGCCGCCGCCGCAGTGCCGGGATCGATGGCGATACCGGTGTCGGTGGCGCACGACCCCGGGTCGCCGCCGCCATCGCAGCCGCCGGCTGACCCGGCAGCGAGAGCGTTGGCGGTGGTGACGATCGTGACCGTGGGTGTGGCGATCTCGGGCCCGAGGAGAAGTTCGACCATCGCGTCGGCCCGGCGGGCCGCGATCGGCACCCCCGCTTCGGGGGTGGCGTGGTCCTGGACCGCAGCGATCACCGCCGCACCCTCGGCCGCCGGGACCCGCAGCGTGATCACGAGCGAGCCGTCGTCGTCGGCCTGACGCCACGACAGGCCCCGGGTCGCTTCCTGATGGTCGGCGTCGGCGGAGGTGATTCGGCGTTGCGCCCGCACGATCTGCTCGACGTGGGCCGCCGTGCCGTCGAGGGCGACGTCGAGCCAGATCGCCTCGGTGGCCTCCGTGGCGATTCGGGTGACGGCCCGGACCTTCGACCACGTGATCGCCCCCGACGCCAGAGCGGCGGCCATCGCCGGCAGGCGCCGCAGGGCCTGGGCCACCCGGATGTGCTCGCTGGCCGCCACCGAGCCCAGACCGCACCGCCACGACAACCACTGCACGGCGCTCACACAGCCCTCGTCCTCCCAGGCCTGGCGCTGCAGGAACTCGCCCAACAAGGCCAGGAACCGGGCCTTGGACGCCGCCTCCACCGCCGACGCCCCGGCCAGAGCCGCCGCCAAACCCTCCGCCGACAGCACGGCCGGATCGTCCCAGCCCGGCCCATCGGATGCACGCCCTGCCGTCTTCGTCATCGCCGCCTCCCCTGTGTCCGGTGCCGCTGGCGCTGTTCGCCAGCCCCACCGCGTCTCCCAACAGTAGGGAGGGGGTGTGACATCTAAGGTCGGAGGTGGGTCCACCACCTGGTGGTGGACTTATCCGTAGGGTGCGTTGTGCCCGGCCTGTCTGGCTCGACTTGTGATTGTGACCGGAGCGGACCTGTGGTTCGACTCCTCCGCACTGATTGTCGGCCTTGATGGGCTCCACAGCGCTTGTGAACTCCTGTTGGGAACTCGACGGCTGGCGCCTGTGGCTGCTGGACCTCTGTTTCGTGATGTCCGTTCTTCACACCCCTTTCGGTTCGAGCGTGGTCGACGACGACAGGTGGTCGGGCGCGCCCAGGTAGCTGGAACGAGCAGTGGAGGTAGTCGATGGGTGAGGTCCGTCTCGGGATTGATGTGGCCTGCACGGCAGCGCATCAGGCGTCGTTGGCTGACGAGCAGGGCCGGTTCTTGTGGCAGGGGTGGCGGTTTCGGACCACGACCGGGGATCTGGAGCAGTTGTGGGCCAAGATCCCTGACGGGGTCCGGGTGGTGGTGGTCATGGAACCGACCCGGAACGCGTGGGCTCCGTTGGCGGCGTGGCTGACGGCCCGAGGGGCGGTGGTGTCGGTTGTGCCGCCGGAGCAGTCGGCTGATCTGCGGGATTACTACCACAAGCACACCAAGACCGACCGGTTGGATTCCAAGATGCTGGCCAGGATGCCGATGCTGCATCCTGATGGGCTGCGCACGTGATCGATCATCTGGCCTCGTCGATCCACCAGTGGCTGTCCGGCACCGTGCGGAGTCCGAAGCGTACCGGTGCAGGCCGCTATGCGCCTCGACGCGCCAAGTTGGAGCTTCGTTGGGCCCGGCCTGGCTGGACCTGTTCGGCACAACGTCCTACGGCAAGACCGCTGTCGCTGTCCTGGAGGGTTATGCCAACCCGAACGCCCTGGTCAAGCTGGGCCGGGCCCGGTTGGCTAAGCTGTTGATCCGGGCCAGTCGTGGTCACTGGCGTGAGGCAAAAGCCGACGAGATCCTCTCCGCCGCCCACGAGACGCTCGAGTTGTGGGCTACCGGGGAGCTCGACTTCGACCAGCTCGCTGAGGACATCGCTATCGAGGTCCGCCAGATCAAGACCCTGGACGCTGAGATCGCTGCTCTCGATGACCGTATCGAAGCGCTCTACGAGACGGTCGACCCGAACGGGATCATCAGCTCGACCCCCGGGATCGGGACGGTCCTGGCCGCTGGGATCCTGGCTCGCACCGGGGACCTCAACCGGTTCGACAGCCTGGCCGGGCTCCGGTCCTTCACCGGGCTGGTTCCCAAAGTCGACCAGTCCGGCATCACCGATCACCACAACGGACTGACGAAGTCCGGCGATCCCGGCCTGCGTCAAGCGTTGTTCCTCGCCGCTGACCTCGCCCGCAAGGTCGACCCCACCCTCGCCGCCCGCTACTACCGCCTCTACGTCGAGACAGGCAAACACCACAACTCGGCCCTCTGCTCGATCGCTGCGGTCCTGATCACCAGGATCGGGGCCTGCTGGCGCAACGGTCAACGCTACGAGCTGCGTGACACCAACGGCCAGATCATCACCGAAGCCGAGGGCCGGGCCATCTGCACCGACCGCTACAAGATCGACCCTGCCACCCGCGCCAGCCGCCGCAACACCGCCCCGCCCCCAAGGACGGGCCGACGCAAGAAGGAGTCGAACAAAGCCGCTCCGGCAGCCGACCCGTCCACCACAGACACTACCCACCAGGCCGCCTAACACCCTTGACACCCCGTTAGGAACTCAGTCTCAGGGGCGGCGAGGCCCCGGAGCTCACAACCAATCGCGCTCGCGGAACAGGGCGAAGAGCAGGGCGGAGAACACGACGATGAGGGCGGCCGACACGAGCACGCCGGCGTACGTGCCCGACCCCGGATAGGGCACGTTCATCCCGTAGTAGCCGGTGATCAGGGTGGGGACGGCGATGATGGCGGCCCAGCTCGTCACCTTCTTCATCACCTGGTTCTGGCGGTAGTCGCGCAGGCTCAGGTTGGTTTCCACGATCGTCGACACCAGGTCCCGCAGGCTGTCGCTCGACTCCGACACCCGCAGGATGTGGTCGTAGATGTCCTGGAAGTAGGGGTACATCTCGGCGCTGATGGCCTTGTGCTCCCGCCGCATCAGGGTGCTCACCGCCTCCCGCAGGGGCACGGCCAGGCGGTGGAACCGCACCAGCGACCGGCGGGTGACGAACCAGTGGCGCTGGCGGGCCGGGTCGAGCGGCTCGTCGGCGAACAGCCCCTCCGACACCTCGTCGTAGTAGTCGTCGAACGCCTCCACCACGTCGAAATAGCCGTCGACCACGGTGTCGAGCAGGCCGTAGAGCAGGAACCCCACCCCGTTGCCGGCCAGGTGGCGGGTACGGTCCCAGCGGCGGAGCACCTCGGTCATGTCGAAGGAGTCCGTCTGGCGGACCGTGATCAGCCAGTTGTGGTTGACGAAGGCGTCGATCTCCTCCACGTGCAGCTCCCCCGAGTCGAGATCGACGTCGAGGGCGTGGACGGCCAGGAACAGATGGCTCTCGTAGTAGTCCACCTTCGGCCGCTGGTGGCTCTCGGTGTCCTCGACGGCCAGCTCGTGGAGGCCCAGCTCCTCGGCCAGCTGGGTCAGCTCGTCCTGGCTGGGGCCGACCAGGTCCACCCAGACGACGGCGTCGGGCCCCTGCAGATGGTCGGAGACCCGGGCCAGCGGGAAGCCCTCGGCCACGAGATGGCCGCCCTCGTAGACCCGGGTGTGGTGCTGTGCCATGGCCCTCCTGTTACCCCCAACGTTACGCGGCCGGGCCGCCACCAGGGCACAATGCGATCCATGGCGATCGACTCGAACAGCTTCATCACCCGGGAGCCGCCGGTGTTCGACACGGTGGAGGCCGAGCGCCGCCACCGCCTCGAGCGCCTGGCCGGCGTGTGCCGGGTCTTCGGGCGGGCCGGCTTCTCCGAGGGCCTGCTGGGCCACGTGACGGTGCGGGACCCCGAGCATCCCCACCTGCTGTGGGCCAGCCCCATGGGGTTGTCGTGGACCCAGCTGACGGTGTCGGATCTGGTGCAGGTGGACCACGAGGGCACGATCCTGACCGGCAACCGGCCGGTCAACCCGGTTGGCCTGCTGCTCCACGCCGCCATCCACGAGGCCCGGCCCGACGTCACCGCCGTTTGCCACGCCCACAGCCTGCACGGCAAGGCGTGGGCCAGCCTGGGCCGCCCGCTCGACCCGATCAGCCAGGACGCCTGCGCCCTGTACGGGGTGCAGGCCCTGATCCGGGAGCCCCGGGTGGCGCTCGACCGGCCCACCGCGGCCCAGTTCGCCGCCGCCCTGGGCGACGCCCGGGTGGCCATCCAGGCCGGCCACGGCCTGTTCAGCACGGGCCAGACCGTCGACGAGGCGGCCTGGTGGTTCCTGGTGATGGAACGGGCGTGCCAGGTGCAGCTGATGGCCGAGGCCGCCGGCACCCCCGAGCACTGGCCCCACGACGCGGCCCTGGCCCTCCAGCGGGGCACCGGCTCCCCCGGGTTCGGCTGGCTCTCGTTCCAGACCCTGTGGGACGAGATCGTGGTGTCCGACCCGGACCTGTTCGACTGAGCCAGAGAGAGGCGGCAGCATGCGGGTGCCCGACGAGCACATCGAAGAGTTCCACCGCCAGGGGTTCACGGTCGTACCCGGCTTCCTGAGCGACGACGAGCTGGCTGCGGCCCGGGCTGCGCTGTGGCGCATCTATCCCCGGCCCGAGACCTTCTTCGCCGATCCCGCCGCCTACACCGAGCTCACCGAGACCCCGTTCGCCGGGCTGAACAACATCCCGTTCGCCAGCTGGGCCCTCAACCGGCTCGCCCTCCACGACGACCTGGCCGACGCCGCCCGCCGCATCCTCGGCACCGACGACGTGCGCCTGTACAAGGGAGAGGTGTGGGCCAAGTACCACACCGACGGCGTCGACTACGACCAGAACCTGCACCGCGACTACGGCAACCACATGCTGGTGGTGCCCCGGGCCGACGGCTTCGGCCGCCAGCTCAACACCTACATCTACCTGTGCGACGTCGACGAGACCAACGGGGCCACCGCCGTGGTGCCGGTGGAGCACACGCGCCGGATCCCGCTCGGCCTGCGGTACCTGGCCCCCGGGGTGCTGGCCGAGCACGAGCAGCGGGTGTGCGGGACGGCCGGGTCGCTCGTGCTGTACTCGGGCGACGTGTTCCACCGGGGCACGGCCCTCACCCGGCCCGACGCCAGCCGGTTCATGCTGCTGCTCGACTACAAGCGGGCCGACACGCCGTGGGTGTCGAAGCACGCCATCGGCCACCACGGCAACAAGCTGGAGATGCAGGAGATGGTGATCCGGTCCACCCCGGCCCAGCGGACCCTGCTCGACATCCCGGCCCCCGGCGACCCCTACTGGGACGCCCAGACCATCGGCGACATGGAGCTGCGCTACCCCGGCATCGACATGGCCCCCTACCGCGCCGCCCTCCCGGCCTGAGCCCCGGCGGCCTGAGCCCCGGCGGCCCGGGCCGGGCCGGCCGGCGGTGCGCCTACGCCGGGGCCGGCTCGCCGCAGTTGAACATCCACCGTATGCCGTAGCGGTCGAGGCAGGTGCCCCAGTAGGAACCCCAGAACATGTCCTGGAGGCCGGAGCAGTCGGCACCACCGGCGGACAGGGCGGCGTAGATCCGCTCGGTCTCGGCCCGGGTGTCGATCGTGAGGTTGATCGTGGTGTTGTTGCCGATCCGCAGCTCATGGCCCATGGACGCCACCATGTCGGTGCCCATGATCACGTGGCCGGCCAGGATCGGCAGCTGGACGTTCATCACCAGGTTGCGGTCGGCTTCGCTCAGCTCGGGCCCGCCGGGCATGGCGGGCGCGTCGCCCAGGCGCATGACGGGGCTGGCGTAGTCGGTGCCGAACACCTCCCGGTAGAAGCCGAACGCCTCCTCGCAGTTGCCCATGAAGTTCAAGTACGTGCTGACGCTGGCCATCGACATCTCCTCAGCTCGCCAGACGTGGGTCGTTCCGTTCCGTCGCCGCCGGTGGGCGAGAATACCCGGCCCGTCAGGCCAACGGTGGATGGGCCGGATCGGCGGCGGGCCGGCCGAGCCAGCCCATCACGGCCACGGCCCCGCATCCCAGGACGGCGGCCACCACGGCCGGCCAGGCCATGCCGTGGCGCTCGTACAGGCTGGTGGCCGGGACCACGGCACCGGCCCGGCCCAGCGTGCCCACGAAGAACATGATGGCGACCCCCTGGGCCGGTGCTCCGGCCACCAGCTCGGTACCGATGGGGATGGCGCTCACGATGGCGAACTCGAAGGCGGCGATGGCCACCACCAAGAGCACGAGGCCGGGCACCAGCACCCGGTGGCCCACGGCCAGGGCGGCCACGGCCGGCACCATCACGGCCGCCCCCACGGCGGCCGCCCGTTCCTTGCCCCAGCGGTCGGCGAAGCGGGCGGCGCCCAGCGAGGCCACCAGCTCGAAGAACCCGAGGCCGAAGACCACGGC
This sequence comes from Acidimicrobiales bacterium, assembly GCA_041394285.1. GTDB lineage: Bacteria > Actinomycetota > Acidimicrobiia > Acidimicrobiales > SZUA-35 > CADEDH01. The sequence continues at coordinate 78,139 of JAWKIL010000023.1, read as the reverse complement.
GCTGAGCTGGGAGTCGGACAGGCCGAAGCTGTCCTTGAGCCAGGTGCCGAACGTGACGAACAGGGTCTGAGCCGACGCCATCAGGCAGAAGAGGCCGACGGCCAGCATCGGCAGGCGACGGTCGAACCCCCGGGCCGAACGGCCGGGGCCGTGGTCGATCACCGGGGCGATCGCGCCCGGATCGGGCCGGAGCCCACCGGGCTCCCACCCGGGATCGGGGTCAGGGATGGGATCGGGGGCGGGATCGGGTTCGAGGGTCCGGCGCAGGGCGGCGGCCAGGGCCACGGCCGCCACGGCGCCGGCCACGTAGGCCACCCGCCAGCCGGCGGCCGCCGTGATCAGGCCCAGCGCGGTGACGCCCACGAGCAGGCCGAGGGCCCAGGCCGTCTCGGTCAGCCCGATCACCCGGCCCCGGCGCTCGTAGGGCACGCGGTCGCTGATCCAGGCCGACAGGCCGAGGTCGAACATGGCCTTGCCCTGGCCGATCACCACCAGGGCCAGGGCGAACACCAGCAGGTGGGGCACGGCGGCCGCCAGCAGGGCCCCGCCAGCCAGTCCCACGAGGCCGGCCCACAGGGCGGTGCGGCGCTGCAGGCGCTCCACCACCATCCCGGTGAGCGGGGTGGCCAGACCGCCCAGCTCGCTGATGGCCATCGCCACCCCGATCCGCTCCAGCGACACCCCCACCCCCACGGCGATGGTGGCCAGGAAGGGCGGGGCGAAGCGGAACACGGCGTTGGCCGTGGTCCGGGCGAGCGTGAGCAGGCCGAGACGCGACCGGACGTCGGCGCCGTAGCTGGGGTCGAGCACCCGGGTGAGCATCGGCACAAACGATAAGGAACGGGGCGGCCGGGGGCGCACCGGCGTTGACCCTGTCACACCCGGTGCCTACTGTCGATCGGAGAAGCCCGGGGACCTGCAGGAGATCTCGCCATGGCCGTGCCGTCGAAGTTCGCCCACGTCGTGTACAACACGCACCGCTACGAAGAGATGATCGACTGGTACCTGAAGGTGTTCGAGGCCCGGGTGGCCCACCGCGACGACACCCTGGCGTTCCTCACCTACGACGACGAGCATCACCGCTTCGCCTTCCGCAACCTGGGCCCCATGCCCGACCCGGCGCCCGAGCCCAAGCTGGGCCGGGGCCCCGGCGTCAACCACGTGGCCTACACCTGGCGCAACCTCGACGAGCTGGTGGCGTTGTACAAGCGGCTGAAGACCTACGGCGTGGTGCCGGTGCGGCCCATCCGCCACGGGATGACGCTGTCGATGTACTACGCCGACCCCGACGGCAACCTCATGGAGTTCCAGATCGACCTGATGGAGGCCGACGACGCCAACGCCTTCATGGAGGGCCCGGCGTTCGACGCCAACCCCATCGGCGAGCCGTTCGACCCCGACGAGCTGGTGACCCGGTTCGAGGCCGGCCAGCCGGTGGGCGAGCTGATCTTCCGGTCCGACCAGCAGCCGGTCCCGGTCGCCGGCATCAACGTCTGAGCGCCGCCGCCGGGGTCACACGTCGTCCTGCTCGTCCTGCTCGTCGGGCTCCGTTCGGCCGGCGTCGAGCCGGCCGGCGCGGCGGAGGGCGTCGCGCAGGAGGAACTCGATCTGGGCGTTGACCGACCGCAGCTCGTCGGCCGCCCACCGCTCCACGGCGGCGTGGACCTTGGGATCGATGCGGAGCGGGAAGGCCTTGCGGGAAGCCACGCTCGATCTCAGTAGAGCGAGCCGACGTTGACGACGGGATGGGTCTGGTGCTCGCTCGTCAGGACGACCATGAGGTTGGAGACCATCGACGCCTTGCGCTCCTCGTCGAGCTCCACGATGTTCTGGCGGGACAGGAGCTCGAGGGCGTCCTCCACCATGCCCACGGCACCGGCCACGATCGTGCGGCGGGCGGCCACCACGGCGTCGGCCTGCTGGCGGCGCAGCATGGCCTCGGCGATCTCGGTGGCGTAGGCCAGGTGGCTGACCCGGGCCTCGATCAGCCGCACGCCGGCGGGGGCCAGCCGGTCACGCAGCTCGGCCGCCAGGTTCTCCGCCGCCTCGTCGGGGTTGGCCCGCAGCGAGTGGGTGACGCCGTCGTAGCTGTCGTAGGCGTACTCGGTGCCGAGGTGGCGGACGGCGGTCTCGGTCTGCAGGAGCACGAAGTTGTCGACGTCCTCCACGGCGAAGACGGCCCGGGCCGTGTCGGCGATCTGCCACACGATGATGGCGCCGATCTCGATCGGGTTCCCCACGGCGTCGTTCACCTTCAGCGTGGGCGTGGTCAGGTTCCGGATCCGCAGGGAGATCTTCGAGTTGCTGCGCTTCTCCCCGGTGACCACCGAGCCGTCCTTGTCCTTGCGGACCTCGCCGGCGGTCGACACGCTGACGACGGCGAACGGGTTGGCCCAGTACCAGCCGTCCTTCTTCACCGTGCCGAGGTAGCGGCCGAGCAGGACCAGCACCCGGGCCTGGCCGGGGCGGACCACGAAGAACCCGAACGGGACGATCGCCAGGCCGATGGCGGCCACCACGCCCAGCACGACGAGCACCGTCGTCAGCACCGCAGAGCCATCGCCGGCGCCCACCATTCCGGCCGTCACGAACAGGACCGGGGTGGCGACGAGGAGGGCGACGACGAGGCCCAGGCCCACGATGCCGGGCCGGGCCGTGATCTCCCGCTCGGGCGGCACCGGGGGTGTGTCGACCAGCCCAGCAGCCGGGACCGGGGCCGGGGCCGGGGCCGGGGGCGTTGATGACGTGGTGGCCATGGACTGCGACCTTTCTGGCGTTCCCACCCGGGAAGATACCGCGATGATATCACGTTGATATTGTCTGGGGATTGCCTGGGGGAAGGTGCCGCGTTACCCGTCACGTAATCGCCCCGCCGGGCCAGCGGGAGGACAGTGGTCTCATGAGCACCAACACCGCACACACCGTCCATCCCGATGCCCACCCCACCCGCTCCCCCGCAACCGGCCGGCGCTCGGTCGACGCCGGGCGGCTGCTGCCGCTCGTGCTGGAGGTCAACGCCGCCACGTCGCTCGCCGCCGGCGCCGTCGGCCTGGTCGCCGCCCGCTGGAGCGCCGACCGCCTCGGCCTCGACGACACCGGCTGGGTCCGCCTGGTGGGCGCCGGCCTGATCCTGTTCGCCCTGGCCGTGGCGGCGTCCTCCCGGCTCCGGGGCCCGGCCCTGGCCCGGGCGGCCCGGCTGATCTCGGGCGCCGACGCCGCCTGGGTGGCGGCCACCGTGGCCGTCGTGGCCGCCGGCGTGCTGTCGACCGGGGGCGTGGTCATCGCCGTCGTGATGGGCGTCGGCGTCCTCGACCTCGGCCTGGCCCAGCTGTGGCTGGCGTCCCGGCTGGCCCGCACCGCCGGGAGCCGCTGAGGTGGCGGTCGGCGTGGCCACCGGTGGCGACGCCCCCCATCGACCTATCGTGAGGCTGGTGAGCGCAACATCCCGGCACCAGGCGGTGGGCGAGCTGATCCGGGACTGGCGGACCCGGCGGAAGTACTCCCAGCTCGACGTGTCGTCCGAGCTGGGGGTGTCCACCCGCCACCTGAGCTTCGTGGAAACCGGGCGGTCCCGGCCCAGCCCCGAGCTGATCCTGACCCTGGCCGACTTCCTCGACGTGCCCCTGCGGGAGCGCAACACCATGTTGCTGGCCGCCGGCTACGCCCCCCGCTACAGCGCCCGGGACCTCACCGATCCGTCGATGGCCACCGTCACCGCCTCCCTCCAGCGCATGCTCGACGCCCACGACCCCTACCCCGGGGTGGTGGTGGACCGGCAGTGGAACGTGCTGCTGGCCAACCGGGCGGCCAGCGCCTTCGTGGCCGGGGCGGCGCCCGAGCTGCTCACCCCGGTGAACGTGTTCCGCCTGTGCCTCCATCCCGACGGCGGCCTGGCCGGGCGCACGCTGAACTTTCCCGACTGGGCCGCCTACCTGCTGCGCCAGCTCCGCCGCACCGTGCAGCTCACGGGCGATCCCGAGCTGGTGGCCCTGGAGGCCGAGGTGGCCGCCTACCCCACGCTGGAGGGGATCGAGCTGCCCCGGGAGACGTCGTCGTGGGACGACCCGCCGCTGCTGGTGCCGTTCCGCCTCGACGCCGGCGAGGGCCGGGAGCTGTCGTTCTTCACCACCCTCACCACCTTCGGCACCCCGCTCGACATCACCCTGGCCGAGCTGGCCGTCGAGCTGTTCTTCCCCGCCGACGACGCCACCGCCGCCGCCCTGCGCTGAGGACCGTAGGGCCGCCGGCGGGGTTGGGGCCCCCGACGGAGATGGGGAAGGCCGACGCAGGAGGCCGCAGCTCCCCGAAGGGGAGCCGGGCACCCAGCCCCCGAAGGGCACAGATCATCGGCAGGCGCAGGCCACGGTCTGCTCCAGCGCCTGCCACCGGAACCGGACCACCGGCGAGGTGGCCCCGCACCCGGTGCACGTGAGCTGCCAGTTCGGCCCGACGGCCGTGATCACCAGCGGCGCCTCCCCCGTCGACAGGCGCTTGGGCGGCTGCTTGGGCTGGTGGAGCTCGGGCAGCTCCGACAGGTCGGGGTCGAGGTAGGGCAGGCGGGCGACGTCGTCGGGCTCCTCCGGCGGCGGAGGAAGCTGGGCCTCCAACCGGCGGGCGGCCTCCAGCCCCGGCCCCGAGGCCTCGGGCCGGGCGAAGGCGGCGTAGGCGTAGACCGCCTCCAGCCCGTGATCGTCGGCCAGGGCGGCCACGGTCTGCTCCGCCTCGGAGGACGCCGCCCCGTCCGACGCCACATCCGACGCCACGTCCACCAGGGCGGCGAAGCGGTGGTCGAGGGTGGCCAGCCGCTCGGGCTCGGGCACGACGGCCGGGCCGGGCTGGCCCATGAACGCCTCCAGCTCGTCGAACCGGTCGGCGTCGTACACCCCCACCGCATCGGCTATCCGCTCGATCTCGTCGAGGAAGCCGTCGCGGTCCATCCGGTTGGCCGGGTCCTCCAGGGTGTCCTGGGCGAACATGATCACGAACCGGGCGGCCACCCCGGGCCGCTTGCGGCGCAGGATACGCCCCATCCGCTGGATCATCTGGCGCCGGGTGCGGCTGGCGCTCATCACGATGCCGAGGTTGGCGTCCGGCACGTCGATCCCCTCGTCGAGCACCCGGGGGGCGGCCACTGCGTCGAGGCGCCGGGTACGGAGGTCGTCGAGGATCACCTTGCGGTGGCGGCGGGCGGTGGCCCCCGTGATCAGGTCGATCGAGACCAGCGGGTCCAGCCGGTTGATGGCGTGGTTGGCGGCCCGGACGGTCTCGGTGAACAGCACCGCGCCCTCGGCCGCCCTGATCACCGGGGCGAACTGGCCCAGCAGCTCGTACTTGGCCACGCTCTGGGCCACGATCGAGCGGCGCTTGGCGAAGGCGTCGAGGTAGTCGCGGGCGGCCCGGCCCTCCGGCCCGGCGTCGTTGTCGGCCAGGTGGGCCACGGCGGCCAGGAAGGCTCCGAACGGCTCCAGCGGCATGCCCCGGATACGGCGGAGCTGGTGGCGGGCGTCGACCAGCTGCTGCTCGGTGGCGATGTAGTCGTGGCGCTCCTCGGCCGACAGCGGTACGCCGACCAGGGCCACCCGGGGCGGGGCGCACACCCCGTCGGCGATGGCGTCGCCGAAGCCGTAGCGGTGGCAGATACCGCCGAAGAACGGCAGGAGCAGGTCGGTGACGGCGTCGTCGCTGCGCTCCAGGGTGGCGGTGAGGCCGAGGCGCTCCTCGTACTGGGGCAGCAGGGCCCGGCGCAGGATCCCGCCCCCCAGCCCGTGGCACTCGTCGGCGATGAGGAGCCCGGGGCCGTCGTCGGGCGGGACCGGCTTGTGGGCGGCAGCCGAATGCCGGGTGGCGATGAGGACGTCGCAGTCTGCAGGCTGATCGTGCAGGGTGTCGCCCAGGCGGCCGATCCTGCGGTGGGGCAGCCAGGCCGTGAGCCGGCCGTGCCACTGCTCCATGAGGACCCGGGACGGCACCAGCACCAGCACGAACCGGCCCCGCCGCAGGGCGTCGGACGCCGCTGCCAGGGCCACGTCGGTCTTGCCCGAGCCGGTGACGGCCTCCACCACGCCTCGCCGTCCGCAGCGCAGCCACGATGTGAGCGCGTCGAACTGCCAGCGGTAGAGATCTGGTCGCTCGGGGCGGGCGCCGAGGTTCATGTGCGGGGCTTCGCCGATGACATGCAGCCTTCCAGGCTATGGGGCAGGCGGCCCCGCACCGCCCCTGGGAGACCGGAACGACGGGAACGACGGGAGGGTGGTACCCGCCGCGTCATCAGCGCACACGGCGAACACCACCCCCCGAACCGGCGGCGGTCGCTCAGGGAGGCCGGCGGCAACGGCCCCCTGAGATCCGGGCCGCCCGTCGGTGTCAGGCGTCGTCCGGCGGCCCGGCGGTGTCAGGCGCCGTCCGTCGGCCCGGCGGTGTCAGGCGCCGTCCGGCGGCCCGGGAGTGTCAGGCGGCCACTGCGGCCAGTGTCCGACCCAGCTCGTCACCCCAGGCCCGGGCCCGGCCGAGCTCGCCCGCCACCAGCGGGCCGTCGGTGCCGGTCACCAGGAACGAGCGGGGACTGCCGGTCACCCGCCACCCCTGGCTCCGCAGCCGGCGGGCCACGCTCCGGCCGGCCGACCCGGTGATCCAGCGGGGCTTGTCGATCCGGGTGTCGAAGGCCACCGCCGGCCGGCCGGCTCCGGGCCCGATGGTGTCGAGCCAGTCCCGCACCCGGGGGGCGGTGGTGGGATGCTCGGCCGTGTGACCGTGCTGGGGTTGCCAGCTGCTCTCCCGGGGGAGGCCCCAGGCATGGGTCGGGGCGCCGACCACCAGGAGGTCGACGCCGGCCAACTGGCCGGAACCGAGCATGGCCGGGGTCACGGCCCGGGACGGGCCGTAGCGGGCCAACCCGTCGGCGACCGCCCGGGCCACCGCTTCGGTATTGCCGTAGAGCGACTCGTAGACGACGACGCTGCGCATGATTGCTGCCTCCTTCGCCTCTCATCCGTCCGCTTGCCCATCACGATCGTCCGCCCCGACCCCCCGGGCCGATAGGGGCCAAGGACCCCGTTCACCGGCCCGACGGCCACCGCTACAGGGCCCGGCCCGCGGTGCCGAGAACCGGGTGTGCCGTTTCCAGTCCTCGACGCGCGATCGACGCCCATCCCGTCCGGCCCGGCCCCGGCGCCCGCCGTCCGCCTGGACGGGGTGACCAAGGTCTACGGCCGGGGCGACCGCGCCGTCACCGCCCTGGACGGGGTGGACCTGGAGGTGGCACCGGGCGAGTTCCTGTGCGTGGTGGGGGCATCGGGGTGCGGTAAGAGCACCCTGCTCGGCCTGCTGTCGGGGCTCGACGAGCCGACCTCGGGGCGGCGGGCCGTGAACGGGACCGTGGGCCTCATGTTCCAGGAGTCGGCCCTGTTCCCGTGGCTCACCGCCGGGGCCAATGTGGAGTTGGCGCTGCGGCTGCGGGGCGTCCCCCGACGCCAGCGGGCCGGCCTGGCCGCCGACCTGCTGCGCACCGTCCACCTGGAGGGCTTCGCCGGCAAGCGGCCCCACGAGCTGTCGGGCGGGATGCGGCAGCGGGTGGCCCTGGCCCGGGCCTTCGCCCAGGACGCCGACGTGCTGGCCATGGACGAGCCGTTCGCCGCCCTCGACGCCATGACCCGCGACGTGCTCCACGACGAGCTCGAGCGCCTGTGGCGGGAACGCAACCTGACCGTGGTGTTCGTGACCCACAACGTGCGGGAGGCGGCCCGCCTGGGCGACCGGATCGTGGTGTTGACGAGCCGACCGGGCCGGGTGGCGGCCGAGATCCCGGTGGACATCCCCCGGCCCCGGCGCATCGAGTCGCCGGCCGTGAGCGAGCTGGCCGGCACCGTGACCGCCCTGCTGCGGGAGGAGGTGCGCCGCCATGCCGGTGACCGCTGAGCGCACGTCCCCCGGCGCCACGATCGGCGAGGAGCGGAACCGGGTGGCGTCGGAGGCCGAGCTGGCGGGGCTCGACGCGCTCGACCGCCCCCGAGCGGCCGGGGCCGGCCAGGGCCAGCCCACGCTACGGCGGGCGTGGTCGGCCCTGTGGCCCAAGCTGGCCGCCTGCGGGCTCGGCCTCGCCGGCTGGCAGGCGGTGGTGAGCGCCGGCTGGAAACCCCGCTACGTGCTGCCGGGGCCGGCGGCGGTGGGTCGGGAGCTGGGGGCGATGATGGCCGACGGCACCCTGCCCCGGGCGGTGGCCAACACCCTGGTCCGGGCCGGGCTCGGCTTCGCCCTGGCCCTGGTCTTCGGCGTCGCCGTGGGCAGCCTCATGGTCCGCAACCGCCTGGTGCGCAGCGCCTTCGGGTCGCTGCTCACCGGCATGCAGACCATGCCCTCGATCGCCTGGTTCCCCCTGGCCATCCTGCTGTTCCAGCTGAGCGAGCGGGCGATCCTGTTCGTGCTGGTGCTGGGGGCGGCCCCCGCCGTGGCCAACGGCCTGGTCGCCGGGGCCGACCAGATACCGCCCCTGCTGTTGCGTACCGGCCAGGTCCTGGGGGCCCGGGGATTCGCCGCCTACCGCCACGTGATCCTCCCCGCCTCGCTGCCGGCGTTCGTCGGCGGGCTCAAGCAGGGGTGGGCCTTCGCCTGGCGCAGCCTCATGGCCGGCGAGCTGATCGTGGTCGTCGCCGAGAAGCCGTCGATCGGCTCGCTCCTGCAGACCCGGCGCAGCCTGGCCGACGCCGAGGGCCTCGTCGCCACCATGGTCGTCATCCTGGTGATCGGGATCGTGGTGGACGGCGCCATCTTCGGCCGCCTGGAGCGGGCCGTCCTCACGCGCTGGGGTCTGGGTAGAGGATGACGGCCCGGGCGTGCTAAGCCCTGTCCATGAGCGCCTACTTCATCGTCAACTGCACCATCAAGAACCTGGACCTGCTGAACGAGTACGTCGCCGGGGCCGGAGCCAGCCTCGGGGTCGTGCCGCTCAAGCTGCTGGCCATGGACAACGAGTCCGAGGCCGTGGAGGGCACGCCGGCCGGGAGCCGCACCGTGGTGCTCGAGTTCGAGTCCAAGGAAGACTTCAACACCTGGTACAAGTCGCCCGAGTACCAGGCGGTGCTGGGCAAGCGGCTGGAGGCCACCGACGGCTTCGCCGTGCTCGTGAACGGGGCCTGAGGCCCGCCTCACCGATCGAGGCCGTCCCCCGGTTCGGCCCGCGCCCGCGTCCTCGCGCCCCCCGGTTCGAACTGCGTGGGGAAAGCCGCCCCTGGCGGCATTTCTCCGCACGGTTCGGGCGGCCGGAGGGTCCGCCGGTGGCAGGCTGAGGCGATGGAGACGGCGCTGCTCATCGTTGCCGGTTGGACGTCGGGCATCAACGCCTACCTGACCGTGCTGATCATCGGGCTGGGAGGCCGTCTGGGCTGGGTCGACGCCCCGTCGTCGCTGGAACGCACGTGGGTGCTGGCTCTGGCCGCCGTGGCGTTCGGGCTCGAGTTCGTGGCCGACAAGCTCCCCCTGTTCGACAGCGCCTGGGACCTCGCCCACACCCTCATCCGCCCCAGCGTGGCCGCCGCCGTCGGGGTGGCCGCCGCTGGGGTGCCGGGGGCCGCGCTGAGCCGACCCCAGGCCGCCGCCCTCGCCGCCGGTCTGGCTCTGGTGGCCCACCTGTCGAAGGCCACCACCCGCCTGGCCATCAACGTGTCGCCCGAGCCCCTCACCAACGTGGCGGCCAGCTTCACCGAAGACGCCGTGGTGGCCGGGCTCGTCGCCCTCGCCCTGGCCCGGCCCCGGCTGGCGGCGGTGCTGGCCCTCGTGGCCATGGTCCTGTTCGCCGTGGTGGCCCTGGCCTTGATCAGCGTCGCCCGGCGGGGGATCCGCTTCCTGTTCCGCCAGGTCCAGGGTCCCCGCCTGGCCCGCTAGACCACGGGGGTACCCCGGAATCCACCGGCCCGGGAGAGCCTGGTAGCTTCCGGCCATGGCTCAGCCCCTCCGCTTCGGCATCGTCCACGACCTCCGCAGCCCGCCCGGCAGCGACACCCCGCTCCCCCGCATCTACGCCGAAGCCATGGAGCAGGTGCGCCTGGCCGAGCAGTGGGGCCTCGACCTGGTGTGGTTCACCGAGCACCACTTCCTCGACGACGGCCACCTGCCGAACTTCGTGCCGGTGGCCGGGGCCGTCGCCGCCATCACCGAGCGGGTGCGGATCTCCACCGACATCCTCCTCGCCCCCTTCGCCCACCCCATCCGCCTGGCCGAGGACCTGGCCATCCTCGACAACCTGTCGGGCGGCCGGATCGAGCTCGGCATCGGCATGGGGTACGCCGCCCACGAGTTCGCCGGCTTCGGCGTGCCCCAGAAGAACCGGGTGTCGCTGACCGAGGAACTGGTGGAGATCCTGCGGCTGGCCTGGCGGGGTGAGCGGTTCAGCTTCCACGGGAAGCGCCACCGCTTCGACGACCTCCTCGTGACCCCGGCCGTGGTCCAGCCCGGCGGGCCGCCGCTGTGGATCGCCGGCATGAGCCAGGCGTCGGCCGAGCGGGCCGCCCGGTTCGACACCCACCTCCTGCCCCAGGGTCCCCGCCACATGGTGCTCGACCCGTGGCGCGAGCAGCTCCGAGCCTCGGGGCGCGACCCCGACGACTACCGGGTGGGCCTGATCCGCTCGGTGTTCGTCACCGACGACCCGGAGCGTGACTGGGAGCCGATCAAGGCGGCCGAGCGGTACCGGATGAGCATCTACGCCCGCTTCTCGTCCGAGACCCCCGACAACCTGGCCGCCCTGCAGGACCCCCGCTCGTCGATCCCCCAGGGCTGGCTCATCGGCGACGAGGACCGCTGCGTGGCCGAGCTGACGAGCTACATCCAGGAGTTCGGGATCACCGATCTCGTCACATGGGGGGCGCCCCCGGGGATGGCGCCGTCGGTGATGAACGCCTCCCTGGAGCGCTTCGCCCGCAACGTCGTGCCCCGGGTGCGGGCCGCGGTGGAGGGCGGCGGCTGAGCGGACCAAGTCGAGCTGGCGTTGGGCCGGGCGACGAGCTCGTTTGGACGCCGGGGCCGGCGGGTACGGCCCCGCGGATGCGCAGCATGGAGCTCTCCGCCGATCACCGTCCCCCCACGTCGGATGCCGCCGACCTCCTCAACCGCTATGTGCGGGACCATTGGGCGCTGGCCGGCGCCGGAGCCGCCCTGGCCCGGCGGGCCCAACGCAGCAACCGCAACACCCCGTGGGGCCACCAGCTGGAGCGCGTCGCCCGTGACATCGAGGATGACGACGACACGCTCGACGCCATCCGCCACGCTCTGGGCGCCGACGGCGGCCGGATCCGACGGCTGGCGGTGGTGGGGGCCGAGCGCCTGGGCCGGTTGAAGCTCAACGGCCGGCTGCTCAGCTACTCCCCCCTCAGCCGGGTGTACGAGGCCGAGGGCATGGCCGCCGGGATAACGGCCAAACGCCACCTGTGGCTGGCCCTGGCCGAGGCCGTCGGACCCACCTGCGCCGGCGCCGACCTGAACACCCTGGTGGAGCGGGCCGACGATCAGCTGGCCACCGTGGCCAGCTTCCACCGGTGGGCCGTGGTCCAGGCGTTCCAGCCGGCCGGCCCCGAGCCGGCCAGCAGCACCAGGCGCTGAGCTGACCGGGCCGGGAGATGCCGGCCCCTGTACCCGCCGTGCTCACCCGCCGGTGACGGCGGGGGCCACGGCCGGCGCTTTGGGATTGAGGACCTTGCTCAGCTCGAGGACCACGAGGAACACGGCGCCGACGACGATGGCCACCGCCAGGTCGGCCGCACCGATGGGTTCGAGGTCGAGGAAGTTCCGCAGTGGGGTGTAGACGGCGGCCAGCTGGAGGGCCGTCACCAGCGCCCCGATGCCGAGCATCAGCGGGTTCGACCGGAGCCCGATGCGCCACAGGGGCTCGGTGGTCGACCGGGTGCCGAAGGCCTGGAACACCTGGAGGAAGGCCAGCGTCGTGAACAGCATCGTCTGCCACTCGGAGCGGTCCATGGCCTGGTAGACGAAGCCCACGGCGAGGGCCAGGGCCCCGATCAGCACCCCGTTCCACGCCGTCTGCATGCCCAGGCCGCCGGCCCAGATCGAGCCGCCGGGGGTGTGGGGCGGGCGCCGCATCACCGTGCGCTCGGCCGGCTCCATGCCGAGCGACAACCCGAGGAGGCCGTCGGTCATCAGGTTCAACCACAGGAGCTGGAGGGGTAGCAGGGCCACGGCGTCGTCGAGGTCGCCGCCCGCCACCAGCAGCGGCAGCGGCCACCCCAGCATCACCGCCATCTTGCCGATGTTGCCGGCCACGGCGAACTTCACGAATCGCCGCAGGTTGTCGTAGATGACCCGACCCTCCTCCACCGAGGCCACGATCGTGGTGAAGTTGTCGTCCCGCAGCACCACGTCCGACGCCTCTTTCGACACGTCGGTTCCGGTGATGCCCATGGCCACGCCGATGTCGGCCTTCTTGAGGGCGGGGGCGTCGTTGACGCCGTCGCCCGTCATGGCCACCACGTCGCCCTGGCGCTGCAGGGCCTCCACGATGCGGAGCTTGTGCTCGGGCGACACCCGGGCGAACACCGAGGTGTTGCGCACCGCCCGGTCGAGGCCGGCGTCGTCGAGCCGGTCCAGCTCGGCCCCGGTCAGAGCGGGGGAGGCGGTGCCGTCGGTGTCGGCTCCGATACCGAGTTGGGCGGCGATGGCCCGGGCCGTGATCGGGTGGTCGCCGGTGATCATCACCGTGCGGATGCCGGCCCGGTTGCAGGTGGCGACGGCGTCGGCCACCTCGGCCCGGGGCGGGTCGATGATGCCGGCCAGGCCGAGCAGGGTGAGGGTCTGCTCGGCCTCGGCCGGCCCGCCGGCAAGAGGAGGCCCGGCGGTATCCGGGGGGAGCTCCCGGAAAGCTACGGCCAGCACCCGCATCCCTGCGGCCGCCAGCTCGGCGTTCGTGTCCAGCACCTGCTGGCGGCGGTCCCCGGTGAGCGGCACCGGCCCGCCGGCGTGGGGATCCCACACGGCCACCGCCCGGTCCACCAGACCGTCGGGTGCTCCCTTGACGAAGGCCAGGGGCACGTCGGCCGGCAAGCCCCGAAGCGCCTCGGGGGCGTCGGACCCGAGGGGTCCGTGGATCGTGGTCATCCGCTTGCGCTCGGAGTCGAACGGGTGCTCGCCGATGCGGGGCACGGCGGCCCGCAGGCCCTCCACGTCGACCCCCAGCTTGTCCGCCCCCACCAGGAGGGCGGTCTCGGTGGGATCGCCCAGCACCGTGGACTCGCCGCCCTCGGTCTTCCCGGAGCGGCGCAGCTCGCCGTCGTTGCACAGGCTGGCAGCGGCCAGCGTGAGGCGGGCGGCGCGCTCGGCCCCCTCGGCGTCGGAGGTGGGCCCGGCGGACGCCGGCCCGCCCTCGGGGACGTCGGCCCCCTCGAAGCGGTGACGGTGGCCGGCCACGTCGACCATGGTGACCGTCATCCGGTTCTCGGTGAGGGTGCCGGTCTTGTCGGAGCAGATCACGGTGACCGAGCCGAGGGTCTCGGTGGCCGGCAGGCGTCGGATCAGGGCGTTGCGACGGAGCATCCGCTGGGCCCCGATGGCCAGGGTGAAGGTCACCACCGCCGGCAGACCCTCGGGGATGACAGCCACGGCCACGCTGATGGCGGTCAGCGCCAGCTCCGAGATCGGCTCGCCGGCCAGCAGGCCCATGGCCACCACCAGACCGGCCACGATCACGCCGGCCACGGCCAGCTGCTTGCCCACCCGGTCGAGCCGCTCCTGGAGCGGCGTGGCCGAGGAGGCGACCCCCTGGAGCAGGGTGGCGATGCGACCGAGCTCGGTCGCCATCCCGGTGGCCACCACCACGCCCCGGCCCCGCCCGAAGGTCACCTGGGTGCCGGAGAAGGCGAGGTTACGGCGATCGCCCAGCGCCTGGTCGCCCGGGGGGAGGGCGTCGGCCTCCTTGTCCACCGGTTCCGACTCACCGGTGAGGGCCGACTCCTGGATCCGCAAGCTGGCCGTCTCCACCAGGCGGAGGTCGGCCGGCACCACATTGCCCGCTTCCAGCACCACCAGGTCGCCCGGCACCAGATCGATGGCCGGCAGGTCGATGGGCTGCCCACCTCGCACCACCCGCACATTGGGCACGGCCATGCGGCGAAGAGCGGCGATCGCCTTCTCGGCCCGGTACTCCTGGAGGAAGCCGAGCAGGGCGAACAAGACGACGATGGCGCCGATGGCGCCCGCCTCCAGGAACTTGCCCAGGACCAGCGACAGGGCGGCGGCGCCGATCAGGATCAGCACCATCACCGCTGTGAGCTGCTCCCACAGCAGACGCAGGGGGCCGGTGGCACCCTTCTCCACCAGCTCGTTGGGGCCGTGGCGGTCCAGGCGGCGGGCCGCCTCGGCCTCGTCGAGCCCGGCCGGGCCGCTCTCGGTGGCTTCCAGGGCGGCCTCGGCATCGAGGTGGTGCCAGGCCACGTCGGACGGGGCGGGGTCCGTCGTCGGCCCGGCGCCGTGGGGCGGGGCGGTGTCGATGGGGGCCGGCATCAGCTGATCCCCCGGCCGGTCCCGGCCGGGGCCGGCGACGGCCGGCCCAGCAGGCGGGCCACCCGCTCCTCGGTGGGAGGGTGGGTGAGGAACAGCCGGGCGAAGCTCACCTGGCGGCCGGTGAGGGGGTTCACGATGTAGGCCGTGGCCTGGGCCGGGCTGACGTCCATCGGCGTGCGCCGGGCCAGCGCATCGATACGGGTGAGGGCCGAGGCCAGGGGACGGGGATCGCCCAACAGCTCGGCTCCCAGCCGGTCGGCCTCGTACTCCCGGGACCGGGACAGGGCCATCTGCATGACCGTGGCCGCCATGGGGGCCAGGAAGGCCAGCAGGAGCAGGGTGATCGGGTTCGGGCCGTCGTCGTCGTCGCTGCCGCCACCGAACATCCCGGCGAACATGGCCATGTTGGCGATGGCCGAGATGCCGGTGGCCACCGCCGCCGCCACCGAACCGATGAGGATGTCACGGTGGCGGATGTGGGCCAGCTCGTGGGCCAGCACACCCCGCACCTCGTTGCGGTCGAGGTGGTGCAGCAGGCCGGCGGTCACGCACACCACGGCGTGGCGCTCGTTGCGCCCGGTGGCGAAGGCGTTGGGCTGCAGGTCGGGCGACAGGTACACCCGGGGCTGGGGCAGACCGGCCCGCTCGGCCAGGGCGGCCACGTCGGCCCGGAGCCAGTCGAGCTCGCCCGGAGGCAGCTCCTGGGCGCCGGCCGAGCGCACGGCCAGCTTGTCGGACCACCAGTAGCTCGCTCCCACCAGGGCCAGACCGGCCACGAGGCCGATCACGAGCCCGGTGGGACCGGCCAGCTGGGAGCCGATCAGCACGAACAGACCGGCCAGGCCGGCCAGCAGGGCGAAAGTCTTCACGGTGTTGCGGAACATCGTTCGCTCGTCCTCCTCGTCGCTCGGGGCGGTCAGACGCGAGCCTCCACCGCCGGGAGGGCGGTGGAGGGTGCGGACCCGGCAGTGGAGGCTCGCGGGGGGACTGAAGGGGACATCTATGGCTCTCCTGTCGAGGGTGGCCGTTTACCGGCGCTTCGCTACGAACAGGAGGTCTTCCCCGACCCGTCGATTGTGACGGGCGGCTGCGCCGGAGTGGCTCTCACCGTTGTGGGACGGTTTGGCGGAGCCGCACGTGTTGACGACGCAACGCTTGGGTGGGGTACTCCCCTCCAGGCCTGAACGTTATCAGTAAGGGAAGCCTAAGTCAACAAGAAAGCACGAAACATGCTTCTTGTTTCCGGTTGTTGCGGCCGGCGATCAGGCCGGCATGCGCCCGGCCAGCTCCAGCGTGGTCTCAGCCGCCAGAACCTCGAGCAGCTCCCCGACCCGGTGCGTGGCCTCCAGTGGGTGGCGCAGCGGCCGGGAGTCTTCGATCGTGTACTGGTTCCTCCGACCGACCCGCTCCACCTGCACGTAGCCGGCCTCGGCCAGGTCGGCCACGATCTTCTGGGCCGCCCGTTCCGTCACGCCCACCTGCTGGGCGATGTCGCGCAGGCGTATGCCGGGATCCCGGTGGATGCACAGCAGCACGTGGCCGTGATTGGTCAGGAACGTCCACGACGCAGGCGCGCTGTCACTCATGGGAGTGAGTATAGGTCCCATCATCGGCGGCGATAGCCAGTGGCGCCCCATTGACTATGGTCAAGCCATATCCAATACTGGCCGGCGTGACCCCGGAGACGGCAACGAGGCCGTACCGTTCGCCCGTGCGGGCCGAGCGCGCCGCTCGTACCAGAGCCGCCATCCTGGCTGCGGCCGGCACCCTGTTCCCCGCCGACGGCTACGCCGGCACCACCATGCGAGCGGTGGCCCGGGCCGCCGGCGTGAGCGTGCCAACGGTGGAGCAGGCCTTCGGCACCAAGGCGTCGCTGCTCAAGGCGGCCATCGACGTGGCCATCGCCGGCGACGACGAGCCGGTGGCCGTGCTCGACCGCCCGTGGGCCGGCGCGGCCAGGGCCACCGGCGACGCCCGGGAGCTGCTGAGGCTGACCGCCGGGGTGCTGGCGGCGGCCCAGGCCCGCTCGGCCGGCCTGATGCTGGCCCTGTTCGAAGCGACGGCCGGCGGCGACGAGCTCTACGCCCTGCGCCGCCAGATGGTGGCCCAGCGCGAGATCACCGCCGCCTGGCTGGTGGACCGGCTGGCCGAGCGGTCGGCCCTGCGGCCCCGCCTCCGCCGGGCCGAGGCCGTCGACACGGTGTGGGCCCTGATCGACCCGGCCCTGTTCGACCGGCTGACCCGCCACCGGGGCTGGACCGTGGCCCGCTACGAGCGGTGGATCGCCGACACGCTGGCCGCCGCCCTGCTCGCCCCCCAGCCGGCGGCACCGTCCCGACCCACCAGGAAGAAGGCACCATGAGCACCACCCCGTCCACCAGCGCCCACCCGGCCCACGGCCAGATCGCCTATCTCCAGATCCCCACGACCGACCTGGAGCGGTCGATCGGGTTCTACCGGGAGGTGCTGGGCTGGAACGGCGACGCCACCTGGGCCGGGTTCGACGGCCCCGGCATCATCGGCCAGTGGGTGACCGACCGGGCCCCGGCTCCGGCCGACGCCGGGCCGGTGCTGTGGCTGGCGGTGGAGCGGATCCACACCGCGCTCCACCGGGTGACGGCGAACGGCGGCACGGTGGTGGAGCGGCCCACCCACGATCAGGGCGAGCGTCTGCTGGCCACCGTGCGCGACCCGTCGGGCAACACGCTGGGCCTGTTCCAGGCGCTGGTTCCGGCCCGGCCCCAACCCCTGCTGACCGTGCGCGACGTGGAGGCGGCCAGCGCCTGGTACCAGCGGCTGTTCGGCTTCGAGAGCGACCACGGCGGGCCCGAGTACGAGCGCCTCCTGTCCCGAGGCCAGCTCGTGCTGCAGCTCCACCGGTGGGACGTGGAGCACCACCACGGCCACGCGCTGGGTTCGCCCGACGTGGCGGCGGGCAACGGCGCCGCCCTGTGGATCGAGGTCGACGACTTCGACGAGGTGGTGGAACGGGCCGGCGAGTTGGGGGCCACGATCGAGCTGGGCGGGGCCCCGGTGCGCAACCCGCCCGAGGGCGAGCCGGGCGGCCCCGCCCACCGGGAGCTGTGGCTGCGGGACCTCGACGGCTATCTGGTGGTGGCGGCCAGCCCCGACTTCGAGTCGCCCCTGGCCTGAGGCCTGCCGCCCCGACCCCGCTCGACCGGCGATCTGATGCCGGCGGCCGTCACCGGTGACGGGCCCCGACACCAGATCCCGACACGAGATCCCCACCCGAGATCCCGGCCCGGCGGTCTGGGCCCGCACGGCGCCTTGGCGGTACCGTCACAGGATGAGCAGCCAGGGCGCCGTCGCCGCCACCGCCGCGGCGGCGACCGAACCCGATCTCAACGCCCTCAAATGGAAGGCGTTCACCGCCATCGCCATCTCGTTCGTGACGATGGTGTTCTCGATGACGATGGTGTTCGTGGCCCTGTCGTCGATCGCCGACGACTACGGCGTGACCCTGCGGGCCGTGAGCTGGGTGGTGATCGTCCAGTCGCTCGTGATCAGCGGGGTGATGATGCCGATGGGCCGGGTGGCCGACATGATCGGCCGCCGGCGGGTGCACCTGGCCGGCCTCCTGCTGTTCGCCTTCGGCTCGGCCTGCGTGGCCCTGGCCCCCACGTTCGGGCTGATGATCGCCGCCCGGGCCCTGATGTCGCTGGGCAACGCCATGGGCCAGGCCGTGGGCACGGCCATGGTGGTGGCCGTGTTCCCGCCCGAGGAGCGGGGCAAGGCGCTGGGCAGCCAGACCTCGGTGGTGGCCATCGGCTCGGCCATGGGCCCCATCGTGGGCGGCTTCGTGCTCCAGGTGGCCTCGTGGCAGACCCTGTTCTGGATGCTCGTGCCGCCCTTGCTGCTGGCGTGGGTGGCGGGCTGGCGATGGCTCGACGAGGACATCGTGAGCCGGTCGGGAGCGGCCGACGGAGCCCGGGCCGCCCGGCCCCCGTTCGACTGGGGTGGCGCCGCCCTGTCGACGCTGGCCATCACCGCCCTGGTGCTCACGGTGTCGAACCCGCTGGCCCTGCCCTGGACGTCAGGCCCCATGCTGGGCGGGGTGGCGGCGCTGGTGGCGCTGCTGGCGGCGTTCGTGGTCTGGGAGCTCCGCCATTCGGCGCCCATGCTCGAGCTTCGGTTCTTCGGCCGGGCCACGTTCTCCAAGGCGGTGACGGCCCGCACCCTCGGTTTCGTCGGCTCCACCGCCGTCGCCTTCCTCATGCCGGTGTTCCTGATCAGCGTGCGGGGGCTCGACGAGGGCCTCACCGGCACCGTGCTGTTCCTCACCTCGCTCGGTCTGGGGCTGGCCGCCAACCAGGCCGGCCGCCTGTCGGACCGCCTGGGCGAGCGGCCGATCTTCCTCACCGGGTTCGCCATCCAGGTGGTATCGCTGACCGGTACGGCCTTCGTCGACCGGGCCACCCCGCTATGGCTGGTGATGGTGCTGCTGTTCGCCGGCGGCATGGCCATGGGCCTGTGGAACGTGCCCAACGGCTCGACGATCCTGGCCTCGGTGCCGCCCGAGCACCTGGGGGTGGTGGGTGCGTTCATGAACCTCACCCGCAACATCGGCAACGTGGTGGGCCAGGCCCTGGCCTCGGCCATCGTGGTGGGGGTGCTGGTGACCCGGGGGTTCGACGTCCCGCTGTCGGAGATCACCGAGACGGAGGGGGCGGGCGAGGCCTTCCTCCACGGCTGCCGTATCGCCTACGGGGTCGTGGCCGGGATGACGGCGGTGGCTCTGGGGCTGGCCCTGTTCACCCGGCCCCCGGCCCGGGAGGTGCCGGCGTGAGCGCGGGAGCGGTCCCGACACCGGCCGCAGCGCCGATCGGCGGGCGGCGGGTCGACGAGCCGGGCAACGGGTGGGTCGACGTGTTCGATCTCCCGGCCGACGAGGCCACCGTGCTGGCTCTGCTGGAGCTGGTGTTCGGCCGGTGGTGGGACCGGATCCGGTTCGGGCCGATCATCCAGGGGGCGGTGTACGAGCTGCGCTGCCCCCACCGACCGGAGCTGGGCATGCTCGACGGCTACCTCACGATCGGCTTCGACGGCTGGCACGTGCACGTGTGCATCGGCCGCCAGCACGGGCTGCCGGACCGGCCGGTCGATCCCGAGCTGGCCCGCCACCGGCGAACGGCCCGGGCCGAGCTGGCCCGGGTGCTGGTGGACGGGGTGCCGATGTCGTGGATGGTGCGGCTGTTCAACGGCGGCGGCGAGCAGCAGATGACGGTGCTCCTCCCCAACCCCTACCTCAACGACGAGCAGGATTATCGGCCCGAGCCCGACTGGTCGAACCTGGCCTGCTGGGACGAGCTGCGCCACCGGTTCCTGGGGCTGGCCCCCGACCCCCTCGACCGCACCGGCACCCGCTTCGTCCACCCGTGACGTCTGACCCCTGACGCTGTCAGGGGCTCCGCCTAGACTGCCGGCCATGCGCATCGGAGTGTTCCTGTTCGGTGGGGTGGAGATGGACGACGCCGGGGCCGGGCCGCCGGCCCCGACCGACCGGCGATACAGCCAGGAGAAGATGTGGCACGCCGCCGAGCGGCTGCTCGACACCGGCGTGGCCGTCGAGCAGGCCGGGCTCGACGTGTTCTGGCTCACCGAGCACCACTTCCAGTACGAGGGCTACGAGGTCGTCCCCAACGGGATCCTGTTCGGGGTGGCCCTGGCCGCCCGCACCGAGCGGATCCAGATCGGGGCCATGTTCAACATCGTCACCCAGTGGCACCCGCTGCGCCTGGCCGAAGACTTCGCCACCATGCACAACCTGTCCAAGGGGCGGGGGATCCTCGGGATCGGGCGGGGCACCGTGCCCCGGGAGGCCGAGCCGCTGGGCACCAAGATCGGCAGCTTCGACAACCCGGAGGCGGCCGAGGCCGACCGCCTCAACCGCGAGATGTTCGACGAGGCGATGGACGTCATCCTCCTCGCCTACGACAAGGAGCAGTTCAGCTACCACGGCAAGCACTTCGACCTCCCGCCGGCCGGTATCCCCGACCGGGGCGGCACGGTGCAGGAGCTGACGCTGGTGCCCCGGCCGCTGTACCCCTATGAGATCTGGCAGGGGGTCACGTCGCCCCCCACGCTGGAGGCGGTGCCCCGCCGGGGCTTCGGCGGCGTGATGTGGCTCCAGCACCACTCGTTCATCAAGCAGCGCTGGGAGCGGTTCGCCGAGCTGTGGGAGGCGGCCCACGGGTCGCCCCTGGAGGCGGGGGCCAAGCGGAACCTGGTGCTGAACGTGCGCATCGCCGACACCTACGAGGAGGCGGTGGCCTCGGCCCGGCCCGGGCACGACGAGTTCTGGAAGTTCCTCGGGCCCTACGGCTGGTCCCGGGGCTACATGGGAGCCGACGGCAAGCCGGCCCCGCCCGGGCTCATCCCCACGCTGGAGGAGAGCCTGGAGAACCGGGTGTGGATCGTGGGCACGGCCGAGCAGGTGGCCGAGGGGATCGCGGCCTACAAGGACGAGCTGGGCCTCACCGATCTCACGATCTACCCCCACTTCCCCGGCGACACCTACAGCTACACCATCGAGCAGCTCCACCGCTTCGGCCAGGACGTCGCCCCCCTCCTCCGCTGACCGGCCCCGCCCCCGCTGACCCTCGGCTGCGCCCCGCCCCGAACTGCGCGACGGAAACCGCGCCCCGCCCCCCAACTGCGTCGCGAAACGTCCGTTTTTCAGGGGTTTCGCGACGCGGAACGGCGGTGGGGCGCGGTTTCCGTTACATGGTTGGGCCTGCCCCCAGCGCCGAATAGGGGCCAGCCCGCACTCCCACGGGCCCGGGACCACCCATACTCCGCTCATGGAGCACGAACCGACGTTGGGCGACCTCGACACCACGTTGAGACGCCTGGAGGCCGACCTCGACCAGCGGCTGGCCCGCATCGAGCACAAGGTCGACGTGGTCCTGGCCACCGCGGTCGCCGCCGCCGCGGCCCCGTCCGTCGCCGCTGCTCCGGCGTCAGCACCCATGCTGCCTCCGCCGCCTCCAGGTGTCACCGTGCCGCCGGCACCGGCACCGGCACCGACGGCAGCACCGCCGCCCTCGCCCGTCGTGCCGCCACCCCCGCCCCCCGGAGCGGCTCCCGCTCCCCCACCGCCGGTGCCGTCGGGGACGAGCCCGGCGCCCGCGCCGGGCTTCGACTTCGACTTCGACGTCACCCCCGAGCGGTTCGTGCGATGGGCCGGCCTGGTGCTGGTGGCGCTGGCCGCCATCTTCCTGGTGAGCACGGCCATCCAGCGGGGCTGGATCGGCCCGGAGCTCCAGCTGGCGGGAGCCACCGCCGCCGGCCTCGGCCTCCTGGCCGCCGCGTTCCGCCTGCGGGACCACGGGCCGGGCTGGCCGACGTCACTCGGCATCGCCGGCGCCACCGTGCTGGCCTTCTGCGCCGCCGCCACCCACACCTGGCTCGACCTGGTCCCGGCGGCCGCCGCCCTGGCCGCCCTGGCCGCAGCGAGCGCCCTGTCGGTGGGCGCCGCCTGGCGCCTGGGCCGTGAGTCGGTGGCCGTCGCCGCCGGGCTGGCCGCCCTGTGGGTGCCGCCCGCCCTCGGCCTGAGCGGCGACCTCACGCCGGGCCTGCTGGCCCTCGCCCTGGCCACCACCGCTGCCACCGCCACCGCCCTGGGCCTGGTCCGGCCGTGGCCGCTGGTGCGCACCGGCATCAGCTGGCTGGCCGCTCTCACCCTGCTGGCCGTGCTGGCCGAGGTGGACCTGGAACGGGAACGGATCGAGCTTCCGGGCCGGAGCCCGGCCGCCGCCCTGGCCGTGGCTGTGGTCACCGCCGCCCTGTGGCTCGGTCCCGTGCTCGCCACCCTCCTCGTCGGCCGGCGGACCGCTCCCGGAGCGGGCGGCGACACCGCCCGATCGCCCCGGGCCGAGTCGATCCTCGGCTCGCCCACGGTGGGTGGGCAGCTGGCCGCCCTCGACCACCGGCTGCTGGCCGTCGTGCCGGCCTGGTGCTGGCTGGCGGTGGCGGCGGTCACGGGCACCGACCAGCTCCGACCGTTCGGCCTGCTCGGGCTGGCCGTGGCGGCGGGCTTCACCCTGCTCGCCGCCGCCACCTGGCTACGGCTGCCCCAGGCCCTCGGCCTGGTGCAGGCGCTGGGCGTGTCGGGGGTGGTGGCCGTGGCTGTGATGGCCATCGTCGACGGGCCCCTGCTCATGGTCGCCCTCACCGTCCAGACCGCGGTCAGCGCCGCCGTGGCCCGTCGGTTCCGGGACACCGCGCTGGGGGTGAGCGCCGGCATCACCGGGGCCCTGGCCGGGCTGCTGGTCACGAGCGCCATCGCCCGCACCATCGCCGACGGCGACCCGACCGTGGGCGGGGCGCTGGCCCAGGCGTTCGTGGTGGCGTCGATCGGGGCCGGAGCGCTCGCGGTGCACCGGCTCGGCCGGCGGGACCTGACCGGCCCGGCTTTCGTGGCCGCCTGGGGCCTGGCCCTGCTGTGGGTGGTGGCCACCTTCCTTCCCGGGCCCCAGGGCAATGTGGTGGTCTCGGCCCTGTGGGCGGCGATGGCTGTCGGCGCCATCGTGGCCGGCCTGCGCTGGATCTCCACCGTGTCGCCCACCGTGCGTACGGTGGGGCTGCTGACCCTGG
The DNA here is from genome assembly GCA_041394285.1 of Acidimicrobiales bacterium. GTDB lineage: Bacteria > Actinomycetota > Acidimicrobiia > Acidimicrobiales > SZUA-35 > CADEDH01. Next base: position 55,024 of record JAWKIL010000023.1, on the reverse strand, counting down.
CCCTCACCGTGGGCAAGCTGCTCACCGTGGACCTGGCCACCGTCGACGTGTTCTGGCGGGTCGGCCTGTTCTTCCTGGTCGGCGCCGGTCTCCTGCGGCTGGCCTACGTGCTGCCCCGCCTCGCCGCCCAGGCCCGGGAGCAGGCCGAGGCGTCGGCCCCACCACCTCGGGAACTCTGACGCTGCGTGGCGGTTGGGGCCACCTGGCGTCAGAGATCGGGGCTGGGATGCGGGGCGGGGCGGATCAGCTGGCGATGGCCGACGGGCGGGGCGCGGTGAGGCGCACGGGGCGGTCCAGCAGCGTGCTCGCCGTCAGGAGGGCGGCCATCACCGCTCCGGCCGTCAGCCAGGCTGCGCCCGGGCCGGCCCAGGCGTAGAGCGGGGCCGAGGTGAAGGCCCCGATGGCGGCCGCGGCCGAGCCGGCGGCCTCACCCAGGCCCTGGGCGGCAGCGGAGTCGGCCTTGGGGGCGGCGTCGGCCATGGCCGCCTGGGTGCCCGGGCTCTCCACCGCCTCCCCCAGCCCGTGCGGCATCACCAGCAGGAACAGGAGGGGCAGCGAGGTGATGAAGCCGTAGCTGGCCATGAGGGGCACGGTGGCGAAGGCGGCCAGCACCGAGGTGTAGCGGGGGCCGAACCGGTCCGACAGGGCCCCCGCCCATTTGGCCACGAGCAGCATGGGCAGGGCGAAGACGGTGAGCGAGAGCGTCACCACCATCGTGCTCGCTCCCAGGTGGTCGAGGTGGTGGGCCCACAGGGGCTCGAACACGCCCACCGAGTAGCGGAACGACACGATGACGAGCATGGCCGCCACCACCCGGCGGTCCACCACCAGGCGGCGCAGGACCCGGCGTTCGGCCCGGGCCAGGGGAACGCCCCGTTCGGCCTCGGGCAGATCGAGCCGGGCCACGGGCACCAGGGTGGCCAGCGTGGCCAGCCCGAACACGGCGAAGGGCACCCGGACGTCGCTCACCTCGCTGATGAGCCCGGCGATCGGGGGCCCGAACACGAAGCCGCAAAGGTACGAGGCGTAGAACAGGCCGAGCTTCTCGCCCTGGTTGCCGTCGGCCTTCAGCAGGATGGCCCGCCGGGCCGGCGGCACCAGCATCCCCACCCCGGCCCCCAGCACCGAGCGGGCGGCCACGAACTGCCACAGCTCGGTGGCCAGGGCGAACCACAGCAGGCCGGCGGCGCAGGCCACCACGCCGGCCCGCAGCACGAGGCGGGCGTGGCCCCGGTCGGCGTAGCGGGCGATCGAGAGCTGGGTGACGAGGGCGGCGGCGAAGGCGGCCCCGCCGATCCAGCCCAGCGACCCGGTGGACAGGTCGTACCGCTTCTGCAACTCGGCCAGCAGGGCGAACACGGCGCTGACGCCGGCCATCGTCACCGCCGCCACCACGTAGAGCCCCTTCACCGCACCGGCTCCTAGATGCTGTCGCGGTGGTCGGGGTGGGCGATGGCCCGCAGGGCCTCCCGCCGCTCCTCGGGGCTGCGGCCTCTCAGCTCGGCCACCCCGTATTCGGTGACCACCCGGTCGAGCAGGTGGCGGGGCACGGTGGTGGGGCTGGTGACCGGCAGCCGGTCGACGATGCGGGAGATCTTCCCCCCGGCGGCGGTGGACCGCAGGGTGATGAGCGAGATCCCGCCCGGGGCCAGGTTGGCCCCCACGGCGAAGTCGGGCTGGCCGCCGGGGCCCGACACCACCCGCTCCCCCGCCACCTCGGCGTTGACCTCGCCGTCGGCCGAGATCTCGATGGCCGAGTTGATGGCGCAGAACCCGGCCTGGCGGGCCAGCACCGGGATGCCGTGGCTGTAGGCCGAGCCGCACACGAACACGTCGGGGTTGCGGTCCACCCAATGGAACACGTGCTCGGTGCCCACCACGCCGGCTCCCACGTGGAAGCCGGGGTCGAGGCTCTTGCGGGCGCCGGTGAGGGCGCCGGAGGCGGTCAGCTCCACCACGGCGTCGCTGATCATGCCGCCGTGGAGGCCGAGGTCGGTGCGGGTGCGCAGCGCCATCAGCACGGCCTCGGGGATGGCGCCGATGCCGAACTCGAGGGTGGCGCCGTCGGGCACCTGGGACGCGGCGTTGGCCCCGATGGCGTTGGAGACGTCGTCGCCGGCCGGCACGGCCAGCTCCACCAGCGGGTGCTCCACCTCCACCAGCAGGTCGATCTCGTGGCGGTCGATCTCGGTGGCGCCGTGGGTGAACGGCATGCGGGGGTTGACCTCGGCGATCACGAACGGGGCCCGGCGCACCAGCTCGGCCGTCACCCCACCGCCGACGCCGAGGCTGTGGCGGCCGTTGGGCCCGGGCGGGCTCACCTGCACCAGGGCCACGTCGACGGCGGCCCGGCCGCCGGCGGTGAGGTGGGTGAGGTACTGGCCGTAGCTGCACGAGATCGTGCGCAGGGCACCGGCCTGGCGCACCGCCTCCAGGGCCGGGGTGGGCTGCAGGCTGATCACGTGGAACGGGGCGCCGGCGTGGTCGAACAGGGGCAGGGGGTCGATCAGGTAGTCGGTGACGATAGTGAGCCGCCGCCACCGGTCGGGGGCGTCGGCCATCGCCGCCACCAGGGCGGTGGGCACGCCGCAGATGGGGGCCACGTACACGTTGGCCCCGTCGGCCAGGGCGTCGAGGGCCTGGCCCATCGACACCGACCGGCCCTCACGGTGGTGGCCGGGGGCGGGCAGGTAGGCCAGGGCGTCGGTCGGTTCCATCGCCGGATCCTAGAGGGCGCCGACGGCGAGCGTGTACGCCGTCGGCCTACCTCGTTCTACGCGACGACAACCGCGCCCCGGGGGGAACCGACGACGCGAAACCCCCGAGATCCGTAGAGAACGTGACATCAGAACGGGGTCTGGGCGCGCAAAGCGTGACGTCGGTTCGTCATCGGGGCCAAGCTGATGCCATGACGACGCAGGGGTCCGAGAACACGCCGACGCTCGAGGTGGTGGTGGGCGACATCACGGTGGAACGGGTTGACGCCATCGTCAACGCCGCCAACTCGTCGCTGCTGGGTGGGGGCGGGGTCGACGGCGCCATCCACCGGGCGGCCGGGCCCGAGCTGGTGGCCTTCAACCGGACGCTCGGCGGGTGCCGCACGGGCGAGGCCAAGGTGGCACCGGGGTTCCAGTTGCCGGCGCAGTGGGTGATCCTGACGGTGGGGCCGGTGTGGCGGGGCGGCGGGGACGGCGAGGCCGACCTGCTGGCGGCGTGCTACCGCAACTCGCTGGCCCGGGCCGACGAGATCGGGGCCCGCTCGGTGGCCTTCCCCGCCATCTCCACCGGGATCTACGGTTACCCGCCGCCGGCGGCGGCCGAGGTGGCCGTGGCCACCGTACGGGCCGCCGCCACCGAGGTGGAGCTCGTCCGCTTCGTCTGCTTCGACCAAGCCACCGGCGAGCTGTACCGGGCCCTGCTCGACTGACTCCCCCGATCTGATGCCACCGGCCGTCACCGGTGACCGCCCGGGACATGAGATCACACCAACCCCGATCTGATGCCCCCGGCCGTCACCCGTGACCGCCCGGGACATGAGATCACGCCAACCCCGATCTGATGCCACCGACCGTCACCGGTGACCGCCCGGGACATGAGATCACGCCAACCCCGATCTGATGCCCCCGGCCGTCACCGGTGACCGCCCGGGACATGAGATCAGGCGTCGACGACGGTGAAGCTCACCTCGACCGTCAGCGGCTTGCCCGCCTCGGGGTAGGGGGTCAGCACGGCCAGATGGACCTCCCGGCCCGGCCCCTCGTTCCACTGGGTGTGGGGCACGCCGGCCGGCAGCACCACCAGGCTGTGCCGGGGGGCGACGAGTCGCTCGCCGGCCACCTCGAGCTGGAGCTCGCCCTCCAGCACGAAGTAGAGCTGGTCGAAGGTGTGGATGTGCATGGCCGGGCCGGCCCCGCCCTCGTCGACCTGGGCGGCGTTGATCAGCACCGAGGTGACCCCCCGCTCCCGATCGGCCAGGGGCTGGATGGAGAACCCGGAGGGCCGCTTGTTGGCGGCGAAGGCCTCGTCGCTGATCTGGGCGATGAACGGCGCCTGGTCCGAGCCGGGCGCCTCGCTCGGGTCGTCGACCAGGGTCAGCAGCGGGCGCCCAGCCGGCACCGATGGCACGAACAGCTCGATGTGCTCCTCCGGCCCGGTGGTGTGGTTCCAGCTCCGGTGGGCCACCCCGGCCGGCACGAACACCAGCGACACGGCCGGCACCACGTGCTCGTCGGCACCGAGCTGCACCGTCGCCTCGCCCTCCAGGATCACGTAGAACTGGTCGACGGCGTGATAGTGCAGGCCCGGCCCGCAGCCGCCGGGGGCGGTGCGGGCGGCCAGGGTCATCACCGTCTCCAGCTGGTTGACGATGCTGGCCTCGAAGCCGTTCGGCCCCAGCGGGGCGTAGGACTCTTCCGACAAGGGGCGGACGTAACGCATGGCCCGAGTATGGCCGGGCCACCGGCCTGCCGATAGTCCGGTCAGGGCGCCGGATCGATCAGCCCCTCCAGGCCCCGCATCAGGAGCCGGAGCCCGAACTCGAACCGCTCCTCGTCGGTGCCGGTGAACAGCAGCGGCAGCAGGGCCGTCAGGTTCGGGAAGCGCTCGGGGGGCAGGCTGGCGAAGTGCTGGCCGACCTGTTCCGGCGGCGGACCGCCCCGGGAGGTGGCCTCCAGCACCGAGGCGTCGAGGAAGCGGCCGAAGGCGTCGCCGGCGTAGGCCGCCGCCTGATCGGGGACACCGGCCTGGCGGAGCAGGTCCAGCGACCACTCGATGATCCGCAGCATGTTGGGTCCGGCCGGCACCCGGCCGAGCGAGAACCGGACAAGGTCGTTGTGGGCCAACATCACCCCGTACACCTGGCGCCCGAAGTCCAGGAACTGCTCCTGCCACCGGGACGGATCGGGCTCCGGAAGCTCCACCTCTCCCATCACGTGGTCGTAGACGAGCTCGCCCAGCTCCTCCTTCGACCCGATGTGCCAGTACAGCGTGGCCGAGCCGGTGTTCAGCTCCTCCCCCAGGCGCCGCACGGTCAACGCGTCGGCTCCCTCGGCGTCGAGGATCCGTACCGCGGCGTCCACGATCGCCCGGCGCGACAGGGGCTGGCGGCGACGGCCGGGCCGAGGCGGCCGCCACCACGGCGGCTCCGGCGGGACGTAGGCGGTGTCGGTGGTGTCGCCGCTCATGACCAGGACGGTAGCTCGCGATCGTTTTCGACCATCGATCGAGAACGGTTGACAGGTTTCGATCGAGGTTCTAGAACTGTGATCTTATTCGATCGATGATCGAATTCATGCAGTGATCGACAACTGGAGGGTCGGATGACCACGATGACGATGGAGGCCAGCGGCGTCTCCAAGCGCTACGGATCGGTGCTGGCGCTCGACCGGCTCGACCTGGCGATCCCGGCCGGGCAGGTCACGGCCCTCCTGGGCCCCAACGGGGCGGGCAAGACCACACTCGTCCGGCTGGCCGCCACCCTGGCCCGGCCCGACTCGGGCACGATCCGGATCGCCGGCCACGACGTGGGCCGCTCCCCCCGGCGGGTCCGGGCCTCTATCGGCCTGGCCGGCCAGACGGCGGCAGTGGAAGGGGCGATGAGCGGGCGGTCCAACCTGCGGCTCGTGGCCCGGCTCTACGGCCTGAGCCGGGCGGAGGCGGCGGCCCGGGCCGACGAAGTGATCGCCCAGCTCGGGCTGGAGGAGGTCGCCGGTCGGCTGGCCAGGACCTACTCCGGGGGCCAGCGGCGGCGGCTCGACCTGGGAGCGAGCCTGGTCGGCCGTCCCCGGCTGCTGCTGCTCGACGAGCCCACCACCGGGCTCGATCCCCGGAGCCGGCAGGAGCTGTGGGACGCCATCCGGACGCTGGCCCGGGCCGGCACCGACGTCCTGCTCACCACCCAGTACCTCGACGAGGCCGACCAGCTGGCCAGCCGGGTGGTGATCGTCGACCACGGCCGGGTGATCGCCGACGGATCGCCGGCCGAGCTCAAGGCCCGGGCCGGGCAGGGCCGGGTGGAGGCCCGCCTCCATCGCCCCGGAGACGCGCAGCAGGCCGCCGCGGCGCTCCACCCGCTCGGGCCGCCGTCGGTCGATCCGGTGCTGGGGCGCGTCTCGGTGGCTGTGGCCGGCGACGGCCTGGACGCCCTGCAACGGGCGGCCGACGCCCTGCGCCGGGCCGACGTGACGGTCGACGACCTGGGCCTGCGCCGCCCCACGCTCGACGAGGTGTTCCTCGCCCTCACCGGCGACGGCGTCGGGGCGCCCGTCCCCGAGCCCGGCTGGGAGCCTGGCAGGGAGCCCGGCTGGGAGCCAGCCCACGAGGGGGTGGCCCGATGACGGCCACCCTGGGCGTCGCCCGGCGGACGCTGGCCAACTTCGCCCGCACCCCCCAGCTGATCGTGGTCGGTTCGATCCAGGGGGCTATGTTCCTGCTGATCTTCCGCTACGTGTTCGGCGGCGCCATCGATGCCGGCGCCGTGTCCTACCTCGACTTCCTGGTGCCCGGCTTCATCACCACCACGGTGCTGTTCGTGGGCACCGCCACCGCGGCGGGGGTGGCCGAGGACCTCGATCGAGGCTTCATCGACCGCCTCCGGAGCCTGCCCATCGCCCGCAGCTCGATCGTCGGGGGCCGGGTGCTGGCCGACGAGGCGATGCTGGTGTGGAACCTGTCGCTCACCGTGGCCGTCGGCTTCGCCGTCGGGTTCCGCCTGCACGGGGGTGTGACCCGGGGCCTGGCCGCCTTCGGGCTGTGCCTCGTCTTCGGCTTCGTGTTCACCTGGCTGTTCGCATTCATCGGGCTGGTGGCGGGCAACGCCCAGGCGGCTCAGGGCATGTCGCTGCTCGTGTTCCCGCTCACGTTCGTGTCGAGCGCCTACGTGCCGGTGGACACCATGCCCGGCTGGCTGCAGCCGCTGGCCCGGAACCAGCCGATCACGGCGATGGTCGACGCCGTGCGGGCGCTGAGCCTGGGGCCGCAGTCCGCCGCCGTGCTCGGGCACGACGCCGCCTGGTACGTGCCCCGGGCGCTGGGCTGGTCGGCACTCCTCCTGGTGGTGTTCGCCCCGCTGGCGGTCGCCCGCTTCCGCCGCCTGTGACCGGAGCCGACAGTGGTCAGCGGCCGGAGACCGAGGTCAGCGGCCAGGGACCGAGGTCAGCGGGCGGGCCTGGGGCTCGGTGTCGGCCCGGCCGGCGGTGAGCGAGGGGCGCAGCTCCTCGGACCAGAACCGGAGGAAGCCAGGCAGATCCTGGCCGGGATACATGACCGACACGTGGTGGTAGCCGGCCTGGTGGTAGCGGTCGATGCCCTGCAGGTGGGGGGCAGGGTCGGGGCCGGCCGGCATCATGGGGGCCAGGTCGTCGGCCCGCACGTGGCGGGTGGCGGCCTCGAAGTTGACCGGGTTGGGCAGCTCCGACATCACCTTCCAGCCCGGCACCATGAACTTCGCTCCCTCCAGTGCCTGGGCCAGCCCCTCGTCTTCGGACGGAGCCCAGGCCAGGCCGATCTGGGCCCAGGTGTCGGCGCCGTCGCCCCCGGCGTCGACGAAGGCCCCCACCACGTCGGCCCGGGGCTCGGTGTTGCACAGCCCCACGCCGCCCTGGCCCGCCACGCGGGCCGATCGGGGGCCGGAGGCGGCGGCGAACAGGGGCACCGGCTCGTCGGGCAGGTCGAAGACCCGGGCGTCCTCCACGTCGAAGAACTCGCCCCGGTAGGTGACGTAGCCGCCGGCGTGAAGGATCTGGATGATCTCGATGGCCTCGGCCAACCGGTCGTGGCGCACGTCCACCGGCGGCCACGGCATCCCGGTGACGTGCTCGTTCAACCGCTCCCCGGCACCCAGCCCCAGCACGAAACGGCCCTCGCTGAGCAGGGCCAGGGTGGCGGCCTTCTGGGCCACGATGGCCGGGTGGTAGCGCACGGTGGGGCACGTCACCATGGTCACCAGATCGATGTCGGTGGTCGCCTGGGCCAGCGCCCCGAGGATCGACCAGGCGTAGCCCGAGTGGCGCTGGCTGTAGAGCCAGGGGTGGAAGTGGTCGGAGATGGTGACGAAGTCGAAGCCGGCCTCCTCCGCCCGGCGGGCCTCGTCGATGAGTTGGCGGGGCCCCTTGGCCTCGCACATCAGGCTGTAGCCGTAGCGGTTCACGGTAGTGGTCCTCCCAGGGCGGCGATCAGCGGTCGAAACGCCCGCCTACCCCCTGCCCCTGGACCCAAACAGGGGCCCCCTCCTCAGCCGGCCGCGGCCACCTGGGACGACGAGGGCGGCCCCGGCTGGTTCCGGCGCCGGTCCAGCCGGACCGACAGCACCAGGGCGGCAGCCGCCGGCACCGCCATCACCAGCGCCGCCGCCCGCACGTTCACGTGCTCGCCCACCCAGCCGTCGAGCAGGCTGGCCAGCGGCCGGGTGCCGATGAAGGCCACCGACCACATGGCCATCACCCGGCCGCGCTCGTGGTCCTCGATCGAGCGCAACAGCAGGGTGCTGGACCTCGTCTGCGACGTCAGGTAGCCGAAGCCGGCGAGGAACGACCCGACGAGGGTGAACGGCAGGGTGGCAGCCATGGCGAAGACCACCAGGCCGCCCACCAGCACGCCGAGCAGCCGGGCCACCTTGCGGTGGTGCCGGTGCGACTCGGCCCCGGCCACGAACGCCCCCACCACGCCGCCGGCGCCGAAGGCACCGAGGATGGCGCCCGCCATCAGGTCACCCCCGCCCAGCTTCTCGGCGATCTCCGGCCCCAGCGTCACCGGCGGGTCGGCCCCGATGGCGCAGGCGGCGATGATGAACAGCAGTGCTCCCACCAGCGGGTTGCGCCGGACCAGGCCGAAGCCGTCGATGAACCGGGTGCGGCGGGCCGGGGCCACCTGCTGGGCCCGGGGCCGCACGGTGGCCAGCACCGCCGCCAGCAGGAAGAACGACACGGCGTTGGCGCCGAAGGCCCACGTCTCGCCCAACCCCGAGACGATCAGGGCTCCGATCACGGGGCCGATGGCCCGGGCGATGTTGACCGACACCGAGTCGAGGTTGATGGCCCGGCCCAGGTTGCGCTCGCTCACCAGCAGGGGGGCGAACGCCCGGCCGACGGGGAAGGCGAAGGCCCCGGTGATGCCGATGGCGGCAGCCAGCACGATCACCACGCCGGCGTTGATGGCCCCGAACGCGTTGAGCAGGGTCAGAACGGTGGCCGCCACCCCGGCCGCGGCCTGGGCGATGATCAGCACCTTGCGCCGGTCGTAGCGGTCGGCCACCGACCCGGCCACCGGGGCCAGGATCGGGACCGCCGCGTACTGGGCGAAGTTGACGACCCCGACCAAGAAGGTGGAGCCGGTGAGCCGGAAGACCAGCAGCGACTGGGCGATCGACTGGCAGAACGTGCCCAGGTTCGAAGCCAGGTTGCCGACGAAGAACCGGCGGTAGTTCCGCTCCTCCCTCAGTGGGGCGAGCGGCCCCGGTTGGCCTTCTCCGGCGCGCTGGTCCACCTCGTCGTCAGCTGGCTCTGGGGTTCAGATGCGCTCGATGAGCGTGCCGGTGCCGAGGCCCCCACCGCAGCACATGGTGATCACGGCGTACCGTCCCCCGGTGCGCTGCAGCTCGTGGACGGCCTTGGTGGTGAGGAAGCACCCCGTGCCCCCCAGCGGGTGGCCCAACGCGATGGCCCCGCCGTTGGGGTTGACCTTGGCCATGTCGGGCTCGAGCTCCTTGGCCCAGGCCAGCACGACCGAGGCGAAGGCCTCGTTGATCTCGAACACGTCGATGTCGTCCACCGTGAGGCCCTGGCGCTCCAGCACCCGGCGGGTGGCCGGGATCGGGCCCTCCAGCATCAGCACCGGGTCACAGCCGACGAGGGCCGACTGCAGCACCCGGGCCAGCGGGGTGACGCCCAGCTCGGCCGCCTTCTCGGCGCTCATCAGCAGCACGGCAGAGGCGCCGTCGGCGATCTGCGACGACGAACCGGCGGTGTGCACCCCGTCGGGCCGGGCCACCGGCTTGAGGGTGGCCAGCTTCTCCAGGCTGGTCTCGCGGGGGATCTCGTCTCGCGTGACGGTCATCGTCTGGTCGGTCTTCTTGCCGTCTTCGCCCAGGACCGGCGCGTCGATGGGGATGATCTGGTGCTCGAAGCGGCCCTCGGCGATGGCCTTGGCCGCCCGCTCCTGGGACTCGAGACCGAACCGGTCGGTGTCGTCACGCGAGATGCCGTACTTGTCGGCGATGCGCTCGGCCCCCTCGAACTGGCTGGTGAACTCGTAGTGCTCGAAGTAGCTGCGGCTGACCGGCTTGCCGTAGCCGGCCTGGGCCCCGGCCACGGCGTCGGACCCGATGGGCAGCAGGCTCATGTTCTCCACGCCACAGGCCAGCACGATGTCTTCCACGCCCGAGGCGATCAGGGCGTGGGCCGTGTTCACGGCCTGCTGGGACGACCCGCACTGGGAATCGATCGTGGTGCAGGCCACGTTCTCGTCTCCGCCGTGGCTCAGCCACGCGGTGCGGGTGATGTTCATGGCCTGGGCCCCGACCTTGTTGATGCAGCCGCCGACCACCTGGCCCACCTGGGCCGAATCGACCCCGGCCCGGTTGAGGACCTCCATCATCACCGGGCCCAGCACGTCGGCCGGATGGGCCCCGGCCAGGGATCCGTTGCGCTTGCCGATCGGCGACCGGCCCGCCTCCACGATCACCACGTCAGCCATCTCGATCTCCTCATCTGTGCGACGCTGTGTGCGACTGCTCGGGACCGCTCTGCGCGATCCGTGCTCGGCTATCGATGGTAGTGGCGGGCTGTGACAGCGGTCGAAAGGCGCCGGCCCCCCCTCGGCACCGGTCACCCGTCACCCGTCACCCCCGGACAGCGTGACCCGACCCGACAGGGCGTAGTGGTCGCTGAGGTGGAAGCGGTGGCCGTCGACCGTCAGCGGCTGGTGCCACACCGCCACCTCGGTCACCGTCACCGCCGGCGAGGCGAACCAGCGGGTGAAGTGGGCGCTGAACTCGGCCCCGCCGGCCCGGAACCGGTTGCGGCGGCTGTCCCACGTGGCCCGGGGTGGGCGCTCGGTCACCAGGCCGGCCGCCTCGACGGCCGCCATCTCGGCCGCCCGGGTGTTGGTGTCGCCCACGATGAGCAGGGCTTCGGTGGGGCTGGCCTCCACCACGTCGGCCAGCTGGGCCAGGCGCTCGGCCGTGGCCCCCGGCCCCGACGCCAGATGCACGTTGGCCACGGTGAGGGCCGGCCCGCCGCCGGTACCGGCGCCGGGGAAGGTGGTGAGGATGGCGCAGCCCGGCAACACCCGGTGGGCCGGTCCGGCCGCCATCAGCTCATGCGTCACGAGCGTGGCCAGATGGCCCGAGTGGCTGCGGGGATTGGCCCGGATCATGTCGTGGGTCTCCACGTAGGGCACGAGGCCGGGCAGCTCCTGGAGCAGCACCACGTCGGGGGCCAGGGCCAGCACCCGGTCCCGCACGGCCGCCTCGCCCGCGGCCTGGTCCCACGCCGGTGGGGCCTCGGCCGAGCGCTCCAGCAACGCCAGGTTCCACGACAGGAAGCTGAGGCTGCGTTCGTCGGCCACCCGTCCTGTCTACCCGTTCCCGTGCGGTGCCGGGGCGGTGGCGCGAGACTGCGCCCATGGCCTCCTCCCCCGCCCCGCCCCCCGCCGGGGCCGACGACGTACGGCTCACCCTCCACGAGCCCGCCGGCACCGCCGGCCCGCTCACGTTCACGGCCTGGGCCGCCGGGCCGGCCGACGGGCCCCTCGTCCTGTTCCTCCACGGCTACCCCCAGACCCGCCACACCTGGCGCGACCAGTTGCCGGCCCTGGCCGCCGCCGGCTACCGGGCCGTGGCCGTGGACCAGCGGGGCTACTCCCCCGGCGCCGGGCCCGACGGCATCGAGCCCTACGCCACGGCCAACCTCGTCGCCGATGCCGTGGGCCTGGCCCGCCAGCTGTCACCCGGCCGGCGGGCCCACCTGGTGGGCCACGACTGGGGCGGCCAGGTGGCCTGGCTGTCGGCCGTCGGCCACCCCGAGACCTTCGCCACGCTGACGGTGTTGTCGCGCCCCCACCCCGCGGCGTTCGCCCGCTCGTTCTCGGTGGACCCTGCCCAGGCCGAGCGGTCCAAGCACCACAGGGGGTTCGACGACCCCGCCACCGCCGACCTGCTGCTGGCCGACGGCGCCCGGCGGCTGCGGCGCATGTTGGCCGGCGCCTCCGTGCCCGACGCCGACATCGACGCCTACCTGTCGGTCCTGGGCCAGCGGGACGGGATGGAGGCGGCGCTGGGCTGGTACCGGGCCGCCAGCCGGAGCGGCGGGCTCCGCCTGGCCGACACCCCGCCCTGCACCGTGCCCACGCTGTACCTGTGGGGCACGGCCGACCAGTCGGTGGGCCGCAGGGCGGCCGAGTACACCGCCGAGCACGTCACCGGGCCCTACCAGCTGGTGGAGCTCGACGGCGGCGGCCACTTCCTCACCGACGACGGCAACTCCGCCGCCGTCACCCGTGCGCTCCTGGCCCACCTGGCCGCCCACCCGGCCTGAACGGCTGAACGGCCGAACGGCGCTGCGTTGTCGGCCGTAATCCATCGGGCCGTCGAAGCGGGGGCGAGCCTGTCGATCCGGTGGCTCCCGTTCGTGGCGTGGGTACACCGGACACCCGACCCGAAAGGACGTCCCGCCCGTGACCAGACTCCGCGTGCTCTCGTACACCATCTCGGCCGACGGCTACGGCGCCGGACCGAACCAGACCCTGGACCGGCCAATGGGCGTGGGCGGCGAGAACCTCCATCCGTGGCTGATGGCCACCCGCACCTTCGCCGTGATGCACGGTGGAACGGAGGGCGGCACCACCGGTATCGACGACGCCTACGCCGCCCGGGGGTTCGAGGGGATCGGCGCCTGGATCATGGGCCGCAACATGTTCGGCCCGGTGCGGGGCCCGTGGCCCGACCTCAGCTGGACCGGCTGGTGGGGCGACGAGCCGCCCTACCACTGCGCCGTGTTCGTGCTCACCCATCACCAGCGGGAGCCGCTGGCGATGGCCGGCGGCACCACGTTCCACTTCGTCACCGGCGGGATCGACGAGGCGTGGCAACGGGCGGCCGAGGCCGCCGGCGGGCTCGACGTCCGCCTCGGGGGCGGGGCGGCCACGATCCGGGAGTACCTGGCCGCCGGTCTGGTCGACGACCTCCACGTGGCCGTGTCGCCCCTGCTCCTCGGCTCGGGCGAGCCGCTCTTCGCCGGGCTCGATCTGCCGGCGCTGGGCTACGCCGTCACCGCCAGCGAGGCCGGCGAGGCCGCCACCCACCTCACGATCGCCCGCTCCGCCTGACGCCGTAGCTCGCCCCGGCGCCGCCCCCCACCGCAGGCTGCCTGGAGTGTCGGCGCGGCGACAGGTAGCGTTGGAATGATAAGGCCCGGGCGCCCCGGGACCACAGCACGAGGGGGGACCTCACATGGAATTCGGCTACTTCGCCATGCCATCGCATCCGCCGGAGCGGGATCTGATGAAGGGCTACGAGTTCGACATCCAGACCATGGTCTGGGCCGACCAGCTCGGCTACGGCGACTTCTGGATCGGTGAGCACCACACCTCGCCGTGGGAACCGAACCCCACACCCGACCTCCTGGCCCTCGACGGCTTCCGCAACACCACGAACCTGCGGATCGGGCCCGGCGGCTTCCTGCTGCCGTACTACCACCCGGCGTCGCTGGCCAACCGGGTGGCCATGCTCGACCACATCTCGGGCGGACGCCTCCTGTTCGGCGTGGCCGCCTCCGGGCTCCCCAGCGACTGGGCCATGTTCCACGTCGACGGCATGAGCGGCGTCAACCGGGACATGACCCGGGAGGCGCTGGAGATCATCCTCAACATGTGGTCCAACAACGCCCCCTACACCTACGAGGGCCAGTTCTGGTCGGCGTCGCTGCCGGAAGACATGTTCGGCACGCTCAAGACGTGGCTCAAGCCGCTCCAGACGCCACACCCCCGGATCGGGATCGCCGGCCTCAGCCGCAACTCCGACACGCTGAAGCTGGCCGGCGAGAAGGGCTTCATCCCGCTGTCGCTGAACCTCGGCACCGAGTACGTGGCCACCCACTGGGACGCGGTGGAGGCGGGGGCCGCCGCCACCGGCCGGGTGGCCGACCGCAACGACTGGAGCCTGGTGCGGGAGGTGATGGTGGCCGAGACCGACGCCGAGGCGTGGGACCTGGCCGTCAACGGCCCGATGGGGCGGATGATGGACGAGTACCTGCTGCCCCTGCTGGGGGCGTTCGGGTTCCTCGACAACCTCAAGCACGACCTGAGCGTCCCCGACTCCGAGGTCAACGCCCGCTACTGCGCCGAGCACAACTGGCTGGTCGGGTCGCCCGACACCGTGGCCGAGAAGCTGGAGGCCATGTACGAGCAGGTCAACGGCTTCGGCAAGCTGCTCGTGTTCGGCTTCGACTACAGCGAGCAGCCCGAGGTGTGGGAGCGGTCGATGACCCTGCTGGCCAACGAGGTGGGGCCCAAGGTGGCCCACCTCACCCCCACCCCGGTGGCGGCCAAGGCCTGACCAAAACGCGCCCCACTGACGAACTGCGCGGCGTTTTGGTTCGCGGTTGACCAGAATGCCGCGCAGTTCGGTAAGGGGCTCGGCGTCAGTAGTGCTTGGGGCCGTAGATGACGCTGTTGACGTCGCGCTTGGTCTGAGCGACGGCCTTGGGGGCGAGGGCGGCGAACTGGTCGGCCACCCGCCGGGCCTCGACCAGCAGCTGGTCGGGCTCGACCACCCGGTTGATCACACCCAGCTGGCGGAGCTCGTCGGCCCCGAACCGGCGGCACAGGATCGTGGCCTCCTTGGCCAGCCACGGCCCCATCCGGTGGGTGAGGGCGAAGTTCGACAGGCCACGGAACGGTACGCCCAGCTCCACCTCGGGCACCCAGAACTGGGCCTCGGGCACGGCCAGGCAGTAGTCGCCGGCCAGGCACAGCGACCAACCCCCGCCCACGGCGTGGCCGTTCACGGCCATGATCGAGATCTGCTCCAGGCTGGCCAGCTGGTCGAACACCCGGCCGATCACCCGGGGGCCACCCCGGCCGCCGGACATGTCGCCCCGCCCGGCCCGCTCGCTCACCGAGGCCGGCTCGGCCCCGGCGCAGAAGACCGGGCCGGCGCCGGTGATGATCACCACCCGGACCGAGCGGTCGTCGCGGATGTGCTGGACGATCGACTCCAGCTCGCTCAGCACGCCGGCGTTCAGCCCGTTGCGGCGCTCGGGGCGGTTGAAGGTGACGGTGACGATCGGCCCGTCCTGCTCGTACAGGAACCACTGGGGCGACAGGCTGCCGCCGTCGTCGTCAGAAGCGTCGGGCGGGGTCTCGGTGTGGGCCACAGACCGAACCTAGTCGTGGCCGCCGGCCGGGTTCGAGCCCACGTTCTCCTGCCCTGGGGCGTCATCGGTGACGGGCGGCGGCACGAGATCACGGCTGGCCTCCTCGACCGCGTCGACGATGCCGACGTAGCCGGTGCACCGGCACAGGTTGCCCGACAGCGCCTCCCGGATGGCGGGGCGGGTGGGGGCCGGGTCGGTGGCCAGCAGGTGGACGGCGGTGAGGACGAACCCCGGCGTGCAGTAGCCGCACTGGAGGCCGTGGCATCGGCTGAAGGCGTCCTGTACCGGGTGCAGGGTGCCGTCGGGGGCGGCCAGGCCCTCGATGGTGGTGACGGCGGCGCCCTCGGCCTGCACGGCGAAGGTGAGGCAGGACCGCACCGGCTCGCCGTCGAGCAGCACGGTGCACGCCCCGCACACCCCCTGCTCGCAGCCGAGGTGGGTGCCGGTGAGGCCGAGCTGCTCCCGCAGCACGTCGGCCAGGGTGTGGCGGGGCTCGCAGGCGGCGGTGCGGTTCCGCCCGTTCACGTTCAGCGCGACGGCCACCGCCCCGCTCCGCTCGGGACTGGGTGCGGGCGCCACTGCGGCCCGCGGCGGCACGAGCCGGGGCGGGGCCACGGCATCCGGCGGGGCCACGGCATCCGGCGGCGCCGGCGCGACGGCGGCCGACGTCGGCGGGCCGCCGGGGAGCGGCGCCGGTGGCGACGTGGCCGGTTGGATCTGGCGCAGGGCGCGGGAGGCGAGCTCGGCCGCCATGGCCCGGCGGTAGGCGGCGGAAGCGTGGAGGTCGCTGAACGCCTCGGCCTCGGGGGCGGCGGCAACGGCGGCGGCCAGAGCGGCCGGATCGCGCTCGCCCTGGTCGAGCAGGGCCTCGGCCGACGCGCACCGCACCGGCGTGCCCGCCACTCCGCCCAGCACGACGCGCCAGCCGGCGGCCAGCTCGGTGACGACGCACAACACGAGGGCGAAGTCGCCGTGGCGGCGGGCCAGCTCGGCGAAGGCCCAGGCCCGGGGGCGGGCCAGGCGGGCCGACGTCAGCAGCTCGTCGTCGGCCAGGTCGGTCTGCAGCAGGCCGTGGAAGAAGCCGCTGGCGGGCGCCAGCCGCTCGCCGCCGGGGCCGACCACGGCCAGCTCGGCGTCGCAGGCCAGGGCGACGGCCGGCCACTCGGCGTTGGGGTCGGCGTGGGCCAGGCTGCCCCCGAACGTCCCCCGGGCCCGGATCGCCGTGTGCCCGATCCACCCCGCCGCCTGAGCCAGCAGCGGCACCCCCACGCCGATCTCGTGGTCCAGTGCGCCGCTGGGGGCGCCTGGCGCACCGGGAACGGGGCCGGGCGGGGCGACCAGGTCGGCGTGGCGGGTGAGGGCGCCGATGCGGAGGGCACCGTCGGGGCCGTCGGCGGTGACGCCCCGCAGGCCGGGCAGGGCGTTCAGGTCGACGAGCAGGCTCGGGGCGGCCAGGCGCATGGCCAGCAGCGGCACCAGGCTCTGGCCCCCGGCCAGCACCTTGGCCCCGCCGTCGAGCTCAGCCCCGGCGGCCAGAGCCTCCACCGCCTCGGCCACACTGGCCGGGCGGACGTGGGCGAACGGCGCCGGCTTCACCGGACCGTCCCCTCGCCAGGCGACCCAACGGCGGCACCGTCGGCCGAGGCCTGCTCGTGCAAGGCCAGCCACAGGCGGTCGGGGGTGATGGGCAACTCGTCGACGTCGATGCCGATGGCGTCGGCCACAGCGCTGGCCAGCACCCCGGCCGGCCCCAGCGTGCCGCCCTCCCCCACGCCCCGCACCCCGAGCGGGTTGTCGGCCGGCCGTTCGATGTGGCCGATGTCCATCTCGGGGATCTCGGCCGACGTGGGCATCAGGTAGTCGAGCAGGGTGCCGGTGCGCAGGTTGCCGCCCTCGTCGTACACCAGGTGCTCGTACAGGGCGCCCCCGATCCCCTGGGCGATCGACCCTGCCACCTGGCCGTGCACGATCTGGGGGTTGATGGCCCGCCCGGCGTCCTCCACGCACACCCAGCGCAGGATGGTCAGCTCGCCGGTGGCCGGGTCGATCTCGATCGCCGCCAGCTGCACCCCGGCGGCGAACGCCCCCATCACCGGGTCGTAGAAGCGGGTGGCGTCGAGGCCGGGCTCGAACCCGTCGGGCAGCCGGTTCGACTCCAGGTACGCCACCCGGGCCACGTCGGCCAGCGAGCCCACCGGCTCGGGGCTGCCGGCCACGTACACCTTGCCCGCTTCCAGGCGCAGGTCGGCCACGCTGGCCTCGTACAGCTCGGCCGCCAGGCGCAGCGCGGCGTCCCGCACGGCGCCGGCCGCCAGGTGGGCTGCCCCGCCGGCGATCACGGCCTGGCGGGACGAGAAGGCCCCGAAGCCCCACAGCACCTGGTCGGTGTCGCCGTAGCGGACCTCCACGTCGTCGAGCGCCACCCCCATGGCATCGGCCACGATCTGGGCCGCCGTGGTCTCCCACCCCTGCCCCTGGGACGTCACGCCCGACAGCACCAGCACCCGCCCGTCGGGGTTGACCCGCACGGTGCACGCCTCGTGGCCGGTGCGGAACGGCATCCGGGGCCCGGCCGACGCCGCCCGCCCCAGCCCGGTCAGCTCGTTGTAGCAGGCGATGCCGATGCCGATCGGCTTGACCACCCCGGCGCCCGGGCCCAGAGCCCGGCGCCGGGCCTGCTCGACCCGCAGGCCGGCCAGGTCGAGCCGCTCGGCGGCGGCGTCGAGGCATTCGCCGTAGTAGCCGGTGTCGTCGACGAGGCGGGTGGGGAGCCGGTACGGCACGTCGTCGGGGCCGATGAGGTTGATCCGCCGCACGTCCACCGGGTCGAGCCCCAGGGCTCGGGCCCCCGAGTCGAGCAGGCACTCCATGGCGTACACGGTGGCCGGGCGGGCCACCCCCCGGTAGGGCCCGGCCGGGGTGGTGTTGGTGGTGATCCCCCGCACCGTGCAGCGGTAGTGCGCCACCTTGTACGGCCCGGTCATCAGGCCCCCGGCCATCAGGGCCTCGATCCCGGCCGTCCAGGGGTAGACGCTGTAGGCGCCCACGTTGCACCACACGTCGGCCGCCACCGCGGTGAGCCGGCCCTCGTCGTCGAACCCGGCCGTCACCTCGTAGTGATGGTCCCGGGAGGCGCAGGCGGCGGCCAGGTGCTCGGCCCGGTCCTCCACCCACTTGAGCGGGGTGCCGGGCAGGGCCCGGGCCATCAGGCACAGGGCCAGGTCCTCGGGGTAGAGCACGGCCTTCACCCCGAACCCGCCGCCCACGTCGGGGGCGATCACCCGCAGCCGGCTCTCAGGCAGTTCCAACAGCTCGGCCAGGAGGTTGCGCACCAGGTGGGGGACCTGGGTTCCCGACCAGAACGTGAGATGGCCGTCGTCGGTGTAGAGCGCCACCCCGGCCCGGCCTTCCATGGGGTTGCCGCCGTGGCGGTTGGTGGTGAGCGACCGGCGGACCACGGCGGCCGAGGCGGCCAGCGCGGCGTCGACGTCGCCGGCCTCGAACGTGCGGGCCAGCAGCTGGTTGTCGGGCGCTTCGGCGTGCACCGGGGCGGGCACCGGCTCGGGGGCCGGGCTGCGGCCCACGCCGGTGCCATCGGCCGCCAGGGCCCCGTCGGTCCAGGCCCGCACCATCACCGGCAGGGGCTCCCAGTCCACCTCGATCCGCTCCAGGGCGTCCTCGGCCTGGTAGCGGTCGTCGGCCACCACCGCCGCCACCGCCTCGCCGGCGAAGCGGGCCGTGCCCCGGGCCAGCGGGGGCTGGTCGGTGGTGACGTAGCCGGGCAGGGCCGACAGGGCTCGCAGGCTCACGTCGAATCCCGGGCTGTCGGCCGTGAACACCGGGTGCTCGGCCGGGTCGAGGGCGGAGGCGTCGACGCCGACGATGCGGGCGTGGGCCCACGGGCTGCGCAGGAAGGCGACGTGGCGCATCCGGGGCAGCTGCAGGTCGGTCACGAACCGGCCCCGGCCGGTCAGCAGACGCCGGTCCTCCTTGCGGCGGGGCGAGGCGCCCACACCATCGGTTGACCCGCCGGCGGGGCCGGCGGCGGGAGAGCCGGCCGGGGGCTCGGGCGATGGCGGTGCGGTCACCAGCTCACACCATCGAGTAGCCGCCGTTGACCGAGATCACCTGGCCGGTCGTCCACGACGACCGGGGTGAGGCCAGCAGCAGGATCATGGGGGTCACGTCGTCGGGGCGGCCCAGGCGGCCGAGGGGATACATGGCCATGATCCGCTTCATCCGCTCGTCGTCGGCGTCGCCGGTGTGGGCGTCGAGGTTGTCGGTGCGGACCAGCGCGATCGACACCGCGTTGGCCCGGATCCCCACCCGGGCCAGTTCCTTGGCCAGCGACTTGGTGAGCCCGATGGTGGAGGCCCGGGTGGTGGCCGTGGCCAGCAGGCGGCTCTCCCCCACCCGGCCCGAGTCGCCCATGAGGTTCACGATCGAGCCGCCCCCGTTCGCCGCCATCTGCTGGGCCACCACGTGGCAGATCCGCAGGGTGCCGGTGACGGTGACGTCCACCTGGGGCGCCCAATCGGCCTCGGTGGTCTCGAAGAACGGCTTCGACTGGGTGGCCGCCGCGTTGTTGACCAGCACCCCGATCGGGCCCAGCTCGGCCTGCACCCGCTCCGCCGCCGCCTCCACCGAGGCCCGGTCGGTCAGGTTCAGCGGCACGGCGATGGCCTGTGCCCCCTGGGCGATGGCCTCGGCCGCCGCCGCCTGCGCCCCCTCGCCCGAGCTGTGGTGGGCGAAGGCCACGTTGGCTCCCTCGGCGGCGAAGGCCAGGCCGATGGCCCGCCCCAGCCCCTGCCCGCCCCCGGTCACCAGCACGGTCGTCCCTGACAATCCCAGATCCACCGGCGCATCCTAGATGGGCCGAGGGCCAGGCGAAATTAGGAGGCTCAGCGGCGGTGAGCGCCGCTCAGGCTCCTAATTTCGACTGAAGCCAACCATCCGGAGGGCGAAGGTGGCGTGGGCGTCGGCCGTCTCGGCCGGCGACAGGGGCCCGTCGGGGCGGAACCAGCGGGCGATGGCCACGCACATCTCCAGGATCCCGAACGAGGCCAGCGCTGGATGGTCCACGGTGAACACGCCGGCCTCCACCCCCTCCACGATCAGGTCGCGGATGGCCCGCTCGTGGCGGCGGCGCAGGTCGAGCACCCGGGACCGCCACGGCTCGTCGAGCGCCGCCACATCGGTGTTGAGCACCAGGGCCTCCCGCCGCTGCACGGCGTGGCGCAGGGCGTAGACCCGCACCGCCGCCCGCAACCGCTCGGCCACCGGCTCCACCCCCTCGGTGGCGGCGGCCAGGTCGTCGAGCACCTCCTGGCTCAAGGGCAGCACGATCTGGGCCAGGAGGTCCTGCTTGGAGGCGATGTGGTTGTAGAGGCTCGGCGTGCGGATCTCGAGTAGCCCCGCCACCTCGCTCAGCGCCGTGCCGTGGTAGCCCCGCTCGGCGAACAGGGTAAGGGCCGCATCGCGCACCGCAGCCGGGGTGACACCGGGGCGGCCAGCCATCCTCAGCGGCCGGAGCCGTCGGACACCCGGAGCACCAGGGCGGCGGCCGTGTCGCCGGCGGCGCACCCGCTGAACAGCCCGATCCCGCCACCCCGCTCCGTCAGCTCCACGATCAGCTCGGCGATCGAGCGCATCCCGGTGGGGGCCTGGGGGTGGCCGAACACCAGGCTGCAGCCGTAGGCGTTCATCCGCTCCAGGGGGTAGCCGGTCTGGCTGGAGAACCACAGGTCGTTGACGGCGAACGGGTTGTGGGTGGTGACGGCGTGCACGTCGTCGAAGGTGAGGCCGGCGGCGGCCAGTGCCTGGTAGGCGGCCGGCACCGGAGCTTGGGGCATGCGGCTCTTGCCCACCCGGGCGAACCCGGTGGCCAGGATCTCGGCCACCCCAGCCCCGCCGGCCAGCTCGGCCGCCCGCTCCCGGGTGGTGACGATGCAGCCGGCGGTGCCGTCGGCCGGGTGGGTCTGGGAGCCGTAGGTGTGGACCCCGTCGGGCTCGACCGTGGGCAGGGTGGGCGCCACCTCGGCGGTGAGGGGGCGCACGCCCTCGTCGGCGGCCACGGTGAGGGTGCGGCGGCCCTGGGGGATCTCGATCGGCACCAGGTAGCGGCTCGGGATGTCGCCGGCCTGGGCCTTGGCGTACTGCTCGCTGCGCAGCACGGCCACCTCGTCGGCCTGGGCCCGGATGGCGCCCAGCTCCCGGGCCACGTTCTCCGCCGTCACCAGCATCGAGGTGCCGGCCCACGGGTCGCAGGCGAACGAATCGGTGACCCAGGCCTGCACCCGGGGCGTGCCACCGGGAGCCGACGGGGTCGGCTGCACCAGCAGCGGCCCGTTCGACGTCCGGTCGGTGGCCACCACGAGCTGGGTGCCGGCCCCGCCCTGCACCGAACCGGCGGCGGCGTGGATGGCGGCCACCGAGGTGGCGCAGGCCTGGCTGATCATGGGACCGGTGATGCCGGGGGCGCCGATGCGGCCGGCCAGGGTGGGAGCGCCGTAGAAGATGTCGATCTGGGGGACCGACCAACCGAGCACGAGGCCGGCCAGCTCGTCGGGGTCGAGGTGGCGGTCGGCCAGCGCCCGGGTGGTGACGGCGGCGGCCAACTCGGTGCTCGGCACCTCGGCCAGCGAGCCCTGCCACCGCACGAAGGGCGACGACCAGGCGAACCCCAGCGGGATGGCGACGTTCTCGTACTGCATGGTGCGGCTTCTCCTGGCTCGGCCACAAACTGACGATAAAACTAACAATCGTTCGTTAGTTTCGCCGCCGATCGCGACCGCTGTCAATGGCCCGCCCCCCGGTACGGTGTCCCCATGGCCGCCTACGACCTGGCCCAGGTGAACATCGGGCGCCTGCGGGCCCCGACGGACGACCCGCTCGTGGCCGAGTTCATGAACGCCCTCGACGAGATCAACGCCCTGGCCGAGCGCAGCCCCGGCTTCGTGTGGCGGCTCCAGACCGACGAGGGCAACGCCACCGCCCTGCGGCCCTACGACGACGAGTCGATCCTGATCAACCTGTCCACCTGGGCCTCGGTCGACGCGTTGGCCGACTACGTGTACCGCAGCGACCACACGGGCTTCCTCCGCCGCCGGGGCGAATGGTTCGAGCGGATGGAGGAGGCCATCGCCACCCTGTGGTGGGTGCCGGCCGGGCACCGGCCTAGCGAAGCCGAAGCCGTGGCCCGCCTCGACCACCTCCGCCGCCACGGGCCCACGGCCCACGCCTTCACCTTCCGCCACCGGTTCGACCCGCCAGCGGAGGGCTCGATACCGGCAGCGGGGTGACGGGCCCAGCAGGGTGACGGGGCGGGGCTAGCGTTGCCCCATGCTCCTCGGGATCTCCTCGTTCGGCACCGGGATGGGCCCGGCCGACACCATCGCCCTGGCCACCCAGGTGGAGGCGGCCGGCTTCCACCGCTTCATGCTGGTGGAACGGGTGCACACCAACGACTCGGTGGCCCAGTGCGCCGCCATCGGCGCCGCCACCGAACGCATCGGCGTGGGCACCGGCATCGCCAACGTCTATCTCCGCTCACCCCAGATGCTGGGGCTGGCCACCGCCGTGGCCGCCGAGTCGTCGAACGGCCGGTTCGTGCTGGGGCTCGGCCCCAACAACAGGAACGGTGTGGAGCGCCTGGGGCTCACCTGGCGGGGTGCGGTGCCCTCGCTGGTGGAGGCCACCGAGGCCGTGCACCGGGTCCTGGCCGGCACCCCGGGCTCGGTCGAGCCGTGCCGCCACCCGGTGCCGGTGGTGTGGGCCGCCGTGTCGCTGGCCACGGCCGAGGCGGCCGGCACGCACGCCGACGGCGTGATGCTCTACCTGGCCACGGCCGATCGGATCACCACCTCGCTCACCCGCTACGACGAGGCGTCGGCCCGGGCCGGCCGGGCCGACGGCGCCCGGGAGCGTTCGCTGCTCCTGCCGGTGTTCCTCCACGCCGACGCCGGTGCGGCCCGGGCCGCCGCCCGCCGCTTCCTCTCCTTCTACCTCACCCTCCCCCACTACCAGGCGATGTTCGAGGCCAGCGGCTTCGCCGGTGCCGGACCCGACAACATCGCCGACGGGCTGCTCGATGCCATCGTGCTGGCCGGCCCGGCCGAGCACTGCCGCCACGGCCTGGCCCGGCTGGCCGCCACCGGCCTGACCCATGTCGACCTGGCGCCACTCCCCGTGGGCGACGAGACCCTGCCCGCCGCCGCCCAGCGGGTGATGGAGTCCCTGGCCCCGGCCTGAGAGCCGCTCCACCCCCTCTCGGAGTCGCCAGATCCCCCTGGGCACAATTGCCCATGTTGCTGTGGCACGACCATCACGGACCGCGCGAGCGGCGCACGGTACGTTCCTCGCCCATGGCGGCTCCAGTGGTACCGGCCGACCTGTTCGACCCGTTCGGACCGGCGGCCCTCGACGATCCCTATCCCATCTACGCCCAGCTGCGGAGGGTGGCTCCGGTCGGCTTCCTCCAGGACCACGACGTCTGGCTGCTGGCCCGCTACGACGACGTGGTACGCGCCTGGCGAGACCCCGCCGCCTTCTCGTCGGTGCAGGGCATGGGGGTCGCTCTGCCCCGCTTCCTGGGTGAGACCGGGCAGGCCGACCGCCAGCGGTCGCTGGTGGTGCTCGACCCGCCGGTCCACACCCGGCTGCGGCGCCTGCTCGCCCCCGCCTTCACCCCGCCGGCGGTGGCCGACCTGGAGCCCGACGTCCGCCAGCTGTGCCTCCTGCTGGTCGACAGCCTGCTGGCCCGGCCGGCCGGGGCCCAGGATCTGGCCCGCCACCTCGCCGAGCTGCTGCCGATGGCCGTGATCGCCCGCCTGCTCGACGTGCCGGGGGATCGCATCGATGACGTCCGCCGCTGGACCACCGATCTGCGCAGCGCCCGCACCGGCCCCCAACCGGGTCCGCTGGTCGACCCGGCGGACCGCCAGCGGGCCCGGGCCGAGGTGCGGGCCCACGTCGGCCAGGTGGTGGCCGACCGGGCCGGCCAGCCCGGCGACGATCTGCTCGGCCGCCTCCTGCACGGGGCCCGCCTCCTGGGCGACGAGCTCGACGAGGACGACCTGGTCGGCTTCGCCACCCTGCTGCTGTCGGGCGGTTACGAGACCACGGCCAACCTGCTGTCGAACCTGCTCCTCACCCTGCTCCAGCGGCCCCGCTGGCTGGAGACCCTGCGCACCACACCCGCCCTCATCCCGGCGGCGGTGGACGAGACCCTCCGGTTCGATCCCCCCGTGCAGGGCCTGTTCCGCTGGACCACCGGCTCGGTTCGCTTCCGTGACGTGGTGATCCCGCCCAACAGCGCGGTGTGGGGCCTGTTTGGGTCGGCCGGGCGGGACGAGAGCCGTTTCGACCAGCCCGATGTGTTCGACCCCACCCGTACCGGCCCTGGCGAGCACCTCGCCTTTGGCCACGGCGCCCACGCCTGTCTCGGAGCCCCGCTGGCCCGCCTCATCACAAGGGTGGCGCTGGCCACCCTGCTCGAGCGCACGTCGACCATCCAGCTCAGCGGCCCCCCGCAGCGCTCGGCCAACCCGGTGTTCCGGGGCCTGGCCTCCCTGCCGGTGGCCCTTACCGGCGCCTCCCCCGCTGGCGGACGCCACATCGTCGCCGCCTGACGATCGCCGACGCCGGCACCAGATCGGACCTGGCCCGTGTTCTGATGCCCCCGGCCGTCACCCGTGACGGGCTCCGCCACCAGAACGGACCTGGCGGCTGTGCTCGCGGGCGGGGTACGGGGTACGGCACCATGGTCGGCAGCGTGCGCGCTGGAGGGAGAGAACCGATGGACGAGCAGTGGACCACAGCCCGGGACGCCCGGCGCGAAGCCGAGGCGGTGGTGGGCGGCGGGGCCCGGGTGCTCGAGCCGTCGGCCCCTGCCGTCGCCGAGCCGCCCTTCTTCGCCGACGACCCCGTGGACGCCACCACCGCGTCGCCCGGGCCGGTGGTGGCGCCCGCCGGCGGTACCACCAGCTGGAGCGACTGGCTGGCCGCCCATCCCGACCGGGCCGACTGGGCGGCCGAGCGCTGGTTGGCCGGGCCCCGCCGACTACCGGCGGATCCCGGTACCGAGGCGCTGGCCGCCACCCGCACCGCGCTCCATCGCCTCGCCGCCTACGTGATCGCCCCGGCCCGGCACGCCGCCACCGGCCGGTTCGGCCTGCGTTGGACGCTGGGCGGCTTCGGCACCCCGTTCTTCACCGACGCCCGCACCGGCGGCACCGGCACCAGCGACACCACCGGCACCGGCACCGGCACCACCGGCACCGGCACCCACACCGGCGGCACCGGCACCGGCGCCGGGCGGGATCGCCAGATCCGGGTGGTGGGCACCACCCTGGTCGACCAGCGGGGCGGGGCCGGCGGTGAAGTCCGGACCACCCCGATCACCACGCTGGCCGACGCCGCCGCCTTCCTCGACGCCGCCATCGCCGCCGACGTGGCCGCCGAGCACGACACACCGCCGGTCGGCGATCGGCACGAGCCGCTGGCGCCCGAGCCGGCGGCCGCCGCCTTCCTCGGCGCCTGGTTCGGGATGGGCGTCGCCGCCCTGGAGGCCCTGCGGGCCGACCCCGCCACCGTCGACCCGACCCGACCTCAGCTGTGGCCCGGCCATTTCGACCCGGCCATCGAGGCCGGCGACGGCGACCACCGGGCCAGCTACGGCGCGTCCCCCGGCGACCCGGCGTCGGGTGATCGACCCTACCTCTACGTCTCGGTCTGGTATCCCGACCGGTTGGCCCTGGACCACTCGTCGCCCGACGGGGCGTCGCCGTGGAACGCCACGGCGTTCACCGGGAGCATCCTGCCCCTCGACCGCTTCCCGCCCGGCGCCGACCCGGCGTCGGTCGCCCTCGACTTCTACACCGCAACCCGGGACCGGCTCGACGCCACTCCCCTGGCCTGAGCCGGCACCGGCGCTCAGGCCGAGGGCCGGCGGCGGCCCACGATCAGGGCGTGAGGGTAGGGATAGCCCCGGTGGACCCGGCGCACCGTGGCCCGCAGCCCGGCCTGCTCCAGCAGGGCCGCCCAGCTGGCGGCCGACCGCCAGTGGAGGTGGGACCCGGCCGTGATCCGCAGCACCCGGGTGGCCAGCAGCTCCTCGGCCCGGGCGAACGCCACCTTGGGCACCGGGCCGTCGTCGAGCTCCTTCAGCACCAGCACCCCGCCGGGAGCCAGCTCGTCGGCGGCCGCCGCCAGGATCGCCTCCTGGTCGCCGGGCGCCAGAAGGTACAGCACATCGGCGATCACCACGGCGTCCCACGGCCCGGCCGGGACCGGCGAACCGCCGTCTCCCCCGCCTCCCCCGACGCCCACCGCCAGATGGCCGCCGGCGGCCGCCACCGCCGCCGCCACCTGCTCGGCGACGCGGATCTTGCCGGCGTCGATGTCGTAGCCGACCACCTGGCGGCCGGGTGACTGCAACGCCAGGCTGGCCGCCACCAGACCGTGGCCGCAGCCGATCTCCAGGATCCGCCCTTCCACCGGCACCTCGTCGCACAGGTCGCCCAGCGGGAACGACCGGGCCCTCCCGGCCATGTGCCACCGCACCCCGCGGGGCAGGGCGGCCATGGCCTGCACCAGCTCGGGGTGGAGGCTCATGCGCCGACCCCCGGCACCGCGGCGTCGGGAACCGAACCGGCTCGGGGCGGGGCTCATGCGCCGACCCCGGGCACGGCCGCTTCGGGCCGGACCAGCTCGGGCGGGGCCAGGGGCGGCGCGGTGGGGGGAGGCGGCGGGGCCCGGTGTTCCCGGGCGGCCAGGTCGGCGAACGTGCCCAACTGCCAACCGGCGGCCCGGAGCCGGTCCCGGAGGCCCCAGCGGGCGAGCCCGGCCGCCTCGTCGGTGCCCCGGTGCCGCCACGGGTAGCGGACCCGGTCCGGGTCGTCGTCGACGCTGGGGTGCACCCCGAACTCGATGCTGGCCACGCCGGGCGGCACCCGGGTCAACACCCGGTCGAACCGGTGGGCCACCGCCTTGCCCGACTCGTCGAGGCCGGCGAACCGCTCGGTGGTGACCAGCCCCGCCGCCGCCAGCTCCCGGCGCAGCAGCGCCGACATCACGCTCACGGGCGGCCGCTCGGTCTTGCAGCTCCGGGACTCGGGGCAACGCACGGCCGGGATGGCGAAGCGCCGGGCCACGTTGATGACGGCGGTGGAGATCCCGGGCCACAGGTGCAGGTGCTCGTGGGAGTCGAGGTGGGTGGGACGCAGCCCGTGGGACAGTGCCACCTCCACCTGGGCCGCCAGCTCCCGTTCCACGTCCGCCGGGTCGACCCGTCCGGCCAGCAGGCGGGGCACCAGCCGGTGCCACGACGGGGCCAGACGGCCCCGCCGGCCCACCAGGGTGGGGATCTCCCGGGCCGACAGCACGGCCGGATCGGGTCCCACCAGGCACAGGTGCACCCCCAGGCCGAGCGTCGGGTGGCCGGCCACCAGGCGGGCGGTGGGCGCGAAGCCGGGCGCCAGCACCAGGGCCGAGGTGCTCGTGACCACCCCGATCTCGTGCAGCTCCACGATCGTGTGCGACGTGCGCACGGAGAGGCCGTAATCGTCGGCGTTGACGATCAGCAGCCGATTGCGGGTCATGACAGGTAGAACCCCCGAGCGAAGAGGCTGGCCAGCAGCACCATGCAGGCGGCGCTGGCGACGAGGCCCGCCTGAGCCAGCCGCAGGTGCGGCCGCAGGTGGAAACCGAGGACGGCGAACACGGGGAAGGCGGCCAGGGTGTAGCGGCCGATGCCCTGGAAGTCCTTGGAGAACAGCAGGGGCGGGATGATCGTGAGGGCCACGTAGGCGGCGGGGCCGAGCCCGTGGTGGCGGCGGACGGTGAGCGTGCCCACGGTCAGCACCCCTACCCCGATCACGGCCTGAGCCAGCAGGGTGAGGGGGGCCATCGGGCTGGGCGACCACTGGTGCAGCACGATCGGCCAGAACGCCCGCTTGAGCAGGACCGACGACGTCGCCCCCTGCCCCCAGTCCTTCTCGGTGGCGGCGAACACCCACGGGCTGCCGAAGCGGACCCAGAGGTAGCCGAGGTAGCCGAGCACCCCGAGGCCCGACAGGGCGACGCCGTAGTCGGCCCGGTGCAGGTTCCGTACGGCAGCCACGGGGTGGCGGACCAGGGTGGGCAGCGTCAGCTCCCCGTCGTTGGCCTCCCGCCACCGATGCTCCACCACCCGCAGGGCGAGGCCGACGGTGACGGCCGAGCCGAACGGGCGCCCGGCGGTGGCGGCGATGGCCACGATGCCGGCCAGCACCGGCCGGTCCCGCTCCAGCAGCCAGAAGGCGGTGATGGCCACGGCGGCGAACAGGGCGTCGGAGTAGAGCGACCCGTAGAGGTAGTAGGCGTAGGGGTAGGCCAGCCAGGCCACGATCGACAGCATGATGGCGGCCCGGCCGGGCCGGAGCCTCGTGTCGGCGTAGCGGTTGTCCCGCTGCCAGGCGGCGAAGGCCACGATGGCGGCCGAGGTGGCGGCCACCGTGACGAAGAACCCGGCCACGTAAGGGTTCACGCCGAGGGCCACGAAGGGCTTGAGCGTGAGCGGGTAGGTGGGCCAGAACGCCACCGAGCTCTGACGCTTGGGGTCGTAGAAGTAGCCGTCGGTGGCGATCTGCTGGTACCAGCCGCCGTCCCACCGGGTCCACGGGAGCAGGAGGTACATCGGCCGCCACGGGCCCTTGTACAGGGGGCGTACCACGCCGAAGTGGGTGATGGACCAGGCGGCTATCGCGGTGACGGCAGCGGCGGCGGCCCAGAAGCCGGCGACGATCCGCAGCGACAAGCGATCGATCACGGGCCGAGAGTACTGTCATGGAGCGACATGGTGGCGTCAGCTTGGGCAGAGTGATCACAGATCGTTCACCGACCGGCGCCGACCATTCACCCGGCCCGATCACCCGGCCCGAACCGGCACCCGGCGCGGTGGGTCTGCGGTCCGAAGGCGGCAGGATCGACGGCGTGCCCGTTCTCTCGTCCCGTCGCCGGGCGGCGTCAGCCCTGTGGGTTCTGCTCGCCCTCCTGGTCGCCGCTACCGGTGCCTGCTCCGACGGCGGGGTCACCGGCGGATCGTCTCCGCTGGCGCCTGACCCGTCGGCCCCTCCGGCCACCACCACCTCGCCGGCTCCACCCCCCTCGGCCGGCCGCCCTCCGGCCTCCGAGCCCTCCGGCGAGCCGACCTCCGAGCGGTCCGCCCCGGCCGGCACGTCGTCGCCGTCGGCGGCCGAGCCCTGCGGCCGGCCCGGCCCGGCGCCGGCGGCCTACGAGCACGTCGTGGTGGTTCTGGAGGAGAACCGGACCTGGGGCCAGGTGGGAGGCGTTGGCTTCGGCGACATGGCGTGGCTGGGCCAGCTCGCCGCCGGCTGCACCGTCTACACCGACTGGCGGGAGACCAACCCGGGCCAGAACAGCCTCACCCAGTACATCGGGCTGACGTCGGGGGTCGACAACCCGGCGACGGTGAACGACTGCAAGCCGTCGGACCGGTGCCGCTCCACCGACGACAACATCTTCCGCCAGGTCCGGGAGGCGGGGGGCACGGCCCGCACCTACGTGGAGGGAGCGACGACGCCCTGCTCGGCCCAGGGGAACGCGGCCAAGCACATCCCCGCCCTCTACTACCAGGGCGGCGACGACCCGGCCCACTGCGACACCGAGGTCCGCCCCCTCGGCGAGCTGGACCCCGACCACCTGCCCACCTACGCCATGATCGTGCCCGACCTGTGCCACGACGGCCACGACTGTGACGACGACACGGTCGACTCGTGGCTGGCCGACCACCTCGGCCCGGTGCTCGACGGGGCCGACTACCGTGCCGGCACCACGGCGGTGTTCGTGCTGTGGGACGAAGACCACCCCGTCCCGAACCTGGTGATCGCCCCCACCGCCACCGCCGGCCGGCTCTCCCTCGACGGGGCCGGCCACGCCGCGGCCCTGCGCACGATGGAGGAGCTGCTCGGCCTGCCCCTCCTGGCCGGCGCAGCCGACGCTCCGTCGTTGCGTCCCTCGGCCAACCTCTGAGCAACCGCCCCCGCCGGGGCCAGCTCCGGTCCTAGCCGGCGGCGGGGCCCGGGACGGGGCGGCCGATGAGGCGGGCCAGCAGGGCGGGCTCGCCGGGCCAGGCCTCGAACAGGACATCGGGTGGGACCATCCGGGCGGCGTGGCGGAGGACCAGGGCCACGACCACCACGTCGTCCAGAGGGCCGATGACGGGCAGGAACTCGGGGATCAGATCGATCGGCGACAGGACCCACAGCAGGGCGAACACCACCAGCCCACGGGCCCGCCGGGGCACGGCCGGGTGGTGGCGGAGGCGGCGCAGGGTGGTGGCGCAGTCGGGCAGGAAGCGGGCCAGGTCCCGGGCCGTGCCCGGTGGGAGCCGGCGGGCCAGCAGCACCAGCACCGTCCACGACGCCACCATGGCCACCGCCGCCACAGCGACGGTGCGGGCCACCGCCCCCAGCGTCGACACGAGCACGACTGCAGCCACGCCCCGAGCCTACGCCCCGGCCGCGGGCCGGCTCCGGACCCGGAGCAGCGCTCCCGGATTCGTGCCGCCCGGAGCAGCGCCCGGCCGGGCGCGGCGGCCCGCCCGGGCGCGGCGGCCCGCCGGGTTCGCTCAGGCGAAGTGGGGCATGACCTGGGCGGCGAACCGCTCCATCGAGTCGGGGATGGTGGCCGGGTCCGACATCATCCCGCTCAGCACCAGATCGGTGACGCCCAGGTCGGCGTACTGGCCGATCACATCGATGACCTGCTCCGCCGTGCCGTGCATGGGGGCCTTGGGCGGCCGGTCCCGGGGCTCGGGCCACAGGTTCAGGTCGAGGCAGGCGTGGATCCGGAACCCGTCGGCCCGGGAGCGGCCCTGGGCCTCCAGCTCGGCGTCGATCACGGGCAGCCGTGACGCCATCGACGCCGGGGGCAGGGTCATCGGGTGCCATCCCTGCCACCTGGCCGCCCGGCGCAGCGCCGGGGGCCGGTTGCCGCCCACCACGATCGGCGGGTGGGGCTGCTGGCGGGGCCGGGGCGACGCCTTGAGCGAGCCGGGCTCGGCCGACAGCCGGAAGAACTCACCGTCGAAGTGCGGATCGTCGGCCGTCCACAGCTCCACCATCAGGTCGAGGAACTCGTCGGTGAGGGGGCCCCGCCGCTCGTACTCGACGCCCAGCGCCGCATTCTCCTCCGGCAGGCTCCCGACCCCCACGCCCACCACCAGTCGGCCGCCGCTGAGGCGGTCGATCGTGGCCAGTTGCTTGGCCAGCCCCGCCGGCTGCAGGTACGGCAGCACGAGCACGCTGGTGCCCAGCTCCACCCGCTCGGTGCGGGCGGCGGCGAAGGTGAGGATGGTGAGGGCGTCGTAGTAGGGCCGGTCGCCCAGGCGGTTCAGCACGTACCCGATGTTGAACACGTGGTGGGCCACCCACACCGAGTGGAACCCGAGGCGTTCGGCCAGCACGGCCACCTCAACCACCTCGTGCGGGTCTTCCACCCCGCCGTTGTTGGGCATGGTGAAGCCGAAGCGCATGAGCTCAGCTGTTCTGGACGAACTCCACCCAGTTGCCGTCGGGGTCTTCCACCATCCCGATCGTCACCCCGGGGCGGGCCTCCCGCATCTTCACCGCGATCTTGCAGCCGGCGGCCTCGCACTGCTCCATGATCTCGGCCAGGTTCGACACGATCATGGTGAAGTAGCGGAAGCCGGTGGCGCCGACGATCCCCCCGGGCACGGCCGGCCCGGGCCCGGTGTCGAACTTGACCAGCTTCACCAGGGTGTCGCCGCACATGAGGCGATGCATGGTGCCGCCTCCGCCCAGCGGCATGGGGATGTCGGCGACGTGCTCGAAGCCGAGCAGGTCACGGTAGAAGGCGAGCGACTTCTCGCTGTCGCTGATGACGATCCCGAGGTCGATGGCGGACTTGGCCAGCTGTACTCCCATGGCGGGGCACGCTACTACGGTTGGCTCATGGAGAACGAAGCGCCTCTGGCTGGGGAAGCGCCTTTGGCGGGACTCAAGGTGGTGGAGATCTCGGTGTACGCCCAGGGCCCGATCGCCGGGCTGATCCTGGCCAACCAGGGGGCCGACGTCACCAAGATCGAGCCCGTCGGCTCGCAGGACCCGTTCCGCACCTACGCCGGCATGTACGGCATCCAGCTCGACCAGGCCGGGGCCGACTGGATCTTCGCCCTGCTCAACCGGGGCAAGCGGTGCATCGCCCTCGACGTCGCCTCCGAGCCCGGCCGCCCCGTGTTCCACCGGTTGATCGAGCAGGCCGACGTGTTCCTCACCAACCTGCGGGGCCCGGCCGTCGACCGCCTGGGGGCGGACCCCGACACCCTGCTCGCCGTCAACCCCCGCCTGGTCTACGCCCGGGGCGCCGGCTTCGGCTTCCACGGCGAGATAGCGAACGATCCCTGCCAGGACACGGTGGGCATGGCCTACTCCGGGTTCATGGACGCCGTGTCCACCACCGAGGAGCCCCACTACCCGCCGGGGGCGCTCTCCGACGTGGCCACCGGCACCAACCTGGCCTCGGCCATCATGACCGGGCTGGTGAAGCGGTCGCTCACCGGCAAGGGGTGCGTGGTCGGCACCTCGCAGGTGCAGACGATGATGTGGCTCCAGACGTTCGGGATCGGCTTCGCCGCCAACCTCGGCCAGCGGATGGCCCGGTTCGATCTGCGCTCGGCGGCCAGCCCCCTGCTCAGCGTGTACCAGACGGCCGACGGCTGGATCTCGATCGGGGCCGTGCTCGACGAGCAGTGGCGCCACGTGGCCCACACCATGGGCCTGGCCCACCTGCTCGACGATCCCCGCTTCGCCACCCTCACCGACGTGATCAACCACAACGCCGAGGCGGTGCCGATCCTGGCCGAGCGGTTCCGGGAGGGGGCGACCGAGCACTGGTGGCAGCTGTTCCGCCAGGCCGGGATCTGGGTGAGCCCGGTGCGGCGGTACGACGAGTTGCCCACCGACGCCCACATCCTGGCCAACGGCTACGTGGCCACGTTCCCCGACGGCTCGGTGGCCGTGCCCGTCCCCTACGAGGTCGACGGGTTCCAGGGCACGCGCTCGGTGGCGTCCGCCTACAGCGCCGACACCGACGAGGTGCTCGCCGGCCTCGGTCTCGGCGACGACGACCGCATCGCCCTGCGGGCCGCCAACGCCATCTGGTGAACGGGGCCTAGGGTGGCGCCATGACCGATGCCGCAACCGGGCGGGTGATCGTGCCCTGCTTCGACTCGCTGGCCCTGCGCGACATCCCGGCCCCCGACCACGCCGACGTGGTGCTCGTGCCACTCCCGGCCGGCGCCCCCACCGATCCGACGGTGTGGGCCGAGACCATCTTCTCCCCCGCCTCGGCTCCGGCCTGGGTGAAGGCGCTGTTCGGTGTTCGCCAGGCGCTGGTCGGGCTGATCGGGGTGGACCGGGGTCCGTCCGACGTGTTCGCCGTTCGGGAGACGTCGGGCCCCGAAGCGCTCCTGGCGGCGAACGACCGGCACCTCGACTTCCGGGCCGGGGTGGCCGTCGACGAGGCCGCCCGAATGGTGCGGGTCACCACCACCGTCCGGCTCCACGGTTGGCGAGGGCGGCTGTACTTCGCTCCGGTGCGGCTGCTGCACGGACCCGTGACCCAGGCGATGCTCCGCCGGGCCGCCCGCCGCCTGGCCCGCTGAGGCGCCGGCACCCCGGCCGGCGGTCACGGTCCGTTTCACCCGCCCCGCCCGGGGGCATGGGCTGGCGATGGAGACCACGCCACGTCCCGGCTCCCCCGGGTCACCGCCGCCCTCGCCGCCGGCACCGCTGCGGGCGCTGACCCTCACGGTCAACGGCCAACCCCACCCGGTGGCCGTCGAGCCCCGCCGGGTCCTGCTCGACGTGCTCCGCCGCGACCTCGGCCTCACCGGGACCAAGGAGGTGTGCGAGATGGGCAACTGCGGGGCCTGCACCGTGCTCCTCGACGACGAGGCCGTCTACTCCTGCCTGGTGCTGGCGGTGGAGTGCGAGGGCCAGGCGATCGGGACGGTGGAGGGCCTGGCCCGGGGCCAGGAGCTGAGCGTGGTGCAGGAGGCGTTCGTGGCCTGCGACGCCCTCCAGTGCGGGTTCTGCACCCCGGGCCAGATCCTGGCCATGGAGGCCGCCCTGCGCCGCCGGCCCGACGCCGACGAAGCGACGCTTACCGGTGCCGTGGCCGGCAACCTGTGCCGCTGCGGGGCCTACCGCAACATCGTGGCCGCCGCCCACCGGGTGGCGGCCTCGGCGTCGGGCGGGGCGGCCTGATGGACGAGTACGATCTCCCCACCTGGCCCCCCGGCACCGATCTGGAGACGGCCGGCACCGGCGAGACCCGCCGGGAGGCTCCGGCCAAGGTCACCGGCGGCGCCGTGTACTCGAGCGACCTCCGCCTACCCGGCCAGCTCTACACCGCCATCGCCCGCAGCCCGCATCCCCACGCCCGGGTCCGATCGATCGACGCCGACCGGGCCCGGGGCCTGCCCGGGGTGGTGGCCGTGATCGGCGGTGAGGAGGGCGGCGAGGGCGTCACCTGGTACGAGGAGTCGGTGCCGCTGTTCAGCCCGGTCGCCCGCTTCGCCGGCGACGAGGTGGCCGCGGTCGCCGCCACCAGCCTGGAGGCGGCCCGGGACGCGGTGCGGGCCCTCCACGTTGACTACGAGGTGCTGCCCCACGTGGTCGGGATCGACGGGGCGCAGGGGCCGGAGGCGCCGTCGATCCACGGCACGCCGGCCAACCGCACCGCCGACCCCAAGGTGGAGGAGCGGGGCGACGTCGCCGCCGCCCTGGCCGCCGCCCCGGTGGTGATCGAGCACACCTACCGCACGCCCACCGCCGTCCACAACGCCCTCGAGACCCACGGGTCGGCGGCGTGGTGGCAGCCCGACCGGCTCACGATCTGGGCGTCCACCCAGGGCGTCACCCAGGTGGCCCGGATGACGGCCAAGGCGCTCGGCCTCGACCAGAGCCAGGTGCGGGTGATCACCGAGCACGTGGGCGGCGGGTTCGGGGCCAAGCAGGTGCCGTGGAAGGACGTGGCCATCGCCGCCCTGCTGTCGCGCCGGACCGGGCGGCCGGTCCGCTGCGCCTACGACCGCCACGGGGAGAACGTGGCCGCCGGCAAGCGGGGCGCCACCCGCCAGCGGGTGCGGATAGGGGCCGACACCGACGGCCACCTCCTGGCCATCGACGCCGAGCTGGTGGGCGACAGCGGTGCCTACCAGACGGCGGGCGAAGCGGCTGCGCTGTGGGGCCCGTATCAGGGCCTCTACCACTGCGCCAACGTCCGCACGTCGGTCACCTACGTGTACACCAACACCGGGCCGGCGGTGGCGTTCCGGGCCCCGGGCTACGTGGAGGCGGCGTTCGCCCTGGAGTCGGCGATGGACGAGCTGGCCCGCCGGGTGGACGTCGACCCGATCGAGCTACGCCGCCGCAACCACACGGGCATCGACCAGCAGCAGGGCCGGCCGTGGTCGTCACCCGACTCGCTGCCCCTGATCTACGACCGGATCTCGGCGCTCGCCGGCTGGGACGGTCGCCCCCGCCCCGCACCCCCGGCCGACGACGGTGTGTACCGGGGGTGGGGGTTCGCCACCAGCGACTGGCTGGCGGGCAAGCCCAGCCCGCCGGGGTACGCCTCGGTGGAGCTGCGCACCGACGGATCGGCCGAGGTGGTCACCACCGTGCAGGACATCGGCACCGGCACCCGCACGATGCTGGCCCAGGTGGCGGCGGAGGAGTTGCAGCTGCCGGCGGACGAGGTGCGGGTGACAGTGGGCGACACGGCGGCCGGGCCCCCCTCCCCCACCAGCTCCGGCAGCGCCACCACGCCCACCATGGCCCCGGCGGTGCGGGCGGCCGCGGCCGACGCCCGGCGCCAGCTGGTGGAGGCGGCCGCCCGTCAGCTCGACTGCCCGGCGGCCGAGGTCACCCTCGACCACGGCAAGCTGGTGGCGGCGAACGGTGACACCCGCACCGTGGCCGAGGTGCTCGAGGCCATGAGCCCGGCCGCCGTGCACGGCTGGGGCCAGCTGGTGGAGGCGGACGACAGCGTGAGCGTGCGCACGTTCGGGGCCGCCGTGGCCGAGGTGTCGGTCGACACCGGTACCGGCGAGGTGCGGGTGACCCGGGTGGTGTCGGTGCCCGACTGCGGGCGGGTGCTCAACCCCAGGCTGGTGAAGTCGCAGATCATCGGCGGCGTCACCCAGGGCATCGGCTTCGCCCTCACCGAGAGCCAGGTGCTCGACGCCGACCTCGGCCTCCCCGTCAACGACTCCCTGGAGGAATACCTCGTGCCCACGGTCCTCGACATCTGCCCCATCGAGGCCGAGCCCCTCGACCGGCCCGACACCGTAGCCAACCAGCTCGGGGTCAAAGGCATCGGGGAGCCGCCCATGATCCCGGTGGCCCCCGCCATAGCCAACGCCGTGTTCGACGCCATCGGGATCCGGTTCCACGAGCTGCCTCTCACCCGGCGTCGGGTGCTCGACGCGCTGGCCGGAGCGGGGCCGCCGGGCGACGGCGTCGACAGACGTGACGGCAGCGGCGGCGGGCCGGCATGAACCCGTTCGACTATCACCAGGTGGCCGAGGCGGCGGCGGTGCCGGCCCGGCTGAGCGCCGCCGTGCGCCCGCTGGCCGGCGGCACCGACCTCCTCACCCGGCTCAAGGCGGGGCTCGACCAGCCCGACGCCCTCGTGGACCTGAAGGCCAGCGACCTCGGGTGGGCGATCGATCGGGTCGACGGCGGCTGGCGGCTCGGGGCCCTGGTGACCCTCAGCCGGATCCAGGACCATCCGGGCCTGCGGGCCGACGTGCCGGCCCTGATCGAGGCGGTGAGCCAGGCCGCCACCCCCCAGCTCCGCAACCGGGCCACGATCGCCGGCAACCTGCTGCAGCGGCCCCGGTGCGGCTACTTCCGCCATCCGGGGGTGCAGTGTTGGCTGGCCGGCGGTGAGGGGTGCCCGGCCCGCACCGGGCGCAACGAGCACCATGCGGTGTTCGACACCGACGGGCCGTGCGTGGCCACCCATCCGTCCGATCCCGCCGCCGCCCTGACGGCGCTGGGGGCCACGGTCACCGTGCTCGGCGGCAACGGCGAGCGGGAGCTGGCGGTGGCCGACCTCCTGCGAGCGCCGACCGAGGACCGACGGGTGGAGCACGTGCTGGCCGACGATGCCGTGATCACCGCCGTCACCGTGCCCTCCGCCCCCCGCTCCACCTATCTCAAGGCCATGGACCGGGCCGTCTGGGCCTTCGCCCTGGTCGGGGTGGCGGCGGCGATGTCGGCCGCCGACGGTGAGGTCCGACTCGTGGCGTCGGGGGTGGCCAACACCCCGTGGCGGCTGGCCGGGGCCGAAGCGGCGTTGGCCGGCACCGGGCTGACGCCCGATGCCATCGACCGGGCGGCGGCCGCCGCCACCGACGGCGCCGCCCCGCTGGCCGAGAACGGCTACAAGTTGCCGCTGTTGCGGGCCCTCACCCACCGGGCGCTGACGGCGATCGCCTGACCCTCGATCGGCGCCATAGGGTGAGGCGGGTGAGGGGTCCGATCTCCGACGATGCGGCACGGGCGATGTACGAGGGAGGCCGGGCCAACCGCACGGCCCAGCGGTTCGCCCGGGTGTGGGGACTCGTGTTCGCCTCGGGGTTCGGTCCTCGACGTTGGGTACGCCTCGAAGTCCCCGGGCGACGCACCGGCCGCCTGATGCGGATCCCGATCGGACTCGCCGACCTGGGGGGCCGCTGGTATGCGGTGTCGATGCTGGGTGAGTGCAACTGGACCCGAAACGTCCGGTCCAACGGCGGACACGCCGTGCTGCGCCACCTCACCGCAACCCCGGTCGAGCTGGTGGAGGTACCCGCCGGCGAGCGGCCGCCGATCCTGCGCCGCTACCTCCGGATCGCCCCGGGTGGACGGCCCCATATCCCCGCCACGGTCACGTCACCCGACGACCAGATCGCCGCCGTCGCTGATCGGTTCCCCGTGTACGAGGTGCGCCGGGCCGACGGCTCGTTGTTCCGGCCCCGTCACTCGTGGCTGCCGGCGGCTGCCGTCGGCGCAGTGCTGCTCTGGATGAGAGGGGCTCGGTAGTCAGCCACGCGAGGGCGTGGTGTGTGCGTTGCCGGTGGTCGAAGAGCGAGCTCCAGTCGGCGCTCGCCACGAGTCACATCGGAGCACACACGCCGAGGGACGTTGGGGAGCACGTGCGGCCCGGGCTCCCACATGTCAGGTTTGGTCGCGGTGCGCGGCAAGGATGGCGATAGCCGCCGCCTGCTCGCCGTGCCGGGCCCACCCGAGAGCGGTTGCGCCGTAGGCCTCGTCAGCCAGGTCTGGATCGGCGCCCCGGTCGAGCAGGAGCCGCAAGCAGCCCAGGCACCCGTACTGGGCTGCCAGGTGGATGGCGGTGGCGCCTCGGCCGTGATCGCCGCCGCCGAAGTCGTGGCGGAGGTTGGGATCCGCTCCGTGATCGAGCAGCCATGCCGCCGCGCCGACCGCATCGCTGTAGGTCGCCCAGAGCAACGCCGTGCCCCGGTACGGGTTGGCGTTGAGGTCGGCGCCAGCGGCCACGAGCAGTTCCATCGCCTCGATCCTCGACGAGCGCGCCGCCCAGGTCAGGGCCTCATCCAGGACCGTCTGGTCGTCGGGCGCCGCAGTGCGGGGTGGAAACCACTGTGTCGGGCCGGCCCAGGCCATCCCAGCATCAGCGCCCTGGGGCAAGGGTCGTCCCCCGTCGAGCCAGCGATGGAGACGGTCGAGGTCACCCAGGCCGGCGGCGGCGCGGAGATCGTCGGGCACCGGCCGATGGCGCGCCACCAACTCCGCAGTGGCGCGATGGCCGTAGAACTCGGCGAACGACAACGGCGTCGCACCGGCGGTCCCGCCCACCAGCGCATCAACGGGAGCGCCGGCGTCGAGCAGGAGCCGTGCCAGCTGGGCGTGGCCACTGATGGCCGCGGAGTGCAACGGTGTCCATCCATCGGTGCCGCCGATCGTGGGATCGGCTCCGGCATCGACGAGGTGCCCGGCAATCGCGCAGATCTCGTCGCCGCCGTCTCCAGGCGGCCCGGCGTGGTCGCCGTTGAACGCCCGCGCCGCCTCGCCCAGCAGCGTCCGCCCGGTCGGGCCCACCACGCGGGCGATCCCCGGATCAGCGGCGAGCAGGCCGACGACAGTCTCGACGTCGCCGCCGCCGATCGCCCCCACGGCCCGGTCCCACACGTCACGGCCGGCACCCCGTGGGGATTCCCCGTCGCTCATCGCATCTCCTTTGCTGGCCGCTCGCTTCGCTGTACTCACGAACACGACAACGGTAGGGGCTCTCTCCTTCACCGATGCCTGCCGTGGTGCCGATGTCCGCTATGTGCCGTGGACAACCACGGTTGGCACCGTGAGCGCCGCCAGCCGCTCGTAGCGGGAACGGGTTACGGCGACGGCGGCCTGGTGCTGGATCACTGCACGCAGATTCACTCCGCGGCGTTCTCGAAGGTCATAGAGGACCACCTCAGCAACGTCGCTTATGTCCACGTTTTCAAGCCCACAAAAGGCGATCCACTTCGCGATGCGCTCCTTCATGATGTTCTGCTCACCGCCTCGGAACCGGTACCGCAGTAGTGGCAGACCGTCGAACACGGACCTCACGAGCCAGCCGACTCGCGGTCCCGGCAAGGAGCTATCGGTGGGATCAGCGGCGGTCGACATCAGGGTCAGTGATCGGACCCGGTGGGGGTGGGCTATGGCGATCTCCTGGGCGACGAACCCCCCGATCGATGCTCGTGCGTGCGGACGTTGACGGAGCCCGATGACCGCTGCGAGAGTCACAGCATGGCGATCGAGGTCCGCCCAGCAACGGTTTTCGAAGACGTCAAGGCGGTGCTCGGTCCAAAACGACCCGACGCAAACGTGTGCTGGTGCCTCAGCTATCGGCTCACATCCTCGAGGGAGAACCGCGAGTTGGAGGGCCCTGCGCGTGGCGAGCGGGTGCGATTGCTCGTACAGCAGAACCCACCGCCCGGCGTTCTCGCCTACGACAACGGTGAAGTGGTCGGCTGGGCGGCCGTACACCCCCGTGCCGACACGAGCTTCGCCCGCAGCCGCAAGATCCCACACGTCGACAACCTCGACGTGTGGTCGGTTTGGTGCATCCGTGTGCGACCGGGGCACCGCAAGACAGGTGTCTCGCACCACTTGCTTGCAGGTGCGGTCGCGTTCGCTCGCCAGAACGGTGCCGTCGCAATAGAGGGCTATCCCCTCGACAACAACAAGGCGAGGATCGATACCACCATGGCCTACGTTGGAACCATGGCCCTGTTCGAGAAGGCCGGCTTCGAGAAGGTTGCCGTCACTGAGTCGGTGCTCGCTGGTTTCCCGCGCGTCCTGATGCGGCTCGACCTTCGCTGAGCGTCACCCAGTGACGGAGTCAGATTCCGACGAAGCAACGGGGATCGTGCATGCCGCAGACCGGCCAACTCGACTCAC
Source organism: Acidimicrobiales bacterium (assembly GCA_041394285.1). Lineage (GTDB taxonomy): Bacteria > Actinomycetota > Acidimicrobiia > Acidimicrobiales > SZUA-35 > CADEDH01. The sequence continues at coordinate 14,154 of JAWKIL010000023.1, read as the reverse complement.
GTTCCGATGGACGCAACCCGACTGGCCGAACGGCTACTCCACGGTGACGATCCAGATCGATCCCGAGGTTCAGGGATCGACGACAAGCCAGACGTCGCCTTGAGCATCGTCGCGTTGCAGGTGAAGGGTCCAACAGCCGGGCTCTGGGAACGTGTAACCAGTTCCCCATTCGTCGCCCGGGCGATCGTAGGTGGAGCCAGCGTGCATCTCAGGTCCGAAGGTCAGGGGGAGATCACGCCCGGTGGGGCTCGTCGCTGATGCCGCAAGGTCACCAGTTCCGGTCATCCGCCAGACGATCTTGACCGGCTGGCCGACGGATATCGGCCACTCGGCCATGACCAGGCCATACAGGTGCGCAGGCCCGGCTGTTCCCCTGATCTCTGTTACGACAAAGGGGGATGGTGGATCGCAACCCTGCGCGCCAAGTGGGAGTGCTTCGAGGGCACCGGCCGTCGTTGGGGCTGGTGGACTGCTCGGTGGGGAGGCGTCGACGCTCGCAAGTGTCATCGTGGTCGGGCCAGAAGTCGAGCCGGTGCTGCTGGCGCCCGAGCTACATGCTGACAGCAACATCGCAAGCCCCAGAGGCAGACCCTGTATCACATTCATCGATTGCCTACCTCGTCCGGTGGGTGACGCGAATCCTACGTCACTGCTAGCCATCGGCAGGGGGGCGATTCACGTCTCGCCACTCCCCGCCGCCGGCAGTCCCGCTGTCGCTCGGCCGGGGGTGGCCGTTCCCCGGTGAAGGGAGCATGAGAGGTGATCGTACAGTGGGCGCGATGGAGCCCAGCCACCACGCCATCGCCTACATCGAGCTCGCGGCCGACGATCTCGAAGCCTCCAAAGCGTTCTACGCCGCCGCATTCGGGTGGTCATTCAACGACTACGGGCCGACGTATTCCGGGATCAGGGCCGCATCGGGCGAGGGCGAGGTTGGAGGCCTGAACCTCAGCAACACCGGCGGCCCCGGCGGCGCGCTGGTGCTGCTCGCCTCCCAGGATCTGGACGCGTCGCTCGCCTCGGTCCGGGCCGCAGGCGGCCGGATCGTCACCCCGATCGAGGGCTATCCGGGCGGGCGGCGGTTCACGTTCGCGGACCCGGCCGGAACCGTGCTCGGTGTCTTCCAGAGCGATGTCTTCCAGCGCGACTGACTGCCTCGTCCGCTGAAGGGGCCGAGCTGTGGCCTGCCTCGCCCCTCCAGCTACCGGCGACTGGCACCGACGACCGACTGGGCCAACAGCCCGTCCCGGCCGCCCGACAGGTCGGGGTAGATCACCTGGGTGTTGATCCGGCGCTTGAGGGCGCCGGCTTCGGCTCCGACCAGGCTCGGCTCCCGCTCCCAGCCGGTGGTGAACACGCCGCCCGACCGGCCGAGATCGAGGCAGGTCACGTACTCCGGCTGCCGGTAGGGCACGAGCTCCCGGCCGAGCAGGCTCCGGGCTGCGTTCTCCCCCGCCACCGGCCCCAGCCGCAGCGCGTGCTGGCACGACTGCAGGGCGAGATGCCCGTCGCCGGTGTCGGCCGCCGCCACGTCACCGGCGGCGAACACCCGGTCCCGGCCCGACACCCGCAGGTAGGGGTCCACCACCACCCGGCCCAGGCCGTCGAGCGGTGCCCCCAACGCCCCAGCCAGCGGCGAGGCCACCATGCCGGTGCACAGCACCACCAGGTCGGCCGCAACCAGGTCGCCCCCGGCGAGCCGGACGCCGCCCGACTCCACGGCCTCGACGCCCGCACCGAGGCGAAGCTCGACCCCGGCCGCCGCCACGGCCTCCTCGATCGCCGGCCGCGGCCCCGGGCCCAGCTCGGCCCCCACCGCCGGCTCCCGGTCGATAAGCACCACCCTCGGCGCCGCAGCCTCCGACGGGCGGCCATGGGCCTCGAACCGGTCGGCCAACTCCAACGCCAGCTCGATCCCGGTGAAGCCGGCGCCGATCACGGCCACCACCGGCGGCGGGTCGTCCAGAGCGACGACGGCCAGGGCCCGGTCGAAACGGCGGGCGTCGCTCCAACTGTCGATCGAGTGGCAGCCGGCGGCACCGGCGAACGGCGGCACCCGCATCTGGCTGCCGGTGGCGACCACGAGGGCGTCGTAGGCGAGCTCGCCCCCGGACGCCAGCGTCACAGCGCCCCGATCGGCGGGCACGGCGGTCACCGAGTCGACCACCAGGTCCGCATCGATCATGGCCAGCAGCGGTCCCAGGGGCTCGGCCAGCGTCTCCGGCGCCGCCTCGTACAGGCGGGGTCGCATCACCAGATGCTCGAGCGGGCTCACCACGGTCACCTCGGCCTCCCCGTCGACCCGGCGGGCCGCCACCGCCGCCCAGAATCCGGCGAACCCGCCCCCGACCACGCACACCCGACCGCTCATGCCACCAGTATCGCCGCCGGGCCGCGATCTACATTGGGGCGGGTGCCGCTCCGCCGACCGACCACCCGGCCCGACACGCCGGCCATCATCCGCAAGATCGACCCCGCTCTACCCGGGGTCGACGAGACGCTCGACGAGTTCGCCTCGATCTCGCTGCCCCGGCTCCAGGTCGGGTTCCCCACCCAGCACCTGGTGATGACGCTGCTAGGTGAGCACTGGACGGGCCGAACCGACGGTGTGGCGTCGAGCGCGCTGGTCGACCTCCTGGCCCCGTTCGGGGTGGGGGCGGCGGCGGCCCGGGCCGCCCTCGGGCGCCTGGCCGGCCGGGGAGCGCTGACCCTGGAGCGAAGCGGCCGCACCACCGCCTACCGGCCCACCGCCACCCTCAACGCCCTGCTGGGCCAGGGCCGCGCCATCACCGCCACCTTCGCCGGGCCCCGCACGGGCTGGGACGGGCAGTGGACGGTGCTGTCGTGGTCGCTGACCGGGGCGACCGCCGCCCCCGGCCACCAGCTCCGCCAGCGCCTGCGGGCCCACGGCTTCGCTCCCCTGCTCCCCGGCACCTGGGTCTCGCCCGACCCGCCGCCTCCCGACCTGGGCCCGGTCCTGGCCGCCGTGGAGGGCCTTCGCTACACCGTGGTGCGGGGCGCCGATCCGCCCCTGGCCGGGGCCCTGTCGCCGGCCGCAGCCTGGGATCCGGAAGACATGCGGCCGGTGTACGACGAGTTCATCGCCGCCTTCGGTCCGGCCGCCGCCGGCCGCCGCCGCTCCCTCGACACCGGCGAGGCGCTCGTCACCCGCACCCGGGCCGTGTACCGCTGGTTCGTGATCGCCTCGATCGACCCCGACCTGCCGTCCGAGCTGCTCCCCACCCGATGGCCCCGCGCCCGGGCCCGGGAGGTGTTCGTGGCGGTGGCCGACCGCCTCGCCCCCGCCGCCACCGAGCAGGCCCGGGCCCTCCTGGGCCCGGCCCACGCTCCCCTCGTCACCACCCCCGTGCCCTACGGGTGAACCTCGCTCCTACCGAGCGCAGTGCTCAACCCCGCTCCTACGGAGCGAGGACGATCGGGGTCCAGACGAGGATGTCGTCGCCCACGTTGCCTTCGGCGTCGACCGTGGCCCCGCGGACCTCGAAGCGCATGAGACGGCCGCCGTTGGCCGGCAGCTCCTCGGTCAGGGTGTGGCGGAAGGCCAGCAGATCGCTCTCGAACGCCGGGCCCACGTGGTCGCAGCCGTCCCACGCCACCACGGTGGCGATGCCGGGCAGCACCCGGGACAGGCTCGACTGGGCCAGGCCCTGCACGTGGCCGCCGTAGACCAGGCGCTTGTTGTAGATGCTCCGGGTGCCGTCGCGGTGCACGAACGCCTGGTTGAACGTCATGCGGGCCAGGGCCGGCGCCAGGTCCACGTGGTCCCGCATGGCGTCGGTCCGGGTCTCACCCACGGCCCAGTCGGTGCGGGGCAACACGTTCAGATCCCACGACGGCACCAGCTCCACCAGGCTGTCGAGCGGCGCCGGATCGGACGGGCCGGGGATCTCGTCGCTGTGGCCGGGCGAGCCGTGGCGGGCCGCCACCAGGGCGCACCGCTCGTAGCGGGCCACCGGGCCCTCGTCGCCCACCGTCTCGATCCCGAGCCACACCTTGCCCCGGTGCTGGCCGTCACGCGGCTTGCCGTCGGCCAGGCCGAGCACGGTGGCCGTGGTGCGCAGCGTCTCGCCCACGTGCACGGTGCGCAGGATCCGCACCGAGCGGTAGTAGAGGTTGGCGATGGCCCGCCGGGTGGCGTTGGTGGTCTGGCCGATCGAGTACTGCATGGCCAGCGCCGGATACACCATCCCGCCCTGGCGGCCGGTGAGGCGGGCGGCCAGGCCCCGGTCGGCCGACGGCAGGTGCTGGTCGCCGGTGATCATGCGGTAGGCGACGTTGTCGGCCTCGGTGACGGTCACCGGCGGCAGCCACGGGATCGTCATGCCCTGGCTGAACTCGTCGTAGTACGGGCCGTCGTTGTCTGCGCCTTGGCTCATGGGGCCCGATTGTACGGTGAGGCTCCCGAGCGCTCACAAGGGCAGCCCAAGGGCACGGCTGCCCGGTAAGGCCCGGATGCTCACACCACCGAGCCCGTCAGCCGGCCGATCAGCAGCGACACGACCAGGGCCAGCGCACCGCCGATCACCACCCGGGCCACCGACCTCCCGGCCGGGGCACCGCCGATGCGTGCGCTCAGCCCGCCCAGCGCCGCCAGCCCCACCAGGGTGAGGGCCATCACCGCCACCATCCTGGCCGAGGCGCCGGCCACCGCCGCCACCAGGATCGGGAGCACGGCGCCCAGGGTGAAGCTGATGGCCGACACCACCGACGCCTGCACCGGGTCGGCCAGCGCGTCGGGGTCGATGCCGAGCTCGTCGCGGGCATGGATCCGTTCCACGTCGTCCCGGGCCGACAGCTCGTCGGCCACCTGCTCGGCCAGGCCTCGGCTCAGACCCCGGTCCTGGTAGATGCGCACCAGCTCGTCCCGCTCGGCCGCCGGCGAGGCCGACAGCTCGGCCCGCTCCCGGGCCAGGTCGGACAGCTCGACGTCACGCTGGGAGCTGACCGACACGTACTCCCCGGCCGCCATCGACAGCGCCCCCGCCGTCAGTCCGGCGATGCCGGCCACCAGCACAGCGGTGCGGTCGTTGCTGGCCGCCGCCACCCCCACCACCAGGCTGGCGGTGGAGATCAGCCCGTCGTTGGCCCCCAGCACCGCCGCTCGCAGCCACGCCGCCCGGGACGCCAGGTGCTGCTCGGGCCCGTGGACGGCCGCATCGGCGCCGAGCGCCCGCCGGGAGATATCGGCTCGTCGGTTCCGATCGGTCCGCATGGTTTCGCAGTGTGGCCGGTTCGCCGTGCCCCCACCAGGGTCCTCAGGCCCCGCCGTGGGGTTCGTCGCCCCGTTCCCGGTAGTAGTCGTCGAGGTCGTCGTTCAGGGCCTGCTCGTCGTCGAGGGCGGCGAACGCCTCCAGGGCGTCAGGATCGAGACCGGCGGCCAGTCGGGCCAACCGGGCGGCGTTCGACTGGGGCGAACGGTCGGGCTCGGCGATGGCGGCCAGGTACTCGGCCCTCCACTCCTCCACCGCGGCCAGCGCCTCCTCGGTCAGCTCGGCCCGGATGCCGGTGCGCCCATGGCAGAACGACACGAACCCGGCCAGCACGTCGGGCAGGCACCCCAGCACGTCGTCGGTGGGGGCGAACACCTTCCGGGGATACCAGTCGGCCAGCACGATCTCCACCGACACCGGGCTCCACCGCAGGGGATCGCCGGGCCCGTAGTCGCAGGCGAACCACACGAGGTTGTCGACCAGCTCCCGCACCTGGTCAGGGGCCAGATCATCGACGGCGCTATGCCCGCTCTGCAGGAACTGGTCGACCAGGTCGGCCCGGGCCTCCTCCGACCACTCGTCCGCCTCGGGCAGGGCGCCGCCCGCCGGCAGGTGGGCCGCCACCCACTGCACCAGGGGCCGGCACAGGGGCCAGGTGTCGCTCTCGAACGGGGGGATCGTGATGTCGGCCCGGGCGATGGCCTCGGCGATCCGGGCCCCGGCCTCGGCCGGGTCGAGCGGATCGAGCCGCATGTCGGGGTCGGCCAGGCCCCGGTAGGTGCCCAGCAGGTCCTCCAACGGCTCGTCGACCACGAAGGCGTCCTTCACCAGGGAGCCCACGTTGTGGTCTATGTAGATCACGGCCGATGCCGCCTGGCCTCCGGGCCAGCTCCACCCGAGCACGATGTTGTCGCCGTCGCCCAGCACGTGGCTCTGGCGCCACACCCCGGTCACCTCGATCCGGTCGATCTCGGCCAGCCAGGGCGGGGCCCCCTCCACCTCGGCCGGGTCCACCAGCAGGCGGAGCCGTCGCGACAGCTCGTCGTCGGGCGTGAGCAGCGACGCCGCCAGGGCCAGGGCGTTGAGGGGCGGCCAGTCGGGGTCGGTGAACGACAGGAACACGGCGGTGGGGTCGGGGCGGTCGACCGCCGAGCCGGCGAAACGGTCCGAGGCCTGAGGCGTGGTCGCCTGGACCAGGATGGAGGCCAGGGTCATCAGGCCGAGCGGCGAGTGACCGGCCAGGGCCTCGCGGGCGTCGGCCAGGAAGGGCGGACCGGCCGGCCGACCCCGGTGCGACCGGCCCGCCACCCGGCCCGATCCGGCGCCCGGGCCGCTCCCGGCGGAGGCAGAGGCGGGACGGGAGCCCTTGGGAGTGGTGCGCCCGCCGCGCCGGTGGTGTCGGTTGGTCACCCGACCCACGGTATCCCCGGCGGGCCCGCCGGACTGGCGCCTGGTTCGAAGGTCTAAGAAACTAGGAGCTTCACCGCAGGCCGACGGAAGCAGCACCATGACCGACACCACCTCCTCCGAGAAGCCCCTGGCGAACCAGAAGCTCAAGCGGGAGCCGAAGCCGCAGGAGTACTACGACGCCATCAAGGCCCGCTTCGCCGAGGAGCGGGACCTGCGGCTCAGCTACCGCCCCGAGGGCACGAGCCAGTTCACCACCGAGCTCGACGGCAAGCTCAAGGTCTACGCCACCGACCCCTACGCCGAGGCCGAGATCACCCGGGACCCGATCACCGACTACGTGGAGGTGTTGTTCATCGGAGGCGGGTTCTCGGCCCTGCTCACCTCGGCCCGGCTGCGCCAGGCCGGCGTGGAGTCGATCCGCATCGTGGAGCGCGGCGCCGACGTGGGCGGCACCTGGTACTGGAACCGTTACCCGGGCGTGGCCTGCGACGTGGTGGCCTACGACTACCTGCCCCTGCTCGACGAGACCGGCTACGTCCCCACCCGGCACTACGCCGGCGGCCAGGAGATCTGGGACTACTGCAAGATGATCGCCGACAAGTACAGCCTCTACGACCTGGCCGTGTTCCAGACCACCGTGACCTCCACCATCTGGAACGCCGAGGAGAAGGTGTGGGAGGTCGGCACCGACCGGGGCGACAAGATGAAGGCCAAGTTCGTGGTGTGCGCCAACGGCACCCTCACCATGCCCAAGCTGGCCAAGATCGCCGGCATGGAGACCTTCACCGGCCACTCGTTCCACACCTCCCGGTGGGACTTCGAGTACACGGGCTCGGACCTGGAGAACCTGGGCGACAAGGTGGTCGGCATCATCGGCACCGGCGCCACCGCCGTGCAGGCCGTGCCCAACCTGGCCAAGGCGGCCAAGGAGCTCTACGTGTTCCAGCGGACGCCGTCGTCGATCGACGTGCGCGACGACTGGGAGACCGACCCCGAGTGGGCCAAGACGCTCAAGCCGGGCTGGCAGGCCCGGCGCCGGGAGCGGGCCATGAAGATGGGGTCGCTCACCGCCATCCGGGTCGACGCCGACGGCAACGAGATCTCCCCCGAGGAGAAGGTCCGCCTCCAGGAGAACGCCAACATCGACTACATGATGCGGATCCACAAGCGCATCGACCAGATCGTGGAAGACCCCGCCACGGCCGACGCCCTCAAGCCGTGGTACATGTTCATGTGCAAGCGGCCGTGCTTCCACAACGACTACCTGCCGAGCTTCAACCAGCCCAACGTCCACCTCATCGACACCCACGGCAAGGGCATCACCGAGATCGGCCCCGACGGCCCGGTGTTCGAGGGAACGACGTACAAGCTCGACCTGCTGATCTACGCCACCGGCTTCGAGGTCCAGAAGACCGGCACCTGGAACCAGATCCTGGGTGACGGCGGCCAGGACCTGCAGGACAAGTACGCCGAGGGCATCCGCACCCTGTTCGGGATCCACACCCACGGGTTCCCCAACATGTTCGTGATGGGTGGCTACCAGGCCCCGTTCAACTTCAACCTCACCGACATGCTCCAGATCCAGGGCGACCACATCGCCGCCTGCATCGCCCATGTGCGCGACAACGGGCTCGACGTGATCGACTGCTCGGCCGAGGCCGAGGAGGACTGGGTGCAGGAGGTCATCAAGCACCGGGGCAAGACGAACCGGAATGCCGAGTGCACCCCGGGCTACTACAACTTCGAGGGCGAGTTCAACCGCCGCCAGGACGGCAACTACAACGGCGGCATGCCCGCCTACCTCGAGTTCCTCAAGGCCTCCGAGCAGGATTTCGCCAAGTTCGACCTGAGTTGAACCCTCTCGTCCGGCTATAGGCTTGAGCCTTCGCGCTTCAACCCGCCGTCCCGCCCGGGTCGGCGGAAGCGCGCCGTGACGAGAGAGGGTGATAGTTGGAAAACCACCACGCCAAGCCTGGGCTTGGTCAGCATACGATCTGCGAGTTCTGGGGAGCCCGGAACCTCGACTCGCCGGAACTGGTTCGCACCACTCTCGGGCAGGCCGTCGAGGCCGGGGGTGCCACCCTGGTGGAGCTGGTGGTGCACCAGTTCAGCCCCCAGGGCGTCTCGGGCGTCGCCGTCATCGCCGAGAGCCATCTGTCCATCCACACCTGGCCGGAGCTGGGTTACGCCGCCCTCGATTACTTCACGTGCGGCGACCATGTCGATATCGACGCCATCTTCGAGGTCCTGAGATCGACCTTCGAGCCCGAGCGGATCGAGCGACAGCAGCTGGCCCGAGGGGTCGATCCCCGCGCCGCCTCGGCTGCCACCTCCCCCACCGGTCCCTCGGTGGTGGGCTGGTTCCAGGAGAACGAGCCCCAGGCCCCCTCCACGGCCGGCTACGCCATGGCCGCCATCCTGGAGGAGCGTGAGACCAAGTTCCAGGATCTGCTCCTGTTCGAGCACCCCACGAAGGGCAAGATCCTCGCCCTCGACGGGATCGTGCAGCTGACCGACATCGACACCTACGTGTATCACGAGGTGCTCACCCACCCGGCGCTGGTGGCCCACCCCAACCCCCGCACGGTGGCCGTGGTGGGCGGCGGCGACGCCTTCATCGTGGCCGAGGCCCTCAAGCACGACACGGTGGAGAAGGTCTACCTGCTCGAGCTCGACGCCGACGTGATCGAGGTGGCGGCCAAGCACTACCCGGTGGCGGCGAACGCTCTGGCCGATCCCCGGGTGGAGGTGCGGGCGGCCGACGCCTTCGAGTCGATCGCCTCGTTCACCGACGAGATCGACGCCATCCTGGTGGACCTGACCGACCCGATCGGCCAGGCGGCCCGCCTGTTCGAGGACCCGTTCTACGCCAAGTGCGAGAAGGCCCTGCGGTCCGACGGGATCCTGGTGGCCCAGACCGAGTCGGTCCACTTCCACCCGAACACGGTGCGGCAGTGCTTCGACACCCTGTCGGCCCGCTTCCCCCGCACCGAGCTGCTGTGGGGGGCGATGGCCACCTACCCCGGCTCGTTCTGGACGTTCGCCATGGCCACCAAGGGGCTCGACCCCACGGTGGCCCGGCGTCAACCGGTGCTCGACACCCAGCTGTACACCCCCGAGGCCCACAACTGGTTCTTCATCCCGCCGCCGGTGCGGGCGAAGATCCTCACCCCTGCGGCCCTGAGCCGGGTCTGAACCGGGGATCTGAGCGAGACGGAGCGTGGCCCCGCCGGGGGCCTCGCTCCGTTGTCACACCCCCCAGGCATACTGCGGGCATGGCATTCGGTCAGCAGTCCGGCCCACCGGCGACGCAGGGGCAGATCAAGGAGCTGCTGGCGTTGCTGGCCAACGCCGGCCACACAGACTTCCGAGACGCCCGGGGCCCGCTGGGGTTCACCCAGCGCCAGGCCGGTGGCAAGTTCACCCGGGACGAGGCCCAGGCCTTCATCGACCAGCTCCAGGAGGCCGAGGAGTCCGGCACCCCGGTGGAGCGCCCGCCGCAGCGGGCTGCGCTGTCGTCGGTGGAGCGCAACCTGCGGGGCCTGCCGGCCGAGGCGCTGGCCGCCGAGCTGCAGCGCCGGGGTTGGATCGTCATCGAACCGACCTGACGCCGGCCTGACCGGCCGGGAGCTGGCCGGCAGCGCCTGGCTACAGCTCGCCGGCGGCGATGAGCTCGTCGAGGCGCTCGTACCCCTCGCGCACGCCGTGCTCCATGCCGGAGGCGACGAAGGCGTCACGGTCGGCGAAGGAGTCGACGAGCGACGTGGCCACCAGCCGGGTGCGGCCGTCGCCCAGGTCTTCGAACACCAGCTTCTCCAGGGCCACATGGTCGGGGAAGCCCTCGAAGGTGAAGGTCTGCACGATCAGCTCCGACGGGCGGACCTCGTGGAAGCTGCCGTGGAACCAGGCCTCGAAGCCCTCGCCGGCGGTCTGATCGCAGGGCGTGTGGAGGTAACGGTACGAGCCGCCGGTGCGGCAGTCGTAGTGCTCCACCCTCATCTCGGTGCTGCGGGGGCCCTGCCACCGGGCCACCAGCTCGGGATCGGTGTGGGCCCGGAAGACCTTGTTGGGCGGGGCGTCGAAGGTGCGGATGATGCGGACCATCGGGACCTCGGTGTCCACGATGATCTCGGTCTCGTGCGTGTTCGTCTTCATGGTCTGGCTCCTTTGCCGTCGGCGATCGGGCGAGAGGGAAGGGGATCGATGTCGTCGGGCAGCTCGGCCAGCAGCGTGTCGAGGCGGCTGAACCGCTCCTCGGCCTGGCGCCGGTAGCGCTCGATCCAGGCGGTCATCATGTCCAGCACCTCCGCTTCCAGATGGGCGGGGCGGCGCTGGGCCTCACGGGACCGGCTGACCAGGCCGGCATCCTCCAACACCCGCAGGTGCTTGGACACCGCCTGGAGCGACATGGCGAACGGCTCGGCCAGCTCGTTGACCGTGGCATCGGCCACGGCCAGACGGGCCACCATGTCCCGACGGGTCGGGTCGGCCAGAGCGGCGAACACCCGTGACAGCTGATCCACCGCCATGCCCGATCCGTTCCCCTTCGTCCTTCTCGTACCCGGTCGGGTACTCAACTGATTGGTTGAGTATCAACCTACGCCGGCCCGGGAACCTTGTCAACCAATTGGTTGATTAAGGGAACTGTGGCACCAGGTGCTGGATTCTGCGCGCTGGCGCCACAGTTCGCATGGTTCAGAGGGGCTCACCCGTGATGGGGTCGAGACCCAGGGCGAGGCGACCGCTGAACACCTCCTGCTCGGCTTCGGGGAGGGGATGGTAGAGGGCGGCGTGGGCGTCGCGGAACAGGCGCTCGATGTCGCTGGTGCGCTGGTAGGCCGCTCCCCCACCGAGCTCCAGGGCCAAGCGGGCCACATCGGTGACGGCCTGGGTGGCCAGCGTCTTGCGGGTCAGCGAGGCCGAGGCGACGGCCAGGGTGTTGTCGAAGCGCAGGTCGTCGGCGGCCTCGATCATGGCCCGCACCGTGTCCCGGGCCGCCGTCAGCCGGTTGCCCATCCGGCCGGCCAGGCCGGGAACGTGGGCTCGCTCGGCCTTCGGCTGCGCTGCGGCCAGGGCGGCCTCGGCCGCCGCCTCGGCCACACCCACGTAGGTGGCCATGATCAGGGGCAGGGCCACGCCGAGCACGGTGGCCCACACCGGGTGCCACCGGTCGGCCGGGCGGGCCAGGGCCACCGCCGCCTCCGGCACGAGCACGCCGTCGAGCACCACGGTGTCGGAGCCGGTGGCCCGCATGCCCATGGTGTCCCAGGTCTGCTCGATGCTCACGCCCTCGGCGGTGAACGGCACCGACAGGTGCAGCACCTGGGGCCCGCTGCCGTCGGGCCCGTCCTCCCAGCGGATGCTGGTGACGAGGATGTCACCGGTTGGAGCGCCGCTGGCCGGGCTCTTCCGGGCACTGATCCGCCAGCCTCCGTCCACCTTGCGGGCGGTGCCGTTGGACGCCATCCAATCGGCGGCCCCGGTCGACACCAAGACCAACTCCCCCTCCGCCACCCGGGCCAGCACCGGTGCCGGCAGGTCTCGACGGTGACGCCACACCTGGGCCGCCACCAGGTGCTGGTGCATCGACAGGGCCAGCGAGGTGGCGGGGCACCCCCGGGCCAGCTCGGCCAGGACGGCGCAGGTCTCGCCGAAGCTGGCCCCGCCCCCGCCCAGCACGGTCGGGACCAGCATGGAGAGGAAGCGGTGGGCCCGGAGCAGGTCGTAGCCGTCGTGGGCGAACTCGCCGCTGGCGTCGAGCTCGGCGGCCCGGTCGGCCAGCTCGGGCACGAGATCGCGGGCGGCGGCGACCCAGCGGCTGTCACCGGGGGCTCCGGTCCAGTGGGCGGCGGCCGGCGGCGGGGCCGGGGTCGGATCGGGGGTCGGCGTGGGTTCGGTGACCGTCGTCATGAGGTGGTTCCTTGCTCCAGCTATCTGGTTCGTCTTCGACCGTAAAGACGAAACGGCTCCGCCGCAGGTGCAGATCTGCGACCCAGCCAGTCCAGAATCTGGACCGGCCCTCCCTCAGCGGTGCTCGGCCACGAGCGGGGCCGCGAGGCTCAGCAGGAACACGTCGGGGATGCGGCGCACCAGGGCCGGCGCCCCAGTGAGCTGCACCGAGCCGTCTCGCAGAGCCGAGCGGATCGGCACCTTGCCCAGCCACACCCGGTACAGGGCGGCCAGATCGGCCTCGACGAGCACGTCGACCTCGAAGCCGGGGTCGTGGGTGCACAGCGACGGGCCGGTGGCGTCGCGCACGATCCAGAACCGACGGGGCTCGCCCCGGAACCGGAACTCGAACACGATCCGGCGGTCGGGCAGGGGCGAGAAGTCGAGGCGGTTGTGCACCCACCACAACAGCAGCTCCGGATCGAGCTCGTTGTCGGCCGGGTCACCGAACTGCCACTTGGCCCCCCACTCCCCCAGGCCGAACACCACCGGCCGGAGATCCTCCCCCGCCGGGGTGAGCACGTACTCCCCGTCGAGGCGCTCCACCACGCCGGCCACCTCCAGCTGGCGGAGCCGCTTGGTCAGCAGCGACCGGGACAGCCCCGGGTTGCCCCGGGCCAGATCGTTGAACCGGGTGTAGCCGCACAGCATGTCGCGCACGATCAGCAGCGACCACCGTTCCCCCAGCACCTCCACCGCCCGGCTTATCGGGCAGTACTGCCCGTAGCCGCCCTCGCGCGGTGCCGCCGTCTCCGATTGCAGTGCCATGCCCGATTGTACGCCGGGCCCGGCCCGGGCTGTGGGCGATTGACGCTGCCGGCCTGACCGGTCGCATGCCGCCGATATAGGTTGCGACCGGGGACGCGGCCGGCGCGCCGCCCACGGTCGCACCAGGAGGACCAGGCATGGGACAGCTCGACGGGAAGGTGGCCCTGATCACGGGCGGGGCCAGCGGCATCGGGGCGGCCACGGTGCGCCTGTTCCACGCCGAGGGGGCCAAGGTGATGATCGCCGACCTCCAGACCGACGTGGCCGACGCCCTGGCCGCCGAGCTGGGCGACGGCGTGGAGGCCCGACGGTGCAACGTGGCCAAGGAGGAGGACGTGGCCGGCGTGGTGGCCGACACCGTGACGGCCTTCGGCCACCTCGACGTGCTCTACAACAACGCCGGCTTCGGCGGGGCCATGGGCCCCTTCAAGGACACCCCGGTGGAGGAGTACGACCTGACGATGGACGTGCTGCTCAAGAGCGTCTTCCTCGGTATCAAGCACGCCTCGCCGGTGATGATGGAGCAGCGGTCGGGCTCGATCATCTCCACCTCGTCGATCTGCGGCATCGCCCCCGGGATCGGCCCCCACCTCTACACCGTGGCCAAGGCCGGCGTGGTCATGATGACCAAGTCAGCGGCCCTGGAGATGGCGGAGCACAACGTGCGGGTCAACTGCATCTGCCCCGGCATGATCGCCACTCCCCTGGCCGCCGGCGCCCCCATCAGCCGCGACGCCGACCGGGCCACCCACCGGGTGGACAAGCTGCGGGGGTTCAACGCCGGCGTCCAGCCGCT